>NZ_JBITJE010000002.1:0-1387295 GCF_044459685.1 Kribbella sp. NPDC050241
GATTGCCTCCTAGCCACATCGGAGGTCTGATAGCTGCAACCCGAGGGCAGAGCGTCGTGGGTCAAGAGTCGGCTTGCCGATCCCGTAGGGACGCCATCGGCGCTCTTGATGCGTGCCGTGCTGGCCGTACGATCGGGCGGCAGGGGGACGGGGCTACCACGGTCAGACGCCACGCCATCGGACGATGCCGGCGCTTCTGGGGAACGGGGAATCTTGGCCGTCTCCGCGCGGGGTGGGCGAGGTTCGGCCTGGCCGAAGCTGGAAGGAGGGCGACTACGTGTTCACGACGAGCCTCGGGACGCCGTTTGAGCCTCGGAACATCAATCGGCACTTCGACAAGCTCTGTGCCTCGAGTGGAGTTCGGCGGATTCGATTCCACGACCTCCGACACTCCTGCGCCTCTCTGCTGTGGAGCCAGGGGTTCCGCTGGAGCAGATTCAGGACATCCTCGGGCACGAGGACCCACGCACGACGAAGACCATCTATGTCGACGTGGCGGAGGATCTTCAGCGGGGTGCTGTGGACAAGCTCGGGTTCCTGTTCGAGCAGGACGACGAGTGACGTTGGGGTCAGCCGTGGGGGTCAACCACCCTCAGAAACGCCAAAACCCCGGGTCACCCACCTGCGTGACCTGGGGTTTTGTTTGCGCGCTCGGAGGGATTCGAACCCCCAACCTTCTGATCCGTAGTCAGATGCTCTATCCGTTGAGCTACGAGCGCTGGACAACGTCGAGTAACGATACATGGGGGAGGTGGGTGGAGGCCAATCGGCCTCAGGGGGCGGGTCGGCAGGCACTCTGCTCGGCTGAGGCTGGCGGGTTGACCAGAAGGGGGCCGGCCAGCGGGCCCGTTGATCGGTCAGGAAGGACCGGTGCGTCGCTATGGTCGCGGGTATGGCGAGTCGACTGGTGCGGGGCACGGCGATCGCGTGCGGAGTGGCTGCCGTCGCGGGTGCGGGGTTCGGGTACGCGGTCGGGGAACCGGTGGAGCCCGAGGACATCCTCCCGGCCAGGACGTTGCCGGCCGACGTGTGTGCCCGGATCGGCGACGTGTCCGTGATGTTGCCCAAGGCATCTAGCGGTACGGCGCCCATCACCATGAACCAGGGTGGCACCGCCACGGTGACCTGTGAGGCGGCGGTCAGCCGGCAGCAGTCGAGCAGCTTCACCTCGGCGTCGGTGAAGGTGACGATCACGCCGTACGCGGGTGCGGACGCGGGGGCCGGGCAGCCGCCGTTCAGGCCGGAGCAGACCGCGAAGCGGGCCTTCGACCGGTCGCCGATGGACAAGGTGCCGGACCGGCAGTACCCGACCAAGTCGGCGCGGACCGTTCGGGGTGTGGCCGGTGAGTCGTTCACGGTCAAGACGCTGGTGCAGCGCGCGGACATCGTCGTTCAGGTCGAGTACACGGCCAGCCCGATCCAGGCGGACGTCGCGGAGCAGGCGGTGCTGGTGCTGGCGGACCGGGCCATCTGGGAGAGCAAATGAACAGCACGCCGGAGATCTCCGGGTACGAGTTCGACCAGCGGCTGTTGCATCACCCGCTCGCGGAGCTTTGGCGCGGCCGCAGCTTCACCGGAATGGAAGTGGTCGCGCTCGTGCTGAGCGACGCCGGCGCGAAGGACGCGGTGGTGCGCGACCGGCTGGTCCGCGCCGGCCGGGACGCCGCGCTCGACCCCGCGCAGCAGGAGACGCCGCTGTGGGCGGCGAACTTCAGCGCCACGCGCCCGTACGCGATCACCCAACTCATCCCCGGCCAGTCCGGCGCCGAGCGCCTGATCGACCCGCTCGACGGCATCCTCGGCAACGACGAGGAGTCGCTGCAGGCGGTCCGCACCCAGCTCAGCCAGTACGGCGCTCAGCCGCCGACCCAGCCGCCATCCGGCAACGGCTCCGTCCCGTCCTACGCACCCGCACCAGAAACAGGACCCGCTCCAGAAACGGACCCCGCTCCAGAAACGGGACTCGCAACACAAGCGGGACCCGCAACACAAGCGGTGGCACCACAAACCAAGCCCTCGAAGATCGACATCGCCCGGCAGTACCGCCGCAAGATCGGCGGCTGGATCTACCTGGTGGTCGCGGTCATCGTGCTGATCGTCTTCACGGTCACGTACTCCGTCGGCGCCGCGATCGGCAGTTCGGTCAAGGACGAGAAGCCCGACGCCGCGCCGCAGGCCGCGGTCAGCCCGTCCGCGTTCCCGTCGACCGTGCTGCTCCCGGCGTTCCGCAAGGTCACGACGGCGCCGTACCTCCGGCCCGACGGCGGCCCAGGGCTGTTCGGCGCGACCTACCCGGCCGGGACCGACCTGCAGGTGATCACCACGGCCGAACTCCCGTTCGCGATCGGCTGGCCGCGGCCGCCGGCGGTGTCGTACCTCGGCGAGTCGTCGACGATCGTCTACCGCCGGGTGCAGACCGATGACGGCGTGGGCAATCCGAGGCTCACGCCGGACCTGCGGATCGCGCTGCGTCCGTGCAAGGACCTGGCCGGCTGCCTGGCTGACCGGTCGTCGTTCGACCAGCAGTGGACCAAGGTCTTCAAGGCGCCGGTCCCGGCGACCGCGAAGGACAACCGGACCTGGCTCACGGTGAAGCAGACGAAGCCGTTCGCGCTGATGATGACGCGCGCGTTCAGCAGCGGTGGCCAGTGGTGGCTGGTCGGCGTCGCGGTCACCGGCGCGCCCGGTGAGGAGCAGACCGTGCAGCAGGTGCTGAACGACATCTGGCGGCAGACCAGCTGATCCGCCGCAAGATCTCCGCAACGGCCCGCGCGACGAGCGCGGGCCGTTCTCATTTTCACAAGGTTCACCGGAAAGCGATTGTCGCGAAAACTTTGTGACCGGGTTCACTTTCTGGTGGTTCACAGCCCTTGTGTCTGTCGCGTACCGTAGTACCACTTGCACACTGGTATACGCCCACTGGGCACACTGGTATGCGAGAGAGCACACCGCCAGCCAGCTGAATCGAACCGCCGGAGACCCCGGCGGCCGACGCCGTACCCCCCTCAGCGTCGAGGGGCCGGTCGGCCGCCGGGCCCGACAGCCGAGAGGGAATGAGCCGCCGATGACGACAACCGCCAGCCCGACCCATACCGAGACCACCGCCCCCGCAGCAGCCACGGACCCCCTCCCAGCCGTCGCCACGCAGTACGACCTGACCGATGCACCGACCCGCCACGCCGGCCTGCTGGCCTGGGTCGCCGAGGTCGCCGCATTGACCCAGCCCGACCGGATCCACTGGGTGGACGGCTCGGACGCGGAGTACGGCAAGCTCACCGGCGAGCTGATCGAGGCCGGGACCATGGTCCGGCTGAACGAGGAGAAGAAGCCGAACTCGTTCTGGGTTCGCACCGACCCCTCGGACGTGGCCCGGGTCGAGCAGCGGACGTTCATCTGCTCAGTCGACGAAGAAGACGCCGGTCCGACCAACAACTGGATGGACCCGGCCGAGATGAAGGCCCTGATGACGGGGCTGTACCGCGGCTCGATGCGCGGCCGGACGATGTACGTCGTCCCGTTCTGCATGGGCCCGTTGACCGCGGACACGCCGATGTTCGGGGTCGAGATCACCGACTCGGCGTACGTGGTCGCGTCGATGCGGATCATGGCCCGCACCGGTGCCGACGTACTGGCCAAGCTCGGCGAGGACGAGTTCTTCGTGCCGTGCCTGCACTCGGTCGGTGCGCCGCTGGAGGCCGGGCAGAAGGACGTGCCGTGGCCGTGCAACGACGAGAAGTACATCGTCCAGTTCCCCGAGGAGCGGGCGATCTGGTCGTACGGGTCCGGGTACGGCGGCAACTCGCTGCTGGGGAAGAAGTGCTACTCGCTCCGGATCGCCTCGGCGATCGCGCGGGACGAGGGCTGGCTGGCCGAGCACATGCTGATCCTGAAGTTGATCTCGCCGGAGAAGAAGGTCCACTACGTCGCGGCCGCGTTCCCGAGCGCGTGCGGCAAGACCAACCTGGCGATGCTCGACCCGACCCTGGAGGGCTGGGAGGTCGAGACGCTCGGCGACGACATCGCCTGGATGCGGTTCGGCGCGGACGGCCGCCTGTACGCCGTGAACCCGGAGTTCGGGCTGTTCGGCGTTGCCCCGGGTACCGGCTGGAAGACCAACCCGAACGCAATGCGCACGATCGAGAAGGGCAACTCGGTCTTCACCAACGTCGCGCTCACCGATGACGGCGACGTCTGGTGGGAGGGCTACTCACCCACGCCGCCGAACCACCTGACCGACTGGAAGGGCCGGGAGTGGACGCCGGACTCGGGTGAGCTGTCCAGCCACCCGAACAGCCGGTTCTGCACTCCGATCAAGCAGTGCCCGATCATCGCCGACGAGTACGACGACCCGAACGGCGTGCCGATCTCCGCGATCATCTTCGGCGGCCGCCGCGCCACCACGGTGCCGCTGGTGACCGAGTCTCGGGACTGGGCGCACGGCGTCTTCATGGGGGCGACGCTGTCGTCGGAGACCACCGCGGCCGCGGTCGGTCAGGTGGGCGTCGTCCGGCGTGACCCGATGGCGATGCTGCCGTTCCTCGGGTACGACGCGGGCAAGTACTTCGACCACTGGCTGACGGTCGGCAAGCAGCACGACGCGGCGCGGTTGCCGAAGATCTTCTACGTGAACTGGTTCCGCAAGGACGACGCGGGCAAGTTCGTGTGGCCGGGCTTCGGCGAGAACAGCCGGGTGCTGAAGTGGGTCATCGACCGGATCGAGGGCCAGGCCGACGCGGTCGAGACCCCGATCGGCCGGGTGCCCACCGCGGACGGCCTGGACGTCAGCGGTCTCGAGCTCACCGAGGACGAGCTGGACATCGCGCTCAAGGTCGACGCCGAGGAGTGGAAGGCCGAGATCCCGCTGATCGAGGAGTGGTTCGCCAAGCTCGGCGACACGGTCCCGACCACGCTGAAGGTCGAGCTCGACCACCTGAAGGCACGTCTCGGCTGACCGGACGCCGGCCGCCGAGTCGGAAGCCGGCGGCCGGCAGCACCGCGGCGCCCTGGGCCACCTCCCAGGGCGCCGCGCTGTGTCGTCAGGTCCGTTCGGCGAGCACCCGGCGTACTTCGTCGTCCGCGACCGGTGCGAAGTCGCGGTATGCCTGCCCGACGGCGGCGTAGTGCCGCGGGATCCACACGCACACGACCTCGTCGGCGATTGCCGACAATCGGTGGCAGCTGTCCGGACCACCCACCGGTACGGCGACGATCACCTTGGCCGGACCTTGTCGTCGTACCGCCTCGACCGCGGCTCGCATCGTCGAGCCGGTGGCGAGGCCGTCGTCGACCAGGATCACGACCCGGTCGCGTACGTCGACCGGCGGCCGGTCGCCGCGGTAGGCCTGCTCGCGCCGGCGCAGCTCGCGGATCTCGCGTTCGCGGACCGCCTCCAGAGTCCTCTCGTTGACACCCCGGAGTACTTGCTCGTTCCGCACGGTGTGCGTCTCGTCGCCGACGCCCGCGACCGCACCCATCGCGAGCTCAGGCTGACCCGGCAACCCGAGCTTCCGGACGATCAGTACGTCGAGCTCCGCGCCCAGCGACTCGGCGACCGGCGCGGCGACGGGCACACCGCCGCGCGCCAGGCCCAGCACCAGCACGGACCCGGCCACCTCGCCGAGCTCAGCTGCCAGCGCCCGCCCGGCGGCCGCCCGATCGGCGTACGGCCTCGTCATATCGCCATGATCTCGCGATATGCGTACGTTGGCCGCATGCAGATCCCGGACAGTGCACGGACCGTGCTGGAGTCCAACGCCCTCGGGCACCTGGTCACGATCAACCCCGACGGCAGCCCCCAGGTCTCGGTGATCTGCGTCGGGCTGGACGGTGACGAGATCATCGCCGCGCATGTGCCGAACAACCAGAAGGTGAAGAACATCCGGCGCGACGGCCGGGTGGTGCTGTCGGTCGAGACCAGCCGGATGAACGAGATGGGCCTGACCGAGTACCTGGTGATCAAGGGGACCGCCCGGATCACCGAGGGCGGTGCGGTCGACGTACTGCGCCGGCTCGCGAAGACGTACATCGGGCCGGACGCGGAGTTCCGGCCCGGTGACGACGTGCCGCCGGGGTACGTCACCCACATCACTGTCGACCGCATCAGCGGCGTCGGACCTTGGAGTTGAGTGCATGAAGATCGGTGTGATGCTTCCGTTGGGTGGCGAGGACGGACCTGACGGGGGGATGCCGGGGTGGCGGGATGTGCGGGCGGTTGCCGAGGCGGCTGATCAGAACGGGCTGGATTCGGTGTGGCTGGCGGATCACTTCTTGTACCGCGACCCGGACGGCCGGATGTACGGGATGCACGAGGCCTGGACGCTGCTGAGTGCGGTCGCGGCGAGCACGACCCGGGTCGAACTCGGGACCATGGTGCTGTGTGCGTCGTTCCGCGACCCCGGGCTGACCGCGAAGATGGCCGCGACGTTGGACGAGGTGTCCGGTGGGCGGCTGATCCTCGGCGTCGGGGCCGGCTGGCACGACCCGGAGTACGAGGCGTTCGGGCTGCCGACCGATCACCGGGTCGGCCGGTTCGAGGAGTGGCTCGAGATCGTGGCCCGGATGATCCGCGGCGAGACGGTCACCTTCGACGGGACCTACCACCATGTCAAGGAGGCTGTGCTCGACCCGGCACCCGCGCGGCGGATCCCGATCCTGGTCGCCGGGCACCGGCCGCGGATGATGCGACTCACCGCCGAGTGGGCCGACGCCTGGAACACCGCTTGGTACGGCGCTCCCGGTGAGAAGGTCGCGGAGCGACTCGGCACGCTCGAGGACGCGGTCCGGGCCGCAGGCAAGCAGGCGGGCTCCGTCGCGCCGACCGTCGGCTTCATCGTCCGCGACCCCGACCAGCCGAGCGTCCCGGACCCGGATCAGAACGCGTTCAGCGGCTCGATCCCCGAGCTCGCCGAGGCCCTCGCGGCGTACCAGAAACTCGGCGTCGACCACCTGATCGTCTCCCCCGAACCGATGACCCCGAAGACAGTCCAACGCATAGCCGAAGCCCGCCGGCTGATGAACAGCTGAGGCCGCTTTGCCGCCGGGAGGGTCCACCGGATAGTCTTGGCCGTCGTCGAGTCCCCCTGCGGGACCGTCGGAGGAGGCGTCGCCTAGTCCGGTCGATGGCGCCCGCCTGCTAAGCGGGTTGAGGGTAATCCCCTCTCGCGGGTTCAAATCCCGCCGCCTCCGCAGTACCCCCGAAGGCCGCCAGGACTCCTGGCGGCCTTCGTCGTTCCGGCGAACACTGCCCGTGTCGGGGGCGCCACCTTGGGAGAGTCGGCCGGGGTCTGTGTAATCTGGCGTGCGTCGACGGGGGTCGCCAGCATCACGTCAACCGAATTGCTGACCTGAGCGTCTGAAGTACCGTGGGCCGCTGCACACGCGGCCTGTGGACAGTCGCCACGTCGTCGATCAGGGAACGGAGCCATGTCGCGGAGCACTCGCGCAGCCGGACGGAGGTCCGCGCCCAGAGCCAACCGGTCCCGGCAGCGTTCGCATCGTGCCCGCACGGCGTCGAAGGCGATCGGTCTCACCCTCGTCAGCGCGCTGATCCCCGGCTCCGGGCTGGTGATGGGCGGCCGGAAGAAGGTCGGCGCGTTCGTGCTGACGATCAGCATCGGCCTGCTCGTGATCGCCGCGTACGTCGGCCTGACCCGGCGTGACTCGATCCTCGCGTTCGCGGTGTCGCCCCGCCAGTTGCTGATCGCGACGGCCGCGGTCGTCGTCCTCGGCATCGGCTGGATCTGGGTCGTGGTCGCCTCGCACAAACTGATCCGCCCGGTCAGCATGACCTACACCGGGCGGCTGGCCGGCTCCCTGTTCGTCGGGTTGCTCTGCTTCGCGATCGTCGTACCGACGACCGTGGCGGCGCAGACCGTGATGGCGCAGCGTGACCTGGTCGGCAGCGTGTTCCAGTCCGAGGGCAACTCCAAGAGCGCGACCCGGCCGAAGGTGGACAAGAAGGACCCGTGGGCGAAGACCCCGCGGCTGAATCTGCTGCTGCTCGGTGCCGACGACGGCGTCGGCCGGACCGGGGTCCGGACGGACACGGTGATGGTGGCGAGCATCGACACCAAGACCGGTGACACCGCGCTGATCTCGCTCAGCCGGAACTGGATGCGGATGCCGTTCCCGGAGGATTCGCCGCTGCACAAGTTCTACCCGGACGGCTACTACGACCCGAACGGCCCGGCCGAGCAGCCGGAGTACTACCTGGACTCGATGTACGAGAACGTCCCGAAGCAGCACCCGGGGGTCCTGGGCCAGACCGACAACGAGGGCGCGGACGTGGTCAAGCTCGCGGCCGGCGCGGCGCTCGGGCTGGACATCGACTACTACATGCAGGTCAACCTGGCCGGCTTCCGGCAGATCATCGACGCGGTCGGCGGCATCACCGTCAACGTCAACTACCGGGTCCCGATCGGCGGCGACTACGGCGACGGACCGGGGGCGAACAACGCGAAGAAGCCGTCCGGCTACATTGAGCCGGGCGCGAACCAGAAGCTCGACGGGTACCACGCTCTGTGGTTCGCCCGCGGCCGCTACGGCCTGAGCGACCCGTCCCGGCAGGAGCGGCAGCGCTGCACGATCCACGCGCTGGTGAACAGCGTGAACCCGGCCACCCTGGTGACGAAGTACCAGCAGATCGCCCAGGCCGGCAAGGAACTGCTGCGCACCGACATCCCGCAGGAGATCCTGCCGGCCTTCATCGAGCTCGGGCTCAAGGTGAAGAACGCGAACGTCTCGAACGTCGACCTGGACAAGAGCAAGAACTTCCCGTCCGGCCAGAACCCGAAGTACGAGGCGATGCAGGAGATCGTCGCGAAGGCGATCGAGCCGAAGACCAAGCCGGTCGCGTCCACCCCGTCGAACAAGCCGACGAAGAAGCCGACCAGCGGATCGACCAAGAAGACCCCGAACCCCGCCGTGACGCCGGGCGCGACCGAGAACCTGAACGACGCCTGCGCCTACAACCCGTCCCAGTCCGGGAACTGACGGCAGCATCCGGCCACCACGTCGGAGACCGAAGCCTTCTGACCAGGCGTTCGGTCCCGGATGAGATCCTGGTGCGATGCGTACGACGTACCGGATGCGGGCGGGACGGTTCCTCGGGATCCTGGCCGCCGGGCTGATCATTCTCGGTGTTGCCGCGATCGTGTGGGCCTTCGGCCTGCCGGACGTGGTGGTGTCTGTGTTCCTCACCCTGGGCGGACTGGTGGTCCTCGGTGGTCTGTGGATCCTGGTCTGGCCGCCGGTGGTCGCGAAGGTGCGCGACCGCGACATCGAGGTACGCGGCGTCCGGACGACGTGGACGGACATCACCCAGGTCGGACGGGTCGAGACCACCCACGGCGAGGCGATCGTCCTGCGCACCAAGCAGCCGGACCACACCGTCCTGCTGCCGGTCGGCTGGCTGCGTCCCGGTCGGGCCGCGCAGCTGGAGACCACGCTGCGGGACCGGCTGAACGCCGCGCACGGTTACACGATCTGGGACGGGACTGCCCCGGACGACGACGATCGCGCAGAATGAAGCGACCCTGACCCTGAGGAGTGCCTGTGCTGTCCTTCGAGCTGTCGTACGACGAACTGATCGCCTACCAGGGCACGAATCCCCGGCCGGAGGACTTCGACCAGTTCTGGGACAAGGCGTTGCTCGAGCTGGGCGCGGTCGACCCCGACACCGAGTTCGCCGACGCGACCGACTTCCCGCTGACCACGGCGACCGCGCAGCACCTGTACTTCACCGGCACCGGCGGCTACCGGGTTCACGCGAAGGTGATTCGCCCGGCCGAACCCACGGGCCCGGCCGTGCTGATCTTCCACGGGTACGGCGGTGAGCAGCCGAGTTGGGTCGACCTGCTGCCGTACGCCGCGCGCGGGTTCACTGTGGCCGCGCTGGATGTGCGTGAGCAGGTGGGGTACCGGACCGAGTCGCAGGCGGCGAACAGCTTCTCGCTGCACAACCACCTGGTGCACGGTCTCGACGACGGGCCGGACGGGCTGCTGTACAAGCACGTGTTCCTGGACGCCCGGCGGCTCGCGGACATCATCGCCGGTCTGCCCGAGGTGGACGAGACGCGGATGGCGACGACCGGGTGGAGCCAGGGTGGCGGACTCAGTCTCGTCGCCGCTGCACTGACGCCAGGGATCAAGTACGTCGCGAGCGTGTTCCCGTTCCTGTGCGACTACCAGCGGGCCTGGGATCTCAACCTGGAGACGAATCCGTACGACGAGATCACCACCTGGTTCCGGAAGCGGGATCCGCGGCATCTGCGCCAGGACGAGGTGTTCACGACTCTCGGCTACATCGACGTACAGAATCTGGCGCCGCGGATCCGGGCCGAGGTGACGTTGTTCGTCGGACTCGAGGATCAGGTGTGTCCGCCGTCGACGCAGTTCGCGGCGTACAACAAGATCACGTCGTCCAAGGACGTCCGGGTGTACCCGGACTTCGGGCACGACGACCTGCCGGGGGCGCTCGACGACATCTTCCAACTGATCGGCGCGAAGCTCTGACCACGCTCAAAATCCTCGGCACCGCCGCGCCGTATCCACAGCCGGACCGCCCGTGTTCCGGCTACCTCCTCCGGGCCGGCGGCGCTCAGGTCTGGGTGGACGCGGGTCCTGGTTCACTCGCCGAGCTCCTGCGCCACACCACCCTGGCCGAATTGGACGCCGTCTGGCTGTCGCACTTGCACCTCGACCACATCGGCGACCTGCTCAACGCGTACTACGCCTTGGCGTACGGCGAACTCCCCGCGCGATCGCCGTTGCCCGTGTATGCGCCGGCGGAGTTGGGTGCTCGGCTGGCCGGGTTCTTCGCGCAGCCGGACCCCGGTGTGTTCAGCGACGTACTGGACCTTCGGCCGCTGTCGGACGGTCATCAGGTGCAGCTCCGCGATCTGCAGCTGACCAGCCGGGCCGTTGAGCACGGCTGCGAGGCTTACGCCCTCCGCGCCGAGTCGTCCGGGCACACGTTCGTCTATTCCGGCGACTGCGCTCCCTGCCCTGCCCTCGACGCGATCGCCGCCGACGCGGACCTCTTGCTCTGCGAAGCCAACGACCCCTACCCCACGGCGGTCCACCACACCCCGTTCCAAGCCGGCGACCTGGCCCACCGCACCAACACCAAGCACCTCGTAGTCACCCATGTCGGCCCGCTCCTCGACCGCACCCATGCGACCGACGAGGCAGCCGACTCCTTCGGCGGCCCAACCACCACCGCCGAAGTCGGTTCTACCTTGGCCTTCTGAAGGTCTCGCCGGGCACCGGTTCCGCTGCGGACGCCTAGCTCGGCGGGATCTGCTTCCTGCGTGCGCGTCCGACCGTCGGGAGGTTCGTGTCGAGGGTCTTGAAGCCGAGCGACAGGAGGATGCCCAGGACAACGACCAGGAGGGCGTTGCGGAGGGCCGCGGCGAGGCCGATGTCGGTGACATCGAGGAAGGGGTAGGGGTACCAGTCGGTGAAGGCGCCCTGGACGAAGATGTAGACGAGCCAGGCGATCGGCCAGATGAAGGCGGGCGGGATGGTGCGCCAGGTCATCCGGGGTCGCGGGCCCAGCACGAGCCACGCGGCCAGCGTCGCCCACGGCGAGATGTAGTGGAACCCGATGGTCGCAACCAGCGCAGCTCCGGTCAGGTGGAGCTTCGGCGCCAGCACGATCGCGAACACCAGACCGGTGATCACGATTCCGAGCAACGAGTCCAGCCGGACGACGCGCCATACCGTCCCGTCTCGATCAGGACGCCGTACCAGGGCCAGCGCGACAGCCAGCACGATCAGGTTGCTCTGGATCGTGAAGAAGCTGAACAGCCGCCACAACCGGACCCCGACGGACTCGCCGGACTCTCCTGAGTTGGCGTCCGCCCCACCCGTGAAGATCAGCACGAGTTGGATGACCAGCGAGGCAAGGATCACCGCCGCGATGAGGCCTTGCCACCACCGCGACACCCTGTCGGTCCGGCTACTCACAGCTCTCATTCTGCAACCCGCAGTACCTCAGGTCCCTGTCCCACGCCGCAGATCCGAGCCAGGCGTTGGTCAGCTCGGGATCCAGGTGGGCCACCAGGGTGGGACGTTGCCGGGGCAGGTGCCGGGGGCGGTGGCGGGGGTGCCTTGCCAGGAGAAGAGGGCCAGGTCGGCGATGGTGATGGCGATGGCGGCGGCGATCAGGGAGAAGAGGAACGCCTTGCCGGCATAGCGGAAGACGATGGTGAACAGGACGAGGTTCACGATCAGGGCGAGCGGGAGGCCGAGGAACAGCAGGGTGAGGCCGTTGGGGACGCTGCCGGCGACGTCGACGTTGCACGCCTTCCACGCGCGCGACGTGATCACGACCAGCCCGAACGCCGCTCCGCCACCCACGACCACCGCAAGGAACGACTCGCCCTTGCTCCCCTTCACAGCCAACGCCATGAGGATCACCGTATGTGATCCAGGCGTCAGTAGCGCCACCGCAGCGCGCGGACCCGGGCCTCCAGTGACAGCTCACCCAGCGATTTCGCGTCATGACGCCGTACGGCGAGGAACGGCTCGACAATCGCATCCCCCAGAGCAGCGCGAATGACCTCCGACCGCTCGAGCGCCGTCAGCGCGTCCTCCAACGTCAGCGGCAACCGAGGCGGCCGCTCCGCCTCCGGGTACGTCACCGGGTCGCGGTCCAAGCCGTCCGGCAGCACCGCCTTCTGCTCGAGCCCGTTCAAGGCGGCAGCCAGCACGGACGCGGCCGACAGGTAGGCGTTGCCCGACGGGTCGCCGATCTTGATCTCGAAGTTCGCAGACCCCGGCCGACTGGTCACGCTGCCCGGCACGTACCGCAGCGCCGCCTCCCGATTCTCGGGCCCCCAGCAAGCAAATGCACCCGCCCAGTTCCCCGGCACCCGCCGATCCGCGCTCACCACGCTAGGCGCGAGTACGCCGGTCAACCCGTCGAGCTCACCCAGTACGCCGGCCATCAACTGCCGCCCATGCTCAGATGGACCGCCCTCATCCCCGAACGGCCGGCCACCCAGTGAAGCCGAGAAGTGGATGTGCGCCCCGTTCCCCACGAACCCGGCCACCGTGATCGGCGCGAACGACACCAGCAACCCATGCGCCCTTGCCACCCGATGGACAACGAGCCGGGCGAGCTGCGACTGGTCGGCCGCAGCCAACGGCGACGCCGGCGGAAGCGCCACCTCGACCTGACCTTGCGCGTACTCCGGATGCAGCTGCTCAGCCGGCACCCCGGCCGCATCGAGCGCCTCGAGCAACTCGACCGCGAAGTCCTCGATCGTCAGCGCGGCGAGTACGCCGTACGCCGGCCCGATCGTCGCGGCCCTCGGATCATCGGCGTCACCGCTGAACACGGTGAACTCCAGCTCGAATCCGAGCTTCACATCGAGCCCGGCCGCGACCGCCCGCTCCTCCTGCCGCCGCAGGGCGGAGCGCTGGCAGATGTCCACCGGCTCGTGGTCCTGGGACAGCTGATCGGCCGGAGCCCAGTAGACACGACGGTCCGGGCCGAGCGGCGCGACCGAACGGAGGTCCGGCATCAGCCGGTTGTCGCCGACCGGCCCGTTGACCAGCGGCGACGTGGTGATCGCGTCGTCGGTGCACATCAGCGCGAACACGGGCGACAGCCCGATCCCGTCGCGCACCGCGGCCCGCACCCGTGCCGCCGGCACCGTCTTGGCCCGGGTGATCCCAGCGTTGTCGACCATGGACGTGATCAGCATCCGCAGGCCACCGTCAAGCAGGGCGTTGACCGGGTCCGCAGGCGTCAAGCTGTCGGTGACAGACATGCAGCCTTTCGTACCACAGGACACTAGAACGGCGGCTGGTCCGTCAGCTTCAGCAGCCACTCGGCCTGGTCGCCGTCGAGCAAGGGCCCGTCGAATGCGTCGGGGAAGAGACGTCCCCACGACACGGCCCGGCCGATGGATCCGAGACGCCAGGCCAGGCTGGCGGCACGACGGAGTTCGGGCAGGGTATGGCCGTCGGCGGTCCAGGGCTCGAGGTAGGCGTCCCGCAGCCGGGGGATGATGTCGTCGCCGTAGCTGCCGGCGGCGTGCCGCGCCGTGACGAGCAGGCTGCAGAACGGATGCGAGACGGCAGCGTCACCCCAGTCGAAGAAGGTGAAGCGTCCGTCGACCGGCGCGAAGATCTGGCCGTCATGCAGGTCGGCGTGGTCGAGCGAGTCGGTGATACCGATCGCGGCGAGCTCGTCGCACCAGTCGAGCAGCCGGGGCCGCAGCTCGTCCAGGACCTTGCGGTCGGCGGGCTGCAGTGACTGGTTCGCGGTCACGGTCTGGTCGAAGATCGTCGGCAGGATGGCGAGCCGTGCATCGGGCACCCCGAGGGCCACGAGCTCGTCGGCCTGCGGGACCAGGGTCCGCTGGAACTCGGCGTACTGACCGACGACCTGCTCCCACGTTCGTTCGTCGCCTGGGTACTGGCGGAGGATGGAACCGCCATCGGGAAGCAGTGACCAGCCCCGCGTCGAGTCCACCGCGTACGGCGTGAGCACGTGCCCGGGCGCCCACCGGGCCAGCGCCTCGGTCAGTCCGGCCTCGAACCGGCTCGCGGGCGGATTCGCCTTGAACCACAGTCGCCGCCCCACCTCGAACCGCACGATCACAGACCACGGCCGCACCCGCACCCACCGAGGCCCGCGCTCCTGCCACCCCAAGGCTGCAATGTGCGCTTCCACCCACGCGAACGCCGAGGCACGCCACTCCCTGTCGTCCCATGGCGTCCGTGCGTCGGCGTACTTGCCCCGATCAACCTGCATCCGCACACCTCATCACACCGACCACTGGTCGCGGCACTGGATAATCGGCGCATGAGTGCGTATCGGGTCGGCATCTCCGGCTGGCGGTATCCGCCGTGGCGGAAGGTGTACTACCCGGAGGGACTGCCGCAGCGGGCCGAGTTGGAGTACGTCTCGCGGCGGCTGAACTCGATCGAGTTGAACGGCTCGTTCTACTCGCTGCAGCGGCCGTCGTCGTACCAGAAGTGGTACGACGAGACGCCCGACGACTTCGTGTTCACCCTGAAGGGGCCGCGGTTCGTCACGCATATGAAGAAGCTGGCCGACGTGGACGCGCCGCTGGCCAACTTCTTCGCCTCCGGAGTCCTTGCGCTCGGCAACAAACTCGGACCGGTGCTGTGGCAACTCCCGCCGACTCTCGGGTACGACGAGGAGCGGTGCGCGAACTTCTTCGCGGCGTTGCCGCGGACCACGGCGGAGGCGGCGGAAGTTGCCAAAGGCCACGACGAGCGGATGGAGGGCCGGGCGCTGCTGGAGAGTACCGTCGACCTCCCGCTCCGGCACGCGATCGAAGTTCGGCACGCAAGCTTCGAGACCACCGGCTTCATCGACCTGCTTCGCGAGCACGGCGTCGCGCTGGTCTGCGCGGACACGGCCGGCAAGTGGCCGATGCTCGACGACGTGACGGCGGATTTCGTGTACGTCCGGCTGCACGGCGCCGACGAGCTCTACACCAGCGGGTACGACGACGAGTCGCTCGACCGCTGGGCCGCGAAGATCCGCACCTGGCACCAGGGCGGTACGCCGGCCGACGGCAGGACGATCGGGAAATCCACAGCGAAGCGCCGCCGCCGGGACGTGTACACCTACTTCGACAACGACGCCAAGGTTCGCGCGCCGTTCGACGCGGAGGGGCTGTCCCGCCGGCTCGGGATTACTTCGGCCGGGACCGAAGGATCACAGCCTTAGCGTGATCGCATGACTGAGAACCCCGGAGTACTGGTGGAGCAGGCGGTCGAACGCTCGCTCCGGTTGGTCCCGACCTGGCCGGCGTGGGACGGGCAACCGCTCACCTCCGACGACGGCCGCACGTTCACACCGCACAAGGCCGTCCGCCGGATCGCCGATCACCTGGTCGACCACCTGGCCGAGGTCGAGGCGCTCCTCGCCGGCGTACCGACGCAGCCGGACGAGTGGCATGCGAGCGCGCTCACCTCCGCGGCCGACCTGGCGCCGTTCACCGCCGAGGACGTGCAGGAGGCCGAGCAGCGCCTGCGTCGGCTCGGGCGGACGTTCACCCTGCGGTACGCCGCGGTCGACCCGGCCGAGTGGGACAAGGACCGCGGCGCCAACTGGACCCTCCGCCAGATCGCCGAGCACCTGGTCGAACTCGACTGGTACGCCGAGCAGGTCGGCGACCTGTCCTAGAGGGTCGAGCCCGTGCAGCTCGACAGGAGGTGTCCGCTCAATGCGTCGACCGAGATGGCCTGACGAGCGTGACGGATGCCTGCCGCCGGTGACACCTCCTGTCGAGCTGCACGGACCCCATCAGAAGAGCCGGACGCCGACCGGCTCTTCCAGGTCGAGGAGGAACTGCTTGCGCTTGAGGCCGCCGGCGTACCCGGTCAGTGAGCCGTTCTTACCGACCACCCGGTGGCACGGGACGACGATCGACAGTGGGTTCTGCCCGACCGCCTTCCCGACCTGCTGGGCCAGCGTGCGATCCCCGAGCCGTTCCGCGATCTCGCCGTACGACGAGGTCGCGCCGTACGGGATCTCCTCGAGGATCGACCAGACGCGGCGCTGGAACTCGTCGCCGCGCAGGACGGTCGGGACGTCGAAGCTGGTCCGCTCCCCGGCGAGGAACTCGTCGAGTTGGCGGGCCGCCTCGGACAGCAGCGGGTCGGTGGCTTCGACCTGCTCACCGAGGGTCTCCGGCGTCGGCTTCACCCAGTGGTGCGGGAAGTAGACGCCGGCCAGGGCGTTGTCCGAGGCGACCAGGGTGAGGTCCCCGATCCGGGTGCTGACAATCGCGTGCCTGTTCATGCATATGGAACGGATCCGCACCCGGACGTGTGAGGCCTCAGGAGCCGACGCGCTCCCGGGTCCGGCGCCGGAACTCCCGGCCGACCTGCACCGCCTCGTGGCGGTGCAGCTCAGTGACCGCGATGCCTGCGGCACCGTCCGTCTCGGCCACCAGCTCACCCTGCGGGTCGATCACGCCCGACATCACACCTGCTGCCGGATTGGCCGGCACAGCCAGGCTCACCCAGCATGTATTCATCACGGCGTACCCGCGGGCGTGGGTCGGCACGACCTCGTTCCCCGTGGAGCCAGTGGTCGAATACGACACCAGTACGGCGTCGACGCCGAGCCGGTCGTACTCCGTGAACACCTCAGGGAACAGGACGTCGAGCCCGAGCGAGAGGCCGAACCGGTAGCCGTCGATCTCGAAGGTCACCGGCTCGGTGCCCGGGGTGTACATCCAGGTGAGCTTGGTGGCCGACAACATGCGTTCGTCGTACCGAGCGACCACTGTGCCCTGGTCGGAGACGACGTACATGCTGTTGTGCGGCCGGGTCGGAGCGGGCAGTCGGTGCACCGAGGGGATCACGGTCCAGATCTCCAGCTCACCCGAGAGCGCGGTGATGCGGTCCAGCTCCTCCTGCAGCACGGTCCACTCGGCCTTGCTCCAGTCGCTCGGCCCGATCTCGTCCGGGCCGAGCTCGGACATCACGCGCTTGCTCGGGAAGCACAGCGCGCCTTCGGTGAAGTGCACCAGGCGGGCACCGGCCTCGGCAGCCTGCGTCATCAGGCCGCGGATCTCCGCCCCGCTTTCGCGGAGCAGGGCGGCGTTCGTCGGGTCTTCGTGCACCGTCGACTGGGCGACGGCAATTCGTAGGGTGTTGTCCGGCATCTCGTCTCCTGACGGAGTAGGACGGAAGTGCCGGAGGGCAGCCGTGTAGGACTCGCCCGTTTTGGCGGCGCGGGCTCGGACCCGCAGCTTGAAGTTCCTGTGCGCTGTCATCTGGCCTTCCACGCACTCGCACGCGATCCCCCAGCGATCCCGTCCGAGGCGGCTGACCAGGACGAGCGGCCCGAGACAGGAAGTCCCTTTGCCTTCTCGTGTGACCAGGCTGGGGCCGGTCGACGAAGGTGAGGCGCGGGCCGCGCCGGGACCACATCCTTGCTGACCGACTGCCGGTGGTCAAACACCACCGGCATAAAGTCGGACTCGCACGCGGTTGTCATCGGAGTACGACGTAGGCGACGTTTGGGAGCTAAGGGTGAGCATTCGAGTCGGGTACAAGGCGTCGGCGGAACAGTTCGGGCCGCGGGAGCTGGTGGAGTACTCGGTCCGGGCGGAGGAGCTCGGGCTCGACAGCGTGACGGTGTCGGACCACTTCCTGCCGTGGCGGCACGAGGGTGGTCACGCTCCCTTCGCGCTGGCCTGGCTGGCGGCGGTCGGCGAGCGGACGAACCGGGTGCTGCTCGGTACGTCGGTGCTGACGCCGACCTTCCGGTACAACCCGGCGGTGATCGCGCAGGCGTTCGCCACGCTGGGCGAGCTGTACCCGGGCCGCGTGATGCTCGGCGTCGGCACCGGCGAGGCGCTGAACGAGATCGCCGTGTCGGGCATGGAGTGGCCCGAGTTCAAGGAGCGGTTCGCCCGGCTGCGGGAGTCGGTGCAGCTGATCCGCGACCTGTGGACGAAGGACGGCGTCAGCTCCGAGGGCCCGTACTACAAGACTGTCGACGCGTTCATCTACGACCGGCCCGAGACGCCGCTCAAGGTGTACGTCGCCGCCGGTGGACCGCTGGTCGCCAGGTACGCCGGTCGCGCGGGCGACGGGTTCATCGCGACCTCCGGCAAGGGCATGGACCTCTACACCGACAAGCTGATCCCGGCGGTGAAGGAAGGCGCGGAGAAGGCCGGCAAGACGTTCGAGGACATCGACCGGATGCTCGAGGTCAAGGTGTCCTACGACCGCGACCCGGCGCAGGCGCTGGAGAACACGCGGTTCTGGGCCCCGCTGTCGCTGACGCCGGAGCAGAAGCACAGCGTCACGAGCGCGACCGAGATGGAGCGGCTCGCCGACGAGTTGCCGATCGAGCAGGTCGCGCAGCGCTGGATCGTCGCGTCCGACCCCGACGAGGTCGTGAAGCAGCTCCAGCCGTACCTCGACGCCGGCTTCAACCACTTCGTCGTACACGGCCCGGGGCAGGACCAGGAGCGATTCCTGACCCAGTTCACCACCGACGTCCTTCCGTTGCTGCGCAAGCTGGGCTGACAATCGCAGAATGGGCGATCACGAGATTGTGCAGGAAGGTGACCCGCGGTGTGCCGAGCTGGAGGCAGCCGGCTACCGCGTGGTCGCCGAGTCCTGGGCAGTCCGCCTGCACGACCCGGACCGTGAGCTGCTCGAATCAGCAGTACGACGAGCCACCGCCGGCGGCCTGAGCATCCGGGAGCTGGGTCCGGAGTCGGCGGAGTTGCTGCACGCCTTGGAGAAGTCCAACGAGTCCGACTACCCGTACACGCCGGCGACGCATCGCGTGGTCGGAGACCTGGCCACGGTCCGCGCGCTGTGGCCGGAGCACCGGGTGTTCGGGGCCTTCGACGGCTCCCGCTTGGTCGGTGCGACGGCCATCCGATCACACGAGGGCTTCGGCGATACCAGGTTCACCTCGGTGCTGTCGACGCACCGCCGTCGCGGTGTCGCCCAGGCAGTGAAGGCTGCCTCGATCCTCGCCTTCCTCGACGTCGGCATCACGCGGTTCAGCACCGGCGGCGCTGCTGCGAACGTCGGCAGCCTGCGCGCGAACGAGTCCCTCGGGTACACGCTGACGGAGCGCTGGCGCACGTACCAGCTCTGATAACTCGCATGCGGGTGACCGGCGCCTCGGCTTAGGGTGCGGCGGTGACTTTTCGGCTGGCGGCGTACGCCGTGTGCATCGAGGACGGGCGCGTGCTGGTCGCGCGGTACGTGTCGCCGCTGACCGGCGCGAGCAACTGGACGTTTCCCGGCGGTCGGGTCGAGCAATCGGAGGATCCGTTCGATGCGGTGATCCGGGAGGTCGCGGAGGAGACCGGCTGCGATGCCGTGGTGGAGCGCCTGCTCGGCGTGGACTCCCGGGTGATTCCCGCGAGCGAGGCGAACGCGGGTGTCGAGCACCAGAACGTCGGCATCTTCTACCAGGTCCGGATCACCGGCGGCGAGTTGCGGCCGGAGCCGGGCGGCGACATCGCGGAGTCGGTGTGGACGCCGATCCCGGACGTGGCCGGGCTGCAGCGGTCATCGTTGGTCGATGTCGGCCTGGCCCTCGCCCAGACCCGGCCGCCCACCGGGCACGTTCCGCCCGTCCCGACCGGCGGCCTCATCCAGCATTAGCGCAGGTCGTCAGAGAGGGCTTTGGCGGCTTGGGTGAGGAGGGGCACTGCCCGGTCGACCAGTGCCTCGGTCATGCGGCCGGCGGGGCCTGAGATCGACATGGCGAGGCGGGACGGGGCGTCGGGCACGGCGACCGCGACGCAGCGAACGCCGAGTTCTTGCTCGCCCTCGTCGGTGGCGTACCCGTGCTCCTCGGCCTTGCGCAGTTGGGCTGTGAACGAGTCCGGATCGGTGATGGTGTTGTCGGTGTGCCTGGGCATGCCGGTGCGGTGCAGCAGTTCGCGGACCTCGGCCTCGGGGAGCTGGGCGAGGATCGCCTTGCCGACCGCCGTGCAGTGCGGCAGGACGCGGCGACCGACCTCGGTGAACATCCGCATCGAGTGCCGGGACGGGACCTGCGCGAGGTACACGATCTGGTCGCCGTCGAGCATCGCCATGTTCGCCGACTCGCCGAGGTCATCGACCAGCCGGGCCAGATGCGGCCGGGCCCAGACACTCAGCATGTGGGACGAACTCTCGCCGAGCCGGATCAGCTTCGGGCCGAGCACGTACTGCCGCGACGGCTCCTGGCGCAGGTAGCCGAGGTCGACCAGAGTACGAACCAGCCGGTGGATCGTCGGCAGCGGCAGACCGGAGGCGTTGGCCAGTTGGGACAGACCCATCATCCCGCCCGCGTCGGCCATGGTTTCGAGCAGGCCGAAGGCGCGCTCGATCGACTGCACACTGCCGGTGCGCGCCTTGCCGCCGTTCGCTTCCGCCACGGGTCCCCGCCTCTCTTTCCGGATCACGGAAGTTTAGCCCCAGATCTCGGAAGGCCAGTGCCATTGCGTCTTCCGCACAGTAGATATTAGTCTCCGCAATACGGAAAAGACAGTCTTGGAGGCGCACATGGGCCTGGATGACCTGGTCGGCGAGCTGGATCGGCGCCTGGCGGAGGCCGACGCGGCGCTCGCCGCGGAGTACCCGGGCGACCGCGGTATCCGCCAGCCCGTGCACACCGTCTACGTCCCGGCCGATCGGTACGACGCCCGCACGGTGGCCGACTGGGGAGCCAGAGCCCGCGCCGCGCTCGGCGAGTACGGCGCCTCCGCCGCGCAACTGGCCGAGGCGCTCGGCCTGTTGCCGGTCCCGACAGGCGACCCTGGGCCGGCGCTCACGGAGGAGCTGTACGAACTGGTTCGGGCCAAGCTCGAGCGGGAGCCGATCGAGGATCTTCGGATCGACTTCGAGGACGGCTACGGGACCAGGCCGGACGATCAGGAGGACGCGGCCGCCGTGGCCGCGGCCCGATCCCTCGCGGAGACCGTGACCGCCGGCGTCGCCCCGCCGTACCACGGGCTGCGGATCAAATCGCTGGAAGCGCCGAGCCGGCGACGTGGTGTACGGACGCTGGACCTGTTCGTCCGTGAACTGGGCGGCGCGCTGACCGAGGGCTTCGTGATCACGCTGCCGAAGGTGACCTCGGTCGAGCAGGTCGAGGCGATGATGCTCGTGCTCGACTCGGTCGAAGCCGAGCGCGGAGCACCGGGCGGATCACTGAAGTTCGAGATCCAGGTCGAGACGCCGCAGTCGATCCTCGGTTCCGACGGCACTGCCCTGGTGGCCCGGATGATCAAAGCGGGTGCGGGCCGAGTGACCGGACTTCACTACGGCACGTATGACTACTCGGCCTCGTTGGGGGTTGCCGCGGCGTACCAGAGCATGGAGCATCCGGTCGCCGACCACGCCAAGGACGTCATGCAACTGGCCGCGGCCGGGACGGGTGTCTTCGTGTCCGACGGCTCGACAAATGTGCTCCCGGTCGGCTCGGCTGACGCCGTCCACGCGGCCTGGCGACTCCACCTGCGGCTGGTACGGCGTTCGCTCGGTCGCGGGATCTACCAGGGCTGGGACATGCATCCCGCCCAGCTGCCGACGCGATTCGTTGCGAACTATCTCTTCTACCGCGAGGGTCTGGAGACGGCGGCGGCTCGCCTGCGCGCGTACTTGGGTCAAGGCGACTCGGGCTACCTGGACGAGCCGGCGACGGCCGCGGCTCTCGCGGGCTTCGTCCTGCGCGGGATGGAGTGTGGTGCTGTCGACCAGGCGGAAGTCGACAAACTGATCGGCGTCGACACCGCGGGCCTGGCCAAGTTGGCGCGTCGCCCGCTGCGGTCGTGACCCACCGGCCCGCTGGTCGCTAGCCTCGCGGCATGCGACTGGTTGCGGAGTTCACCACGGAACCCTTCGATGTCGAAGGGCAGCCGCCCGCGCACGCCACCGAGGCGCTGCGCGTCGCGGAGGAGGCCGGCCTGGAGTGCGACTTCGGGCCGTTGGGCACGCTCGTGCGCGGCGAACAGGAACTCCTGCTGCCGACGCTGACCGGCGTACTGGAGGCCGCCTTCGCCAGCGGCGCCAGCCAGGTGACGGTCCAGGTACGGCGCGATGGCTGACAAGGAACCGCATCCGCTCGTCGTCGCGATCACGCCGTTGGTCGAGCGACTGAACGCCGAGCTGGTGTCACCGGGAGATGCTCAGCCGGACGACGTGCCGTTGCTGTGGGACGGCGAGCCGGTGGTCGCCGTACGTCTGTCTCGTAAGCCCGAGGGGGGCGTGAACACGCTGCTCGCGGAGGTTGCCGAGGAATTCGGCCGGCCGTTGCGCGAGTTGTCGCGGACCGACAAGCAGCAGGCGGTACTGCGGCTGGAGGAGCGGGGGGCGTTCGAGTTCCGGAAGTCGGCCGAGATCGTGGCCGAGGCGCTCGGCGTCACCCGGTTCACCGTCTACAACTACCTGAACCGGGCCCGCGATCAGGCCTGACCTCTTGCCCGCCCGGCCAAACTTCAACAAACTGTTGACGACAGGCGGGGTGCATGTCAGGCTTTCGTCATACGGAAAGTAAGTTTCGGGATTCGAGAAGGTGTGATCCGTGGACCTGCAGGAGTTCAACTCCGCGCCCGCCGGCCGGCTGCGCCCCACGCTGTCGGCCTGCTGCGACGTGCCGCGCTGGGTCGACGGCATCGTCGCCAAACGCCCGTACGGCGAGGTCACGGCGCTGACCGCGGTCGCGGACCAGTTGCTCCGGGAGCTCGACGATGCCGAGGTCGACCGGGCGCTGGCCGCCCACCCGCGGATCGGCGACCGGCCGTCCGGGGCCGGCACGGAGGCGGCGTGGTCGCGCAAGGAGCAGTCCGGGGTCGGCGAGGATCCTGACCTGCGCTCGGCGCTCGCCGACGGGAATCGCGAGTACGAGCAGCGGTTCGGCCGGGTCTTCCTGCTCTGCGCGACCGGGCTGTCGGCCGAGCAGATGCTCGCCGCACTGCGCCGGCGGCTCGATCACGACGACGTCACCGAAGCCGCCGTCGTACGGGACGAACTGCGCAAGATCGCTCTGCTCCGGCTGAGCAAGGTGCTGGAGGTCCAGGCATGAGCAGCGTCAGTACGCACGTCCTCGACACCGGGCTCGGGCTTCCCGCGCGCGGGGTGCCGGTCCAGCTGTCCCGGGTCAAGGCCGAAGAGACCGTCGTCCTCGAGTCGGCCACGACCGACGACGACGGGCGCGTCGCCCAACTGGGGACGGGGCTCGAGCCCGGGACGTACCGGCTCTGGTTCGATGTGGCCGCGTATGCGGACGCGTCCGGCCAGCACATCTTCTTTCCCGAGGTCACCGTGACGTTCACGATCACCGACGAGCGGCACCACCACGTTCCGCTGCTGCTCAGTCCGTTCGCCTTTTCCACCTACCGAGGGAGTTGATCCCGATGGCCATCCACCTGGGTGCGAACCAGTACGGCAAGGCCGAGAGCCGCGTGGTCCGGATCTACCGCGACACGCCCCGCCACCAGATCCGCGACCTGAACGTGTCGTCCGCGCTGCGCGGCCGGTTCGAGGACGCGCACACCAGCGGCGACCAGCGTGACGTGCTGCCGACCGACACGCAGAAGAACACCGCGTTCGCGTTCGCCAAGGAGAAGGGCATCGGCGCGATCGAGGACTTCGCCCGCACGCTCGGCGCGCACTTCCTCGAGGCCGCCCCGGCCGCCGACGGCGCCCGGATCGCGATCGAGGAATACCCGTGGGAGCGGATCAGCGTCGACGGCGAGCCCCACGACCACTCCTTCGTCCGCGCCGGCAGCGGCGTACGGACGACGATCGTGAACGTCGAGGGCCGCGGTGACGAGCGGAAGACGTACGTCGTCTCCGGCGTGCAGGACCTGACCTTGCTGAAGTCCACCGGCTCGGAGTTCCACGGCTTCCTCAAGGACAAGTACACGACGCTGCCCGAGACCGACGACCGGATCCTCGCCACGTCGCTGGTGGCGCGGTGGCGGTACGACCACACCGACGTCGACTGGGACAAGTCGTACGACCAGATCAAGGCGCTGCTGCTGGAGCAGTTCGCGCGGATCCACAGTCTCGCGCTGCAGCAGACGCTGTACGGGATGGGTGAAGCGGTTCTGCAGCAGCACCCGGAGGTGGCCGAGATCAAGTTCTCGGCGCCCAACAAGCACCACTTCCTGGTGGATCTGAGCCCGTTCGGGGTGGAGAACCCCAACGAGGTGTTCATCGCCGCCGACCGGCCGTACGGGCTGATCGAGGCGACCGTCGTCCGCGACGATGCGTCCGAGGCCGGCTCCGCCTGGCACGCCGTACCCGGCTTCTGCTGACGACTGCCCCTGCAGGTTGGAGAAAGCTCCAATCTGCGGGGGTCTCGCCTGCTCCGGTTCGTGCTCGCTGTGGGTTACCCGACTCCGGGTGGCGGGGTTGACTGAGGTCAATCTTGGTGAGGAGCGGGTTGATGAGCGCAGCGACGATCGTGGTGGACGGGGCCGCCGTGGTGACGGTGGACCGGGAGCGGCGGGAGTTCGCCACCGGACATATTGTTGTCCAGGGCAACAAGTTGGTGGCGGTCGGGGCGGGACCGGCGCCGGCGTACGACGGGGCGCGGGTGATCGACGGACGGGGGTGTCTCGTCACGCCGGGGTTCGTGAACACGCACCAGCACTTGTATCAGTGGGTCACTCGCGGACTGGCGGCCGATGCGACGTTGTTCGGCTGGCTGACGACGCTGTACCCGGTGTGGGCGGGGATCGACGAGGACGCCGTCCATGTGGGTGCGCAGGCCGCACTGGCGCGACTGGCGCGGACGGGGTGCTCGACGGCGGCGGATCACCACTACGTGTTCCCGCGGGAGGGTGGGGATCTGCTCGGGGCGGAAATCCTTGCTGCGCAGGAGATCGGGCTGCGGTTCCATCCCTCGCGGGGGTCGATGGACCTTGGCCAGAAGGACGGTGGGTTGCCGCCGGACTCGGTGGTCGAGGATCGGGAGGAGATCCTGATCGCTACCGAGGCCGCGATCGATCGGTGGCATGATCCGGCGCCGGATTCGATGCTGCGGATGGTGGTTGCGCCGTGTTCGCCGTTCAGCGTGACCGGCGAGCTCATGCGCGAGGCGGCTGAGTTGGCGCGGCGGAAGGGTGTCCGGCTGCACACGCATCTGGCCGAGACCCTCGACGAGGGTGAGTGGTGTCAGCAGAAGTTCGGATGGACGCCGCTGGAGTACGCCGCCGACCTCGGGTGGACCGGCTCGGATGTGTGGTTCGCGCACGGGATTCATTTCGACGACGCAGAGATCAAGCAGCTGGGTCAGATGGCGACGGGCGTCGCGCACTGTCCGAGCTCCAATGCGCGGCTGGGGGCCGGGATCGCGCGGGTTGCCGATCTGCGGGCGGCTGGTGTGCCGGTTGGCCTTGGGGTGGATGGTGCCGCGAGCAACGAAGCCGGCAGCCTGGTGGAGGAGCTGCGGCACGCGTTGCTCTTCGCGCGTGCTCGCGGTGGTCCGCAGGCGCTCGGCGTACGCGCCGCGCTGGAGTTGGCGACGGTCGGTGGTGCCCGCGTGCTGGGGCGCGAGAACGAGATCGGGTCGCTGGAGACCGGCAAGCTGGCCGACTTGGCCATGTGGCGCCTCGACACGCTCGCCCACGCCGGCATCGCCGACCCTGTGGCTGCGCTGGTCCTAGGCACCCCACCCCCGCTGGAACTCCTGCTCGTCAACGGCACCCCCGTCGTAGAACACGACACCGTGGTCACCCTCGACGAAGAGCACCTCGCAACCCGGGTCACAGCAGTCCAACGGGCCCTCGTCGCCAAAGCCGGCTGAGAAACACCGCGGCCCCAACCACCTGGTGAGTGGTTGGGGCCGCGGTGTTCGGGCGGTCAGGTGTGGAGGAGGTCGCCGTTGATCCAGACGGCTCGGATGTCGGCGGGGGTGCCGAGGGTGAAGGTCCGGGCCAAGGCTTCCTCGGGGTCGTCGGCGTGGGCGATGCTGACCGCCAACGGTGAACCTTCGGCCGGCCGTAGCAGCTGCGCGTCGAAGCGCTTGCCGACGGACAGATCGCCGATTTCGGAGCTGAGCCCGAGGGCATCCGCGCCGGCCGTGGTGACCAGGTGCAGAAGGTGCGCCGCCGACAGCGGATGACCGTCCTCGGCCTGGAGCTGCTGAGCGAAGTACGCCTGCAAACCCTCCTTCAGCAGGGAGAAGCCGGTACCAGCGCCGACATCCGACCCCAGCGCAACCCGGACCCCGTACTGGAGATGCCGAGTCAGCGGGAACAATCCACTCCCCAGCGCAGCATTGCTGGTCGGACAATGCGCCACCGAAGCACCAGCGTTGGCGAGCAGCTTGAGCTCCACGTCCGTCGGATGCACGTTGTGAGCAAGCACGCTGCGCCGATCGACCAACCCGTGCCGGTCGTACGTCGTCACGTAGTCGCACCCACCGAACAGCTCGGACACTGCCGCGATCTCCGCCTCGTTCTCGTTCAGATGCGACGTGAACAGCGCGCCAGGCACCTCTTCGAGTACGTCGTGACACACCGCAAGCAGCTCGTCCGTGCACGACAACGAGAACCGCGGCGTCACGGCGTACCGATTCCGCCCGACTCCATGCCACCGCTCGGCCAGAGCCAGCGACTCGCTGTACGCCCGATCAGGTGTCGTGTGCAGCTCCGGCCGCAGCAGCCGATCGCTCACCACCAGCCCGCTCGTCACCCGCAACCCCATCTCGGACGCCGCGCTGAACAGCGCGTCGACGGCATCGGCGTAATGCGCCCCGAACACCAGCGCACTCGTCGTTCCCGCCGCAGCCAGACCGCGGACGAACTCGGACGCAACCCCGGCCGCGTACGACGCGTCAGCCATCCGCGCCTCTTCCGGCAACGCGTACTTGTCCAGCCATTCGAGCAACGGCAACCCCAGCCCGCCGACCGCACGAATCTGCGGGAAGTGCACATGCGTGTCCACGAAGCCCGGCAGCACCAGGCCGCCGGTCAGGTCGACGACCGGCTCGGCCGGGTGCGCCCGGCGTACGTCCGCGAAGGTGCCGCGGGCAACGATCGTTCCGGCCGTGACCAGGACGCCGGCGTCGGTGTCGACCCGGAGGCCGCCACCGGTGAACGGGTTGTCCGGGGTGTCGAGGAACGTGCCTCGGAAGATGGTCATGCCTTCGCCTCACGGTGAACCTGCGCCGGGTTGCGCTCGGCAACGAACAGTTGGAGCAGCCAGGCCGCCACGCTGACCGCAATGGTGGCCGGTTCCTTGCCTGGGAGGTCCGGCAGACCGATCGGGGTGACGATCCGGTCGATCGCTTCGGCCGGGTTGCCGTCCTCGGCGAGCTTGCGGCGGAAGCGGGCCCATTTCGCCGTCGATCCGATCAGCCCGATCGTCGCAAGGTGCTCGTTCCGCAGCGCGGCGTCACACAACGCTGCGTCCTCCGCGTGGTCGTGCGTCATCACCAGCGCATGTGTCCCCGGCGGCAGCTCAGCCACCACGAGCTCCGGCAACACCGGCACCTGATGCACGTGGACGTTGGCTACCGCATCGTCGAGCACCTGCAGCCGTTCGGCCTCGAGCCGATCCGGCCTCGAGTCGATGAGATGCAGTTCGATGTCGTGCCGGGCGAGGATCCGCGCGAGTTCGAGCCCCACGTGCCCCACTCCGAAGATCGCCACGGACGGAACCGCCGGCAACGGTTCGAGCAACAACTTCACCTCACCCCCACAGCACTGCACCCCATGCTGGTACGGCGCTTTGTCCGACAAGGCCACGTCGAGCACCTCCGGCGCAGTCGTGCCTTCGGCGAGCAAGGCCCGCGACCGCTCGATCGCGACCGCCTCCAGGTTGCCGCCGCCAACAGTCGCCCAGACGTTGTCCGAGGCAACCACCATCTTGGCGCCGGCCTCTCGCGGCGCGTGCCCGCGCACCGACATCACAGTCACCAGGACGCCCGCACGACGCTGCGAGCGCAGGTGCTGAACCGCCTTCACCCACTCCATCTCGCTCACACCCCACTCGCCGTGAGCACGCTCGACCGAGCCCGGTCGAGCGCCCAGTACACCGCCTCTGGCGTCGCCGGCGACGCCAGATCCACGCTTGTCCCGGCCGGGCCGAACGCCGCCGCGGCCTGCCGCAGCGCCTCCCGGACCGAGAAGGCGAGCATCAGCGGCGGCTCACCGACCGCCTTCGAGCCGTATACCGCGCCGTCCTCATGTGCCTTCTCGAGCAGCCGGACGTTGAACACCTCAGGCATCTCCGAGAAGCTCGGCAGCTTGTACGTGCTGGCTGCCTGCGTGGCGAGCCGGCCGCGGTTCGGGCCGTTGCTCTCGTCCCATCGCAGGTCCTCGAGCGTCAGCCAGCCGGCGCCCTGCACGAACCCGCCCTCGATCTGACCCAGGTCGATCAGTGGGCTGAGGCTGTCACCGACGTCGTGCACGATGTCGACCTGACGGAGCGTGTACGCACCGCTGAACCCGTCCACCTCGACTTCCGCGGCGGCGACGCCGTACGCGAAGTACTTGAACGGCTCGCCGCGCATCGCGTTGGGGTCCCAGTGCAGGCCCTCGGTCCGGTAGAAGCCGGCCGCCCACAACTGGACCCGCTGGTGGTACGCCGCGTTGACGACGTCCTCCCAGCGCAGATCCTCGCCCTCGGACAGCCCGCGGACGACGCCGTCGCTGATCCGCACGTCGTGCGGGCTGATGCCGAGCCTGCCGCCCGCGACCTGCTCGAGGCGCTCGCGGATCTGCTCGCACGCGTTCTTGATCGCGGCGCCGTTCAGGTCGGCGCCGGAGCTGGCCGCGGTGGCCGAGGTGTTGGGCACCTTGTCCGTGCGGGTCGGCGCCAGCCGGACGCGCGCGAGCGGTACGCCGAGCGTCGTCGCGGCGACCTGCAGCATCTTGGTGTGCAGGCCCTGACCCATCTCGGTGCCGCCGTGGTTGATCAGCACCGAGCCGTCCTTGTAGACGTGCACCACCGCGCCGGCCTGGTTGAACGCGGTGAGGTTGAACGAGATCCCGAACTTCACCGGAGTCATCGCCAGCGCCCGCTTCTTGTGCGGATGCGTCGCGTTGAACTGCTCGATCTCCGCCTTCCGGCCGACCACGTCACCGCCCGCGGACACCTGGCTCCAGCAAGCCTCCAGGCGATCCGCGTGCCGGACCGGCTGACCGTACGGCGTACTGTCGCCCAGCTTGTAGAGATTGCGATGCCGCAACTCCATCGCGTCGTACCCGAGAAGTGGTGCGCACCGGCCGAGGATGTCCTCGACAACCAGCATTCCCTGCGGTCCACCGAAGCCCCGGAACGCCGTCTGCGATGTCTTGTTCGTCTTGGCGATCTGACCGTCGACTCGAACGTTGGGGATCCAGTAGGCGTTGTCGATGTGGCACATCGCCCGCGCGAGCACCGGCTCGGAGAGGTCGAGGCTCCAGCCACCGTCAGAGGTGAGAGTCGCGTCCAGCGCGACCAGGTGCCCTTCGTCGTCGAAGCCGGCCTTCCACCTGCTGTGGAAGCCGTGGCGCTTACCCGACATCGTCACGTCCTGCGTCCGGTTGAGCCGCAGCCGCACCGGCCGCCCGGTCAGCGTCGAGCCGAGTGCCGCGATCGCGGCGAACCCGTGCGGCTGCATCTCCTTGCCGCCGAAGCCCCCGCCCATCCGCAGGCACTGCACAGTCACCGCGTGGCTGGCCAGGCCGAGTACGTGGGCCACGATCTCCTGGGTCTCCGACGGGTGCTGCGTACTGCTCTGGACGAAGATCTGCCCGCCCTCGTCGACGTGGGCCAGCGCCGCGTGGGTCTCCAGGTAGAAGTGCTCCTGCCCGGCGAACTCGAACTCACCATCGAACACATGCGCCGCGTCGGCCAGTGCACCATCGGCGTCACCACGCTCCAGGTGACGCCCGGTGCCCTGGAAACTCCCGGCCGCGATCGCCTCTCGAACCGTCACCAGCGATTCGAGTGGCTCGTACTCGACCTCCACCGCGGCAGCCCCCAGCCGTGCCGCCTCCAGCGTCTCGGCGAGCACCCAGCAGATCGCGTGCCCGTGGAACATCACCTCGGACGGGAACAACGGCTCGTCATGCTTCACGCCGGCGTCGTTCACCCCCGGTACGTCCTCCGCTGTCAGCACCCGCACCACGCCAGGTACGTCGTACGCCGGCTTCACGCGGAGCGTCGTGACGCGAGCGTGGGTGTGTGGCGACTGCACCGGATACGCATGCAGTACGTCGCGCGTCCGTTGGACCAGGTCGTCCGTGTAGAGGGCATGGCCGGTGACATGCAACGCGGCACTCTCGTGCGGCATCGGTACGCCGACGACTGCCACCGGCGGCCGCTCGGACAGCGAACTCATGCGGGCACCTCCTCGGCGTGGAAGCGAAGCAACGACTGGCCGAGCATCGCCGAGCGGTACGACGAGCTCGCGCGGTGATCGTCCATCGGAGTACCTTCGGCGGCCATGACCGTGGCGGCCTCGCGCACGGTGTGCTCGGTCCACGGCTTGCCGATCAGCGCCGCCTCGGTCGCCCGGGCGCGCAGCGGCGTGGCGGCGACCCCGCCGAGCCCGATCCGGGCCTCGCGGACGACACCGTCCACCACGTCGACGGCGTACCCGACGGCAACGCTCGAGATGTCGTCGAAGCGTCGCTTGGCGATCTTGTGGAAGGCAGTCAGCGGTGCGAGCGGCAGCGGAAGGACCACGGTCTTGATCAGCTCGTCCGGCGCCTTCAGCGTCTGCCGGTAGCCGGTGAAGTAGTCCGCCAGCGGGACGACGCGCTCACCGCGGTGAGACGCCAGCACGAGCGACGCGTCGAGCGCGAGCAAGGCCGGCGGGGTGTCACCGATCGGCGAGCCGGTCCCCAGGTTGCCGCCGATCGTCGCGCCGTTCCGAATCAACCGCGACGCGAACTGCGGGAACATCTCGGCCAGCAAGGGCACCCGGCCGGCCAGCATCCGCTCGATCTCGCTCAACGTCAGCGCCGCCCCGATCCGGACCTCGTCGCGCCCGAACTCGAACTCCCGCAACTCCGCCAGCCGGTCGATCGCGACGACGAGCGGGTCGCGTAGCCCGCGCAGGTTCACCTCGACCCCGAGATCGGTCGATCCGGCAACGATCCGCGCATCGGGCCGATCGGCCAGCAGCCGGAGTACGTCGTCCAGTCCGGCCGGACGGACGAACTCCGCATCGCCCTGTTCCATCCGGGTCGTCGCCGGCGCGGGCGGTGGAGTGTACCGCCGGGCGGCGAGCGCGTCGTCCGCCGACGGATCACCCAGCGCGTACGCCGCGTCCCGGATCGGGCGGTAACCGGTGCACCGGCACAGGTTCCCGCTCAGCGAGTGCAGATCGAACCCGTTCGGGCCGTGCTCGTGATCGCAGTGCCCGTTGGACGTCGTACGGGTGGAACGGTAGAACTCGGCGGCCATGCTGCACACGAAACCCGGAGTGCAGTAGCCACACTGTGACCCACCGCGTACGGCGAGTTCGCGCTGTACCGGGTGCAGGGTCTCGGGCGATCCCAGACCCTCGGAGGTGATGACCTCCTGGCCGTCCAGGGACGCGATCGGCAGCAGACACGCGTTCACCGCGGTCCAATCGGTCGGCGCATCCGTCCCGGGCCGGGCGACGAGCACGGAGCACGCCCCGCACTCGCCTTCCGCACAGCCTTCCTTGGCGCCGGTGAGGCCACGGTCGCGCAGCCAGTCCAGTGCAGTGGTGTGGACCGGGACGTCGCCGATCGCGGTGTCCGCCCCGTTGACCTTGATCGAAGGCGCGCGCAGCGCCTGCGTTGTCGTCGTCATCTGTTGCTGCTCCAGCGTGTCCTTGCACTATGGATCGGATTGGCGTCGGAGAGGAAGTCGTCGAACCGGTACCCGGCGATCTTCGCGATCTCGAGCAGCGCGGCGGCGTGCTCCTGGTTCTCGCAGTTGTCCAGCCGGTCCCTTCCCTGCTCGATGATCCGGTGGAAGGAGTCCGCGTCCCGGACCGAGATGACCAGCGGGAAGCCGAACCGCTCGCGGTACGCCTCGGTGATCGTGGCCAGTTCGTCACGCTCCGGATCGGCCAGGAAGGTCAGGCCCTTGTCCGACTGGTCCCGCAGCGACGCCTCGCCGCTGAGGCCGTCCGCGACGAACTGCGAGCCGAGCTGCGGGTAGGCCTCGATCAGTTGCCGCTGCTCCTCGTGCGATCCGGAGAACAGGGCCTCCTGGAAGGAACGGCGCAGTGCGTGGGTGTCGGCGAAGGGGCGCATGTCCCAGGCCCGCTCGACCGCCCAGCGCGGGCCCTGGAACAGACCGGCGAAGGTCTCCACGAACTCGTCGCGGCGCATCTTGTTGACCTGGTCCAACCGGATCGTGTCACCCGGCTGTCCGGCGACCGCGGGACCGTAGTCCTTGCCGACGTGGTGGAAGAGGATGTTCAGGCCGATCGCGGTCAGGCTGCCGAGGGTGATGCCGCTGCCGAAGATGATCTCGGCCCAGCCCGGCACCGCCTGGGCGACCTGGGGCTGCGCGGTGACGTACATGGCCAGGCCGACGCTGGTCGCCACGATGACCACATTGCGGTGGTCGTGGAAGTCGACCTTGGCCAGGGTCTGGAAGCCGACCACGGCCACGGTGGCGAACATCGCCAGCGCCGCGCCACCCAGCACAGGATGCGGGATGCCGGCCACGATCGCACCGGCCTTCGGCAGCAGCCCGAGCAGAATCATGATCCCGCCGGCCGCCGCGACCACCCAGCGGCTGCGGATCCGGGTCAGCCGGACCAGGCCGACGTTCTCGGCGAAGCAGGTGTAGGGGAAGGAGTTGAAGACGCCGCCGATCGTGGTGGCCAGGCCGTCGGCCCGCAGCGCGCGGGCGATGTCGTCCTTGCCGATCCGCTTCTCGACGATCTCACCGGTCGCGAAGACATCACCAGTCGTCTCCACCGCGGTGATCAGCATGACCACGACCATCGAGATGATCGCCGCGATCGAGAACTTCGGCCAGCCGAAGTAGAACGGCTGGGTGACCCCGACCCAGGCCGCGTCGCTGACCGCGCTGAAGTGTGCGTCGCCGAAGGCCCACGCGACCAGAGTCCCGACCACGAGGCCGGCCAGGACGGCGACCGTGGCCATGAACCCCTTGAAGACCCGCTGGATCAGCACGATCAGTCCGAGGGTCCCGAGTGCGTAGGCCAGGTTCTTGCCGCTGGTCGGATCGGCCGTCGGCCCCGCGCCGCCGACCGCGTCCCCGGCCGCCACCGGCAGCAGCGCCAGGCCGATGATCGTGATCACCGAACCCGTCACGACCGGTGGGAAGAACCGGATCAGCCGGCTGAAGAAGGGCGCGATGAAGAAGGTGGCGAGACCGGCGACGAGCACCGCGCCGTAGATGACCAGCAGGCCGTCGGTCCCACCACCGGCGGCCAGGCCGATCGCGATCATCGGCGACACCGCCGTGAACGTCACGCCCTGCAGCAGCGGCAGCCGGACTCCGACCTTCCAGAATCCGACCGACTGGATGATCGAGGCGATGCCGCAGGTGAACAGGTCGGCGTTGATCAGGTGGATCAGCTGCTGGGTGCTGAGGCCGATCGAGTTGGCCAGGAGGATGGGTACGATCACCGCGCCGGCGTAGAAGGCGAGCACGTGCTGAGCGCCGTACACGGCGAGCTTGCCGGCAGGCAGCACCTCGTCAACGGGATGGCGGCTCGGTCGCGGGACTGTCTTCATCGGGACACACTCCTCGGCTACGGCGGTTCTGGCCTGCTCGAAAGCCTGAGCGCATGCCGCGTCCGATTGCACCCGGTGAACCTCCGAAGATGCGGGGTTCAGACCACGTGAATCTGTGTGATCACCCAAACCGCCGCGTTCACAGCGATTTCAGCGCGAGGAACACGTCGACACGGTCCTCCAACTGGGACAGATCGCGTCCGGTCAGTTGCTCTACGCGTTCGATCCGGTAGCGAACCGTGTTGACGTGCAGGTGCATCGACTCCGCCGTACGCGCCCAGGAACACGAACAGGCGAGGAACTCCCGCAGCGTGGCAAGCAGTTCGGCGTTCGTACGACGGTCGTGCTCGAGCACCGGTCCGAGAACCCGGTGGGTGTAAGTACGGCGTACGTCGTCGGGCAATGTTGCGAGCAGCAACACATGCGACGCGACCTCGTCCGACGTCACCACCGACACCGGAGTCCTGCCCGCCTGCGCTGCACGTTGGGCGAATCGTGCTTCCTCCAGTGCACCGGCCAAGGCATCGACACCCGTCTCACCGCTGACCCCGACGGACAGTCTCCCGCGCCCGAGCCCAGGTGAGAGCCGGGCGAAGGATCGGCGCAGCTGCTCGGGCAGCCCAGGCGACGACGGCAGGAAGCCGACCAGCAGATCGTCCCGGCCGGCTGCGACCACGGCCGGACCGACGGTCAACGCCACGTCTTCGAAAACGCTGAACGCGATGTCGTTGCGCGGTTCGTCGCGGAGTTCGGCGACCGCAACCACCATCGGCCGATCCGACTGCGCACCGGCCTGCCGCAGGCGAATCGCGACCTCGGCGAGCGGACCGCCGGACTCGACCAGCGCCAAGGCGTCCGACACCAGCGGCCGAAGGGCAAGCCGGCCTTCGTCCCGCCGGGCGCGGTCAAGCGCGGCGACAGCACACAACTCCTGCACGGCTTCGACGTGATCGCGCGGCCACTCCTGATGGTCGCCTTCGATCAGCAGCACCCAGGCCGTCAGCCGGTTGTCGAGCCCTGACCCGATCGGGAACAGGCTGTACGACGCGTCGCCGACGGCCGCGACTGCCGGCATCCGATCCGCGATCAGAAACTGCCGGGTGACCGCGTCCAGCGTCGCGTCGTCCAGTTCACCAGGACCAGGCACGACCTGCCGCCCGGTCGACGTGATGACTCTGCAGGCATGCCCGATCTCCGCAGAGATGCGGGCAGCCAGTTCGTCGAGACTCCGGCCGGCGGCGATCGAGGACAGCAACTGCCGCTGCCGGACCAGGCTGGCGGACAGCCGCGCTCCGGTCTCGGCTGCACCCGCGGCCGCGACGTACTCCGTCACGTCCGCGAACGCGACCTCGACCGGTACTTCGACGAGCGCAATCTGATGCCGACGGCAAGCATCGAGCAGGTCGTCGGGAACGCGGTCGAGCAGCGCGCGGCCGGCCAGGATCGTGGCCGCGCCGCGACCGGCCGCCGACGCCACGAAGGTCTCGCTGTCGGCCTCGGTACGGCGCCAGACCAGCCCGGTCAGCACCAGTTCGCCGCCGTTGAGGTACCGGCCGGGCTCCAGCAGGTCGGTCGTGACGAGCCGCCCGATCGGGCGATCGAGCGTGCCGTCGGGCGCGTGCAGCAGGCGCAGGCCCAGCTCCGGCGCGTCGAGCAGTTCGGACACCAGCACGGCGCACCTCCTCTGGCCCGATCGCCCGGTCCTGACAGGAACGTACAACGGCGGACCGGCCACTCAAACCTTGACGCGTCCTTTCCCGGCATCCTATGGTCATTTCGCAGAACAGAAACAAACTTCCACGATACGGAAGTCAAGAGGAAGGGACGCCATGAGTCACGCACTGCGCTACGCGGTGAACTGCTCGATCCTGTTCACCGAACTGCCGTTGCTGGAGCGACCGGCGGCCGCCCGGCGGGCGGGCTTCGGCGCGGTCGAGTTCTGGTGGCCGTTCGCCGAGGCGGTGCCGTCGGACACCGACGCGGACGCCTTCGTCACCGCGATCGAGGACGCCGGCGTCCAGCTGGCCGGCCTCAACTTCTTCGCCGGCGACATGCCCGGCGGCGATCGCGGCCTGGTCTCCTGGCCGAAGCGGTCGGGCGAGTTCCGCGACAACATCGACGCCACCATCGGCATCGGTGAGCGGCTCGGCTGCCCGGCTTTCAACGCCCTGTACGGCAACCGGGTCGACGACCAGACCGCGGCCGACCAGGACGAGCTCGCCGTCGAGAACCTCGGTCTGGCCGCCCGCGCGGCCGCCCGGATCGGTGGCACCGTACTGATCGAGCCGGTCAGTGGCGCCGACCGGTACCCGCTGCGCACCGCGGCCGACGCGTTGGCCGTGATCGATCGCGTCCAGGCGGCGTACGACGTACCGAACGTCGGACTGCTCGCGGATCTCTACCACCTCGCGGTCAACGGCGACGACGTCGATCGCGTGATCGCCGGCCACGCGGACCGGATCGCGCACGTCCAGATCGCCGACGCGCCCGGCCGCAACGAACCCGGCACCGGATCGCTGCCGCTCGACCGGCAGCTCGCCGACCTCGAGAACCAGGGGTACGCCGGGTGGGTCGGCCTCGAGTACAAGCCGTCCACCACCACCGACGAGAGCTTCGGCTGGCTGCCGCGCGAGCGCCGGCCGGCCACTGCATAGGAGAAGACAGACATGACGAACATCGCCTTCATCGGCCTAGGCATCATGGGCAACCCGATGGCCGTGCACCTGGCCAACGCCGGCCACACGGTCGCCGGTTTCGACCGCAGCCCGGAGCGCGCCAAGGAACTCGTCGCGGCCGGTGGTCGTGCCGCGACCTCGCTGACCGACGCGGTCAAGGACGCTGACGTGGTCGCCGTGATGGTCCCGGACTCGCCCGACGTGCAACAGGTGCTCGAGGGGGAGGACGGCGTCTTCCAGCTGGCCGAGACCGGCACGCTGATCATCGACTTCTCCAGCATCCGGCCGGACGTCACGCAGCAGCTCGCCGAGCGGGCGCGGGCGCTGGGCTTCCGGATGCTCGACGCCCCGGTCTCCGGCGGCGAGGCCGGCGCGAAGAACGCCGCGCTGTCGATCATGGTCGGCGGCGAGGCCGACGACTTCGCGATCGCCAAGCCGCTGTTCGACGTCGTCGGCAAGACCGTCGTCCACGTCGGGCCGAGCGGCTCGGGCCAGACGGTCAAGGCCGCGAACCAGCTGATCGTCGCCGCCAACATCCAAGCGGTGTCCGAGGCCGTGATCTTCCTGGAGGCGTACGGCGTCGACACCAAGGCAGCCCTCGAAGTCCTCGGCGGCGGCCTGGCCGGATCCGCGGTACTGAACCAGAAGAAGGAGAACATGCTGTCCCGCTCCTTCCAGCCCGGCTTCCGGATCGACCTGCACCACAAGGACATGGGCATCGTCACCGCCGCCGCTCGCGAGGCGGGAGTCGTCGTACCGTTGGGTGCGCTCGTCGCCCAGCTGGTCGCGTCCGCCAAGGCGAACGGCGACGGCGGTCTCGACCACTCCGCTCTGCTCCGTGGAGTCGAGCGCCTGTCCGGGAAGGCGACGGACTGATGGCCCGCATGCGCGCGGTCGACGCCGCGGTCCTGATCCTGGAGAAGGAAGGCTCGACGCAGGCGTTCGGTCTGCCCGGCGCCGCGATCAACCCCTTCTACAGCGCGATGAAGAAGCACGGCGGCATCAAGCACGTGCTGGCCCGCCATGTCGAGGCTGCCTCGCACATGGCCGAGGGCTACACCCGGGCTCGCGCAGGCAACATCGGAGTCTGCATCGGTACCTCGGGTCCCGCCGGCACCGACATGATCACCGGCCTGTACTCCGCCTCGGCCGACTCGATCCCGATCCTGTGCATCACCGGTCAGGCGCCGGTGGCGAAGCTGCACAAGGAGGACTTCCAGGCGGTCGACATCGCCTCGATCGCCAAGCCGGTCGCGAAATGGGCCGTCACGGTGATGGAGGCCGCGCAGGTGCCGGGGACGTTCCAGAAGGCGTTCCAGCTGATGCGCGAGGGCCGTCCCGGACCGGTGCTGATCGATCTGCCGATCGACGTCCAGCTGACCGAGATCGACTTCGACATCGACACCTACGAGCCACTGCCGGTGCCGCGCCCGGCCGCGACCCGGGCGCAGGCGGAGAAGGTGCTGGAGATGCTGGCCACCTCTGAGCACCCGCTGATCGTCGCCGGAGGAGGGATCATCAACGCGGGCGGGGAGGACCTGCTGGTCGAGTTCGCCGAGCTGACCGGGATTCCCGTCGTACCCACGCTGATGGGTTGGGGTGTGCTGCCGGACGACCACCCGCTGATGGCGGGGATGGTGGGGCTGCAGACGTCGCATCGGTACGGCAACGCGACCTTCCTGACGTCGGATCTGGTGCTCGGCATCGGCAACCGGTGGGCGAACCGACACACCGGCGGCCTCGAGGTGTACAAGGGCCGGCGGAAGTTCATTCATGTCGACATCGAGCCGACCCAGATCGGACGGGTGTTCGCACCGGACTACGGCGTCGTGTCCGACGCTCGCGCCGCGCTGGAGGTGTTCGTCGAGGTGGCGCGCGAGTGGGCCGCCGAGGGCAAGCTGGCGGACCGGTCCGCGTGGGCCGACGAGTGCTCTGCCCGGAAGACGGCGTTGGAGCGCAAGACGCATTTCGACAACGTGCCGGTCAAGCCGCAGCGGGTGTACGAGGAGATGAACCGCGCGTTCGGTCCCGACACTCGCTACGTGTCGACCATCGGATTGTCGCAGATCCAGGCTGCTCAGATGCTGCATGTGTATCGGCCGCGGCACTGGATCAACGCCGGTCAGGCCGGCCCGCTCGGATGGACTGTGCCGGCGACGCTAGGAGTTGCGGTCGCGGATCCGGACAGTACGGTCGTGGCACTGTCGGGCGACTACGACTTCCAGTTCCTGATCGAGGAGCTGGCGGTCGGGGCGCAGTTCAACATCCCCTACATCCACGTGGTCGTGAACAACTCGTACCTGGGGCTGATCCGGCAGGCGCAGCGTGGGTTCGACATGGACTTCTGCGTGCAACTGTCGTTCGAGAACATCAACAGCCCTGAGCTCAACGGGTACGGCGTCGACCACGTGAAGGTCGCCGAAGGACTCGGCTGCAAGGCGCTGCGGGTGTTCGAGCCGGACGGGATCCTGCCGGCGCTGGAGCAGGCCAAGAAGCTGATGGTCGAGCACCAGGTCCCGATCGTGGTCGAGGTCATCCTCGAGCGCGTGACGAACGTGTCCATGGGTCTGGAGATCGACAACATCGTCGAGTTCGAAGACCTGGCCGAGAGCCCGGACGACGCGCCGACCGCCCTCGCCCTGCTCGACTGATGCCTCGGGCAATAGTTGCTTCGGACAAATTCAAGGGAAGTCTTACCAGTGCGGAGGTCGCCGCCGCAGTCGGCGCCGGCCTCCGACGGGTTCACCCGGACCTGACTGTGGTCTCCGTTCCAGTGGCTGACGGCGGCGACGGCACCTTGGCCGCCGCCGTCGCGGCCGGCTTCCACCTGGTCCCGGTCACCGCCTCCGGCCCCACCGGCGAACCAGTCAAAACCGGCTTCGCCCGCCGCGGCGACGTAGCCGTCGTCGAGCTGGCCGACGTCTCGGGACTGGTCCGGTTGCCGGGTGGCGTGCCCGCCCCGATGACCGCAACCTCACGCGGAACCGGCGAGCTGATGGCCGCCGCCATCGACGACGGCTGCACCCGCGTGATCCTGGGCATCGGCGGTAGCGCATCAACCGATGGTGGAGCCGGGATCGTCACTGCATTGGGTGGCACAGCTGCGCTCGACCTGCGTGCCCTTCGGGAGCGTATGGATGGCATCGAGGTCGTAGTGGCGTGCGACGTGGACAACCCGTTGACCGGGGCAACTGGTGCTGCCGCCGTCTACGGCCCGCAGAAAGGTGCCAGCCCCGAGCAGGTGGAGGAGCTTGACGCCGCCCTGGCGCGCTGGGCCGATCTGGTGGCTCGGGAGACCGGGCAGGACCTCCGTGATGCCCCGGGAGCCGGCGCGGCCGGCGGAGTGGGTTTCGCAGCTCTGGCCCTCCTCGGGGCGGAGTTGCGACCAGGGATCGAGCTGGTACTCGAGCTCGTCGGCTTCCACGAGCAGCTCCAGAATGCCGACCTCGTGATCACCGGAGAAGGTGCGCTCGACGAGCAGACCTTGCACGGCAAGGCAGTCGCCGGAGTCGCAGCGGCCGCCGCGGGCATCCCGGTGGTGGTGGTCTGTGGCAGCAACAAGCTGAACCCTGAGCGACTGCGATCAGCCGGCGTGGTCGCGGCGTACGCCCTGACAGACCTGGAGCCCGACGTACGGCGGTGTATCGCGGAACCGGTGCCGTTGCTGCAGCGACTCGGGGAGCGGATCGCGGCAGACCACCTACGATGACAGCAAGTGAGAGGGGCGATGCATGACAGCGTTGGACCTCGTGATCAGGGCTCGCCGGGTCGTGGGTGCCGCGGGCGAGCGGGCGTGTGCCGTCGGCGTCCGGGACGGGCGGATCACCGCCGTCGCGCCGTACGACGCCGACCTCGCGGCCACCGAGCAGGTGCACCTGGCCGACGACGAGGTGCTGCTGTCTGGCCTGGTCGACTCCCACGTCCACGTCAATGATCCGGGTCGCACCGACTGGGAGGGCTTCACCTCCGCGACCCGGGCCGCCGCGGCCGGCGGCGTCACCACGATCATCGACATGCCGCTGAACAGCATCCCGCCGACGTGCGACGTACCGGCGCTCGAGGTGAAGCGGAAGACCGCCCAGAACCAGGCGTACGTCGACGTCGGCTTCTGGGGTGGCGCGATCCCGGGCAACGTCCCCGACCTGCGTCCGCTGCACGACGCCGGAGTCTTTGGGTTCAAGTGCTTCCTGCTGCACTCGGGCGTCGACGAGTTCCCGCCGCTGGATCACGCGCAACTCCAGGCGGCGATGCGAGAGATCAGCGCCTTCGACGGCCTGCTGATCGTCCACGCCGAGGACGCCCACCGGATCGACGATGCCCCACCGCCGCACGGCGCGACCTACCTCGACTTCCTGCACTCACGCCCCCGTGTGGCAGAAACCGAAGCCGTCGCCAACGTCATCGAACTCGCCCGCGCCACAAATTGCCGGGTCCACATCCTGCACGTTTCCTCGTCCGACGTCCTCCCGCTACTCGCTGCGGCTCGCAGTGACGGCGTACGGATCACGGCCGAGACCTGTCCGCACTATCTGACCTTCACTGCCGAGGAGATCCCCGATGGCGCGACGCAGTACAAATGCTGCCCGCCGATCCGCGAGGCCGAGAACCGTGAACGCCTCTGGGACGGCCTGCGCGACGGCGTGATCGACCTGATCGTGTCCGACCACTCGCCGTCGACGATCGACCTCAAGCACCTCGACACCGGCGACTTCGGCACCGCCTGGGGTGGCATCGCCTCGCTCCAGCTCGGGCTGCCGGCGGTGTGGACCGAGGCGCGCAAGCGCGGCTTCACCCTGGCCGACGTCACCCGCTGGATGAGCCAGGCGCCGGCCGCGCAGGCCGGGCTGAGGACCAAGGGCCGGATCGAGGTCGGGTACGACGCCGACCTCTGCGTCCTCGCGCCCGACGAGACCTTCGTCGTCGACCCGAACGCCTTGCACCACAAGAACGCCATCACGCCGTACGCCGATCGCCCGCTCACCGGCGTGGTCCGCCGTACCTGGCTCCGCGGCGTTCCCGTCGACATCGAGGCCGGCCCCCGCGGGCGGCTGCTGAACCGAGGAGAACGAGGATGAGCTACTACTCCCCGACGGGCGGTCTGCCTGCGCAGAGCGACCTCACCACCGACCGCGCCGTCTTCACCGAGGCGTACGCCGTACTCCCGCGCGGCACGATGCGGGACATCGTCACCAGTCGGCTGCCCTTCTGGGAGGACACCCGGTTGTGGGTGCTCGCGCGGCCGTTGTCCGGGTTCGCGGAGACGTTCTCGCAGTACATCGTCGAGGTCGCTCCCGGTGGCGGGAGTGACAGGCCGGAGACGGATCCGGCCGCCGAGGCGGTGCTGTTCGTGGTCGAGGGCAGCGTGACGGTGACCCTGGACGGCGAGAAGCACGAGCTCGGGCCGGGTGGGTATGCGTTCGTGCCGCCGGGCGTCGACTGGACCGTGCGGAACGTGAGCGATCGGGTCACGCGGTTCCACCTGGTGCGGAAGGCGTACGAGCGGATCGAGGGGATCGACGTACCGCCGGCGTTCGTCACGAACGAGGTGGACGTCGAGGGTGTGGCGATGCCGGACACCGAGGGGCGGTGGAAGACGCAGCGGTTCGTGGATCCGGACGATGTGCGGCACGACATGCACGTCAACATCGTCAGCTTCGAGCCCGGCGGCGTGATCCCGTTCCCGGAGACCCACGTCATGGAGCACGGCCTCTACGTGCTGGAGGGCAAGGCCGTCTACCTGCTCAACAAGGACTGGGTCGAGGTGCAGGCGGGCGATTTCATGTGGCTCCGAGCCTTCTGCCCCCAGGCCTGCTACGCTGGCGGCCCTGGCCGCTTCCGCTACCTCCTCTACAAAGACGTCAACCGCCACCCGAAGCTCACGCTCTGATCAGTAGGGTCGCTGCATGGTTGATCGCGAGGTGCAGCGGTACTCCCACGGCGAGCTGGCGATCGTGGTCGACGTGTCCGACCTGGATCGTTCCGCCGAGTTCTGGAGTCAGGTCCTGGGCTACGACCGCGCGGGCGGCTCGTCGGCGACGTACCTGAGTCTGATTCCGGGCGACGGACGTGGCTGTGAAGTTCTGCTGCAGCGTACGGACGATCGGAAGGTCGGCAAGAACCGTCTGCACCTTGACCTTCGGACGCCGGACCTGGCCGCCGAGGTGAGTCGGGTGCGTGCGTTGGGGGCGACGCAGGTGACCGAGGAGCCCGTCGTCGAGTACGGCTGGACCTGGCACCTTCTCGCCGATCCGGACGGGAACGAGTTCTGCGTCCTGCAGCCGCCGGCGGGCTGACGGCTCACACGTGACGGCTCAGATGGTGACGGCTCGAACGTGACGGCTCAGATGGTGACGGTGACTGGGCGTTGGGGTGGGTTGAGCGGGTCGGTGGCCAGGCGGGCGTGGCGTTCGACGTCGTACCGGGTGCCGTCGTACGCGTGGCGCTGGCGTTCGAGGCCTTCGTAGAGGAAACCGGCGCCGGCGGCGACCGCGCACGAGGCCGCGTTGTTGGTGCGGTGACCGAGCTCCAGTCGGTAGAGACCGGCCTCCCGGTGGGCCCAGTTGGCGAGGGCGCGGAGCGAGTCCCGGGCGACGCCCTGGCCGCGGACTTCGGCGAGGGTCCAGTACCACGTCCAGCCGACCTGATGCCGGTCGATGTTCGTCACCGCCACACACCCGATCGGGTGGTCGTCCGCATCCGCGACGGCGTACACATGCCCGTTGTCGAGGTCCGCCACGCGCCCGATCCAGTCCACCGCGGACGCTCGGTCCACGATCCCGTTCTGGTTCGCCATCTCGGGATCGCGATGCGCCGCTGTCAGCCGCAGCGCATCCCCCGTCCGCCACCGCCGAAGATCCAACCGCCCCAGCGCATATCCCATCCAAAAAATCTACCTCCGGCCGCGCGGCTTGGAACCAGCCCACGGCGCGTTCCCTGGCGCGATCGGGGGAGGATGGGCGCATGGGATATCTGGATTTCAGGGATCAGGTTGTGGTGGTGACCGGGGCCAGCAGCGGGATCGGGGCCGCGGCGGCGGTGGGGTTCGCGGAGACCGGGGCCGCGGTCGCGTTGCACTACCACCAGAACGAGGAGGGAGCCAGGCACACGCTCGGCGCGGTGCAGACGGCCGGCGGTACGGCGTCCTTGCACCAGGCGGACCTCGCGGATCCGGCGTCGGCCGGGAAGCTGATCGACGACGTGCTGGCGAAGCACGGGCGGATCGACGTACTCGTGAACAACGCCGGCGACCTGGTCAAGCGGACCCCGGTGACCGACGTACCGGACGAGGAGTTCCACCGGATCCTGGACGTGAACCTGACGTCGGTGTTCTCCGTCAGCCGCAAGATCGTGCCGGTGTTCCGCGCGCAGGGCGGTGGGTCGATCATCAACGTCACCTCGATCGCCGGCCGGAACGGCGGTGGCGGGGGGTCGGTCGTCTACGCGACCAGCAAGGGCGCGGTCAGCACCTTCACCCGCGGCCTGGCCAAGGAGGTCGCACCGGACGGCATCCGCGTCAACGCGATCTCGCCCGGCGTGATCAAGACCCCGTTCCACGACCGCCACACCGGCGACGAGCAGATGAACGCGATGATCGGCACCATCCCGATGGGCCGCAGCGGCACCCCGCACGAGTGCGTCGGCACGATCCTGTTCCTCGCCTCCGAGCGGATGGCGTCGTACGTCACCGGCCAGATCATCGAGGTCAACGGCGGCCAGTTGATGCCATAGGCAAGCTCTAGAGTGGGGCTCCAGCGGTATGCCGCCGGAGCCCCACAGGCATCTCTACCGGGAGAGCGTGCGGTAGCGGTGGGCCGACAGGGGCAGGAACACCGCGGTCAGCACCAGCGGCCCGATGATCGCCGCGATCTCGGCATGGGTGCCGATCCAGGTGGCGGTCGCCGACGGATCGGGATTGCCGAACAGGGCACGCGATGCGGTGGCCGTGGCCGACAACGGATTCCACTGCGCGATCGTGCCGAGCCAGGCCGGCATCGTGGACGTGGCGACGAACGCACTGGACAGGAAGCCGATCGGCCAGACCAGGACCTGCACCATCGTGACGCTCTGAGCGTTCTTCACCGTCAGCCCGATGAAGATCCCGATCCACAGCAACGCGAACCGCAGCAGCAACAGCAACCCGAACGCTGCCACCGCGGCCGGCAGTCCTTCATGCCACCGCCAGCCGAGCGCGAGCCCGGCCGCGGCAAGCACGATCAGCGTCACCACCGAGTCCAGCATGTCCGCGATGCACCGCCCGAGGACGACCGCCGCCGAGCTCATCGGCAGCGAGCGGAACCGGTCGGTCACCCCCTTGTCCCGGTCCTGGGTGACCGCGGTCATCGTGCCTTCCAGCCCGAACAGCATCGACAGCGCGAAGATCCCCGGCACGAGCAGTTCGTAGTACGACTCGCCGTCGGGGAAGTCCATCGCCCCGCCGAGCAGCCCGCCGAACATCAGCAGCATCAGCACCGGGAAGAACCAGGAGAACAGCACCAGCCCCGGCTGCATCCGCCAGTGCGTCAAGGTCCGCCGCGCGATCGTCCACCCATCCGCAAGAGCCCAGCCGAACGCCGTCATGCCGCCACCTCCGGTCCCGTCAGGTGCAGGAACACCTCGTCCAGCGTGGGTCTGCGCAAGGTGATGTCCTCCGGCTCAATCTTTGCCTCATGCAACGAGTTGGCCATCACCACGAGGGCCTTCGTGCGGTCCTTCACCGGCACGCTGATCCGATTGCCGGCAATCCGAATGTCTCCGTCCGCCAGTGGTCCGGCCAATCCGACCACCCGCTGCACGTCGGCTGGATCGACCAGCACCAAGTCCAGCCAGTCCGAGCCGAGCTGCGTCTTCAGTTCGTCCGGGGTGCCCTCGGCCACGACCACCCCGGCCTTGAGCATCGAGATCCGGTTCGCCAGCTGATCGGCCTCCTCCAGGTACTGCGTTGTCAGCAACACCGTCGTCCCGCCGTCCACCAACTGCCGTACGGCGGACCACACCTCGAGCCGCCCGGCCGGATCCAACCCGGTCGTCGGCTCGTCCACGAACAGGACCGCCGGCGCCACGATCAGGCTGGCCGCCAGGTCGAGCCGTCTCCGCATCCCACCGGAGTACTTGCTGACCGCCTGACCGGCCGCCTCCGTCAGGCTGAACCGCTCGAGCAGCTCGTCGGCCCGACGTACCGAGGCCGTGTGGCTCAGGTGGTTCAGCCGGCCGAACATGACCAGGTTCTGGCGCCCGGTCAGTACTTCGTCGATCGCGGCGTACTGCCCGACCAGCCCGATCCGGCGCCGTACCTCCGCTCCTTGCCGACGGACGTCGTACCCCGCGATCGTCGCCGTACCGGAATCCAGCTCGAGCAGTGTGGACAGGATCCGCACCGCCGTCGTCTTGCCGGCGCCGTTGGGGCCGAGCAGCCCCGTCACCGTGCCGGCCGTGACCTCCAGGTCGAAACCGTTCAGCCCCGCCCCCTCGGTGCCGCCCCGGTAGTTCTTCCGTACGCCGACGGCCTCGATCACACGTTCCGTAGTCACTTCCCACCTCTCGCCCAGGTTGAGTCGTAGAGTGTACCGTACACTGTACGACTCAGGTACGATCGGGACAACGACGAGCGGCTGGAGTTAGTTCCGTTGGCAGGAAAGAAGGTGTCCGCGCCCGATCCGGCGCGCAGTCTGGCGCTGCTGTGGGGCAGCCACACCAAGCCCGGCCGGTCCGGCCTGACCGTGCGGTCGATCGTCGACACGGCGATCGACCTGGCCGACGCTCAAGGGCTCGACGCGGTCTCGATGCGGATGGTCGCCGAGCAGTTGAAGGCCGGGACGATGTCGCTCTACACGCACGTCCCGGGCAAGGGCGAGCTGACCGACCTGATGTTCGACAGCGTGTACGGCGACCTGTACGCCGACGCCGACGAACCGTCGCGGCAGCCCGGCGGCTGGCGTGGAGCGCTGGAGTTCATTGCCCGTCGCAACTGGGACGTGCTCACCAAGCACCCCTGGATCCACGACGTCCCGACCATGCGCAACGCGCTCGGCCCCAACATCACCGTCAAGTACGAGGCCGAGCTACGGCCCCTCGACGGCCTCGGGCTGACCGACGTCGAGATGGACTCGGCCCTGACCTTGGTGCTCACGCACGTTCACGGAACCGCCCGTGCCGGAGCTGAACAGCTCCGCACCCAGCGGGAGTCCGGGCTGTCCGACGAGGAGTGGTGGCGGCAGATCTCGCCGACCCTGACCCGTGTCATGTCCGGCGCGGCTCAGCACTTCCCGGTGGCGGGACGGGTCGGCACCTCGGTCGGCGAACAGTTCCAGTCGGTCATCGACCCCGCGCACGCCTTGTCCTTCGGCCTCACCCGGATCCTCGACGGCATCTCATTGCTCATCGACGAGCGATCCTAGCTGTTGAGGAGGTCCTCGAACGGCGTCGGGTTGTCGTACGGATCCGCGTGCGTCGGCGTCTCGTGCTGCAGGGCGGCGACCAGCTCGCTCGCGGCCTGAGTGATGCGGGGCCGCAGCGTCGTCGCGTTCGGACCCCAGTCCGTGGACGCGGCGTACACGGCGGTCGGGACCGGGATCGCCTTCAGATAGGCGAACAGCGGCCGCAGCGCGAACTCGAGCACCAGCGAGTGGCGCTCGGTCCCGCCGGTCGCCGCGAGCAGGACCGGCTTGCCGGCCAATGCCTGGTCGTCGAGCACGTCGAAGAACATCTTGAACAGCCCGGAGTACGACGCACTGAAGGTCGGCGAGACCACGATCAGAGCGTCCGCCCCGGCGACCGTGGCGAGTACCTTCTCCAGCTCGGCCGAGGGAAAGCCGGTGAGGAGGTTGTTCGTCAGCTCATGCGCGTGGTCGCGGGCCTCGATCAGCTCGATCCGCGACTCGATCCCACGCCCGGACAACTCGTCCCGCACGGCGGCCGCCAGCTGGTCGGCGAGCAGCCGGGACGACGACGGTGTCGTCAGCCCGGCCGTCACCACGGCGATCACTCGTTCCTTCATCGGCTCGTCTCCTCGACCGATCCGGCCGGCTCCGCGATCGTCTCCAGGTCGCGTGCCCGCTCGGCGGCGGCCTTCAGCGAAGCGTGCGTCGGCGCGTCCGGGACCTGCGCCGGCCGCTTGGCGGCGAACTCCTTGCGCAGTACCGGAACCACCTCTTCGCCGAGGATGTCCAGCTGCTCCAGCACGGTCTTCAACGGCAGCCCGGCGTGGTCCATCAGGAACAGCTGGCGCTGGTAGTCACCGAAGTGCTCCCGGAACGTCAGCGTCCGCTCGATCACCTGCTGCGGGCTGCCGACCGTCAACGGCGTCTCCCGGCTGAAGTCCTCCAGGGTGGGCCCGTGTCCGTACACCGGCGCGTTGTCGAAGTACGGCCGGAACTCGTTGACGGCGTCCTGCGAGTTCTTCCGCATGAACACCTGACCGCCGAGCCCGACGATCGCCTGGTCCGCGGCGCCGTGGCCGTAGTGCTCGAAGCGCTTGCGGTACAGCTCGATCATCCGCTGGGTGTGCGAGACCGGCCAGAAGATGTTGTTGTGGAAGAAGCCGTCGCCGTAGTACGCGGCCTGCTCGGCGATCTCCGGCGAGCGGATCGACCCGTGCCACACGAACGGCGGTACGCCGTCCAGCGGCCGCGGAGTCGCGGTGAAGCCCTGCAGCGGCGTACGGAACTTGCCTTCCCAGTCGACCACGTCCTCGCGCCAGAGCCGGCGCAGCAGGGCGTAGTTCTCGATCGCGAGCCCGATGCCGTTGCGGATGTCCTGACCGAACCACGGGTACACCGGGCCGGTGTTGCCGCGACCCATCATCAGGTCGACCCGGCCGTCGGCCAGGTGCTGCAGCATCGCGTAGTCCTCGGCGATCTTCACCGGGTCGTTGGTGGTGATCAGGGTCGTCGCGGTGGACAGGATGATCTTCGAGGTCTTCGCGGCGATGAAGCCGAGCTGGGTGGTCGGCGACGACGGCACGAAGGGCGGGTTGTGGTGCTCACCCTGGGCGAACACGTCCAGACCGACCTCTTCGGCCTTCAGTGCGATGGCCACCATCGCCTTGATCCGCTCGGCCTCGCTCACGGTCGTGCCGGTGGTCGGATCCTCGGTCACGTCACCGACGGTGAACACACCGAACTGCATCTGTCCTCCTCGACTGGGGTAGATAGTTCACTATTAAACTACCGATGCCCAGCTCAACGCCAATCCCCTGTCCGTCATTCCATCACGCCCTTGTCAGTCCCGGTCCATGTGGTGAAACTAGGTCCCGTCATGCGAAACCTCACCGCCCCTGAGGAGAGTTGTCCATGCAGAACCCCAACACCTCGCCCCGCCTGACCCGGCGTCTCCTGCTCGGCAGCGCCGCAGCCGTTCCCGCGACCACCTTGCTGACCTCACCTGCCACCGCCGCCACTCCGCCCGCCTCTCGTGGTGACCTCTCCACCCAACTCCTGGCCGAATGGGCCGAGGCGCCCGGCGCCCATCCGCTCATCCCCGACATCTCCCACGCCGGCTTCCGCGGCGGCGAGCACCCGCTCCGCCCGCGTGTGGTCGCGAACGTCACCGACTTCGGCGCTCGCCCCGGCAGCACCGCGGACGCGTCCGTCCCTTTCACCCAGGCCCTCCAGTACGCCGGCAGTCGCGGTGGCGGGACGGTCGTCGTACCTCCCGGTGTGTACCGCTTCGACTCGCCGGTCTGGATCCACTGGTCGAACGTCGTCCTGAAGGGAGCGGGCCGGGAGCACACGATCCTGCACTTCAACCGCCCGCTCGAGGAGGGCTACCGGCCGAACCTGCAGTCGACTGGCAACAGCCGCTGGTCGTGGACCGGTGGCCAGATCTGGGTGATGGCGCCGGAGCGGAAGACACTGTCGGAGGCCGAGGACTACGCCGGCTCCGAAGGTTGGATGCTCGGCGACACGCTGGCCGAGGTCGGTGCGGCGTCCCGCGGTCAACGGACACTGCTCGTGTCTTCGACCGAACACCTCGCCGCCGGGGATCTCGTCGTACTCGAGACCGACAATCCGGCCGATGCCGGCGTACTGCGGCATCTGGCCGGGGACGTGGCCGGGACGCGGGAGTACGACTGGCCGGTGAAGGCGCCGCAGCTGACGACCGGGTCCGGTGGGCAGTACGTGCAGTACGCGAGCCTGCAGTGGCCGGTGCGGATCGAGGCGGTGCTGGGTGAGCGGTTGGTGCGGTTGGCTCAGCCGCTCAGGTACGACCTCCGGCCGAGCTGGCCGTCGCGGTTGCGGGAGGTCGGGCCGACGGTGCACGACGTCGGTGTCGAGTCGCTGACGATTCGGAACGAGCTGCGGTCGATGACCGCGCACAACAGGCATCCGGGGTCGAACGGCCTGTGTTTCCAGGCGGTTCACGACTGCTGGGCGGACGACGTACGGGTGGAGAACTGCGATCTCGGGTTCGGGTTCACCACGACGAAGGCGGTGACGCTGACGAACGTGGTGGTCGGCGGCCGGTCCGCGCATCACAGCTTCGCCTGCCGCATGCAGTCGCACGACAATCAGGTGGACGGGTTCGAGATCGAGCAGTTCACGGTGCCGCTGCCGTCCGGGTCGACGCATCACGGCCTCAACCTGGAAGGGCTGTCGGCGGGCAACGTCTGGCGGCGCGGGCGGATGGCCGAGGGGACGTTCGACACGCATCGCGCGATGCCGTTCGAGAACGCCCGTACCGATATCACGCTGGTGAACAACGGCCGGGTCGGTGGGTCTGCCGCATCCGGGCCGCTGTTCGGCGCGCGGATCGCGCACTGGAACGTCCGGATCACCTCCGGCAGTCCCTACGCGATCCAGCTCGCCGACGTCGCACCCCGCAGCATCACCGTCGGCCTGCAAGGTCTCACCTCAGACCCGAGCGGCCTGCCCCGCGACTTCCAAGGCGACCTCGAGAACGGCACCTACCTGCTTGGCGACCGCCCCGCCGTCTCCGACCTGTACGCCGCCCAACGTCAGGCGCTGTGAGGCTTGAGGAGTTCGTCGTCACCGGTGAGCGCCGCCGCGATCCGGCGGTGCTTGCCGGCCTCCTCGGCCCGGGACTGCCGCTCGAGCGTCCGCGCCATCATCAGGTGCGCGTAGTACTCGGTCGGCTCCCGCTCGATCACCTCGAGCAACTGCTCCTCAGCCGGCTTCAGCAACGCCGCGTGATAGTAGGCCCGAGCCAGCAGCAACCGAATCCCCACATCCTCAGGCGTCTCCTCCACCACCGGCCGCAAAGCCCGGATAGCCCCCCGATAATCCCGCTCCTCGAAGTACTGCTGCCCCAGCCCATAACCGAGCGCTCGCAAGTCCTCCACCAAACACCTCCTCGTAGCAACCAAGACACCGCATCAACGGCCACACCCCCGCGCCTATTCCGGGCGCGTCGCCGGCCTGGAGGCTACGAGCCGAGGCGGGTGAGGGGTTCGTCGGTCAGGCGGTAGATGGTCCATTCGTCTTGGGGGTGGGCGCCCAGGGACTTGTAGAAGTCGATGGCGGGGGTGTTCCAGTCGAGGACGGACCATTCGAGGCGTTCGTAGCCTTGGGTGACGCATTCTTGGGCCAGGGCGGTGAGGAGGGCTTTGCCCAGGCCGGTGCCGCGGGTTTCGGGGCGGACGAAGAGGTCCTCGAGGTAGATGCCGTGGACGCCGCGCCAGGTGGAGAAGCTGAGGAACCACAGGGCGCATCCGGCCACCGCGCCCTCGTGTTCGGCGACGTGGCAGAAGACGGCGGGGTTCTCGCCGAAGAGTGCGGTGTGGAGCTGGTCCGCGGTCAGCCGGCACTCCTCGGGGGCTCGCTCGTACTCGGCCAGGCCGTACACCAGTTCCACGAGCGCGGGGACGTCGTCGGGGCGGGCTCGTCGTACTCGTTCGTCGATCTGCATGGACCTATCGTGCCCCGCCGTCGTTCACCTGCGCGCCAGACGTACGTCGTCGAAGACCGCGACCCCACGTTCACGCGAGCTGACACGTGTAAGAGCTGAGGTCAGGCAGCCAGGCCGCCGTCGACACGGAGCACGGTGCCGGTCACGTACGACGACCGGTCGCTGAGCAGCCAGGCGGCGGCCTGGGCGATCTCGTCCGGCTGGGCGGCACGGCCGAGCGGAGTCCGTGCGTTCAGGCTGTCGATGATGCCGGGCGTGGCGCGGTCCCAGTCCTGCAGCATCTCGGTCAGCGTGGTCCCCGGAGCGATGGCGTTGACCCGGATGTTCTCCGGACCGTAGGTGATCGCGGCCGACTCGGTGAGGCTGTTGCCGGCCCGCTTCAGCGCGCCGTACGCCGGCAGCGCGGGGTTCCCGGCGAGACTGCCGACACTCGAGGTGTTGACGATGCTCCCGTGTCCAGTGGTCGCCCGGATCGCCGCGACCTCGGCGACCATCGCGGTCCACAGCCCTCTGAGGTTGACGGCGTACCCCTGGTCGAACTGGTCGACGCTCATCTGGTCCATCGGTCCGGGCGGGATGCCGATCGCGCCGTTGTTGAAGCCACCGTCCAAGCGCCCGAACTCCGAGACTGCGCGATCGACAGCCGCTCGCACCGCGTCGGGATCGGCGAGGTCAGCGACCAGGTACGCCGCACTCGCACCGATCTCGCGTGAGACTGCCGCCAACTCCGATTCGGTGCGAGCCGCGAGCATCACCTGCGCCCCCTCGGCGGCGAACAGTCGTGCGGCCGCGGCACCGATCCCACGCCCGGCGCCGGTGACGAAAATGACCTTTCCTTCCAGCAGTTTGTCCATGCCGTCGAGCCTGTGCCCTGGCGAGAGCCGTAACCAGACACCGCCAGTACCTGGCTAAGCTCGCGCGACGCGGCAGACTGGAAGCGTGGACAAGCCGGAGCTGGCAGCGTTTCTGCGCAACAGACGCGAACGGATCAAGCCGTCCGACGTCGGATTGCCGGCCGGCAGACGCCGCCGTACGCCGGGACTGCGCCGGGAGGAGGTGGCCCAGCTGGCGTACATCTCGACCGAGTACTACACCCGGCTGGAACAGGCCCGGGCTCCGCATCCGTCTGGTGAGGTGCTCGCCGGGCTGGCCCGCGCACTCCGCCTCGGCGATGCCGAACGCAACTACCTGCACGACCTGGCCGGCGTGCCGGTGGCGCCGCCGCCCGGCCCGCCGCGCCAGGTCCGGCAGAGCATCCTCGACCTGCTCGAACGGCTGCCGAACGCGGCCGCGATCGTCCTGTCGGCGTCGTACGAGGTGATCGCCTGGAACCACCTGGCGACGGCATTGATGGAGGACTTCTCCGTCCTCTCCCGGCGGGACCGGAACCTGATCCGGCGTGCCTTCCTCGGTCCGCCTCCGAGCTCCGGTCGGCTGTACTCGGTCTCCGACGCCGGGCGGTTCGCCCGGAGTTCGGCGAACCACCTCCGGGCGACGACGGCGCGGTACCCGGACGATCCGGAGACCCAGGAGCTGATCGCCGAACTGCTCGCGGGTAGCGACGAGTTCGCCCGGCTGTGGGAGGCGCATGACGTGTTCGCCGAACCGACCCTCTGCAAGACCTTCGAGCATCCGGTGGTCGGTACGGTGACCGTGAACTGCGACGCTCTCGCGATCCCCGACCGCGATCAGCAGGTGATCATCTACACCGCGACCCCCGGCTCGCCGTCGGAGGAAGCACTGCGCCTGCTGTCGGTGGTCGGCACCCAACGACTCGACGTGCCCGGCTGAGCTCATTTCCGCGCGTAGATCCCGAAGGCGTCGTACGCGATCCACGAGCCCTCGTCCTTCACCAGCTCGATCATGTTCTGACCGGTCCGGAAGAGTGCCTTGGGCAACGGTGTCTCGAGGTACGACGGCTTGAGCGGTGAGCCGGGGTAGGTGCTGTCGGCAATCGTCGAGCCTTTGGTGGCGCCGTTCGCGAACGCCAGCCGCCCGACCTCGGTCCCGTTGACGGACAGTACGGCGGAGCCCGGGATGCTGGCGTGGCTGTCGATCAGCCACAGCGCCAGGTCGAGATCCTGCTCCGGCGGCGCGGTCAGATCGAACCGGAACGTCACCGTGTGGTTCTTTGATCCGGCCCATTTGTCCGCCGGTCCCGGGAACAGGTACGACCAGTCGGCCGAAGGCACCGAAGTCCCGTAGGTGTAGTCGACGTCCGACGGGAAGCGCACCGGGTAGTCGGCGTACCTCTTGGGTGACAACGCCAGCTCCGAGCCCTTGCCGTCATAGACGCCGACTCGCGCGATCGGTTGACCGGACAGCGTCACGGACGTCTTGTTCGCAGCGGCAAGGGAACGCGACGCCTGCGACCTGTTGCCCGCAGCATCCACTGTCACCACCCGATAGGACCTGGTGGCGCCGGCGAATCCGAGCCCGCGATGCACGAAGTGCGGATAGACGGTCTTGCCCAGCAGCGTGTACGTCGTGGATCCGGGCTCGGCGACGTACACGGCGTAGTGGTCGACAATCGTTGCCCACGACACCGGTTTCCAGTCGAGGGTGAGGGTGCCGATGTCGCCGGTGCCACGAAGCTGGGTGATGGCGGGAGGACGATTCATCACAGTGCCTCCAGACGAGGATCGTCAGCGGGCGTGCGGAAGGTCGCGACCACACGCGGTTCGGCGTTCGCGTCGGCCTGGATGTAGGGGAAGGTGACGAACTCCGAGGTCAGGTCGGATCGGGTCAAGGTCGAGTGCACATACCCACGGCGCGCGTTGTAGAGCTTCACGTACGGGTGCTGGAGCCAGTCCTGCGCGTATTGGTCCGTGTCGGTGCCGTCCCCGTTCGAGCCGACCGACGAGCACACCAGTTCCACGCCGACCGTCCGCGAGTCCGGATTCGCGAAGTCCAGCTTCAGTTCGGTGGCCACGTGGCGGTGGATGTCGCCGGTGAGCATGACCGCAGTGCCCGCCTGGCCCATCGCCTCGAGCACCCGGCGCCGGTTCGCCGGATAGCCGTCCCACTGCTCGGTCCGGTCGTCGGTGATCGCGCTGAGGGCGACACCGCCCGCGACGACGTTCCAGGTCGCGGGTGAATGGCGGAGTCCGTCGTACAGCCACTTCTCCTGCTTGGCGCCCATGATGGTGCGCTGCTCGGACACGCGATCGGCTTCGTCCACCGGCAGCGGGTCGCGGTACTGCCGGGTGTCGAGCAGGTGCACCCGCGCGAGCGATCCGACGTCGTACCGCCGATAGAGCTGACCGTCCGGTCCCTGCGGCAGGCTGTCCAGAGCGACAGGTACGTTCTCGTAGAACGCGCGATACGCGACGGCGCGGCGATGCACGAACAGTTCCGGCGGGATCCCGTACAGCGAGTTGTCGGCGCCGTAGTTGTTCTGCACTTCGTGGTCGTCCCAGACCAGGAACCACGGCGCGGCCGCGTGCGCGGCCTGCAGGTCCGGATCGGTCTTGAACAGGCTGTACCGCAACCGGTACTGCTCCAGTGTCTCGATCTCCACGCCGTGCTCGGGTCCGACCGAGACGCCCTCGCGCCAGAGGTTGTCGCCGGCAACGATCCCGTACTCGTAGATGTAGTCGCCGAGGAAGAACACCGCGTCCGGCGCTCGGCGGGCGATGTCGCGATGGGCTGCGAAGTACCCGTGGTACCAGGCCTGGCAGGAGGCGGTGGCGAAGGTGAACTGCGACCCCTGGACCGGCAGCGTCTTGGTCCGGCCGACCGGGCTGAGCTCGCTGCCGGCGCGGAACCGGTAGAAGTACTCGCGATCCGGCCGCAGACCGCGCACCTCGGGATGTACGGCGTGCGCCAGCTCGGGGGTGGCGATCGCGAGCCCACGGCGTACGACGCGCTGGAACTGGCTGTCCTCGGCGACCTCGTACTGCACGGGGACGGGATCAGCGGGCATGCCGCCGTGTCCGTCGGTCGCCAGCGGCGTCGGGGCGAGTCGGGTCCAGAGGACGAAACCGTCGGTGCGCGGATCACCGGAGGCGACGCCGAGCGCGAAGGCGCCGGACGGAATCGGGCGTCCCGGGGTGGCGTCGGCGCCGGCCGGCGCGGCGACGCCGATGGCGACCGCGGCGGCGCTCAGGCCGGTCAGTTGGAGGAAGGTACGACGAGTGGGAGGAGGAGGAGGAGGCACGGGCGGGCTCCGATCCAGGGGAGGTCGAGTTGCGTCACATTCTTACGTAACTACCGTTCGAAAGGTAACCCCTTGACATCGATTCAGCACCAGGAGTGCTGAGTCTGTGCGGAGATTCCTGTTGGAATCGGAGACCCGCACGCGGGACGTTGGAGACATGGCAGCTCAGAAGAACCACACCCGCCGGATCGGCGACGTCGAGGTCAGCGCGATCGGGCTCGGCGGCATGCCGATGTCGATCGAGGGCCGGCCCGACGAGGCCCGGTCGATCGCGACCATCCACGCGGCGCTCGACCTCGGCATCACGCTGATCGACACCGCCGACGCGTACCACCTGACCGCGACCGACGTCGGCCACAACGAGTCCCTGATCGCCAAGGCGCTGGCGTCGTACGGCGGCGACACCTCGAAGATCCTGGTCGCGACGAAGGGTGGCCACCAGCGACCCGGTGACGGCAGCTGGACCGTGGACGGGTCCCCGGCGCACCTGAAGGAGGCGGCGGACGAGTCGCTCAAGCGGCTCGGGGTGGAGGCGATCGGGCTCTACCAGTTCCACCGGCCCGACCCGAAGACGCCGTACGCGGACTCCATCGGCGCGATCCGCGACCTGCTCGACGCCGGCAAGATCCGGATGGCCGGCATCTCGAACGCGAACCCGGCGCAGATCAAGGAGGCCAACGAGATCCTCGGCGGCCGACTCGTCTCGGTGCAGAACCAGTTCTCGCCGGCGTTCCGGTCCAGCGAGCCGGAGCTCGAGCTGTGCGACGAGCTCGGCATCGCGTTCCTGCCCTGGGCACCGCTCGGTGGCATCTCCAACGCCGGCGACCTCGGCAGCAAGCACCCCGCGTTCCACCGGCTCGCCGCCGACCTCGGTGTCAGCCCGCAGCGCGTCACCCTCGCCTGGCTGCTGGCCAAGTCCCCGCACGTCGTCCCCATCCCCGGCTCCAGCCGCCCGGAGACGATCCGCGACTCGTACGCCGCCCTGGACCTCGAACTCACCCCCGACCAGGTAGCCACGCTCGACGCCGCCTGAGGTCAGTTGCGGCGGTGCTTGGCGTCGTACATCGCCTGGTCGGCGGTGTGGAGAAGGGTGTCCAGGTCGGTCGAGCCGGGCGTGATCGGGGCGGTGCCGATGCTGGTGCTGACCTCGATGGTGATGCCGGGGAGCGGGCGGCTGACGGCGGTCTCGAGGCGGGTGATGAGGGTCGCGAGGTCCTCGTCGACGATGTCCTCGGCGAGGATCGCGAACTCGTCGCCGCCCAGGCGGGCCACGGTGTCGCCGTGCCGGACCTCGGCGGCCAGCCGGGTGGCGATCTCGCGCAGCGCGCGGTCGCCGGCCTCGTGACCGTAGCCGTCGTTCACCAGCTTGAAGTGGTTGAGATCGCAGAACAGCACGGCACCGGGCCGGCCTGACGCGCGGGTCCGCTCCAGCACCGCGGCGAAGCGGTGCTGGAGCAGGCGGCGGTTGGGCAGGCCGGTCAGCGGGTCGTGCGCGGCGTGGTGGCGCAGTTCGCGCTCGGCGTCCTTGCGGGCGGTCACGTCGTCGATCTGGATCAGCAGGATCCGCGGCAGCCCGGCGCCCTGGTCGACGATCGTCGCCGTCCCGCCGAGCCAGATCTCGTTGCCGCCGGGCTGGGTGAAGATCCGCTCGAACCGGTACGTTCTGTTGCCTCGGGCAAGCTCTTCGAGCTCCCGCTGGGACTGGGCCGGCTCCTCGTCGCGGAGGAATTCCACCATCGGTACGCCGATCAGCTGGTCGGGGGCGTACCCGGTGATCCGGCAGAACGCGTCGTTCACGCGCACGATCCGGCCCGCCTCGGACCCGTCGAAGGCGATCGTGGCCATCCCGTTCCCGGCGCCCTCGAAGACCATCCGGAACGTCGTCTCGCTCGCCTCGAGCCGGGTCTTCTCGGCCAGCAACTGATCGGTCAACCGGGCCTTGTCGATCGCCAGCCCGGCCTGGGTGGCGAAGATCTCCAGCAACTCCCGGTGGATCGGGCCTGGCCGCCGCTGATCCTCGGGCAGGTCGACCGCCAGCATCCCGACCAGTTCACCGTCGGACGAGTGCAGCGGCGCGAACAACGCGTCCAGCGGATGCCAGGCGGCGGGGTCGTCCGACACCGGGATCTCGGGCACCCAGCCGACGACCTCGCCTTCGGGCAGCCGTTCGTGCGGCACGAAGCGCAGGCCGCCCCACTTGTCCGCGATGGCGAACTCGCCGTCGAAGATGTCCGCCGCGCTCACCGTGCCGAGCAGGGCTTCCCGTGCCTCCGGCGAGCCGGCCACAGCGATTACCTCGAACTTGCCGTCCGGGTGGCGCAGGTTCAGTACGGCGATGCCGAAGCCGAGGCCGTCCACCACACCGTCGACGACCGCCTGCAGCGTCTCGGCCAGGCTCCGCCCCGCACCCATCCGGGCGCTCACCTCGTACAGGCGGCGGATGGCGGTCAGCCGGACCGTAGGCTCCTTCTGCACGGATCGAGCCTAGACCGATCTCACCAGCAGTGAGCGGTCGTCACCAGATCTGATCCGGTTAAGCCGTGTCTGGTGGTCCCGAGCCTGGGTCAGAACCGGAGTTCGGTCAGGCCGCGGTAGCTGCGTTCGGCCGAGTGCCAGGCGTCGGTGGGCTTGTCGTGCTCGACCAGCCACTGCTCGACGCCGCCCTCCGAGGCGTGCGCGAACATCGCGGCGAAGTCGAGCTTGCCGGCACCGACGTCCTCCCACGAGCCGTCCGTTGCCATGTCCTTCACGTGCAGCGCCGGGAACCGGCCCCGGTTCTCCTGGAAGTACTGCGCCGGGTCCTGACCGCCCTCGACCGCCCAGTACAGGTCGAACTCGAACCCGAGCAGTTCCGGATCGACGTCCAGCAGGATGTCGAACAGGATCTGCCCGTCGACCGAGTCGAAGTCGCGCCCGTGGTTGTGGAACAGCAGTTTCAGCCCGGCATCACGCGCGGCCTTGCCGGCCTCGGTGAACGCCGCAGCCGCCGTACGGAAACCCTCCACCGAATGCAGCTCGGAGGGAATCGACGGTACGACGACCCACTTCCCGCCCAGCGTCTTCACGCCGGCCAGCGCGCTGTCCCAGTCGTCCGCCATCCGGGTGTACCCGATGTGCTCGAGCACGATCGACAGCCCGGCGTCGTCCGCGAAGGACCGGATCTCTTCGGCGCTGTGGTCGAACCGCCCGCTCACCCCGATCGTGCGATATCCGATCCCGGCGAGGCGCTTCAGCGTCCCCGGGTAGTCCTCGGTCAGCACGTCGCGCATCGTGTAGAGGTGCATGCCGATGCCGTCGGCGGGAATGGTCCGGTCACTCATACGGTCAGCTCCTGATGTCGAGGGTCAGATGACGTGTTCCCGATACCGCGCGAGCGCCAGGTCGAAGACCTGCTGCCCTGGTGCGTCCCACAGCTTCTGGTTGAAGATCTCTACCTCGATCGGCCCGTCGTACCCGGCCGCATCGCACGCTGCACGGAGACGGCGCAGCTCGATCGAGCCGTCGCCCATCATGCCCCGGCCGAGCAGTGTGTCCTCCGGAAGCGGGACGACCCAGTCGCTCACCTGGTAGGAGAGGATCCGCTCACCCGCGCGCTCGATCTGCCGGTAGACGTCGGCGTCCCACCACAGGTGATAGGCATCGACGATCACGCCGACCTGCGTCGCCGGGAACTGCTCGGCGAGATCCAGGGCGCCCGACAGCGACGACACCACGCACCGGTCGGAGCAGAACATCGGATGCAACGGCTCGACGGCGAGCCTTACCCCGCGTTCCGACGCGTACGGCGCCAGCTCGGCCAGCCCGTCGCGGACCATGGAACGCGCGCCGTCGAGGTCGCGCGAGCCCGGCGGCAGACCGCCGCTGACGAGCACCAGCACGGAGGTCCCGATCGTGGCGGCCTCGTCGATCGCGCGACGGTTGTCCTCGATCTTCGCTGCTCGCTCGGCCGGATCGGTCGACGTGAAGAAACCGCTGCGGCACAGCGACGACACCTTCAGTCCCGCGTCGGCGACGAGCCGGGCGGCCTTGTCGACGCCGTACTCCTGGATCGGTTCACGCCACAGCCCGATCCACGACAGCTCGGCCTCGGCACTCGCCGCGACGACATCCTCGAGCGGCCAGTACTTCGTCGTCGCCTGGTTCAGGCTGTAGCGATTCACGCGTCGACTCCACCCACCCGCAGCAACTGCCCGAACCGCTGGACGGCAAGCTCCGGATTCGTCAGTACGCCGGCTTGATCGGCGAGCCGGAAGGTGTCGGCCAGGTGGGGCAGCGACCGGCCGGTCTGCAGGCCGCCCACCATCGAGAACCCGGGCTGGTGCCCGTTCAGCCAGGCCAGGAAGGCGATCCCGGTCTTGTAGTAGTAGGTCGGCGCCGAGAAGATCTGCCGCGCGAGCGGGACCGTCGGTGCGAAGACGCGGTCGTAGGTGTCGAGGTCGCCGTCGTCCAGCGCCTTCAGCGCCGCCGCGGCGGCGGGCGCGATCGCGGCGAAGATGCCGAGCAGCGCGTCGCTGTAGCGGTCGTCGTCGCCCTTGATCAAGGCCGGGTAGTTGAAGTCGTCGCCGGTGTAGAGCCGGACGCCCTCCGGCAGACGGTTGCGCAGGGCAACTTCACGCGAAGCGTCCAGCAGCGAGACCTTGATGCCGTCCACCTTTGTCGCATTGTCGGCAATCAGATCGACGACGACGTCGGCGGCGGTGTCGAGCGAGTCGCTACCCCAGTAGCCGTCGAGCGCCGGATCGAACATCGACCCGAGCCAGTGCAGGATCACCGGGCGGGTCGATTGACCGAGCAGCCGGTCGTAGACCTTCCGGTAGTCGTCAGGCGACTCGGCCGCAGCACACAACGCCCGACTAGCCATCAGGATCGGCTGTGCGCCGACCTCCTCGGCCAGACAGAGCTGCTCTTCGTAGGCAGCAATCACCGCGTCCAACTCGTGGGGACCGTCGGAGCCGGCGGCGCGACGGTTCGCAGCGGTGAGGTGGTCTGTGCCGACGCCAACCGCGATCCGCCCGTCCGGCGCCTCGGCCGCGGACCGCCGGATCAACTCCTGCGTCGCCGGCCAGTCCAGCCCCATCCCGCGCTGCGCGGTGTCCATCGCCTCAGCGACCGACAATCCCAGCGACCACAGATGCCGCCGGAACTCCAGCGTGTGCTCCCAATCAATCACCGCAGGCGCACCCGGCGAGTTGTCCCCGAGCGGATCCGCCACCACATGGGCGGCCGCAAACGCCAGCCGCGACCGAGCCGGCGAATAGGTGCCCCGAGCAACCGGCTCACCCACCAACCGGTACCTCTCCAACCCATCACCGGATGGAAGGAGAACCTCGAGCGTCACAGCTGTCCCTCGAGGTTCAGGGCAGGGACTTCGAGTTTGCGGCCCTCGCGCCAGGACTGCAGGCCCAGCTCGGCCAGCTGCACGCCCTTGGCGGCCTCGACGAAGTCCCAGGTGAACGGGGCGTCGTCGACCACGTGCCGCAGGAACATCTCCCACTGCACCTTGAACCCGTTGTCGAACACCTCGTTGTCCGGCACCGTCGCCCACTGGTCGCGGAACTTCTCGGTGGCCGGAAGGTCCGGGTTCCACACCGGCTTCGGCGTCGCGGACCGGTGCTGCGCCCGGCAGTTCCGCAGCCCCGCGACCGCGGATCCCTCGGTCCCGTCGACATGGAACTCGACCAGCTCGTCGCGGAACACCCGCGTCGCCCAGGACGAGTTCATCTGCGCGATGATCCCGCCCTCCAGCTCGAAGACGCCGTACGCCGAGTCGTCCGCGGTGGCGGTGTACTCGTTGCCCTGTTCGTCGACCCGGGTCGGGATGTGGGTCGCGCCCTGGCAGTACACCGACTTGACCTGGCCGAAGGTCTGGTCGAGCACGTACCGCCAGTGGCAGAACATGTCGAGGATGATGCCGCCGCCCTCTTCGAGCTTGTAGTTCCACGACGGCCGCTGCGCTTCCTGCCAGTCACCCTCGAAGACCCAGTAGCCGAAGTCACCGCGGACCGAGAGGATCCGGCCGAAGAACCCACCGTCGACGAGTCGCTTGAGCTTCCGCAGCCCGGGCAGCGACAGCTTGTCCTGGACGATGCCGTTCTTCAGCCCGGCGTCCCGGACCAATCGGGCCAGGTCGATCGCCGCGTCCAGGCTCTCCGCGATCGGCTTCTCGCAGTAGATCGCCTTGCCCGCTTCGACCGCGGCGCGGACGCCCTTCTCCCTGAGCTGGGTCAGTGACGAGTCGAAGTAGATCTCGACGTCCGGCTCGGCGAGCGCCTCGGACAGGTCGGTGGTCCACCGGGTCAGGCCGTGCTGCTCCGCGATCCGGCGCAGCTTCAGCTCGTTGCGGCCGACCAGGATCGGCTCGGGGATGATCATCGTCCCGTCGGCGGCGGGCAGGCCGCCCTGCTCGCGGATCGCCACGATGGAACGCTCGAGGTGCTGGCGCAGGCCCATCCGGCCGGTGACGCCGTTCATCACGATGCCGACGCGTCGCTCGTTCACTGTTCTGCCTCTCGCGAAGAAATGTCGTAGGTGTCGAGGCGACCGCACATGCCATGCAGGCCGAACTCGGTGGGGGCGGGTAGCTCGTGGAGTTCAGCGGTCTGTAGGTGCGGCGCCGTACCGGCTTCGAGAGCATCGAGGGCGGCGCCGGTCTGCTCGGCCAGCCGGCGAGCGCCCTGGTCCCAGCGGCGGCGCCAGTCCGGTAGCTGCGGCTGGACGATCCGGACCGCCGCCGCGTAGAAGTCGTCCAGCGCGGACGGCCCGTCGGTTTCGTAGGACTCCCGCAGTACGGCGAAGCCGTCGAGCGCGAGGTTGCGCCGGGCCATCGCGGACGTGGTCCGGGCCTCACCCTCGCCGGTGAGGGTGGTCGCCTTCAGATAGGTCTCGCGGTCCGTCAGGTGCTCCGGCGGCAACGTCAGTACGGCGTCGCCGGCCTCGGGGAGCCCGGAGTTCGACATCAGCGCCAGGATCTGGAGGCTGCCGCCGTTGACCAGCCGGTGAATCGTCCCGGGGTCGAACCAGACCACAGCGCCGGCCTCGAGCGGGGTCTGCGTGAAGCCCTTGGGGTTCAGCGTCTGGACCGAGCCGGATCCGGCGACCACGTAGTACCCCTCGGAGCAGGCCAGGTGCACGTGCGGGGAGCCGCCGGCCGAACCGTCCGGGGCCTGGAGGTCGTACACCTTCAGCAACGAGATGCCGATGCCGCCCGGCAGCGCCGTGGCCGGGCCCGGTCCGAACTCGCACATCGCCGCCTCCCCTCGTGAGCCTGGGAAAGGGCTTTCCGAGGCCTGTGGCCGCCACTTTAGGTGGGCCGTCACGACGAGTCAACCCGTAACGGAAAGCGATGTCCGACCACATCCGGTCAGCACACTCAGAGCGAGATGGACGTCACTTCGAGGTGCGAACCGAGGCGACCGCGGCCGCCCACTCGACGCGGCGGCTCGCTCGCTCAGCGGCGTCGATGGCGGGCTCGAAGCTGCGGTAGCCGCGCTGGGCGGCCCAGCCGGTGTGAGCGCCGAGAGTGGTCCAGGCGAGTTCGGCAGCACCCAGGGCCGAGATCTCGGCAACATCGGCGGCTTCCACGGGGTGGCCGAGCAGGTCGGCCTGGGTCTGCATGAGGAGATCCGAGACGGTCGCGCCGCCGTCGGCGCGCAGGCGTGCGGGTGTGCCCGGGATGGTGTCGGTGACGTCGCAGATCTGGTGAGCGACGGCGTCGACGCAGGCACGGGCCAGGTGCGCGCGCGTGGTGGAACTGCTCATCCCGGTGATCGCGGCCCGCGCGGCACGGTCCCAGTGCGGGGCCCCGAGGCCGGCGAACGCAGGCACCAGGCTGACTCCGCCGGCGTCGTTCACAGTCGCCGCGAGTTCCATCAACGCGCCGACGTCCGGCAGTCCGAGTGTGGTGGCCGTCCAGGCGAGCGCGGCGCCCGAGGAGACGATGTTCCCCTCGAGTGCGTACAGCGGCCGGTCCGTCAGCCACGCCAGAGTGCATCCGTCCGCAACGAACTCGTCGACCGGCGTCATCACCGACGACCCGGTTCCGTACGTCGCCTTGATCATCCCGGCCTGCGTGCAGCCCTGGCCGTACATCGCCGCATGCGAGTCCGCCAGCACGGCAACGATCGGGATCCCGTCCGGCAGGCCCGAAACGCCTGCGGTGACGCCGAATCCGGCGTTCGAAGGCCGTACCTCGGGCAGTACGGATCGGGGTACGCCGAAGGCCTCGAGCAGTGCCGGGGACCAGTCGAGTCCGAGTACGTCGTACAGCAAGGTCCGCGAGGCGTTGCCCGCGTCAGTCAGGTGCTCACGGCAACCAGTCAGCCGGTGGATCAGCCACGAGTCCACGGTGCCCACGCGATCGGCGTTCGTGTGGTCGAGCAGCCAGCGGAGCTTCGGCGCCGAGAACATCGCATCCACCCGCAGTCCGGTGCGAGACCGCACCAGCGTGTCGAAGCCGGCCGGGAGCGACGAGCACCAGGACGTCGTACGCACGTCCTGCCAGCCGATGACCGGGCCCACAGCCTCGCCGGTACGACGGTCCCAGCCGACCACCGATTCACGTTGCGTCGACAATCCGATCCCGGCGATCTCGACGGGCTCCGCGGCGGCCAGACACGACGAGATCGCCTCGAGCACGCTGCGCCACAGGTCGTCGGCATCCTGCTCGGCCCAGCCGGGCTGCGGAGCCGAGAGCGCGACCGGTGCGGACCCGGTGGCCAGCACGGTGCCGTCGGCGCTCGCCAGGACTGCCTTCGAGTTCGTGGTGCCCTGGTCCACCGCGAGTACGGCCGGCGCCATCGATCGCCCTCCAAGTCTGACAACGTTCAACCGAGCCCTTGACGGGACTCTAGCGTCGTGGCGACACTCATGGCGACGAATTATGCAGTAGTGAATATTTATTCGATCCGCCGACGGAGGTCGACACAGGTGAAGCCGAGCAGACGCCGGGTGATCATCAACACCGACGCCAAGAACGAGGCCGACGACCAGTTCGCGATCGTGCATGGGCTGTTGTCGCCCACTTTCGACATCCGCGGGCTGATTCCCGCGCACTTCGGCACCCGCCGGTCGGACCGGAGCATGGAGGAGTCACGCGAGGAGATCGACCTCCTGCTCGACCTGCTGGACCTGACCGGCAAGGTGCCCGTCGCGAATGGCGCTCCGACAGGCATCCCGGACGAGCAGACCCCGTTGGACTCGCCCGGTGCGCGGCTGATCATCGAGGAGTCCAAGCCGGCCTCGAAGGACGACCCGCTGTTCGTCTCGTTCCTGGGCCCGCTCACCGACATGGCCTCGGCGATCCTGCTCGACCCGGCGATCGTGGACCGGGACGTGATCGTGATCTGGATCGGCGGACGCGGCTACCAGGGCTACAGCGCGGACCACCGGATGGAGTTCAACCTGTCGAACGACATCCACGCCGCGAACGTGGTCTTCGGCTCCGGCATGACGGTGTGGCAGGTCACCAGCGACGTCTACACGAAGGTCTCGGTGAGCTACGCCGAGCTCGAGGAGAAGATCGGCGACGCCGGTCCGCTCGGCAAGTACCTGATCGACCAGCTGATCGAATGGAACGCCACCTGGCACGGCGAGCCGATCGAGTCCCGCTCGCTCGGCGACTCCCCGGCCATCTCGCTGATGCTCTACCCGCACAGCGGCAACTTCCGGGTCCGGCCGGCACCGCGCTTCGGCGTCGACGGCTGGTACCTGCCCGGCACCGACAACCCGATCCACGTGTGCGAACAGGTCGACGTCCGCTTCCTGCTCGAGGACATGTTCGCCAAGATCCGCCGCTTCGCCCGCCAAAGGAGCACATCATGACTGACATGCCGGTCTTCGGCGCAGGGATCTGGCACTTCGCCACCTACAAGGACCGCTACGCCACCGACGGGTACGGCGATCCGGTCGGGCTGCTCGAGCAGATCGACCGGGCCGGCGCCGTCGGCGACCTGTCCGTGGTCGACCTGAACTGGCCGTTCGCGGGGTACGACGGGACGCTGGACGAGGTGAAGGACGCGCTGAAGCGCAACAACCTCAAGGCGATCGCGATCACGCCGGAGATCTACACCCGGGACTTCGTCAAGGGCTCGCTCACCAACCCCGACCCCGGTGTCCGCAAGCAGGCGATCGAGTTGTTGCATCAGGCAACCGAGCTGGCGAAGGACCTGGGCTGTTCGTACGTGAAGCTGTGGCCCGGCCAGGACGGCTGGGACTACCCGTTCCAGGTGAACTACCACGACATCTGGAACCTGGCGCTGGACGGCCTGAAGGAGCTCGTCTCGGCGCACCCCGACATCAACTTCGTGATCGAGTACAAGCCGCGCGAGCCGCGGGTGAAGATCATCTTCCCGAACGTCGCCCGCACGCTGCTCGGCATCGAGAAGATCGGCCTGCCGAACCTGGGCATCCTGCTCGACTTCGGCCACTCGCTCTACGGCCAGGAGACACCGGCCGACGCGGCGCAGCTGGCGATCGACTACAACCGCCTGTTCGCGATCGACGTGAACGACAACCTGCGCGGCTGGGACGACGACATGGTGGTCGGTTCGGTCCACCTGGTCGAGACGTTCGAGTTCTTCCACACGCTGCGGAAGAACAACTGGGAGGGCGTCTGGCAGCTGGACCAGTTCCCGTTCCGTGAGGACAGTGTCGAGGCCGCGAAGCAGGCGATCCGGTTCCTGAAAGCGGTGCACCACGCGCTCGACGTACTGGACGACGAGGCACTGGCCGCCGCACAGGCGTCGCACGATGCTCTGGCGGCGCAGAAGCTGGTGCAGAAGGTCTTGCTGAGCTCCATGGCGGACATCGCATGACGCTGACCGTCGAACACACGACGATGCCGATGCTCGGGCGGCTGCCGATCCACAGCAGCCGCGCCGAGCAGGTGGCGCACATCGCCGAGGCGGCTCGCCAGATCCGGATCCAGGACCTCAAGCTGGTCCACTACGCCGGAGCCGGCCACATCGGCGGTGACTTCTCCGCCATCGACATCCTGGCGACCCTGTACGGCGCGGTTCTCGACATCAGCCCGGACTCGGTCACCGACCCCGAGCGCGACCGGTTCATCCTGAGCAAGGGCCACGTCGCCGGGGCGCTGTACACCACGCTGGCCGCCTTCGGGTTCCTGCCGGTCGACGACCTGGCGACGTTCCTGAAGCCGCTGTCCGCGCTCAACGGTCACCCGAACCGGCGCAAGGTGGCCGGCGTCGAGGCGAACACCGGTCCGCTCGGTCACGGCCTGCCGGTCGCGGTCGGGCACGCGTTGTCGGCCAAGCTCGACGTGTCGCTGCGGCGTACGTATGTGCTGGTCGGCGACGGCGAGTTGCAGGAGGGCAGCAACTGGGAGGCGATGATGGCCGCGTCCCAGTACCAGCTCGACCGGCTGACCGTGATCGTCGACCGGAACCGGCTGCAGCAGGGCGCCACCACGAAGGAGACCAACGACCTGGATCCGTTGCCGGACAAGGCGGCGGCGTTCGGGTTCGCGGTGGTCGAGGTGAACGGTCACGACCACGGCGAGTTGCTCGACGTGCTGTCCGCCGTACCGTTCCGGCCCGGGAAGCCGACCTTCGTGATCGCGCACACCCACAAGGGCCACCCGATCTCGTTCATGAGCAACAACGTCGCGTGGCACCACCGGGTGCCGGACGCGGCGGAGTTCCAGCAGGCGATGACTGAGCTGGAAGCCGTTGTTCCCCGCTACTCCAAGGAGCCGGTATGACCGTCGTCCACACCTCGATCGCCGACCGGCCGCGGTACGACTGCCGGGATGCGTACGTCGAGACGCTGGCCGAGCTCGCGCACGCGGACCACCGGATCGTCGGGGTGGTGAACGACTCGGTCGGCTCGAGCAAGCTGAACAGCTTCCGCAAGGCGTTCCCGGACCGGTTGATCAACGTCGGCATCGCCGAGCAGGACATGGTCGGGGTCGCGTCCGGCCTGGCCAACGGCGGCCGGATCCCGTTCGTGTCGGCCGCCTCCTGCTTTCTCACCGGTCGCGCGCTCGAGCAGATCAAGGCGGACGTCGCGTACTCGAACACCAACGTGAAGCTGTGCGGGATGAGTCCAGGGGTGGCGTACGGCGAACTCGGCCCCACGCACCACTCGATCGAGGACATCGCCTGGCTGCGGGCGATCTCCAACCTGACGGTGATCGTGCCGGCCGACCCGATCGAGACGGCGGCCGCGTTGCGCTGGGCGGCGGCCTCGGACGGGCCGGTGTTCATCCGGGTCAGCCGGATGAACGTGCCGAAGGTGTACGACGAGGACTACGAGTTCCGGCTCGGCCGGGCGATCACCGTCCGGGCCGGCGACGACGTGACGCTCATCAGCAACGGGACCGTGCTGTGGCGAGCGATCGCCGCGGCCGAGCAGCTCGCCACGGAAGGGATCTCGGCCCGGGTGCTGTCGATGCCGACGGTGAAGCCGTTGGACACCGGCGCTGTGGTCGCGGCCGCGCGCGAGACGGCCGGAATCGTGACCGCCGAGGAGGCGGTGTCCGGCGGCGGGCTCGGTGGCGCCGTCGCGGAGACCGTCGTCCAGCAGCATCCGGCCCGGGTGACGATCCTCGGGATCCCCGAGTTCGCACCCACCGGGTCGGCCGACTACCTGCTGGACCACTTCGGGCTCTCGCCCGACGGCATCGCGGCGGCCGCCCGCAGGCTGGTCAGCCGAGGAAGGTGACCAGGTCGGCGATCGAGACCATCGCGAAGCCATGCGTGTCGGCGAAGGCGCGCAGGTCGGCTCCGGTCATCAGCGTGCCGTCGTCGTTCATCAGTTCGCCGATCACGCCGACCGGCGGCAGTCCGGCCAGCCGGACCAGCTCGACCGTGGCCTCGGTATGACCCGGCCGCTGGCGGACGCCGCCGCCCACTGCGCGCAGCGGCAGGATGTGGCCGGGCCGGATCAGGTCCGTAGGCCCGGCTGCCGGGTCGGCCAGCACCCGGACGGTCCGGGCCCGGTCGGCGGCCGAGATGCCGGTGCCGACACCACTGCTCGCATCGACCGAGACGGTGTACGCCGTGCGCAGGCTGTCCTGGTTGTCCGGCACCATCAGCGGCAGTTCGAGCCGGTCGAGCACCTCCGGCGCGACCGGCGCGCACACGTAGCCGCTGGTGTGCCGGACGAGCAGCGCCATCAGCTCGGGGGTTGCGAGGCTCGCGGCGAACGTCAGGTCGCCCTCGTTCTCGCGGTCCTCGTCGTCGACGACCACCACGGGTCGCCCCAGCGCGATCTGGTCGACGGCGTGCTGGATGGTGTCCAGGCGGGTTGTCACGGTGGTCACGGTCGTTGTCCTCTCGGCCTGGCACTCCGGGGGCAACGACAAGCTCCACGACGGGTCCGATCGCGCGGACAGCGCACACCGGACGGCATCGCGAAGACTGCCACGTGCATCTTCCCATCCGGACTTTCACCGTCGGTCCCGGAGTTCCACCAGGTCAACCGGACACCCTCGCGGGTGTACGGGTCGCGGACTGTCACCGCCGGCTCGGAATTTCACCGACCCCAGAGCACGTGTGGTCTTGCAAACTGCGGTCAGTTTATCGGGTTCGCCCGCCGCCGCTGACCTATAGTCCATTCCTGATCGTGTCCTAAGGGGAGTCGACGTGGCCAACGGCAACCGCGCGGTGCGCCAGCCCGGGCTGGACGAGTTGCGGCTGCTGGCGAAGGTGGCCCGGATGTACCACGAGAAGGGCATCCGGCAGCCGAAGATCGCGGCCGAGCTCAACCTCTCCCAGGCGCGGGTGTCGCGGATGCTCAAGCAGGCCGTCGAGGTCGGCATCGTGCACACCGTGGTGACCATGCCGAGCGGGGTGCACAGCGACCTCGAGGACGAGTTGCAGGGCCGGTACGGGCTCCGGGACGCGGTGGTCGTCGACACCGCGGGCGCCGGGGACGACGTACTGCCGGCGTTGGGCTCGGGTGCGGCGGCGTACCTGGACATGACGCTGACCGGTGCGCACGTGATCGGCATCTCGTCCTGGAGCGAGACGCTGATCAGTGCGGTCGACCGGATGCCGCGCAAGAGCGTTCCGGTGGTCGACCGGGTGGTCCAGATCGTCGGCGGCCTGGGTGACGCGGCGGTGCAGATGCAGGCGACCCGGCTGACCGCGCGGTTCGCCGAGCTGACCGGTGGGATGCCGGTCTACCTGCCCGCGCCCGGACTGGTCGGGACGCCGGCGGTCCGGCGGGCGATGATGAACGACGTGTCCGTTCGGGACGTTCTGGGCACCTGGGGACAGCTCACCGACGCCCTGGTCGGGATCGGCAGTCTCGAGCCCTCGCCGCTGCTGCAGCGCAGTGGGAACGCGGTCGCCGAGGCCGATCAGGACGAGCTTCGCCGGCTCGGTGCCGTCGGTGACGTCTGTTTCCGGTTCTTCGACGAAGAGGGAAGGCACGTGCGCTCGACGTTCGACCAGCGGGTCATCGGGGTGACCGCCAAGGAGTTGCTCGCGGTGCCGCGCCGGATCGGCGTCGCGGGCGGGGACCGGAAGTTCTCCGCGATCCGCGCCGCGCTGCTCGGGGGCTGGGTGAACATCCTGATCACCGACCTGGCGATGGCCCATCGCCTTCTCGGCGAGTGATGGAGCGGGACGAGCAGCGGGAGGTCTACCGGACCCTCGACCTGGCGTTGCGGGTCGGTGAGGTGCTGCTGTCCAGCGGCGCCGGTACGGCGGACGCGACCGCGACAATCCTGGGTGTGACCGCAGCCGGTGGTCTGCGCGGCTGCGAGGTCGACATCACGTTCACCTCGATGGCGATCTCGTACCAGGCGGCGCCGGACGTCGCGCCGGAGACGCACATCCGGCTGGTCCGCTACCGGTCGCAGGACTTCTCCCGCCTGACCGAGGTCGATTGGCTGGTACGGCGGTTCGCCCGCGGCGACCTGACCCGGGACGAGGCGAGTCGCGAACTGGCCCGGCTGACGTCGGCGGGTCCGCCGTACCCGCGCTGGACCGCCGTACTCGCCTGGGGCGTGATGGCCGGCGGCGCGACGCTGCTGCTCGGCGGAGGCTGGCTGATCACGCTGGTGGCGGTCGTCACCGCGGTCGTGATCGACCTGAACAACCGGTGGTTCAGCCGGCAGCGACTGCCCGCGTTCTACCAGCAGGTCGCCGGCGCGTTCGTCGCGAGCGCGGTCGCGCTGATCCTGTACGCCGTTCATGCTCCGGTGAAACCGTCGTTGGTAGTTGCCGCGGGCATCATCATGCTGCTGGCCGGGATCGCGCTCACCGGTGCTGTCCAGGACGCGATCACCGGGTACTACGTGACTGCGGCGGCCCGCCTGCTGGAGGCGATGCTGCTGACCGGCGGGATCATCGCCGGTGTGAGTCTGGGGCTCGCACTAGGTCTCAGGTTCGGTCTGAACGTCGGTCTCGAGGCGCAGACGATCCAGTTGGCGAACCTGCCGATCATGGTCGGCTCCGGTGCGCTGATGGCGGTCGCGTTCGCCTACGCGTCGTACGCGCCGCTGCGGGCCCTGCTGCCGGTCGCGGTGATCGGCGCTGCCGGGTCGCTGGTGTTCACGCTGATGACCCGCGCAGACTTCGGGCCGGCGTGGTCGACCGCTGCGGCCGCGTTCACGGTCGGGATCGGCAGCTACTCGCTCGGTCGCCGGTTCGGCGTGCCGCCGCTGGTCGTGGTCGTGTCCGGGACGATCCCGTTGCTGCCCGGACTCACGATCTACAAGGGCTTGTACGAGCTGATGAGTCTGGGCGACCTGCTGGGCATCGTGAGCCTCGCCACCGCGGTCGCCATCGGCGTCGCGATCGCGTCGGGCGTCATCCTCGGCGAGTACGTCGCACAGCCGATCCGCCGCGAGGCCCGGCGCCTCGAGGATCGCCTCGCCGGCCCCCGCCTGGTCGGCCCCCGCCGCCCCATCCGCCCCCGCCGCACCCGCCCCCGCCCCCGCCGCACCAGCGCTCGCCGTCGGCGCCGGCGCTCGGCCGAAGCGTCCTAACCCCCGCACCCCCGCGCCCCGCTGGTGGGTCAGCCCACGCGGCCCCGCACCCCCGCACCCCGCGCCCCGCTGGTGGGTCAGCCCACGCGGCCCCGCGCCCCGCGCCCCCGCACCCCGCACTCCCGCTGGTGGGTCAGCCCACGCGGCCCCGCGCCCCGCGCCCCCGCATCCCGCTGGTGGGTCAGCCCACGAGACGGTGGGTTGGCCAGCCGCACGCGGTGGGTCAACCCACTGGGTGTTGGGCTGACCCACCAGACGAGGTACCGCGGGGGACAGGCCCGGAGCCGGAGGCCGGGGCGGGGTCGGCGTTCGAGGCGTACCGCGGGGGCAGGCGCGGCCGGCGGCCGGGGCGGCAGGCGGGCCGGCGGCCCGGGGCGGCGGGCGGGGCGGCGGGCGGGGGCGGGGGTCAGTGGCGTTCGAGGCGCCAGATCTGGGGTTGGAGGTTGTTGCAGGTCCAGACCTGCACGTCGGCTCCGGGCGCCGGCGAGCTACCGGCCACGTCGAGGCAGAGGTGCTGTTCTGGCCGACGAACGTGTAGTAGCCGCGGCCCACGTTCACCGCCCGCCAGCGCTGCCAGCCGCCGTCCTGACACGTCCACTGCTGGACGTTCGCACCGGTCTGGAGGAGTTGCTCGCGACTTCGCGAGGACGAGGACCAGACGCCTCACCGGATCTCCTCGACGACGACGTCGTCCAGTTGCAGCCAAACGTCCTGACTGTGGCCGAAGAAACCGCCGTACAGCTGGACGAGCGACTCACGTCCCGAGTCGAAGTCCACACTGACCTTCGTGTACGCCGGATGCGCGCCGCCGGTCTCCTGCGCGATGGTCTTGCCGCGGAGAGTGCGGACGCCGAGCATCGTCTCGGAGTTGTTCTCCGCGGTCCGCATCCAGGCGGACAGGCGGTACGTGTGATGGGGGCGGACGGCAACGGTCTGCTGGAGCTGGTGCGTGCCGATCGAGTCGCGGACGTACGCGTTGTTGGCGCCGCTGTGGCCGAGGTTGGTGCGGTCGATGCCGCCGCGTCCACTCAGTTGCCAGGGTGCGGTCGGCGTACTGCCGGTCTGGGCTTCGAAGCCGGGATCGGTGACCAGGTTGGTGACCTGTCCGTCGTCAGTCAGCTTGGTGTGCATCAGGAACACGTTGTAGGGGTCCCACTGCGACATCGTGAAGTACAGGTCCGGGCCGGACGACCACGGGTGCATGAAGGTGCCGTACAGGCCGGGGTAGTCGGTGCCCTTGACAACGACCTGCTCACCGCTCCACGGTCCGGTCAAGGACTTCGCCGAGCGCAGTACGACGGAGGCCCGCGACTCGTCGAGGTACATCATCAGCCACTTGCCCAGGTAGGCGTTGTACTGCACCGAGACTTCGCTGATCGGACCGACCGCGATCGGCGCCGCGGTGGACTCCTGCGGTGACCAGGTCCGGCCGTCCCAGTAGCGCCAGGCCTTCTTCTCCAGCACGAGCTTCTCCGGGACCCGAGCGACGTGGGCGTTGCCGAAGCGTCCGTTCGGCGTACCGATCATGTAGACGTAGCCCTGGTCGCGGGTCAGCGCGACCATCTGGAAGTTGTCGTCCCAGGCCGTGGTGTTCTGCCAGCGCGCGTCCGCGTCCTTGGTCCAGGTCTCGCCGTTGTCGTCGGAGTAGGCGAAGCCCGAGTAGTTGGTGAACCAACTGCCGGCCGGACCCCAGTAGTTGACCGACATGTACTGCACGTACTGGCGCTTGCCGACCGAGATGCCCGCCGTCGGAATGACCGTGTGCTCGTCGCGGTCGACCTTCTTGCAGTCCAGGAACTGCTTGGCGTGGCCGGGCCGGTCCTCGGCCGCGGAGTCCAGCGTCATCCCGTCGGCCAGGTTGCGGTCCTTGCTGCGGAGGAGCAGGTTGCACCGCCAGTCGATGGTGGCCTGGTCGCCGGTTCCACCGCCCGGCCCGGTCCAGCCACTGCCGTAGCTGTCACCGAACGCGGTCAGGATCTCCCCGGATCCGTTGTCCCACAGGATGCCGAGGTCGGTCGCCTTCAGCCCGAACCGGGCCTCGGTGTCGTTGATCGACTCCGGCCCGGTCAGCTTTGCGACCCGCTCGGCGGGCGACGGTACGGGCGCGGCCTGGGCCGGTGGGGACTGGTCGGCAGGCACGAAGGCCGCTCCGATCAGGGCAGGGACGAGGAGCAACCATCGTTTCCGCATGCGTGTCTCCTAGGGCGGGAGGGCGGGGCTTGGCTGAGAAATCGATTTCCGGTCACGGTAACCTCGGCTGTCACGACGGTCAACGGCTGGCGTGTGGTTTACTGCCGACTGGTGCGATTCCAGGTGTGACGGTCGGGAGTGATCCCGGGCCCGTCGGCTCCGCCGGACGGCGGAGTGACCCGGCAACGACCGGGGCCATGCGGTGATACCCCGCTTCAGCTCGGACCCGTGCGGGTCCCTGGCCGGATCTTTCTGCCGGAGAGCGAAGCATGTTCACAGGACGAATCGAGCACACCGCCACGGTCGTCGAGGTCACCGACGACGTACTGCGGATCAAGTCCGGACTCCAGGTTGCGCCGGGTGGTGCGGCCTGTGTCGACGGGGTCAGGTTCACCGCGGAGCCGGCCGCCCCGGGCGAACTCCGGGTGACCGTTACCGCCGAGACCCGGCGCCGTACGACGCTGGATCGCATCACCTCCGGTACGACGGTGCACGTCGAGCTCCCGGTCGCGGTGGGCGACCGGATCGACGGTCACCTGATCCAGGGGCATGTCGAGGGAGTCGGCAAGGTGCTCCGGGTCGACGACGAACCGGCCGGCCGCCGGGTCTGGATCAAGCCGCCGGACCGCTTGCTCGCCCGGCTGGTCGCGAAGTCGTCGGTCGGGATCGACGGCGTGAGCATCACGGTCGCCGAAGTGCTGAAGGACCGGTTCTCGGTCGTTCTGGTGCCGAACACCTTGCAGAAGACGAAGCTCGGGACGCTCGTCGAAGGCAACCGAGTCAACCTGGAGAGCGACCTCCTTGTCAGGATGGCGCGCGAGGGGCAGGGTCCCGAGTTGCTGCGGGCGGTTTCGCAGTTGCCGTGGGCCGGTCAGTTGAGCGGCGAGATCGGCGTGCAGAAGGTGGTTGCGCAGATCGCCGCCGGTGGCGGTGTCGTCGTGTGGGATCCGACGGCGGAGAGTGAGGGCGATGTCGTCTTCGCCGGTGAGCGGTTCCGGCCGGAGGGGATGACGTTCCTGCTCACGCAGGTCTGCGGACACACGACGATTCCGTGTGCGGCCGACGTACTAGAGCGGTTGGAGATCCCGCCGATGCCGGGTGAGGGCGACCGGCAGGGGACCGCGATGCATGTGTCGGTGGACCTGGCGTCCTCGTCCGGGACCGGGGTGGCCGCGGCCGAGCGGGCGGCGACGATCCGCCGGCTGGCGTCGGCGGATGCCGTACCGACCGACTTCCTGCGGCCTGGGCACGTGTTTCCGCTCGCGGCGCGGCCCGGGCTGCTGGCCGAAAGGCAAGGGCACACGGAGGCGACGGTCGCGCTGTGCGTCGCGGCCGGGCTGGCGCCGGTCGGCGTGTGCTGCGAGGTGATGCGACCGGACGGCGTGATGGCGGGACCGGCCGACCTGGAGCAGTTCGCGCTGCGGTGGGAACTGCCGATGATCGACATCCACGACCTGGAGCGCTGGCTGTGAAGGGCTCCGAGGTGTACGACGATCCGGCGTTCCTGCACGGCTACCGCGAACTTCGGCGGACCGGGCTCGGGTTGAACGATGAACTCGAGATCCCCGCGATGGACGCCGTACTGCCACCGGTCGGGGAACTGCGGGTCGTCGATCTCGGGTGTGGTGAAGGTGGTCTGGCGGTCCGGCTTGCGGAGGCGGGTGCGGACGAGGTGACTGCCGTCGACGCTTCGGAACAGATGCTGGCAGCGGCGGCTCAGCATCCGGCTGTTCGTTATGTGCGGTCGGATCTGGCCGACTTCGATCTGGCGCCGGCGTGTGCGGATCTCGTGGTCAGCAGCATGGCGCTGCACTACGTCGAGGACTTCGCCGACCTGGTCGCGCGGGTCGCCCGATGGCTGACGCCGGGTGGCTCTTTCGTGTTCTCGGTCGAGCATCCGGTGATGACGGCACCGGTGATCGCCGCCGACTGCGTTGTGGACGACTACGCCGACGAAGGGGTACGGCGGCGGTCCTGGTTCGTCGACGGTGTGATCAAGTATCACCGCACCGTCGGCTCGACGCTGGCCGCTCTCCGCCGGCACGGCTTCAGCCTCAACGTGGTCGACGAGCCCCTCCCGACTCCCGACCAGGTCGCCCACCACCCGCACCTCGCCATCCACCGCCGCCGCCCGCCTGTGCTGCTGGTCGCATCCAGCCTGGGGTGACCTTCGCCGTGGCGAGCCGTTAGAGTTACCGACTGGAAACATCGGCTGATCGCCGGGGTGGCCCGGCGGGCTCGGAGGATCGACGTGGCTTTGGGTAGGACATCCCCGCGGGACCTGCCGCTGTTCGCGGATCTGTCCGGACGTGACATCAGGGACATCTTCCGGGCCGGCGAGGAGGTCTCCGTGCCGGCCGGCTGGTCGCTGATCCTGGAGCAGACCCCGCCGGACGCGGCGTACCTGATCCTGAGCGGTACGGCGGCGGTCCGGGTGAAGGGCGAGGAGATCGCCGAGCTCGGCCCGGGTGACATCGCCGGCGAGGTCGCGGTCCGGAAGAACACGTTGCGCACGGCAACGGTCACCGCGAAGTCGCGGCTGCAACTGCTGCACTTCACCCGGGAGAAGTTCGACGAGCTGACCCGCAAGTTGCCCGCGTTCCGCGATGCCATCGACGCCACCATCGTCGAGCGTCGTGGCTCCTGAGGGACTCCGGCGTCGTGGTTCCTGAGCCTGGCGCCGCCGATCCGGCTGCGAACGGGCAGGTGGATCTGGCCGGCATGCAGCGGGAGTTCGAGCGGGCGTTGCTGGGCGGGGAGCGGAAATTCACCCGGCTCGAGGTGTCGGAACGGGCCGGGATCTCGAGCGACCGGGCCGAGCGGATGTGGCGCGCGCTCGGGTTCGCGACCGTGCCGGACGACGAGGTCGCCTTCACCGACGACGACGTCGAGGCGCTGAGGCTGGTCGCCGCGCTGGAGGACGACAACTTCGTCGCCGAGGAGATGGAGTCGTCGCTGGCCCGCAAGCTCGGCCAGACCCAGTCCCGGCTGGCGTCCTGGCAGTCCGCGATGTTCCTGGAGTTCCTGGGCGGCTCGAAGCTGTCCGCGGACGAGGCGATCGAGGTGGCCGGGCAACTGCTGCCCGCGATGGAGCGCCTGCAGACCTACGTGTGGCGCCGCCACCTGGCCGCGGCGGCCGGGCGCGCGGTGGCCGGCTCCGACGAACTGGCCCGCGGGATCCGGGCGGTCGGCTTCGCCGACATCGTCAGCTACACCCGGCTGGCCCGGCGGATGACCGAGACAGAGCTCGGCCAGCTGATCGAGCGGTTCGAGGGCATGGCCGCTGACGTCGTCGCGCTGAACGGCGGCCGGGTGATCAAGTCGATCGGCGACGAGGTCCTGTTCGTCACCGACACCGCGGCCCAGGGCGCGGCGGTCGCGCTGGCCCTGCAGGAAGCCGTCACCGCGGCCGGAGACCTGCCCGCGCTGCGGATCGGTCTCTCCTACGGCAGCATCCTGATCCGGCTCGGCGACGTGTACGGCGAGGTCGTCAACCTGGCCGCCCGCCTCACCGCGGAGTGCAAGCCCGGCCGCGTCCTGGTCGACCGCGAGCTGGCCGCGGCCCTGGACGGTCACCCCGCCTACCGCCTGCGCCGCCTCCGCCGCGTCTCGGTCCGCGGCTACCACCACCTCGTCCCGTACGCCGTCCAAAGGGGTTGAGTCACAATAGTTGCGTGCGCAATATCCTGACGGCGGCCGACCTGATCCGGGCGAGTGCCGGCGATCCGTTGATCGTCTGGGCGGGGCAAGGCTTCAGCGAAGGCGTTCGAGCCTGGTACGACGGCGACGCGGTGGCCGTGGCGGCGCCGGATCTCTCGAAACGGGACCGACTGGCTGTCGCCGGGCCTGTGGACGCTGTGGCTCGGTTGACGTCGAAGGTGGTTGCCGAGGTAGGACCGACGTACCGCCCTTTTGGTGATGAGCAGTTGCTGAGGGAGCTGGCGGATCGCGTGCCGGGGATGGAATTCTCGGCATCGTTCGGCTGGATGGACACGGCCGAGGTGCCGGTGGTGACGACCACGGCGGCCTGGCTCGACGGCGAGGACGGCGTGGAGGAGTTGCTGACGGAGGCCTCGCCGTCGTCGTACGCGTGGCCCGGGCGTGGCGGCGTACGGCGGTGGGCGGCGGTGACTGGTGACGGTGGTGAGCTGCTGAGTATCGCGGCCGATGCCTGGAGTGCGCCGGAGGTCGGGTTTCTGGCCGGAGTCGCCACCCGGTCCGTTGCTCGAGGCAAGGGGTTGTCGCGGCAGGTGTGTGGGTTCGTGACCGCCGAGCTGGTCAAGCGGCACGGGCGGGCGGCGCTGATGGTGGACCGCGACAATGCTGCCGCGATCGCGGTCTACCGGCGGCTCGGATACACGTACCGCAGCGTTGCCGCGGCCCGGATGGAGAGCTAGCGCGTCGGTGAGACGGTCAGCGTGACTCCTGGCTTCGGCGTCGGGGCCTTGGCGGTCGGCTGGGTGCTCTTGGCCGGCGTCGGGTTGGGAGTCGGCGTCGGGTTCGGAGTCGGGGTGGGTGGGAGTGACGTGGCCGGGGCCGGTGGCGGTACGAACGGCGCCTTGGCGGAGTCCATGCAGGTTGCCTCGTCGACGTTCCCGTTCTCGTCCGGGCTGACCACGGCCTGCGGGAAGAGGTTGCCGGTCTGTGGCTGGTGCCCACCGTAGTTCGCCGCGCAGTCCTGCAGCGGCAGGCTGATCGGGTTGCCGTTCTGGTCGTACAGACGCACTGAGACCTGCTTGCCCTGGGCATCGAACGGGTAGAGGTTCGAGACGTCCGTCCCGCCGTACATGAGCCCGTCCGGCGGGTTGTACGACGACGAGCTGCCGCGGTAGTCGCCGTAGTTGTTGAGGAACCCGAACGACGCACCCATGTACGCCGCGACCAGGAAGGCCGGGACGGCGATCGTCGCGACGACGTTGAGGGGTACGACGTACCACAGCCAGCGGCGGTCCTGCTGGGTCCGGCGGCCGATCCAGATCGAGACCGCGGCGCCGGCCAGCGAGCCGACCACGGTGACCGCACCGGCGCCCCACAGCGCGAAGAACCCGCCGCCACCGATCACGCCGCGGACCACCCACCAGACCGGCTGGCCGATCGAGACGAGCTCGTACCGGACGTTCGGCGGGATCTGCTCGATCATGTCGCGGATCGCGGTCGCGCCCCGCTCACCTCGAGGAGTGTCCAGCACGATCCGGGGGTCGTGACCGCGCAGCGCCCGGACCCCGAGGTACGCCGCGCCGAACAGCACCGCGAACCCGACGAACCCGAAGAACGCGCTCTCCGCGTGCGACCAGGCGAAGACGCCGATGGCAACGAAGAACGGGCCGACGGTGGCCGCGATCAGGCCCCAGCGCAGCGCCCTCCGGCCGGCGTCGCGATCGGCGACCGGCTGCGTCCGTGGCGGATAACCGGCCGCGGTCCGCAGTTCGTCGGCGTACTGCCGCGGCGTGCCCAACCGCTCCTGCAAGGCGGCGGAGGTCGGCTCCTCGTCGAACTCGCCGACCACCTCGGAGAGGTGACCGCTGACGTCCTCGAGCACGTCCTCCAGCTCGCCGGCCGGCAGGTCGCTCAGCTCGGCCCGCACCTGGGCCAGGTAGGTCGCGACCGCTCCGGTCAGAGTGCTGTTCACGCCGCCTCCTTGTCCAGCAGCAGCACCGACATCGTGTCGGCGAAGTGGTTCCAGGTCTGGGTGGACCGGTCGAGCAGCTCACGGCCGGTCTTGTTCAGCCCGTAGTACTTCCGGTGCGGCCCTTCCTCACTCGGTTGCACGTACGACGTCAAAGCGCCCGCCGCGAACAACCGCCGCAACGTCCCGTACACCGACGCGTCCGCGACATCCTCCAGCCCTGCCGCCCGCAGCCGCCGCAGTACGTCGTACCCGTAGCCGTCCGCATCCCGCAGCACCGCAAGCACGGCAAGATCCAGCACACCTTTGAGCAACTGGCTCGTGTCCATGACCCTCCTCGGCGCACCGGGAGGAAGGACCCCTCAGACCATCCTCCCGGTGCTCTACCCAGCACACTACTACACACTGCGGAGTACTCCACACCGCGACAACCCGTGGTCCGCAATTTCGATCAAGTGCGCTGGGGGGTGGGGAGTGCAGAGTGGGGGTATGGCGGATGTGTTCGAGAAATTCGTGGCGGTGGTGGCCGAAGGGTTGGCCGGGCCGTGTGAGGTGGTGAACGGCTCCGATCTCGCGGGGCGGGTGCACCTGTCGCGATTCCATTTCGATCGGGTGATCGGGGCGGTGGCGGGTGAGTCGCCGTTCGCGTTCCGGCGCCGGTTGTTGCTGGAACGGGCGGCGTACCGGTTGCTGGCCGAGCAGGTCGCCGTACTGGATGTCGCGGTCGAGGCCGGGTACGGGTCGCACGAGGCGTTCACGCGGGCGTTCGCCAGGTCTTATGGGATGTCGCCGCGGGAGTGGCGGCGAGAGGCGTCGCGGGTGTTCTTCCTGGCGGCGCCCAGTGGGGTTCATTTTCAGCCACCGGCGGGTCTGCGCCTGCCGGCCAGGGAAGAGGTGAGAGGCATGGACGTACTGGTCAGGATGGTCGAGCACCACGTCTGGTTGACCGGCGAGATGATCGAGCGCGGTGGGCGGCTCGACGCGGCGACGCTGGACCGGCCGATCGAGCTCTCGGTGGAAGGGATCGACGACGACATCTCGATTCGGTACCTGCTGGACCGGCTGGTCTGGCAGGAGGAGATGTGGCTGGCATCGGTGGAGGACCGACCGTTCCAGGTGCCGGAGTGCGGGCGGCAGGTGGTCACACCGATCTCCGAGCTCCGCACCCGGCACGCTCAGGCGGGATCGCGGTTCGTTGCCCTCGTCAACCAGTTGAACGAGGACGGCCGCTTCGACGAGAGCTTCGTCGACACGACGTGCGAACCACCGCGCGTCTTCACGTACGGCGGAATGGTCGCGCACGTACTCACGTTCGCCGCCCACCGGCGCTCACTGCTGATCGGCGCCTTCTACACCGCCGGCATCACCGACCTCGGCTTCGGCGACCCGATGCAGTTCGTTGCTGAAAGCAAATAGGCTGTGGGGTGTGAGGGTTTGCGATCGCAGTACTGGATGAGGTCACCAATGAGGTGGCCGAGGCGTTCGGGCGGTTGATACCGCAGTTGTCGGCCCTGACGGAGGGCGCACTCCGCAGGGCCGGCCTCGCCGGCGCGAAGACCGTGGACCTGACCTCCCGCCCTTCCCGTGGTGCCGCGAACCGCCTGTACGAACGCCTGGGCTTCCAACTGCGCGAGTCCAGCGTCTACGGCTTCTCGAAAAGCGGATGGCTTCGGCGGCGACGTCGTACCAGACCTGGCCTTCGTAGGTGGTGGCTCGGTGGGTGGAGAATCCTGGTGTGCTGCTGGCGACCAGTTACCTTCGCGCTGTCGGCTCCGTCGTACTGATGACGGGAGTGGCTCGAGGAAGGTAACGACGTGACCGGAACAGGGCCGGAGGATGCCCTGGCGAGGGCCTTCGACCAGCAGCGCGCTCGTCTCGTGGCGGTGGCCTATCGGATGCTCGGTTCGCGTCGCCTACCTCGCCATGGCGATCTTCGTAGCCTGGGGCCGCTTCAGCTCTTTGGCCGGCTGAGTAGTGTGCGGGTTGTGAGTGTTGCGATCGAGGTGCTGGGTGAGGTCACCGACGAGGTGGAAGAGGCTTTCGGCCGGTTGATGCCGCAGTTGTCGGCGTCGGCTGAGCCGCTCGATCGGGAGGCGTTGGAGCGGTTGGTGTCTTGTCAGACCAACACGGTTCTGCTGGCGCGCAGTGGTGACACGATCGTGGGCACGTTGACGTTGGTGATGTTCCCGATTCCCACCGGCCTGCGGGCGCGGATCGAGGACGTCGTGGTCGACGACGCAGCACGCGGCCAAGGAGTCGGCGCTGCGTTGACTGAAGATGCCCTCCGCATCGCGCGGTTGGCAGGCGCCAAGACAGTCGACCTGACGTCTCGCCCGTCGCGCGCAGCAGCAAACCGCCTGTACCAACGCCTAGGCTTCCAACCCCGCGAGTCCCAGGTCTACAGGTTCACGTTCGAGTAGTCCCGCGCGTTGGTCGCCTGGAGTTCAGTTGGTGGGGTCGTGGAGGTCCGGGCGTTGGGACGGGGTCTTGATGTCTACGTCGATCGGCTGGACCTTGGCCGGCGCCGGGACCTCGCCGGTCGTGAGCGGGAGGTTGAGTTTGCTGCCGGCCAGGTCGATGTCGATGGTGGCGCCGGTGTCGTTGGGGGTGGTCCATTCGGTGTCGGACAGGGTGACGGCGAGGCCGAGGATGCGGCCCTTCGGGATCACCTCGTCCTGGGCGCGGAGGGGGACGTCGACCGTGGTCCACTGGCCGGGCGTGAGCGGTGTCGGCATGCTCAGTGAGGCGCTGTGGGCGGCGTCGATCCAGCCGCGGCCGACGATGCCGTGGTCGCTCTGCTCGGTGAGCTTGTCGACAGTGAAGTAGCAACTGTCGTCGTAGTCGACGCTCGACCCTTCACACGTGCTGTCATCGGTACGACGTACGCCGGTGTACCGCTCCGCATCGCCGTACTCGATCAGGCGCGCGGTGACCGGCGTGGTGATCGAGTCGGACTTGATCCTCAGCGTCACCGTCGGCGTACCGCTGATCCGGATCGACCGCGGCAGTGGCGCGGACAGGAACATCTGCCGGCCCGCGATCACCTCGGACGGGTCGGCGACGATGTCGTCCTCCGTCAGGTCCGGATCGTCGGTGACGGTGACGGATCCCTTGCCCAAGGCACCTAGTTTGCCGGAGGACAGCGGCACCGGGATCGAGTGGTTCACGGCCGGCCAGGTCTTGTAGTCGCGCCACACGTCGGGCGCGGTCTCGACCGATGCCATCGGCTCCTTCATCACACCGTTCTGCAGGCCCTGCAGCCAGTAGTCGAACCACTTGTGCAGTTCGTCGACCCATGCGTCGCGGCGGAACTCGAACGGATCGACATGGTCCTCGAGACCCAGCCAGAGCTTGCGCGGCACGTTGTTCTTCCCCAGCGCCGCCCACCACTGGGAGAAGTGGTTGGTCTGCACGTTGTAGTCGCTCAGACCGTGCGTCATGAACACCGACGCCTTCACCTTGCCGGCGTCCTTCAGATAGTCCCGCTCGGCCCAGAACTTCGTGTAGTCGCCGGTATCGTCGTCGTCGTTGTCCCCGAGATCACCGCGAACCGCTTCACAGGCAGGGCTGTCGTGGCCGACGTACCCACCCAGCCAGGGCATGTAGTCGTCGGAGTACGGCACACCGCCGGAGCGGGTGTAGTCGTACCACGAGGAGATCGCCGAGATCGGCACGATCGTCTTCAGCCCGCGTACGCCAGTCGCCGCGACACCGTTGGCCAGCGTGCCGTCGTACGACTTGCCGATCATGCCGACCGCGCCGTTGGTCCAGGTCGCGCGCACTGGTTGGCCGTCCGCGGTATGTGCGCTGTTGCGGCCGTTCAGCCAGTTGATCACCGCAACCACGGAGTCGATCTCGTCCTTGCCGCCGACGTCGCCGCAACCGCTCGACCGGCCGGTGCCGACGATGTCGACGCCGACGACCGCGTACCCGCGCGGGACGAAGTAGTTGTCGTAGTACAACGGCATCTTCTGGATGACGCCGTTCTCGTCGTACGTCTTCTTCTCGCTCTCGTTGCCGCGTCCGCAGCAGGAGTAGTACGGCGACGCGTCCATGATCACCGGGATGCGCAGGCCGGTCAGTTCGGTCTCGCTCGGCCGCACGATGTCGACCGCGATCACGTCGTCCTTGCCGTCGGAGTCGGAGTCCATCGTGGTGTCGACGTACACGGACTCGCGGACCGCGGAGGCGTAGTCGTAGATCGGCTCGGTGCTGTGCGTGGCCGGGTCGACGTACGGTGGTACGCCGGTCGCGGCCGGTGGCGGAGTGACCGGCGTACCGGAGTCGTCCGGGAGCGGCGCAGCCGCAGCGGTACCGGTCACGGTTGCAAGGCTGAGCACGGTGGACGAGACCAGGATCGTCATCCTGGCGCGGACGGTCGTCATGGCTGGGAAGGCTAGTCACTCCCGCGTCCCAATGCCAGGTTCTGCCGGGATTGGCAGCGACTTGACTGCACACAGCGTGACCGGACGTGGCTGTGCAGCGGTGACGGAGCGCGAATTCCGATAGGGTGACCGCCACCGCCCAGGGGGAGAGTACGGAAGGGTAGGCCAGTGAATCTTCGAGCACCGGTGACATTGCTGGACGTGGCACAGCGCGCGGGTGTGTCGGTCGCGACCGCCTCTCGCGTGCTCAACGGAGGGGACCGGGTGCCCCGTCCGGAGCTGCAGGAACGGGTCAAGGCCGCCGCCGACGAACTCGGCTACACGCCGAACGCGCAGGCGCAGGCCCTGGCGAAGTCGTCGACCAACCTGGTCGGCATCCTCGTGCACGACATCGAGGACCCGTACTTCGCGGCGATCGCGAACGGCGTGATGCGGGCCGCGGACGAACGCAACCTGCTGGTGATGATGGCCAGCACGTTCCGCGACTCCGACCGCGAGATCGCCTACCTGTCGTCGTTGCGGGCGCAGCGGGCGCGGGCCGCGGTGATGATCGGCAGCCGGCGTACTGATGAGGCGAGCCTTGCGCGGACGGCGACCGAGGTGGAGACGTTCCTCAACTCCGGCGCCGGCCTCGCCCTGGTCAGCCAGTCCGGGATGCCTGCGCACACGATCGAGCCCGACAACCGTGCCGGTGCGGCCGAGATGGCGCGTTCGCTGGTGCGGTTGGGCTGGCGCAAGTTCGCCGTACTCGGTGGACCGGACAGTCTGGCGACCGCGCGCGATCGGCGCGAGGGATTCGTTGCCGCACTCGCCGACGCAGGACTGCAGCCGCTGGTGGTGCAAGCCGGCGAGTTCACTCGCGACGGTGGGTACGCCGCTGCCGGCGAACTGCTGGATCGCAAGGCCGACGTGGATTGCCTGTTCGCGGTGAACGACGTGATGGCGGTCGGCGCGATGTCGGCGTTGCGGGCGCGCGGGGTCGACGTACCGAACGAGATCGGCGTGGCCGGTTTCGACGACATCGCGACGCTGCGAGACGTGTGGCCGGGGCTGACCACGGTTCGGCTGCCGTTGGAGCAGATGGGCCGGCGCGCGCTGGAGCTGGCGATCGCGGGTGGCGAGCCGACTACGGAGACGTTCAAGGCCGAGGTGGTCCTGCGCGAAAGTACCGCCAGAGCCTGAAATATGCTCGCGGACGTGACCGAGTCCGCGTTCGTCTCCGAGATCTTCGACCCGTCGGCCTGGAAGCAGGTGGACGGGTTCGAGTTGACCGACATCACCTACCACCGGGCGGTCGACGCGGGGGTGGTGCGGATCGCGTTCAACCGGCCAGAGGTGCGCAACGCGTTCCGGCCGCACACCGTGGACGAGCTGTACCGGGTGATGGACCACGCGCGGATGTCCACCGACGTCGGCTGCGTGCTGCTCACCGGCAACGGACCGTCGCCGCGGGACGGCGGCTGGGCGTTCTGCTCGGGCGGCGACCAGCGGATCCGGGGCAAGGACGGTTACAAGTACGCCGAGGGCACCACGGCGGAGAGCATCGACCCGGCGAAGGCCGGCCGGCTGCACATCCTCGAGGTACAGCGGTTGATCCGGTTCATGTCGAAGGTCGTCATCTGCGTCGTACCGGGCTGGGCCGCGGGTGGCGGGCACAGCCTGCACGTCGTCGCGGACCTGACGCTGGCGTCCGCGGAACACGCGCGGTTCAAGCAGACCGACTCGGATGTGGCGTCGTTCGACGGTGGCTTCGGTTCGGCGTACCTGGCCCGGCAGGTGGGGCAGAAGTTCGCGCGGGAGATCTTCTTCCTGGGGGACGAGTACTCCGCGGAGGACGCGTACCGGATGGGCATGGTCAACAAGGTCGTGCCGCACGCCGAGCTCGAGGCGGTCGCGCTGGAGTGGGGCCGGAAGATCTGCGGGAAGTCGCCGACCGCGCAGCGGATGCTCAAGTACGCGTTCAACCTGATCGACGACGGGCTGGTCGGCCAGCAGTTGTTCGCCGGTGAGGCGACCCGGCTCGCGTACGGCACCGACGAGGCTGCCGAGGGTCGCGACGCGTTCCTGGAGAAGCGCCCGGCCGACTGGTCGCCGTACCCCTACGCGTTCTAACACTCATGGATGGTTAGTTAGCAGAAAATCTTGCGCGAACTGCTGACAGTTCGCGGTAGATCGCCTACGGTCGGCGCTATGGACAACCTCTCCCGCCGTGGGTTGCTGGCCGGTGCCGGTGCGATGCTCGTCGCCGGTGCCGTCGGATCACCCGCCGTCGCCCGCCCATCCAGCCTCCCGCCGAGCCGACGTTTCGCCCTGGACGGGCCGGGTGGCGAACTGTTCCGCAGCAAGCCGCTGGCCGACGTGACGGTTATGCAGTCGATTGCCTTCGACAACGTGAACCAGCGGCTCTTCACCGGGCAACTGCGCTCCAAGACAGCCTCGAACAGCGGTGATCTCACGCTGACGCAGCTCAGTCTCGCCGGTGACGTCGTCGGGCACATGTACCTGAGCGGGTTCGGTCACGCCGTCTCGATCGGGGCCGAGGCGGTCGGGCGTACGACGTACCTGTGGACCGAGACCGATGTGGACACGGTGAACGCCCGAGGCCGCCAGATCGCCCGCTTCCGCTGGCAGGACGGCGCGACGCTGACCAAGGAGTCCCCGGGGCTGCGGAGCTGGAAGCCGGTCGCGGACGGTGCCGTGTTCACCCCGTCGGTGGATCAGCGGCACGGACAGATCGGGATCCGGCACACGCTGTCCGACGGCTTCCACATCAACGTCTACTCGCTGATCGCCGCCCGGGCGGGCGACTTCTCACGCCCGATCACGTCGTTCAAGCAGCCCGCGATGACCGAGGGCATCGACTTCCAGGGCTGGGCGCTGTACGGCTCGTACGTCTACCTCTGGGAGGGTGAGGCGTACACCGGTGCGCCCGATCCGGCACTGTTCACCTCGAAGCTCTGGTGCTTCGACATCAACAGCGGCCAGGTCGTCGAGTCCGTGCGAATCCTGGACGGGGCAGACCTGGTGTATCGCGAGGCCGAAGGCGTCGGCGTGCACGTCGACCGGTTCGGGCGCCCGCGGCTCTGCTTCGGGTTCGCCTCCGGCGTCACCGGCGACCGGCGCGCCAACCTCTTCTTCCGCAACACCCTCGTCTAGCCCTACTGGGCGATGCCGTACAAACGATCACCGGCGTCTTACTGCGCCACGCCGTACAGGCGGTCGCCGGCGTCGCCCAGTGCCTTCCGTCAACTCCCGCTTTCCTCTACTGCGCCACGCCGTACAAGCGGTCGCCGGCGTCGCCCAGGCCGGGGACTATGTAGCCCTTCTCGTTCAGGTGCGAGTCCATGCCGGCGATGACGAGGTTGCAGGGGACGTCGAGGTGGGTGAGTTCGCGCTCCACGTGCTCGACGCCTTCGGGCGCGGCCAGCAGGCAGATCGCCGTGATGTGGTCCGCGCCGCGATCGACCAGGAACTGGATCGCCGCGGACAACGTCCCGCCGGTCGCCAGCATCGGGTCCAGGACGTAGCACTGCCGACCGGACAGGTCCTCCGGCAGGCGTTCGGCGTACGTCGAGGCGCGCAGGGTCTCCTCGTCGCGGATCATGCCGAGGAAGCCGACCTCCGCGGTCGGCAGCAGCCGCGACATCCCCTCCAGCATGCCGAGACCGGCCCGCAGGATCGGGACGACCAGCGGCTTCGGCGCGGACAGCTTGACGCCCTGGGCCTCGGCGACCGGGGTCTGCACGGTGACCGGGCCGGTGCGGACGTCGCGGGTCGCCTCGTAGGCGAGCAGCGTGACGAGCTCCTCGGTCAGCCGCCGGAACGTGGGCGAATCCGTGAGCTCGTCCCGCAGCGCGGTGAGCTTGTGGGCGACGAGCGGGTGGTCCACGACGAGGATCTGCATAAGCCGGAACGGTACCGTCGGCGATTCGGCGCGGGGAAGCTCGCTCGCTGTCAGACTCGAAAGTGCATTGGAATGAGCCCTGCCTCGCCCCCCAGGGAGTACGCCGATGACGGACAGCGGTGCCAAGACGCCCGAACAACTCGACCGCCTCCGTCGCCGTGCGGCATTCCTCCGGGAGCTCGAGGAGGCGCGCGCACTCCGGGATCGGATCGCACCCCGGCGAGCCCGGGTCCGGCAGCTCCGGGAAGCGATGCGCAGAGCGACGTATCATCACTGAGAGCAAGCGTCGTGACTCCGTGTGTTCGCGGTACCGATATCACGTCGAGATCGCGAATATCTCCCTTGTACGGCGCGAGTCTGCGACGATGATCCGGTGTCTGATGCCACGGCTGGGCCGATGACCACCGACCTCGACTTCGCGGTCGCCGCTTACACCGAGGACGGCGTGTGGAACGTCACCCCGCTGGTGCTGCGCGGTGAGCCTGAGTTGTCCACTCTGGTGTCGGCCCTGCGCCGCTACCCCGGTGAGGCCGGGGTGCTGGGGATGATCTCGGTCGACGAGGACTTCTTCCTGCTGCTGCGCGTGATCGGCGGCCGGGCCCGGTTGCTGATCTCCGACGTCACCGCCGCGACCGAGTGGCCGCTGGCCCGGCAGGTGGTGGACGAGCTGGACATCCCGCTGGCCGATGACGACGACGAACAGGTCCCGGCCGGTGACCTGGCGATCATCGCCGACCTCGGCATGAGCGCGATGGACCTTGGCGCGCTGTGCGACGACGTCGACCTCTACCCGGAGGAGATGCTCGAGGAGGTCGCCGAGGCCCTTGGGTTCGGCAACCAGTTCCACGAGGCGATCGAAGCCCTTGGTTAGCCCGGCGGTCCAGCGAGAGTGGGCCCGGCTGATGGCCCTGGCGCTGGCGGAAGGCGAGAAGGCGCTGCCCGACGTACCGATCGGGGCGATCGTGGTGGACGCTTCGGGCGAGGTGATCGGACGTGGTCACAACGTGCGGGAAGCGACGGGCGATCCGACCGCGCATGCCGAAGTACTCGCGATCCGTGCGGCCGCCCGGCACGTGGGCGAATGGCGGCTCACCGGCTGCACTCTCGTGGTCACGCTCGAGCCCTGCACGATGTGCGCGGGTGCTGTCGTGCTGTCCCGGCTCGACCGGCTGATCTTCGCGGCGTACGACGAGAAGGCGGGCGCGGTGGGTTCGTTGTGGGACGTCGTCCGGGACCGTCGGCTCAATCATCGGCCCGAAGTGGTCGGCGGTGTGATGGCCGACGAGGCGGGCGCGCGGCTGCGCGATTTCTTCATCGGGCACAGACCTTGATAGCCTCTCCGGCGGTGGCGTGTCCGAGCGGCCGAAGGAGCGCGCCTCGAAAGCGCGTGACGGGCAACCCCCGTCCGAGGGTTCAAATCCCTCCGCCACCGCCAACCACCTTCGCGGGTGGAAGAAGGCCGGAGACCCTGATGCTGTGTGATGCGTCAGGGTTTTCGTCTCTCGGGACCTGACGCAGCGGGGGGCCCCAATGGATGTCACGGAGCTCGACAGGATTCTCCTGGCCGGCGCGGCGGTGCTGCTGGTCGCGATCGTCGCGGTCCGGTTGTCCGGACGGCTCGGGCTCCCCTCGCTGCTGATCTACCTCGGGATGGGCCTGGTGCTGGGCGAGTCCGGCCCGGGACACATCCACTTCGAGGACGCGCAGCTGGCGCATGCCCTCGGGTTCGCCGCGCTGGTGGTGATCCTGACCGAGGGCGGTCTGACCACCCGGTGGAACGAAGTACGCCCGGTGATGCCACTGGGCGTCGTACTGGCGACCGTCGGCGTCGCGATCAGCGTCGGGGTGGTCGCGTGTGTGGCGCACTTCGTTCTGGGGCTGAACTGGCAATTCGCGGTCCTGCTCGGCGCGGTCACCTCGCCGACCGACGCCGCTGCGGTCTTCTCCGTACTGCGCCGGGTCCCGATCAGACCGAGGTTGCGGGGTGCGCTCGAGGCCGAGTCCGGTCTGAACGACGCGCCGACGGTCTTGCTGGTCACGTTGGTGAGCACGGGCGAGGTCGGCGAGAAGGGCATCTGGTACTTCAGCGGTCTGGTGCTCTACGAGCTGGTCGTCGGCGCGCTGTTCGGGTTCCTGATCGGTTGGGTCAGCGTCGGCCTGCTCCGCCGGGTCGCGCTCGGCTCGGCCGGTCTGTACCCGGTCGCGGTCCTGTCGCTCGCGTTCCTTTCGTACGCCGGTGGGGCGGTGCTGCTGCATGTGTCGGGGTTCGCGGCGGTCTACGTGACGTCGCTGATCCTCGGGCGGGCCGAGTTGCCACACCGGCTGGCGACCCGGTCGTTCGTCGACGGGATCGCCTGGCTGGCGCAGATCGGGCTGTTCATCATGCTCGGGCTGCTCGCGTCCCCGGACCGGATCGGGCTGGACGACCTGGTGATCGCGCTGGTGATCGGGGTCGCGGTGACCGTGGTCGGGCGGTTCGCGTCGGTGGCGGTGTCGGCGGCGCCGTTCCGGATGCCGTGGAGCGAGCAGACGTTCATCGCGTGGGCGGGCCTCCGCGGTGCGGTGCCGATCGTGCTGGCGACCATCCCGCTGGCGGCGGGCGTGCCTCAGGCCGACCGGATCTTCGACGTGGTGTTCGTGCTGGTCCTGCTGTTCACGCTGCTGCAGGGTCCGTCCCTGCCGTGGCTGGCCCGCCGGTTGAAGGTGCTCGACGAGAACGCGTCGTACGAGGTGGACATCGACGTCGCGCCGCTGGAGTCGCTCGGGGCCGACATGCTCCAGGTGCACGTACCGAGCGAGTCGCGCCTGGCCGGCGTCGAGATCGGCGAACTGCGCCTGCCCGTCGGCGTGTCCGTCTCGCTGATCATCCGCGGCGACCGCGCGTTCGTCCCCGACCGCCGGACCGTCCTCCGAGCCGGCGACTCCCTCCTCGTCGTCGCCCCCAGCCCGCTCCGCGACCAGACCGCCCGCCGCCTCCGCGCCGTCTCCCGAGCCGGCCGCCTGGCCGGCTGGTTCGGCGAACGAGGCCGCGAACAACACTGAAAGCGGTTTGCCCAGCGGTGAGTTCTGAACTACTTTTGAAGTATGCCGGAACTGCAGGAAGTGAACTTCTCCGACCTACTCCAGCGCCCGAACGAAACAGTGGAAAAGCTGAAGTCGAGCCGTCGGCGCGCCCTCCGAGTCCACCGCCGCGGCTCCGAGGACGACCTGGTCCTGACCACGGTTGCCCGGGCAGACGAAGAGCATGAGTTGGCCGTGATCACCGTGCGAATGCTGCGGGCGGTGATGAGCAACCCAACCGTGCGTTCGCAGTACCTGCTCGATGTCCTACCGCAGGTCTTTCCGTGGATCAAGTTCCTGCCTGTGGACGGCCAAGCGGCCTTCGCGCAGGAACTCGTCGACGTGATGGAGGCGAGCATGGACCTCGACATCCCGGCGCCTGTGCTACAGCTGATCATCGAGTGGCGGAGCACCGCCGAGATCCACGCCGATCCCGAGTTGCTTGCCATTCTGAGCTCGCCGCGTGGTGGCGACTTCGGTCCTGTGCCGCGGCCAACGGTCGAGTGACTCCGGCGAAACGTGGTGATCGGGTCGCTCCTCCCCCACGGCCGGATCACTGGGACGTCGGGTTTCACAGCTCGCCTGCCGCGAAGGGTTGGGAGGAGCTCTGTCGCCAGGCGCCCGGCAACACTGCCAAGGCGTGGCAAGACATCAGAACCGAGCCCCAGCCCTCCCCGCGATCAGCTCGTCGTCAGCGGCTGAAGTTCGATCTGGCGATTGTCGCCGGGCTCGAGCAGTGGCAGTACGAGGTTACTGGTGGGGGGCGGATCTGGTATCTCGTCGACCCGGAGGTGCGGACGGTGTGGATCACGTACGCGGGGACCGGGCACCCGAAGGCGACCGACTGATCAGTTTGGGTTTTGGCCGGAGGGGATGGGTTGGGGGGTGTGGATGACGGGGAGGCAGAGGGTGGTGTCGGGGGCCAGGGCTATGGAGGGGAGGCCTTTGGGCTTGAGGCTGGTGTAGCGGGGGCCGACGACCAGGTCAACGGTGTGGTCGGTGCGCTCGTCGCCGATGGTCAGGGCCTTCTGGCTGAGTTGGCCGGCGACCAGGAGGAGTTCAGGCGACTTGTCGGTCGCACCGCGGATCGCGACGACGTCGATCTTGTCGCCCTTCGGCTCGTTCGCGATCCTCGCGACGTGGAACCCGCGCTTCTTCAGCATGTCGGCCACGGCTGCCGCCGTACCCGCCTTGGCTCCACCGTTGTAGACGTTCACCACCACCTGCTTGGGCACCAGGCGGTTGTTCGGCAGCTTCTGGTCGACGCAGGTCGGCTCGGCGCTGCTGTTGATCAACGAGTTCCAGCCCCACCAGGCGCCGCCGACCAGGATCACCAGCAGGGCCACCATCGTGATCGGCGTACGCCAATGGATCCGCGAATGCGGCCTCGGCTGTGGATGGATCGCGGTCATCGGCTCAACCCCCCGTGAGCAGGCATCTGGTCAGTCCACGACCAGTACCCGGGCATGCAGGACCAAACGCTGCTGCAGCGCGGCCCGCAGGGCGCGGTGCAGGCCGTCCTCGAGGAACATCTCACCCTTCCACTCGACGACATGCGCGAACAGGTCGCCGTAGAAGGTGGAGTCCTCGTCGAGGAGCGCGCTCAGGTCGAGGGTGCCCTTGGTGGTGACAAGCTCGTCCAGCCGCACCTGCCTCGGCGGCAGCGAAGACCAGTCCTTCGGCTGCAGGCCATGGTCCGGGTACGGACGTTCCTCCCCGACGCGCTTGAAGATCACCCCTCCAAGTCTAGCTGGGTAAAAGGTCTTGTGAGAGGTCATGAACGTCACCGGAACAGACAGGGGTGGGGACTCAACCTTTCGGTGCCGATGGACGTCCTATCCGGAGAGGGAGTAGTGGGCGTCGGTTCCTCGCCCACGACCAAGGGGGTGAACCGCATGCGAATTCTTTCCAAACTCGGGCTCGCCGCAGCGGCCTTGACGCTGGTCGCGGCAGGTACGGCGCTGCCGGCCGACGCGCTCACGGTGACACAGGCGAAGGCGGCTCAGACACGGCTGAACAAGCTCGGCTGCACGGCCGGGCCGGTGGACGGCAAGATCGGCGCGATGACCCAGGCGGCCACGGTCCGGTTCCAGTCTGCCAACGTCCTGAGCCAGTCCGGTGCCCTGAACAGTACGACGTACTCGCGGCTGATGGCGACGACGGCGAAACGGTGTGACGTGCGGTCGGTGCCGCGGCGGTCGGGGAGCGGGCGGCGGATCGTCATCAGCCAGACGCAGAACTGGGTGTGGCTGATCGATGCCCGCGGCAAGGTCGTCCGGCAGGGCGGGATCATCGACAACCCGTCGTACCTGCGCGCTGGGAACTACACCAGCGGCGCGAAGTGCGGGCGGGCGGCGCGGATCCGGAAGAACACCGACGGCGCGAGCCTGTACCTGAACAACTTCGTCCGGTTCGCGCCCTGCGGGATCGGGTTCCACCAGATCCCGACGTACAAGTCGAACGGGAAGCAGATCCACGCCGACTGGCTGCTCGGCACCAACTACCGCGCCTCACACGGCTGCATCCGGGTCACGGCGTCGATGTCGGCCGCCATCTGGACCTTCGCCGCCGGAGCCACCCACGTAGTCGTCATGCGCTGATCCACAGCCCAGCCCCCGGGTGTGGATAACTCTCCAACCACGCCCGGGGGCACTAGCATGCCCAGCGGGACGCAGGTGCGTCCCGTCAACCGGGGAAAGGCACGCTGACATGGCCGAGACAGCTGATGTCGTGGAGACCGTCAAGCAGGGGTACGCGTTCGAAGGGGCGGCGATCGAACTCGGCGCGCTGCTGGTCGGCGACGAGCCGAAACCGGAGGCGGCGGTCCGGATCCCGTTGTCGATGGTGAACCGGCACGGCCTGGTCGCGGGCGCGACCGGTACCGGTAAGACGAAGACCCTGCAGTTGATGGCCGAGCAGCTGTCGGCGGCCGGGGTCGCCGTGTTCGCCGCCGACATCAAGGGCGACCTGTCCGGCATCTCCCAGCCCGGACAGGAGAGCGAGAAGCTGCTGGCCAGGACCAAGACGATCGGCCAGGAGTGGAACGCCACCGGGTTCCCGACCGAGTTCTACGCGCTCGGCGGGCAGGGCTCCGGGATCCCGATCCGGGCGACCATCACGTCGTTCGGGCCGGTGCTGCTGTCCAAGGTGCTGAGGCTGAACGACGTCCAGGAGTCGTCGCTCGGGCTGATCTTCCACTATGCAGACAAGCAGGGCCTGACGCTGCTGGACCTGAAGGACCTCCGCTCCGTCATCACCCACCTGACCAGCGACGAGGGCAAGGCCGACCTCAAGGAGCTCGGCGGGTTGTCGGCCGCGACCGCCGGGGTGATCCTGCGCTCGCTGATCGGGTTCGCCGACCAGGGTGCGGAGGCGTTCTTCGGTGAGACGGAGTTCGACACCGCGGACCTGCTGCAGCAGCGCGACGGCAAGGGCCTGATCTCGCTGCTCGAGCTGCCGAACCTGCAGGACCGGCCGGCGCTGTTCTCCACCTTCCTGATGTGGCTGCTGGCCGACCTGTTCCACGACCTGCCCGAGGTCGGCGACGTCGACAAGCCGAAGCTGGTGTTCTTCTTCGACGAGGCGCACCTGCTGTTCAACGATGCGTCGAAGGCGTTCCTGGACTCGATCGCACAGACCGTGCGGCTGATCCGGTCGAAGGGGGTCGGCGTCTTCTTCGTCACCCAGACGCCGAAGGACGTGCCGGACGACGTGCTCGCCCAGCTCGGTTCGCGGGTGCAGCACCAGTTGCGGGCGCACACGCCGAACGACGCGAAGGCGCTGAAGGCGACCGTGTCGACGTTCCCGAGTTCGTCGTACGACCTGGCTGAGGTGCTGACCCAGCTCGGCATCGGCGAGGCGATCGTGACGGTGATGAACGAGAAGGGCGCGCCGACGCCGGTCGCGTGGACCCGGTTGCGGGCGCCGCTGTCGCTGATGGCGCCGGCCACGGCCGAGCAGCTGACCGCATCGGTCCAGGGCTCGCCGAACAACGCGAAGTACACCGAGGTGATCGACCGGGAGTCGGCGTACGAGATGCTGGCCGCCAAGGTGCAGGCCGGCGCCGAGCAGGCCGAGGCCGAGCGCCAGGCGGAGGAGCAGGCCAAGCCCGTACCGAAGCCGCGGGCGCAGAAGCAGGACAAGTCGATGGTCGAGCAGGTGATCGGCTCGTCCGCGTTCAAACAGTTCGCCCGCTCCGCCGGTCGCGAGATCGTCCGGGGCCTGTTCGGCTCGGCTCGCCGCCGCCGCTGAACCTCCCGTTCGGGCCGGACCGTCCGGCAAGACATTCCGAACCCGGACGGTCCGACTTTTGCTTGTTCTGTAAGGGTTTTTGCCGATGTGATCCTTGATCAAACGACTGAATGGTCAGCGATGCAGCCATCGTTTCCAACTCGTCATCGGCACCGCGCCGTCGCCGATTGGGACGAGACGCTTACTCGTCGTACGGTGTGAGGTAATGGTTGCGCAGAGTAGGCGAGCGGTTCGGTATTGGGCGCTGTGGACGCTGACGGTCCCGGCGTTCGTCGTTGTGGTGCTCGTCGACCTCGCCGCCATCGGGTACGCCGTCCAGGCGTTCACGGATCTGCCGAGTTGGCGCGGTGTGGACCTGGTGTTCGCGTTGACCGCGTCCGCGCTGATCTCGGTCGAGGGTGCGCGCCGCGTGGAGAATCGGCGCCGCCGGGGCGGAGCGTTGCACAAGGACCTGGCGCCGGCGTGGATGATCGCGGCCGCGCTGATCCTGCACCCGGCCCTCGCGATCCTGGTCGCCGTCCTGCTCCGGATCTGGTGGCGGATCCGGGCCGGTAAGTGCATCCCGTACCGCTGGGCGTTCTCGACCGCGGTCCACGTGCTGGGCGTCGGCGCCGCGCACGCCACGTTCACCGCCACGCGCGACCTGACTGGAGACAGCGGGCTCGGACTGGTGGTGTCCATGGTCGCGGGAGCGCTGGCGCTGGTCGCGACGGACACCGTGCTCTGCGGTCTCGCGATCTCACTGATCATCCCCGGCAGCACGTGGCGGGAGACCGTCGGCGGGATCGACGACCTGTGCACCGATGCCACAGCCGCGACGCTCGGCTGCCTGCTGGCCGCCGCGTGCCTGATCAGCCCGTGGTTCGCGTTCGTCGCGATCCCGATCACGCTCACCGCGCAGCGGGCCTTGCTGCTCGGCCAGTTGGAGTCCGAGGCACAGACGGACCCGAAGACGAACTTGAGCCGCGTCGACTGGTGGCGGCGTCGTACCGAGGAGATGCTGCGGACCGCGCGGGCCCAGCGCGAGCCGATGGCGGTGCTGCTGATCGACATCGACCACTTCAAGCAGGTCAACGACCGGCATGGCCACCTGGTCGGTGACGAGGCGCTGCGCGCGGTCGCGACGATCCTGCGCAGTGCGATCCGGGCGAAGGACGTGATCGGCCGGTTCGGTGGCGAGGAGTTCGTGATCGCGCTGCCGGAGACCGGCATCGACGAGGCCACAGTCACGGCGGACCGGCTCCGCAACGCGGTCGCGGCCAGTCCACTGGCCGCGATGTGCGCCGGCGTCCTCGACGACCCCGATCTGGGCCCGGACACCTTCCTCCTGACCATCTCGATCGGCGTCGCCGTCTACCCCGCCGACGGGGCCGACGTCGACGACCTCCTGCTCCGCGCCGACCGGGCGATGTACGCCGCCAAGGCCGCCGGCCGCAACCGGGTCCGCCTGGCTGCGGACACCCTCCCGCCCGTGCGCCTCGCGCCGCCGTCGGACACGCCGTCCGACCGCTCGGCGGCTCACGTGCCCCGCCCCGACTCCCCGGTCCCCTCACCGACTCTGTCCGGCGCGCGCCCGGATCGCTCCACCTCCGCAGCCGACCGCCGCTGACGATGGGGCCGCCCTGGGCCCTGCTTTGCCGGAAGATTCCCAGAACCTTTCGGCGGTGTACGGCGTCCTGATGGGTGAGGGACGGAGGACGGAGAGGGTATGCCGGGTTCGGCGAACCGGGACGACGACTTCACGGCATTCGTGCTGGCCAGATCCGCGCGGCTGATCCACTTCGCGCGGATGCTGTGCGGCGATGCCGGGCTGGCCGAGGACCTGGTGCAGACCGCGCTGGAGAAGGCGTACCTGCGCTGGGACCGGATCGAGATGGCCGACCCGTTCGGCTACGTCCGCCAGGCTGTGGTCAACCAGCACCTGTCATGGGTACGACGTCGCCCATGGCGTGAGCGGCCGAGCGGTGACGCGGCCGAACTTGAGTCGCACCTCGGCCTGAGCGTCGCGGACCAGTCGGGCACGGTGGACCGACGGGTCGCGATCGGCGCCGCGATGTCGACACTGAGCAGGCGCGAGCGTGCGGTCGTCGTACTGCGGTATGTCGAGGACCTGACCGAGCGACAGACGGCAGCGGTCCTCGGGGTGGCGGTCGGCACGGTCAAGAGCGCGAATGCGCGGGCGCTCGGCAAGCTGCGGGCAGCTCCCGAGCTGAGCGGTAGCTATGGAGGAGAACGAGCATGAACGAGAAGGGCAGGCCGCCCGAGGACGAGGTCCGGGACGCACTGGCACCCGACGGCAGCATCGAGCCGCTGGACCCGGCCCGGGTGATCGCGGGGGCGCGCCGTCGTCACAGGACCCACGTCCTCGCCACCGCAGCGGCGGCCTCGGTTGCGGTGATCGCGATCGCCACGGGCGGATTCCTGGTCCGGGGTGACAACCTGGGCAACGCCCCCGAGCCCGCGAACCACGGACCGACCGCACCGGTGTTGTCCCCGCACCCGACACCCACCCACACGCCCTCGCTCGCCGGTGTCACACCCCGCCCGCCGGCAGTGCTCCCGTCGATGAACTCCAGCGCGCCCGTCCCGAGCGCCAACCCGCAGGTGTCCGACACACCAGGGACATCGCCTCAGCTGACCGTCGCGACCTGCCGAACGGCGGCCGACGGCGAGCCCGGACCGGGTGCGGCGGCGAAGCTCAGAGGAACAGTGAGCGATGAAGCCGGCAAGACAATCGTGATCGCGGACACCCGCTACTGGATGGCTTGTGACAGCACGTACGGCACGGAGGTGTCGGTTCGCAAGCCGGCGACTCTGAAGACGCCAGGACTGCAGGACAACAACGCGTTCGCGGTCGCGAACAACACCGTCGACACCGTGGACGGGCCGCGGGACTACTTCTGGGCGGCCGGCCTGCTGCCGGACGGTGTCGCGACCGTGCGCTACAGCTTCGTGGACGGCGAGACCGTGGATGCCGAGATCAGCAACGGCTTCTGGCTGATGCGGCACCTGTCCAGCATCCGGCCGGGTGCCCACGACCTGGGCGACCGGGTCCAGGTTCAGTTGCTCTCGGCAACAGGCGGCGTACTGAACGACGTCCGGCTGAACTGGGGTACGCAGACCTGTGCGCAGATCAGCCATGGCTGCTGAGCGGAACCTTTCGGACCGCGCGCCGCGTCCTTCAGTCCGACAAACCCCGAGGTGGTGTGGAGGGCAACGATGATGGAGCAGGTCCGGAACGGCCGGGTGGCCAGGATCCTGATCAGTGGGCTCGCGGTCGCGGCGGTGGCCGGTGTCGCGATCGCAGGGACGGCGATGGCACGGAACGGGCGGTCCTCGACCGACACGACGGTCGCCGGCGGTGGACCGGCCACGCCGTCGCCCGGGCTGTCGACACCGTCGCCGAGCCTGCTGCCGACCGCTACCCCAAGCACTCCTTCGCCCAGCCTGTCGCCAAGCGTTGTGCCGACCGCCAAGCCGCTGGCCACTCCGAGCGATCAGCCGTCTGCCACCCCAAGTGCTCTACGGCAGACCGCTGGCGTCAAGCCGGTCGTGCCCACGCCGAAGGTCCAGGAACCGCCGACGGACGCGGTGGCGGCATGCAAGGGCTGGCTGAAGGAAGTCGACGGGCCGGGGAGCTCCGCGAAGGTCGTCGCGCGGCTGGACGGTGCACCGGGCAGTGTGCTGATCCTTGCCGACAGCAAGTACTGGGCCGGCTGCGACACGGCGTACGCGCGGCATGACGGCGAGGGCTCGATCCGGCAGCCTGCGAAGCTCGGTACGGCGTCCACCAGCACGGACGCGTTCGCCGTCGCGAACAACCTGATCCCGATCAAGGGTAAGGAGTACGAGTACTACTGGGCCGCCGGGCTGCTCCCCGCCGGGATCACGAAGATCGCGTACGCGTTCCCCGACGGCACGACCACGAATGCCGTGATCAAGGGCGGCTACTGGCTGATGCAGCACCAGACCGCGACGCCCTGGAAGGAAGGCACAGCGCCCGGCCTGCAGATCACCGTCACCCTGACCGGCAAGAACGGGAAGACCTTCAAGCTCGTCTGGGGCGAGCAGACCTGCGCCCAGATCAGCCACGGCTGCTGACCCCGAACCGCCAGGCCATCACAATCACCGCCTCGCGCGCTCCGCACGCCGCGGGGTCGCGTCGGGGACGGGATTGTGATGGCCTGGGCGTTCAGCAGGCTGCGAACGTCCCGGCTGAGATGTACGCCTTGGTGACGTACATCCCGCTGTGGACGCGGAGCCAGACGTTGCTCGTGCCCTGCGAGCCCGTGAGGCTCGATCCGGTGGTCTGGCACTCGACCGTCACCTGCGCGGACTTTCCCGCCATCCCGACGACCGCGCCGCTGGAGTTCGGCGAGTTGCGCACGTTCAGGTAGCCGGACGTGATCGCGACCGTGCCGCGGCCGCCGTCACCCGTCCACAGATACGTCACGTCGACGAACCCGTTGTCCGACATCCCGAGCGCGTCCCAGAACACACCGTCGGCCAGGTCGATCCCGGCCGGGTTGGCGACCGTCCGGCCGAACTGGTCCTTCCCGCCGTTGTAGCCGTTCTGGTACGCCGCCTGCGCCTCGGGACGACCCTGCGGCAGGTCCTTCCACATCTCCCGGGTCGCGCTCGGGTTCCAGTAGTCGTCCTTGGTGTTCCACGGGCCGACGTCCCACACGGGCTCGAACGCGCACCGCGACGCCGTACAGACCTTGACCGAGTAGGTGCCGGAGCCGTTGCCGGCCAGCCCGCGCCGCGAGGGCAGCGCGACGAAGTGGTCGCGGCTGATGATGACGTGCCCGTTGGCCGTCGTACCGCCGACCAGTCCTTCGCGGGTGGCGAAGACGCGGGACTGCAGCGGCGCGGCCTGGACGGTCATCCGGCTCGGGGCGGCCTTGTCGGTGGGCTGGACGGTGAGGTCGCCGACCCACGGGTTCGCGCCGGTCGGGGGCGCAATCACGATGATGCGCAACTGCACTTGGTCGCTGGCACCGGGCAACGCGGTCGGCGTACCGGCCTTGGCGGAGGTCCACTCCGACCATCGGTCCTTCACCCATGCGCGTACGTCGACCTCCGCCGACGAACCGTCCGGCGTACCGGAGGTGTAGCCGACGACGACAGCCGAGGTGGCGGCCGGGAAGCGGACCGGGGTGAGCTCGGCGAGACCCGATCGCTGCCGGAGTTCGGTGGAGCCGATGGTGGCCGGGGCGTCGCCGAGGATGATCCGGCTGCCCTCGATCCGGACGTTGCTGGATCCGGCGGGTTGGGCCGCGACGGCGACCGGATCGGTCGACGCGGCCGTGCTGGGCAAGGTGGCGGTAAAGATCGCCAGCGTCGCAGCCAGACCGGCGGCGAGCTTGGCACTTCGGGTGATACGCATGGGCGGGTTACCTCCGGGGCGGTGAAGGTGTGTGCCGGCCGTGAGGACCGGCTCACCCAATGTGACAAACAAACACCGCTGTTGTATAGACCGTGAATAAATTTCTTCGAAGGAGTTCGTGACAGAACAGAACCCGATCGATCACCCAGGGGGTTTGGACCGGTGTGACAGAGGCAGAGGAGAATCGATGACCCGGACCGCGGACGCCGATTTCGAGCGCTTCGTGTTGGCGCAGTCGACCCCCTTGCTCCGCTTCGCGGAGATGCTGTGCGGCGATCGGCACACTGCCGAGGACCTGGTGCAGCAGGCGTTGATGCGGTCGTACCCGAAATGGCACAAGCTGAGCGGTGATCCGCTCCGCTACGTGCGGCGGGTACTGGTCAACCGGTTCCTCTCCCAGGCCCGCCGGCGCTGGAACAACGAGGTACCCAGTGACCCGGTGCAGAACGATTGGGACCAGCGAGCGGTAGCGGACTTCGCCGGGGAGGTGCAGACCAGGGAGGCCGTGCTCTCGGCCCTCGGAGGTCTGACCGTCCGGGAGAGAGCCGTCGTCGCGCTGCGCTACTCGCAGGATCTCTCCGAGGCCGAGACCGCCGAGCTGCTCGGCATGGCGGCCGGGACCGTGAAGAGCACGGCCTCCCGGGCGCTGGCCAAGCTGCGTCTGGCACCCGACCTGATCGATTCCGGAGTTGGAGGAAACTGATGAGTGACGAGCAGCAGATTCGCAGCGCGCTCGACTATGAGCTGGAGCCCTGGCAGCCCGACACCGCCGACCTGATGCGGCGCGGCAAGCGGCTGGCCTGGCTCCGCCGGGGACTGGCCGCGGCGGGCGTCACCGCCCTGGCCGGAACCGTAGCGACGGTGTCCGCCGCGGTCGGTGGACCGGCGCCGGTGAAGAACCTGCTGGCCGGCGGCAGCAAGCCGCCGGTGCCAGTGGTGGGTCCGACCGCGCAGCCGCAGGTGCCGTCGGTCGACCCGACCTGCCTGCCGGCCAAGCCGCAGCTGCCGAAGGTCTCGGTGAACAAGACCATCGACCCGAGCAGCTTGCCCACCGGCAAGCCGTCGTTGCCCGCGAAGCCGTCCCTGCCGAGCGTGAAGCCTTCGCTGCCCGCGAAGCCCACGCTGCCGAGCATCGAGCCGTCGCTGCCGGCCAAGCCCGTCCTCCCGACGAAGCTGCCGAGCGGCAAGCCGTCGCTCCCGACGAGCAAGCCGAGCCTTCCGTCGTTGCCCGCCAAGCCGACTCTGCCTGCGAAGCCGACGCTGCCGAACGTAAAGCCGTCGTTGCCGGCCTTGCCGAGCCTTCCGACGGCCAAGCCCTCGCTGCCGAGCGGCAAGCCGTCGTTGCCCGCGAAGCCGTCCCTGCCGAGCGTCAAGCCGTCGCTGCCGGGCAAGGGTGTCCCGACCCTGCCTGACTGCGTGAACGGCGTACCGGACGGCAAGCCGTCGGTGCCGTCGGTCCCGAAGCCGAGCGTTCCGGGCAAGCCGGACCTGCCGACCACCAAGCCGTCCCTGCCGAAGCCGGCCGTCCCGACGGTGAAGGTGTCCGGCGGTGTCACCGTCGATCCGGGTCAGCAGCCGACGATCCACCTGCCGGCCAAGCCGACGCTTCCGACCACGAAGCCGAGCCTCCCGAAGCCGAGCTTCCCCACCGGTCTCCCCTCCTCAGACCGGTAGGGCTCCCGCGGGGACACCGGCGAGTAGGCGACGGGCGGAATCACCTACTCGCCGGTGACCCCATCAACCAGTTCGCGGACGACGTCCAGTTGTCCGGTGTGCCGGGCGTACTCCTGCAGGACGTGGAAGAGGATCCAGTTCACGGTCGGGCGGTCCGCCTCACCGAACCGCCCACCGGCCGCGACCAGGGCCGAAGGATCGGCGCCGGTCACCAGTCGGCGCGTAGTCGCACCGCCCTCGTGCAGTCTGCCGAGGAGCTCGTCGAGGCTCTCGTCCGCGCCGACCGTCCAGCGGCCCTCGGGATCACCGCCCGAGTCGCCCCACGGCTCGTCGACCTGCTCACCCGCGAATCCCCAGCGCAGCCAGCGTCGCTCGACGTACACGAGATGGCGCAGCAGTTCGAGCGGCGACCAGCCGGACGGCAGTCGGCTCGACCTCAGGTCGGCATCGCTCAGTCCCGTCAGCTTGGTCTCGATGACGCCGCGGTAGTAGTCGAGCCAGCCGAGCTGCAGCGCGATGGTGTCGGCCTCGCTGATGGGCGGTTCGTTCATGCCAGCGTCCGCAGGTATTCGGCGGTCTGGTCGTCGGCCGGGTAGAACGACTCGATCATCAGCTCGGACACCGTGACGTCGAGCGGCGTCCCGAAGGTCGCGATCATCGTCAGCAGCGACAGTTCGTGCCCGTTGTGCACGAGCCGGAACGGTACGACGACCTCCGCCGTCGCCGGCTTGACCGGCCGGTCGTTCGCGGCGTACTCGCGGAGTTCGTCGTACAGGTCCTGCAGGTCGGGGTCGGCGGTGCCGGCGACCTGGCGTTGCAGGCTCGCGAGGGCGGCGGCGCGGACCTCGGCGATGTTGCCGATCCGGCGGGCCAGGCCGTCCGGGTGCAGGGTGAGTCGCAAGGCGTTGACCGGTGCCTGGAGCAACTTCTCGTCGACGTCCGTGGTGAACAGCTGGATGCCGGCGTTGGCCTCGACGATGTTCCACCAGCGGTCGACCACGAGCGCCGGGTACGGCTCGTGCGCCTTGAGCAGGCGGCGAAGCGTCGTACGGATCGCGAGCATTGCCGGCGAATGCAGCGACGACTCGGTGTAGATCGGCGCGTAGCCACCGGCCAGGAGGAGCTGGTTGCGGTCTCGCAGTGGTACGTCGAGGTGCTCGGCCAGCCGCAGCACCATCTCGCGGCTCGGTTTGGATCGGCCGGTCTCCACGAAACTCACGTGCCTGGTGGACACCTCCACGCGGTTCGCCAGCTCGAGCTGACTGAGCCGGCGGCGCTCCCGCCAGCCGCGCAGAAGCTCGCCCACCGGGCGCTGGAAGGTCTCCTCGATCGTCGCTGCCATGGTTCGACCGTAACCGGTGGCAGAGACAGTGCCATTACCTCCGACGTCATCGACCGGATCGCCGGCCGACGGCAAGGTTCTGGTCATCCGAACGAAACCGAGGAGAACACGATGACCAGCACGACTCTTGCCGAGCAGTACTTCGCGATGTGGAACGAGGCCGACGCGGACCGCCGGGCCGAGCTGATCGCGGGGACCTGGACCGAGGACGCGACGTTCGTCGACCCGAGCTTCGAGACGAACGGCCACGACGAGCTGAACAAGCTGGTCGGCGCCGCCCAGCAGATGTTCCCGGGCCTGTCCTTCGTCCGCATCGGCGACATCGACGAGCACCACACCTACCTGCGCTGGACCTGGCACCTGAAGGCCGAAGGCCAGGACCCCGTCGCGGGCGGCACCGACATCGTCCTCCTGACCGAGGGCGGTCGCATCCAGCGACTGATCGGATTCCACGATTTCGCCCCCGCCCACTAGCCCCATCGCGTGCGGAGGGTTTGCCGGATCGTTGCTATTGGCAACACTTGGGTAATTCGGTGGCGGGGTTGGGGTGGTCGGGCGGAGCATGGGGGATGCTCGACGCCCTGGAGCTGGAGGTCTTCGAACGGGACGGGATCGTGAAGGTCCCGTCCGCGTTCTCGGCCGATGATGCCGATCGGATGCGCGGCGTTCTGTGGAGCGAACTGCGGACCCGGCACGGGATGGAGCGCGACGATCGTTCCACTTGGACGAACCTGCGGCCGACCAAGCTGAAGAACACCAAGACCAACCCGGTGGCGAATGCGATCCTCGGTCCGCCGCTGCGGTCGGCGCTCGACACCTTGCTCGGTGAGTGGACCGTGCCGCCGCATCAGGGCCAGGTGCTCGTCACCATGCCGACAGGCGAACCCTGGTCAGTCCCGCATCGCCAGTGGCACACCGACCTCGGGTTCGAGTTGCCGCCGGACGACCTGGCGGCGGTGAAGATCTGGGCCCTGCTCACCGATCTCGAGCCCGGTGGCGGCGGCACCCCGCAGGTGGCAGGCTCCCACCGGGTCATCGCGCGGCACCTGACCACGACGTCGGAGCGGGACTTCACGACGATCCGCGACCAGGTCCTGCGATCCGATCCGTGGTTCCGCGACCTCACCAGCGCCGATCGCTCGACCGATCCGACGGTCGAGGCCGATCTGGACGGTCTGCCGGTGCGCGTCGTCGAGCTCACCGGCCGCGCGGGCGACGTCTACATCACCCACCCGTGGATCCTGCACTCGATCGCCACCAACGCGAACGACACTCCGCGGATGATGCGCAGCCGGTTCATCTGGCGGTCAGAACGCGGCGACCAGGCGGGCGCAGCGAACGGGGTCCTCGGTCAGACCGACTGACAGCCCCCAGAGCCAGTAGTCGACCGCGCGGAAGACGACCCAGTCACGAGCCCGGTCGCGCTCCAGGCCGGCCTCGCCGACCGCCGTGTCGAAGTACGGAACGATGTCGGCCATCTCGTCGAGCCGCGTCCACAGCACCCGCGCGAGGTCGTACTCGATGTCGCCGCGGAGCAACACCGGGTCGACCGTCAGCCACGGCTCGCGCCTGCCTGCGAGCACCTGGTCCGAATGCAGATCCCCGTTCACAGCGAGCTCGGACGTCGTCTCCGCCAGCTTCGGCGCCACGTCCAGCGCCTGCCGCAGAATGTTGACGTCGAACGGCCGACCGAGCCGGTCCCACTCCGGCTCGAGCTGACTCGCCCGCCGAGCGACGATCTCCGCGGTCGACGGCGCATCGTCCGGCGCGGGCACCGCCAGCCGTCGCATCAGTCGCCCCAGTACAGCGACCGATTCCGCCACCGGCCGGGTCGTCAACGGCGTCGACAGCCGCTCCAGCAGCATCGCACCGGCCTCGAGGTCGGCGTCGTACAGCATGACCATCCCGCGCCCGTCCCACCACCGCAGCGCCCGCGTCTGCTCCTCGACCTCGGGTCCGGGCGGGTTCATCCGCAGTACGAACTCCTCGCCGCCTCGCGTCACCGGCACGACCAACGCGTTCGACCCGTACGCGACGTCTCCGTCGACCTCCAAGCCCCACCGCTCGGTCTGCTGGTCGACCGCCTGAGCCAGGCCGTCCAGCCAGGCCGAGCCGTCACTCCACCACCGCGGCATCCGCCGGAATCCCTCGGGTACGTCGATCACCCGGCCAAGGTAGTGCGATCTCGACTCGTGCGCGTCCGAATTACGTACCGCGTGGAGTCTCCCCGCGATGGCAGGTCGCGGTTGATGATGAAGGTATGGGCGGAGAGACCGGCGTGAACGGTTTGCAGTTCGATCCTGAAGTGTCGCGGCAGATGGAGACGATGTACACGACTCCGGACGTGATCGAGCAGCGACGGGTGGTGCGGACCGCGCTGGCCCTGCGGCCGGGAGATCGGGTGCTGGACGTCGGCGTCGGGCCGGGGCTCCTGGCCGAGGAGATGGCGGCCGAGGTCGGGCCGAGTGGGCGGATCTGCGGGATCGACATCAGCGACAGCATGCTCGCGATCGCCAGTGCTCGTGCCGAGGTGCCCGGCGGGCCGGGTATCGAACTCGAACTGGCGTCCGCGGACCGGATCCCGCACGCCTCGGAAAGCTTCGATGTGGTCGTCTCCACCCAGGTCTTCGAGTACATCGACGACGTCCCGAGCGCCTTGGACGAGGTACGCCGGGTGCTGCGTCCCGCGGGTCGCGTCGTACTGCTGGACACGGACTGGGGTTCGGTGGTGTGGCGGTCGACCGACGACGTCCGGATGGGCCGGGTGCTGACGGCGTTCGAGGACCATCTCGCGGATCCGCATCTGCCCCGGACGCTGGCCGGCGTACTGGCCAAGTCCGGTTTCACCGTCACCCACCGGCAGGTGGTGCCGATCCTGAACGCGGGGTACGACCAGCACACCTACAGTTCCGGCCTGATCGACATCGTCGGCGACTTCGTCCCCGGTCATGGTGAGGTCACGGCCGAGGAGGCCCAGGCATGGGCCGATGACCTGCGCTCGCTCGGCGCGGGCTACTTCTTCAGCCTGAACCGCTACCTGTTGGTCGCGTCGGCTCTCTGAGAGCTCCGACTCGGCGGGCGCGCCTGGGAGCACGCCCGCCGGGGCCGGTCGTTCTCCCGCCCCTCAGTGGGAGAACTCGCGGCTCGGTGAACTCCACCCATGCCCGAATGGCGCTGACCGAACCGCGGGACCCCCTACAGGTACCCCATCTCCGCGTACGCACACGTCGAGGCGCGCGGCCGGTGCCGAAACTTGACGTTCTTCAAACCTTCGGCCGCAAGAACCGACCCCACCGCCGCCTACGCTGTACGGCGAATTCCGCGCGCCGCCCGGTCGCGGAACGTCCGGGGGAAGGACACAGCACCATGTCAGAGCTCTTCGACGACGAGTTGAGCGAGGCCGACCTGGATCGGCTCGAGGCGCTCGGGGCCGCGGAGGACGCGGACCTGATCCTCGGCCCGGCCAGTGAGGAAGACGATGCCTGAGGCAAGGATCGTCTGGCGCGGCAAGCAGTTGAACAAGCGGACCGTGGCGATGGTCGAGGCCGCGGAGAAGCTGTACCACTCGAAGTTCGCCATCCTGCAGGGGTCGTACAACAAGGGCGGCGTCGAGGCCTCGGCCGGGACGCACGACGGTGGCGGTGCGATCGACATCGACGTGGCGTCGAAGAGCGCCGCGCAGCGGGTCGCGGTGGTGAAGGCGATGCGGCAGGTCGGGTTCGCGGCCTGGCTGCGGACGCCGGCGCAGGGCAACTGGCCGTACCACGTGCACGGGATCGCGGTCGGCGACAAGGATCTGTCCCGTGGCGCGGCGCACCAGGTCGCGGAGTACCGCCGCAAGCGCAACGGACTGGCGAATCGCGGCAAGGACGACGGCCCGCCCGGGTACTACGGGATGACCTGGGAGCTCTACCTGAAGGCACACCCGCCGGCGCAGCCGAAGCCCGACTCGACCATCTCGCTCGCGGCGATGGCGTACGCGCGGACGCACGACGTGATGACTGGTGTGTGGGCTGCCGACCGGGCCCGGGTGATGGCCTGGGCGGCGCACCCGAAGGTCGGCGCGATCAGCAAGCACGAGACCGTTCCCGCGCCGGGTGTGCCGTGGCACCTGCACTTCCGGCAGGTGATGACCAAGGTGCAGCAGCACTTCAAGATCCATCCCACCGCGACCTTCTACCCGGCCGTCGCCGACCTGATGAAGCGCTACGGCTACACGATCGTCGCCTGATCGGGCCGACCATCGACAAGGCCCCACCGGTAGCAGCCGGTGGGGCCTTGGTGGTCCACTACCGCCCGGGCATTCCCGGTGCAGCTGTGGAGGTGGAGAGCGGAACCGACGCCGATGCAGGGGTCAAGACGTCAGCTCCGCTTGCCTGTGTGGAGTTATCTCGAGTCGGCCGCCCAGACATGTGCCTGGTGGAACTCGAGGTGTTGCTGCGTCGCCGCCGGAGTGCCGACCGTGCCGAGGTGGTTCATCGTCGGTACGACGACCGCGTGGACGCCGGACCGCTTCACCTCTTCGAGCAGTGCGTGGAAGGCGGTGGACTCGGCCGCGTCGCGCTCGGTGTAGACCGTCCCGAGGGTGTATCCCTCGGCACTGGCGAAGGCGACGAGTGAATCCGTCGCCGCGGCCAGCTCCTCCGCGCAACTGAGCGCGTCGGCCCGGACGTACCCGAGAAGCGTCGGCCGGGTCGTCATCGTCCCGGCTCCGCCGTACTGTCCACCAGCACCGGCTCGCTCGTCACCCTCAGGGACGCGAACCGCCGCCGCATTGCTTCCTCGTACTGCGCTGCCTGCTCCACCGCGGCCGTGTGGTCCGCGATCGGGTGAGCGCCGAACCAGACCCGCACCCGGCGGTGCGAGGCGGGGGATTCGAGCGTCTCGGTCATCTTCGTTCCCTGTGGTGAGTCGATCGGTGGCCGCGGACGGCTTTGTCCGCTGCTGAGTAAAGAACACCTCACCGCGCGTGTCCTTCGGAACAGTTTCGAAGGGACCTTTACAGACACCTAACGCAGAGTAGGGAAACCTTCGAATTCGCTGGTCAGAGCCGTCGGGAAGGGCTCTCCGAGCGGGTTGGAATGGCTGTCAAGAATGGTTGCAGGAATGTGCCGATAACGATTTGGCAGCTCTCACTTTTCGAGGCCGGTCGAATTGTTGGATGTCCTGCTGACCGTTTGCGACCACCCGCTTACGCACCGGTATGCGTCCGGGTGAAATGTGCCGGATGACCCGGTACGGCGACCAGCGTCAGCGGTGCCGCGAGGACCGCGAACGCCGCCAGTAGATTGAGGGTCAGCGGGAGATCGAGGAGCAGTGTCACCGCCGGAGCGGCGAGTGCGCCGACGAGCAGAGCCAAGGAGTCCGCCGCGAAGAAGAGTGCGCCGATGCGGCCGAGCATGGCCGGTGGTGCGGTGCGCTGGATCGCGGTCTGCGCGGTGATCAGCAGCACGCTGCCCGGGAGGCCGATCAGTACGGCGGCGGCGATCGCCCAAGGGATGTTCGGGGCGTTGAAGAGAGCGAAGAAGGCGGCGGCGGTCGCGAACTGGGTGACGGCGAGGACGTCGCGGATGCTCAACCAGGTCTGGACTCTGGTGCTCAAGGCCGCGCCGAGTAGATAGCCGGCGCCGAGCCCCGAGATCAGATAGCCGAGCACATAGCCGGGTGCGTGCAGGCGATCGACGGTGAACGGGACGAGCAGGGCGGTCAGGCCGGCGTTCGCGGTGAGGAAGATCGTCTGGCCGAGCAGGATCCCGCGCAGTACTCGGTTGCGGGCGACGTACTGGAAACCGGCGAGCGGGCTGTCGCTGGTGCTTGGGGTGGTCGCGTGGCGATGGGTGCGGACCGTCGCGATGACTGCAGCGGAGATCAGGTAGCTGGCGATGTCGACGACCAGGACGAACTTGATGCCGGGCCCGGCGAGGAGAAGGGCGCCGAGCGGTGGGGCGGCCAGGCGGATCGCACTGCCTGTGAAGGCATTCAGCGCGTTGGCCGCCGCGAGTTCGTCGCCGGTGCCGACGACGGCGGGAAGCAAAGCCCGCGAGGCCGGGCGGAACACCATCGTCGCGACATTCTCGGCGAGGATCGCCAGGTAGATCGGCCAGAGGCGATCCGTGTCGGCGAACAGAATCAGCGCGACCGCGGCGGCGCTGACCAGATCCGCGATCCACATCGCGCGGGTGAGATCCCAGCGGTCGAGCAACGCCCCTGCCCACGGCCCGAGGACCAGCGCGGGGAGTGCCTCCAGGGCGAGCGCGAGGCCGGTCGCGACCGTGGAGCCGGTCAGGTCGAACACGTAGAACGGGATGGCGACGATCAGCAACCACGAGCCGATGCCGGACACGCCGCCGCTGATCCACAGCCGGCGGAAGTCACGGTTCCCCAGAGTCTTCATGGAGCGAGACGCTATCTTGTGAAGATAGATTCGAGCAAGAGTGTTTTCTCAGAATATGTCTTCTGGGAATAGAGTGGCGGGTGTGGAACTGGGTGAAGTCCTCCGCGAGCGTCGCAAGGCGGCCGGCCGCACGATCGCGTCGGTCGCCGTCGACGCCGGTCTGTCCGTGCCGTACATCGCCAACCTGGAGAACGGTCGCGGCAATCCGACGGTCGCTGCTCTGGACCGGCTGGCCACCGCTCTGGGTGCTCGGCTCGAGGTCGGCATCGCCGACGAACCGGTGGCAGAGCCGCCCTCGATCGGCGCCGGGTTGCTGAGCGGGTCTGATCGATCCGCGCAGGTCATCAACACCCTTGCCGCCGCTCAGTCCCGATCCCGGCCCGCCGTTCGGGCCGACGTGATCCGGACTCTCGACGCGTTGGCCGGCGCGCTGGGTCGCGCGCCGGTGGATGCCGATCTCGGCCGGCTGCTGGATCTTCTGCTGCTCGCCGAAACCGGGTCCAGTGCGACGCGCGCACCGTAGGGTCCGATCATGGACATTGGGGCGCGGATCGCGCGGGCGCAGTTGGCGGGTCGGGCGGCATCGCGGCGGCAGATCGTCGCGGGACCGTTGACCGGACTGCTGCACGACGACGACACCTGGTACCTGTCGGGAATGGTCGCCACCGAACCCGGTGAGCCGTTCGATCAGGACGCCGTACCGGAAGCGCTGGCGATCATTCGCAGGGCGTTCGCGGCCGAGGGGCGGTGGCTGAGCGCTGAGTTGATCGACGAGGCCAGTCCCGGCCTGGCCGACGTACTCGAGGCCAACGGCATGACGATCGCCTCGCGGCCTCCACTGCTGGCCGTGGAGCCGGCCGGTCTTCTGGAACCTGACCTTCCGGACGTCGTCGTGTCCGTGGTGAGCTCCGAGGAGGAGCAGGCTGAGGCGAACGCCGTCTCCGTCGAGGCCTACGAGTCCGAGGACGCCGCGGTCGCCTTCGAGCCCGATCCTGCGGGCGGTGGGTGGATCCTGCTGCGCGTCGACGGTGTTCCCGTGGCGAGTGCATCCTGGGGCGCAGTCTCGGACGGCGTCACCGAGATCGCCGGTGTCAGCACGATCCACAGTCATCGCCGCCGGGGTCTCGGCGCGATCGTGACGGCGTACGCGACTCGGCAGTCCTTCGAGTTGGGCGGCGCCACTCTCGCTTGGCTCACCCCCGGCGACGACGGCTCGGACCGCATCTACCGCCGCCTCGGCTTCACGCCCAGGGCCACCGCCGTCCACCTCGGCGACCCCGGCGGCCACCTCGCCGATCTCCGCTGATCCACGATGCAACCTCGGTGGACCCCGGCTCCGTACTGAGGAGGCCTCGAACATCGCGCGGATCCGGATCGCACCGGCAGGCAGCCGCAACTTCCATGAGATCACGGTCAAGGACGGCTGGTACGCACTGTCGTGGTTCGACCCGGACCCGCACGGCACCGGCAAGTACACGCTCACGGAGTACGACAAGGCGGGCGCGGTGCTGAAAACCGTCCACAACTGACGACCTCAGCCTGGCTGCAGGAGGCGTACGGCGCTGGCTCGGAGGGCGGCGGTGGCTTTCCGGGCCGGCAGCCGGTTGGTGGCTACTGCCTCACCCGCCGTGTGGCCGAGGGCGATCAATGCCGCGACCAGCCAGTTGAGCGGCAGGTCGCGGGTGATCTCGCCGGCGCGCTGACCGCGGCGGATCAGCCGTTCGAGCCGTTCCACGACCGGATCGTGGCGCTCGTCCTGGCCGGCGGACTGCGGTAGGTGAAGGAGCAACGGATGTTTCTCGAAGCTCCGCCAGCCGAGGTCGATCAGGTCGAGCAGCGTGTCCAGTGCCGGTCCGTGGCCGAGATCGAGAGCGTCGATCGCCGCCATCGTCTCCCGGGTGAGTTCGTCGATGACGGCGTCGAGCAGGACGTCGCGGGACGCGAAGTGGGCGTAGACGGTCTGCCGGGTGACGCCGGCGGTCGAAGCGACGGCTTCCATCCCCGCGTCGGGCCGCTGGTCCAGCAGCGTGATGGCGGCCGTCAGGATCGCGGTCCGGCTCCGATCCGCGTCCGCGCGGCGCCTGCGTCGTACCGGCTCTTTGTTTGACACCTTGTCAAGGTTAGTGGATGCGATTATCTTTGACAGCATGTCAGAGTTAAGCGCACGAGAGTTCGTCGCGGACTTCTTCGACTCGTTCACGCGCGAGGTCGTGGCGGGCGGTGACGCCGAGGCGGCGGTGGATCGTTACTACACGCCCGACGTGGAGCAGACCGCCGACGGTGTCACGCTGGACCGGCAGCGGCTGGTCGCGCACCTGCGCCCGATCCGGAAGAACCTGCTGACCTGGGAGTACGACGTCCACGAGGCGATCCGGACCGCTGACCGGCTGGCGGCGCGGTTCACGATCCATGCCCAGCTGCGACAGGGCCGGACGATCTCGACCGAGGTCTACCTGTTCGGGGAACTCGCACCCGACGGCCGGATGCGCCGTACGACGCAAGCGACCCGGGACGTGACAGCTCGATGAGCACGCAGGAATTCCGGGTGCTGGGGATGAGCTGCGGTCACTGTGTGAACTTCGTGACCGACGAGCTGAAGACGTTGCCTGGTGTGGTTTCCGTACTGGTCGATCTGCCGACGGAGACCGTCACGATCACCAGCGATCAGGCCCTCCAGCCGGCCGCCATCCGAACTGCGATAGAGGCGGCCGGCTACGAGCTCGCCGACGCTCGCGGTCCCAGGGAGGCCCGCGCCTGCTGATCCGCTGGCGGGTTGTGTGGTCACTAGCGGCATATAGCCGGTCAGCGGGCAAACAACCCGCCAGTGGGCAAACCTGCCAGTGAGCAACCTAGCTTGTGGGCGCGGATCAGGCGCCGCTGATGTACAGCCGCCAGTAGTAGCGAGGCGGCCAGCCGCTGGCCTCGAACTCGCACCAGGCGCCGGTGGAGCCGTCGCGGATCTCTGCCGCACGTGCCTCGCACCTGTCGTAGGTACTGAAGGTCTCGTTGGTCGGTCCAGCGGATGCGGTCAGCGGAGCGCTCACGAAGAAGCCGGCTGCTGCAACCGCGGCCAGTCCGGTCATGATCAGTCTTCTCTTGGCTCTGGTCATGTCATCGACCCTAAGCAGAAAGGGGCCGACGGCACCGACCTTTCGGTTCTCGTGAAAAGGCTGTGATCACTCCGTACGACGGTTGATCATCTGCGTCGCCCGCCTCCACCACGCCGTCCACTGTGATGTTCTGGGTGACGACCAGTTCGCGCATCAGCTCTCCTCGTAGGTTCAGCTGGTACGTCGGAACCGGTCGCCACCCCTCGGCATCGGGAGCTCAGCGGACGGTGAAGCCCGCCTTGCGGAACGCATCGGCGAGGGACGTCTCGTCCATCGGGGTGTCGGCCTTGGAGCCGCCGCGGTCCTGACCGCCCCTGTTCCGGTCGCCCTGACCACGTCCACCCTGTCCGCGTCCGCCGCCCTGACCGCCGGCCCCGCGTCCGCCCTGACCGTCGCCCTGACCGCCAGGCCCGCGTCCGCCCTGACCGCCGGGCCCGCGTCCGCCCTGACCGCCACCCGCCCCGCGTCCGCCGCCCTGGCCGCCAGGCCCGCGTCCACCTTGACCGCGGTTGCCCTGGTTGGCGCCGGCGCCGCGGTTGCCCTGGCCGCCGGACGTGCGGGGGCCGCTGCCGACCTCGTCGTCGAGGCGGAGCGTTAGCGAGATCCGCTTGCGGGGAATGTCGACCTCGAGGACCTTGACCGTGACGATGTCGCCGGGCTTGACCACCTCGCGCGGGTCCTTGACGTAGTTCTTCGACAGCGCGGACACATGGGCGAGCCCGTCCTGGTGTACGCCGATGTCGATGAACGCACCGAACGCGGCCACGTTGGTGACCTGGCCCTCCAGCCGCATCCCCGGCTTCAGGTCGGCGATCTTGTCGACGCCCTCGGCGAAGACCGCGGTCTTGAACGCCGGCCGCGGATCCCGCCCGGGCTTCTCCAGCTCGGCCAGGATGTCCGTCACCGTCGGCAGCCCGAACATGTCGTCGACGAAGTCCGCCGCCTTCAGCCGCTTCAACTCCGACGACCCGATCAGCGACTTCACGTCCGCCCCGGTCGCGTCCAGGATCCGCCGTACGACGGGGTAGGCCTCGGGGTGCACGCTGGACGCGTCCAGCGGGTCGTCGCCGTCGGGGATCCGGAGGAATCCGGCCGCCTGCTCGAACGCCTTCGGCCCGAGCCGCGGCACCTCCTTCAGCGCCGTCCGGGACGTGAACGGCCCGTTCTGATCGCGATGCAGGACGATGTTGTCGGCCAGCCCCTGGGTGATGCCGGAGACGCGGGTGAGCAGCGGCGCCGACGCGGTGTTGAGGTCGACACCGACCGCGTTCACACAGTCCTCGACCACCGCGTCGAGCGAACGGGACAGCGAGTTCTCGGCCAGGTCGTGCTGGTACTGCCCGACGCCGATCGACTTCGGATCGATCTTCACCAACTCGGCCAGCGGGTCCTGCAGCCGGCGCGCGATCGAGACCGCGCCGCGCAGCGACACGTCCATCCCGGGCAGTTCCTGGGAGGCGAACGCCGACGCCGAGTACACCGATGCGCCGGCCTCGGACACAACCGCCTTGGTGAGCTTGAGCTCGGGGTGCTTGGTGATCAGCTCCGCGGCCAGCTTGTCCGTCTCGCGCGACGCCGTACCGTTGCCGATGGCAATCAGATCGACGTTGTGCGCGGCGGCCAGCGCGGCCAGCGTGGCGATCGACTTGTCCCACTGGTTCTGCGGGACGTGCGGGTAGATGACGCCGGTGTTGACCACCTTGCCGGTGGCGTCGACGACGGCGACCTTCACGCCGGTCCGGAAGCCCGGGTCCAGGCCCATCGTCGCGCGGGTGCCGGCCGGAGCGGCCAGGAGCAGGTCACGCAGGTTGGCCGCGAACACCCGGATCGCCTCGTCCTCGGCGAGCTGCCGCAGGCGCATCCGCAGGTCGATGCCGAGGTGGACCAGGATCTTCGTCCGCCAGGCCCAGCGGACCGTCTCGACCAGCCATTTGTCGGCCGGGCGGCCCTGGTTCTCCACGCCGACCTTGCGGGCGACGGTGGTCTCGTACTCGGTCGGGCCGTCGGCCTCGACACCGGCGGGCAGCGGCTCGACCGTCAGCGTCAGTACGTCTTCCTTCTCGCCGCGGAACATCGCGAGGATCCGGTGTGACGGCATCTTCGTGAACGGCTCGTCGAAGTCGAAGTAGTCCGAGAACTTCGCGCCGTCGGTCTCCTTGCCCTCGCGCACCGCCGACGCGAGCCGGCCCTGCGTCCACAGCCGCTCACGCAGCTCGCCGATCAGGTCGGCGTCCTCGGCGAACCGCTCGACCAGGATCGCGCGGGCACCGTCCAGCGCCGCCTGCGGGTCCGGGACCTCCGCGTTGACGAACACGGCGGCCGCGGCGAACGGCTCGACGTCCGGGTCGGCCATCAGCCCGTCGGCGAGCGGCTCGAGGCCGTTCTCCCGGGCGATCATCGCCTTGGTCCGCCGCTTCGGCTTGAACGGCAGGTAGATGTCCTCGAGCCGGGACTTGGTGTCGGCCGCGAGGATCGACGCCTTCAGCGCGTCGTCGAGCTTGCCCTGGCTCTCGATCGACTCGAGCACCGTCTGGCGGCGTTCCTCCAGCTCACGCAGGTAGCGCAGGCGTTCCTCGATCGTGCGCAACTGCGCGTCGTCGAGCATCCCGGTGACCTCTTTGCGGTACCGCGCGATGAACGGGACCGTCGACCCTTCGTCCAGCAGCGTCACCGCTGCCCGCACCTGGTTCTCGCCGACCTCCAGTTCCCCGGCGATCCGCTGCTCCACCGACTGCACGACCACTGTCCGATTCCCCTCTACCGATCAACTGACCGACGAGCATCCACCGCCCCGTCGGCCCATATCCTTCCCCATCCCACCCCCCACCCCGAAACCCCCGTCCCACCCCCTGTGGACAAGCCCCGGGACCCCAGTACGCCGAACTCCCCGCGACCGGGGTGGTCGCGGGGAGTTCGGCGTACGTTGTCAGGCGGCGTCGAGGACCAGGTCGTCAGTCTCGGTCTCGGTCTCCTCGGCCTGCTTGGCGGGGCGCATCAGCGTGTAGGCGATGGCCACGGCAGCGGCGACGATCGCGGCAGCGATGGCGAACGACAGGTGGTAGCCGTCGGTCAGGGCCTCCAGCGCCGGCTTGGTCGAAGCGACCGCCTCGGTGCGGGTTGCGGACAGCGTGGCCAGGACGGCCAGGCCCAGGGCGGCGCCAACCTCGGCGGTGGTACCGATCAGACCGGAGGCCAGCCCCGCGTCCTCAGGCTTCACGTCAGCCATCGACAGCCCCATCAGAGCCGGGAAGCAGACGCCGCCACCCAGGCCCAGCAGCACCAGCACCGGCAGCACGTGGACGAAGTAGTTGCCACCGACCGGAGCCTGCGTGAAGAGCAGCAGTCCGACCACGATCAGCGTCAGTCCGGCGATCAGCGGACGACGGGGGCCGAATCGCATGACCAGCTTCTCGGAGTACCTCACCGACAGCAGCCCCATCACCACAGTGGCCGGCAGGAACGCCAGTCCGATCTCCAGAGCGGAGTACCCGAGCACCCGCTGCAGGTAGAGCGAGCCGAGGAAGAAGATGCCGAACATGCCCGAGCTGGACAGCGCCTGGACCAGGTTCGCACCGGTCAGGTTGCGGGAGCGGAAGATCCGCAGCGGCACCAGCGGGTTCGCGGCGGTCGCCTCACGGACGATGAAAGCGGCCAGCAGGGTCAGCGTCACCAGGCCCAGTACGACGGTCCGCGGTGCGGTCCAGCCCAGCTCGGCGGCCGGCTTGACGATGGTGAACACGCCGACCATCAGCGCGGCAGTGATCAGGACGGCGCCCGGTACGTCGGTGCCGCGGCCCAGGCCGAGGCCCTTGTCCTTGTCGATCAGCTTGACGGCCAGTACGGCGGTCAGCGCGCCGATCGGCAGGTTGACGAAGAAGATCCAGTGCCAGTTGATCGCCTGGGTCAGCACCCCACCGGCCAGCAGACCGATCGAGCCACCGGCCGACGCGACGAAGGCGTAGACGCCGATCGCCTTGGCCTGGTCCCGCGGCTCGGGGAACAGGGTCACGATCATGCCCAGGATCACCGCGGAGGTCAGTGCGCCGCCGACACCCTGGACGAACCGGGCGATGACGAGCACCTCCTGGGACTGGGCCAGTCCGCACAGCACCGAGGCGGCGGTGAAGATGACCAGGCCGGCGGTGAAGATGTTGCGGCGGCCGAGCAGGTCGCCGAGCCGGCCGGCCAGCAGGAGCAGGCCGCCGAATGCGATCAGGTAGGCGTTCACCACCCACGCCAGCGAGGAACTGGTGAAGCCGAGGTCGTCCTGGATGGCCGGCAGGGCCACGTTCACCACGGTGACGTCGAGCACGATCATCAACATGCCCGCGCACAGCGTGTAGAGGGCCAGCCAGCGCGAGCGGCCGCCCTGCGCGGCCGGCGAAGTCGCCAGGGTTTCGGTCGTCGCGTACATCTTGGGGTCTCCTTGAGTCCTTGTGAGGGCCTTTACACCCTTACGTCGGACCAGGAGGGCTCAGATTGACACGTCCCCAGAATCTTTTTTCGAGCCCGTGTGACCAACCCGGGACAACCAGTACCCGACCAGGGCCGGAACCAGGCCGGAACCGACCACCAGCAGCGTCGGGAGCTGGGAGGCGAGCGCGAACCAGGTGAGCAGGACGATCACGCCGCCGGCCACCGGGAGTGAGCGGCGGAGCAGGAAGAGGTTCGCCGACCGGAAGAGCGTCTTCATGGTCGTGTCGTCGTCCGCCTCGGGCAGCAGCGCGAGCGCGCTCAGGTAGAGCCCGAGGATCATCCCGGTGAGCGGGATCAGCACCGCGAGGGCGAAGACCCGCGCCCCGCCGCCGGAGTACGCCCAGAACGCGATCCCGAAGGCGAGCAGCAGCCCGCCGAGGTAGAGCCCGAGCCCGGTCAGCCAGAACCGCCGGAACGCCCAGCCGAACTCCTTGAAGAACCGCCGCAGCAGCGACGGCCGGTCCTGACTGATCGCGTCCGGCAGCACCCGCTGCAGCGCGAACGCCGCCGGGAACAGCGTGACAATGCCGAACGAGAGCACCAGGAAGACCAGCTGCAGCATCAGCAGGTCGCCGATGATCGACAGCTTGGACAGCACAGTGCTGGTCCGGCCGGCGCCTTCCACCGATTGCCTCCTCGTTCCGTGTGAGCGTGCCTGATCGTATGATCACGAACAATCACGCGCCACATACTGCGCCAGACTGGGCCACAGCACAGGGGACCGCATGCTTGCACCGGAGCGCCACGAGCTGATCCTGCGGGGCCTGCACCGGCACGGCCGGCTCCGGGTGGCCGAGCTGGTCGCCGAGCTCGGCGTTTCCGCGATCACAGTACGCCGGGATCTCGCCGAACTGGATTCGGCCGGACTCCTCCGCCGGGTCCACGGCGGCGCTCTCGGCATCACCTCGGCCGACCACACCGCCGGCGGCCGGCCCACGATCGGGATCGTCGTACCGAGTGCGGCGACGTACTACTCCGACGTGATCCGCGGCGCCCAGGCGATGGCGGACCGGCATGGCGCCCGCCTGGTGCTCGGGGTGTCGAGCTACGACGCGACGATCGAGCAGGAGCGGATCGACAAAGTGCTGGGGGTCGGGGTGACCGGTCTGCTGCTCAGCACTGCGCTCGGCGACGCGGACGCCGACAAGGTCGGCTCGCGCCTGGACGACATCGAAGTACCGCTGGTGCTGATGGAGCGGGCGTTCGGATTCCCGCAGGTGGCGCGCGAGTACGACTACGTCCGGACCGACCACGAGTACGGCGCGATGCTGGCGCTGCGTCACTTCGCGGCCCTCGGGCACCGGCGGATCGCGGTCAACCTGCAGGCGACGGTGACGGCGTACTGGCTGCGGCGTGGGATCGAGGCGGCCGCGTCGACGCTCGGGGTCGAGCTGTTCCTGTCGCCGGTCGACCTGCCGATGGAGGGGAAGGATGCGGCCACGCTCGCGCAGCTCGACGCGTTCCTGGCCGAGTGCGAGTCGTTCGGCACCCGCGCGGTCCTGATCCACTCCGACGAGCACGCCGCGCGGCTGGTCGAGCGGGCGATGGAGCTCGGGCTGCGGGTTCCGGAGGATCTGGCCGTGATCGCGTACAACGACGTGACCGCCGCGCTGGCCGTCGTACCGCTGACCGCTGTCAGCCCGGCCAAGTTCATCCTCGGCGGCACCGCCTGCGAGCTGCTGCTCCGCCGCCTCGAGGCCGGCGCGCCCCGTCCGGCCGCGGTCCAGCACCTCAGCCTGCTCCCGGAACTGCGGATCCGATCCTCCTGTGGAGCGCTCCAACCGGCCCTGCACTGATCGGTCCGGTTCCGGATTTGATCGAATGTGATCATTCGAGCGTCAAGGTATTGACGAGGAAAGCCCTTTCCCATACTTTCGCTGCACCTGGTGCTGGCCCGGCCCCCCGGACCCGCCCGAAACAGGTTCGGCAGCGAAGGAGTTCCCCTGTGAGACGTGGTGTGGGACTGACCTTGCTGGCGGCGGCGCTCAGCGTCGTGGTCAGCAGTTGTGGCAACGGGGTGATCGACAAGAGCACGGACGGGGTCCCTCCGGCCGAGGCCACCGGCACCCTGCGGATACTGCTTCCGTCCTTCCCGCCCAGTACCAAGGGCCGGGAGGAGTTCCAGAAGGTCGTCGACGATTTCCACCAGGCCTATCCGAAGATGAAGGTCGAGCCGGACTTCGCGACGTACAAGAATCTGAACGAGAAGCTGTCCACCTCGATCGCGGCCGGCATCCCGTACGACGTGATGGTCACCGGCGTCGGCTGGGTCCAGCCGTTCGCGTCGAAGCGGATCTTCGAGGATCTCGGCAAGTACGGCGTGACCCCGGACGTGATCAAGCAGAAGAGCCTCGGGGCGCTGATCCCGGCGGCGACGTACGACAACAAGCTGTACGCCTTTCCGTTGATCGCCGACACCCGCGCGGTCGCGTTGCGCAAGAGTGCGTTCCGTGAAGCCGGCCTGGACCCGGACAAGCCGCCGACCTCGCTGGCCGACATCAAGACCGCGGCCGAGAAGCTGACCAAGCGGGACAAGAACGGGAACATCACCCGCAGCGGCTTCGACCTCGCGTCGGCCACCGGCTTCCGGCAGTCGTTCACCACCTTCCTGGCCTCCACCGGTACGCCGCTCTACGTGGGCGGCGAACCGAACTTCAACAACAAGGCGGGCCTGGACACCTTGTTGTGGATCAAGTCGATGATCAACAACGTCCAGCCGTACGGCCAGGCGAACGCCGCCCAGCAACCCCTCGTGCTCACCGGTGAGGCCGCGATGGGGATCGTCAACGGCGGCGTCGACTGCTCGGACAAGGGCATCGGCCAGAAGAACTGCGACGACCTGAAGTTCTTCCGTTTCAACAGCGGCAAGGAGATCGAGTACGTCGGTGGCGACCTGGCGTCGATCGGATCACGCGCGCGGCACAAGGACGCGGCCTGGACCTTCATCCAGACCCTGACCAAGAAGGACACGCTGGACGCGCTGGCCAAGCTGAACAAGAAGATCCCGGCCTACCCGGACGCGAGCAACTCGCCGCAGGCGAAATCGAACCCGTTGAGCCAGTTCGTCGCCGACGGCCTGCAGTACGCCGTCAACGAGAACGAGGTGCCGTCCAACTGGCTCGAGATGCGCGGCAACTTCGACATCCAGCTCACCCAGGCGGTCCTCGGACAGAAGGATCCCGCCAAGGCGCTGGCCGACCTGGCAGGACAGTCCCGATGAGCACAACACTTGAACGTCCAGCACTGGACACCCCGCGCAAGGTAGCTCCGGCCAAGGACAGCGGCACGCTGCTCCGCAGTCAGGTCCGGACCGGCTGGGCCCTGCTGACCCCGGCCCTGCTCCACTCCAGCATCTTCATCGTCATCCCGGTCGTCGCCGTACTGGTGCTGAGTCTGACCGACTACAGCTTCGGTGATACCTGGTCCTGGGTCGGTTTCGGCAACTACTCCGAACTGTTCCGCGACGTCGACTTCCAGGCGTCGCTGTGGCACACGGTCCTGTACGCGATCGTGGTGATCCCGATCTCGATGGCGATCTCGCTCGCGGTGGCGATCGGGCTGAACCAGAAGATGAAGGGACTCGGGTTCTTCCGGACCGCGTTCTACATCCCGACCGTGACCGCGACGGTCGCGGTGGCCACGATCTGGCTGTGGATCTACAACCCCGGCTCCGGGCTGGCGAACGGGTTCCTCAGTCTGTTCGGGTTCGCGCCGAACCGCTGGCTGGCCGACCCGGCGACCGCGCTGCCGTCACTGATGGTGGTCGGCATCTGGCAGGGCCTCGGGACCAAGGTGATCATCTACCTGGCCGCGCTGCAGGGCGTCTCCCGCGACCTGCTCGAGTCGGCCGAGCTGGACGGCGCCAACCGCTGGCAGAAGTTCGCCAACGTGACCTGGCCGGCGATCGGTCCGGTGCAGTTCTTCGTGCTGATCACCTCGATCGTCGGCACGTTCCAGGTGTTCGACCTGGTCTACGTGATGACGCAGGGCGGTCCGGGTTCGGAGACCCGGGTATTGGTGATGGACATCTATCAGAACGCGTTCCAGGACCTGAAACTCGGCTACGCGTCCGCCGAGACCGTGATCATGATGCTCGTGATCGCGGCCTTCATCAGCGTCGGGCGCCTGATCCAGAGGGCGGATGCCAATGACTAGCGTTACGTTGCCGGCAGTGGATTCCCGCAAGCCGTCGGCGTTCCGGCCCGGCCGGATCCTGCTGTACGTCGTGCTGCTGGTCGGCGCGATCCTGATGATCACGCCATTCGTCTGGATGCTGCTGACCGCGTTCAAGAACAATCTGGAGATCGCCACGTTCAGCTGGCTGCCCAAAGAGCTGCGCTGGCGCAACTTCACCGAGGCGATGCAGACCGCGCCGTTCCTGCGCTACTTCCGCAACAGCCTGTTCATCGCGGTCGGCGAGACCGCCTTCACCCTCGCGGTGTGTACGACGGCCGGCTACGCGCTGGCCAAGATGCCGCTGCGCGGCGGCAAGATGCTGCTGAACTACTTCATCCTGCTGCTGCTGGTGCCGTTCCAGATCATCCTGGTGCCGCTGTTCCTGATCGTGAAGTCGATCCCGCTGTTCGGCGGGAACAACATCCTCGGCCAGGGCGGCATCGGCTGGCTGAACTCGTGGTGGGGCCTGATCATCCCGCTCGGCGCGGCGCCGCTGTTCACCTTCCTGGCCCGGCAGTTCTACGTCTCGCTGCCGGACGAACTGGCCCAGGCGGCCCGGGTGGACGGGCTCGGTGAGTTCGGCATCTTCTGGCGGATCATGACGCCGCTGATCAAGCCGGCCCTGATCACGATCTGCGTGTTCCAGATCGAGGCGGCCTGGAACGGGTTCCTCTGGCCGCTGATGATCACCACGTCGGACACGATGCGCCCGCTGCAACTGGGGCTGGCGATCTTCTCGCAGAACCCGGCCGAGATCCAGTGGCCGTACCTGATGGCGGGTACGGCGCTCGCGACGCTGCCGATGATCGTGCTGTTCGTCTTCGCCCAGAAGCGGTTCGTCGAAGGAATGGCGAACGTTGGCATCAAGGGCTAGCAGCCCTGGTCCTCGAACAGGTGCTCACCCCGCCCCGGGTGAGCACCTGCGAGGCCCCCCAACACATGCGGTGGTCCCGAAGAAACACCGGAGCTTCCCCCAAGTGGCCCCCCACCAGGTCGCTCACCCGTTTATCGGCACAGTGTGGCCGCCGTTACATCATTCGTGCGGTTTTTTCGTGGACTCCCCGCACGATTTCTGTAGGTCCCTGCTAAATTCCCACCAAATGTGACCTGCCGCGTCACCGCGGTGACACTAGGTGAGAACCGTGACGGAGAATGATGGACATCAGCACCGATCCGGTCCAGCGATCCGCGCTCGTCACCGGCGCCAACAAGGGCATCGGTCTGGCTGTTGCCGAAGGATTGCTCAAGCTGGGGATGACCGTCTTCCTCGGTGCCCGGGACGTCGACCGCGGTACGGCGTCTGTGGCGGCACTGACGGCACTCGGGCTCGACGCACGGTTCGTCCAGTTGGACGTCACGGACCAGAGGTCGGTCGATGCGGCGTCGGCCACGATCGCTGACGACGCCGGAGCGCTCGACATCCTGGTCAACAACGCGGGCACCCTCGTCACCCCGATCCGCCCGCCGAGTGCGACGTCGCTCGACGAGATCCGGCGAACCTACGAGACCAACGTGTTCGGCGTGGTCGCGGTCACGAACGCGATGCTGCCACTGCTCCGCAGGTCGGCTGCCGCGCGGATCGTGAACCTCACCAGCGACCTCGGTTCGCTGACCCTGGCGTCGGCCGACGAGAACTTCCCGCAACTGCTGGCCTACAACTCCTCGAAGACCGCCCTGAACGCCGTCACCGTCGCGTACGCCAACGAACTGCGTTCCGAGGGAATCCTTGTCAACGCCGTCTCACCTGGATCGGTCGCAACGGACCAGAACGGGCACGCCGGCGTGCTGACCACCGAGCAAGGCGCGCGGTTGCCGATCCGGATGGCGACGCTGGCTTCGGGCGGTCCGACCGGGATCGCGGTCACGGCGGACGAAGACCTCGACCACCATCTGCTGGCCTGGTAGCGGTCTGTCAGCCGAGGTGAACGTGGACCACGTGGCGCACCATCGGGGTGAGGTCGGTGGTGGCGAGGAGGTCCAGGGCTCGGGTGGCTCGGAGGGTTGCGAGGCCGTGGATGTTGGTCCAGAGGGCGATGGCGCGGTCGCGGGCATCGTCGGGGTCAACCTGGGCAACCAGGTCGATGAAGACCTGGAAGAGCGGGAGTGATTGCTGGCGGAGATTCCCGCCGGCACCTTCCAGCAGGTCGTGCCTGAACAGCAGGTCGAACATGCCCGGCCGCTCGGCGGCGAACTCCAGGTAGCGCCTGGCTGCGGCGACCAGCAGCTCCTCAGGCGACTCACGGCGTACGCCGGCGGTTTGGAGACGACTCGCGAGATCGGTCAGGCCGGTGGCGGCGATGGCCGCGAGCAGTGAGTTGTGGGTGGGGAAGTAGCGCCGAGGAGCGCCGTGCGAGACGCCCGTACGCCGGGTGATGGCGCGCAACGAAAGGTTCGCCAGGCCGTCTTCCTCGAGCAACTCGACGCCGGCTTGAACGAGCCGATCACGCAACGGGACACCAGTCACGTAGACATTGTCTAGCATTCACCCTTCTCCTGCCGTACCTGAGGGTTGCCTCTTGCGTTGCCGGGTGGCAGCGGGATAGGAGGTCCTCATGTACGCCGAGGCCCTGGAGGCTGGTCGGGCTGCCCTTTCGCAGGGTGCCTGGCCGGTCGCCCGCGCGCGGTTCGAAGGAGCTCTCGAGGTTTCGGCAACCCCGGAAGCCTTTGAAGGACTGAGCTGGGCTACCTGGTGGCTCGAGGACGCGGCGGCTTGTCTGGATGCGCGTGAGCAGGCGTACCGGTTGTACCGCCAGGCGGGTGATATGCGGGGTGCGGCCAGGATGGCGTTGTGGCTGGGCGATGACCACAACGAGTTCTACGGGGCAGGGGCGGTTGCCGAGGGATGGTTCAACCGAGCCGCGCGGCTGCTCGACGAGCTGGAGTCCTGTCCGGAGCTTGGCTGGCTTCGGGTGTTCGACGCACACGCCGCGCTCGGGCGCCACGACACCGAGCGCGCGCGTGAACTCGCTGGTGAAGCACGCGAGCTCGGCCGGAGGCATCGCGCGGTGGATCTGGAGATGTTCAGCCTGGCCACCGAGGGGCTTGCGCTGGTGGAAGACGGGGCCGTCGAGCAGGGGATGCGGTGTCTCGACGAGGCGACGGCGGCCGCGCTCGGCGGAGAGTACGAGAATCTCGCGCCGGCCGCGTGGACGTGTTGCCGGCTGATGTCCGCCTGCGAGGAGATCCGCGACTACGAGCGCGGCGCCCAGTGGTGCCGGCAGATCGAGGAGTTCAGCCGGCGGATGGAGGCCCGGTTCGTCACCGGTGTCTGCCGGGCGCACTACGCGGCGATCCTCGGCTGGCACGGTCGATGGAGCGAGGCGGAGCTGGAGCTGATCGGTGCTCGCGAAGACCTCACCGCGAAACGCCCGTTCTGGCGGGCCGAGGCCGTCGTACGCCTTGGCGAGCTGCGACGCCGGCAAGGGCGGACGGCTGAGGCAGCAGCGTTGTTCGAGGAGGTCGCGTCCCATCCGCTCGCCCGTCGCGGCGTGGCCGAGCTCTGCCTCGATCGGGACGACCCGGCCGCCGCGCGGGACGTGCTGCACCGGATGCTGCGGCGGATTCCGGCAGGATCGGTTGCTCGTGCCTGGCCGCTCGAGCTTCTCGTCCGGGCCGAGACGGCCTTGGGTGACAACGAGTCGGCGGCGATCCACCTGGCGGAGTTCGGCGCGATCGCCGCGACAGTGGCCACGCCGCCGTTGCGTGCGGCGGCACGGTTCGGCGAGGGACTTCAGGCGGCCGCGGCCGGCGATCACGCGAAGGCGTGCCGCTGCTTCGAGGATGCGGTCGACCTGTTCGACGGCATGGCTCCCTTCGAGGCAGGGCATGCCCGGCTGGAGCTCGCGCGGAGTCTGCTGGCCCTCGGCCGCACCGATGCTGCTCGTCGAGAGGCCCGTACGGCGCTTGCAGCGGTCGCCGTACCGAGGCGGGACCAGGCCGAGTTGCTGACCTCTCTCGGTCTGCAGGGCACGGTGCTGAGTTTGCGGCAGGTCGAGGTACTGCGTCTGATCGCGGGCGGCCTCGGGGATCGGGAGATCGCCGGCCGCCTGGTGATCAGCGAGCACACCGTGCACCGGCACGTGGCGAACATCTACACCCGGCTGGACTGCTCGACCCGCGCCGCGGCCGTCTCCCGAGCGACCCAGCTGGGCCTGCTGTAGATGGCCTGAACAGGTGAAGCGCTCGCGGCATCGGGTGGTCGATGCTGCTGAGCATGGAGCTGCTGACGCAGTACAAGGAATCGGTGCGGGACACCTGGTCCACCGGGGACTACGACGCGATGCTGCGGGAAGAAGGGCTGTACGAGGCAGGAGCGCGCCTGGTGCGGACCGTCGCCGTTCAGCCTGGTGAGGATGTCCTCGACGTGGCCTGTGGGACCGGGAACGCCACGATTCCGGCCGCGGCGGCGGGAGCGCGGGTCACCGGGCTGGATCTGACTCCCGCGATGCTCGCGATCGCGCGCGAACGTGCCGGGGATCGCGACATCGAATGGGTCGAGGGAGACGCCGAGGATCTGCCCTTCCCGGATGAGCATTTCGACGTCGTACTGTCCACGTTCGGGTGCATGTTCGCGCCCCGGCACGAGGTCGTCGCCGACGAGATCGCCCGGGTACTTCGGCCGGGCGGCCGGATCGGACTGTGCGCCTGGACGCCGGAAGGGTCGATCGGCGAGTTCTTCCGGATGGTCGGTGGGTATGTCCCACCCGCGCCGGAGTTCGTCGATCCGCCACTGGCCTGGGGCGATGAGGACCACGTCCGGGAGCTGTTCGAGGGCACCGGGATCGAGCTCGAGTTCAGCCGTGAGCTCGCCGGGCTCCATCACGAGTCGCCGGAGGCCGCGGCTGATTGCTACGGGACGAAGTTCGGCCCGGTCATGCTGGCGCGGCAGGCATTGGGCGATCGATGGCCGGCTCTTCGGAACGACCTGATCGACCTGTTCACCCGGGACGGCAGGCCGAGCGGGACTGGCGTCGTACTGCCGTCCGAGTACCTCGTGATCCAGGGGCGGAAGTCAGGCGGGGCGGTGAGCCAGTAGGGAGTAGGAATTCGGAAGCCGGCCGGACCAGGCGGCCGCCTTGGTGCCGTCGGAGGGTCGCCAGAACGGTTCGGCGTACTCCTCGAGTACGTCGAGGCGCAGGCCGGCCGCAGTGATCGCGGTGACGACGTGGCCGAGATTCCATTGCCATTCGCGGGCGCCGTTGCCGGGGAACGTGTCGTTGACGTTCGTCTCGGCGAAGTAGCCGCGGTCCGGCCGGATCCGCGGCTCGTCCTCGTCCCAGGTCCACAGTGGAACCGTCGGATGCGCCTCGTACACGAACAGGCTCCCGCTCGGCCGCAGCACCCGAGCCACGTCCCGCGCCCACGCACCGATGTCGCGCATCCAGATCAACGCACCCTTGCCGGTGTAGACGAGATCGATCGACCCGTCCTTCACCGGTACGCCGGGAACCTCGGCGACGACGTACCGGCAGGCAACCCCCAGCTCGACCGCCCGCCGCTGAGCCGCCCCCGCCGCGACCGAGCTGTAGTCCACCCCGATCACCCGCGATGCCCCACCGTTCACGAGCGCGACGTCGTCCAGTCCATGCCCACTCTGAAAGTGCACCACCACAGGCTGATCGGCGAGCAACGGCCCCAGCAACTCCATCTCGCGCGGAAAGAAGTGCCCCCCATCCCGAGCCTCCGCCAACAGCTCGTCGTACTCCCGAACATGCTTGCCCGAAGCCCGTTCCCACACGACCTGATTACCCCGCACCACCTCATCCATCCGAAGAGTCTCCCAGGATTTCGTAACGCAGGCTGAGAATTCCGTCTGGGCTGGGGTCGGCGGTGATGAGGCGGAGTTGGGTGGGTAGTTGATCGAGCGTGAGTTCGGGGCCGTCGAAGATGGTGGGGACTCCCTGGCCGCCGATGGCGGTGGGGAGGAGGACGAGGTGGAGTTCGTCGATCAGGTCGGCGCGGAGGAGGGCGCCGTTCAGCGTGCCGCCGGCTTCTGAGACGACATGGGTGACGCCGAGGACGTCTCGCATGCGGTGGAGTGCGAGCGCGAGGTCGACGCGGTCGTTGCCGGCGACCAGATAGGGGATGGTTTCGCGGCGGAGAAACGCGAGGTACGACGGTGGGGTCGCGCGAGCGACGAGGAGCAGGAGATCAATGCCTTCCCCGCCCTTCTGATCCCAGTGCACGCGGCCGCGACCGTCCACGACCGTGAACCACTTCCGGTGGTCCGGATGGTCCACGACCTCTGGCGGCAGATAGTCCTCGAACAGCCCGTCGTCGTCCGCCGGTGGAAGCTCCAGCGGCGCGGCATCCTCGGTGACGAAGGTGCCGCTGCCCTCGAGGATCGCGGTCGGCGCGTACAACTCCTCGAGCAGAGCCATCCGCGCCGCATACACCGCGCCCGCGCCATCCGGCTGCATCGAGTGCCAGACGCGGCCGGCCTCCTCGGACAGCAGCAGCCGATCGCGCCCGAGTGTCACCCGGCCGTCCACCGACGCCGTCACGGATACCACCACACGCGCCCGAGCAGTCATGCCTGACTTCTATCAACGGCCGCCGACAGTTACTCGTTGTGCAGCACCTCGGCGATCGTCGCCCGGGCAGCCGACCGGGCCGGGAGCAGCGCGCCGAGGCCGGCGATGACGATGCCGGCCAGGACCAGCAGCGCGAGGAGTTGCGGCGGATAGACGTCGAGCATGAAATCGGGTACTTCGACCTGCGCGCCGTTCGCCATCGCCGGAACGACGAGCCGGTGAGCGACAACTCCGAGCGGGATCCCCAGCAATCCCCCGATCGCTCCGAGCGCGGCCATCGAGGTGACCACCATCAGCGTCACCTGGGCCGGCGTCATACCGATCGACTTGAGCATGCCGAGGTCGCGGCGCCGCTCGCGGGTGTTCAGTACGACGGTGTTGAACACGCCCAGCGCGGCCACGGTCCCGAGCATCAAGGTCAGCAGGATGACGGTCACCAGGACGACCGTGACGAAGGTGCCTGCGTCCTGACCTGGCGTCTGCTCCAGCCCCGGATCGCCGGCCTGCACGGCCTTGACGTAGGTGTCGATATCAGTGCCCGGCTGGAGCTGGACCTCGTACAACTGGGCCCGCGTCCCAGGTGCGACGAGCTGCAGTGTCGCCCAGTTGGACAGCACCTCGTCGCCGGAGTTGTAGAGGGCCTTGCCGACAATCTGCACCTGCATGCTCTTGCCCTGCGAGTCCAGCGTGATCGTGTCGCCGACCGCAAGCGCCCGCTGCCGCAGGAACCGCTCGGATACGACCACCTGGCCCGGTCCGTCGAACCACTGCCCTTCCAGCAGCCGGTAGCCAAGGTGCTCGAAATCCCCACGATAGAAGGACACTCGGAGGTCCTGACTCGTCCCGGCCAGCCGCATCGGGAGGTCCGCGCTCGCCGTCACGTACTGCACTCCGGGCGTGGACCGCAGCAGCGCCTCGTCCTCCGGATCGCTCAACTTCGCGACCGGCGGCCCGTCCTCCGACGGCGACTGCGGTCCCGTACCCGCGAACATCGTCAGGTCGACCGCACCCACGCGACTGGCGGCCGTCTGGTAGTCGGTCAACGACGTCCCGAGTCCCACCGCCAGCGTCACGCTTGTCACCCCGAGTACGACGGCAGCCAGCGTCAGCGCACTGCGCGCCGGGCGGGCGAACGGCAGACCGAGCCCGAGGCTGACCGACCGCGGCAGTCGGGTACCGCTCAGCCAGCGCTGCGCACGCAGACCGCGACCGGCACGCGGCGCACTGCCCGCGCTGATCGCCTGCGCGGCCGACAAGCTACGAGCGCGCAGTGCGGGCACCAGAGCGGACAATGCGACCAGGACAGGTACACCGACCATCGCAGCCACGTCGACCCACAGCGGTACGCCGACCCCACCGGCGCCGTAGTTCTCGAAAGCCCTTGTCAGCAAGGACTCCGCTAGCAGATTGCCCGCGACAACCCCTAGTGCACACCCGACGATCGCTGGGATCGAGACCATCGCCAGATAGACCGTCATCACCTGTGTGGGCGTGAAACCGAGCGCCTTGAGTACGCCGATGTGCCGGAAGCCGGCCACCACCGCACCACTGACCACGTTGACCACGATCAGCGCGGCCACCGCCAGTCCGAGCCAACCGAACACCATCAGGAACGGCACGAACGTGTTCGGCTCACCGGTAGCGAGTGCCTTCAAAGCAAGGTACGACTGCGTCCCCAGCAGAGCCCCGGACGGCAGGCCGGTCGTCACGGCGGTCTGGCCGGCGGTGATCTGCTCGTTCGTCGCGGCATCGGCGAAGCGATACAACATCTGGCTCGCCGTCGGATGCAACGCCGTCATCTGCTCCGGAACGACCCAGGCATCGGCCGACATGCTCACGCTGTAGGCGAACCCGACAACCGTCAGGGTCGGTCCACCGTCGGCGATGGCGAGCTTGGAGTCGAGAGTCATGGCCCCCGGGCCGTTGCTCGACTCGACCGGGTTCCGGTTCAGCACGATCTCGCCGGGCTTGTCCGCCCACCGGCCGTTCCACACGTTCAGCCGGTCGACCGGCCCACCGGCATCCCCCCGCCCGACTGTCACCAGCGAGTCGGGCTGACCGGGCTGCTGCCCCGAGCCAAGCGCCACTGTCGCCATGGCGAACGGGCCGGCCACTGCCTCGGCCGACTTGCTCGCTTCGGTGAGCTGCGAGTCCGTGACCTTGGTCCGGTCGTACGACGCGGCCAGGTGGGCACCGCTTTGCCGGTTGTACGCCTGGTCGAACGGACCACTCGATGCGGCCAGGAGTCCGAGTGCCACCACGATCATCGTTGTCGACAATGCGACAACGACACCGATCACGATCGTCTGCAGCCGCCGTCGTCGTACTGCTGCTCGCGACACCGGCCAGACGGCGCTCACGGCGTACGCTCCAAGGCGCGCTCGCCGGCGATCTGCCCGTCGACGACCTCGATCACGCGGCTGGCGCAGCGGGTCGCGAGTTGCTGGTCGTGCGTGACCAGCAGCAGGGTCTGACCGATCTGGTTGAGGTCGAGCAGCAGGTCCATCACCTGCTCGCCGGCGCGGGTGTCGAGTGCGCCGGTCGGTTCGTCGGCGAGCAGGACGGCGGGACGGTTCATCAGCGCCCTGGCGACGGCGACCCGTTGCCGCTCGCCACCACTGAGCTGGGCCGGATAGGTGTTGCGGCGACCGGCGATGCCGAGTTCCTCGAAGAGTTCGAGGGCCCGTTTGCGGGCCTGCGAGGCCGACGTCCCGGTCAGCTGCGCGGCCAGCGCGACGTTGTCGAGGGCGGACAGATCGTCGAGCAGGTTGAAGAACTGGAAGATCATGCCGATCCGGCGGCGCCGGTAGAGCGCGAGGCCCTTCTCGTTCAGCGCGCCCAGGTCCTCGCCGTGCACCGTGACCGTCCCCGAGGTCGGACGGTCGAGGCCGGCGACCATGCTGAGCAGCGTGGACTTGCCGCTGCCGGACGGTCCCATCACTGCCACAGCCTCGCCAGAGTGGATCTCTAGCGAAACCCCGTCGAGCGCGACGGATTCGCCGTACTCCTTGCGTACGGCGGTGAGCCGTACGACCGCCTGTCCGTTGCCTTCGTCATCGGTCATGGGTTCACGCTAGGAGCACCGGTGCCTGCCGGGCGTCAGCCTGCGGAGGTAACGTCCGCGGCGGGTCATCCTGCAGATGTACGCGTGCGGATGATGCGGAACCCGGACCGCCACTGGGACAGTGGTCCTTGTGTGGAACATCGTCTGGCTGATCGTTGCGGTGGTGGCGGTGCTCGCCGCCGGACTGCTCGCGGTCGCGTTGATCCGGGCCCAGCGGGCGCACGTCCGGGCGCTGGAGGAACGCGGCTGGCTGCTGGAACGCGAACGGGAGACGGCCGCGCGAAACGCGGTCGACGCCGAACGGGCCCGGATCGCCCAGGACCTGCACGACATCGTCAGCCACAACGTGAGCGTGATGGTGATCCAGGCCGGTGCTGCCCGCCACGTACTCGCGACCGAACCGGCCGATGCCGAGGCCGCGTTGCTGGCGGTCGAAGCGGCCGGCCGCGACACGATGAAGGAGCTCCGGCACCTGCTCGGCCTGCTCGTGCCGTCGGCCGACGGCGCGGACGAGACACTGGCCCCGCAACCGAGTCTGAGCCGGCTCAGTCCGTTGATCGACCGGATCGCGTTCGCCGGACTGCCGGTCGACGTACGGATCTCCGGGGAGCCGCGACCGCTTCCGGCCGGCGTCGACGTCACGGCGTACCGGATCATCCAGGAGGCGCTGACGAACGCGCTCAAGCACGGCGACGGCGTACAGGCACAGGTGACAGTCCGGTATGCCGACCACGCGCTGCGGATCGAGATCCTGAACTCCGGGCCGAGCGTGCTGTCCGGCGGACGTCCACCGGGGCCGGACGGCGAGGGGCGCGGGCTGCTCGGGTTACGACAGCGCGTGGCGGTGTACGGCGGGGACCTCGATGCTCGGCGTCGACTCGGTGGTGGGTTCCGTGTGCGGGCCAAGATCCCGTTGGAGCGCCCATGAGCGCGCCGCGGGTTGTGATCGCGGACGATCAGGCTCTGGTGCGGACCGGGTTCCGGATGATCCTGACCGCGCGGGGCATCGAGGTCGCCGGTGAGGCGGCCGACGGCGGCGAGGCCGTCGACGCGGTCCGGCGGCTGCAGCCTGACGTCGTCTTGATGGACATCCGCATGCCGTCGATGGACGGTCTGGAGGCGACCCGGCGCATCCTCGCCGAGTCGCCTGACTGCCGGGTGCTGATCCTCACCACGTTCGACCTGGACCGCTACGTGTACGCCGCTCTGGCCGCCGGAGCCAGCGGATTCCTGCTGAAGGACGTCACGCCCGAGCACCTCGCGGCCGCCGTCCGCCTGGTCAACACCGGTGATGCGCTGCTCGCTCCGTCGATCACGCGACGGCTGGTCGAACGGTTCGCGACCGGTGATTCGGTGTCGACGCCACCCGCCGTACATCGGGCCCTGGCCGCGCTGACGCCACGGGAGCTCGAGGTACTGACGCTGATGGGACACGGCCTGTCCAACGCTGAGCTCGCCTCCGAGTTGACCCTCAGCGAGGCGACAGTGAAGACTCACGTCGCCAGGATCTTCGCCAAGTTGTCGCTCCGCGATCGCGCCCAGGCCGTCGTACTCGCGTACGAAACGGGTCTGGTGGCCCCCGGAGCCTCGACGTGACGACGGTCTGCACTGGGGTTTGGGACATAAGGGGAATTGGTTGATGAGCGACGGACCGAGCGTCTGCATTCTGTGTGCCGAGAAGGGACCGTTCCGGCGGCGCGGGGAGAAGGGCGGCTACGGGATCGAGGAGTGCCCTGCCTGCGGGCTCGTGCAGCTCGTGCCCACACCGACGCCCGAGACCCTGCGAGCCCTCTACGAGGGCGACACGTACTTCGACGGCGAGGCAGGGACCGGGTACTCGGAGTACGAGGACCAGGAGGAGGAGTACCTGGCGACGTTCCGTGAGGACGTGCGCCGGATCGGTGAGTTCATCCCCAGCGGCCGGATCCTCGAGGTCGGCTGCGGGTACGGCTACTTCCTGCAGGCCGCGGAAGAGGCCGGGTACGACGCGTACGGGATCGACCTCTCGCCGATGGCCGTCGAGTGGGCCGCGAAGCGCCACCCGGACCGCGTGTTCCTCGGTCTGCTCGACGAAGTGCCCGAGATCCAGGACCAGAAGTACGACGTGATCTTCGGGTCGCACCTGATCGAGCACCTGACCGAGCCGGCCGACTTCCTCCGCCAGGCCGGCAAACTGCTCCGCCCCGGCGGCCTGGTCGTCATGGTCACCCCGAACATCAAGAGCCTGCTGTCCCGCGTCTCCGGCTCCCGCTGGGTCTCCTACAAGATCCCGGAGCACGTCAGCTACTACGACCCGGGAACCATCACCACCCTGCTGAACCGCACCGGCTACACGGTCCGCAGCGTCGACAGTGCGTACCAGTACTACGCCCTGCCGTTCATCGGCACTCGCGTCCGCGAACTCCTGAACCCGGTCTCCCGCCTGGTCCCACCGGTGGAGCGTCTGGCCGCCCTCCGCGACCGCAAGATCCGGGTCACCAGCGGTTCCATGCGCGTTCTGGCCGCCTGGGACGGCGACTGAGAATGACCCGTGCCGCGGAGAGAATCGCGGCATGCGTCTCGTCCTGACGATGGCGAAGAGGCTGCCGGACCAGGCCGTCGCCACGCTGGTCGACGAGGTCAAGCGTGGATTCGACGGGCACGACGAGGACTACTACAACAGCATCGAACTGGCCATCGACGACTACCGTGCCCGGTTCTCGCCGTCGACGAGGGCGGTGCGGGATCCCGATCTGGAGCGAGTGCTCTGGCTGCGCAAGGACGGCCGTGCCAAGGCGTCGACGTACGGCTCGTCGGGTCTGATCGTGACGGCGCCGGCGTCCGCGGTGGCTGCGGTGGCCGTTGGGTTCGATCAGGCCGCGCAGAGCGACGACGGCCGGCGTACGCACCGGGTCGAGTCGACGGATCGGCAGGTCGTCGTCGAGTGGACCGACAGTCCCGGCCTCGGTTTCCGGCTCGATCGCGTGGCGACGCAGCAGCTCGCCGACCTTCAGGCGAAGTACCCGGGGCTGACCGGGTGGATCCAGGGGCCGGACCGGCTGGCCGGCATCTACTTCGCGGCGGCGGACATCGAGTTGGACGCGCTGCTCACGGACCTGCCGAAGCTCGTGACGACTGAGCAGTTCAAGAAGCTCGAGCTCGGCTGGGGACCCGTCCGGGCACCCCAGGCGATTTTCGCCCAGGCGTTCACGCCGCAGATCCGGACGCTGATCGGGCCGCTGATGCAGGTCCCCGGCGTGACGCGGATCGACATCCGCGACGACGACGGCGTACCGAAACCGGAGTCGGTCACCGTCAAGGACCGCGCCGGGTACGTCGTCACCGTCGCGAGCCTCCGCACGGTCTGGGACTCGTACCTGTCGATCCAGCTGATCAGGAGACCGTCCAAGTACGTCGGGCAACCGGGCCACTGGGTCTTCCGGGGCTCGCTCTTCGACGCCGGCCCGGAGTACCGGATCCACACCGCGCTCGCCGACGTCGCCGGCGTGACTCAGGTGCAGGTCGGACCGGAGTCCGCCAACCTGACCATCGCGAAGGACATCACCGACCAGGACCTCGCTCGGGCCTTCAAGGCGATGGCCGGGCTTCCGGCCACGCACACGATCGATCTGGCGGTGAGTGGTGATCCGGAGACCCTCGACATCACACTGATCGGACGCGTGACCAGTCGCAAGTACGCCGCTCCGAGTCCCGCGCCGGCCGAAATCGATCCGGCCTTGCTCTCCCGGGTGTCGACCGCCTGGGCCCCCGCCGCCGACTGAAGATCTGCCGGGTGGGTACCCGGAACAGATCAGTTGGGAGGTCCGGGATGACGACGACGATAGGTAACCTGCCCGAGGTCGTCTCGCCAGAGGAGTGGCTCGCCGCCCGGCGGCAGCTGCTGGCGAAGGAGAAGCTGCACGAGCTGCTCCTCGGCCGCGGACGGATCGGCGACGTGCGGCAACTCGGCGTCTAGGACCGTCTTGCCAGGTGGAGCGTCAGGTCGGAGATCAGGGTCACCTCGTCCGGGAGCACCGTGGCGATCCGCTCGAAGACCTGCTCCCGGGTCGTGCTGCGGAGCAGCAGGTACGCCGAGAGCGTCGACAAGTGCCCGATGTAGCCCGCTGCCGTCAACGTCGTTCGCCGTTCGACGGAGGTCCGGCGTACGTCCGTGAAGCGGTCCGAGCGACGCAGTTCCGTCCCGGGCCACTCCTCCGAGGTGCCATCGGGTGGCGGAATGCCGTCGTCCTCCAGGAACTCCGACCTGGCGACGCGGACAGCCTCGTCGAGATCCTTGTCCGCGAGATACAGCGGTCTGTTGAAGGACACGAAGATCCCGCCAGGGTTGAGCAGCGCAGACACGCGCGTCCAGCGATCGGTCGGGTCGGTCCAATGCAGTGACGCTGCTGCGAAGACCAGGTCGAACGTGGAAGTCAGCGGGAGATCCTCGAACGCGCCCTGAACCGCGGTGACACTCGACGGCACATGCTTGCGCAACTGCTCCAGCATCGCCGCATCCGGCTCTGTGGCCGTCACCGCGATCCCCGTCGCGGCAAACACCCGGGTGGCCTTTCCGGTCCCTGCCCCGATCTCCAATGCGGTGTTCACCGTCCGACCGGCGTACTCCAGCACCTTGTCCACGAGCTCGTCCGGATACCCCGTCCGGAACCGCTCGTACGCCGCAGCCGCAGCCCCGAAACTCAACGCCCGCTCAACCATGCCTTGATGCTTCACCGTCCCGGCGTATGGCGCACCTGAGTTAGCTCACGAAGTGCGTCCGGGACTTTGAGAGGGGCGCCTCCCGTCTCTCGACCTGCAAGTGCCCGACGCAGCAGACCGACGTCCAGCGATGCCGGGTCGACGGCCGTGAGAGTCGCCCGCAATCTGTCGGGCTGGTCGCGGAAGATCATGGTCGCGAGCTGAACTTCAACGGGTACGACGGGGATCTGTGTCCCGTTCCAGTCGAGGACTGACCGCTCGCTCCACACTGCTCCGGCGGGGGTTTCGACCAGCAGATCTGTCGGCGCCGGACTATCGATGTACGCCAGCTCAACGGTGAACCCGGCCAGCGTCCACCGGCCGAATGTCCAGCGGGCCTGGCCGGGGTCGTCGAACGTCAAGGTCGGTTCGTCCAGGCTGCTGAACCAGAGGGGATCGGCCGGGCTCGATCGATCCGTCCGGCTTGGAAGCACGGTCGCCGCCGTACGGACGCCAGCGGATGTCGACACCGCAACATCGATGTCACCCGGCTCGATGGCTGCGCCGTGGAGTGCCGTCGCTGCGCTGCCAACCAGCATCCAGTCCACGTCGGTCCCCGCCAGCCGCACGGCAAGCTCCCGAAGCGCGTCCGACCATCCACCGTCCATGCGCCGACACTGCCACCCACCACCGACAACGCGGAATGTGATTGCTCGGGTGGGGGCGGTTTGGCACGATGCCGGCCATGCGTGGTGTGGAAGCGCCTGCGTGCTTGCTGGTGACGGGCATGCCTGGGGCTGGGAAGTCGACGGTGACCCAGCTGGTTGCCGAGCGGCTGCCGCGGTCGGCTCGGCTTGGTGGCGATGAGGTCAACCAGATGATCGTGAACGGGTTCGTCTGGGCGTTGGGTGAGCCAGCCGACGAAGCGGCGCGCCAGGTGGAGCTGCTGCATCGCAACCTGTGCGCGCTGGCCGGCAACTTTGCCGACGCCGGCTTCACGCCGCTGATCGACGCGATGATCCCGTCCCGCGCGAAGCTCGACTTCTTCCTCGACCTGCTCTCGCCTCGCCGGCTCCTGTTCGTCGTCCTCGCGCCGGGCATCGAGGTGTGCCGGCATCGCAACGAGATCAGGGATCCTGCCGAGCGGTTCGACTTCGACGGGTACGACGCCCTGGAAGCCGACATGCACCGCGAGTTCGGTGACGCCGGCTGGTGGATCGACACCTCGGCCATCACCCCCGCCCAGACCGCCGACCGCATCATCGCCGAAGCCCACCACCGCGCCCGCGTGAACTGATACCGGCCGCGCTCGACCTGGGTTTCAACAACGGCAACGGTCGCAAGGACGAACTCAACGAGAACCGCGGTGCGGTCGGTTGGGGAGAGGCGTACGTCCTGCAGTCCTACCTACTCATGTGGGAGGCCTACCGGGACCTGTACTACCTCGACAAGACGATCGATCACGCCGACCACATGCTCGCCACCCGCGACTCCGTGCGCGGCGTGACCGACTGGCGAGGCCTGTCGCTGCCCGCGTGGCGCATCTACTGGCCGTACTCCGCGGGCGGGTTGGCTCTCGCCGACGTGCTGGGACGCCCGTCGCTGCGGCTCCGGACCGCGTGGACGTTCGCGGAGAGCCTTGGCGTCACCGTGTCCGCCGGGACCAATCCGGGCACCTTCAAGATCACGACGTACCACCGCGACAACCATGTCGGCCGGACCCACGACAACCTGACGATGGACCCCACTTCGGCCGACTTCGCCGTACCCGGATCAACGCGGCCTTCGACGGCCGGGTCGATCTGCTGACAGCCAAGGACCTGCGGCCGTCGCCGGACGTCACCAGCGACGACCTGACCCAGCTGTGCCGCACGTTCAGTCAACGGGTCTTGGTCACGACACCGGATGGGAGGCCGACGGTCACCACGAACGTGGACGGGAGCGGGCCGTTGTCCAACCCGGCGTACGAGACGATCATCCCGGCCTGGCTCGGCGTGGCGTCGTTCGGCGACACCCAGGCACTGGTCCGCGCTGCCGCCGAGCGGTTGGCGGTCAACAATCCGGCGCCCGACGTCGTCCCCATGTTCTCGACGGCCTACCTGAACTGGGCCGCTCGCACCGGCGCCCGCCTGCGCTGAGCCCAGTAGGTGGGTGATGCTTCAGATGCCCTCGGCGAACGCGCTCCGGATGCTGTCCCCGTACGCATCGTCCGCGAGCGCGGGTAGGTGCGCCTGGCCCAGTTCGAAGTGCCGACGAGCGGTGGCATCATCACCGAGGCGTCGGTAGTCCACGGCCAAGTTCAGATGGAGGGACGGCAGGAGGGCGTTCTTGCCGCCAGGATTGCCTCTCTCGATGGCTCGCTGGTCGGTCAGTTCGTCCATCAGAGCGAGCGCCCGGAGGTCCCACGCGAGTTCGTCCTCGGGGTTCTCCTGCACATCAGCCAGCGAGTGAGCAAGGAAGACCTTGGCGAACGCATCGTCTCCGCTGTCAACCTCAGCAACCAGGGGCTCCATGAGGGCCTTCGCTTCAGGCGAGCGACCCTGTTCGCGAAGGGCAATCCCCGCACGAATAGTTGCGTACGCAGACAACTCGGGCGGCGTAGTCATGCTGCGTAGCCTATGGGTATGGCTGAGGTGATTCCGATTGCGCGTAGTCGTCCCATCTCGCGTGGGTCCGAGCGAGCGATGTTGGAGAGCATGCTCGACTTCTACCGGGCCACTGTGGTCAACAAGGTGGCGGGGCTGACGGATGATCAGGCGTTCACGGCGGTGGTTTCGCCGTCGAGCCTGACGCCGGCGACCGTGGTGAAGCATCTGGCTGGGACCGAGCGGTTCTGGTTCAGCATCGACTTCGCGAATCTCGACGTGGAATGGCCGTGGCTGGAGGAAGATCTGCACGGCAACTTCCGGATCGAGCCTGGCGACACGTTGGCTGCGATCGTCGATGACTATGTCCGGGAGTGCGAGAACTCTCGACGCGCGATCACGGACGCTGACCTCGAGGAGTCCGCCCGCGGTGAGGACATGGACTTCACGCTGCGGTTCGCGATGATCCACATGATCGAGGAGACCGCCCGCCACTGCGGTCACCTGGACCTGTTGCGCGAGGCAACAGACGGCACCGTTGGCACGTAGCCGTAGGTGCATGTCCGCACGCCCCGCTGGTCGGTATCGGTGCGCGCTAGCCCTCGGAGAGCGCTTCGATCACGTCCTTGGAATGGGTCAGCGGCACCCTGCTGCCCTCGAGCTCGATCCGCGAGTCGCTCTCGGAATGGATCAGCTCGAGCACCCTGACGTTCACTCGCTGGTGAACCTTCACCTCCAGCCCCGCCCTTGCGACGTTGAAGACCATCGCACCGGGCTCCTTGCTGCGCGACCGGCCCGCGAAGCCGTAAACCCCGTCGGCGGTCACGCCGACCAACATGTACTCGGGCATCCCGTGGGCGGCCGCGTTCACGCGCATGCCACCGATCACGCCCGCGAAGTCACCGACGGCCTCACCGACCGAGCCACCGACTCCGCCCAAGGTGCCGCCCGCCAAACCGCCGGCGAAGAGCGAGCCGGTCTGGCCGCGGGGGTTGAACTGGCCTGCGGCGATCACCTCATCGGCGATCCCCTCGCGCGTCAGAGCCTGCTGAACCGCGCGCTCGATCGTTTCCTCGGACATCGCTCCTCCTGGCGCTCGGTTGACCAGCCGTAGCGCTCCCAGACTCGCAGGTATAGCTCCGAGTTGACAGGACGCCCGTTGACGGCGCCGGGGATGCGCTGTGGAGCCCCTGAACGAGAGGAGGCCGGCCGCGGATGCGACCGGCCTTCTTCCTTGCTCATCCCTGTAGAGCCCAAACCACGGTCTGACCTGCGGTTTCCTGACTCCGGGGAGTGGCGGAGGATACGAGATTCGAACTCGTGAGGGGTTGCCCCCAACACGCTTTCCCATTCCTCGGGTGCCGTGTCCGGGCAGGGCCTCTGGCGAGGTCAGGCATCTCACCCACCCGGGGTGACGCAATCCGACCCACCCACGGCGAGACTCACCAGGGACATCGGGTGGCGGGGCCCGCGCCCGCGGAGGTACCGATGCCTGGCCGGCGGTACGGGCGGGGGGATCATGAGCGACAACCAACCGAACATCGTGTTCTTCTTCTGGGACAACTTCGGGTGGGGTGAGCTCGGCTGCTATGGCGGTGGAGTGCTGCGGGGTGCGCCTACTCCGCGGATCGACGCGCTGGCCGATGAGGGCCTGAAGTTGTTGAACTTCAACGTCGAGGCGCAGTGCACGCCGAGCCGGTCGGCCTTGCTGACCGGGCGTCATGCGATCCGCTCGGGTACCCAGACCGTGGATGTCACCGGCGGGCCCGACGGGATGACCCGGTGGGAGGTGACGATCGCCCAGGCGCTGTCCGACGCCGGCTACTCCACCGGGATGTGGGGCAAGTGGCACCTGGGCAGCGATCCCGAGGAGCGCAGCCCGGTGGACTTCGGCTTCGACGAGGCGGTGTGGAGCCCGCGCACCGCCGATGAGGTGCTCTGGACTATGCAGTCGTACTTCCCGAACGGTCCGGTGACCGCCACCCCGTATGCCGGACAGACGCAGATCCCGCTCGTCCCGGAGCCGATCTACTCGCGGAGGAAAGGCGAGACCGCTGAGGTCGTCTCGACCTACGACGCGGAGTTCCGGGCCGGGTTCGACCGCAAGATCACGGACTGGGCCTGCGACTTCATGGCGCGCTCACACGAGGCGGACAAGCCCTTCTATGTCTACCTGCCCTACACCCAGGTGCACATTCCGCCGATCCCGGACCCGGAGTACGCGGGCAAGACCAAACGCGGGAACTGGGCCGACATCCTCACCCAGATGGACGACTTCACCGCAACGATCCTCGACAAGCTCGACGAGCTGGGCATCGCCGGGGACACGATCGTGGTGTGGGCCTCCGACAACGGCGCCGACACCACGTTCCGCTTCCCGGCGATCGACCCGGACCCGGCCGGCGGCCAATGGCACGGCTTCTCCGGGCCCTGGCGGGGCGGGCTGTTCACCGCGTTGGAGGGCTCCAACCGGACACCGTGCCTGGTCCGCTGGCCCGGCAACGTCCCCGCCGGCAGGGTCAGCAACGAGATCGTGCACGAGGTCGACTTCTTCACCACGCTGGTGAAAGCCGGTGGCGGCGCAGTGCCGGGTGACCGGCAGATCGACGGCATGGACATGTCCGGCTTCCTGCTGGGTGATGCCGAGGAGTCCGGCCGCGACATGGTCCTGTGCCTGCAGGGCAACCGGCTGCAGGCGGCGAAATGGCACCAGTGGAAGGTCCACCTCTTCCAACAGGACGACTTCTACTCCACGTGGGTGCCGTACAACGTGCCGATCCTCTACAACCTGGAATGGGATCCATCGGAGGAGCACCCGGTCGACTTCCCGCACGCCTGGGTTCTGCACCCGATTGCCGCAGCGGCCGGAGCCTTCCTGAAATCGCTCGTGGCGGAGCCGCCCATCAAACCGGGTACACCCGACCCCTACGAGCCACCCACGCCCGGTGAGCTCCGTCCGGAAACGCACCTGCAGATCGGGCCGATCATGCAGTACATCACCACGCTGGTCAGATCTCATGACGAGCTTCCCGACCCGCGCACCGGTATCGAGCACTCTTCCGGATGAGCGAGGGCACGGCAGGCACTCCGGCACGGGCACCGAAGGACGAGGGCGCGGTCACCGACCTGTGCATTCTGTTCGCCTGCTTTGCGGGACGATCGCAGGCGGCGAAGACCCGCAGGGAGCTGGGCAAGCGCATCGTGCAGAGCGGGGACGCGATCCTGGACGAGGTGGTCGTGACCATCAGCTCGAAGCGTAGGACGCTGGTCTACGACCCGCGCCGAACCCTGGCCGGTGTCCTGACCCCCGCGCTGACGTGGGGCGTCTTCGGTCTGCTCGCCGGGGGGTTGCGAAGCCTGGTGGTCTGGGCCGTGCTGGGCGCAGTCTGCGGCGGCCTGTACGCCTACTACTTCGAGCACCTGCTCGCCAAGGACGAACTGCGGCGCATCGGTGGCCGACTGCCCGGCGACTCCTCAGCCATCGTCGCGTTCGTGCGCGGACCCGATCCCCGGCGGATCCTGTCGACCGCCGCAGCCCTCCAGCCGGTGACCGTGAGCGTCGCCGCGGTCGCAGCGGACCTGTCCGGACGTGTGTACCTCGGCGCAGCACCATCGAAAGGGGCTACGGTCACCCGGGACGGCGCCGCACCGGACACTGGCCAGGGCGCCGAGCTGAGCATGCTGCTGGTGCGGTTCGCCGGCGAACACACGGCGCGACAGACCCTGGTCACCGTAGGATCCTCCCCCACGCACCAAGACCAGAACGAGCCACAGGTCGAGCTGGTCATCGAGACCAACCCGCACGGCAGCCGCCGGGTCGTGAACCCCACCACGGGAAGCGCGGCCGTCGCGAAGAGCGATGCGATCAGCTGGGGGCTGTTCGGCCTGGTGTGGGGCGTCATCGTGGGCTTCACCGGCGACGGCGGGATCCTGGGCTCCATCGAGAGCGGCCTCGTCACAGGCATCCTGTGGGCCCTGTTCGGCGTGGTCGCCGGCGCGCTGTATGGCCTGTGGGCGGGCCGCGGGCTGTCCGCCGGGCGACTGAAGAGACTTGGCGCCTTCGTGCCACCCGCCACCTCGCTGGTCGTGGCCTGGGCGGAAGGATCTCCTGACCCGGAAACGATCGAGCGGTGGGCCGGATCCGAATCGCGGCGACTGACTCTGCGTTTCACCCCGGCGGGACACGGCGCCGTACTGGAGATGTGAGCGCACCGTGACTGCTCTAAACCACGGCCCCATGACGTGTGTGACGACTCGTGCGCCCGCGGACATCGCCGACGTCTGTCGGCAGCCATCGCCAAGCCGCCCCGGATCACCGATGAGGACATAGCCCGACTCGGTCGAAGAGGCGCAGCGCATCATGGAGACGGCGGCAGAGCGGCAGGGAGAAGCGCTCGCACTGCGGTGGGTCGATGTGGAGATCCTGAGGCGGCACCGCTCAGAGCAGGGCGAACAGCGGCGGAAAGCCCGGCGGGAGCGGGTAGCCGGCGACTGGGTGTTTGTGTCGCCAACCGGGGAGCCCCTGAATCCCAACACCGACTGTCACGAGTGGAAGGCGGCGACAGGGACGGCGCAGCCGGAGTCCTGGCAGCGGGGCTACGGGACAACTGACACGGAATGACACCGGGGCGGCTCCTTGACTAGGGAGCCGCCCCCGGCTGTGTGTCATCCTCCCGGACCTCGGAACCGCGGTCTGACCTGAGATTTCTCTGGTCCGGGTGAGTGACGGAGGATACGAGATTCGAACTCGTGAGAGGTTGACCTGGCCTAATTGCGCGCGAATTGCACGACAGGCCGGAACCGGTCGACCTCGGCTTTCAGCTGATAGCTCGGTTACCACTCGTCGGCTACGCGCATCGGATGCTCGCGCAGGGAGGCTTTGAATGCGGCGCTGCGAGGACCGACCGATCGTGTCAGGAGGAGGTCATCGGAGACCCAGGTGCTCCCATCCGCTCCGGCCAGGATCGTCGCACCGGGGGCAAGCTCCCAGCCGGCCCGACTGTAGAACTCGACAAGGTGCGGGCCACAAGTCAGGACCCCCACATCTGCTTGGCCGGCGTCGATGCGGGCAACCGCAGCGGCAACCAGCCGTCCGGCCCAGCCCTCACCTCGAAAGGCAGGGAATGTCATCACCGCTGTCGGGCTCTGCACGACGTAGTGCTCTCCGCCAACTGACACGGTCGTAGTGATGATCTCAAGGTGGCTGACGAGCTGGGAACCAGCCGCGTACAGCAGGTGGTGAGGCCTCAAGTCAGGATGAGAGGTCCAGTCACGGAACCGGTTCGGTCCGGTGAATCCCTCCGGCCAGCTGATGCGCAGGAACGACAGTACCTGCGCCTTGAGAACCTCCGGCAGATGTTCGTCGGCACACTCGCGGAGTTCGATGTTCGTCTGCACGTCGACAGGGTTCTAGTCTCACGGCACGCTTCGCAACTCGTTTACGGTGTGGGATGTGCCTGCGCAGGCGAACTGGGACACCTGGGACAGTCCCCGCGTAGGAACAACTGAGACGGAACGACTCCGGGGCGGCTCCCAGATTGGGAGCCGCCCCGGCTGTTGTCATTCTCCCGAAGGACCGAAACCACGCTCTGACCTGCGGGTTTGTGCCTCTCGGGGAGTGGCGGAGGATACGAGATTCGAACTCGTGAGGGGTTGCCCCCAACACGCTTTCCAAGCGTGCGCCCTAGGCCTCTAGGCGAATCCTCCAAGCGGAGAGGATACGCGAGCGGCGAGGGTTTCGGAAAATCGGGGCCGTGAGCCTGGGGCGCCGCGGTCCTAATTGTGCTGCTGGTGGTGGGGCTCCTCATTTAGGGTCGGTCGCATGGATGCACCGGATCCGAACGTCGTCCATCCGATGCCCGAGGCCGAGCGGGTCGTGCTGCTGAAGGCGGTGGTGAAGTCGCCGCTGATCGACGTGGGCGACTACTCGTACTACGACGATCCGCGGGATCCGACCGGGTTCGAGACGAACAACGTGCTCTACCACTACGGACCCGAGCGGCTGCGGATCGGCAAGTACTGCGCGCTCGGCGAGGGCACGACGTTCATCATGAACGGCGCCAATCACCGGATGGACGGGCCGTCGACGTTCCCATTCCCGATCATGGGTGGCGCGTGGGCGGAGCACTTCGACCTGATCACCGGGCTGCCCGGTCGCGGTGACACCGTGGTCGGCAACGACGTGTGGTTCGGCTACCGCAGTCTGGTGATGCCCGGGGTGACGATCGGCGATGGCGCGATCATCGCGTCCGGTGCGGTCGTGGTCGACGACGTACCGCCGTACGGGATCGTCGGCGGGAACCCGGCGAAGCTGATCCGGCGCCGGTTCTCCGACGAGGACGTCGAACGGCTGCTGCGGATCGCCTGGTGGGACTGGCCGACCGAGCGGATCACGGCGAACCTCCGGGCGATCATGGCCGGCAGCATCGAGGAGTTGGAGCGATGAGCCTGGTACTGCGGCCGATCGCGGTCGAGGACGTCGACGCTCTGCAGGAGCTGATCGAATCGGATCCCGGCTACACCGAGCGGGTCACGGGATATCCGCCCGGCCCGGCGGATGCGCAGAGTCTGCTGATGATGCGGCCCGACGGGCTGGCCGAGGACGCGAAGGTCGTGCTCGGGTCGTTCCAGGACGGCCGGCTCGTCGCCGTCGCCGACCTGCTCAGGGGGTTCCCGAACGACCACACCGCCTACATCGGCCTCGTCGAGGTCCATTGGAACCATCAGGGGCTGGGCCTCGGCAGGGCGACGTACGACCTGATCCAGCGGTACGTCGAGACGTCGTGGCCGGAGGTGAGGACGCTGCGACTGGCGATCGTGGCGACGAACGCGCACGTCGCGACCGCGTTCTGGTTGCGGCAGGGTTTCGAGCCGACCGGTGAGGAGCGGCCGTACCGGTACGACAAGCTGGAGACGATGGCGCGGCTGTACGAGAAGCAGTTGCCCAGGGCGCCGTTGTCGGTCAACCGTCCGGCCGGCGGGTGACCACAGCGGAACTGCGAGAACTACGCAAGCAGCGTGGGGGCTAGCGTCCTCCATTGCTCCACCGGCTGCGGACCGGTGACGCCGGTGATGACGTTGACCGTCACGTGGTCGGCGCCGGCGTCCAGGTGCTCGGTCAACTTGGCCTTGATGTCCGCCGGCGTACCCCACGCGGCGAGTGCATCGACCAGGTGATCGGGCAACTCGGTCAGGTCCTTCTCGCTGAATCCCTGCCGCTTGAGCGAGGCGGCGTACCCAGGGATCTGTGGGAAGAAGCTGATCGTGTTCCGTGCGATCGCCCTGGCCTTGTCCGCGTCGGTCTCCAGAACGACGAGATGGCTCACCGCGAGCAGCTTGTCCGGTCCGAGCACCTTGCGCGCCTCGGCGGAGTACGCGGCGGAGACCAGGAACGGGTACGCGCCCGCGGAGCGGTCGCGCGCCAGCTCGAGCATGCGCGGCCCGAGTGCTGCGAGCACCCGACGCTCTTCCGGTACGTCGACCTCGTCGAGGAACGCGGTGATCTTCGCCAGTGGCTTGGGACCGTGCGCACCCCCGAGCCCGACGGTGAAGCGTCCTGGGGCGGACTTCTCGAGCGAGGCGTACGCCGTACTGACGTCGGCGGCACTGTATTTGTCGACGGACAGAATCCCGCTGACGAACCTGATCGAGTTGGTTGCGCCGATCAGGTCGGCGATGGTCTGCAGCCCCGGCAACGGACCGCCGGACAGCCAGATCGCGGGGTACCCGAGCTCCTCGGCAGCCTGCGCCGCCGCCAACGACTCCGGGCTGCTGGTCAGCCCGGTCGTGATCCCGAACGGACCGAATTGATGATTCGTCACCCAGTCAGCTTGATCCTCGTCCGGCCCCGGTAGCTACCGTGTTCGCTCAGAGCGTTGTCCGTGCGGACCGATTCCCGGTTGGCCGTCGGCATCCCGTACACTCTTGGTCGGTTCCCCGCGTGGCGGTATCTCGCCCAACTCCCCCAGGGCCGGAAGGCAGCAAGGGTAAGTGAGCTCTTCCGGGTGCGCGGGGAATCCTCATGTCCGGGCCCTTTAGGCTGGTCAGGCCGAACCTGACCGTGAGGGAGCCCGATGAGCGACGAACGCCGCTACCTGCAGGAACTGATCATCGCCGAGCTCGGCGTTTCCCCGTCATACGACCCGGACACCGAGATCGAGCGCCGGGTCGAGTTCCTCGCGGACCGCCTCCGGCTCACCGGCGCCAGGTCGTACGTGCTCGCGATCAGCGGCGGTGTCGACTCCGCGGTGGGCGGCCGCCTCTGCCAGCTCGCGGTCGAGCGCGTCCGCGCCGAGGGCGGCGAGGCGACGTTCGTGGCGATGCGGCTCCCGTACGGCGTCCAGGCCGACGAGGACGATGCCCAGCGGTCGCTCGAGTTCATCAAGCCCGACGAGACCCTCGTGGTCAACATCAAGCCGGCCACCGACGCGATGGTCGACACGGTCCGGCACTCCGGGTTGGGCGATCGCGAAGACTTCCACATCGGGAACGTGAAGGCCCGGCAGCGGATGATCGCGCAGTATGTCGTGGCTGGGGCTCGTGGTGGTCTCGTGGTGGGGACCGATCATGCTGCCGAGGCGGTGATGGGGTTCTTCACGAAGTACGGCGACGGCGCGTGCGACCTGACGCCGCTGTCGGGGTTGACCAAGCGGCGGGTGCGGGAGGTCGGTGCGCGGTTGGGCGCGGCGCCGGAGATCACCGGGAAGGTGCCGACTGCTGACCTGGAGACGAACAACCCAGGGTTGCCCGACGAGGCGGTGCTCGGGGTCACGTACGACGAGATCGACGACTTCCTCGAGGGCCACGAGATCGACGAGAAGGCAGCTGCGACGATCATCGCCACCCACCGTCGCACCGCCCACAAACGAGCCCTCCCGATCGCTGTGTAGGCAGGCGGCAGTTCCCGAGTCGTGGATGTTGGCTCATGAAGTCGCAGGTTCGCTGCCCGAATCCACGACTCGACGGCCTCGGGATGCGTGGCCGAGGATCGGTATCACGAACCTCGATCAGCATGCGCGGCGGACTAGGCCCGGCCAACCTCCCGTGTCAGGAGCATCCGAGCCGCGAGGCGGTCCAGGCGGACTGGGGCTATTCCGCGGTAGGCGGGTTTCAGGACGGCGGCGAGTGGGCCGGCCTGGGTGAAGGTGTGGGTTACCAGGCCGGAGTCGCCGATCGTCCAGACGCCGGTTTCGCGGAAGCCGGGGACCTGCCAGTGGATCTCGATGCGGTCCGGCTCGATCACGGCGTACTCCAGCCGGCCGCTGAGCCCCGGGCGCACCTGAAGCTTGTACGTCGTTCCGACCGCAGGCACCGCTGGGCCGGAGAGGGAGACGAACGCCTCGTTCCACTCAGGCAGTGCGAGTACGTCGAGGAGTACGGCGCGGATCGCGTCGCGGTCGGCGGGGATGGTGAGGGTTGCTTGTTCCATGTCAGGTGTCCTGTTCTGCCGCGCGTCGGCGGGCGAGCGCCTCCCCGGCGGGGAAGGCGCCGGCCAGGACGCGCAGCGTTTCGATGGTCTGATCAACGGGTTGGTCGGCGACGAGATCGTCAATCGCCTTGTGCAGAACGTTTTCGGCCGCGACGATCCGCTGGCTGAGCTTGCGGCCTTCCGCGGTCAGGCTGAGTGCGAGGTAGCGCCGGTCCGACGGATCCGTGTCGCGTTGAACCAGTCCCTGCGCGACCAGCCGATCCACCAAGCGGCTCGGGCTGTTGCCCGTCTCGCAGACGAGCAGCCCGCCGAGGGCGCTGAGGGTCAGCGGCCCGTGGTCGCGCAGCACCCGCAGTACCTCGGCCTGCGACGGCGTCACCCCGAGTGGCCGTAGTTCCGCGGCCAGCAGTCGGTTGCCCTCGCGCTGGATCGCCAGGATCAGGTACCGCAGTTCCTCCGCCGTCTTCACTGCGCCCCTGCCCCCACGGCTTGGGCGAGCAGCCCAGCTGCCGCCGGGTCATGGGCGGCCAGTACGACGAGGTCCGGGTGCAGCGCCCGCAGTTCGTTGACCTGGGCAACGGTACGCCGGAGTGCGGACTTGGACCCGACCCCAGGGAGCTCACCGGCGGCGAGCAGATCGGCGTCGTAGGTGAGATCGCCGACCATCAACAGCGGCGGCCCACCGGGGCGGCGGACCAGCAGGGACAGGGATCCGGGCGTGTGGCCGGGAGTCGGTAGCAGGACCAGGCTGCCGTCACCGAACAGGTCGTGTCCGGCGCTGAACGGTGCAATCGTGGAGTCGTCGAGTGGTTCGGGCCGAATCAGGTCCCAGCGCAGGCCGGGCAGTTCGATGTGGGAGCGGAGGAACCCGCGGGCGGCGGCGAGCGGTCGGCGCATCGAGGTCCACTCAGGTTCGCTGATCACGATCCGGGCGTGCGCGAGCTCGGGCAGGCCGCCGATGTGGTCCTGGTGGAGGTGGGACAAGACTGCGGTGTGGACGTCGCGGATGTCGTACCCGATGGCCGCGAGCTGCCGGGTCAGCGTCTGCTCCGGACCGATCTCGAACTGCGCCAGCCGGTCGTAGATCACGCCGTTCAGGCCGCCCGGGAAGTACCCGGGGTCGGTCACGGAGGCGAGGTCCTGCCCGGTGTCGAACAGCACGAGTCCGTCGGCGTGCTGGACGACGTACGCGTTGATGGGTCGGGGCTGCGTCCACTGTCGTGAGGTCGCGAGCCAGACATAGAGGTTCTTGGTCGTCGGCCCGACATGTTCGGGCCGGATCTTGACGGTGCCCGTGCTCACCACGGACACCCGGTCGATCGTTGTCATGAACAATAGATTACACGACATATATGTCGTGTCAACTGTCTCTCGACACCCGCGGGATCGTGGCCAACCTGACAGCATCGCTGGCACAGTGTCTGCATGAAGGGTCTGATGCAGAACTTCCAGCTGTCCTTGGACAGCATCTTTCTCCGGGCCGAGCAGTTCTACCCGGACAAGACCGTCTACACCGGCGGTCCGGCGCCGGCGAGGCTCACGTACGGCGAGTGGGCCGACCGGACCAGACGACTGGGCGGCGTCCTCGACACGCTCGGCATCAGCGCGGACGGACGGGTGGGCACCTTCGCCTGGAACTCCGGGCGTCACCTCGAGTTGTACTTCGCCGCGCCCTGCACCGGCCGTGTCCTGCACACGCTGAACATCAGGCTCTTCCCCGACCAGGTCGTCTACATCGCGAACCATGCCGAGGACGAGGTCGTCTTCGTCGACCGTTCCCTGCTCGGGCTTTTCCTACCGCTCCTCGACCGCCTCCCGCTGGTCCGGCACGTCGTGGTGATGGACGATCTGCCCGCCGGCGCGTCCGGTGTGGAGGTGCCGGACGACCCGCGGTTCCACGACTACGAGGAGCTGCTGGCCGCTGCCGAGCCGGTCGAATTCCACGTCGAGGATGAGAACCAGGCCGCCGCGATGTGTTACACGAGCGGTACGACGGGCAACCCCAAGGGCGTGGTGTACTCGCACCGGTCCACCTGGCTGCACTCGATCGGCGTACTGACGAACGCCGGGATCGGGCTGGACGAGACGGACACGGTGATGCCGGTCGTGCCGATGTTCCACGCGAACGCCTGGGGTCTGGCGCACGCGGCGCCGATGGCGGGGGCGAGCCTGGTCTTCCCGGGTCCGGACATGACTCCGCAGGGGATCCTGAAACTGCTGCAGGAACAAGAGGTCACGTTGTCGGCCGGTGTGCCGACGATCTGGCAAGGCTTGTTGCCTTTGCTGGACGGGGTGGAGCTTCCCAAGCTCCGCCGGATCCCGTGCGGTGGGTCCGCCGTACCGCTGGCGTTGTCCGAGGCCTTCCGGGAGAAGCTCGGTCGGCCGATCCTGCAGGCGTGGGGGATGACTGAGACGAGCCCGGTGGCGACGGCTTCGCACGTACCGGCCCGGAACAAGGATCTGGCCGAGGACGAGCAGGCCCATCTGCGGTCGCGGCAAGGGCTGCCGCTGCCCGGCGTCCAGGTGCGGATCGTCGAGCCGGGGTCGATCACGCCGTTGCCGTGGGACGACGAGGCCACCGGCGAGCTGCAGGTCCGCGGGCCGTGGATCGCGGCCGAGTACTACCAGCCCGACGAGCCGGTCCAGCTGACCACGGAGGACGGCTGGATGAAGACTGGCGACGTCGCCGCCATCGACCGGTTCGGCTCGGTCCGCTTGGTCGACCGCACCAAGGACCTGGTCAAGTCGGGCGGCGAGTGGATCAGCTCGGTCGAGCTGGAGAACCTGCTGATGGCTCACCCCGACGTCAAGGAAGCAGCCGTCATCGGCGTACGTCATCCGAAGTGGGACGAACGTCCGCTGGCCTGCGTTGTCCTGCAGGAAGGCGCCACCGTCACCGGCGACGAGATCCTCGAGTACCTCCGCCCGCAGGTCGCGAAGTGGTGGCTCCCGGACGCCGTCGAGTTCATCGACGAGGTCCCGAAGACGTCGGTCGGCAAGTTCTCCAAGAAGGACCTGCGCACCCGCTTCGCCGACTACCACCTGGAGTAGGCGTCAGGAGAAGTCGACTCCGAAGTGGTTGCGGAGGTGGGTGAGGGTCGCGTCGACGAACTCGGCCGGCCAGTCCTCGCCGGTGACCTTGGCCAGCGCGGTGCCGCGCGCGATGAACTGCCGGCAGATGTACTGGTTGGCCGCGACGATCTCGGCAGGATCGGAGCCGGCTGCCGGGATCGCCTCCAGTGCGGCGCGTTGCTCGTCGGACAGCAATGCGTTGAGGCGCTTGGCTCCGCCGGTACGGAGTACTCCGCGCTCGGCCAGCATCAGGTTGATCAGCTGATCGCGGACCGCGCCGACGCCTTGGTTGGCGACGATGCGTTCGTCCCGACCGAGGACGGTGACCAGGTTCCCCAGGAAGTAGAAGAAGAGGTGGACCGGGCCTGCCGGCCAGTACGGCGTACCGGGGCGGCCTTGTTTTGCTGGGATATCGCCGTCCGGGAACAACGTGCCGTCCCGGTCGAACAGCACCCGTACTCCGTCGTACTGGAACCGGTCGAACGTGGCGAGCGGGTGGATCACGAGGTCGACGTGCAGCCAGTCGGAGGTGATGCCCAGCCCGCCGACGAGGCCGGGGATGCGATCCGCCCAGACGGTCGGCCCGGCTAGTGCGGTCATCAGCTCGAGCCAGTTCTCCTCGAACCAGTCGACGCTCTCGTCGGTGACGACGCAGTGCACGTCGACGTCGCTGAAACGATCCGCCTGGCCGGAGCCGTAGCTCCCGACCAGGTAGACCGCCAGAATCCGTTCGTCCGCGGGTAGCGCGGTGCCGGCGCGTTCGATGACCTCTTGTTGCTTCTCGTCCCCAGTAGTCACCCGAGCAGCGTAGGCTCACCCACCGCGCAGTGGCTGCTCGGTGCGTTGCGCCCGGCGGAACGCGACCGCCCAGTGTGCACGGGACCTTGCCGATCACCGGGGGTGCTGGAGCGGCGGCACGGCGTGGGGGAGGAATTGTCGGGCGGCGGCGCTAGGGTTGCGGGCGTGGAAGCACCCCTTGCGTTGTACCGCCGGTATCGCCCGGAGACGTTCTCCGAGGTGATCGGTCAGGACCATGTCACCGCGCCGCTGCGGAACGCGCTGAGCAACAACCGGGTCAACCACGCCTACCTGTTCTCCGGGCCGCGCGGCTGCGGCAAGACCACCAGTGCCCGGATCCTGGCCCGCGCGATCAACTGCGAGAAGGGCCCGATCGCCGAGCCGTGCGGGGTCTGTAAGTCCTGCACCGACCTGGCCCGCGGCGGTCCCGGCAGCATCGACGTGATCGAGATCGACGCCGCATCGCACGGTGGTGTCGACGACGCCCGCGACCTGCGGGAGCGGGCCTTCTTCGCGCCGGTCGAGAGCCGCTACAAGATCTACATCATCGACGAGGCGCACATGGTGACCACGCAGGGCTTCAACGCCCTGCTGAAGCTGGTCGAGGAGCCGCCGCCGCACCTCAAGTTCATCTTCGCCACCACGGAGCCGGACAAGGTGATCGGGACGATCCGGTCCCGGACCCACCACTACCCGTTCCGCCTGGTCCCGCCGAAGGCCCTCGGCGACTACATGGCCTCTCTGTGCGAGTCCGAGGGCGTTGCGATCGAGTCGGCCGCGTTGCCGCTGGTCGTGCGTGCGGGCGCAGGTTCGGTGCGTGACTCGCTGAGCGTGCTTGACCAGTTGATCGGTGGTGCGGGGCCGGACGGCGTCACGTACGAGCTGGCCGTCGCGCTGCTCGGGTTCACGCCGGACTCCCTGCTCGACGCCTGTGTGGATGGGTTCGCGGCGCACGACAGCAGGGCCGTGTTCGAGACGGTCGAGAAGGTCATCGAAACCGGCCAGGACCCGAAGCGGTTCGCCGAGGATCTGCTCCGGCGGCTGCGTGACCTCGTCGTACTGTCCGCCGTGCCGAACGCGGTCGCCTCCGGCCTGATCGAGGCCGCCGAGGACCAGGGCGAGAGGCTGCAGACCCAGGCCGCCGGGATCGGCGCGGCCGAGCTCACCCGGGCGGCCGACATCGTCGCGGCCGGACTGCTCGAGATGCGTGGCGCTACTGCTCCTCGGCTTCAGCTCGAGCTGATCTGCGCGAAGGTGCTGCTGCCCGGCGCCGACGACTCCACCAACGGCATTCAGGCTCGCCTGGACCGGATGGAACGCCGCCTCACGATCGGTGTACCCGCAGGTACGCCGGAGTCCGCTCCGCCCGCGCCATCCGGTGTCGCGCCTGCGCCGTCTACTCCTGCGCCGTCTACTCCTGCGCAGTCTTCGCTGCCGCCCGCGGAGGCGCCTGCGAGTGCATCGACCAGTCGTGCGGCCGCCCGAGCCGCGGCGTCTGGTGGGGAGCCTTCCAGCGGTGGTACGCCGGTCGGCGCGGCTACTGCGGATGCCGTGGCCAGCAGCGATGGTCCAGCTAGCCGGAAGGGCGCTTGGGGACAAGAGCCAACGACTGCAGGCCAACCCGCACCTTCGTCAGGAAGCTCGGCGTCGACCGCTTCGGCGCCGCCAGAATCAGCTCCGGCGGCCTCCGCGCCGCCAGCTCCGACGGGTGCAAGCGCGGCGGGGACGCCGGCGGGTGGGGCTGTTGGGTTGGTAGACATCCGGCGGCTGTGGCCCGAGGTGCTGGAGGCTGTGAAGGCCAAGCGCCGGTTCGCCTGGATCATGCTGAGCCAGAACGCCCAGGTCATCGCCATCGACGACCAGACTCTGACGCTCGGCCTGGTCAACGCCGGTGCTCGTGAGAGCTTCGCGCGGTCCGGCAGCGACGAGATTCTCCGCCAGGCCATGATCGACACCATCGGCCTGAACCGTCGTGTGGAGGCAGTAGTCGACCCCTCCACCGACCCAGGCGCCGGCGGCGGTCACCAGCCGGCCGCTCCCCGCCCCAGCGGCCCCCAGGCCGGCGGCGGCTCAACCACGCCCGCAGGCGGCGCGGGCGGCGCGCCCGGCGCAGGTGGCGCGAGCGGCCCGGGTACTGGACCTGCGACGTCACCCGGTCCGAGCGGCGGCCCCGCGCCCGGCGGACCTACCTCGGCAGGTGGTCCCGCATCAGATGGATCGGCGGGCAGTCCCGGCTCAGCTAGTGCGCCCAGTGCGGCGGACGCGACCCCGGCCGGCTCAAGCGCCGCCACAGGGGTAGGCACAGGGGCAGGCACGGCTCCCGGTGGTGGCTCTCAGGGCTCGTCACGGGATGCGTCGGCGGGCGGCTCGGGCGCGTCGGGTCGGGGCTCGCGGGGTGCCTCGAATGGCGCCGCTGGGCAGTGGTCCGACGGTCCAGGTACTGCGATCGCCGTACAGGAGCCACCGGACCCGGAGTACGACGTACCGCCAGAGCCTGATCCATGGGAGGACGGGCAAGCCTCAAGACGGCCGGCGCCCGATCGCCGAGAGCAGGCGGCCAGCAAACGCCGGGCGGCGGAAGCAGCCGTGGCCGCTGAGCAGGCCCGCCGAGCCGCAGCCGCACCTGTCGCCCCAGAAGTCCCTCTCACTCCCGAGGAAGAAGCCGACGCGATCGGCGAGGACGACGTGGTCCTCGAGGACGACTCCCGCTCCCACACCGACCTCCTCCGCGAAACTCTCGGTGCCCAGATCATCACCGAAGAACCCAACTAGCAGCAGCACCGGCCGCGGGAAGTTGTCGGTGCGGCGTGGGAGGTTGCTGGGTATGGGGTTCCAAGGGTGGAGCGACGCGGCGTTCGATGTGATGGTCGATCTCGACGGCGATCCGAGTCCTGTTCAGCTGGAGTCGCATCGGGACGACTTGGAGCGGTACGTGCGCGGCCCGTTGCAGGAGCTGTGTGACGAACTGAACGAGACGGGCGAGTTCGGCAAGTTCTGGTTGGGCGGGATGTCCGATCGCCCCGCGGCCTGGCAGCGGCAGCACGCGACGAGTTGGATCGCGCGGCGGATCCGGATCTCGTTCACGTTCGACCTCGATGGGTTCGCCCTCGGCGGTGGCTCGGCGCATCCCGAGAGCGATCAGGTCCGGCGGTACCGCGCGATGGTCGACGCCGAGGACAGCGGCGGCGAGCTCGCCGGGATTGTCGAGACGCTCGGCCGCACCGGTTTCGAGCTCACCGGGCCGACCGCGGTGCGGATGCCGCGCGAGTACTCGTCCGATCATCCGCGTGCCGACCTCCTCCGGCGGCGATCCGTGTACGCCGAGATGCCGATCGACACCCATGACGTCGGCCTGATCGGCAAGGCGCTCCGACCGCTCATCGAGCTCACCACGTGGTACACCGACTACGTCGTCACCACCGGCTGGGAGAAGCCGTAGTCGTCCACAAGGGGTGTGGATCCAGCCGGGCGGTTTCCACAGCATTCACAGCCTGTGGAAGGGGATGTTCACAGGGTTGTGGATAACTTGGGGAGACTGGTCGGTTTCTGGTGCGGAGTGGGGTTGTCCTGGGGACCGGCTAGTGTTGAGGCTCGGGGTAGTCAGAGAGCGGTTGGGACGAGGAGATCGCAGTGTTCGACGGTGGCGGTGCTGGGGGCTTCGACATGTCCAATCTGCTCGCGCAGGCGCAGGCGATGCAGAACCAGCTGATGGAGGCCCAGGCCGACCTGGAGAGCCAGGAGATCGAGGGCTCGGCGGGCGGCGGGCTGGTGACCGCGCTGGTGTCAGGGACCGGGGAGTTGCTGAGCCTGACGATCAAGCCGCAGGCCGTCGACCCGGACGACACCGAGACGCTGGCCGACCTGGTCGTCGCCGCGGTGCGCGACGCCTCGGAGAACGCGAAGGAAGTCGCGGCCCGGGCGATGGGCCCGCTGGCCGGCGGCCTCCCGGGCTTCGGCGGCGGGCCGGACGCGCCGGACTTCGGCGGCGCGGGGATCCCCGGACTCGGTGGATCCGGAGCGCCGGCCGGTTTCAGCCTGCCAGGTTCGACGACCCCCGCGGTCGAGTCCGGTGAAGAGACCGACGACCCGGGCAAGGGCGGATCCACGGGCGGGCCCAGTTCGGGCGGTGCCGGGTTCGTGAACCCGGGCAACGGGACCGGCCAGCCCGGTCAGAACCCGGGCTGACGTGTACGAGGGGGCCGTCCAGGACCTCATCGACGAGCTCGGCCGGTTGCCCGGTGTCGGTCCGAAGTCCGCGCAGCGGATCGCGTTCCACCTGCTCGCCGCCGACGAGACCGACGTACGGCGGCTCGCGCATGTGCTCGTGCAGGTCAAGGAGAAGGTCAAGTTCTGCGAGATCTGCGGCAACGTCGCGGAGGAGGCGCAGTGCCGGATCTGCCGCGACCCGCGCCGCGACCTGAGTCTGATCTGTGTGGTCGAGGAGGCCAAGGACGTGGTCGCGATCGAGCGGACCCGCGAGTTCCGCGGCCGGTACCACGTCCTCGGCGGCGCGATCTCGCCGATCGAGGGGATCGGTCCGGACGAGTTGCGGATCAAGGAACTGATGCAGCGGCTGGCCAGCGGAGAGGTGACCGAGATCATTCTGGCCACCGATCCGAACCTGGAGGGTGAGGCGACGGCGACGTACCTGAGCCGCTTGCTGCGGCCCATGGGCTTGCGCGTCACCCGATTGGCTAGTGGACTTCCTGTAGGCGGTGACCTCGAGTATGCCGATGAGGTCACACTCGGACGGGCGTTTGAAGGGCGACGATCGATCGATGACTGATTCAACCGATATTGCAGAGCGCGCGCTGGGCACCGACTCCGAGGACCTCTCCGAGTTCGCCGAGCAGATCGCCGACCAGGTGCAGAGCTTCCTGATCTCGGTGCGCGACATCGCCGCACAGCCGGACGAGGACGGTGTCGACGAGGGCCTCGCCTCGCTGCCGTACCTGCTGCTCGAGGTGAGCCAGTTGCTGCTCGCCGGCGGCCGGCTCGGCGCGTTCGAGGACTTCGTCCCGGACGAGCGGTTCGAGTCCGACGCCGGGCCGGACCCGGACCTGGACGCGATGCGCGACCGGCTCGCGGTGCTGTTCGAGGGCCTGGACGAGTACGCCGAGGTCTTCGACCCGTACGCCGCTCCGCCTGAGATCACCGTCAACCGGTTGTCCGACGACCTGACGGCGATCGCCAACGACCTCGTGCACGGCCTCGCTCACTACGAGGAGGGCCGGATCGTCGAGGCGCTGTGGTGGTGGCAGTTCTCCTACGTGTCCACCTGGGGTGCCGCGGCGAGCGCCGTACTCCGGGCGATCCAGTCACTGATCGCGCACGACCGGCTGGAGCCGGCCCACGACGCCGAAACCGAAGCCACCGACCGCGAGCTGGTCGAGGTCGCGGAGGAAGCCGTCCAGCGCCGGTAGTGCCAATGGACTCGCGGGCCGGTTGAATGGCCCGGTGTCTGTCTACGAGGTGATCCAGCGGCTGCCCGATTTGGCGACGGTGCGGCGGGTCAGTCGTGCGCTCGCGGTGCTGGATCTGGTGCTCAGCGACAGTCCGGACCACTTGCGCTACTTCTCGTTCGACGGCCGGTGGTCGGAGACGGAGGAAGCCGCGCTGATGCGCAATGGGTCCGGTGACGAGTACTCGATCGTCTTCTCGCCGGGCGGTGCGTTCGCCTACGGGTTCGACCATGAATCTCCGGTGTCGCCGTACGGGAACGACATGCAGACCTGGCCGGGACTGCTCGACGGCGTGCCGGAGGTCTTCCACGGTGCGCGGGACGAACCGGCGTTCCGCGACGTGGCGCCGCGTGCCACGGTGTGCTTCTGGCGTACGACGTACGACGACGCCTGGCGTTGTGGACCGGTCGAAGGTGTGGACAAGGACGGCGCGGACTGGCTCTTCGAGGTGATCGCGGACGGGCGGCCGGAGGCGTACCTGACCTTCGCCGAGGACTACTACCAGACGGACCTCGACCTCGAGCCGATCCGCCATGTCTACGCGCTGATGCCACTGACCGAGTACGTCGTCACCTCGCTCAACCCGCAACGTCGTCTGACCGATCTCGCCGAGAGCATCGCCGAGATCGGCTACCCGCGCTCCTGAAGCGCGTTAGCGTGACTGTCCGATGACTACGCAGGCAGGCGATCCCACGACGATCGGGTCGTTCGCGATCCAGGGCCGGCTCGGTCGCGGCGCGATGGGTTCGGTGTACCTCGCCCGCTCGCCGGGCGGACGCCAGGTCGCGGTCAAGGTGGTCCGCGACGAACTGGCCGACGACGCGAGGTTCCGGGCCAGGTTCGCACGCGAGATCGAGGCCGCGCGGAAGGTCAGTGGTGCGTTCACGGCCGCCGTCGTCGACGCCGACCCGGATGCAGAGCATCCCTGGCTGGCCACGGAGTACCTGCCCGGTCCCACGCTGCAGAGGGCGATCGAGACCTCCGGGCCGATGACGCCGGGCGGCGTACAGGCGCTCGCGGGAGGACTCGCCGAAGCGCTGGTGGCCATCCATCGCTGCGGTCTGGTCCACCGCGATCTCAAGCCGTCGAACATCGTGCTGACCGGCAACGGCCCGCGGGTGATCGACTTCGGCATCGCCCGTGCGCTCGAGGAGGTCAGTCTGACCGCGACCGGCCTCGTGATCGGTACGCCGGGCTACCTGTCGCCCGAGCAGATCACGGGTACGGCGATCGGCCCGCCCAGCGATGTGTTCGCGCTGGGCGCGGTGCTGGTGTTCGCGGCGTCCGGCCGCGGTCCGTTCGCAACCGGCAACCCCGCGTCGCTCCTCCACCGCATCATCCACGAGCAGCCCCACATCCCGCCGCTCCCCAGCCCACTCCACGACGCCATACGCCGCTGTCTCGTCCAAGACCCCGCGCAACGCCCAACTCCCTCGGACGTGCTCCACCTCCTCGGATCCCCTGCAAACACAGGGCTTCTCGCCCCACCCGCCGACACGATCCGCCTCCCGCCACCACCGACCAAGCTCCTCCCCGAACCACCGCCGCCGCAGCCAAAGCCCCGGCCACGTCCCCGGCCGCAGTCAGTTCAACCGGCCGGTGCCACCTTCACGACCAGCAGGACCCGGCCGGTCGTCTTCGCAGCGCTCCTGACCGTCCTGACCATCGGCTTCTTCCCGAGCGACGAGACCAGGCAGACAATGCACCCCGCGGTCGCCCTGTTCTTCCTCGCGCTCGACGTGTTCCTCCTCTACCTCACGATCCGCAGCTGGCGCCTGGTCCTGCGACGCCGAGTCCAACTACGCCTCACTCCTCAAGGCGTCACGATGGTCAGAGGCTCCCAGCAAGCCAGCGTCCCGTGGCAGGCAGTGACCCGCCTCCGCATCGCCGGGGACCCTCGCCGCCCCTGGCTGATCGCCTGGATCGACCCGCTCTTCCAGTCCGCCCTGCCCAGCCCACGCCGCAACGACCACGGCGGCACCCGCCTCTACCCGATCGCCCACGGCGCCACCCACAAACGCCGCCTGCACCAACTGAACGAACTCCGGGCCGCCCTCAACTGGTACGCCGGCCCCCGCCACGACAACTCACCCTAGGCTTGCAACACATGAACAAGCTCAGCGTCAGGCAGGCCACGGAGGCTGACCAGGAGGCGGTCGTCGGCCTCCTGACCGCGGCCTGGGGTGGGTCGGTCGTGGTCGCCCACGGGACGGTGTACGACGCGGCGACGCTGCCCGCGCTCGTCGCGGAGCAGGACGGCCGGATCGTCGGTCTGCTCACCTACACGGTGGCGGATGGCGACCTGGAGGTCGTCACGATCGACGCGCCTGTTCGGCACCTGGGTGTGGGGAGTGCCCTGCTGACCGCCGCGATCGAGGTTGCGCGGGAGGTGGGGGCTCGGCGGCTCTGGTTGATCACGACCAACGACAATCTGGACGGTCTGCGGTTCTACCAGCGGCGAGGGTTGCGGATCGTTGGCGTCACCCCCGATGCGATGGACGCGGCCCGTGCGGTCAAGCCCTGGATCCCGGCGACCGGCGAGTACGGCATCCCGCTCCGCGACGAACTCGTCCTCGAACTCCGCCTCGATCTCTGACCTGCTCGCGAGGGCTAGTCCGGGAGCATCGGCACCGTGAGGCCCTGGTCGCGACCCAGCAGGATCCCGCGGGTGATGGCGTTGGTGCCGAACTTGTCCTTGACCAGGTCGAGCGCGCTGTCGAGTTCGTCGTTCGCGGCCTTGTCGAAGGGGAGGGCGAGTTGCAGGGCGGCCTCGTTCTCCAGGTTGCCGACCGAGATGCCGATCATCGTGATCCCCTGGCTCGCGATCAGTGGCCGGGCCGCGGACAGCAACGCCCGCGCGGTGATCAGGATCGCCCGCGTCTGATCGGTTGCCTGGGGCAATGTGTGTGATCGCGTCGCCCGGCTGAAGTCGTCGAACCGCAGTCGCAGCGTCACCGTCCGCCCGGACCGCCCCGCCGTCCGCATCCGCCGCGTCACCCGATCGACCAGTCCGGCCAGTACGGCGTCCAGTGTCGCCGGCGACTTGGGGGAGCGGCCCAGCGCTCGCTGCGAACCGATCGACCGCCGGCGCCGCCCGACCTCGATCGGCCGCGGATCGCGGTTGTGCGCCAACGCATGCAGATGCCGTCCGGACGCCCGGCCGAGCATCGCGACGAGCGCGGCCTCGGGCAGCATCGCGACGTCGCCGACCTTGGTGAGCCCTCGGGTTCGCAGCTTCTCCGCGGTCACCTCACCCACACCCCACAACCGCTCGACGTCCAACGGATGCAGGAACTCCAGCTCGCGGTCCGGCTGGACCTCGAGCAAACCGTCGGGCTTCGCCACCCCGCTGGCGACCTTCGCCAGGAACTTCGTCCGTGCCACCCCGACCGTGATCGGCAGCCCGACCTTCGACAGCACCTCGGCCCGCAGTCGCCGGGCGATGTCCAGCGGCGTCCCGGCGATCTTCCGCAGCCCGCCGACGTCGAGGAACGCCTCGTCGATCGAGATGCCCTCGACCAGCGGCGTGGTGTCCTCGAACACCTTGAACACCGCCTTGCTGGCCTCCGAGTACGCCGACATCCGCGGGTCCACCACGATCGCGCCGGGGCAGCGGCGCAACGCCTGTCCGCCGTTCATCGCCGTCCGGACGCCGTACGCCTTGGCCTCGTAACTGCAGGCGAGGACGACGCCGGCACCGACGATCACCGGCCGGCCGCGCAGGCGCGGGTCGTCCCGCTGCTCGACCGACGCATAGAAGGCGTCCAGGTCGGCATGCAGGATGGTTGCCCCGCCTGATCCCGCCACGAACATATGTTCGCATACTCGCAGGGCCGAAGATAGGGAGAAATCCCGAGGCGGTCACCGTAGGTGTCAGGACAGAATGCTGCTTATGGACCTGACCGCATATCGCGATCTCTGGAAGACCCACGGAGTGATGGCGCTGCTGGCGTCGGCCCTGATCGCGAGGCTGCCGGTGATGGCGACGATGGTGCCGTTGTCGTTCCTGGCGAAGGATGCCGCTGGCAACTTCGGCTGGGCCGGAGTGGTCGCGGGTGCCTACTCAGTCGGTATGGCGGTCGCCAGCGTCGTGTGGTCGCGTCTCGCCGACCGCAGAGGAGCACGGCGGGTCCTGCTCGGCACTGGGATGGCGTGGGGTGGACTGATGGCAGTGGTCGCGCTGCTGCCGTACAGCTGGTACCGGGTGCTGCCGATCGCGGCTGCCCTCGCCGGCATGTTCGTCGCCCCGGTCACGTCGGCGCTGAGGGCGAGCTGGCCGAAGCTGGTGCAGGGTGCGCGGCTGCGCGCGGTCTATGCACTGGACGCGACCGCGCAGGAGCTGTTGTTCCTGATCGGTCCGATGCTCGGTGCCATCGCGGTCAGCTTCGCCAGTCCACGCGCCGGAGTGCTGGCGTGTGCGGTGACGGCGGCCGCGGCGATCTGGTGGTTCGCTCTCAAGCAACAGCCGCGGACGCCGCACGACGAGTCCGACGGACCCCGCCCGACCGCGCTGCAACTTCTGCTCCACCGGCACAGGTTGCCGCTGCTGTTCGCCTTCGCCTGCATGGTCACCGGCTTCGCATCAATGTCGCTGGGCATCGTCGCGTTCGCCGACGAGCACGGCAACCGCCTCATCGCCGGAGTACTGGAGATGGCGGCCGCGGCCGGCAGTCTGTGTGGCGGCCTGGTCGGCGGGGCGCTCCCCGGCCGCCGGGACTCCTACGTCTGGCGCCGGATGCTGGCCATGACCGTCCTCACCGCCGCGTGCGTGTTCGCCACGTTCTCGGTGGTCGCCTTGGCCGTGATGCTGTTCGCGGCAGGCTGCCTGATCGCGCCGACGATCGGTGCGATCTACGAGCGGATCGGCGCGATGACGCCGGCCTCGGCACGGACCGAGATCTTCGGCTGGATGCTCAGTGGCGGCATGATCGGGTCCGCGGTCGGCTCGGCCGTTGCCGGCACGGTGGTCGAGTCCTTCGGCGTCCGCTACGCGTGGGTCCTGATGGCAGTCCTGGGGTTGCTGGCGACCCTGTCCCTGATCCGCGTGCCACCCCACCGGCCGGCCGAGTCCGCAAGCCTCGAGGAGCTCGCGGTCCCGGCGTAGAGCATCCGGTACCGAGCCTCCAGTACGCCGGAGTCCCCGGCCCACATCGAAATCAGCCGCAACGCACGCCGGTCCAGGAACGCTCCGCGGCCCGCGGCGACGGGATGGATCCGCAGAGCCACCTCGTCGATCAGCCGCCACCGCAGCAGCGAACGGATCAGCGTGAGGCTGCCGACGACGTGCAGATCGGATCCGGGCAGCCGCTTCAAGGCCGACAGCACCCGGCGCGGATCACCTTGCAGTACTTCGGTGTCCGGCCGAGCACTCACGGGCTGTGAGGAGACGACGAGAGTCCTCGAGAGCTCGAGTCCCGTGGCGGCGTACTGCTCGAAGGTCTTGCGGCCGAGCAGGACGGTCTCGGAGCCGGTCACCAGTTGGTCGATCACGGCGCCGTGGGCGGCCTGGGGCAGCCAGCGCTCCGGCTGGTCCACGATCCCGTCCTCCGACATACACAGTCTGGCGACGATCGTTCGCATGCACTGCCCCCTCCAGGTTGGTTCACCTGTCAGATGCAGGGGAGCAGCGAAATGTTGTCAGCTCTGCCGGCGGCCGCGATGGATCTCGGTCTCCAGGGCATCCAAGCGGTTGATCCAGAACTTGCGGTACCGGTCCAGCCAGGTGTCGATCTCGCGCAGTGGCCCGGGGTCCACGGCGTACAGCCGCCGAGTGCCGGCGACGGTGACGGTCGCGAAGCCGTTGTCGCGCAGTACCCGCAGATGCTGGGAGACGGCCGGCTGGCTGATGCCGAACTCGGCGCCGATCGCCGCGGCGATGCTGCCGGCCGGCAGTTCGCCGTCGGCCAGCAGTTCCAGGATCCGGCGCCGGACCGGGTCACCGAGGATGTCGAACGCGTGCACGGATCGCAGTATTTCAGTGATGACTTATATGAACAAGGGGCATCGCCGGCCGGACGGTTTGCGGTCGGTCGTCAACGCGGCCACGGAACCTTCGGCGCCGTCCGGATCGGCCGGACAAGCGGACCGGGTGCTGGTCAGCCGGTAGGCAACGAGCGAGTCACGGCTAGAATGACCGCGAATGACTACGCCTGGTGCAACGCGGCACGGCGTACCGCATCCAGTGGTTTGAGGAGACACAGCTGTGGGACGCGTCGTGCACAAGTACGGCGGTTCTTCGGTCGCCGACGCCGATTGCATCAAGCGTGTGGCCCAACGGATCGTCGCGACGAAGAAGGCCGGGAACGACGTGGTGGTGGTCATCTCCGCCATGGGCGACACCACCGATGAGCTGATGGACCTGGCCCAGCAGGTGTCCCCGTTGCCGCCGCCGCGCGAGCTGGACATGCTGCTCACCTCCGGGGAGCGGATCTCCGCCGCCCTACTGGCGATGGCGATCGCCAACCTGGGCTACGAAGCGCGAAGTTTCACCGGCTCGCAGGCCGGTGTGATCACCACGTCCGCGCACGGCAACGCCCGGATCATCGACATCACGCCGGGCCGGATCGAGGGAGCGCTGTCCGAGGGCCACATCGCGATCGTGGCCGGGTTCCAGGGCGTCGCCCAGGACACCAAGGACATCACCACGATGGGCCGCGGCGCCTCCGACACCACCGCGGTCGCGCTGGCCGCCGCGCTCGAGGCGGACTACTGCGAGATCTACACCGATGTGGACGGCATCTTCACCGCGGACCCGCGGATCGTGCCGGCCGCCAAGCAGATCCCGAAGATCTCCTACGAGGAGATGCTCGAGATGGCCGCGTGCGGCGCCAAGGTGCTGCACCTGCGCTGCGTCGAGTACGCGCGGCGCTACAACGTCCCCGTCCATGTGCGCTCCTCCTTCTCGCAGAAGGAAGGCACCTGGGTCGTCGATGCGAAGGAACTGGATCAAATGGAACAGGCGATCATCTCCGGCGTGGTCCAGGACCGCAATGAGGCCAAGATCACCGTGGTCGGCGTACCGGACAAGCCCGGTGAGGCGGCCCGGATCTTCGAGACGGTCGCCGGTGCCGAGACCAACATCGACATGATCGTGCAGAACGTGTCCGCGGTCGCCACCAACCGCACCGACATCTCCTTCACGCTGCCCCGCGTCGACGGCGCCCGGGCGATGTCCGCGCTGGCCCGGATGAAGGACGAGGTGGGCTACGAGCAGTTGCTCTACGACGACCAGATCGGCAAGGTGTCGGTGGTCGGTGTCGGAATGCGCTCACACCCGGGCGTGTCCGCGAAATTCTTCTCCGCGCTCGCCGACGCCGGCGTGAACATCGAGATGATCTCCACCTCGGAGATCCGGATCTCGGTGGTCGTGGACGAGAACCTGGTGGATGCCGCCGTGACCGCGGCGCACACCGCATTCGATCTGGACGACGAGCACACCCAGGCCGTCGTGTACGGAGGAACTGGACGGTGACCCCTGTGAGCGCTGTGGAGAACACGATCGAGGACCGGACGGGTCTGCCTTCCCTGGCGGTGGTCGGTGCGACCGGCGCGGTCGGGTCGGTGATGCTGACTCTGCTCTCGACCCGGGAGAACGTCTGGGGAGAGATCCGGCTGATCGCGTCCGAGCGCTCTGCGGGCAAACGTTTGAAGGTGCGCGGCGAGGAGGTCGAGGTCGTCGCGATCAGCGAGGACGCGTTCGACGGCATCGACGTGGCGATGTTCGACGTACCGGATGCGGTGTCCGCGCAGTGGGCGCCGATCGCGGCCGCCAAGGGTGCGGTGGTGGTGGACAACTCCGGCGCGTTCCGGATGGACGCGGACGTCCCGCTGGTGGTGCCGGAGGTGAACGCCGAAGCGGCCCGGAACCGGCCGCGCGGCATCATCTCCAATCCGAACTGCACGACGCTGTCGATGATCGTCGCGATGGGTGCGCTGCACCACCGCTTCGAGCTCGAGGAGCTGGTCGTCGCGTCGTACCAGGCGGCCTCTGGTGCCGGGCAGGAAGGCATCGACGCGCTGTACGACCAGCTGATGAAGGTGGCCGGCAATCGCGACCTCGGCACCACGCCGGGCGACGTTCGCCGCGTGATCGGCAACGCGCTCGGCCCGTTCCCGGCGCCGCTCGCGCTGAACGTCGTTCCGTGGGCCGGTTCGCTCAAGGACGACGGCTGGTCGTCGGAGGAGCTCAAGGTCCGCAACGAGTCGCGCAAGATCCTCGGCCTGCCCGACCTGAAGGTGTCCGCGACCTGCGTCCGGGTGCCGGTCGTCACCACGCACTCGTTGTCGGTGCACGCGCGGTTCGCCCAAGAGGTCGACGCCGACGAGGCCCGCGAGGTACTGCGGGACGCCCCGGGCGTGCTGCTGTTCGACAACCCGGCGGAGGGTGAGTTCCCGACCCCGGCCGACGTGGTCGGCACCGACCCGACCTGGGTCGGCCGGATCCGCAAGTCGCTGGACGACCCGAACTCGCTGGAGCTGTTCGTCTGCGGCGACAACCTGCGCAAGGGCGCGGCGCTGAACACCGCGCAGATCGCCGAGGTCGTCGCCAAGGAATTCACCGCGACCGCGTCCTAGAAATCCCTTGTAGCAAAGGCCCGTCGCCTGCCCGCCCGCCCCGGCGAGCAAGCGACGGGTGTCTTTACAGCCAGTTCTCCCGTGCGGCGTGCAGGGCGAGCTGGAAGCGGGTGCTTGCGCCGGTGCGGTTCATCAGGCGCTCCAGGTAGCGGAAGAAGGTACGTCGGCTGATACCCAGCGTACGGGCAATCGTGTCGTCCGCGGCACCCGTGGCGAGCAACGCGAGCAGGCGGCGCTCGATCGGTTCGAGCCGGTCGTCCTCCGTGCCGACCGACGCGTGCAGCGGCAGCGCGTTGCGCCAGCACAGCTCGAACATCCCGATCAGGGCGGTCAGCAGACTGCTCGGCCGGATGATCAGCAGCGACCGGTTCACATCGGTGTCGCGCACCGACATCGACACGAACGCGATCGAACCGTCGATGATGGTCAGCTTGGCCGGTACGTAGGGCAGGACCCGCGCCTGCTCGCCGGCCTCCACGCAGGGCAGGATGTTCTCGGTCAGGTACCCCGGCACCTCGACCGACTCCGGTGAGTACACGACCCGGTAGGAGACGCCCCGCTTGAGGTGGTCGATCTCCTCCTGGTTCGGCCCGCCGATGTAGTACGGCGGCGAGTCGATCGCCAGGATCTCCCGCTGCGCACCGCCCTTGATCTGGTGGATGCGTTCGACGATCGCGCTGCCGGTGACGACCTCGATCAGGTGCGTGGTCGACTCGTTGTGCACGGTCCGGCGGAACTCGTCGTACGCGTTCAGCACCTCGATCCGGGCCTGCTTCAACTCGGACTCGCGACGCAGCGTCATCGCCTCGAGGCCGGCGTCGGGTGGCACCGGCAGGAAGCGGGAGTGGTCCGAACCGGACCGCCGCGCCAGGCCCGCCTGCACCAGCCCACCGAGGGTGGCGTCGATGGTGGCGTCGCGGTCGGGGACCGCCTCGTCCAGTTCGGTGATCGACGACGGACCGGTCCGCAGCAGGTGCTGGTAGACCTTGATCTCGTCGTTGCTGAGTCCGAGCACCTTCAGATGGTCGGCACGCTCCGTGTCCGTTGTGCTCACAACTCTCTCCTCCCTTCCGAGTGCTGTCACTGTCCGCTACCGCCCCTCCAGAGTAGGACGGTCGATCCAGTGCCGATCGCACTGTCCGTGTCGCCCTGAATGCACCCAGCGATATTTGTTGTCCTGTCAGCATTCTTGTGCCGTGTCACCATCTGGCCACCATTTCTGCGCAGTTGTGAGCGAGAATTGAGGTCCAGCAGCCCGGCGACGGACCACCTGAGCGCCGCCGGGCTGCTGTTCCAATTCTGGCCCGAGTTCGCTGTTCCGTCAGCGGAGCCCGTTTCGGTTGGGTCTCGATCCCGGCGCATCGGTGCCCTCGCACTCCCGTGCCATCACCGGCTGTGCTGGAGGGTGTACAAACTGTGCATCTCCATCGTGAGGCCGATGAGGAGGAGAAGCGCCGATGCGACCGGTTCCGCCCCGTTCCGCCGCTCGCTGTGGTGCTGCCGTCCCCAGTGTCCGGTCGTGGCTCCCCGTCCTTGGGTCACGCTGCCGGGCAGTGTCTTCCGTCACCGGCCTCGGGTCCGTCTCGACGTCTGCTGCGCGCACCTGCTGGCGATCGCAGCCGATCCGGGGACGTGCCCACGGCGCGATGACCGCCGCCCTGGTCATCGTGCCTGCCGATCCGGTCTCCGCCCGTCCCGTCTCCGCCCAGCGCGGACGGGTCACCGGATCGCCGGTTGCGGTCGTGTCGCCCCTGACACGGCCCGGGCCCCGGGAGGTGCCGAGCGGAGCTCCGTGGATGGTGAGGCTGTCCATAGCGCGCGGGGACCTCGGGTCCCCCGTCCGGCTCGCCCCGGCCAGGAAGCACCGCCTGGGGCCCACCGCCGGCTGACACCGGTCCAGACCACTGGTGTCGTGGTGCGGCATATCACGCCGCCGGTGTGAACTTCGGTGCCCCGACGGACGTCGTACAGGGGAATTGACCGCGATTTGATTTTGCTCTCTGGTGTTCGCGAGAGTGCTTCGCGAGAGTGCTTGGTGAGCATGGGTCGCGCGCCGATTGCATGCCCTGGAAGGCGTTTTGGCCGTCGCAGGTTGTCAAATGTATATTCCCGATAACGATCGGCGACGGACGACTTTCTTCCAGTGGTTCACCCAGTCGGGCGCGACGTTGGTAGCTGTCTGTACGTCGTTGCTCACTATGGAGGACCACCGTGTCGTCGGCCAAGTGCCCGGTCCGCTACTCTGCTCCCGGTCTGCGTGGCTGCGAACGGCAGGAGTTCGGTCGGCGCGGACTCGACTTCCGGCAGAGAGAGGCGTCGCCTGAATGAACGCGACTAGCGTCGACGAGGAGTTCAACCCGTCGGTGCATGTGTACGAACCGCACAAGGTCGGCCTGCCGCCGTTGCGTCCCTATTTCAAGGCGCTGTGGCAGCGGCGGGAGTTCGCGGCCGAGATGTCCCGGACGAACATCCGGGCCGCCAACACCAACACCTTCTTCGGACAGGTGTGGCTGGTGCTGAACCCGTTGCTCCTGGCGGCTGTCTACTACCTGCTGACGGAGATCATCGCGGGCGGTGCCAACAAGACCGGCGGCGCGGAGCGGTTCGTGCACATGTGTGGCGGCCTCTTCGTCTTCTATTACTTCTCCGGTGCGATGACGGCCGGAGCGACCAGTGTCGTCGGCGGCGGCAAGCTGCTGATGAACATGTCGTTCCCGCGGATGCTGCTGCCGCTGGCCGCGTTGCGGACGGCGTTCTTCCGCTTCTTGCCGACGATGGTCGTGTATCTGGCGATCCACCTGATCATGGGACAGCCGCTGCGGTGGCCGATGCTGCTCGCGCCGGCGTTCCTGATCATGCTGACGTTCTTCGCAGCCGGCATGGGCATGGTCTTCGCCGCGCTGCAGGTGTACTTCCGGGACACGACGTCCTTCCTGCCGTACTTCGTCCGGATCTGGCTGTACCTGTCCCCGGTGCTGTGGTTCGCCGAGCAGGCACCGGCCAGGTTCAAGGGCTTCATCCAGTACAACCCGCTCTACTCGCTGATCGGCGGCTGGACCGACCTGCTCGTCCGCGGTGACATCCCGCCGCTGAAGATGTGGGTCGGAGCCGGGTTCTGGGCGGTCCTCGCCGCCGTGGTCGGCTCGTTGTTCTTCATGTCGAGGGAGCGTGAGTTCGTTGTCCGTCTCTGAGGCTGAGAAGAAATCGATGCAGAAGACCGAGCCGGCCGCGCCCGCCGTCAAGGTGCAGGACGTGTCCATCACCTACCGGACCACGTTCGAGCGGGTGCCGACCTTCAAGAGCGCGATCGTCCGGTTCGGCCGCGGCGAGCGGGCGATCCGCGAGGTCAAGGCCGTACAGAACGTCTCCTTCGACGTGAACCACGGCACCACCATCGGCATCATCGGTGCCAACGGCGCCGGCAAGTCGACGCTGATGCGGTCGATCGCCGGCATCCTGCCGCCGACCTCGGGCCGGATCGAGGTGCACGGCCGGGTCAGCACCCTGCTGTCGCTGGGCGTCGGCTTCAACGCGGCCCTGTCCGGCCGCGAGAACGTCGTCCTCGGTGGACTGGCCGCTGGCCTCAGCCGCAAGGCGATCCAGGAGCGGTACGAGGAGATCGCGGAGTTCGCCGAGCTCGGTGACTTCATGGAGATGCCGATGCGGACGTACTCGTCCGGCATGTTCAGCCGGCTGGCGTTCTCCGTCGCGGTCCACATGGACCCGGACATCCTGCTGATCGACGAGGCCCTGTCGGCCGGCGACGCGTCCTTCAAGACGAAGGCCGCGGCCAAGATGAACGAACTGGTCACCAACAGCCGGACCATGTTCCTGGTCAGCCACGCGATGAGCAGCGTCCGGGACCTGTGCAACGACTGCATCTGGCTGCACAAGGGCAAGGTGATGATGCGCGGTGAGCCCAACGAGGTGATCACGGCGTACACCAAGTTCCTCCAGGTCGGTGAGAAGGAATCCGTCTCTCTCGAGGACCTCTGACCATGCCCAATGCCGGGCCCCACGCCGGGTCACGCAGTACGGCGCCTGACGTGGGGATCATCACGACCGGTCACGACGTCGCCGACGCGCGCCTGCACAAGATCACGGCGGCCCTGCACCACCGGGGCCTGAGCGTCGAGCTGTGGGGCCTGGGCGAGGCCGAAGGCGGGCCGGTCGGCGCGGTCGTCCACGCGGGTCCTCGGGGCAACCTGGTCCAGCGGATGGCCCGGACCGCGGTGTTGCCGTGGCGGACCAAGGCGAAGGTGGTGATGACGGTCGATCCGGACATGATCCCGGTCACCCGTCTCGTCACCAGCCTGCGCCGTCGCAAAATGGTTGCCGACGTTCACGAGGACTACGACCTGCTGCTCGCCGACCGGGCCTGGGCGAGGGGACCGGCCGGCCTCCCGGCCCGGCTGATCGTCCGGGCGGGTTCCAAGCTGGCCGCCGGCGCCGACCTGACCGTCGTCGCCGACTCGCATCTGGCCCCGCACGAGGCGAAGCGGCGGCTGGTCGTCCAGAACCTCCCCTACGTGCCGTTCCTGGCCCCGACGCCGCCTTGGGGCCAGCCGCGGGCCGTGTACATCGGGGACCTGCGGGCCAGCCGTGGCTTGTTCGACATGGTCGAGACCGTCGCCGCGGCGCCGGACTGGTCACTCGACCTGGTCGGCCCGGTGGCGCCTTCGGACTGGGACCAGCTTCAGGCCCGGATCGAGCAGTCCGATCTGGCCGGCCGGGTCCGGTTGCACGGGCGCCAGCCTCCGGCCGACGCGTGGCGGCTCACCCAGGGTGCCTGGGCCGGCCTGGCGATGCTGCAACCGACACCGGCCTTCGTGGAAGCGATGCCGTCGAAGATCTACGAGTACCTCGCCAGCGGTCTTCCCGTCCTGTCCACCCGGCTGCCCCGGCAGACCAGGGTGATCGAGGAGTCCGGTGGCGGAGTCCTGGTGGACTCGGTGGCAGAGGCGTCCGAGATCCTGCAGCGCTGGTCCGCGGATCCCGGTGAGCTGGAGAAACTGCGCGACCACGCGCTTCAGTGGGCGGCCGACCATCTGCCCGCGACCACGCCGTACGACGAACTGGCCGACGCGATTCTCAACTTGCTAAGAGGAAGTGCATGAAGGACCGCCCACACATGCTGTATGTCGCCTGGGGCTTTCCGCCCTGTCGAGGAGGCGGTGTCTACCGGGCCCTGGCCACGGCCAACCGGTTCGCCGCGCTCGGCTGGAAGGTGACGGTGCTGACGGCCGATCGCGAGACCTTCCACCGGTTCACCGGCGCCGACCTGACCCTGGAGGAGCGGGTCGACCCGTCCATCGAGGTCGTCCGGGTGCCGTTCGACTGGCCGATCCTCGAGGCCGACCTGCGCCGGTGGTCCAAGCGCCGTGCCCTCAACCCGAAGGTCTGGAGCAAGTGGCGGACCAAGCAGGACCACGTGCCGTTCCCGGAGACCGGGTACGGGCCGTGGCGCTCGGTCATCGAGAAGGCCGCGGAGCGGATCCACAAGGCGCACAAGGTCGACCTGACGGTCGCCACCGCGAACCCGAACGTCGCGTTCACCCCGGCGTACCTGCTGCACAAGAAGTACGGCGTGCCGTACGTGATGGACTACCGCGACGCGTGGCTGCTGGACGTGTTCACCGGTGACCGGCTGCACGAGCCGAAGAGTCGTGCGGCCCGCTGGGAGAAGAAGCTGGTCGACTCCGCGCGCGAGATCTGGTTCGTCAACGACCCGATCCGGGACTGGCACGAGAAGCTCTACCCGGCGCACGCGCACAAGATGCACACGGTCTCCAACGGCTTCGACGCCGACCTGGTGCCGGACACCACGGACCGCGGTCCGGCCGGCGATCGGCCGTTGACCTTCGGGTACGTCGGTACCGTGTCGCCGAAGGTTCCGCTGACCGAGTTCGTCGAGGGCTGGCAGTTGGCCCGCTCGCAGTCCAGCGAGCTGGCCGGCGCGAAGGCGAAGATCTACGGCTATCTCGGGTACTACGCCCAGCCGCGCGCCGACATGCTTGCCACGATCAACAAGGCCACCGACGACGGGGTCAGCTACGAAGGTCCGGTCGGCAAGGCAGAGATCGCCCGCGCGTACGACGAGTTCGACGTCCAGCTGCTGATGCTGGGCAAGGGGCGGTACGTGACCAGCGGCAAGGTGTTCGAGTACCTGGCGACCGGGTTGCCGATCGTGTCCGTGCACGACCCGGAGAACGCGGCGTCCGACGTACTGCGTGGTCATCCGTTGTGGTTCCCGGTGACGGACGTGACGCCGGAGGCGATCGCGGACGCGCTGATCGAGGCGGCGCACGCGGCCCGGACGGCGGACGAGGGGATCCGGGCGAAGGCGCGTGAGTTCGGTGCGTCGTACCGGCGGGATCTGCAGCTGGATCCGCGGATCGAGTCGCTGGCCGCATCCGTGCAGGGGGTGGCGGCGTGAAGACCGTCGTCCTGCTGAGCACCCGGCGCCTTCCGCCGACGTACTTCGACACTGTCCGCGAGGACCTCGGCAACCAGGAGCTGTCGCTCGACGTCATCGCCTGGATGCCGCCGTCGGGCTACGTCGCCGACAGAGTCCACACCTTCACCCTCATCGGGCCCGGCCGGATGCCCAAAGCCCCAGCCCCGGAACTCGAGTCGGATCCGCTGGCCGAGGCCGATCCGGTCGAGGAGGCTCCGGACGCGGTCATCGCTCCTGAGGCCGTCGCCGAGCCAGAGTCCGTGGTCGGTGAGGCCGAGGTCGCACCTGCTGCGGCTGCGCTCCCCGCCGATGCGGCGGAAGATGAAGCTGCCTCCACCACCCCGGCGGGCGCTGCTGCCTCCTCTCGGGGTGCGGGGGAGGCGCGGCCTGTGGGGATCACGCGGGTTCGGAAGGCTTTGGGGTGGCGGTATCGGAAGGCTCGCAAGGTTGCGGGCAAGGTGTTGCCTAAGGCAATCAAGACGTCGGCGCCGGTGAAGTTCCTGCGCGGGAACCGGGCCGGCAAGGACCTGGGCAAGACGTACTGGGGCCGGATCGACGGCCGTCGCGACGTACTGACCACGATCGAGAAGGCGGATGTCGTCATCGCCCTCGACGCCGGTGCGATCTGGGCCGGCTGGAACCTCGGCCAGCGCCGCGGCAGCGTCCCGGTCGTCCTCGGTCTTCCGGCCGCCCGCCGCGAGCTGGATCAGCTGAAGGCCACGACAAAGGCCGCTGCAGGTAATGGATGACACGATGACGGTGACGCGTTCGATCCGCGAGCACCTGCCGGCGCCACTCGCCCGGACCGCTGGAGCGGTCCGGCGGCGCCTGCGTGGTGTGCGCTACTCGTTCGCGCAACTGCCGGCGTTCCCGCCGGTGGCCACGACCCCCGTGCGGATGCTGGTCGGACCGACCAACTCCGCCGGTCAGGGGCACGCCTGGGCCCAAGCCGCCCAGACGATCCCCGGGGTCGGCGCCGCCGTCTCGTTCACGTTGCAGCGCAAGGCGCAGTTCCAGTTCGTCCACGACTACGGCGTACCGCTCGCCTGGTTCGGCCAGCCGCGTTGGCAGCGGGCCCAGGAGCAGCACGTCGTCGGTTCGTACACGCACGTGATGGTGGAGTCGTTGCGCCCGATCTTCGGTGCCCGCGGCTTCCCGGACGCGTCGCCCGACATCGCGACCATGGTCGATGCCGGCATCAACGTTTCCCTGCTCTTCCACGGTTCCGACATCCGGCTGCCCAGCCGGCACGCGAAGCGCGAGCGCTGGTCGCCGTTCGTCCCCGGTGACGAGCTGACCGAGCGCCTGGAGACGCAGGCCCGTCGGCACGCCGAGCTGGTCGAGAGCCTCGGCCTGCCGGTGTTCGTGTCCACGGTCGACCTGCTGGACGACGTACCGGACGCGCGATGGTTGCCGGTGGCGATCGATGCGACGCGCTGGCAGCAGGCGGCCCGCCCGCTGTTCACCGGCGAACGACCGGTCGTCGCGCACGTCCCGTCGAACGCGAAACTCAAGGGCACCGAGGAGATCGATGCCGTACTGACCCGGCTGCACGAGTCCGGCGCGATCGAGTACCGACGCATCACCGGCGTACCGCACGATCGGATGCCGAGCGTCATCGGCGACGCCGACATCGTTGTCGACCAACTTCGGATCGGCCTGTACGGCGTGGCCGCCGCGGAAGCACTGGCCGCCGGGCGGATTGTGGTGTCGTACGTCGGTGACGCCGTGCGCCACCGGGTTCGTAGTCTGACCGGACGAGAGGTGCCGATCGTGGAGGCGGATCCAGACACCCTGGGTGATGTCGTCACGGGCCTGATCGCCGATCGTGACGCCGCCGCCGAGTGGGCGGCCGCCGGCCCCGGCTACGTGGCGGAGTTGCACGACGGAAGCCGGTCGGCCGAAGCACTCACCACCTGGCTCACTTCGAAGGAGACCCTGTGACGTCCCGCATCGCGCCCACCGCCGACGTCGACCACAGCGCCGTGATCGGCGACGGTTCGTCGATCTGGCATCTGGCCCAGATCCGCGAGAACGCGGTGCTGGGCGAGAACTGCATCGTCGGCCGCGGCGCCTATGTCGGGACCGGGGTCCGGATGGGCAAGAACTGCAAGATCCAGAACAACGCCCTGGTCTACGAACCGGCCTCGCTCGAGGACGGCGTGTTCATCGGTCCGGCCGTGGTGCTGACCAACGACTACTTCCCGCGCGCGGTGAACCCGGACGGCTCACTGAAGAGCGGGCACGACTGGGAGCCGGTCGGCGTCACGATGAAGGAAGGCTGCTCGCTCGGTGCGCGCAGCGTCTGCGTGGCGCCGGTCACCATCGGCCGCTGGGCCACCGTCGCCGCGGGTGCGGTGGTCACCAAGGACGTGCCAGACTTCGCGCTGGTCGCCGGGGTTCCGGCCCGCCGGATCAAGTGGGTCGGCAAGGCCGGAGTTCCGCTGCTCGACGTCGGGAACGGCGAGTGGAAGTGCCCGGCCACGGGCGAGACGTACATCGAAACCGACGGACGGCTACGGCCGGCCGATGAAGACATGGAGGAGAACTGATGGTGCAGCCGATTCCGGCCGCGAAGCCGATCATCGGGGAGGAGGAGCGCGAGGCCGTCGACCGGGTGATGCAGTCCGGCATGCTTGCCCAGGGCCCCGAGGTGGCGGCGTTCGAGCAGGAGTTCGGCGCAGCGCTCGTCTCCGGCCGAGCCTGCGTCGCGACGAATTCGGGCACGTCGGGTCTCCACCTCGGCCTGCTGGCCGCGGGCGTCGGGCCGGGTGACGAGGTCATCGTCCCGTCCTTCACCTTCGCCGCGACCGCGAACAGCGTCGCGCTGACCGGCGCCACCCCGGTGTTCGCCGACATCGAGCCGACGTACTTCTGCCTGGACCCGGCCGCGGTCGAGGCCGCGATCACCGAGAAGACCAAGGCCGTCATGCCGGTGCACCTGTTCGGTCACCCGGCGAACATGACCGCCCTGCAGGCCATTGCGGACAAGCACGGCATCCAGATCTACGAGGACGCCGCGCAGGCGCACGGCGCGACCTGGGACGGCGCGCAGGTCGGCGGCTTCGGCGAGTTCGCGATGTTCAGCCTGTACCCGACCAAGAACATGACGTCCGGTGAGGGCGGCATGAACTCGGTCGCGAACGCCGACATCGAGCGCCGGATGCGCCTGCTGCGCAACCAGGGCATGCTCAAGCAGTACGAGAACGAGTTGGTCGGCCTGAACAACCGGATGACCGACCTGCACGCCGCGATCGGCCGGGTGCAGCTGACCAAGCTGACCGGCTGGACCAAGCAGCGGCAGGAGAACGCGGCCTTCCTGGACGCGAACCTGCAGGGTGTCGCCGTACCGGCCGTGGCCGCCGAGGCGACGCACGTCTACCACCAGTACACGATCCGGGTGACCGAGGATCGCGACGGCTTCGCGAACGCGCTGCGCACCGAGTACGGCGTCGGCTGCGGTGTCTACTACCCGATCCCGAACCACCGGCTCCCCTCGTTCCAGCGCGAGCTGGACCTGCCGGAGACCGAGAAGGCCGCGGCGCAGGTGCTCTCGCTGCCGGTCCACCCCTCGCTGTCCGAGGAAGACCTGAACCGGATCGTTTCCGCGGTGAACACCGTGGCGAAGGCTGGTGCGTGAGATGGCGAACCTGCGAGCCGGACTGATCGGCCTGGGCATGATGGGGCGCCACCACGCCCGCGTGCTCGCCTCCCTCGAGGGCGTCGACCTGGTCGCCGTCGCCGACCCGGGTGGCGACAAGTTCGGCGTGGCCGGCGGTCGCCCGGTGCACGAGAACATCGAGCAGTTGATTGCCGAGGGCATCGACTACTGCATGGTGGCCGTCCCGACGCAGTACCACTCGGAGATCGCCAAGCCGCTGGCCGAGGCCGGCGTACACGCGATGATCGAGAAGCCGCTGGCCGGGTCCGCGGCCGAGGCGACCGAGATCGCCAAGGCGTTCGAGGCGGCCGGCGTGATCGGCGCGGTCGGCCACATCGAGCGGTACAACCCGGCGCTGCAGGCGCTGCGGGTGCGGCTGGAGGCCGGCGAGCTGGGCGACATCTACCAGATCACCACCCGCCGCCAGGGCCCGTTCCCGGCCCGGATCGCCGACGTCGGCGTGGTGCTCGACCTGGCCACCCACGACATCGACCTGACCGCCTGGGTGACCCAGTCGCCGTTCATCGCGGTGTCCGCACAGAGCGCGCACAAGTCCGGCCGGCAGTACGAGGACCTGATCGCGGTGACCGGCAAGCTTGCCGACGGCACCGTGACCAGCCACCTGGTCAACTGGCTGTCCCCGATGAAGGAGCGGCTCACCGTCGTCACCGGTGAGAAGGGCGCGTTCATCGCCGACACGCTGCTGGCCGATCTGTCCTTCCACGCCAACGGCACGGTCGCCACCGCGTGGGACGACGTCGCGCACTTCCGCGGTGTCAGCGAGGGCGACATGATCCGGTACGCGATCAGCAAGCCGGAGCCGCTGCGCACCGAGCACGAGGCGTTCCGGGACGCGGTGCTGGGCAAGGAGACCGACATCGTCACGCTGAAGCAGGGTCTGCAGACCGTCGTCGTCGCCGAGGCCGTGATCCAGTCCGCCGCCGAGGACCGCACCATCAAGGTCGCCCAGGAGCTCGCGCAGTCATGAAGGTCCTGAGTGTCGTCGGGGCACGACCACAGTTCGTCAAGCTGGCGCCGGTGGCGGAGGCATTCGCCGCCACCGAGCACCAGCATGTGATCGTGCACACCGGGCAGCACTACGACAAGAACATGTCCGACGTGTTCTTCGCCGACCTGCGCATCCCGGACCCGGACGTCCACCTGGGCGTCGGGTCCGGCAGTCACGGTGTCCAGACCGGCGCGATGCTGGCCGCGATGGACGCCGTACTGGACGAGCACCAGCCCGACTGGGTGCTGGTGTACGGCGACACCAACTCGACGCTGGCCGGGACGCTGTCGGCGGTGAAGATGCACCTGCCGGTGGCGCACCTGGAGGCCGGGTTGCGGTCGTTCAACCGGCGGATGCCGGAGGAGCACAACCGCGTCCTGACCGACCACGCGGCCGACATCCTGCTGGCCCCGACCCAGGTGGCGATGGACCACCTGGCCAACGAGGGCCTGACGGACAAGGCGCGGCTGGTCGGAGACGTGATGACGGACGTGTGCTTCCGGGTCCGCGACGCGGTCCAGGACAAGCCGCTGGACCTGCCGTTCAAGCGCGGCGAGTACGTCGTCTCGACCATCCACCGGGCCGAGAACACCGACGACCCGGCGCGGCTGGCGGCGATCATCGACGGTCTCGCGGCCGCTGGTGCACCGGTGCTGCTGCTCGCGCATCCGCGGCTGGTCGCGCGCTGCGCGGAGTACGGCATCAAGCTCGACCGTCCGGACGGTTCGCTGCACGTCCGGGAACCGCTGGCCTACCCGGAGATGGTCGCGGCCGTGCTCGGCTCGGCCGGTGTGGTGACCGACTCCGGTGGTCTCCAGAAGGAGGCGTTCCTGCTCGGCCGGGTGTGCACCACTTTGCGCACCGAGACCGAGTGGGTGGAGACCCTGGACGACGGCTGGAACGTCCTGACATCCGACGTGAGCAAGTTGCCCGGACTGGCCGCCCGGCCTGTCCCGGCATCAAACCGCCCCATGCCCTACGGAGACGGCCACGCCGCAGGCCGGGTCGTCTCCGCTCTCGCGGAGTAGACATATGACGAAGGCCGCCGAGGAAGACCAGAGCCAACAGCCAGCGCCGGGGACCCAGTCCCCGGCGTCGGCCGTTGCCGACGTCACGGCGGATACCGGTGTCTCCAGTCCGGAGGTGCCACGCAAGCGACTGCCCAGGGTGGAGTCGCTGACCGGCCTGCGGTGGTGGGCGGCGTTCTTCGTGTTCTGCCACCACATGTCCAACCTGGCGCCGCTGCCGATCTTCGACTTCCTCAAGTGGGGCACGTCGGGGGTGACGTTCTTCTTCGTGCTGTCCGGTTTCGTGCTGACCTGGTCGGCCCAGCCGGGGACGAAGATCCGCACCTTCTACCGGCGCCGGTTCGCCCGGATCTGGCCGGCCCACATCGTCGCGCTGATCGCGGCCTTCTTCGTGTTCTACCGGGTCGATCCGCCGGCCGACATGCCCTGGATCAAGCCGATCTCGCTCACCGTGCTGCTGCTGTCGGTGCTACTGCTGCACGGCTGGACGAACGATCCGACGATCCTGTACGGCGGCAACCCGGCGTCCTGGACGTTGTCGGTGGAGGCGTTCTTCTACGCGTACCACCCGTTCGTGCAGCGGGCCACGGCCAGGCTGAAGGTGACCGGTGGCCTGATCTTCTGTGTGGCCATCCTCGTGGTCTCGGGAGCCTACCGGCTCTCGTTGTTCCATTTCCCCGGTGTCATACCGGTGTTCCCTCAACCGGTGCTGCACTCGACGTCGTTCCTGTTCGGCATCGCGCTGGCGATCACGCTCCGGTCCGGCTGGAAGCCGCGGATCCCGGTCTGGTTCGCGTTCCTGGTCGCCGGGTTCGGCCTGTTCACCCTGTACTACTCCGGCGAGCACCCGGCCAAGGTCCCCTTCGGCATCACCATCGGCCTGACCCAGAAGGAGATCCTGACCCTGCTGTACGGCTTCCTGATCTTCGCCGTCGCGATCCGCGACACCCGCGGCGGCAGGTCCTGGCTACGCAGCAAGCCGCTGGTCGCGCTCGGCCAATGGTCCTACTCCTTCTACCTGATCCACGCCACCGTCCTGTACGCGATCGTGGAGATCTACGGTCCGGTCGGCAGGGCCGGCTGGTTCAACCTGACCTGGTACGCCGGTGTCTGCGCCCTCTCGATCCTCGCCTCGTGGCTGATGTACAAGTTCGTCGAGCATCCGCTGGAACGGAAGCTGCGAGGCCCCCGATGAAGAATCACTACCTAGTGGAGTTCCTGTGCGTGTCAGTGTTGTTGCCTTAGGCAAGATCGGACTGCCGTTGGCGGTCCAGTTCGCGGCCAAGGGCCATCAGGTCGTCGGTGTCGACATCAACGAGAAGTTCGTCGAGCTGGTCAACGCCGGCCAAGAGCCGTTCCCGGGTGAGGCCCACCTGGCCGAACTGCTGGCCGAGACCGTGGCCGACGGCCGCCTGCGGGCGACCACGGACTACGCCGACGCCATCCCGAACAGCGACGCCGTCGTCGTGGTCGTGCCGCTGTTCGTCGACGAGGAGACCGGCGAGCCGGAGTTCGGCTGGATGGAGAACGCCACCCGGTCGCTGGCCGAGCACCTCAGCCCCGGCACTCTGGTCAGCTACGAGACCACCCTGCCGGTCGGCACCACCCGCAACCGGTGGAAGCCGATGATCGAGGAGATCTCCGGTCTCACCGAGGGCCAGGACTTCCATCTGGTGTTCTCGCCGGAGCGGGTGCTGACCGGCCGCGTCTTCGCGGACCTGCGCAAGTACCCGAAGCTGATCGGCGGCCTGTCCGAGGAGGGCGCCAAGCGCGCCACGGCGTTCTACGAGGCCGTGCTGGACTTCGACGACCGTCCGGACCTCGAGCGCGGCAACGGCGTCTGGGACCTGGGGTCGGCCGAGGCGGCCGAGCTGGCGAAGCTGGCCGAGACCACCTACCGCGACGTCAACATCGGCCTGGCGAACCAGTTCGCCCGGTTCGCCGGCCAGAACGGCATCGACGTCCACCAGGTGATCGAGGCGTCGAACTCGCAGCCCTACAGCCACATCCACCGGCCCGGTATCGCGGTCGGCGGCCACTGCATCCCGGTCTACCCGCGGCTGTACCTGTGGACCGACCCGGAGGCCACGGTGGTCCGGGCCGCCCGCGAGGCGAACCTCGGCATGCCGGAGTACACCGTCGGCCTGCTCGAGGGCGCGTACGGCGACCTGACCGGAGCCAAGGTGGTCGTGCTCGGTGCGGCATACCGTGGCGGTGTGAAGGAGACGGCGTTCTCCGGGGTCTTCCCGGCCGTGGAGGCGCTGAAGTCCCGTGGTGCGGAGGTTTCCGTGCACGACCCGCTGTACACCGACGAGGAGCTGCAGCAGCTCGGCTTCACGCCGTACGCGCTGGGCACGCCGGTGGACGCGGCGGTGCTGCAGGCCGACCACCCGGAGTACGCGCAGCTGACCCCGGCCGAGCTGCCGGGCGTCAAGGTGCTCGTCGACGGTCGTGACCGCACCAACCCGGCCCGGTGGGCGGGCGTGCGCCGGCTTGTGATCGGAAGGTCGGTCAGCCAGTGACACATGCCGACCTGCGGGTCGTGATGATCGTCGCCAACGACGTCACCAACGACAGCCGGGTCCGCAAGGAGGCCGCAGCGCTGGCCGAGACCGGAGCAGAGGTGACCGTGCTCGGTGTCTCGGCCAGCGGCCTGCCGTCGAGGGAGATGCTCGACGGCGCGCTGATCGTCCGGGTGGCGGTTCCCTTCAGTCTGCGCGAGGAACGCAAGCGCAGCCGCAAGGCCCGCCGGGACTGGCGGCCGCCGTTCGCCGGCTACCGGTACCAGGGCACGTACGTCGCCCGCGACCAGCGGATCGACGCCGGGCTGCAGGAGCTCAAGGCGGACTCCGGGCATGCCATCGCCGCGGCCAAGGCGGGCAAGGGCAATCCGATCAAGTACAAGCTCGGCGTCGGCGGCCGGCTGCTGCGCCGTTCGCGGTGGCAGGCGGCGCGGAAGGCGACCTGGGTCCGCAAGGGCGTCGGGAACAAGGTCGACGTGCCGTTCAAGTTCGGCTGGCGCGCGTACGACGGCGTGATCCACCGGATGCCCTGGCCGGCACCGTGGCGCAAGCTGCACCCCGAGGCGCTGGACCTGGAGCTCGCGTTCGGTGACCTGATCGACCGGCTCGAGCCCGATGTGGTGCACGCGCACGACATGCACGTGATCGGCGTCGCCGCTCGCGCCGCCGGCCGGGCGAATCTCCGCGGCAAGGACCTGAAGGTCGTCTACGACGCGCACGAGTACGTGGCCGGGCTGTCGCAGTACGGCGCCCGGACCCGCCGCTCGATCGCGGCTTGGGCGAACCACGAGGCGGAGTACATCAATGCAGTGGACCGGGTGGTCACGGTCAGCCCGGCGATCGCGCGCACGCTGACGAAGGATCACCACCTCGACCGCGAGCCGACGGTGATCATGAACACGCCGAACCCGGCGGACGTGTCGGTCGAGGTGTCCGACATCCGCAGCCGGATCGGTCTGGCGTCCCAGGTGCCGCTGCTGGTCTACAGCGGCGGCGTCACCCGGGCCCGTGGCATCCACACCGCCGTCCGGGCCCTGGTGGACCTGCCGGACGTGCACCTGGCCATCGTGTGTGTGCCCGGTGTCGCGACCGACGCGGTCAAGGAGTTGCAGACCCAGGCCGCGGACCTCGGCGTCGAGGACCGGTTGCACTGCCTCGATCCGGTCGAGCCGGAAGAGGTGGTCGCGTTCCTGCGCACCGCCGACGTCGGCCTGATCCCGATCCTGCGGTACCCGAGCCACGAGATGGCGCTGCCGAACAAGCTGTTCGAGTACGCCTTTGCCGGGCTGCCGGTGGTGGTCAGCGACATGCCGAGCATGAAGGAGTTCGTCGACCGGACCCGGATCGGCGAGGTGTTCGTCGCGGCGGACGCGCACGACCTGGCGTCGAAGGTGCGGATGGTCCTCGGTGACCTGGACAGCTACCGCGAGAAAGTGGCGGATCCGGGGTACCAGCAGGAGGTCTCCTGGGCCGGGCAGGCCGACAAGCTCCGCGGCCTGTACGGCGAACTCGTGGGCCGCAGGCTGGAGCGGGTCCAGCCCGGTGATCGGGTCGAGAAGAAGCAGAAGCGTCTGCTGATCGGTCCGGTCAACAGTGCCGGTCAGGCCTGGCTGTGGGCGACCGCGCTCGAGCGTGAGGTGCCGGGGCTCGTCGCAGAGTCCCTCACCACGGGCAGCGGCGCGTTCGACTTCCGGGTGCACCGCACCGGGTCGTACCGGCAGTACCGGTCCGATCTGCGGTGGCAGCTGGAGCTCACGGCGTACGTGCTGCGCGAGGTCACCCACGTGCTGCTCGAGGCCGGACGGCCGATGTTCGGGCAGCAGCGCGGGCAGATGTTCAACATCGACATCCCGATCCTGGAGCAGGCCGGCATCAAGCACGGCCTGATCTTCCACGGGTCGGAGATTCGTGACCCGTCGCTGCACCGGGCCAAGTACCAGTACTCGCCGTTCCGCGACCCGGACGACGAGCTGAGCCAGCGGCTGCAGTCGGCGAACGACCTGCTGCGGACTCAGCTGGATGACTACGAGGGTCCGGTGTACGTCACCACTCCGGACCTGCTGGAGTTCGTCGACAACAGCATCTGGCTGCCGTTGGCCGTCGACGTCGACGAGTTCGCGTCGACCCAGCCGGTGCTGGACCGGGAGGTGCCGGTGGTGCTGCACGCGCCGTCGGCCAGTGCGCTGAAGGGATCGGCGTACGTCGACCCGGTGCTCACCGATCTGGATGCGCGGGGCCTGATCAAGTACCAGCGGGTCCAGGGTCTGCCGCACTCCGAGCTCGCCGAGATGGTGCGCAGCGCGGACATCGTGGTCGACCAGCTGCTGCTCGGGTCGTACGGCGTCTTCGCCTGCGAGTCGATGGCGGCCGGCCGGGTCACCGTCGGGCATGTGGCGGACCCGGTCCGCGACCTGCTGCCGACCGGCCTGCCGATCGTGGAGGCCAACCCGGACGACCTGTCGGAGGTGATCGAGCGGCTGATCTCCGAGCGCGACCCGGCCCGCAAGGTCGCCGACGCCGCGCCGGAGTACGTCCGCGAGCTGCACGACGGCCGCAGGTCGGTCGAGGTGCTGCGGCCCTTCATCACCGGCGAGAGGTGACATGCGGGTTCTGATGATCGCGCAGTCCCCGATCGCCGGCGACTCGCGCATCCTGCGGGAGGCGACCGCGCTGGCCGGTGCGGGGCACACGATCCACATCATCGGCCGCGACGTACCCAATGCCTGGCTGGAAGAACAACACAGCGAGGTCGGGCCGGGCGTCACGGTCGAGTCGGTCTCCCGCTCGGCCGGACTGCGGGCCGGCAACGGCGGCCTCGCGGTCGGCCACGGCCGGAACGGGCCGAAGGTCCTGGTCCAGCGGTTCGGCCGGTGGTTGCTGCTGCCGGAGCACCGCAATCGGACCGAGAAGCAGTGGCGTACCGCCGCGGCCCCGCGAGTGGCCGCGGCGGGTCCGTTCGAGGTCGTGCACGCGCACGACTTCAACACCCTCGAGCTCGCCGCCGAGTACGCCGGGAAGTGGTCGGCCAAGCTGGTGTACGACACACATGAGCTGTGGTTCGATCGCGCGTTGCCCGGGCGGCCGACGCCGTTGTGGCGGGCGCGGGGGCGGAAGCTCGAGGTTTCCCTTGCTGGTAAGGCGTCCGTCGTCATCACCGTGTCGGACGGGATCGCAGCCCGGTTGCGCGAACGTGGGTTGAGCGACGTTCGCGTCGTACGGAACACGTTCCCGCGGGCGGACGACGTACCGCCGCCATCGGACGCGCCGGAGGGTTTGCTGTACGCCGGTCGCATCGGTGCGGGTCGTGATCTGCCGACCGTGGTGGCTGCCGCGCGTCAGTTGGCGCCGTTCCGGACCGTGCTGATGGGGTCGGTGGATCCCAACTACCGCCTGGATCTCGGGCCGGTGGAGACCGTGGCGGAACGCTCGATCGACGAGGTCGACGACACGCTCCGGTCGTACGGCATCTCGCTGGTCACGCTCACCAACACCTGCGAGAACCACCGCCTTGCCCTGCCGAACAAGCTCTTCCACGCGGTCCGGGCGGGTGTTCCCGTCGTAGCCGCCGACCTCCCCGAAATGCGCGCCGTGGTCACGGCCCACAAACTCGGCACCCTCTACGAACCAGGCAATCCGGCCTCCCTCACCACCGCCGTCCGCGCCTTGATCGAGAACTACGCGACGTACGCCGAGGGAGTCCGCACAGCAGCCGCAGACCTCAACTGGGAGTCCGACTCCGCCCACCTGGTCGCGGCGTACGCCGAGCTCGTCAGCCGCCCAGGCTGACCACGAACGCTCTCCGTCGCACGCCCCGCCGCCGCCCGCTCTGGTGGGTTGACCCACCAGCGTGTGGGTTGGCCAGCCGTGTGCGCTTGGCCAACCCAGGCTGAGGTGGGTTGACCCACGAGCGTGTGGGTTGGCCAGCCGTGTGCGCTTGGCCAACCCGGGCTGAGGTGGGTTGACCCACGAGCGTGTGCGGGTCGGGATGGGGGCAAGCGAGCGGATCGGGCCCAACTCCACGTCTGCTCGTCGACGATCGACAGTCCGGAGCAGGCCGAGGACGCCGTCGAGAACGCGCGCCCGGCGAGCCGGGGTGCCGTCTTCGCCGCCGTCGGTCCCATCGGAGGCTCGGCCCGTCGCCTGTACTCCGCCTGGAACGCGGCGGTTCGGGGCACGACGCGCGACCTGAGCGTTGTGGGCGGTTGACCTCCAGTCGGCTTGAGGTGGTTGCATCCGGCGCATGACTTTCAGCGGACAGCGCGTTCTTGTCACCGGGGCCGGCCGCGACACCGGCCGGACGCTCGCTCTCGCCTTCGCGGCGGCCGGGGCTGAGGTACTCGCCACCGCCCGGACCAAGGCCGCGGCGGACCAGACCGTCGACCTGATCCGCGCCGCCGGTGGTACGGCGACCTCCGCCGTACTCGACCTCGCCGACCCGACGTCGATCGATGCGCTCCGCATCGATCGTCTCGACATCCTGGTGAACAGCGGTGCCCGCTACCTGAGCGCAGTCGCGAACCCGGCCGACATCGCCGACACGATCGCCGGGGTGGCGACCGGGACCGTGCTGCTCACCGAGCGGATGCTGCCGCTGCTGCGAGCCTCCGAACGCCCGGACATCGTCAACCTGGTCTCCGCCACGGGGGAGCCCGGACAGCATCGCTCGGCCGCCCACGCGGCGTACTACGCCGCGAAGCATGCCCAGGCCGGGTACGCCGAGATCCTGTCCGAGCGGTTGCGGCCCGAGGGGATCCGGGTGATCTCGTTGTTCCCACCGGATTTCGTCCAGGACGGACCCCGGGAGACCGGCGCCACCCTGACCGCGCAATCAGTGGTCGACTGCGTGATGTTCGCGGTTGCTCAACCGCGCGACTGTTTCATCCGAGCGCTCCACTTCGAGCAGCGAGCTCCTCGGCCGTGATCAGATCCGTGTGGGTGCCGCGGGAGCCGCAGGCCCAGGCGCCCGCGATCGATCCGGCGACGGCGGCGTCGTACCAGCCCACGCCGTCGAGCCAACGGGCCAGGAACGCCGCGACGTAGGCGTCGCCGGCGCCGTTGGTGTCGACGACGGGCCGGTCGGGGAGCTCGACCGCCGGGACGTGCTGTGGCGGCCGGTCGGTGAAGTGCAGGTAGCTGCCGTCGGCCCCGGCCATCGCGACCACGAGCCGCGCGCGGCCCTTGGCGAGGATCCAGTCGACCGCATCCAGGGTGAGCGCGCTGGTCGAGACGAAGACGATGTCCGCGGCGGTGGCGAAATCCTTGTGGTAGTCGTTGCGGCCGTCCCAGTCGTGCAGGTCGGTCGAGATCGAGCAGCCCCAGGCGAGCGCGTCGGGCAGCGCCTGCCGGGCGAAGTCCATGATCGACACGTGGACGTGCTCGGCCTGGGCGCAGCTCGTCCGCCACAGGTCCGGGTCGACCTGCAGTCCGGCCGGGTGGCGTCCGTCGTACAGCGCCAGGCGCCGGCCGTCGGGGGTGACCAGGTTGACCGAACGCCGGGTGCCGCTGGGATGGAACGCGACCTGCAGTGGCAGCCGGAGGTCGTCGTACAGCTTGCGGATCCGGTAGCCCTCTTCGTCGTCCCCGATCACGTCCGCGAGCCCGGTCCGCAGCCCGAGCAGGTGGCATCCGAGCGCGACGCCGTGACCGGTGTGGCCGACGTACGACTCGACCGGCTCGACGTGGATCGTCTCCACGTCGTCCAGGGGCAGCCCGGGCACGCGAACGATCGTGTCGATCCCGACCCCGCCGATCACAAACACATCCAGCTCCACCCGTCCCGTATACCCGACTTTCGCCCACGATCACAGGTGTCTTTCAGGAGCTGAACACACTCATTGCTTGATCGGCGCGCCGGTCTTGGCCTGGAGTTCGTCGAAGGTGACGCCGTCGGCGAGCTCGACCAGCCGCAGACCGTCCTCGGTGATGTCCAGTACGGCGAGGTCGGTGATGATCCGATTGACCACGCCACGCCCGGTGTAGGGCAGGTCGCACTCCTCGAGGATCTTGTGCGAGCCGTCCTTGGCGACGTGTTCCATCAGCACGATCACCTTCTTGGCGCCGTGCACCAGGTCCATCGCACCGCCCATGCCCTTGACCATCTTGCCGGGGATCATCCAGTTGGACAGGTCGCCCTTGGCCGAGACCTGCATGGCGCCCAGGATGGCCGCGTCGATCGCGCCGCCGCGGATCATCCCGAACGACAGCGACGAGTCGAAGAACGAGGCTCCCGGTAGCGTCGTCACGGTCTCCTTGCCGGCGTTGATCAGGTCCGGGTCCTCGTCGCCCTCGACCGGGTACGGGCCGACGCCGAGGATGCCGTTCTCGCTCTGCAGGACGACGGTGACGCCGTCCGGGATGTAGTTCGGGACCAGCGTCGGCAGGCCGATGCCGAGGTTCACGTACGAGCCGTCCTCGAGCTCGGAGGCGGCGCGGGCGGCCATCTGCTCACGGGTGAGTGGCATCTCAGGCCTCCAGCTTCTCGCGCGCGGCCTCGTACGCCTCGCGGGGTTGGACGGTGCGCTTCTCGATCCGCTTCTCGATGTTCTTGCCGACCGCAACCACCCGCTGGACGTAGACACCGGGCAGATGGATCTCGTCCGGGTCCAGCTCACCAGGCTGGACCAGCTCCTCGACAGAGGCGATGGTGACCCGGCCGGCCATCGCGGCCAGCGGGTTGAAGTTGCGCGCGCTGCGGTCGAAGACCAGGTTGCCGTGGGTGTCGCCCTTCAGTGCGTGCACCAGCCCGAAGTCGGTGGTGATCGAGTCCTCCAGCACGTACGTCGTACCGTCGATCTCGCGGGTCTCCTTCGGCTCCGAGGCCTTCGCGACCGAGCCGTCGGGGTTGTACTTCTGTGGCAGCCCGCCGTCGGCGACCTGGGTGCCGACCCCGGCCAGGGTGAAGAACGCGGCGATCCCGCAGCCACCGGCCCGCAGCTTCTCGGCCAGGGTGCCCTGCGGGGTCAGCTCGACCTCGAGCTCACCGGTCAGGAACTGCCGGGCGAACTCCTTGTTCTCCCCGACGTACGACGATGTCATCTTGGCGATCCGCTTGTCCGCGAGCAGGATGCCCAGGCCCCAGTCGTCCACGCCGCAGTTGTTCGAGACCACGCTGAGCCCGCTCACCCCCTTGTCGTGCAGGGCGGTGATCAGCTCCATCGGGTTGCCGCACAGCCCGAAGCCGCCGACCGCGAGGCTCGCGCCGTCGCCGATGTCGTCGACCGCGGCCTGCGGTGAGTCGTACGTCTTGTCCATCAGGCTGCTCCGTTGCATGTCTGAGCTGGGTCGTTCCCGACTCTAACCAGCAGGGGACGACTCCCGCGATGTGGCCGCGACCACAGATGTGCCGCCGTACCACCCGGACATGTGGTCGGGTGCTATGCGGATGCCTCGGAGGCGTTCAGTACGGCGAGCTCGTGCACCGCCTCGAAGTGGGCGTCCTCCAGCTCCGGGAACAGGAGGACGGCCGAGAGGTGGGTTCGGGCGGCCGGGAGGTTGCCGCACAGACGCTCGGTGCGGGCCAGGCCTATGCGGGCCGCGGCGGCGGTCTCGGGGAGGTCTGCACGCTCACTGACGTCCAGAGCCTGGCTGTAGTCGTCCCGCGCGTCTTCCAGCTTGCCGAGCCGTCGATAGAGGTCGCCGCGCTGACACAGCAGTACGCCGACCTCCTCGTCCAGGCCGAGTTGCTCCGCAAGAGCCAGAGACTCGGTGGTCAGGTCCAGAGGCTCGTCCACGGTCTGCCGGAGCGCGCCGACCGCCAGGAACATCCCCCAAGCGTCGTCGAGCATCCGGAACCGCCCGAGCGCCGTTCGCAGCGCCTGAGCCGCCTCATCCGGAGTCTCCGCCGTCAGTCCCGGATACCCGCGGCAGAGCTCGACGGCGGCCCGCGCCCAGGCGTCACCGCCCTCGTTCCGCTCCAGCACCTCTTCGACCAGCTCGGCCGACTCGAACGGTCCGAACACGAGTGACCACAGCAGCACGGTCACGGAGTACCGGAAGGGTCCGGTCGTCGCCGCCACGATCTGCTGGGCCAGCTCCAGCTGCTCCTGCTCGGCCGATGCAGCACCGTGCAGCACAGCCAGCAGGTACTCCTCGTCCAGCCCGACCGGCACGCTGCGTCCGAGCATGCTGAGCACCCGCTCCGCGGCCGCGGCGGCCTCGTCCTGGAGCCCGCGCGACCACCAGTAGGCCGAGTACCGGGCGACCAGCCGGAGGGCGGTGCGCAGGTCGCTCTCGCAAGCGCGCTCGATCGCGCTGACGACCTGGTCCGCCTCAAGGCTGTGCAGACCGCCTGAGCCCCCTGAGTTCACGTACCTGATTGTCCCTCGCGGGTGGTAACCCCACGTCACCGGGTCAGAAACGCAATACGCCCCATCGGTCCGGGAGGTGCATGTCCTCGACGTACTGCGGTGACCAGACCCAGAACTCCAGGTCGGTTCCCTTCACGTACGTCCCGTCGACCACCTCGTGCGGCCACTGGCAGCGCATCAGGTTCATCCGCCACTCGTCGCCCGCGTTTGGAGGGGTCGCCCGGCCGGCGTTGTACGACGCCAGGTCGGCCCACGGTACGGCGAGCTCCACCGACCACCCGATGTCGGTGTCGGACGGGTCGTTGACCGTGCCGTCGACGTGGATCGCGGTGCGCAGGCCGGGCAGGTTCGTCGGGTCCACCGGTACGCCGCCGTCGACGTACGGCTTCGGCAGGGTCAGCTCCCAGATCGTGCCGAGCGGGTTGATCTCGAACTCGTAGTAGTTCTGCCCGTCGCCGTCCGGGTCGAGGAACAGTTCGAAGTTGTTCTCGTGGAAGAGCTTGGTGTTCTTCTCCCGCATCGTCGACCACACGTGCGGCTCCTCGAGCAGCCCGCCGACGTACAGGTACTCGTCGTCGTACATCAGCTTGGCCCGGGACTGGTAGCGCGGCGCCGGGCCGGATCCGGTGATCGGCACGAAGTCGGTGGTCCACGGCGCGACGTCCCAGGCGGGATCGGTCAGGGTGCCGTCGAGTTTCGGCGCGGCCGGCGTCCGCGGGCAGTCGTAGACGGGCAGGTCAGGCATCAGCACGCTCCAGCAGTCGGGCGACGAGATTGGCGAGCAGGAAGGTGATCGTGGTGAGTGCCGGGACGACGGCCAGCGTCCACGGCGACGACAGGTTCCCGGACTGGAACGCGATCACGAGGATCAGCATGAACGCGACCCCGAGGAAGGCGATCAGCCGGGCATGCGGCAGCGCGAGCCGGCTGAGGGCGAGACCGCCGAGGACGATGGTCACCACCACGATCAGCACCAGCAGCGGGAAGCCCAGCGGGCCGCAGTTCGTGGTGTCGCGGAACCGTTCGCAGCCGCGCTCACTCAGCCACACCAGCCCGACGGTCGCGAACCCGCACAGCAGCCCGACGACCGCCACGATCAGCAGCGGCGGCAACGGCGGGGCGTCGTACCGGTCCTCGTCGTCTTCGGAGCTCATTGCGGCAGGTTATCGGGATCAGCCGGCCCCCAGGGAGTGGGCGATCGCATCGCGCACCTCGGCATCCGTCGGTGTGGGTACGCCGCGCTCGGCGGCGAGTTCGGCCAGGGAGACCATCGTGACGTCGTGCAGCCCGCAACTCGTGAATGTGTGAAAGACGTTCATGGCGGGATCCACATTGACCGAGAACCCGTGGCTGGTCACACCCCGGCGGATCCGCATCCCGATCGAACAGAGCTTGCGGTGGTCCTCGGTCCACACGCCGACCAGGCTGCTCGCGCCCTTCGGCGTCTCCCGCTGTACCAGCGGGAACCCGAGCGAGCCGAGCGCCTCGATCAGCCCGTTCTCGAGCCAGCGCACGATGTCCACCGGCCCACGCTGTTTGAGGTCGATCACCAGGTACCCGACCAGTTGCCCGGGCCCGTGGTACGTCGCGAAGCCGCCGCGGTCGACCGCCACCGACGGGATCGCGGCCGCTTCCGCGGGCAGGTCGTCCAGCGACGTCCGCGGTCCGTAGGTGATCACCGGCGGATGGCTGAGCAGGAACAGCCGGTCCTCGGCCTTGCCCTCCACCCGCTCCTCGACCCAGTCGCGCATCTCCTTCGCGGCGACCTCGTAGTCCACTTCGCCCAGATCCACTCGCTGCATGTCTTTCAGCGTACGTTTCGACGTATGCGATTCGACCGCTACACCGTGACCCTGCTGACGTTGCGACCGGACGCGCCGCTGATGACGGACGACGAGGCGGCTGCCCTGCAGGACCGGCACCTCGCGCACGGCGCCGACCTGCAGGAGCGCGGGCTGATCCTGGCCCGCGGGCCGCTGACCGACCAGGACGACGAGCGCTACCGCGGCTTCTCGATCTGGTCGGTGGACGCTGCCACCGCCCGCGCGCACGTGGAAGCCGATCCCGCGGTGCTGGCCGGCCGGCTGGCGGTCGACGTCATGACCTGGATGATGCCTGCCGGCAACCTGCAGTTCGTCAAGGTGCGGCCGCCCCGGTCGATCGCCGAAGCATCGGAAGACTGACAACGAAAAGAGTGCCCCTCAAACGCGAAGAGGCCCCTCTACGAGGGACCTCTTCCACGTGGTCGGGCTGACAGGATTTGAACCTGCGACCTCTTCGTCCCGAACGAAGCGCGCTACCAAGCTGCGCCACAGCCCGAAGTCGCCGTTAGCTTACATGCGCCGACCGTGGGGACGAAATCGGGTTTATCCGCGGCACCAGGGTCAGCAGTGTCGCCTCCGGCCGGCATGCGAATCGGATCGGCGCGTACGGCGACGTACCCAGCCCGGCGGACACGTGCAGGGCCGCCTGACGGTCGCCGGAGCCCCATGTGGACAGGCCCTTCACCCTGGACGTGTCCAGATCGCAGTTGGTCACCAGCGCGCCGTACAGCGGCACCGCCAGTTGTCCGCCGTGAGTGTGGCCGGCCAGCACCAGCGGATAGCCGTCGCTGACGAATCCGTTCAGGACGCGCTGGTACGGCGCGTGCGTGACGCCGATGGACAGGTCGGCCGTCGGGTCCACCTCGCCCGCGACCTCGTCGTACCGGTCGCGCTTGATGTGCGGGTCGTCGGTGCCGGCGAAGTCCAGTCGCAGGCCGTTGACCTTGAGGGTCGCCTTCGCATTGTTCAGGTCGGTCCAGCCTGCGCCGGTGAACGCGCGCCGCATCTCCTCGTACGGGAGGTCCGGGCCGTGTGGCTTGTGCCGCTGCTTGTGCGCGGGCAGTAGGTACTTCCCCGGGTTCTTGAAGTGCGGCTTCCAGTAGTCGTTGGAGCCGAACACGAACACCCCGGGTACGTCGAGCAGGTCGCCGTACGCCCGGAGCAGCGGCCGCACCGCGGCCTCATGAGAGATGTTGTCGCCGGTGTTCACGATCAGGTCGGGCTCGAGCGCGGCCAGGTCGTTGACCCAGTTGATCTTGCGCTCCTGGGCCGGCATCAGGTGCAGGTCGGACAGGTGCAGCACCTTCAGCGGCTCCGAGCCCTCGGGGAGCACCGGGACCGTCACCCTGCGCAGTGTGAACCAGCGCACCTCGACGGCGGCCGCGTACGCGACGCAGGCCGCTCCCACGGCGCCGACGACCGCCGTGGCCTTGAGGGTGGTGGTGGCAAGCCCGCGCAAACTCATTCCACCAGCCTGCCACAATGCTGGTCATGTCCAACTCCGGTATGAAGCAGCGCCTGCACGACGACATGACCGCCGCCCTGAAGGCGCGCGACGAGATCCGCAAGTCGACCCTGCGGATGGCGCTCACGGCGATCACCAAGGCGGAGGTGGCCGGCAAGGAGGCTCGGGAGCTGTCCGACGCCGAGGTCGTCGACGTCCTGAGCTCGGAGGCGAAGAAGCGCCGCGAGTCGGTGGTCGCATACCGCGAGGCCGGTCGCGCCGAGCTCGCCGACAAGGAACAGGCCGAGGCGGACATCCTGGCCGAGTACCTGCCGGAGCAGCTCAGCCAGGAGGAGATCGTTGCCCTGGTCACCGAGGCTGTCGCCGCCACCGGCGCGGCCGAGCTCGGGCCGCGCGGCATCGGCAAGGTCATGGGTGCCCTGCAGCCCAAGGTCAAGGGCAAGGCCGACGGCGCCGTCGTCTCCGCCGAGGTGAAGCGCCAGCTCGGCGCCTGAGCACGGCCTAGCCGGGACCGCGGCCTCCGCCGCCGCAGTTCGGGTACTTCGGGTTCCACGGCGGGCAGTTGGGGTCGATCGTGATCGGGCCGCCGGGGGGTTTGGTCGTGTTCGGGGGTTTCTGAGTGTTCTCGGGCTCGTTCTTCTTGCTGCCGTTGGAGACGAAGATCGTCACCTTCGAGCCCTCCGGCGCGCCGTCGCGCTGCCGCGGGTCGGTGTAGGCGACGGTGCCCGCGGTCTCCTCGGAGTTGACCGTGCCGGGGGCTATCTCGACATCGAAGCCGGCCTGACGCAGCTTGTTCGCGGCGTCGTCCGGGTTCATGCCGTTCACGAACGGCAGGTCCTTCACGTTCCCGCGCATGGTCTTGTCCGACGGCTTGGTGAAGTGGGTCGTCGGGAGGCCCTGGAGCGCGCCCTGCAGGGCGGTCTCCCACAGCGGACCCGCGGTCCCTGAGCCGGAGGCCTCATGGATGTCCGTGCCGTCCAGCGTCTGGCCGACCAGCCGCTTGTACGGCGGCGACGCGTCGGCCACGACGGCGGCGGAGGCGAGTTTGGACGAGTAACCGGCGTACCAGACGGCCTTGGCGTCCTGGATCGTTCCGGTCTTGCCGGCCAGATCGCTCGGGCCGAACTTCAGGTGCTGGCCGGTCCCACCCGGCTCCATCACCATGTGCAGCACCTCGTTGACGCCGTCGGCGACCTCCGGGGCCAGCGCCTGCTTGCAGTCCGCGCCGGGCGTGCTGATCGCCTTGCCGGACGCGTCCTTCGCCGAGGTGACCAGCCACGGCTTGCAGTACATGCCCCGCGCCGCGAAGGCGGCGTACGCGTTCGACAGCTGCAGCGGGGTCACGTAGCCGACGCCCAGAGTCATCGACGGGTACTGGCCGAGCGGGTTACCCGATTGGGCGTCGTACATGCCGAGCTTCGACGCGATCGTCGCGATCGGGCACAGTCCGACCTGCTGGGACAGCTGCAGGAAGTAGGTGTTGGTCGACCTCTGCGCCGCCTGGATCATGGTCGGATCCGCCACGTTCGTGGTCGAGTTGCCCGGGGTGTACCCCTGCTCGGCGGTGACGTGTCCGGTGCAGGTGGTCCACTTCTTGCCGCCCAGCGGGAGGCTGTTGGGCGAGTTGATCTTGTAGGTGAGCGGGAAGCCCTTCTGGATCGCGGCCGCGATCGTGAAGGCCTTCATCGTCGAACCGTTCTGGAAGCCGCCGTACCCGCCGGCGTAGGACTTCTCGACGTTGTAGTTGTACGACGTCTGGCCCTTCTTGTTGCCGTACGGCTTGCTCTGCACCATCGCCTTCACCAGCCCGGTGCCGGGCTCGACGATGGTGATCGCGGCGATCGCCTGGTCACCCTTCTTGGTGTGCTGGTCGATCGACTTCTGCGCGGCCTTCTGCATCTTCGGGTCCAGCGAGGTGCGGATGGTGAGACCGGCGGTCTTCAGGTAGTTCGCCGCGGTGGTCCGGTCCTTGCCGAAGGCCTTGTTGTCCTCGAGCTGGGAGACGACGTACTCGCAGTAGAACGGGTACGGGCCGTTCGCGCAGCCGAGCTTGTTCGGCCGGACCTTGGCCGGGTTGATCACCGGGGTCCTCAGCGCCGCGTTCGCCTGGGCGAGCGAGATCACCTTCAGCTCGAGCATCCGGCGCAGTACGACGTCGCGGCGGTCCTTGGCGCGCTTCATGTCGTTCGTCGGGTCGTAGCCGGTCGGGTTCTTCACCAGGCCGGCCAGCAGCGCGGCCTGCGGCAGCGTCAGTTGGGAGGCGTGCACGGAGAAGTAGTGCAGCGAGGCGGCCTCGATGCCCCAGGCACCGTCGCCGAAGTTCGCGAGGTTGAGGTACTTCTCCAGGATCTCGTTCTTCGAGTACTGCTTCTCGACCGCGACCGCGTACCGCAGTTCGGCGACCTTGCGCTGGTACGTGTCCGCCGTGGCGGCCGCGACCTCCGCGGGCGTGTTCGCCTTCTCGACCAGGCTGATCTTCACGTACTGCTGGGTGATGCTGGAGCCACCCTGCTGGACCGTGCCCTCGGACTGGTTCTGCAGCAGCGCGCGCAGGGTGCCCCTGGCGTCCAGCGCGCCGTGCTCGTAGAACCGGTCGTCCTCGATCGCGACGATCGCCTTCTGCATGATCGGCGCGACCTGGTCGAGCGAGATCGGCACCCGGTTCTGCTCGGCCAGCGTGGCGATCAGCGATCCGTCGGCGGCCAGGATGGTGCTCTTCTGCTTCAGCGGGACCTCGTCGAACTGCTGAGGCAGGTCCTCCAGAGTCTGTGAGGTCTTCTCGGTGGTGAATCCGGCCAGGCCGGCGAACGGGATGGCAAGACCGGCGGCCAAGGCCCCCGACAGCACGCTCACCCCGAGGAACAGAACCACAGATTGGACGACTCCCCGGTCGCCCTTTTCCCTGACGCGCATGGTTATAGAGACTACGGGATCGCCTGGTTGGGTTACCTGGGCGATTGTGAGTTCCATCACGCCCTGCGGGCGTGTCGGAAAGGGTTTCATCCAAAAGGAGGAGGGCCCGAGCGAAGCGCTCGGGCCCTCCGGTCGTACCTCGGTCAGGCGGCGTACTGGTGTGCGTCCACCTGGGCCGGTTCGAGGGCCAGGTCGAGCACCTCGCGGACGTCGCTGACCGGGTGGACGGTCAGCTCCGCGAGCACGGACTCCGGTACGTCTTCCAGGTCCGGCTCGTTCCGCTTCGGGATCAGGATCGTGGTCAGCCCGGCCCGGTGTGCGGCGAGCAGCTTCTGCTTCACCCCACCGATCGGGAGGACCCGTCCGGTCAGTGACACCTCGCCGGTCATCGCGACCTCCGAGCGGACCGGCCGCCCGGACAGCAGCGACGCCAGTGCGGTCGTCATCGTGACACCCGCCGACGGTCCGTCCTTCGGGACGGCACCGGCCGGGACGTGGATGTGGGCGTTCCGCTCGGCCAGGTCGCCGACCGGCAGCCCCAGCTCCGCGCCGTGCGAGCGCAGGTACGACAGGGCGATCTGCGCCGACTCCTTCATCACGTCACCGAGCTGTCCGGTCAGCGTGACTCCGGTCGGGCCGGTCTCCTTGTCGGCCAGCGACGCCTCCACGAAGAGCACGTCACCGCCCGCACCGGTCACCGCCAGCCCGGTAGCCACACCCGGAAGCGCCGTACGCTCGACGGACTCCGGAGTGAACTTCGGCGAACCCAGGTAGCTCTTCAGGTCGCCGGCGCCGATGGTCAGCGCACCAGTGTCCTCGCCGAGTGCCATCCGAGCCGTCACCTTGCGCAGGACCCGGGAGATCCCACGCTCCAGCTGCCGTACTCCGGCCTCGCGGGTGTACTCGCCGGCCAGCAGTCGCAGCGCCGAGTCCTCGATGGTCACCTCGTCCGCCGTCAGGCCCGCCCGCTCCAGCTGACGCGGGAGCAGGTGGTCACGGGCGATGACGACCTTCTCGTCCTCGGTGTACCCGTCCAGCTGCACCAGTTCCATCCGGTCCAGCAGCGGCGCCGGGATGGAGTCCAGCACGTTCGCCGTGGCCAGGAAGACCACGTCGGACAGGTCCAGCTCGACCTCCAGGTAGTGATCCCGGAACGTGTGGTTCTGGGCCGGGTCGAGGACCTCCAGCAGAGCGGCCGTCGGGTCACCCCGGTAGTCCGCACCCACCTTGTCGATCTCGTCCAGCAGCACCACCGGGTTCATCGACCCGGCCTCGGTGATGGCCCGGACGATCCGGCCCGGCAGCGCACCGACGTACGTCCGCCGGTGACCGCGGATCTCGGCCTCGTCCCGTACGCCGCCCAGCGCGACCCGGACGAACTTGCGGCCCATCGCCCGCGCCACGGACTCACCCAGCGAGGTCTTACCCACACCAGGCGGACCGACCAGGGCCAGTACGGCGCCACTGCGGCGTCCACCGACCACACCGAGGCCACGGTCCGCGCGGCGGCGCCGTACGGCCAGGTACTCGGTGATGCGCTCCTTGACGTCGTCCAGACCGGAGTGGTCCGCGTCCAGCACGGCTCGCGCGTCGCGGATGTCGTAGCTGTCCTCGGTCCGCTCGTTCCACGGCAGTTCCAGAACGGTGTCCAGCCAGGTGCGGATCCAGCCGACCTCGGGGGACTGCTCCGCGGTCCGCTCCAGCTTGTCGACCTCGGCGAGCGCGGCCTTGCGCACGTGCTCCGGCAGGTCGGCAGCCTCGACGCGGGCCCGGTAGTCCTCTTCCTCGGACTCGGCCTTGCCGTCCAGCTCGGCCAGTTCCTTGCGGATCGCGGCCATCTGCTGGCGCAGCAGGAACTCCCGCTGCTGCTTCTCCATGCCCTCCTGGACGTCCTTCTGGATCGTCTCGGAGACCTCGAGCTCGGCGAGGTGGTCCTTCACCCAGCCGATCAGCTTCTCCAGCCGCTCGGAGACGTTCGCGTTCTCCACCAGCCAGGACTTCTGCTCGTTGGTCAGGTACGACGCGTAGCCGGCCAGGTCGGACAGCTCCGCGGGATCGTTCACCTGCTTCACGGAGTCGATGACCTGGTAGGCGCCGCGACGCTGCAGCACCGAGGTCATCAGGGTCTTGTACTCGCGGGCGAGCTCGGCCGACCTGGTGTCGGTGATCTCGTGCAGCTCGGTTGCGCCTACCCACAGCGCGGCACCCGGACCGGTGGTCCCGGCGCCGATCAGGACCCGCGAGGTCCCGCGGATCACGGCCGCCTGGGCACCGCCCGGCAGCCGGCCGATCTGCTCGATCTCACCGAGCGTCCCGGCCTTGGCATATTTCCCGTCCAGCCGCGGTACCAGCAGCACCTGGTCCTGGCCAGAGGCCTGCGCGGCGTCGATCGCCGCCCGTGCCTCCGGGTCGGCCAGTCGGACCGGCACGACCATCCCCGGCAGGACCACGACGTCGTCCAGCGGCAGAACAGGAAGATTCAACGTATCGGTCACGCTGTCACACCCTTACGAAAGATTGAGTCTGACAGGCTCAACCATTGCCCCCACCAGGTCATTCCCGGTGGGGGCGGCGTTCGCTCACGGTGAACCAGGCCTGGCGGCCGAACGGGACCGCCAGACCCGGAACGTGATCAGCTGACGACGTTGAGTGCGTTCACCAGCCCGGCGCCGTAGAAGCCGGACCCGGTGGCGCCGCCCTCACAGACGGCCTTGTACGTGCCCTTACCGTCAGGGTCGTCGATCCCACCCGGCGGACACGGCAGCATCTCCGCCGCGCGGACGGCGGCTGTGAAGAGTTGCTGCCCGGACACCTCGGGGTGCTTGCTCTTCACCAGAGCGAGAACGCCCGCGACGTGCGGAGTGGACATCGAGGTGCCCTGCATGTAGCCGTAGCCGTCCAGCACGGTCGACAGCACCCGGCCGTCCGCGTCCGGCGTCTGCGGGATCTGGAAGAGCCGGTCGCCACCCGGGGCGGTGATGTCGGCCTTACCCGTTCCGTAGTTCGAGTTGTAGTAGCGGTCCTTGAACGCTCCCACCGAGCTGACGCCGTTCACGCCAGTGGCCTCGGCCGGGAAGATCTTGCAGTTGCTGTCGGTGACCCGCACCTGCGCAGGGCCGTTGGTCGGGCTGAAGGAGTCGACGACGTTGTGTGCCAGGTCCCAGTTGTCGTTGCCCAGCGAGGCGACCGCGACGACCGACTTGCCGTTCGCGTAGCTGATCGCCCGCTGCATCACGGCGGAGACGGCCTTCTGATCGGGATCGGTGGCGCACCACCGCAGCCACGGATCCACCGCGAACGACGCGGTGGCGATGTCCACGCCGTGGTCCGCGGCCCAGACATATCCGCAGACCGCGAACTCGGGGTAGATGAAGCCGTCCGCGTCGCCGACCTTGATCGACGCGACCCGCACGTTCGGTGCGACCCCGGCCACGCCGATCCCGTTCTTGGCGGCCGCGACGATGCCGGCCACGTGCGTCCCGTGGCCGAAGTCGTCGGTCCACGCGGCCTCGGACGTGTCCGGCACGCCTTCGTTCGCGCAGCCCGCCGAGGCGGCCCGGTCGATGTTCGGCGCGAGGTCCGGGTGGGTCGCCTGGATTCCGCTGTCGAGGACGCCGACCAGGACGCTGTGACTGCCCGGGTTGACCTCGTTGGCCTGGTCGGCGTGGATCAGCTTCATGTTCCACTGGTTCGCGGCCAGTGGCTCACCCGCCGACGTCGACCGACCGGCGCGGTTCAGCGGGATCTGAGTAGGTACCCGCTGGAACTGACCGCCGGTGGTCCGTTTGGCGTCGGCGAGGTCGTTGAGCGCGCGGGTCGCACCGGCGCCGGCGACGCCGGGCGCCTGCCGGACCTTGATCGCGAAGTCGGCCTGCGGTGAGCGTGCGAACACCACACCGATCTGCGGCCAGCGTTGACCGATGGTCCCGCCGTTGGCGGTGATCGCGGTCTCGGCTGCGGTCAGGGGAGCGCCGGGCGGGACGAGCACGGCGAAGTGCGCGCCGCCGGCCGCCAGCGCGCTGGTAGCCGGCGTCGATGGTTGCGCGGCGCCGGCTGTCGTCGTACTCACGATGCTGACGGCTGTCAGCGTCGCGGCGGCCAGGAGCCGTCGCGAGGTTGGGCGAAGTACTGACATGTTCGGGTGAACCTCCACAGGGTTGGGGAATGGCGCCGCGGAGGTCAGGTTAAGAACCGTCCGGTGCCACTCGGGCCGCCTGTGCAGGAGCGTGCAGAAGCTTGACAGCCGCAGCCTCAAACGGCTGTGAGAAGGTCGCCGATGAGGCGCAGGCCGGTGAGGTCGTGGACGTCGTCGGCGAGGGCCGGGACCTCCACCGTCGGGATCGCGCGGTGACCGCGGCGGAACCGATCGGCCCGCTTGTGGTCCCCGACGACCTGCTGCATCCTGTCGGCGTGCAACCGCAGTACGGCGGCGGTCAGCGGCGACTTGTCCGCCTCCTCCAGTCGCTCCGCCGCGCCCAGTGACCGCTCGGCCGACAGATCCGGCACGTGGGTGTTGGTCACGCGGTTCAGGACCACGCCGGCCAGCGGCATGCTCTCCTCGCGCAACCGCTCGGTGAAGTACGACGCCTCCCGCAGCGCGTCGTTCTGTGGAGCGGCGACCACCAGGAACGCCGTGTGCGGCTCGCGCAGCAGCGCCACGGTCCGCTCGGCCCGCTGCCGAAAGCCGCCGAACAACGTGTCGAACGCCGCAACGAACGTCTGTACGTCGGTCAGCACCTGCGCACCGAGAACCTTGTTCAGCACCGACATGGCCATGTTCACCCCGGCCGACATCAGCCGGAACGGCCCGCGGGCAGGTGCCAGCAGCAACCGCAGGAACCGTCCCTCCAACAGGGAGGCCAACCGCTCCGGCGCGTCCAGGAAGTCGAGCGCCGACCGCGACGGCGGGGTGTCGACGACGATCAGGTCCCAGTCGCCGGACTGCTCCGCCTGCTTGTGCAACTGGCCGAGCTTCTCCATCGCCATGTATTCCTGCGTCCCCGCGAACGACGACGACAGTGCGACGTAGAAGGGATTCGCGAGGATCTGCTCGGCCTTCTCCGGCGTTGCGTGGGCGATCACGACCTCGTCGAAGGTCCGCTTCATATCCAGCATCATCGCGTCCAGCCGGCCGCCGTTCGCGGGATGGACGCCGGCCACCTCGCGGGGGGTGTTGTCCAGTTCGGTCAGCCCGAGCGACTGCGCCAGCCGCCGGGCCGGGTCGATCGTCAGTACGACGACCTTCCGCCCGCGTTCCGCGGCCCGCAACCCGAGCGCCGCGGCCGTGGTCGTCTTGCCGACCCCACCGGCGCCGCAGGTGACCACGATGCGCGTCCCCGGGTCGTCGATCAGCGCATCCAGATCCAAAGCGGTCATCCGCGGAACTCCTCGGCCAGATCGATCAGGGTGCCGTGGTCGATGCCTTCGGGCTGCAGCGCGAGCTCGGTCACCTGCTTGCCGAGGGCATCTATTCGGTCGCGGTTCTCGCGTTCCAGCCCGATCCGGACGGCGTGGTCGTGCGCCTCCGCGATCAGGGTGTCCACCAGCCCTTTGCTCACGGCGACACCGGCGGCGCGCAGCCCTCGGGAGATCTCGGCGGCGGGCAGTTTCTCCTTCACCGCAAGGGCGATCGACTCGTCGTCGAGCGGGCTGTTGCGGACCATGTTCACGACGATCGAACCGATCCGCAGGTCCAGCTCCTCCAGGTGCTCGACCGCGTCCAGCGTCTCCTGGACCGGCATCTCCTCCAGCAGCGTGACCAGGTGGATCCGGGTCACGTCCGAGCGCAGCATGCCCATGATCGCGTCCGCCTGGTTGCGGACCGGCCCGACCTTGGCCAGGTCGGCGACCTCGTGGTTCACGTTCAGGAACCGTGCGATCCGCCCGGTCGGCGGTGCGTCCAGTACGACGGCGTCGTACGCGAGCCGCCCGTGCGCCTTCCGCCGGGTCGCCTCGTAGACCTTGCCGGTCAGCAGTACGTCGCGCAGGCCCGGGGCGATCGTGGTGACGAAGTCGATCGCGCCCACCTTGTCGAGCGCCTTCCCGGCCCGGCCCAGGTGGTAGTACATGTCCAGGTACTCCAGCAGTGCGGCCTCGGCGTCGACGGCCAGTGCGAACACCTCTCCGCCGCCCGGACCTTGCGCGATCCGGGTCTCGACGTACGGCAGTGGCGGGATGTCGAAGAGCTGGGCAAGCCCTTGCCTGCCTTCCACCTCGACCAGCAGGATCCGCTTGCCCTGCTCGGCCAGCGCGAGTGCCATGGCAGCCGCAACGGTCGTCTTCCCGGTGCCGCCCTTGCCGGTCACCACGTGCAGCCTCGCCATGGTCTCCAGGGTAGGACGTGGGCCACACCACACTCGCTGCGGCGCCCGTTAGAGTCCACCTCATGAAGAAGTTCGAGTACTTCACCGCACCGCTGCTGGTTCACTCGACCAAGGAGATCCTGGACAACTTCGGCCAGGACGGCTGGGAGCTGGTCCAGGTCGTCCCTGGCTTGAACCCGGAGAACCTGGTCGCCTACTTCAAGCGGGAGATCGAGGACAAATGAGCCACCCCGAGGAGAAGCTGACCGAGCTCGGCCTCAAGCTGCCCGACGTGGCCAAGCCGGTGGCGGCGTACGTACCGGCCGTTCGGACCGGCAACCTCGTCTACACGTCCGGCCAGTTGCCGTTGCGCGACGGCACCCTGATCGCCACCGGCAAGGTCGGCGGCGAGGTGAGCGCCGAGGTCGCCAGCGACTGCGCCCAGCAGTGCGCGCTGAACGCGCTGGCCGCGATCAAGGCGCAGATCGGTGACCTGGCCACCGTGGCCCGCGTCGTCAAGGTGGTCGCCTTCATCGCCTCGACGCCCGACTTCACCGGTCAGCCGCAGGTCGCCAACGGTGCGTCCGAGCTCATCGGCCAGGTCTTCGGCGAGGCCGGCCAGCACGCGCGGAGCGCCGTCGGCGTACCGGTGCTGCCGCTGGACGCGCCGGTCGAGGTCGAGCTGATCGTCGAGGTCGCCTGACGGCTCGGCATGGTCCGCGATCTGGATTCCGAACCGCTGTCCGGACGGATGGCGCAGGCCGCCCTCGCCTACGTCCGTGAGGCCCGTACGCCGGTCGACCCGCGGCCGGCGTCGACGGTGATCCTGCTGCGCGACACTGCCGCCGGACCGGAGGTCTACCTCCTCCGGCGGCAGCAGTCGATGGCGTTCGCGGCCGGGATGACCGTGTTCCCCGGCGGGCGGGTCGATCCGACCGACTCGACCGTCGCCGACTCGTGGTCCGGCCCGCCGCCGGCGTGGTTCGCGGCCCGGATGGGGTGCTCGGCCGAAGCCGCGGCGGCCTTTGTCGCGGCCGCCGTACGCGAGACGTTCGAGGAGTCCGGTGTACTGCTGGCGGGGCCGTCGAGTGAATCGGTCGTCGACGACACCACCGGCGACGACTGGGAGACCGACCGGGTCGCCCTGGAGTCGCGCGAGCTGGGGTTCGCCGACTTCCTGCATCGGCGCGGGCTGGTGCTGCGGGCCGATCTGCTCGGCGCGTGGGCGCACTGGATCACCCCCGAGTTCGAACCACGGCGGTACGACACCCGCTTCTTCGTCGCCGCGCTCCCGGCCGGCCAGATCACCCGGGACGTGACGAGCGAGTCCGACCAGGTCGCCTGGATGCGCCCGGCCGACGCCGTCGCCGCTGTGCACGCGGGTGAGCTGCTGATGCTGCCCCCGACGTACGTTTGCTGCCGCGACCTCACGCCGTACGACGATGTCGCGACGATCCTGGCCGCGGCAGGTGACCGCGAGATCCAGCCGGTGCTGCCCGCCGTACGGGTCGAGGGCGACCAGGCCTATTTGGAGACCACATGACTGTCGAGCAGGTGACGCCGTACGCCGCCCGCGTGCTGGCCGCCAACCCGGGGCCGATGACGCTGGACGGCACCAACACGTGGATCCTGCGAGCGCCTGACGCGGATCGGTCCGTGGTGGTCGATCCCGGTCCGCTGCTGGAGGAGCACCTGCAGGCCGTGCTCGATGCCGCCGGCGACGTGGCCGTCGTACTGCTCACGCACAAGCACCCGGACCACTCACAGGGCGCGGCCTGGTTCGCCAACCGTGCGAACTGCGCGGTCCGCTCGGTCGACCCGGCGTTCCGCATCCCCACCGACCACGCTCACGGCCTCGCCGAGGGGGACGTAATCACCGCCGGTGACCTCCGCATCGAGGTCCTGCCGACACCCGGCCACACGCTCGACTCGGTCTGCTTCTGGCTCCCGCAGGACGGCTCACTCCTCACCGGAGACACCGTCCTGGGCCGCGGCACCTCCGTCGTAGCCCACCCAGACGGTGCCCTAGGCCCCTATCTCGAGTCCCTCGAGCGCCTCCGAGCCTTCGCCAACTCCCCAGCCGGCGTCGACCGCCTACTCCCCGGCCACGGCCCCGTCATCGACGACCCAACCGCCGTCCTCACCTATTACCTGAACCACCGCCACGAACGCCTGGCCCAGGTCCGTGCGGCAATAGCCGCAGGCCACACCACCCCAGAAGCAGTCGTCGAGCACGTCTACACCGACGTCGACCGCAGCCTGTGGCCCGCAGCCGAGAGATCGGTCCGGGCCCAGCTGGACTACTTGAACGGTTAGCGGGCTCGGCGTTGGAGGCGGTCTACGTCGAGCAGTACGACGGAACGTGGCTCCAGGCGGACCCAGCCTCGGGAGGCGAAGTCGGCGAGGGCCTTGTTGACGGTCTCGCGGGAGGCGCCGACGAGTTGGGCCAGCTCCTCCTGGGTGAGGTCGTGGTGGACGTGTACGCCGTCGTCGGCGGTCCGGCCGAAGCGGCTGGCCAGGTCGAGCAGGGCCTTCGCGACCCGGCCCGGGACGTCGGAGAACACCAGGTCGGCGACCACGTCGGAGACCTTGCGCAGCCGGGAGGCGAGCTGGAGCAGCAGGCCGCGGGCTACCTCGGGGCGGCCGGCCAGCCAGCGCAGCAGTTCGTCGTGGGTCAGGGACATCAGTGAGGCGTCAGTAACCGCGGTGACCGTCGCAGAGCGCGGTCCCGGGTCGAACAGGGAGAGCTCGCCGAACATCTGCCCCGGGCCGAGGACCGCGATCAGGTTCTCCCGGCCGTCGGCCGAGGTCCGGCCCAGCTTGACCTTGCCCTCGACGACCACGAACAGCCGATCACCGGAGTCGCCCTCGTGGAACAGCACCTGGCCGCGGCGCAGCCGGTTCTCGGTCATCGAGGCGGCCAGGGCGTCGGCCGCCTCGTCGTCGAGCTGACTGAACAGCGGTGCCTGTCGGAGCACTGCGGCATCCACTTTGGGCCTCCTAGGACCTTCGACCACGACTTACGGGTGGGGGTTCGACCCCTCCCGGCACCGGGTCGTGTACACCCGGTTGCCCCAAAACCGTAGCCCCTCGGGTGTCGGACCCGCCACGTAGGCTGTCCTGCATGCCATCCCCGCGTGTCGCGGCTCCGGTCCCAGGGCCGCTGCCGACAGTACCTCTGAAGCTCCCCCGCAAGGCGCCGGTCTTCGTCGACGAGACGCACACCCAGCTGGTCCGCCGGGCCCGGAAGATGCACAAGGTGCTCACCGAGACGTATCCGGACGCTCACTGCGAGCTGGACTTCACCACCCCGCTCGAGTTGCTGGTGGCCACCATCCTGTCGGCCCAGACCACCGACGTGCTGGTGAACAAGGTGACCCCGGGCCTGTTCGCGAAATACCCGAACGCCCAGGCCTACGCGGAGGCGGACCGGGAGGAGCTGGAGGCGATCCTCAAGCCGACCGGCTTCTTCCGGGCCAAGACCAACAGCGTGATGAAGCTCGGACAGGCCCTCGTCGACGAGTACGACGGCGTCGTACCGAACAAGCTGACCGAGCTGGTCAAGCTGCCCGGCACCGGCCGCAAGACGGCGAACGTGGTGCTCGGCAACGCCTTCGGCATCCCAGGGATCACCGTCGACACCCACTTCGGCCGGCTGGTACGCCGGTTCGGCTGGACCACCGAGCAGGACCCGGTCAAGGTCGAGCACATCATCGGTGACCTGTTCCCGAAGAAGGACTGGACGATGCTCTCGCACCGGCTGATCTTCCACGGCCGCCGTCGCTGCCACGCCAAGAAGCCGGCCTGCGGCGCCTGCCCGGTGGCCCAGTGGTGCCCGTCGTACGGCACCGGCCCGACCAACCCCGAGGCCGCGGCGAAGCTGGTGAAGGTCCCGGCATGACGGTGCGTACGACGCTGTGGGCGGTCGGCTGGCTTGTCGCCGGACTGCTCCTGGCGTCGTGTGGATCCGACCAGCCCAGCGCGACCGACCCGACCACTCGGTCCTCGGTCGCCGGTGCCGACAAGCTGGCGGCCTGCCCGTCGACCGAGTCGAAACCGCCGGTCAGCAACGGACTTCCGGACCTGAGCCTGCCCTGCCTGGGCAGCGGGCCCGACATCAGGCTCGCGGACCTCCGTGGCCCACTCGTCATCAACGTCTGGGCCCAGTGGTGCACGCCGTGTCGCGAAGAAGCGCCGTACCTGGCGGATCTGGCGAAGCGGGCGACCGGGAAGGTGCAGCTGCTGGGGATCGACTACGACGATCCGCGGGCCGAGCTGGCGGTGAAGTTCGCCGGCGATCAGCAGCTGAGCTACCCGCACCTCGTGGACCCGGACAAGCAGTTGCGCCAACCGTTCAAGATCGGCGGGCCACCGATCAGCGTGTTCGTCAACTCCGACGGTGCGATCGCCTACGTCCACCACGGACCGTTCACGTCGCAGCAGCAGCTGGACCAACTGGTGCGGGACAAGCTGGGAGTGGCGTTGTGACGTTCGAGGGTGTGGAGATCCCGGACTGGCTGCAGTCGCTGGCGAAGGCGTCCGAGGAGGTCGACCCGAACCTGTTGTCCCGCTTCCTGCCGCCGGACGATCCGTCCGTGCGGCAGTCCGCCGTTCTGATCTTGCTTGCCGATGGCAACGATGGGCCGGAGGTGCTGCTGACCGAGCGGGCCTGGACGTTGCGGCGGCACGCCGGGCAGATGGCGTTCCCGGGTGGCGGCGTCGATCCGGAGGACGGCACCGGTGACGAGGGCCTGGTGCGGACCGCCTTGCGGGAGGCCGAGGAGGAGACCGGTCTGGATCCGGCCGGCGTCGTACCGTTCGCGATCTGGCCGCCGCTCTGGGTGCCGGTGAGCAACTTCGGGGTGTCGCCGGTGCTGGCCTGGTGGCGGGAGCCGTCGCCGGTCGCAGTGGTCGATCCGGCCGAGGTCGCGTCGGTGCACACCGTGCCCGTCAGCGCGCTGGTCGATCCGGCGAACCGGATCAGCTGCCTGCACCCGTCCGGATTCACCGGACCGGCGTTCACTGTCGGCGACCTGTACATCTGGGGTTTCACCGCCGGGCTGCTGGACAAATTGCTGGTGCTGGGCGGCTGGGCGCGCGACTGGGACCCCTCGGTCGTCGTACCGTTGCCCGACCGACTGGTCGAGGCGGCCTGGCGGAGCGAGGGGCGACGACCGGAGGACGTGCGGCGGCTGACCGCCATCGAGCACGACCTCGGCCGTCCGGACGGTGACGAGTCGGAAGGTGTGGAGTGAGCAAGCTCGACTACGCGCTGCTGATCATCACCGCGCTGGTGGCGATCTCGGGGTACATCGAGGGGTTCGTCCTCGGTGCCTGCGCCACGATCGGCCTGCTCGCCGGTGCCGCGGTCGGCGTCTGGGGCGTACCGCGGGTGCTGGACAACTTCTCACCGAGCGTCTCGGTCTCGTTCGCCGCGCTGGTGCTGGTCGTGGTGCTCGCCTCGATCGGGCGGACGATAGGTGCCGTCTTGGGATCCAGACTCAGGAACAAGATGACCTGGCGGCCGGTGAAGGCCGTCGATGCCCTCGGTGGTGCCGCGCTGGCGGCGGTCTCGGTGCTGATCGTTTCGTGGGTGCTCGGTGTCGCGGTGAGCGGCGCGCGGATTCCGAGCGTGACGTCCGCCGTCCGTGGGTCGCAGGTGCTGGCGAAGGTCGACCAGGTGCTGCCGAGCCGCGCCGACCAGGCTCTGCAGGCGTTCAACGACGTCGTGAACACCGACCTGTTTCCGCGCTTCCTCGACCCGTTCGTGCCGGAGCGGATCCGCGAGACGCAACCGCCGGATTCCGCGATCGCCCGGCAGCCGATGGTCCGGCAGGCCTACACCCGGATCGCCAAGGTCACCGGGGTCGCGAGTTGCTCGCGCGGCCTCGAGGGCAGTGGGTTCGTGTACGCGCCGCAGCGGGTGATGACGAATGCCCACGTCGTCGCCGGTGTCGGCTCGCCGCAGGTCGAGGTCAACGGGAAGTCGTACGACGCGACCGTCGTACTGTTCGACCCTGAGGTCGACGTCGCGGTGCTGTACGTGCCCAAGCTGGACATAGCGCCGCTGAACTTCGACCTGAACGGCAAGGCGGACGACCCGGCGGTCGTGCTCGGGTACCCGGAGAACGGTCCGTTCGACTCCGAGCCGGCCCGGATCCGGTCCGAGGAGCGGCTCCGCGGTCCGGACATCTACGGCGACCGCACGGTCACCCGGCAGGCGTTCTCGATCTGGGCCTCGGTCCGGCCGGGCAACTCCGGCGGCCCGCTGCTGTCGTCCAAGGGCACCGTGTACGGCGTGGTGTTCGCGGCATCGGTCGAGGACAACCGGACCGGTTACGTCCTGACCGCCGAACAGGTCGCCGACGACGCCCGCGACGGCGCCAACGCCACCCAGGAGGTCTCCACCCAGACCTGCACGTGAGGTCGTGCAGCAGATCGGCGCCGCCGCCGCGCTGAAGGGGTGTGACGTTGACGATCGAGACGACGAGATCGGCGAGCTGCTCCGGGAGACCTTCACGGAGAAGGAACACCTCACCAGACATTTGCCCGAGGCAACCAAGAGGCCGGCTGTGGCTCCGATCCTGCTGGCCGCGGCCGCGATCGTGGCCGTCGTCGCGGGCGCTCTGGTCGGCGTCCGGTGGCTGACCGGCGCCTCTGACAGCCAGTACCTCGACGGGATGGTTCACGCGTCGCTTCGCGGAGATCTCAGTCGGCGAACTCGAGCCGTCGGGGAAGCTGGCGGTCATCGGGACCTCCGGTATGGGGGAGCGCACGCCCACTGCCTGCTCTACCCCCGGAGGGACGCCAGCCAGTCCACAAGCTGGGTATTGAACAGGTCCGGCGCTTCCTCGTGCGGGAAGTGGCCCGACGGGGTGAGCAGTTCGTGGCGCAGCGGTGCCGTGATCAGGCGAGGAGGGGTGACTGCAGTCGGCGACACCGCCGCGTCCTGCGCCCCGTAGATCTGCAGCACCGGTACGGCGATCGGCGTACGCATCCTGGCCGAGTACTTGCGCCCGTCGGGGCGCAGCCGGGACCGGGCGAACCAGCGGTGGTACTCGAGCGCACAGTGCGGTGCCGGCCAGACCTGCAAGGCGGCGCGGTAGCGGCGGGACGCCTCGGCGTCGGGGAAGCTGCCGCCAGGCGCCGCCCACGCGCGGAGGAGCTGTTCGATGTGCATGCCGTCCTGGGCGAGCAGACGACGCTCGGGCAGGATCGGCAGCTGGAACCACGCGGTGCGCGTCAGCGCCTTCGGCTGACCGGACCGGGCCAGCAGAAGCGGGTGTGGTGCCGAGACCGCGGCCAGCGCCCGGACCTGACGCGGCGCGAGTACGGCGGCCGACCAGCCGATGAAGCCACCCCAGCCGTGACCGACCACGACGGCGTCGGCGGCGCCGAGCGAGCGGATGACGCCGGAGACATCAGCGGCGGCGGTGTAGGGGTCGTAACCGCGTGGGGTCTTGTCGCTGGCGCCGTACCCGCGTAGGTCCATCGCGACGGCGCGGTAGCCGGCCGCGGAAACCACCGGCAGCTGGTGACGCCAGGCCCACCAGAACTCGGGAAAGCCGTGCAGGAACAGGACCAGTGGGTCGTCGGCCGCTCCGCATTCGGCGACGTGGAACCGTGCTCCGTTGGCCGCCACCAGTGAGTGCGACCAAGGCCCGTCGACCAGCAGGTCGACGACACCGGCCGGGCTCAGCGCCGTCCGCCGGGCTCAGGAGGGGCGGTGGGCGCAGGAGGGGCGGCGGGGAGGCTCACATCGTCGCCCTTGCCGATCGCCTTGAGTGCGTCGACCGACTCCTTCGACGTCTTGATCGCGCGCTCCGGACCCTTCGCGCTGCTGAGGGACCGCTTGCCGATCAGCACCAGGACGGCGGCGATCACCAGGTAGATGCCGGCGGTGACCAGGAAGGCGAGCGCCGGGTGCAGGCCGAGCGCGGTGAACGCGTAGGCCAGAGCGATGGACAGCAGGACGATCGCCAGCAGCGCCAGGAAGGCCGCGCCGGCGAACAGGCCCGCGCCGGTGCCGGCCTTGACCGCGGACTTCTTCAGCTCGGTCTTCGCCAGCTCGATCTCGCTGCGGACCAGGTTGGACAGGTCCTTGCTGGCGTTCGCGACGAGCTGGCCGACCGTGGGCTCGTCCCCGTTCTGCCCCATCGACATGGCACTCCTTCCACCGGTCCGTGCCCCGACACTACCGCCGCCGTTACCCAACCCCATGCATCTTGCGGAGCGCGGCTCAGTCGGCGTACGCGCGGTTGCGGCGGAACAGCAACGCGGCGGCGATCAGGGCGGACAACAGCGAGCCGACCAGGACTGCGGCCTTGGCCCGTTCGACCTGCGCGACGTCGTCGCCGAACGCCAGCCCGGCGATCAGCAGAGCGACGGTGAATCCGATGCCCGCGAGCACCGACACGGCGCCGACGTCCCGCCAGGACAGGTCGGAGTTCAGCTCGGCCCGGGTGAAGCGCGCGGTCACCCACGACCCGCCGAACACACCGATCATCTTGCCGAACAGCAGACCGGCGACCACCCCGATGGCGACCGGATCGGTGAGCATCTCGCGTAGGGCGTTCCCGCTCAACGTCACCCCGGCGGCGAACAACGCGAACAGCGGTACGGCGACACCCGCCGACCACGGCCGGAGCCGGTGCTCGATTCGTTCGGCGGGCGCGTGCTCCTCACCTGGATCGGGGACGACGCGAGTGACCAGGCCAAGGGCGACGCCGGCGATCGTTGCATGGATCCCCGACTCGTACATGAACCACCAGGCCCCGATCGCGATCGGCGCGTACAGGAACGGCGTACGGACGCGGCGACGCTGGAGCACGTACCAGACCGCGATCAGTGCGGCCGAGGCGAGCAGCGACAGCAGGTGGAAACCGTGCGCGAAGAACACGGCGATCACCAGGATGGCGCCGAAGTCGTCCACCACCGCGAGCGTGAGCAGGAAGGCGCGCAGTGCACTCGGCAGCGACGAGCCGACGATCGCGAGCACCGCAAGGGCGAACGCGATATCCGTTGCCGTCGGCACCGCCCAGCCGTGCGGCCGGCCGTCCTCGGCGGTCAGGTTGATCGCGAGGTAGATGATTGCCGGGAGCACCATTCCGGCCAGGGCCGCGGCCACCGGCACGACCGCCTCGCTGATCCGCGAGAGCGTGCCGACCACGAACTCACGCTTCAGCTCGACGCCGGCCAGGTAGAAGAACAACGTCAGCGCGCCGTCGGAAGCCCACGCCTCCACGGTCAGCGGACCGACCTGGGCGTCGCTCACCTGGTGATAGGTGTCCTGCCACGGAGAGTTGGCCCACACCAGCGCGACCACTGCGGCGGCGAGGAGCAGCAGACCACCGGTGGTCTCGGCCCGCAGGGTGTCGGCCAGGAAGGCACGTTCCCGCCCCAGGATGCGGGGGAACGCTCGCTTCTTCTGCCGGATCCTCGGGGGCTCACTCATGCATCGGGCCTTCGCTCGGGGTCACTCGGACGAACGCCGACCAGACTTCCCGGCACACCCGAAGCTGGATTCTACCTCGTGAGCCGCCCGGTCAGGTGGTCCAGACGCGGGGGTCGGGGCCCTTGGGGACGATGCCGGTCGGGTTGATGTTGTCGTGGGTGAGGTAGTAGTGGCGTTTGATCTGGTCGAAGTCGACGGTGTCGCCGAAGGCCGGGAGTTGGTACAGGCGCCGGGCGTACGGCCAGAGGTTGGGGAACTCGGTCAGCTTGTTGCGGTTGGCCTTGAAGTGACCGTGATAGACCGCATCGAAGCGGACCAGCGTGGTGAACAGCCGGATGTCGACCTCGCGCAGCGTGTCGCCGAGCAGGTACGGCCGATCCGCCAGCCGCTCCTCGAGTACGTCGAGCCGCGCGAACAGAGCGTCGTACGCCGCCTCGTACGCCTCCTGCGTGGTCGCGAAGCCGCAGCGGTACACGCCGTTGTTCACGTCCCGGTAGATGTCCTCGATGAGCTCGTCCATCTCGGCGCGATCCGCCGGGATCAGTTGCGGCGCACCCTCGCGATGGTGGTCTGTCCACTCGGTCGAGAGGTCGAGCGTGATCTGCGGGTAGTCGTTCGTGACGACCGAACCGGTCACGGTGTCGATGATCGTCGGCACCGTCACGCGACCCTCGTACGTCGGATCGGTCCGCCGGTACGCGTCGGCCAGGAACTCGATGCCGAGCACCGGATCACGCCCGTCCGGATCGAGGGTGAACCGCCAGCCGCGCTCGTCCCGGATCGGGTCGACGATCGCCAGGCTGATCGCATCCTCCAGGCCCAGCAGCTTGCGCACGATCACGGATCGGTGCGCCCACGGACACGCCAGGCTGACCACCAGCCGGTACCGGCCAGGCTCGACCGGCCAGCGGTCCTGGTCGTCGGGACCCTCGCCCGGACCGGCGGCAGCATCGCGCGTGATCCGGCCGGTGAATCGGTTGCCCTGGCGCTTCCATTCGCCGGACACTGAGCTTTCCTTCACGAACTGTGCGGGGCTCATAACGGTAAAACTACCCCCGGCGCTGGAATCGCCCGGCCGCGGACGGTCGCTGGCCGTGAGCCGGTAACTGACGTTACAGTCTGGCTGACAAGGTCGTCCGGGACAGCGCCGTCGCGGTCGGCCGGAGCAGCTCGAACGATCAGGACCACGACCGCGGCACGCGCCCCCCGGCAACCGGTTTGCCGGGCACATTCCCAGGGATACTGAGCTCATGGCCCGCCCACGGAACAACCCCGGCGATCTCGCCGAACTCCCCACGGAGCTTCGGACCGATCGCCCGAAGGGTGACCAGATTCGCGAGATTCTGGAGAAACTCACCCGCTCGCTCGCCGTCGGTACGGTGCTGCCGTCCGAGCGCGTGCTGGCGGAGCGGTTCGGCGTGGCCCGGATGACGGTGCGCCAGGAAGTCGACCGGGTGGTGGCCGAAGGACTGGCCGCCCGTCGTCCCGGCGGTGGCACCTTCGTTGCCGAGCCGCGGCCGACCCGGATCCTCGCGTCGTCGTTCAGCCAGGACATGATCGACCGCGGTATCACGCCGGGCGCCAAGGTGCTCGAGCACCGCGTCGGCGCGGCCGGCGAGGAGCTGGCCCGCGAGCTGGAGGAGCCGGTCGGTACCCCGGTGCTGCACCTGGTCCGCCTGCGGACCGCGGACGGCGAGCCGATGGCAGTCGAGCGCACGGCACTGTCGTTGCGGCGATGGCCGGGCCTCGACGAGGTCGACTTCACCGAGAAGTCCCTGTACGGCGTGCTGTCGTCACGCTGGGGTGTCGCCCTCGGGATGGTGTCCGCGTCGATCGTCGCGGCTCCACCGGACCCGATCGACGCCCAGCTGCTCGAGATCGACTCGACCACCCCGTGCCTGATCATCACCTCGGCCCCGCGGACCGCGAACGATCAGGTGATCGAATTCGGCCGCTCGGTCTACCGCTCGGACCGCTACGACATCACGGTGGCCTACCGCGCCACCTGACCGAGCTCGAGGTAGGCCTCGACCTCTTTGAGGATCAGGTCCATCGGCTCCGTCGCGTCCACCTGCAGATACCCCTGCGTCGGCCGCTTCGTCAGGTGCAGCCACCCTCGAAACCCCTGCTCGCCGCCGGCGTCCGCATCGCCGAGATCGACCGGCGGCAGGCCGACGCCTCGACGCTGGCTTCGCATCGGGACTCTGGCTCTGAGTCGACTGTCGATCACCGCGAGATCGTCCGTACGGGATTCCACGTACTTGTAGGCGACACCGCGCTCATCGGCGATCTCCCGGCCCGTCGCCATGATCTCCTCGTACTGGCAAGGGCTGTCGATCACCACGCTGAACCCCTGATCCACGAGGCTCCGAGTCAACGCATACATGACTGGGTAGGCGGCCCTGCCACTTCCTTCGGCCGGCACGCCACCATCGAGAACGGCGCTCCTGATGACATCGAGATCCACGACGATCGCGCCGTACCGGGCACCGACGTGTCGCGCGATCGTGGATTTGCCGGAGCCCGGAACGCCCGACATCTGCAGGAGAAACTGCCTGACATCGCTCATGGCCTGCTAGACGTTCAGACTGCGGAGGATGTTCGGGGTCTCGCCGGCGGCGGTGAGCCTGGTGACGATTTCCACCGTCAGCGCCTGCACGAGCAGCGCGCCGATCATCGTCGAGGTGGCGCCGGTCCGTTCCGGGCTGCCGTCGACCTCGATCAGCGCGTCACCCGGCACGCCGCAGTTGTCGATCACCACGTCCGCGGTCTCGAACAGCCGCTGACCACCCGGTGCTCGCGACGTCGTCGCCGTAGTGTGGGCCATCGACGTCAGCGCGATCACCAACGCACCACGCTTCCGCGCTCCGAGCGCGAACTCGACCGGTACGGCGTTCCGCCCCGAGTTCGACGCGATCAGTACGACGTCACCCGCGGCGATCTCGTTGATCTCCAGCAGTACGTCGGCCAGCCCGGGAAGCCGCTCGAGCAGCGAACTCTTCTGCAACCCCTCGTGCAGCATCAGCCCGGGCTCGAGCACCGCCCGAACGTCGGCCAACCCGCCGGCCCGTCCGTACAACTCCTCGGCGATCAGGTGGCTGTGCCCGGTCCCGAACACCCAGAACACCCGCCCCGCGAGCGTCGCCTCGACCACCAGACCCGCCGCGACCCGAATCGCCCCGACCTGCGTCTCCGCCGCCCGCCGCGCGACGTCCAACGCCTTCTCCATGTACTCCTCAGCCCCAGCCATGACGCCGAACCTACCGACCCGACGACGGCTCCACCAGGAACTCACCTGGACCTCTTCCGGAACTCTTCCGGCACTCTTCCGGACTGGAATCGTAGGACCGGCCAACGGATAGACTCCGGGCCGTGGACGAGCAGACGCCCAGCGTGTTGTTACAGACGCCCAGTTGGTTGCTGACCCAGAGCGCGGCGCACGCGCAACGGATCGTGACCGAGTCCTTCGCGGCCGCGGGAGCGCGGCAGTACCACTTCCGCCTGCTCGCGACGCTGGTCGAGTTCGGCCCCGCCAGTCAGGCGACGCTCGGCCGGCACACCGCCATCGACCGCAGCGACGTGGTTGCCGCCCTCAACGAACTGGTCGACGAAGGGTACGTCGAGCGTACCCCGGACCCCGCCGACGGACGCCGCAACATCATCACCATCACCGCCTCGGGCCGCCGCCGGCACAAACGCCTCACGACGCTGGTCGCGAAAGCCCAGGACGAGATCTTCGCCGCGCTGTCCCCGACGGACCGCAAACGCCTGACCACCCTGCTCGCCCGCGTCCTGTCCCAGCACCAGTGACCCAGCACTAGTGACGCACCACCAGTGACGCACCACCAGTGACTCACCGCCCGTGACCCACCGTCCGGCCCGGAATTGGTCCTCTTCGGCGCAGATCGGGGACTGCTCGGCGATACACCGGTTCCGCGCCGGGGTCTGCGGTTGGTAGAAAGGTAACCGGGCGCTCCAGCGCGCCGAAGCCAGCGAGGAGGAGTCGTCGACGTGACGAATGCAGAGTCACCCCAGTCCGAGGCACTGTCGAACCTGATGCACGAGGAGCGCAGGTTCGAGCCGCCCGCGGACCTGGCCGCCAACGCGAACGTCAAGGCCGATGCCTACGACCGCGCCGCCGCCGACTTCGAGGGGTTCTGGGCCGAGCAGGCCAAGCGCCTGACCTGGTCGGTGGAGCCGACCGAGACGCTGGACTGGAGCAACGCGCCGTTCGCGAAGTGGTACGCCGACGGCAAGCTGAACGCGGCGTACAACTGCGTCGACCGGCACGTCGAGAACGGCCTCGGCGACAAGGTCGCGTACTACTTCGAGGGCGAGCCCGGCGACACCCGGGAGATCACCTACGCCCAGCTCAAGGACGAGGTCAGCAAGGCCGCCAACGCGCTGCTCGAACTGAACGTCCAGCCCGGTGACATCGTCGCCATCTACATGCCGATGATCCCCGAGACCGTGGTGGCGATGCTCGCCTGCGCCCGGATCGGTGCCCCGCACACGGTCATCTTCGGCGGCTTCTCCGCGGACGCGCTCAAGGGCCGGATCCTGGACTGCGACGCCCGCGTCGTGATCACCTCCGACGGCGGCTACCGCCGGGGAGCGCCGGCGGCGCTGAAGCCCGCGGTGGACGCCGCGCTGGTGGACTGCCCCGACGTACGCAATGTGCTCGTGGTGAAGCGGACCGGCCAGGAGACCGCCATGGTCGAGGACCGCGACCTGTGGTGGGAAGACTTCGTCGGCAAGCAGTCTGCGGACCACACACCTGAGGCTTTCGACGCGGAGCACCCGCTCTACGTGATGTACACGTCCGGCAGCACGGGCAAGCCGAAGGGCATCCTCCACACGACCGGCGGCTACCTGGTCGGTACGTCGTACACGCAGTGGGGCGTCTTCGACCTCAAGCCGGACACCGACGTGTACTGGACCGCGGCCGACATCGGCTGGGTCACCGGCCACAGCTACATCGTGTACGGCGCCCTCGCGAACGCGACCACCTCCGTGCTGTACGAAGGCACCCCTGACACCCCGCACCAGGGCCGCTGGTGGGAGATCGTCCAGAAGTACAAGGTCTCGATCCTGTACTGCGCGCCGACCGCGATCCGCACGTTCATGAAGTGGGGCGCCGAAATCCCGGCGAAGTTCGACCTGTCCACGCTGCGGGTCATCGGGTCGGTCGGCGAGCCGATCAACCCGGAGGCCTACATCTGGTACCGCGAGAACATCGGCGGCAACAAGGCGCCGGTCGTGGACACCTGGTGGCAGACCGAGACCGGCATGCACATGATCTCGCCGCTGCCTGGCGTGACCGCAGGCAAGCCGGGCGCCGCGATGAAGGCGATCCCGGGCGTCAGCGTCGACGTCGTCGACGACGCGGGCAAGTCGGTACCGGACGGCTCCGGCGGCTACCTCGTCATCACCAAGCCGTGGCCGGCCATGCTGCGCACGCTGTGGGGCGACGACGACCGGTTCGTCGAGACCTACTGGTCACGTTGGCCGGGTGTCTACTTCGCCGGTGACGGTGCGAAGAAGGATGAGGACGGCGACCTGTGGCTGCTCGGCCGGGTCGACGACGTGATGAACGTATCCGGCCACCGCCTCTCCACCACCGAGATCGAGTCCGCCCTGGTCTCACACCCGAAGGTCGCCGAAGCCGCAGTCGTCGGCGCCTCCGACCCGACCACCGGCCAAGCGATCGCCGCCTTCGTCATCCTTCGCTCGGAGGCGGGCGACGGTGGACCGGACGTGGTCCAGGAGCTCCGCAACCACGTCGCCAAGGAGATCGGCCCGATCGCCAAACCGCGCCAGATCATGGTCGTCGCCGAGCTCCCCAAGACCCGCTCCGGCAAGATCATGCGCCGCCTGCTCCGCGACGTCGCCGAAAACCGCGAGGTAGGCGACGTCACCACCCTCGCCGACTCCACCGTCATGGACCTCATCAAGGCCAATCTGGAATCCGGCAAATCCGACGAAGACTAAGACTGCTGCTCTGCCTGTGAGCCCTCGGGTCATCCCGAGGGCTCACGCACGTGTTCATCCCCAGCGTCCTACGCAGCCACTCCTCCGCTGCACGCCACCGAATACATGGGGTTCCGAATACATGGGTCCGCATTCATGGGTCCGCGCCATCCGCCAGAAAGCTGTCTACAGAGCCGGCCGACCCATTCACCCGAGATGATTGCTATCAGCAACTGATTCACCGGATCGTCAACCCTGTAACGACATTCGCGCCGGCGTGCCGCGGCCGGCGGATTTGATGATGTCGAACATCTGTTCTAATGTAGTCGCATGACAGGGATTGCTCAGGCGGTCGGCAGCGGACAGGTCATCGCCGATGACCTCGACTGGCCGTGCGATGTAGCGGTGCCGGAGGACCTCGACATCCCTGCGGATCCTGACGATCCGAATGGACCGCGGTTCGTCAGTGAACAAGATGAGTGGGATGCCGAACTCGACGTCCTGCTCGGCCGCAACCGGTTCTCCCGCGTCGACACCCTCGAATGGGAGTTGTGGGACGGCCACGACCAAGACCAGGCCGAACGGGAACTGCTGCGCCGCAGTGCCCCGCCCTGGGTGTTGCTGCCGCCCGGCGGTGACCTCGCCAGCGCGCTGGAACAGACCCGTCCGGAAGCCATGTCACCGATGGCCCTGATCGAACTGATGAAGGCCGCCGACCGCCTGACCAGCTGGGCCGAAGCGATCAAGGCCACCGCCATGGCCTCCTTCTACCGCCAACGCCAGGCCGAACACCGCGAATCTCCGCGCCCGACCCAACTCGACACGAACGGCCGCCCGATCGACCCCGAGCGTTCCTGGTACGCCGAGATCGCCCTGGCCCTCGGGCTGTCGCCGAATACCGTCGGTCGGCCGCCGCGTCGACACCGCCCTGCGGCTCACCTCGACCCTGTCGGCCACCCACACCGCACTGCGATGCGGGGCCCTGACCTGGGGCAAGGCCTTGGCGATCTCCGAGGCCACCAGCCAACTGCCCGACCCCGCCGCCCAAGCGGTGCAGGCACACGTCCTGAAACGCGCCCCCGGCCAAACCCACCGGAACCTGCAGCACTCGCTGCGCCGCCAGGTCGCCAAACACACCACCCGTGAAATGGCCGAGGATCACCGCGCCGCCACCACCGACCGCACCTGCAAGATCGTGCCCCTGCCCAACGGCATGGCCGGCCTGTGGATCGTCCACACCAGCGACAAGATCCAGCAAATCTGGATCGCCATCCAAGCCATGGCCACCCTCGCCAAACGCGGCACCCCCACCACCGACCCCACGCCCGGCAACCCGAACACCACTGGTGTCGCCGATCCGGGCCACCTCACGCGGCCGGACGGTCCCGCATGCGCGGGACGTGGTGAGGCGCGGCAAGACGGTGCTGCCGGCCGAGGCAATGCCGAGCCACCCCCTGACGAGGGTGCCGCGGGCCGAGGCGATGGTCAGCTACGCACCAACGAGGGTGTTGCGGGTCGAGGCGATGCTGAGCCACGCTCTGACGAGGGTGCTGCGGGTCGAGGCGATGCTGAGCCACGCTCTGACGAGGGTGCTGCGGGCCGAGGCGATGCTGAGCCACGCTCTGACGAGGGTGCTGCGGGCCGAGGCGATGCTGAGCCACGCTCTGACGAGGGTGCTGCGGGCCGAGGCGATGGTCAGCCACGCCCTGACGAGGGTGGCGTGAACGGTGATGCGGCATCGAAGGACGCCCGGACTGCCGAGCAGCGCCGCGCCGACGTCGCAGCTGACCTGTTCGAACACATCCTCCACAACGGCTTGGACTGGCTCGGCCGCCGCCTACCCGACCAGCACCGCCGCCGACCCCACATCGAAGTCGTCGTCCCGGCGACCACCCTGCTCGGCCTCGACAACGACCCGGCCGAGCTGACCGGCTACGGCCCCATCCCCGCCGAGATGGCTCGCCGCATCGCCGCGGACGGCACCTGGCGACGACTCCTCACTGACCCCACCAACGGCACCGTCCTCGAAGCCTCCACCGCCCGCCACGACCCCGGCACGCTCGTCACCGAAACCCTGCTCGCCCGCCACCCCGTCTGCGCCTGGCCCGGCTGCAACCGCACCTCCCGCGACTGCGACCGCGACCACCTCACGCCTTTCGCGCGATCCGGCATGACCACCCTCAGCGGGCTCGCGCCGTACTGCGAATACCACCACGTCATCAAAGACACCCCCACCTGGGGCTGGACCACCACCAGCCACCCCGACGGGACCATCATCCTCACCACCCCCAGCGGCCACCGCTACACCACCGTCCCACCCGCCCGCGGCCCCATCACCCAACCACCAGCCACCCAACCACCAGCCACCCAACCAACCCGCGCCGCCACACCAACCCGCGCCGCCGAGTTGCCCTGTGCCGCGTCCACGGCGCCGCGTCAGCGGGCAGCCAACGCCGATCCGCCGCCGTTCTGACGATCGGGTGGTGGACGTGCACTGGCGTCACCAACCCGTGTCGTCACCGACCCGTGCCGGCGAACCAACCCGTGCCGGCGAACCAACCCGTGCCGGCGAACCAACCCGCGCCGCCGAACCAACCCGCGCCGCCGAGTTGCCTTGTCCCGCGTCCATGGCGCCGGGTCAGCGGGCAGCCAACGCCGATCCGCCGCCGTTCTGACGATCGGGTGGACGTGCACTGTCGTCACCAATCCGTGCCGGCGAACCGACTCGTGCCGGCGAACCAATCCGTGCTGTCGTCACCAATCCGTTCCGGCGAACCAATCCGTGCCGCCGAGTTGTTTGCCTCTCGTGCACGGGGCTGCGTCGGCCGGGACCTCCTGCGATCCACCGCCGTCCTGCCCAGCCGGTCGAGCACGTACGTTTGCCGCTCGCGCCGCTCACCTGAGGCCGCCCGCGCCGCTCACCTGAGGCCGCCCGCGCCGCTCGCCCCCGTCGCAGCCGGCACGCGGACTGAGAGTCGCAGGTGCTGCCTGGTCGGTCAGTAGTTGCAGTTCCATTTCGTCGACCAGCACGGGCGCAAGCGACTCCATGCCGGCGACTCCCATGCCAGCGACTCCATGTCCTCGACGGCATGCCCCTTCGGCGAGCTTCTCGAGCAGCTCGGCCAGCTCAGGGTTCTCCTTCGTCAGTACGGCGACGAGGCCGCCCCGGCGGAGGAGACTCCGGTCGAGGAGCCCGCGAAGCCGCTCGGGTGCGAGCGTCGTCGGTCAGCGAGGAGTCCGCAGGCCGTGCCCGCGATCTCCAGGCGTCGCTTGCACCGGGATGCGCTTAGGCTGCCGGGCATGACTGCCGTCGTCGCGATCATTCATGCGGGACTCGCGGCGGCTTGGGTCGGGGGGATGGGTTACTCGTTGTTCGTGGTGCAGCCGAAGCTGAAGCGGTACTTCGGGCCCGATCAGGAGGGGCGGGAGACGCTGACCGCGGTGATTGCCTCGGGCAATCGATGGAAGGTGGTCGGGCTGATCGGGGCGATCGCGGTGACCGGCGTCGTACTGCTGCTGCTCGACCACGACCACGACCACGACCACGACCACTGGTGGATCCATGCGATCAAGGCCGTGCTGCTACTCGGTGCCAGTGGCATCTTCTGGTACGTCTCCTGGCGGCACTGGCCCCAGCGGGTTTTCGCGACCGCGGCAGAACTGCCCGCGCTGCAACGACGGCTCGTCGTCCTCGCGACCACGATGCTCGGGCTCACCGGACTCGCGTTCGCGCTCGGAGTACTCGCCGCGAACGTGTGAGAGATCAGTCACGGATCCGCCCGTTGTGATCACACATCGTCAGAAATACATTGGAATTGAATGTATCTCCTGGAGAGGAGCGCGACGACGATGTGTGGCATCACCGGATGGGTGGCCTACCGGCACGATCTGGGCATTGAGCACGACGTGATCGACGCGATGACGGAGACGATGTCGTGTCGCGGACCGGACGCACGAGGCACCTGGTACGCCGCGCACGTCGCCCTCGGGCACCGAAGACTGGCCGTCATCGACCTCCCGGGCGGTGAGCAGCCGATGACCACGCACCTCACCGCGGAAGGCCGCCAGGTCACCCTCGGCATGGTCTACAGCGGTGAGGTCTACAACTACACAGAACTGCGCGACGAGCTCCGCCGCCGCGGGCACCCGTTCAGCACCGACTCCGACACCGAGGTCGTCCTGCGTGCCTATGCCGAGTGGGGTACGGCGTTCGCCGAGCGGCTGAACGGGATGTACGCGCTGGCCATCTGGGACCCGCGGATCGAGACCCTGGTGATGGTCCGCGACCGGATGGGCATCAAGCCGTTCTTCTACTACCCGACCGCCGACGGCGTGCTGTTCGGCTCGGAGCCGAAGGCGATCCTGGCGAACCCCAACGTGACCCCCGCGGTCGAGATCGACGGGCTGCGCGAACTGCTCACGGTGTCGAAGACCCCTGGCGCCTCGCTGTGGGCCGGCATGTCCGAGGTCGAGCCGGGCACTGTCGTCACTGTCGACCGGGCCGGGATCCACGCCAACCACTACTGGCGGCTGCAGACCAAGGCACACACCGACGACCAGGACACGTCCGTCGCGCAGGTGCGTGAACTGCTCGACGACATCACCCGCCGCCAGTTGGTCGCCGACGTACCGCGCTGTGTACTGCTGTCCGGCGGACTCGACTCCAGCGCGATCACCGGGCTCGCGGCCGGTCAGCTGGCCGAGGACGGCCGCAAGGTCCGCAGTTTCGCGGTCGACTTCGCGGGCCACGCGGACAACTTCCGGCCGGACGATCTCCGGAGTACTCCGGACACGCCGTACGTGCATGACGTCGCGGACCTGGTCAAGTCGCAGCACTCCGACATCGTGCTGGACAACTCTGTGCTGACCGATCCGGAGATCCGGCGGAAGGTGATCCGGGCCAACGACGCGCCGTTCGGCGGGGACATCTTCAACTCGCTGTACCTGCTGTTCAAGGCGATCCGCGAGCAGTCCACGGTCGCACTGTCCGGCGAGTCGGCCGACGAAGTGTTCGGCGGCTACCTGTGGTTCCACGACCCGGCAGTGCGAGAGATACCGATCTTCCCGTGGATCGCGTACATGATGACGCGGCGCGGCGACGGGCCGGTGAGCGTACTGCGGCCCGAGCTGCGGAAGGCACTCAACCTCGGAGGGCACCTACGCGATCGGTACGCCGAGGCCGTCGCCGAGGTGGAACGGCTCGACGGGGAGTCCGACGACGAGTGGACGATGCGGAAGATCTGCTACCTGCACCTGACCCGGATGGTGCGGATCCTGCTCGATCGCAAGGACCGGATGAGTATGGCGGTCGGACTGGAGGTGCGGGTGCCGTTCTGCGACCACCGGCTGGTGGAGTACGTGTACAACACCCCGTGGTCGCTGAAGACTTTCGACGGCAAGGAGAAGAGCCTGCTCCGCGCCGCCACCCGGGACGTCCTGCCCGAGTCGGTCGCCGAACGCAAGAAGTCGCCGTACCCGCAGACCCAGGACCCGGCGTACGCCGACGCGCTGGCGGGTCAGGTGCGCGGTCTGCTGGCGGACAAACACGCTGTGTTCGATCTGGTCGACCGGAACGCTCTCGAGCCGTTCACGACGGCCGAGGCGGCAGCCCGGGGACGCCGGCATCTCGAGCAAACGTTGTCACTCGCGACCTGGCTGGACCTCTATCAACCTGACCTCCGTCTGACCTGACCGGACCGATCCTTAGGAGATCCTTATCTAGCTGTGCCACGATTGGCGCCTCTCGTCGGAGGTGATCGCAATGGCACAGGAGACCCTGCAGCTGCTGGTGAGCATGCACCGGATCGTGCGGCACCTGCGCCGGAGCAGGACGACGGCAGTCCTGCATCCGACGCAGTTCCTCGCGCTGATGCTGGTCGCCGATGAGCAACCCATCCGGATCGGTGAGATCGCGACCCGGGTGCCGTGCTCGCAGCCGACCGCGACCACCACGGTCGCCTCCCTCGAGGAGGCCGGGCTCGTCCGTCGCGAGCCCGACCCCGTCGACGGCCGCGCCACCGCCGTCGTCCTGACCGAAGCCGGCGCTGCCACCGTCGAGGCCTCCGGCCAGCAGGCGGCTGCCGAACTCGGCAACCTGCTTCACCGGCTGAACGAAGAAGACCAGGCGCTGGTCCTCAAAGCCGGCGAAGCCCTCGCTCGAATAGCCGACGACCTCTGACCCAACTCTTCGGGTCAGTTGCGGGTGAGGGTGAAGGTTGACGTGGTGTTGCGGATGTCCACTGCGTTGTCGGTGAGGGTCAGATTGGTGAAGGTCGCGGCGCCTCGGGCCGGGCCCTCGCCGGGTTCGGGGAGTTCGTTGGCCCAGATGCCGAAGCCGGATTTGGCGTCAAAGGCGTCGCCGGACTTGTGCGCGCCGGACACCGTGGTGTTGGTGAAGACCGTGTCCGCGACCGGGAACAACGGCGACCCGCCGACGTAGTCGGTCTGGAACATGATCCCGGAGTACGTCGGATCGACCACGTCCAGATCACTGACCCGGATTCCCTGGAAGATCTTCGTCGCCGAGTAGATCCACACCGCCGGGAACGTCTGGTTGCCCCAGAAATGCCCGCCGGACCGTACGACGCTGGCGTTCTCGAACCGCGTCGGCGGCGTCGCACCGAACCCGTTCATCGGGATGCCGAAGTCGAGCGAGCTGATCGTGATCCCCGGGTAGGTGAGCATGTCCGCCGCGTACAGGTTGCGGAAGACGTTGTTCGTCCCGCCGTACACCGCGAACCCGGCGGCCCGCCAGGTCAGCGACGCGGACAGGTTCTCGAAGACATTGTCCCGGACCTCACCACCACCGCTGTCGGTGGCGTTGAAGAGCGCGAAACTGTCGTCCCCGGTGGACCGGGCGTCGTTGTTGCTGACGGTGTTGCCCGCCGACCCGTTGGTCATGTTGATGCCGTCGGCAAAGGAATCCCGGATGCGCGAGTTCTTGATCACCGAGTTGTCGGTGTTCGCGCCTCAGTACAGGCACATCTGGTGTTCCGCCCAGATGTTGTCGATGGTCATGTCCGACGTACCGGCGAAGTTGAACACCTTGCCTGGTCCGTCGTTGCGGCTGTCGTAGTTCCCGAAGTACGAGAATCCGCTGAACGTCGACCCGTTCGCCGACGACTGCGCGTCGAAGCCGACGTCGGTGTTCGCCTGGCTCTGCGGCGCAACGAAGCGGGTGTACCAGGGACCGGCGCCGGAAACGCGAACAGCCTTGCCGTACACGGTGAATTTCGACGATGTCTGGTACTCACCCGGCGGCAGATAGACACCCTGCAGCGCGCTGTCCTGCCGCACCCGGTCGAGCGCGTTCTGCACGTCCTGCTGGGTGAACCCGTTTGGCGTCACGAACCCGGCGCCCGGGTTCGCCAGCGGTGCCACGGCCTCGGTGTCGACGAAGTCGATCGAGTACGTCGTACTGTTCGCCGGATCCTTCTGCAACCGGATCTTCGTCCCGGCCGGGAACGTCGAGTCCAGCATGACGTTCGCCTCGTCGTAGATGTGCCGCGCGGGACCCGAGCCTGGTGAGTTGTTCGGCGAGGCCTCGGCGCCGTACAGCCAGGAGTACTTCGAGGTCAGCGGCAACGTCTTGTGGAAGCTGCCGTTCACGTACACGTTGATCGACGAGGTGATGCCGCCACCACCGGCCGAGTCCGGGATGGAGAACCGGGTGACGAGCGTGTTCGTGCTGGCCCGGGTGGTGAACTCGACGTACGAACCGTTCGAGTTCAGCGTCACCGCGCGTCGCCCGGACGCCTCGCCGGCCAGGTCGCCGATGGTGCGGTTCGGCCCGATCACGGTGGCGCCGCCGCCGACCGAGGCATCCTCGGCCTCGAGGTGGTCGTACGGCATGTTCGCGCCGCGACCGACGAAGAACGGACGCTCGCTGGTGTTGTTGGTCCGCTTCACCGGCAGTTCGTTGGCGTCGTCGGCGAGTATGACGCGCACGGTGTATCGCCCGTTCGCGGCCGTCCAATTGCCTAGAGCAACAGCGGCGGTGGTCGCACCGGGAGCGATCGAGCCGTTGTAGCTGCCCGTCAGGGTGGCGACTACTGTGCTTCCGTTGCGCACGGTCAGCGTGATCCCGTGAGCGCCGGACGCGGAGGCGACGCTGCCCTGGTTCTTCAGCGCGACCGAGAAGGCGACGCTGTTACCCGCCGAGGGGTTACTTGGCGTCCAGTTCACCGCGGACGCGATCAGGTCCGAGCTGGCGACCGGAGTCACCACCAGCGGGCCGGAGGCGTTCGCGGTGTTGTTTCCGTCGTTCTGCTCGATGATCGCGTTCGACTCGTCGACCTTGGCGCTCAGTGCGTAGCTGCCGGCGTCGCGCGCCCCGATCGATGCGCTGACCGTTGTCGATGCTCCTGCTGCGAGTGCTCCTACAGCCGCCGTTCCCACCTTGCCGGAGCCGAGGTAGAAGTTCACGTCAGTCGCAGTGGAGCCCGCCGTACCAGTGTTGTTGACCGTCGCGCGGACAGCGACCTCATCGGTCTCGACCGGTGAGGTCGGCGTCCACGACACGTTCGACAGGGTGAGATCCGGATTCGGAGCAGGTACGCCCATCACCTGCAGTTCGGCGACCTGGCCGGCCGGGGCGCCGGTGTTCGCGGTGAAGTTCAGCTGTACGTCGGCCACTCGTGCGCTGACCGGGATCGTCACGCTGTTCCCGCTCGCCGGACTGAAGTTGTACGACGCGCTCGGCACGATCGTGGTGAACCCGGACGCGCTCTGCTCCCGCCCGAGGATCGAGAACGTCTGCGTCCGCGGTCCCCACGCCGAGTCCGGGTTGAGCCGGATCACGATCGAGCTGAGGTCGGCGTTCGACCCGAGTTCCGTGGTCAGCGTGGCCGGGTTGGCGTTGCCCTCCCAGTACGTCGTCACGTCGTCGTCGTTGGCGTTGGCCGGGACAAAGATGTGCACGTACCCGGAGGCGGTGATCGGCTTGCCGGCCGCAAGGTTGCTGCCCGGGCCCGAGCTGCCGTTCCGGGTCACGGTGTTGCTGTCCGGCGATTGGTTGCCCGCAGCATCCTTCGCGCGGACGAAGTAGGAGATCGTCGTACTGGCGGGCTGGTTGTCGGTGTACGTGAGCACAGTGCCGGCCACGCTGGTGCGCAGTTGGCCGTTGGCGTAGACGTCGTACCCGGTGACTCCGACGTTGTCGCTGGAGGCGTTCCAGCTGAGCCGGATCTGGCCGGCGCCGGGTTCGGTGAGGGCCAGGTTGCCCGGGGCGGTGGGAGCCTGGGTGTCACCGGTCGCCGGGCCGTAGACCTCGAGCTCGGACAGTTGCCCGGCCGGCCAACCGGTGTTCGCGGTGATCCGGATGCGGACGAAGCGGGTGGTCGCGGTGCCGTAGTCGATGGTCACCGTGTTGCTGGGCGGATTGAACGCGCGGACGGCCGACGCCGACAGGTCGCTGAAGTTCTGCCCGTCGGTGCTGCCTTGGACCGCGAGGGTTTGGTTGCGGGCGTCCCAGCCCGACGTCGGCAGCTTGAGCATGACCTGGTTGGTGGCGACGGACGAGCCGAGGTCGACCTGGACCCACTGCGGGAACGCGTTGTTCGCGCTCTCCCAGTAGGTGCCCTGGTTGCCGTCGGTCACGTTCGGCGCGACGTACGTCTGGGTGCTGCTGCTGGCCGACGCGGCCTTGCCGGCGGCGAGGTTGGGTCCGGCGAGTACGGCGGCAGCCGCGGTGCCGGCCGGGGTCGGGTGGACAAGTGGGGCGGCCGCGAGCGCGAGACTCGCGGCGAGCAAGGCGGTTGGCAGCCGCCACTTCGGGATTCGCATGGCCTCTCCTGGTGGGCGGGTGGTGAGGACGCAGGGGAGTAGCCGCGGCGCGAAGTCGGAAACTTGCTCTGGTTTTGCTCGTTTCTTGCGCAGCGCTGGCCCATTGTTACGGCATGGCTAGCCGAGCGTCAACGGTTCGTGACGCTTGGTGGATCGCCGTGCCCAGGAACCGCCGCCGCGTCTGCATGGCGGAGCGCTGTCCCGGCGCGGGTCAGGCCGAGTTGTCGGCGGAGAACCAGCGGGACGGGGTGAAGGTGAAGAGGGTGATCGTGCTGTCTGGGTTGTCGACCTCGCTGTGGGCGAACTGCTGCGCGGCCTCCTCCGGCATGTAGCGGCGGAGGATGGTCAGCATCTGCTCCACGGTCGGCCGGGTGACGGAGTCCAGCGTCGCCTCGACCGTGACGTACTTTGTCGGCCAGGTCTCCTCCTGCACCAGAAACGTGATCACGCCGGCGGCTTTGATCGCGTCGATCCGGGCAGGGGTCCGGCCCTGGGTCGCGGTGAACATGGTGAGTGCGCCGTCTGGTTCGTAGGCATAGAAGGTCGGCACCGTGGTCGGCGGCAGACCGTCGGTGCGGCCGACGCTCACCACCCCGATGTGCTGCCCGGCCAAGAACTCCTCGCGCTGCTGCCTGTTCATGATCGCCATGCAGCAAGCTTGCAAAAAGCAAGTAGACTCTGTCAAGTAGACTGAAGTCATGACGACGAAAACCTACGGGCAGTACTGCGGGGTGGCCCGGGCGCTCGAGCTCGTCGGGGAGCGCTGGGCGCTGCTGATCGTCCGGGACCTGCTGGTCGGCCCGAAGCGGTACACGGACCTGCGGGCGGGGCTGCCGAAGATCCCGACGAACGTGCTCGCCACCCGGCTGAAGGAGCTGGAGAGCGCGGGCCTGGTGGAGCGCCGGGTGCAGCCGCGGCCGTCGGGCGCGATCGTCTACGAGTTGACGCCGTACGGGCTGGAGCTGGACACGGTCGTACTGGCGCTCGGCCGGTGGGGAGCGCGATCGCTCGGCGAGTTGCGGCCGGGTGAGATCGCCACCGCGGACTCGCTGGTGATGGCGCTGCGATCGACGTACCACCCGTTGAAGCGGGGGATGGGCAAGCTCGCCTATGAACTGCGCTTCGGCGAGATCGTCATCCATGCGACGTGTTCGGGCTCGACGCTGACAGCGGAGCCTGGGTCTTTCTCCGAGCCGGTGCCGTCCAACCTGGTCGTGGTCGAGGCCCTCGCGCCGCTCACCCCGCTGCTGACCGGAGCGATCGACGGCGCGAAGGCCCTCGCTGAGGGGATCGTCGGCAAGCAGGCAACCGCCGCGGAGCTGGACGTCTTCGCGGCGACATTCAGGATCGAATGACAGCGCCGGCTCCTGGGGAGCCGGCCCTCTATTCGGCCCACGGTCGGCTCGGCGCAGTCATCCTCATCATCCAGTAGCTCGCTGGAACATGGGTGGCATCATCGATCACTTTGCCCTCGACCTGGCCGAAGGACTGCAGGGCGAGCTTCTCGAACGCCGGCGGCTCCCGGACGTATTCGCCGCGGTCGTTCGCCGACATCCACCGCGAGATCCGGCCCTGGTTCGGCTCGAAGCAGGTGTCGAGGCTGATCACCCGGCCGCCGGGGCCCAGCACGCTCGCGGCCAGGTTGAGCAGATGTGTGCACTGCTCGTCCGACAGGTGGTGCAGCAGCCCGAGCAGCAGCACCACATCGATCGGCGGCAGCGATCGGGCAGCGGTTTCGTCGAAGTTGCCGCAATGGAAACTGGCGTTCTCACCGCCGAAGTGCTCCTTGGCCCAGTCGATGTACGGCGCATCTGTGTCGAACCCGTGGTAGTTCAGCGGCTGGGGCAGACGCGGGAAGTAGTACGCGGGACCGCAGCCGATGTCCAGGACGGTTTCACCCGGCTGGATCTCCTCGATGCAGCGATATCGCAAGCGGTCGGCGCCGACGATGCGCTGCAGCAGGACGTAGGCGCGCACATGCTTGAGAAGGCCTTTCAGACCGTCCATGGGTATCTCCTCCTGAGGATTGATCATGCTTCAGCATCTCGACGCGTAAATCAACGAACTTGTTCAGTCCCTCAGTTCGTAGACGATGACTTGCCCTTGGGTAAACCTCCGGTCGGCGAGCTCGTCGAGAGTCCGCTCGGCGACCCTGCCCTTTCGCATGTCCGCGAAGATCCAGCGGACGCCGTAATCGCGGCGCAGGGTCTCCAGCACCTCAGGCGTTGGCGCCGTGAGTGCCTTCGTCGTCAGCTCCACCCGGTCGGGCCAGGGCGATGGCTGCAGGCTGTAGCCGACGTTCCGTTCGCCTTGGTTGGCCAGCGACTGCTGGGTGTAGGCCCAGCCCTCCATCAGCGTTCGGTGACCGCCGACACCGCTGACCAGGTAGCCACGCGCGTCGCAGACCGGACCTGGTCGTTGTCGCGACAGGCAGGCGGTGTTCGTCACGACCACGTCGTACCGTCCAGCGTTGCGATCCAGCCAGAGCGCGGCTTGGATCTCGTCCGTGGTGTACAACGGAACCGCCGGGACCGGGATCTGCCCGCCCTCCCCGGTGACCCCGTCCGCCGCGTTGCGCCAGTCCGACCAGGGCCGGCTGGGCAGGGCGAGGCCGACCGCGACGCACATCAGCAGGGCCAGGCCGAGGCCACGGACCTGGGGACGGACGGCGCGGAGGACAAGCCAGCCGAGCAGCCCGGCCACGAGTACCGCCGCAAGCCACAGCATCGGCTCGGTCACCGCCCGCGTGATCTCCGCCGGGGAGACAGGCCGGGAGTCGATGTTGCCGAACACCCGGATCGCCAGGGCGAGCGCCGCACCGGCCAGCAGGCCACCGGCGATGATCACCCGGCGGGCCACGCGGCGGTGTCCGGTGACCGCGCCGTGGACCACATATCCCGCGGCGACGCCGGCGAAGGGCAGCGCGCCGCCGAGGAAGTAGAACTCACCAAAACTCGGATGGTCGACGACCAGGAATCCGAGCAGCGAGGCGACGAGCGTGCCGACCAGCCACCACTGCACCGGATCGGTACGGGTCCGGCGCTGTACGAGACCAAGGAATGCCACGGCCACCACCGCCCGGCTCACCACCACGGCCACAAGGATCGCGATCGCCCAGGTCATCGTCTGCTGGTCGGCGTCACGAAGCCCTTCGATGATCCATCCACCCGGCGCCGGAGGGCCGGTGAGACCGGTCAGAGCGGTGTATCCCGGGAAAGCCCGCAAGGCCCCGAACAAGCGCAGCGGCGTACCTGCGGTGCTACCCGCGACAGTCAGCATCGACGCCACCAAAACACCCACCAGTGCGACGCCGAAGCCGACGGTCGGCCAGGGGATGCGTCTGTTCCGCACCAGCAGGAACAACGCCGCCAGGCCGGTCCCGCCGAGCAGTAGCGGCACAGCGGTGGGCTTGGAGCCGGCGGATACGCAGACGACCAGCATCACGATCACCCAGGACCGTCTCGGGGCACCGCGGTACAAGGCGCCGAGCACCAGCGCCGCAGCTCCGACGCTGACCGCCGTCCCGAAGGACTGCGACGGACTCAGGAAAACGAGTGGTGCGGACCCGACGCCGCCGACGTACTTCCAGACTGCGACCCGCTGGACGACCGTCGTCACCGCGACCGCGAACGGGGCGGTCCACCAGACACCGCTGACCTGGCGCGCGAGTGCGGCCACCGCGAGGACGAGCCCGATGATGATCGGGGCGAACCATAGCCTGAACAGCACGATCCGGGGGTCGATTCCGGTGATCTGTGCTGCCGACGCCAGGTGTGCGTCGGCGAACCAGTGGTACTGCATCGTCTCGCCCGCCACCTGCGGGATCTGCGGCGGGACGGAGCGGCCCAGCTCGTGCACGATCCCTAGGTGCCAGAGCATGTCCTGGTAGTAGTCGCCGCCGTTCTCGGGGACCGACGTGGCGCTGACCGTGGTGCCGTAGTACACCAGCAACGTCGCCGAGAGGAGCAGCGCCAGCGTGGCGCCCCAGGCGAGCGGCAGCCGCGGCGTGTCCTGCGCCCGCCAGCAGCGCCGCAACCGCGGTACCGCGGCGAAGACCACCAGCACCGCCGCGGGCCACACCACCAACCACTGCTGCATCCCAGCAGCCGTGAACAACGCCCACCCCGGCAACTCGTAGGAGAGCCCCACGACGATGCCGAGGCCCACGTCCTCCGGCCAGGTCCGCCGACCCGGCGCGAAAGCTCGCAGCAGCAACACTCCCGGAAGCACCACACAGCCCGAGAAGTAGGCCGAGTAGCGGAGGATGTCGCCGTCGGTCACCCCTGTGCCTGCAAGTACCCAGTACGCGGTCACCGCGGGGAGTAGCCAGACGAGTGCACTCAGAAACGGTGGCCGGGCAGACCTGCCAGACCGGACCGTCATCAAGACGGTCCCTTGGTGACAGGAATCAGGTCGGACATAGTAGTGGAGCCTAACCGTTGCTGAAAACCTTCGTCGCGGAATAGATCACAGGGCGGGGAACGTCTGGTTGCCAGCGGCATCCTTCGCGCGGACGAAGGACGGGACCGGTGCGCTGGCCGGCTGTCGTACCCGGTGACGCCGGCGTTGTCTCCACAGCCGGACAGCAGAACGGCGGCAGCCGCGGGCATCAGCCCGAGGAACCGCCGCCGGATCCGCATGCACGAACGCTGGACCCACCAGCGGGCGACTAGTGCTTGGACGGACCCTCCGCGCCGGCGCCGGTGAGGGAGCGGACGGAGAGCTCGTTGTAGCGGGCTTCGCTGGACCTGTCCTTGCCGAGGTAGGTGCCGAGTACGCCGAACAGGAAGCCCAGCGGGATCGACACGATGCCCGGGTTCGACAGCGGGAACCAGGAGAAGTCGGAGCCGGTGATCATCGAGGTCGGTGTACCGGACACGACCGGCGAGAAGATCACCAGGACGACCGCGGAGATCAGGCCGCCGTAGATGCTCCAGGCGGCGCCGGAGGTGTTGAACCGCCTCCAGAACAGGTTGAACAGCAGTGCCGGCAGGTTCGCGGACGCGGCGACGGCGAACGCGAGCGCGACCAGGAACGCGATGTTCAGCTTCTGCGCCGGGATAGCGAGCGCGATCGAGACCGCGCCGATCCCGACCGCCGCGAACCGGGCGACCCGCAGCTCGTCCTTCTCGCTGGGCTTGGTCTTGGCGATCACGTTCGCGTACAGGTCATGCGCGAACGACGACGCCGAGGTCAGGGTCAGGCCCGCGACCACCGCCAGGATGGTGGCGAACGCGACCGCCGCGATCAGCGCCAGCAGGATCGAGCCGCCGATCGAGCCGGCGCCACCTCCGACGGACTCGGCCAGCAGCGGCGAGGCCACGTTGCCCTTCGACTCCGCGACTGCCGAACCCTTGCCGGTGTCGAGCAGCGCGGCTGCACCGAAACCGAGCGCCAGCGTCATCAGGTAGAACGCACCGATCAGGCCGATCGCCCACTGCACCGACCGGCGTGCGGTCTGCGAGTCGGGCACGGTGTAGAAGCGGATCAGGATGTGCGGCAGACCGGCCGTACCGAGGACCAGCGCCAGGCCGAGGGACAGGAAGTCGATCTGCCCGACCAGGTCCTTGCCGTAGAGCAGCCCGGGCTGCAGGAACGCCTCGCCCTTGCCGGAATTGTCCGCGGCCGCGCCGAGCAGGTCGGACAGGTTGAAGTGGAACTTCACCAGCACCAGGAAGGTGATGAGCACCGTGCCGGCCATCAGCAGCACGGCCTTGACGATCTGCACCCAGGTGGTGCCCCGCATGCCGCCGATGGTCACGTAGATGATCATCAGCGCGCCGACCAGGATGATCACGGCCGCCTTCACGCCATCACCCTTCACGCCGAGCAGCAGTCCGACGAGCGAACCGGCGCCGACCATCTGGGCCAGCAGGTAGAAGATCGACACCACGATCGTCGAGGTCGCGGCTGCGGTCCGGACCGGCTTCTGCTTCATCCGGAACGCGAGCTGATCGGCCATCGTGAACCGCCCCGAGTTCCGCAGCAGTTCGGCGATGAGCAACAGCGCGACAAGCCACGCGACGAGGAACCCGATCGAGTAGAGGAAGCCGTCGTACCCGAACAGGGCGATCTGGCCGGAGATGCCGAGGAATGACGCCGCGGACATATAGTCGCCCGAGACGGCCAGTCCGTTCTGCGCGCCGCTGAACGATCGGCCGCCGGCGTAGTAGTCGGCCGCGGTCTTGTTCTGCCGGGACGCCCACCAGGTGATGTACAGCGTCACGGCGACGACCGCGGAGAACAGCGAGATGGTCAGGGCCCGGTTGCCCGGCTCGGCGTCGGCCAGCGGGATCAGGGCCGGGATGGTGAGGACGTTCACCGGCGGCGCTCCCTCTTGTACTTGGCGTTCAGCCCATGGGCCAGCGGGTCGAGCTTGCGGTTCGCGAACCGGCCGTACAGCGCGGCGATCACGAAGGTGGACACGAACTGCAGCAGGCCGAAGATCAAGGCCACATTGATGTGCCCCACCACCTGGTGGTCCATGAAGCCGCGGGCCCAGTTGCAGCAGGCGACGTACGCCAGGTACCAGGCCATGAACGCGATGGTCCACGGCACCACGAAATTCTTGTAGCGCGTTTTCAGCTTGGTGAAGTCGGCCGCCTCGTGCACCGCCTCATAGGCGCGGGCATCCCGCTCGCGCACCATTTCGTTGTCCATGAGTTTCCCTGTTCTCCAATGGCACAGCGCTGAACCCGAACACGTGCACGTTAGCCCCATGTCGCGGATTTGTGACCCACCGCAACCAAAACGTTTCGGGGAATGCTAGAGATGCGGGGCAACCGGGGCGTCGAGAGTACGGCGGTAGTTCGCCAGGTCGCTGGGCCGAGCCCGGTAGCAGTCGGTGAGGTAGGGCATCCGGAGCGGCTCCGGCGGTCGCGCAGTGTTGTCGTAGATGGCGTCGACCTGGTCCACTACGGCGTCGCGCCGGGACTCGGTCAGGACGGCGACCCGCGAGTGCGACAGGGCCAGTTGCCGAAGGCCCGCACGGTCCAGGTCCTGCCAGTGCCGGAACCGGGCCGTCTCCACCAGGGCGAACAGGTCCGACTGCAGCAGGATCGGCATCGGGTCGAACTGGTCGCCGCCGAAGTCGTCGCCCCTGATCGCGCGGTCGAACCGGCGCACCCAGGGAACCACCCGGTCGGCGTCGTTCCACAGCAGGCCGAGGACGCCGTTGGGCCGCAGCACCCGGGCGATCTCGGGCAGCGCCCGGGCGTGGTCGAACCAGTGGAACGCCTGGCCGACGACCACCGCGTCGACCGAGCCGTGTGCCAGCGGGATCGACTCGGCCGCGCCGACCATCGTGTCGATCCCGGGGCGCCGACGGCACACCGACAGCATCTCCTCGGACGGATCGACCGCGACCACGTCGTGCCCCAGCCCGGCCGCGACCGCGGCCAGCTTCCCGGTGCCGGCGCCGAGGTCGAGGACCTGCAGCCGGCCCGGGCCGAGGATCCAGGTCAGCGCCTCGGCGGGAAACGTCGGCCGGCCGGCGTCGTACGCGGTCGCCACGGCGCCGAAGGACTTGGCGCGGGCCGCGTTCGAGCCGGTCTCCGGCGTGTCCCGGCCGGTCGCCCGCTCCGGTGCTGGATCATCGGTGGTCATCACCGCAAATCATGCCGTAGCGGCGGGCTAGCGCGTTGTCACTCGCCGAGCTTCTTCTGTTCGATGTGCGCGTTGAGCGCGGCCAGCTCCGGATGCGCGTCCAGCACCGCGACCAGTTCGGCGCAGGTCAGCCGGTCCGCGCCGTATTCCTCGATCAGGATCTCGAGCAACTTCTGGTCGTCCGGGGTGTCCAGTGTCAGCCGGTACTGCGAACCTCCGCCGGACCAGGGCAGGTTCCGCAGCCGGATGTCGCCCGGCCGGTTCTGGTGCAGGTACGGCGTCACGTGCTCGCGGTCGGCCGGCAGCGTCGCCTGCTCGTCCGCGTCGAGCAGCCGCGCGGCGGAGAACACCTCGTAGTCCATTCCGCGCGGATGGGTCCTCTCCAGGCAGTTGGACAGGTAGAGGTTCTCGTCCTTCTCGGACCGCCAGCTGTCGACGCCCTCGGCAACGACCTGCGGATCGATCAGCGGGCAGTCGGAGGTGACCCGGACGATGCCGTCCAGCTGGTGCGCGCGGGTCGCCCCGGCGAACCGGCTCAGCACATCCTCCTCGCTACCCCGGAACACGGGGATGCCGGTCTGCTCGGCCAGGTGTACGACGGGATCGTCGTCGGGGTTCGTGGTCGTTGCCACGATCACCGGAAGCCCGGTCAGGCAGAGCCGGTCGAGGTGGTGCTGCAGGTAGGTCCGGCCGCCGGCGGTCCGCAGGACCTTCGCGGGGAGCCGGGTGCTGGTCGCCCGCACCTGGGTGATGATGCCGATCTTCAGTTCCACCGGAACAACTCCCTGATCTCGGCGGGGCAGGCGAGGTGGTCGACGCCCAGCTCGGTATCGGTGAACTCTCGCGCGACGTCGAGCGGCACGAACGGCTGGTCCATCTCCGGCCACAGCCGTTTGATCCTGGCCTGCCCGCCGAACGAGGGGTGCTCGTGCTCCAGCACCATCGGGTCACCGTACACCCCTGGCTGCATGCCGATCGAAGCGCCGTACAGGACCGCGGAGCTGAGCCGGTTGGAGGCGACCCGCCGGTGCTTGCGCAGCTCGGTCAGCTGCTTCACGAGGAAGTCGGCGTCGGTCCGCCGCCAGTGCAGGCCGCGATATCCGTGCGTGATCACCCGGAAGCCGGCGCTCTTGTAGACGTTGCGGATCGCGGGGTTCTCGTACTCGTTCCAGTACAGGCAGACCGTCACCGGCCCGGTCTCGTGCTCCTTGATCGAGGCAACGATACGGCCGTGGTCACCGAGCACGTTCTGGCCTTCCCAGCCGTGGAACGGGTAGAAGATGGTGCCTTCGGCATCTTCCGCCGGAGTGGCCAGCTCGGGATGCACCTGCAGCAGATACAGCCAGACGGAGCCGATCACCGAGTAGTTCCGCAGTCCCATCGACCAACCGCGCCGGCGGACGCTGTCCGACCAGACGTACAGCGGCATCCCCGGCGCGAACGTCGTGCCGTGGGCGAATCCGTCCAGGATGTTCCAGCCGTGCTGAAGGTATCCCCAGATGTACGGCGGTTTCTGGTATCCGGCGTACGACGCCATGACGTTCGCGTGCCCGTAGAAGTGATTCGCGTGGTGCATCAGCGTCCCCGGAGCTTCCGCGGCAGTCGCTGAACCCTCCGCACCGTCCGCCTCACGTGCCGGCGGACCACCCGCAGTGGGCCGGTCACGGTATGGCCTACGCGGTACGGCTTCGATTGGCGGATCCCGACGATCTGGCCATGGAACAGGTGCCCCCGTGCGCTGGCGGCAGCCAGCTCCTCCGAGAGGCGCGCGACGGTCACCAGCTGCTCGGCACTACCGAGTGGCCTGACCATCTCGCTGGGTGGCGAAAGCCACTTCGTCACCGTGATTCCCACCATCGAGGCGAGCCGTGCCGTCAACCCGTCGGGGTAGCCACCCGCAGACCACGGCTGCCTCGATCCGCCTTCCATCGAACGACGGACGAAGCGTGCCAGGTGCGCGACGACCAGTGCGTCGCCACGTACGGGCACGGGCTCACCGTCTTCGTCGACCTGAAAGACTCCGATGCCGGACTCGGAGAACACCCGGAACGACATGCCGTCGATAATCACGTTGTCCGGAGCGGCGATCTTCGCGGTGTCGTAGTGCTGTGCACGCAACCACGACACGTAATCGGGAACAACACGCCGCACCGCCGCCTGATCGTCGACCCGGAGAGCGGAGAGCAGGTACTCCTCCAGCAGGACACCCGAGCCACCCGGGACCGCATCGGCGGGGAGCACACCGGGCAGGTCGTGGGCGGCGGTGACGACGTACCAAGCCGGGGCCAGTTCGACGCTCAGGCCGGCCCGGACCGTGTCCTGCACGAAGCGATACGGGTCCATCAGGGCCGGACCGGCGTACCGGTCGGCCATGGCGCGGGCGGCCACCGCAGCCGGCAGCGGTCCACTGACGTCCGTGAGCGCGACCTCGGCGTCGACCAGCGACGGAAACACTGCGTACGTTCCCGCGATGTCGAGGCCGGCCTCCTCGAGGGCAGTGCGGAGCGGTTTCAGGCCGACGGGTGCGGCGTCGGTGAGATCGCACCCCCAGTCCTCGTCTCGTGGCAGCGCGGCGGTGATGTCGGGCTGGAGCAAGCGCTCGACGCCGAACTGGTTCTCGGCCCCGAGCAGCAGACGGCCTGAGGAAGCGAGCCGATCCTGTAGAGCGGCCAGAGCGTCCGCCCAGCTGAGCTTCGACGTGTCCGGACCGACGAGTCGGCCCAGTCCGTCGAGCGCGACCACCGCGTCGTACCCGGACGAGTTGCCGTACGCCGGGGTAAAGCGGTCCAGGGCGCCGCAGAAGACCTTGTTGTCGGCGAGCGGCCGGTCGATGACTGCGGCGATCTCCTCGGCGTCCGGGGCGGAACGCACGAGGACATCCACCGAGGCGACGCGTGCGGCGACGTCGGCGATCAGGTCCAAGGAGTGCGGACCGGCGAGCAGGACGGTGTCGCTGGGCTGAAGGGCGGCGGCGAAGAGTGCTGCGGCGGCTGGTCCGGCGGCAGCCGGGCGTGCGTCGACCGGGTGGAGGTCGGACCAGTTCAGCATCTCGGCGCCGATCAAAATCGATCGGATCACAGGGGTACCTTAAGCGTCATGGACGCTAGTCAACCAGCTTCGTGATCGTCTCGATCACCTGGTCGACCTCGGCGTCGGTGAGGTCGGGGAACAGCGGGAGGGAAAGCTCCTCGGCGTAGAACCGCTCCGCGTTCGGGCAGAGGCCGCGGCGGTAGCCCTGGTTCGCGAAGACCGGGTGCCAGTAGACGGGGATGTAGTTGACCTGTACGCCGATTCCGGCCGCGCGCATGCCCTCGAAGACCTCGCGTCGGCGCCCGCCGAGGACGCGGACCGGGTAAAGGTGCCAGATCGGGTCGACGCCGGTTCGCTGGACCGGGATCCGCAGTCCGTCGACGTCGCGAAGGGCCTCGTTGTAGCGGGCGGTGATCTCGGCCCGGCGACGCTTGAACATCGCGAGCCGCTTGAGCTGGGACAACCCCAGGGCGCTGCCGATGTCGGTGAGCCGGTAGTTCACGCCGTACTCGTGGACTTCCTGGTGCCAGGGGCCTTCGTCGGCGATCTCGAAGCGGTCCGGATCGCGGACGAGACCGATGAAGTGGAACTCGTGGGCCCGCCGGCCGATCGACGGGTCCTTGCAGATCACCGCGCCGCCTTCGCCGGTGGTCAGGTTCTTGGTGGGGAAGAAGGACAGCGTGGTCACATCGGCCAGGTCGCCGACCGGACGGCCGTCGGCGGTGCCGCCGATCGAGTGCGCCGCGTCCGCGAGGGTGCGGGCGCCGACGCGATCGGCCAGCGGCTGCAGGGACGCGTAGTCCGCGGCCTGGCCGGCGTAGTCGACCCCGGCGATGACCTTGGTCCGTTCACTGACCACTGACGAGACGGCGGCCGGATCGATCAGCGCGGTGTCCTCGTCGACGTCCGCGAACACCACCGTGGCGCCGAGCATCGCGGCACATGACGCGGTCGCGACGAACGTCATCGGCGTGGTGACGACCTCGTCACCCGGCCCCACCCCCAGGGCTGCGTACGCGATGTGCAGCGCCGCCGTGCCGGAGGTGCAGCTGACCGCGCGGTGCCCACCGGTCAGCTCCGAGACAGCCTGCTCGAAAGCAGCGACCGCCGGCCCTGTTGTCAGCCAGTCACCACGCAGTACGGCGGTGACCGCCTCGATGTCCTCGTCCGAGATGGACTGACGTCCGTACGGCAGCATTCAGCACCTCCTCTAGTCGCTCTCGAGGACCTTGCGGATCTCGTCGATCGTGTACCACTGGGTGTTGGTGTCCGAGGTGTAGTGGAAGCCGTCGGCCACTGGGATACTGTCGGTGGGTGCCTCGTAACCCCAGGTGGCGAGGTCTGGCTGGAGGACGTAGCGGTCACCGATCGCGAGGGCGCGGCGGCCTTCTTCCGGGCTGATCATCTCCTCGTGCAGTTTCTCGCCCGGGCGCAGGCCGACGTCGTGCATCTTCGCGCCGGGCGCGATCGCCTCGGCCAGGTCGGTGACCTTCATCGACGGGATCCGCGGTACGTACAGCTCGCCGCCTTGCATCAGGTCGAAGGAATCGACCACGAAGTCGACCGCCTGCGGCAGCGTGATCAGGAACCGGGTGCAGCGCAGGTCGGTGATCGGCAGCGACTGGCCGGCGGCGTGCAGTGCCTTGAACTTCGGGATGATCGAGCCTCGGCTGCCCATCACGTTGCCGTAGCGGACCACGCTGAACCGGGAGTCGTACGCCGCCGCGTAGTGGTTGCCGCTGATGAACAGCTTGTCCGCGGTCAGCTTGGTCGCGCCGTACAAGTTGATCGGGCTGGACGCCTTGTCGGTCGACAGTGCGACGACCTTCTTGACGCCGTTGTCGATGCTGGCCTCGATCACGTTCTGTGAGCCGACCACGTTGGTCTGAACGAACTCCCACGGGTTGTACTCGCCGCTGTCGACCTGCTTCAGCGCGGCGGCGTGCACGACGTAGTCGACCTTGTGCATGGCCCGGTGCAACCGGGGCCGGTCCCGGATGTCGCCGATGAAGAACCGCAGCCGGGGGTCGTCGGCGAACAGTTGCCGGACCTCCCACTGCTTCAGCTCGTCCCGGCTGAACACGATGATCCGGCGTGGGTTCAGCCGGCTGAGTGCGTGCCGCACGAAGGCCTTGCCAAACGACCCGGTGCCACCGGTGACGAGGATGTCGGAGCCGGTCAGGATGGACACGTCGGAGGGACCCTTCTGCGGAGACAATTCCGGACACTGCGGGGGTAGTGCAGTCCGAACAATAGCCGCCCCGGCCGCGGCAGCTTCAATCCAGATCGCAGTCCGGGGCGATCAGACCGTTCCACAAGTGCGAAGAATCACCCACCGGCCACCGGTGGAAACGGGTGAACAGATACGGTCGGGGCGTGGAGCGGGTCGGGATTCGGTGTGACGTGGGCCCGGAGCGCGGGGTCGGGCACGTGATGCGCTGCCTGGCGCTGGCGGAGGAGTTGCGGCGGCGCCAGGTCGACGTGGTGTTCGCCTGTGACGCGCACACCGTGCCGTGGGCGGCGGCGCAGATCGCGGCCCGTGGCATCGCGGTGCAGCCGGCTGTGTGGACGGCCGCCGAGCACGTCGACCTGTTCGCGCGGCTGGATCTGGACGCGGTGATCTTCGACTCCTACGACCTCGCCGGGCCGGTCTATCAGGCAGTGCGGGCGACCGGGATGCCGACGCTCGCCCTCGTCGACGGTGAGTTCCGTGGGGCCGAGGCGGACGTGCTGCTGGACCAGAACCTCGCGGCCGAGCTGGACCACCCGGAGCTGCCCCACGGTACGGTGCGCCTGGCCGGGCTGGACTACGTGCTGATCCGCGACGAGATCCTCGAGCAGCGCCCGGCCGCGGTGCCGACGGTCGGGCCGGCGGCGAACGCCGTACCGAAGGTGTTCGCGTTCTTCGGCGGCACCGATGCGTTCGGGGCGGGGCCGCACGTTGTCCGGGCACTCGCGGCGACCGGCGTACCGTTCCAGGCGACCGTGGTCGCGCCGGGTGGGGAGCTGGCCGCAAGGATCGCGGCGGTCCAGCTGGCACGGCTGCAGCGGGTCGACGTGATCGGGCCGACCGACCGGCTGGCGGCGGAGGTCCGCGCGGCCGACCTGACGATCAGTGCATCGGGTACGTCGATCTGGGAACTGCTGTGTCTCGGGGCGACGGCCGGGTTGGTGTGTGTCGTCGACAACCAGGTGGTGGGCTACGAGCGGGCGATCGGCACGGGTACGGCGGCCGGCATCGGCGTGCTGTCCGAGCTCGAGCGCGACCCGGGCGCCGCGGCAACGGTACTGAAACGGCTCCTCACCGACGCCGCCGAACGCGCCCGGCTGGCAGCCGCCGGCTGGCAGCTGATCGACGGCCAGGGCCGCCGGCGGGTCGCCGACGCTCTGCTCGACGCTGAATAGGGCCTCGGAGTACGGGTCTGGCCGACCCGCACTCCGAGAGCCGTTTGCGTCAGTTTCTCTTCAGGACGTTGAGTTGGCGGCCGCCGTGGACGAGCGGGTCGCCGTACTGGCCGATCAGGGTGTAGCCGCGCTTCTCGAAACCGTTGAGGATGTCCGCCGACGTGACCGGTTGGAGCGAGCCCCACTCGCCGGCCTTCTGAGCTTTCACGGTGCCCAGCTTGGAGTTCAGCGAGACGGCGTACTGGACGCCCTTGGCGCACACCTTGTCGATGTAGTTGTCGACCACCTCGGGTTCCATCTCCTGGAACGAGAACGAGTTGACGAACACGTCGAAGTCGCTCTGGACGTCCTCGAGCCGCCAGCTCGGGATCACCGCGGATCCCTTCACCTCGATCGGCCCGCTGCCGGCGATCGAGCCGTCGTACACCTGAACCCGGTCGCGGCCGAACAGTTCGCTCAGGTAGTACGACGAGACGGTGACCAGGGGCGGGATGTCGATGTCGACGTACCTGGCCTCGGGGTCGCGGGACATCACGATCTCGCCGAGGACGCCGAAACCGCCGCCGATCTCCAGGAAGCTCTTCGGCGGCGTGTCGACGTGGTTCGACAGGGCCGCCATCACGATCAGGTAGTTGAGGTACGGCCGCCCGAACTTCACGCCTTCGGTCAGGCTCAGCCCGTACGCTTGCGGAGGAGTACCGACCGGGCTCTCGCCGAAGTCGTTGAGGTTCGCCGGCCAGCGGTCCTGGTTCCAGCGGATGCCGGCGACGTCGTAGTCGCGGCGGGCCTCGAAGGCGCCGTTCAGCGCCGAGGTGACCCAGTTCTTGTTCGCTCTCGGGTTGGCCGTCAGCGCCGCCTCGTAGGCCACGCCGATCGAGGCGTTACTGAAGCCGTTGCCGTAGCGCGGATAGAACCACGCCCCGGAGGTCGGCCACGACTTGAACTTCTCCAGGCCCAGCGTGTCCATGTCGTGCAGGATCTTGTCGAGTCCGAAATCCCAGAAATTGGTCGGCCGGTAGATCGATGCACAGGTCTTGACTTCCGCGAGGGTCCGCTCGGTCAGCGCGGACCAATCCGTCGACTGCACCATACTGCGTCCATCCGTCATGGCCAGACGCTACCTGATGTGCACCCTGCCTGTCGGCCATCGAGAGCCCCCCGACCACTCTGAGCACCCTGCGCGCCGTAACCTCGGCCTAATGTGAAACCTGTCGGGTCACCAACGCGGAGGGTGTCACCAGAGCGCCCCGGCACGGTGATCCGCTGGTCCGGGGCAGGGGCGGTCTTCGAGTAATCTCCCGAACCGGAGGTCTCTTATGCGAACCGATCAGCCGGTGCTTTCCGTCGTCGTGCCGATGTACGACGAGGAGGACGTGCTGCCGATGTTCTTCGAGCGGATGCATCCGCTGCTGGATGGGCTTGGGGTTCCCTACGAGCTGGTCGTGGTGGATGACGGCAGCCGGGACGGGACTGCGACGCTGTTGCTGGAGGCGGCGAAGGACTGGCCGCAGTTACGGGTGGTACGGCTGCTGCGCAACAGCGGTCACCAGGCCGCGCAGTCGGCGGGGTTCCGGCGGGCGCGGGGTGAGTTCGTCGTCACGATCGACGCCGATCTGCAGGATCCGCCGGAGGTGATCGTGGAGTTCTTGTCGGCGGTGCGGGAGCAGGACGTCGATGTGGTGTACGGAGTGCGGTCGGACCGGTCGAGTGATTCGTGGGCGAAACGGACGACGGCGCGGATGTACTACCGGTTGATGTGCCGGCTGGTCGGCAAGGAGATCCCGTTCGATGCGGGCGATTTCCGGCTGGTGTCGCGGCGGGTGGTGGATGCGGTGAACGCGTTGCCGGAGGATGGCCGGGTGTTTCGGCTGGTGATTCCGTGGCTGGGGTTTCCGAGCGCTGAGGTGAAGTATGTGCGTGCGGAGCGCGCGGCGGGGGCGACGAAGTACACCGTGTCGAAGATGGTTCGGTTGGCGTTCGACGGTGTGACGGCGTTTTCGGCGGCGCCGCTGCGGTTGGCGACCTGGTTGGGGTTGCTGGGTGGGGCGATGTCGATGTTGTTCGTGGTTGCTGCGTTGGTCGTCAGGTTGACCGGGCGGAGTGTTCCGGGGTGGACGTCGACGGTGTTGGCGGTGAGCGTGATCGGTGCCATCCAGCTGTTGTGTCTGGGGCTGTTGGGGGAGTACGTCGCCCGCCTGTTCCAGTCGAGTCAGCGCCGGCCGCAGTTCCTGGTCGGCTACGACAGCCTCGAAGACCCCGGCCACCACACCGTCACCGAGTCAGTCGAGGCACCGGCCAAGGACATGCCCTAAGCTCCATCCCTGATGAGTTGGTACGACGCGCTCGAGGCCGGTGAGTTGGCTGTGCGGCCGTCCGTGGAGGCGGCGAAGCGGTTCGACGTCTCGGTCGACCGTATGTCGGTGTCCGCCTCGGCCGGTACGACGCTCGCCGAGGTGCTCGCGGCGGTGGAGAGGTCGACGGCCGATGTCATCGTGTTGCGCTACCCGGCACGGGAGACGACCTGGTTCGCCGCGCTGGCGAGCGGTCCGCGCCAGGCGCTGCTGGCCGACACCGTCGTGTACTGGTCGCTCGCGGTCGGCAAGGGACGGCGGCCCGCACCCCTGGCCGGATTCACCATCCGGATGGAGGAGTCAGCCGACGACGAGCTGGTGGACGACCTGGTCGCGGACATCTTCGGCGATTCCGGGAACCACTACTGCGCCAATCCAGTGTTCGACCGGTCCCGCGCGCTGGCCGGACGGCAGGACTGGGCCCGGCGGCGGATCGCAGACACCGGCGCGGTGGTGCTGCGTGGTCCCGACCGGCGGATGCTGGCGCTGGCCGCGCTCGACCAGCAGAGCTCCTGGACCGAGATCGAGTTGGCCGGCGTCGTACCGGCCGAGCAGGGCCGCGGCCGGTACGGTCATCTGCTCGCCGCGATCGAGGACGCCTGCACGACCAGGCGGCTAGTGGTCTCCGCGCAGGCACACCAGACGGGCATCCAGCGAGTTTGGACTCGCTATGGCTTCGAGCCGGTGCACAACATGCTCACGATCCACCTCGTTGCCGCTCCGTAGGGCCGTTGGGGAGCCTGGTAACCCCAGGTGGCGAGGTCTGGCTGCCGCGGAAAGCCTCAATCAGTACGTGTCTGGGCGATGTCCACGACCGGGTCCTGCCGGCGGGCACGGACCAGCACCGACACGCCGGGCAGCTTGCCGACAGGCAAGTACCGTTCAGCGGCGATGACCGCGGTGAGACCGAGGTTGACGAGCGGGGACAGGTCCTCCAGGTCACTGCCCGTGCTCCTCTTCCGCCGCCAGGCCGCCACCGGCCGGAGCAGAACGTTCCACGACCTGACCTCCTCGATCCGCAGGCCGGCCGAGGAGAGCAAGTTCAGCAGACCGTCCCGGTCGTATCGGCGGAAATGTCCGACGGCGGTGTCGTGCTCGCTCCACAGCTCCATGTCGCACGGTACGGCGACCAAGGCGGTGCCACCGGGCCGAAGGACCCGGGCGATCTCGCGGACCGCGGACTTGTCGTCCTCGATGTGCTCCAGCACGTCGTACGCGACGACGAGGTTCATCGCCTCGTCGGCCATGGGCAGCGCGACCGCGTCGCCGCGGATCACCGGGAGGCCGCGCCCGCGCGCGACCCCCGCTCCCTCCTCGCCGTACTCCAGCGCCGTGGCGTCCCATCCCCGGTCACGCAGCACCCTGGTGTTCCCGCCGCCGGCTGCGCCGATGTCGAGCGCCCGGCCCGGCTTCTCGCCGGTCCGCACGAGCGCGTCGAGTGACCGAGCGAGCACTCTGCGTCGCTCGCGGTACCACCAGTGCTTGTGCTCGAGTGCGGCGAGCTTACGGATTTCCGCTGCCTCCATAGCCAAAGCTTGGGGTCTGACGAGGGTCAACGCCAGCGCTTTGACCAACACGTGAACGTGTCGGCCCCGCCGGATGGCCGTCAGCGAGTACTCGACCGGGCGTGTCGACACCGCTATACCACACCCGCATCGAGCGGGTCTGGGCCCGCTACGGATTCGAGCCCGTGCATAACCTTCTGACCGTTCACCTCGTTGCCGCTACGTAGACAGTGCTTTGGGGGGCACACCCAGCTGCAGCGAGGGGAGTTTTGCCGGAGTGACGCCGCGGTTGAGCGTGGTGGTGCCGTTCTACAACGTCGGTGAGTACATCGGCGCTTGCCTGGACTCCATCGCCCGGCAGACCTGGGCCGATTTCGAGGCGATCCTGGTCGACGACGGGTCGCCGGACGACAGCGCGGTGATCGCGAAGGAATTCTGTTCTCGTGACCCCCGGTTCCGCCTCGTCCAGCAGGACAACGCCGGCCCCGGGCCGGCCCGGGACACCGGCATCGGGTTGTCGTCCGGCGAGTATCTGGCGTTCGTCGACGGCGATGACCTGGTCTCCCGGCACGGCTTCGAGGCGCTGATCCGGACGCTGGACCGGACCGGGTCGGACCTTGCCGGCGGCAACGCCCGGCGGTTCAGCAACAGCTTCGGTGTCCGGCCGTCGTGGCTCCACCGGCAGCCCTACGCCCGCGCGCGGTACGCCACCCACGTGTCCGAGGTGCCTGATCTGGTGCTGGACCGGATGCTCTGGAACAAGATCTACCGGCGATCCTTCTGGACCGAGAACGGGTACCGCTTCCCGCCGATCCGGTACGAGGACTACCCCGTCGCCCTGAAGGCGCACCTGGACGCGGTCACCGTGGACACGATCACCGCTCCGGTCTACTACTGGCGAGAGCGCGAGTCCGGCGAGTCGATCACCCAGCAGAAGTTCCAGCTCGGCAACATCCGCGACCGGGTGTTCTCAGCGGGTCTGGTGATGGACCTGGTCGAGGACAGCCTGCCGGTGATCCGCCGCCGGGTGCACGCGCACCTCGCCCAGATCGACCTGGTCACCCTGATGTCCGCGTTCGGCACTGTGCCTGCCGACGAGGAGCAACACCTGGTCGAGCTCTCGCGGGAGTTGCTCGACCGGCTCGACAACGAGGTTCTGGCGACCACCCACCGGTACGACCGGATCCAGCACGCGGCGCTCCGGTCGGGTGATGTCGAACTGCTTCGGCGGCTCGCGCTGTTCCGCAACGACGGCGGGCTTCGCGGCGGTGCGCGGACAGTGCCGCGTCCGCGGCGGCCATGGCTGCTCGACTACAGATACCCGGGCCTGCGCGAGGCCGCCGTACCGCAGGAGCTCTACTGGGTGCCGGACACTGAGCTGACCCTCGCGACGAGTGTGCGTGAGGTGGCCTGGGTCGACGGGAAACTGTCGGTCAGAGGCACCGCGGAGATCCGGCATCTGGAGACCCCACCCTCCTCGAGCCTGCAGATCTCGCTGGTCATCGACGACGTCCCGCACCGGCTCGAGGTACGCCGGTACGATGCGCCGGACCTGCACGGCGACACGACGAGGGTCGGGTTCGAGGTACTGCTGGACCGCGAACTGCTCGCCGAGTGCACGGGCGGCCCGGCGCATTTCGACGTACGGATGAAGTCCGGGCGGCGGGTCTGGCGGGACGTGCTCCGTGGGCAGGGACCGGGAAGTCCTGGCTGGCCGCCCGGTGCGTGGATCGACGAGACGAGCTGGATCCAGCCCGGGCCGGGCAAGAACGGATCCTTCTCCGTCCGGCGGCTGACGGATCCCTGCCGGTTGACGGCGGTCGAGCGGGAGCCGGGTGCGCTGGTGTTGCGCGGCCGGTCGTCGTTCGACGAGCCGTCGCTGTTCGTCACCCGGCCGGTGGTGGGCGGCGAGGAAGAGGTTCCGATGGAGGTCGACGGGCGTGATTTCACTGCCCGGCTGGCGATCGAGGACCTTCTGGCGCAGACGAATCCGGACGACCCGTTCGGCCAGCGGACGACGCGTGTACTCAGGCTCCGTGGTCCCGAGCAAGAGCAGAGGGTCTTGCTGTGGACCGCCGGGGAATCCGCGGTCTCGTACGCCGAGCGCGGCCGGGTGGTGACGCTGACGCGGTCCACCGGTGGATACGTGAACCTGCACGAGTCCCCGATCCGGACGGTGGCCACGCATGCCGTTGCTGTCGGCGACATGTTGGTGGTGCGCGGGTGTGATGGTGGTGACGTCGGTTTCAGCTGGCGGCGGTATATGGCCGACTCCGACGATCACCTGGACGTCGCGTGCCGCCGTACCTTGTCCGATGACGGCTGGGAGGCGGCCGCCGACCTGGACGCGTTGGTCCCGGCGGTCGCGGTGAAGGTGTCGGTAGACCCGTTGGCATCGCTGGCCGACTGGATCCTGTTCGCGACGAAGCCTGACGGCTCGACGCACGCCGTGCAGTGCGAGCCCTTCCTGTGCAGCCGGTTGCCGTTGACGATCTCCCGCGGTGCGCACGTTCTCGCCGTACGCCCGCATGCCGGCACTCTGCACGTGGAGGTGCGCTGATGCATCATCACAATCACTACTACGGTCAGACGCACATCCTGGCTCGCTACGCGGGCCTGGACTTCGACCACCCGCCGCGGCTGCGTGGATATCTGCAGCACGGCTGGAACATCGGCTGTGGCTGGAACCCGGTGCACGAGTTCTACGACGGCGCCTGGCGGTTCACCTGGAGCGACGCACCGCGGCGGCGTGGGCACGCGCTCGGCCGGCGGCACTACCACAGCATCGGCGCGCCGTTCCTGTACCTGCAGGAGTTGGAGCAGGCCGAGCCGGTCGAGCGCGAGGGCACGCTGTGGTTCCTCTTCCACGGTTGGGAGGGCGGCAAGATCCACGGCGACCATCAGCGGCTGATCGACGAGATCCGCGAGACCGAGCCCGGCCCGGTCACCTTCAGCCTCTACTACACCGAGTACGACCGTCCCGAAGTCCGCGCGTACTACGAGGACGCGGGCTTCCGGGTGGTGTCGTTCGGGCGGCGCGGGTTCTCCTACGAGGGCACCGAGCGGCGCTTCCTGTTCAAGCAACTGGACGAGCTGCGGCGGCACAAGCGGGTCGCCGCCAACCGGTTGTCGACGGCAATCTTCTACGGCGTCGCGGCCGGCTGCGAACCGGCGGTGTACGGCGACCCGATGGAGATGGAAGGCGAGAATCCCTTGTTCGGTGGGCAGAGCCGGATCGAGCGGCTGTGGCCGGAGATGCTCGGCAAGTCGATCGACCTGGAAGCCGCTCGGGCGACGACCGACCTGGAGCTGGGCAAGCCCTGGATGATGCCGCCCGCCGAGTTGCGGATGCTGTTCGATTGGAGAGAGCGTGTCTGACCTGCAGGTGGTCCTCGGTGAGATGCAGCCGTGGACCGACAGCACCGACCACCGTCCGGCCCTGGCCGCTCTGCTGGCCGACGCGCTTCCGAGCGATCGCCGTACGCTGATCGTCGGCCCGCACTCGCGCCCGCTGATCTCGGCCGTCCTCGACCGTGCTGCCGATACGACGGTTCTCGTCCGGTCCGTGGCGGACGCCGAGGGGTTGGCCGCGGAGTTCGGCGAGCGTCTGCAGGTCGTGGCCGGCGCTCTCGACGGTCTGCAGGCTGAGCCGTTCCAGGTGGTCGTTGCCGCTGACGGCCTCGACCGGGTGCTGGGCTACGACAGCGCCGACCTTAGCTGGACCGAGCGGCTCCAGGCTCTGGCGAAACTCGCTGCTCCCGACGCGGTGGTCGTGCTCGCTCTCGAGAACGAGTTCTCCCTGCTGAACCTGCTCGACAGCCGTCCGGCCGACCAGCGCCACGGTGACGACGAGTGGCGTCCGCTGCACGACGACCCGACCCGCCCGGTGTCGGTCGATCAGCTCGCGTCCGCCTTGCCCTGGACCGCACAGCTGTACGCCGATTTCGGCTCGCGGACGTTCGTGGCAGCCGACGTCGCCGCAGCTGCGCGGCCGGGGGAGCTGCCCACGCGGTTGGCCGTGGATGCCCTGGAGGCGGCCGATGTCCCGGTGCTCTCGCCGATCGCCGACGGCGTCGACTCGGCTGCCCGGGCCGGTCTGCTGTCCGCCATTCCCACCGGCTGGATCGCGATCTGCGGCATGCACGCCGAGCACGACCTCTACGCCCGGACCGGCCCGTCCGTCCTCACCGCAGACAAGACCCCGACCGGCTGGCAAACCTCGATCGCCGGTGGAGGCTCACCTGTTGATGGACTCCGCTTCGACCCTGCGGTCGTGCCTTCCACGGTGCCGGATGGTACGTCGGTGGAGTCCGTCCTGATCCGTTTGGCTGCGGCTGAAGACGTGCCGGCCTTCCGCAAGCTGGCCGCGTGTCTCGGAGAGTGGGCCGCAGGCTCGCCGGTCGTCCTTCGGTGGGACGACGTGGTGGTCGACGGGGAGACCTTTGCTCATGGGGTTTCGCCGTGGGTGACTGAGGAGCCGACGGACAGCGCGGACCTGCTGGCGGCTGCCTGGTATCGGTTCCACGAGCGGTTGATCGGTCAGCACCGACGTCACCCGTGGCCGCCGTGGATGGTGGGCGACGATCTCGTGTCGACCTGGATGAGCATGTCCGGGGTCGAGCTGCCGGAGCCGGTGCAGGCGACCTCACCCGACACCCCACCGGCGTCGGCCGGACACGTTGCTCGCGGCAAGGAGTTGGCGGCCGCGCTGGCCGGCGTACTCGAGACTCGTGCGCATGCCGCTGCCGACGTACGCACCGCGTTGGCGGATGCTGAGCGAGCGCGGCAGGAGCTGTTCGAGCTGAGGGGGCACGTCTTCGGTCTCGAGCGCACGCTCGGGTTCCGCAACAAGGCGATGAAGACACGGGAGAACCGCATCCGCGAACTCCGTACCCAGCTGCAGAAGGTGACCGCGGACAACAATCGCATTCGCGGATCCCGCACGTACGCGCTGTCCCGGGTGGTGTTCCACGCCGCGCAGATCCGGAAGCCGCGGGTGGTGGCGCGCAAGGTCGCTCGACGCGTGCGAAAGCGATGGCCGTGAAACCGCGGTTGAGCGTGGTAGTGCCGTTCTACAACGTCGGTGAGTACATCGGCGAGTGTCTGGACTCGATCGCCCGGCAGACCTGGGCCGACTTCGAGGCGATCCTGGTCGACGACGGCTCCTTCGACGACAGCACCGTGGTGGCGAAGGAGTTCTGCACCCGGGACTCCCGGTTCCGGCTGGTCCAGCAGGACAACGCCGGGCTCGGGCCCGCGCGCAACACCGGGGCCGACCACGCCACCGGCGAGTACGTCGCCTTCGTCGACAGCGACGACCTGGTTACGCGGCACGGGTTCGGACTGCTGGTCCGGACGCTGGACCGCACCGGCTCGGACTTCGCCGGCGGCAACGCGCGGCGGTTCAACAACAGCTACGGCGTCCGGCCGTCGTACCTCCAACGGCAGTGCTTCACCCGCGACCGCCTCGCCACCCACGTGTCGGAGACGCCCGAGCTCGTGCTGGACCGGATGGTCTGGAACAAGGTCTACCGGCGATCGTTCTGGAACGAGTACGGCTACCGCTTCCCGGCGATCCGCTACGAGGACTATCCGGTGACGCTGAAGGCGCACCTCGACGCGGTCACCGTCGACACTCTCGCGGCTCCGGTGTACTTCTGGCGTGAGCGCGAGTCGGGTGACTCGATCACCCAGCAGAAGTTCCAGCTCGGCAACATCCGTGACCGGGTCGTCTCGGCGGGGATGGTGATGGACCTGGCCGATCGCGCGCTGCCGTCGATCCGCCGGCGGGTGCACGCGCACTTCACCCAGATCGACCTGCTCGCGGTGCTGTCGGCCTTCGGTACTGTGCCCGCGGACGAGGAGCAGCAGCTTCTCGGGCTCACCCATCAACTGCTCGATCGGCTCGACCAGTCGGCGCTCGACGAAGCACCACGCTTCGACCGGTTGCAATACGCGGCGCTCCGGGCCGGCGATGTCGAGCTGCTCCGGCGGCTTGCGCAGTACCGCAGCGACGGCGGACCGGTCGGTGACGTGCGTGCGGTACGTCGCTCGCGGAGCTGGCAGCTCGACTACCCGGGCGCGCGTGAGGCCGCCGTACCGCAAGAGCTGTATCAGGCGTCGGACGAGGATCTGACGTTGGCGACGACTGTGCGCGAGGTGGCTTGGGTCGATGGCAGGTTGTCGGTCAAGGGGACGGCCGAGATCCGGCATCTGGCGACCAGGCGATCCTCGAGCCTCCGGATCGCGCTCGTCATCGCCGGGAAGTCGTATCCCCTGCGGGTACGGCGGTATCCAACGACGGACCTGCATGGCGACACGGCGTTGGTCGGGTTCGAGGTCCGGCTGGGTCGTGAGCTGCTCGCCAAGTGCACGGCTGGTCCGGCGCACTTCGACGTACGGATGAGGTCAGGTCGTGTTCGGCGGCGGGACACCTTACGCGGGCAAAGGCCGGGCAGCCCGGGGTGGCCGCCAGGGGCGTGGATCGACGACACGAACTGGATTCAGCCAGGTCCCGGCCGGGACGATGCGTTCGCTGTCCGGCGGCTGTCGGATCCGTGCCGGTTGACGTCGGTCGAGCAGACACCGGATGCGTTGGTGCTGCACGGACGGTCGTCGTTCGACCAGCCGTCGTTGTTCGTCACCCGGTCGGTGGCGGGCGGCGAGGAAGAGGTCCCGCTGGAGGTCGAGGGGCGCGACTTCACCGCGCGGTTGCCGATCCGGCCGATCATCGAGGAGACGAATCCGGACGACCCCTTCACTCAGCGGACGACGCGGGCGTTCCGGCTGCGGAGCCGCGAGGGTGAGGAACAGGTGCTGTTGTGGACGGCCGGAGACCGTCTGGTTTCGCGAGCCGAGGGCGGCCGAGCGGTGATGCTGACGCGCTCCACCGGTGGGTACGTGAACCTGCACGAGTCGCCGATCCGTACGACGGCGACCTCTGCTGTTGCTGCAGGCAACATGCTGATGGTGCGCGGCCCCGACTGGGGTGACGTCGAGTTCGCCTGGCGGCGCTACCTGCCCGACTCCGACGACCATGTCGATGTGGCCTGCCGCCAGACCATCTCGGACGACGGCTGGGCGGCGGTCGTGGACCTCGATGCGCTGATTCCGGCCCAGTCGGCGCAGGACTGGATCCTGTTCGCGACAAAGCCGGACGGTTCCTCCCACGCCGTGCAGTGCGAGCCCTTCCTGTCCAGCCGGCTACCGCTGACGATCTCGCGCGGCGCGAACGTGCTCGCCGTACGACCACATGCGGGCACGTTGCACGTCGAGGTGCGCTAGCCGGTCAGAGCAGGTCCCAGGTCAGGGGAGTGCCGGCCTTGGCGTCGGTACGGAAGGGGCGGCCCTCGACCTGGGTGAAGGCGTCAGGGGCGAGGCCGCCGGCGGGGCGGACGGAGCGGACGTTCTCCGGGCCGACCACATCGCCGACCTTGACGTCCTGGGTGACGTGGAGGGAGCGGCGGAAGCGGAGAACGTTCTGCTCGGCCTGCTTCGGGCCGATGACCGGCTCGCCGAGCGCGAGCTGGGCGACGCGGGTGCCCTCGACGAGCGACTCGAGCTCGCCCGGCTCCAGGGAGAACGCGGAGTCGACGCCGCCGTCGATGCGCTTGAGGGTGACGTGCTTCTCGATCACGGTGGCACCGAGGGCGACCGCGGCGATGGATGCGCCGATCCCCATGGTGTGGTCCGAGAGGCCGACCTGTACGCCGAGGGCGTCGCGGAGCACCGGGATCGCGCGGAGGTTGGACTGCTCGGGCGGTGCTGGGTAGCTCGCCGTACACGACAGGACGATGATCTGCTCGTTGCCGGTGGAGCGGGCAGCGCGGACAGCCGCGTCGATGTCGGTCAGCGTCGCGGAGCCGGTGGAGATGATGATCGGCTTGCCGGTCTCCGCCATGCCGCGGACCAGCGGGAGGTCGCCGATCTCGTTCGAGGCGACCTTGTACGCCGGGACCTTCAGCCCCTCCAGGAAGTCGATCGCGGTCCGGTCGAACGCCGAGGAGAACGCGACCAGCCCGAGCGACGCGGCGAGGTCGAACAGCGGCCCGTGCCACTCCCACGGCGTGTGCGCCTCGTGGTACAGGTCGTACAGCCGCGCGTCGCTCCACAACTCGTGCTCGGCCGGCAGCCGGAAGGCCGGCAGGTCGACATCGAGCGTCATCGTGTCCGCGGTGTAGGTCTGCAGCTTCAGCGCCTGCGCACCCGACTCCGCGATCGCCCGGACGATGTCCTTCGCCCGCTCGAGATCGCCGTTGTGGTTCCCGGACATCTCTGCGATGACGAACGGCTGGTGGTCCGGCCCGACCGGCACGCCGCCGATCTCGATCGTGGTCACTGTTTGTTCCCCTGACTGCGGTCGTTTCTTCGGTCCTGCTTGCGCAGGCTGATCGGAATCACTGTGACCTCTCGGCCGTCGGCGTACCGCTGCTCCGGCGTCCCCTCGGTGAAGCGGAACCGCCGGTTCATCTGCCGCACCACCGTATTGTGCTCCAGCACCTCGCCGGTAAGCACATCGAGGCCGAGGTCGTCGAACGCGTACGACGCCGCATCGCGCATCACCTCGATCCAGGCCGGCAGGGTCTCACCCCGCTCGGCCAGGCCGTCGGCGTCGAGGAAGAACCCCCAGGCGGCAGTGGATCCTTCGATGTCGAAGAAGTTCACCACACCGGCCGTCGTACCGGCGCGCTCGTAGATCAGCACCCGGCGCGTCGCGTCCCCCGACGCCTTCGCCCACCACGCAGCGTGCTCGTCCGCACTGATCTCGTGGGACGTGATGCTGACGTCGCGATTGGCCTGCTGATTACGCAACCGCCGGATTGTGTCGACATCGTGTTCCGTGGCTCTGCGCAGCATGTACCCAACCTAGCGTCTTCTCTCCAGCCGCTCGATGTGTAAACATCTTTCGAGTTCATCGCTACAGATGGTCGGAGAGTGACATGAGAGTCTGGCGAGTCATGGGCGTCCTCGGAGTGACGGCAGGTCTGTTGGTGAGCGGCTTGTCCGGTACGGCGTCCGCCGCGCCGGCACCTGCGGACGACGCGCGCTGCGCGCCGAACGCGAAGACACCGCTCCGGCAGTTCCGTGCATCCTGGGTGGCCTCGGTGGTGAACATCGACTGGCCGTCCAGGACCGGGCTGTCCGCGGCGCAGCAGCAGGCCGAGCTGATCGGCTGGCTGGACGACGCGGTCCGTCAGCGCCACAACGCCGTCATCCTCCAGGTGCGTCCGACCGCGGACGCGTTCTGGCCGTCCAAGGTCGAGCCCTGGTCGCAATACCTGACCGGCCGGCAGGGCGGCAACCCCGGCTACGACCCGCTCGCGTTCGCCGTCGCCGAGGCGCACAAGCGCAACCTCGAGCTGCATGCCTGGTTCAACCCGTACCGGCTCTCGATGGGCACGGACATCAACACCCTCGTCCCCGAGCACCCCGCGCGGCAGCACCCGGACTGGGTCGTCACGTACGGCGGGAAGCTGTACTACAACCCCGGCATCCCGGCGGCCCGCAAGCTGGTCGAGGACGCGATCATGGACGCGGTGTCGAACTACGACATCGACGGCGTGCACTTCGACGACTACTTCTACCCGTACCCGGTGGCCGGGCAGGTCTTCGACGACGCGGCAACGTACGCCGAGTACGGAGCCGGCTTCCCGACGCTGGCCGACTGGCGGCGGAACAACATCGACCTGCTCATCCAGGAGCTCGGCGACCGGATCAAGGCCGCCAAGCCGTGGGTGAAGTTCGGCATCTCGCCCTTCGCGGTCTGGCGCAACAAGGCAACGGACCCGGAGGGTTCCGACACCACCGCCGGCGTGCAGACGTACGACGACCTGGCCGCAGACACCCGGAAGTGGGTCCGCGAGGAGTGGATCGACTACATCGTCCCGCAGGTCTACTGGGCCGGTGGGTTCGCCGCGGCCGACTACAACAAGATCGTCCCGTGGTGGGCCGACCAGGTGCGTGGCACCGACGTCCACCTCTACATCGGTGAGGCGACGTACAAGGTCGGTACGTCGACCCAGTCGCCGGACTGGATGGACCCGGTCGAGCTGAGCGACCACCTGGCGTTCGACAGCACGATCCCCGAGGTGAAGGGCAACATCTACTTCTCCGCGAAGGACGTCCGCGCTGATCGCCTCGGTGCGACCACACTGGTGAACAACACCTGGTACACCCGGCCGGCGCTCATCCCGGCCATGCCCTCACTGGACTCGCGTGCGCCCCTGCCAGTCCACGCTGTCCAGGCCACTCGTACCGACGACGGTATGCAGCTCACGTGGCGCCGTACGTCGTCTGACACCACGTCGTACGCCGTCTACCGTCGTGAGCTCACCGGTGGCGACCACTGCCCCGACAACGACGCGCGCAACCTGATCGCCACGATCCGATCGACGGAGTCCTACCTGGACACCACAGCTGCACCGGGCAAGGCGTACATCTACACGGTGACCGCACTGGACCGGCTCTCCAACCAGAGCGTGGCGATCCCAGCTGTGATCCTGCGCTGACGCTCAGGGGCTCGGGAATCCCGGCGTAGTGGTGATCTGCGTCGGGACCGGGCCGGTGGGGAACGTCGGCGTGACGCTCTCGGTCGGAGGGCCGCCGGTCGGGAGGCTGCCGGTCGGCAAGCCAGGGGACGTTGGGAAGCCGGGTGTGCCGGTCGGGAAGCCCGGCGTCTGCGACGGGGTGCCCGTGGGTGATGGGCTCTGGGACGGGAACGGGTTCGCCGGCGGCGGTGGGTAGAGCTGGTAGACGCGGACCGAGCCGTACTGGAAGCGGAGCTCGGTCAGGCGGTCCAGGTCCTTCGGCGGTGCGCTGACGCGTTCGTCCAGCAGCAGCCACTGCACGCCGTACTTGGTTCGCAGCGTCTCCAGCTTGTCGCGCGTGGGGTCGGTGAACACCTCGTCGTTGAGCCGGAGCGTCTCCTCGTCCCAGTACTTGCTCTGTACGCCGTCCGGGTACGTGTCGTCCACTCTGGTCTGGTACGCCCAGCCCTGTACGAGCACCCGGCGTTCGGCGTACCCGGAGATCCAGTAGGAGCCGGTGAGGCAGTGCGAGGCGCGGGCGCGGTGGCAGTGCAGGTTGGTGGCGATCAGGTCGTCCGACCCCGAGTTCCGCCGGATGAACCGTGCCGCGTCGATCCCGCCCGGTGCGATCGACTCGTACTCCGTCAGCGGTGGGGTGGCGAACTTCCGCAACGACACCACTGTCGGCGACACCGTCGTCCCCAGCAGTACTGCGACGGCGATGAGAGCCCAGGTACGCCGTGAGCCGCGCAGGACGAGCCCGAAGACGCCGATGCCGATCGCTGCGATCACCAGTGCGACCACCGGGCCCTGCCCGAAGCAGTTGGCCGACGTACACGTGTCGTCCGACCGGTAGCGACCCCAGTAGATCGCGGCGACCCCGATCAGGAGTGCGACGGCCGCGATGGCGAACTGGCGGCGCTCCAGCGAAGCGAGACCCCAGGTGGCCAGCAGAACGCCGTAGATGAAGCCGGTGCGCACGAAGAAGAGCTGAGTCAGGCCGTCGTCGGACAGCACCGCGGCAGCCACGAGCGCGGCAAGGAAGCCGGCGACGAGGAACACCGGCATCGGATCGCGATGCACGCGTCGCCTGATCAACAGCGCGCCAACAGCCGGCATGACCCAGCCGAGCACGACCACGGCGCCGATCACCGCGACTGCGGACCCGCCACCCATGCGGTCGGCCAACTGGTCGAACGTCGTACCCGGCTTGAAGACCACGCTGGACGGTGCGCCGCCCAGTACGACGAAGAAGGTCAGCACGTACGCCGCCGCAACGCTCACGCCGAGCACCAGCGCGCGGAGGTTGAGACGCCCGGCGCGGACAGTCAGATAGATCCACGCTGCAGCCAGTCCGGCGGCGTAGATCGGCAGTGTGGTCGCCTTCGTGAGTGCAAGGGCCGCGATGAGCACACCGGCCGTGACGAACAGCCGGAACAACTGCCCTCGCGTCTGGCCCGGCTTGCGGCGCAGAAGCAGGGTGGTGACCGCGATGAGCGGCAGCAACAGCACTGTGGAGAACGCCTGCGGCGGATTGGTCAGTTGACCGAGCGAGAACGGACTCTCGGTGAGGACACGGTCAGACACGGCCCACGGCCAAGCAGTGAGGTCCCCGGCGACCACGGTCAGCCCAGCTGCGATCGGCGCGGCGACAGCGCGGCCGGTGAGCAGCATGCCGACGGCTGCTGCACCCAGCACGGTCAAGAGGATCCAGGCGAACGGCGCGATCCGGTGCGTCAGAACGTCGAGAGGGATGTTCGTGAGCCAATGCGACGACGCGAGGTGGTCGTACGCGGCCCAGTGGTTGGTCACCCACCTGCCATCGGCGTACGGGATCTTCGGTGGGAAGTGGTGCGTCAGTTCAGCGGCGAGTGCGAGGTTGTGCGGCGCGTCCGAGTTCGGCCGCAGGGCACTCGGGCCGTTCAACGGGATGAGCTGCGATCCGACGCGGACGAACCACGCGGCCGCCACGCCGACAACCACCATCACGCCGGCCGTCGCCCACCACGGCGTCGGCCGCTCGGGCAGCTCGCGGCGCGGCAGCGCCCGATACATCCCGAAGGCGAGCGCCGGCATCACCAGCGCCGCGAACGGCATCCGGAACACCATCCCGATCGGGTAGAGCAGCGCCTCGACGGCCAGTCCGAAGGCCGTCCCCAGGACGACGTCGGTCGTGAACCAGCCGGTCCCGCCGGTGAGCCGCCGCCAGAACATCGTGCCCGGTACGACGATGACGACCAGGAGATACCCGAGATACGCGCCCGGCATCCAGGGCGGATGCTCCTGCAACGCCACGAACCACGCCAGCGGCAGCACCGGCAGACTCACCATCGCCGCGACCTGCGCACCACGTACCCGAGCCGCACGTCGACTCCGGCCGGCGGACATGCGCTTCGCCCGCCGGCCTGGTGTGATCACCGGTGAAGTCTATGAGTCGCCGGAGTCGCACTCGCAGGAGGAGAGCCGTTTACCGCCTCGAAGATCCCCGTTACACTCGGTAACCGCCCAGGTCGAACGGGAGGTCCGATGCTCGCCCTCCACATCGCTGGTCTGCCGGTCGAGGAGATCCTGCTCGCCGCCGTCGCGGCCGCGTCACCGCTGATCGCCTTGATCGGCTGGGAAATCTCGAGCCGGGTCAGACGACTGAAATCCCTGGTCCGGCGTCGCGCCGTCACCCCGCCCCCGGAGCCCCCGCGAGCCGGCGAGCGCACAAGCTAGGCTTTGGCCTCATGAGTTCGATAGCGCGTGGCAGGGTCAGGGAGTTGATGGGTGAGGTGATGACGGCGCAGGGAAAGAACTTGCCGGCCGACGACACCGCCGATCTGCGAGAGATCGGGTTCCGGTCGCTGGACTTCTCCGAGTTGGCCCTCCGGGTCGAGGACGAGCTGGAGGACGAGCTGAACTTCGATGCCCCCGGGCTGCGCCGGATCACCACTGTCGGCGATGTGCTGGACTTCATCGAGCAACTTCAGTCGGCGTGACCGCGCCGCGCCGAACCACCGCTCTCATCGGTGACGACAACACAGTGGTCGTCGCCGGGAAGAGCCTGACTTGGCGGACCTTGCACAAGCTCCCGCAGTTGCCCTCACCGGCGGCCGTCCTGGTCGACAACGGCGCGGACGCGCTGGCGGCAGTGCGCCACCACGCGGTCCACGGCACGGAGCTCCTGGTCGCCACCTCGTCGCGCGTCGACAACCGGATGCGCGAGGAGCTGGGCGAGTCCGGGTTCGCGATCGTTCTGCCCACTGGGGAAGTGACCCCGGCGAAGCTGAAGCGCGTCGAGGAGTCCGGCCGCGCCTGGCTGCTCACCTCCGGCTCGACCGGCCGTCCGAAGCGCATCGGTCATACCCTGGAGACCCTGACCACAGTCACCGGCGACCAGCCGCCGCGCACCTGGCTCCTGCCGTACTCGCCCGGCACGTACGCGTGGTGGCAGGTCGTCACGCTCTCGCTGACCCACGCCGACCAGGGCGTGGTCGCCATCGAGCCGGACGAGCTGGAGGACTGGCCGTCGATCGCCGCCACCCACGGTGTCACCGCGGCCTCCGGTACGCCGACGTTCTGGCGCCAAGCGATCTACCGTGACGCCGACGCGTTGGCCGCCGTACCGCTGGAGCAGATCACGCTCGGGGGTGAGCCGGTCGACCAGGCGATTCTCGACCAGCTGCGAGAGATCTTCCCGAAGGCCCGGATCTCCTGGATCTACGCGTCCTCCGAGGTCGGTGCGTCGATCGTGGTGCACGACGGCAAGGCCGGCTTCCCGCGCGAGTGGCTGGACCGCAAGCCCGACCCGGACCGCCCGATCCTCTCGACGGACGGCGACGAACTCGTCATCCGGTCGCCGCATCATGGCGCGGGTCTGGTCGGTGCGGTGCACACCGGCGACCGGATCGAGTACTCCGGCGACCGGGTGCTGATCACCGGCCGGTTGGACAGCGATGAGATCAACGTCGGCGGGTCGAAGGTGTCGGCCGGCGTCGTCCGCAACGTGCTGATGGGCCACCCCGGTGTCTCGTGGGCCCGCGTGTTCGCGCGCAAGGCACCTCTGGTCGGCCGGATGGTGGCCGCCGAGGTGGTGCGGAACCCGACGCTGGGTCCGCTCACCCACAATGACCTTGTCCAGTGGTGCTCGAGCCGCCTGCCGGACTACGGCGTACCGCGGCGGATCACCTTCCTCGACGAGATTCCGCAGAAGGAGACACTCAAGAGTGAAGTCTGAATCGAGCGGGGTCCCGCCCGCGTCCGTCGTACTGGTCTCGGGCGGATCCCGCGGCCTCGGGCTGGCGATCGTCACCGATCTGCTCGCCGCCGGGCTGAAGGTCGCCGCCTTCGCCCGGACCGTGACCCCAGAGCTGACCGCACTCGGCGAGAAATACCCGGACCACCTGCACTACGGCTCCGTCGACATCAACGACGCCGCGGCCGGACAGGCGTTCGTGCGGGCGGTGGAGACGGCGCTCGGACCGATCGACGGTCTGGTCAACAACGCCGCCATCGGCCAGGACTCGCTGCACGTCCACACCTCGGCCGACCAGGTCGCCGAGATCATCAGGACGAACCTGACCTCGCCGCTGATCCTCACCCGCTTCGTGCTGCGCCGCATGCTCGCGAAGGGCTTGAAGGGCCGGATCGTCAACGTCACCTCGATCTGTGCGCAGCGCGGCTACCCGGGCCTGGTCGCGTACTCCGCCACCAAGGGCGGCATGGACGCCGCCACCCGCTCGCTCGCCCGCGAACTCGGCGGACGCGTCCTGGCGAACGCGGTTGCGCCCGGCTTCTTCGCCTCGGAGATGTCCGCGGTCCTGGGCCAGACCCAGCTCGACCAGATCGTCCGCCGCACCCCCACCGGGCACCTGACCGAGCCCGACGAGGTCGTCCCGGTGGTCCGCATGCTCCTGCTCGACCAGACCAACATCAACGGCCAGGTCCTGGTCGTCGACGGCGCCGCCTCCATCTAGGACGAGTCCCGGGTACGCCGAGCGTCGTCGGCGTACCCGGACCGTCGGTCAGGCCGGCTTGATGTTCTGGTTGCGGTGGAACACGTTGTCCGGGTCGTACTTCGCCTTGATCTGCGCGAGCCGGTCGTACTTGTTGTCGCCGTACGACGCGCGCAGCCGGTCCTCGTCCGGGTCGGTCATCCCGTTCACGTAGCCGCCGATGCTGCTCGCATGGGGCTCCATCGCGTCCCACAGGCCGCGGACCCAGGCCCGCTCCGCGTCGAACATCGACGGCTCCGGGCAGATCGCGATCGAGAAGACCGCGTACCGCTCGGTCCGTCCGCCGCCGAAAGCGGTGGCGTCGTCATCGGCCTCGAGGTAGGCACCGTCGAGGTGGTAGAAGAGCACGACCGACATCGGCGAGGTCTTCCGGGGCACCTGTTCGGTGATCGCGTCGATCGCGCCGTCGGTCAGTGCGTCGAGGTAGATGCCCTTCTCGTAGTTGTAGCGGCCCCAGTCGTTCGCCTCGTCCAGCATCTGCTGCAACGCGACGTACGGCATCGGTGACGCGAACTCGAACAGCGGCGGCAGCGCGGTGCGGATGCGCTCGAGTGCCTCGGCGTGCTGCTGCGGGGAGCCGAAGCCGACCACGACCAGCGCGTAGCCGGGCTTGAAGTGGTGCTCCGGCGGGACGAACGGCGCGGGCGGCGCGTTCAGGCAGGCGATCACCACGTTGAGGTCGCGCGGCAGGCTCGGGATGACGTCGCGCGCCATCCGCAGCGCCTCGGGACCCTGGTCCAGGCCGAAGAAGATCATGCCCAGTTGCACCATCGGCCCGGCCTCGTGCAGCCGGAACTCGAACTCGGTGACCACGCCGAAGTTGCCGCCGCCACCGCGGATCGCCCAGAACAGGTCCGGGTTCTCGTCCTCGGCCGCCCGCAGGAGGCCGCCGTCCGCGGTGACGATCCGCACGGATTCCAGGTTGTCGATGCTGAGGCCGTGCTTGCGGGTCAGCCAGCCCATGCCGCCACCGAGCGTCAGCCCACCGACACCGGTGTGGCTGATCATGCCGGCCGGGACCGCCAGGCCGTGCGCCTGTGTCGCCGCGTCGAGGTCACTCAGCAGCGCTCCGCCGCCGACGCGGACGCGGCGCGCCTCCGGATCGACCGTGATCTGGTTCATCCGGCTCAGGTCGATCATCAGTCCGTCGTCGACCGACGACGCTCCGGACATGCTGTGTGAACCGCCCCGGACGGCGATCTCCAGGTCGTTGGCGACGGCGAACCGGACCGCGGCCTGGACGTCCTCGGCGGTCCGTACCTGGGCGATCACGGCGGGACGCCGGTCGTGCTGCGCGTTCCAGAGCCGCCGCGCGTCGTCGTACCCGTCCTCGTCCGGGGCCAGCACGGCCCCCTCCAGTGCAGCGCGTAGTTCGTCGAATCCAGCTTCCGCAAGCTGAGTCATTGCGTTTCCTCCCCGATGTGCTGCTGCCAGGCTAGGTGCCTGATCCCCCTGCGACAGCGTCCTTTTGGGCAGATCTTCGCTCGCTGTCTTCAGCTAGGCTTCAGAAACGCCGGGTTTTCCACAAGGGATCGCGGTCCCGTTTGGGCGGGAACTTCGCCGGGTGTCAGACTCGACCGCGTGAGTGACGACGAGATCCTGCGATTGTTGCCGATCGCTGCCGCCGTCGTTGCCCTGCGCGACGATCGCGCCGACGCCGAGCTGGCCCGCCTCGGTGCGTACGACGAACGCGACCAGGCGCAGGTCGATCGTTGCCTGCAGCGGTTTCTGACCGGTCTGCTCCGGACGACGTGGGAGCGCGGCTGGTCACCGGCCGATGTCGTCCAGCATGGCCGACGGCAGCTGGACGCGGGAGTCGAGCCGCTGCTCCTGGCCACCATCTCCGCCGAACACCAGGCCTACAAGCCCGCCACGATCGATCCGGGCTGGCTCGACCAGCTCACGGATCTCGGTGTCTCGCCACCGTTCACAGGCCTCGACCTGACTGCCTGGGCCGCCGAGGTCCGCGTCGGCCGCTACCTCACCCTCCACCACGCCCTGTCCCTCGCAGGCTTCCTCCAGACTCTCCCGATCCTCGCCCGCCTCTACCCCCTGCCCGGTACGCCGGTACGTCGCGGCGAACATCACGTCGTACCGGTGAACGGCAAGGTGCTGGCGCGGATCCGGGGTCTGCTCGCGAAGGCGGAGGCGACGGAGTTCCCGGACGAGGCGGAGGCGTTGTCCGGCAAGGCGCAGGAACTGATGGCGAAGTTCTCGCTCGACAGTGCCTTGGTGGAGGCGGATCCGGCGGTGGAGATCCCGGACGACTCGGCCGGCCGGCGACTGTGGGTCGACACGCCGTACGTGTCGGCCAAGGCACAGCTGGTCGGTGCCGTCGCGTCGGCGAACCGTTGTCGCACCGTGGTGATCGACGAGCTGGCCGTGGTCACCATCGTCGGTGCCGACCTGGATCTGCAGCTGACCGAGATCCTCAGCACTTCCCTGCTGGTGCAGGCGAATCGGGCGATGCTTGCTGCAGGCAAACACTTCGGCAGGCGCGGTGAATCCCGGACCCGGTCGTTTCGGCAGTCGTTCCTGATGGCCTACGCACAGCGGATCGGGGAGCGGTTGCAGGCGGCCGCGGCGGCGACCCAGGCCGCCGTACCAGAAGCCGACGCGGGGCGCCTGCTGCCTGTGCTGACGAGGCGAGAGGAACAGGTGGACGCGCTGTTCAGCAAGCTGTTCCCGAACACGACCACTCGGCGGACCCGGATCACCAACGGCGCCGGCTGGGAGGCGGGTCTGACCGCGGCCGACCAGGCCCAGCTCGAGGCCCGCCGACAGGTACGGCGGTGAGGGCAGACGAAACCACGATCCCCGGTCCCGCACACGGTCTACAACTTCCTGGTGAACGAGTATTGGTCGCCGGAGCGGATCACGGTCGACTTGTTCGACCCCGAGCTCGCGATCGACTGGCCGTTCTCGCGCGAGCAGCTGAGCTGGACCGAGCGCGACGCGGGCAATCCGACGCTGGCCGAGGTCAGGACGCTGACTGCGGCCGGGAGTCAGCCGGCCTGAGGCCGCACAGCACGATGTCGAGCAGCCGCTGGGCCTGCTCGGGCTCCATGTCGCGGCTCATGTTGATCCCGCCGACCAGACGCATGATGTCCGTCAGGTCGAGCTCGGGCCGCACCTCGCCGGACGCCTTCGCCTTGTCCAGCAGCAGCTGACCAGCCTCCCTGACGTTGACCTTGCAGGTCTGGAAGAACTCCGAATCCTTGCCCAAGGCAACCGTGAGCTCACCGGCCAGGGACTTCTTGGAGACGGCGTAGCCGACGAAGCTGCGGAGCCAGGCGGCCAGCGCCTCGAACGGCTCGAGTTTCTCGGCGAAGCCGTACGCCCGGTCGCAGACCGACTGGATCTCGTCCACGTAGACCGCCTCGAGCAGCGCGGTCCGGTTCGGGAACCGGCGGTAGAGCGTGCCGATGCCGACGCCGGCCCGGCGGGCGATCTCCTCCAGCGAGGTGTCGGCGCCGTTCTCGGTGAACGCCTCGCGGGCGGCAGTGACGAGCAGGTCGTAGTTCCGGGCCGCGTCCGCGCGGGTCGGCCGCATGGACGGCAGCTGTGGCGTGCCCATCGGACCTCCTCACGGTCGGCAGCGATCGAAGTTCCCGAAGAATATCGCTTGCAAAGCGGAGGGTGCCTCCGTATCGTATCCGGAGGAGCGCTCCGCTTTCTGTCTCAACTGTAGCCCCTCCGGGGTAAGGAGCAATATGTCGGCAACAGCCGCGGCGCCGTCCGGCGCCACCCCAGGCACGCCCGCGCGGCGGCCGGGGGTCGTTCTCGCGGTCATCCTGATCACCCAGTTGATGGTGATCCTCGACGGCACCGTGGTGAACATCGCGATGCCCAAGATCCAGCACGCGCTCGACTTCAGCCCGTCCAGCCTGTCCTGGGTGCAGAACGCCTACGCGCTCGCGTTCGGCGGTCTGCTCCTGCTCGGTGCCCGGGCCGGGGACCTGCTCGGTCGCCGCCGGGTGTTCGTCACCGGCGTCAGTGTCTTCACTCTTGCCTCGCTGCTCGGCGGTCTCGCGCCGAATGCGGAACTACTGCTCGCCGCCCGCGTCCTGCAGGGCATCGGCGGTGCCATCGCCGCACCAGCCGCGCTGACTCTGCTCATGCTCACCTATCGCGAAGGTCCCGAGCGGCTGAAGGCGCTCGGGTACTACAGCCTGGTGTCGTCCGGCGGCGGCAGCGTCGGTCTGGTCCTCGGCGGAATGCTGACCGACTGGGCGTCCTGGCGCTGGGGTCTGTTCATCAATGTGCCGATCGGCATCGGCCTGGTCATCGCGGCGCGGCGGGTGCTGACCGAGACCGCGCCGGAGACCGGCCGGTTCGATGTGGCCGGTGCGCTCACCTCGACGCTCGGCATCACCTCGCTCGTGTTCGGCTTCATCCGGGTCGCCGACGTCGGCTGGACGTCGGCCGAGGTCCTGGGTGCGTTCGCGGTCGGCGTGGTGCTCCTGGTCACGTTCGTCCTGGTCGAGCGCCGGGTCAGCCACCCGATCGTTCCGCTGCGTCTGTTCCGGTCGGCCAACCGGTCGGCGTCGTACGTGACCATGCTGCTGGTGGTCGGCACGATGTTCGGGATGTTCTTCTTCCTGACGCAGTACCTGCAGGGTGTGCTCGCGCTCAGCCCGCTGGCAGCCGGTCTCGCCTTCCTGCCGCTGACCGGTCTGCTGTTCACGGCGTCCCGAGTGGTGCCGCGATTGGTCGCCCGGATCGACGGCGCCAAGCTGATGCTGACGGGGTCCACGCTGGTCGCGCTGGGCACGGTGTGGCTGACGCAGCTGGACGCGAACAGCACCTACCTCGCCGACGTGGTCGGTCCGATGCTGTTGTTCGGCATGGGCGCCGGGATGATCTTCATCCCGCTGGTCAGCCGGGCCATCTCGGGCGTCGCGCCGGAGGACTCGGGTGCCGCCTCCGGCATGCTGAACGTGGTCCAGCAGGTCGGCGGTGCGCTCGGCCTCGGCATCCTGGTCACCATCTTCGGTACGGCGAGCCGCAACTCCACCTCGACCATCCCGCGCGAGGTGCTCACCGACGGTGTGCACGCGGCCTTCATCGGATCCCTGGTGTACGCCGTCCTGAGCCTGACGATGATCGTGGTCAGTGTCCGCCCCTGGAACTGGTTCCGGCGCCGGCCGGAGCCGATCGAGGCGACTCCAGACCCGGTCGTCGTGGACTCACACGTCTGATCAGAGCGGCAGACGGTAGGTGATCCACTTGCTGTGAATCGCGAAACCGAGGCCTTCGTACAGACCGAGCGCTCCGGTGGGGTTGTCGGCGTCGACGCCGAGACCTGCCCGCTGGAAGCCGGCCTGTACGGCCTCGGTCAGCACCTTCGCCAGCGCGGCCCGGGCCAGCCCGCGGCCACGGTAGGCCCGCAGGGTCCCGACCTGGCCGATGTACAGCTCCTTGATCCCGGTGGCCTCGGTGTCGGCGACCCACTCGTAGCCGAGCACGTACGCCGCGATCGTGTCACCGTCCAGGACGACGTACGACTGTCCTCGGCGGAAGGCGCGGGACCCGGTGACCCAGTTCTTCCAGCTCTCCGGGTCCCGCGGGGTCGAACCCCAGTGGTCACGGAAGGCCTCGTTGTGGGTCACCCGCACGTCCTCGTCCATCGCCGGGTCGAACTGCGCGAGCCGCAGTCCATCGGCGAGCGTGGCCTCGGGCACTGCGGCATCCAGCGGGCGTTTCATGTCGAAGAAGTAGCGGCACTCCTCGAAGCCGAAGGTCCGCAGCAGCCGGTCCGCGCCGGCGTTCGTGCTGATCGTCGCGGTGTTGATCTCACTGGTCGTGTCCGGGTGCTTCTCGGTGTGGACCTCGCCCGCGCGCTGGATCAGCCACCGCAACAGCGCCGTACCGAGTCCCTGCCGGCGCCACTGCGGATGGACGGTGCCCTCGGTCCGGATCCGGGCGACGTCCACCACCGAGCTCGGGGCGTACACCTTGCCGTACCCGATCATCCGCCCGTCGGCCCACAGGCCGACGGTGTCGCGGGAGGTGTCCAGCTGCGCGTCCTCCAGCTCCTCGATCAGGTCGTCGGCGTCGTAGTTCTCGCCCTCCTGATCGACCTTCTCCCGCGCGGCGAGCAGCTCGGCCCACGCTTCCGCGTCGCCCTTGTCGATCGGGCGCGCGTCCATCCCCTCCGGCCAGGTCAAAGTCCCCATGGCCCGAAGGTACGGGGTGGCTCCGGCCGGAGCACGCGAATTACCGCAGTTGTTCGCAGAGCCACCGCACCGCGAGCGGGTAGCGGTACTCGATGCCGCCGTGGGTCCCTTCGAACAGCTCGAAGTGGACACGCTCCTCGGGTACGCCGGCCTGCTGCACCTCCCGGTGGAACGCGGTGGCGCCGAAGTCGAGGTAGAACTCGTCCTGCTGACCCGCATCGATCCAGACCGCTCGCAGTGAGCGCAGCGCGTCGGCGTACTGCGGTTGGCGAGCCATCTCGACCGGGTCGTGGGACAGCCAGCGCTCCCAGACCTCCGGGATGATCCTGCCCAGGTCGTCGTACGGCAGCAGGACGGTGCCGTCGGGTTCAGCCGAGTATGCCGAGGAGTAGCCGTACATCTCGAGCACGTGCAGGTCCTCGTTCGAGGTCCGGCCGGCGCGGCTCGCGAACGACTCGAAGAACTTCTCGTAGCTGCCGTCGTACTTGTCGCGCAGCGTCCGTGCCCGGGCGGGGAACTCCGGCGTGTAGCAGACGCCGAAGGCCGCGTCCCCGGCGTGCGTCGCCAGGGCGCCGAACACGTCCGGCCGCAGCATCGGAGTCACCATCGCGGTGTAGCCGCCGCTCGACTTGCCGGTGATGGCGCGGTGGTCGCGGTCGGCGATGGTCCGGTACTTCGCGTCGACCCAGGGCACGATCTCCTCGCACAGGTACGAGTGGTACTGCCCGGTGCCGGGGGAGTCGAGGCACTGGCTGCCGCCGTACCGCGTCCAGCTGTCCACGAACACGACGATCGCCGGCGGTACGTCGCCCGGCGCGAACAGCGCGTCGAGCAACTCCGGGAACGGCTGCCGGAACGGCGTCCGGTTGAACCACATCCCGATGTGCCCGGTGTATCCCATCGTCACGTAGATCGCCGGGTAGCGGCGGTCCGAGTCGTCGTACCCCGGCGGCAGGTAGACGAGCACCGGCCGCTCGTGCGGATCACCCAGCGGGTTCCCGCGCAGCAAGGCGCTGTCGTACGTCGTCTGCTCGAACCGGCCGGCGAGATCCGCGGACCACGGCAACATGGGCAACCTCCGGGAGAGTCACATCGCATCTGGGGCCGTGATACCGAGCAGGCCGAGTCCATCCTGCAACACTTTCCGGGTCGCTGTGCAGAGTGCGATCCGGCTGGCTCTGGTCGCGCCCTCGCTGGTCAGCACGGGGCACAGTTCGTAGAAGACGGACAGTGCGGCGGCGACCTCGTAGAGGTAGGTGCAGAGCCGGTGTGGTTGGAGTGTCTCCGCGACCTGGGCGACCGTGCCGGCGAAACCGGTCAGCAGCAGTGCGAGTCTCACCTCGGCCGGGTCCTTGAGGTCGGTCACCTCGCCGTCGGATCCGCCGGCCTTGGCGAGCAGCCGGGTCAGCCGGGCATGCGCGTACTGGAGGTACGGCCCGGTGTTGCCGGTCATCGCGACCATCCGGTCGAGGTCGAACACGTAGTCGTTGCCCCGATCGCTGGACAGGTCGGCATACTTGACCGCGCCGATGCCGACCGCGCGTGCGGTCGTCTGCCGGTCGACTCCGTCGCGACCCTCCAGCAGCGAATCGGCCCGCGCCACCGCCTCGTTGAGCAAGGCGGTCAACTTCACCGTGCCGCCTGCCCTTGTTTTGAAGGGTTTTCCGTTCGGTCCGAGGACCGTTCCGAAGCTGACGTGCTCGGCGGTTGTTGTCGGCGGCAACCAGTCGGCCGTCCTGGCGAGGGTGAAGATCTGGTCGAAGTGCAAGGACTGCCGGTGGTCGACGACGTACACGATCCGAGTGGCGTGCAGTGTGCTCACCCGGTGCCGGACGGCGGCGAGATCGGTCGCGCTGTAGCCGAAGCCGCCGTCGGACTTCCGCACGATCACCGGCAGTGGCTGACCGTCCCGGCCGAGGAACCCGGGCAGGAACGCGCACAACGCACCCTCGGACTCGGTCAGCAGACCGAGCGCGGACAGCTCGTCCACGATCGGCTGCAGATCGTCGTTGTAGGCGCTCTCGCCGACCACGTCGTCCCGGGTCAGGGCGGATCCGAGCAGCGCGTACACCTGCTCGAAGTCATCCAGCGAAACGTCGACCATCCGCCGCCAGATCGCCCGCGTCTCCGGATCACCCGACTGCAGCGCCACAACCCTCAGTCTGGACCGGTCCGCGAAGGGGCCGTCGGCATCGAAATGCTTCCGGCTCCGCTCGTACAACAGCTGCAAGCCCTGCAGATCAAGGGATTCAGGGTCCAGCTCCTCGTCCTTGAGCTGCTCGATCATCATCCCGTACTGCGTGCCCCAGTCGCCGACGTGGTTCTGCCGGATCACCTCGTAGCCGACGTACCGCAGTACGTTGCAGAGCGCGTCACCGATCACCGTCGACCGCAGGTGGCCGACGTGCATCTGCTTCGCGACGTTGGGCTGTGAGTAGTCGACGACGACCCGCTCGCCGCGCGGCCCGAACGTCAGCGGCTCGTTGACCGCCGCGGCCAACGTCTCGGCCCGCAAGGTCAGGTTGACGAAGCCGGGTCCGGCGATCTGCGGCGGCTCACACAGGTCGCCGACCTGTAGCTCGGCGACCAGGCGTGTGGCGATCTCCCGCGGCGGCCGGCCGAGGGCGTTCGCCAGCCGGAGCGCGAGGTTGGTCTGGTAGTGGCCGAACTCGGGTCTGGTCGCCGACCGCAGTTCGGGATCGAGTTCGCCGTACGACGGACCGAAGGCGGCCGCGGCGGCAGTGGACAGTCTGGTGGCCAGGACAGGCAGAACAGCGGACATGAAAGGTCCTTCAGAGGGAGACGCACTGGAACAGGGCTGAGGTGTTCAGACAGCGCGTCGTCGTCGCAGGCTGAAGCGGGGGCGCAGGGCGCTCACAGACTTCAGGCTGATCGACATGTCAGCCATTATGCATGAACGTGCGGCGAGGCTGCCGGAGAGCGGTCGTTCAGCGGCACGATCGCCGGTACGTCGGTCTCGCCGAGGAAGACCCGGCGTACGACTCGCTCCGCCGCCCGGCCGTCGTCGTACTCGCAGAACTTCTCCCGGAACAGCTGCCGGTGCTTGGAGGCCTCGGCCGCCGCGAATGCGCCGGTCTGCAGGATCGTCAGCAGCTCCTCCGGTGACCGTGCGACCAGCCCGGGCGGGAACTCGGTGATGTCGAAGTAGGTGCCGCGCCGGCGGTCGTAGAAACGCTGATCCTCGGCGAGCAGGACGACCGGGCGGTCCAGGTTCGCGTAGTCGAAGGTGATGGAGGAGTAGTCCGAGACGAGGACGTCGGCGGCCAGCATCAGGTCCTCGACCCGCGGGTGCCGGGACGCATCGACCACCTTGCCGGAGTGGACCTCCGGCGTCGTCGACAACGAGTAGTGCGTCCGCACCAGCACCCGGCCGTGCTCGCCGACTGCTCCGGCGAGCCGGTCCAGGTCGAGGTGGACGCCGGTGCCACCCAGGTCGACCACACCGGTCGGTGTCCGGATCGAGTCGATGCCGTCGCGGAACGTCGGCGCGTAGAGCACGACGAGGTGCGAGTCGTCGAAGCCGAACGACGCCCGGATCGCGCGGACCTCGTCGACGCTCGTGGTGAGCAGACGGTCGTTCCGCGGGTAGCCGTACTCGAGCTCCTCGAAGTACGCCGGGTAGGTCCGCTCCCAGATCTCCGACGAATACCGGTTCGAGGACAGGTTGAAGTCCCAGCGGTCGACCTGGCGCATCAGCTCGTCGAGGTCGAGGTCCTTCGCCGCCTGCGGGAAGTGCCGCAGGTCGGTGCCCATCGTCTTCAGCGGCGTACCGTGCTGGGTCTGCAGGTGGATCTGCCCGTCCCGCTTCTCCAGCTCCTTCGGCCAGTTCATGTTGCTGATGAAGTACGTCGCCCGGTCCAGCAGCTTGCCGTACGCCGGTGAGCCCGCGACGACGTACTCGACACCCTCCGGGACGGCGCCCACGTGGTCGGAGTCGACGACCCAGACACCGCGCAGATGCGGCGCCAATTCGGCCGCCTTCTCGTAGATCGCCCGCGGGTTGCAGGCGTATTGCTTGAACCAGTAGGCGGTGTAGGCGGCCAGGTTCGGGTCCAGCTTGGCCCGGTGCAACAGCTTGCCGACGGTCTTGCGCGGGCTCGACACCTGCAGCACCTTCGCGCTCAGCTTGAGCGTGGAGTACGTCGCGTAGTCGTCGTGGATCAGCAGCCAGCGTTTGAAGCCTCGTCCGGTGCGGTCGGAGGTGTACCCATCGGGCTTCCACCGCTTCGCGAACGCATGCGCGGCGTGGAAGAAGTCGGCCCGGTCGTCCGGATCGATCCGCTCCGGCTTGGCCAGTACGGCGAGGACGTGGTCCAGCGACCGGTCGAAGGCGAACCGCCGCCAGCCGGCCAGCTCCGGGTCGGACTGGATGAACGCGTGCACCCGGTCGTACTGGCGGAAGATGTCCCACTGCCTGCGGCCGCCGGTGGCGTGGATGTTGCCGCCGGTCCGGTGCTGCCGGTAGTGCACGACGACCCGGTCCAGGGTGGCGATCCGCTCGGCGGTCAGCATCGTCGAGTAGGTCCACGGCGCGTCCTCGTAGAAGCCGTCCGTGAACGCGAACCCGTGCCGGCTGAGGAAGTCGCGCCGGCAGGCCTTGTTCCAGACCACCTCGAGGAAGGTGAGGAAGATCGGCCGCTCGGCCGCGGTGAACACCCCGGCGCCCTCGCGGGCGAACGCGTCGTGCCGCCGGTTGCCGACCACCCGGCCGTCCCAGAAGATCCGCTCGTAGTCGAACAGCATGATGTCCGGCCGGTTGGTGTCATCGATCCGGCCGGCGATCGCCTCGAGTGAGCCGGGCAGGTACAGGTCGTCAGCGTCCAGGAACAGCACGTACTCGCCGCGGCACTCCTTCAGCCCGGCGTTCCGGGCCAGGCCCAAACCGACGTTCTCGTCCAGGTGCAGCGCCCGCACCCGCGGATCGGCGGCGGCATACTCCGCCAGGATCCGGCCGGAGCCGTCCCGATCGGCGTCGTCGACCCCGATGATCTCGAAGTCGGTGAACGACTGGCCCAGCACCGAGTCCAGGCACGGTCGCAGCCACGCCCGGGAGGCATGGCAGGGGACCACGATGCTGAACTTGGGGACGGTGCCGAGCGCCATGCCACGTCATCCTAGGGTGCAGGTATGAGTGTTGATGTGTTCGAGCCACTGGCTGGGCTGGAGGGGGTCGGGTCGGCGGCCCGGGCGGCCCGGGACGCGGTCGACGTGCTGCTGCGGGACCGCGGTCTGCGCAAGGTCGGCTCGGACATGACCGCCGAAGCCCTGCTGCGTGGCGCCCACGCGTCCGCTGCGCTGGCCGGCAGCCCGGCGACGCTCGACGAGGTACGGCGTGGTGCCGCCGACGGACTGGCCACCGGGGCGGTGCGGATGACCGGCGAGTTGATGGCGCTCGCGCCACGGGTGGACGCCGCGCCGGTGCAGGTCTGGACCAGACTGCACCAGTTGGCGGCCGCGGACCTCGGACCGGACGAGCAGCTGGGCCATCTGCGAACCACCCGCGAGCCACTGCCCGACGACATCCCGGGCCTGCCGCCGGCGCCGCCCGCGGACGAGATGTGGGAGCGGCTGAGCGCTCTGGCACAGAACCTGACCCGCCCGACCAAGGCGCCCGGCCTGGTCGTCGCGGGCATCGTGCATGCGGAACTGGCCGTCCTGCGCCCGTTCCCCACCGCGAACGGACTCGTCGCCCGGGCCGCCGAACGCTGCCTGTTGGTTGCCCGGGGCATCGACCCGGTCGGGGTCACGGTGCCGGAGCTTGGTCACTACGAGTTGGCCGGATCGTATGGATCGGGCCTCAGTGACTACGCAGCGCAAGGATTGACCGGGGTTCGTGACTGGTTATTGCGGACCTGCGAAGTCCTGACACTCGGTGCCGAATGGTCCCCGCTGGTCCGGTCCCGGTAACGTGCGAACGGCGCTCTCTGATGAGAACGCCGTCGCTGGCACGCCATCCTGGTTACCATGCGTGCACCTGTTTGCCGCCACAGGACTAGGCCTGGGTCGCGCTGCCCGGTTGGGATGGGCTGGTCGCCGCGTGGGTGCCTGGCTGCCGTGCAATCTCTACCGGACCCGAAGGTCCTTTGTGATTCCTTTGTACTCCTGAAAACCCTTCCTGTGAAGGGGAAGCCCGGTCTTCATGCAGTTGAGAACAATGAAGGAACCTTCAGCTTTCCGGACCGCCGCCGGGGCCGTCCGAGGCCGGCCGGGACCGCCGGCGGGAGGCCAGCAGGAACGCCCCGGCCGCCAGTCCGGCGACCAGGCCGGCCGCCATCGCGGGACGTCGTACCTCACGCAAACGTGACCGTTCGGCCAGACCGACGGGCACCTTGAAGTCGAGGACCGGCCAGTCACGCTCGGCAGCGAGCCGCCGCAACGCCTTGTCCGGGTTGACCGCGTGCGGGTGACCGACCGTGGCCAGCATCGGCTCGTCGGTGATGGAATCCGAATAGGCGAAGGAGTTCTCGAGGTCGTAGCCCTCGGCCACGGCCAGCGCCCGGATCGCGGTCGCCTTGTTCGGGCCGTAGGCGTACTCCGCGATCTCGCCGGTGTACTTGCCATTGGCAACTACCATCCGGGTGGCGATCACCTTGTCCGCGCCGAGCATCGCGCCGATCGGCTCGACCACCTCGACACCCGACGACGACACGATCACCACGTCCCGGCCGGCCGCGTGATGGGCCTCGATCAGCTCCACCGCCTCGTCGTGGATCATCGGCGTGACGATGTGGTGGAGGGTGTCGGCGACGATCGCCTGCACCGTCCGGACGTCCCACCCGGTGCACATCGCGGAGATGTATTCCCGCATCCGCTCCATCTGATCGTGGTCCGCGCCGCCGAGCAGGTAGACGAACTGAGCGTAGGCGCTGCGCAGGACCGTCCGCCGGTTGATCAGCCCGCCGGCATAGAAGGGCCGCGAGAACGCGAGCGTGCTCGAACGGGCGATTATGGTCTTGTCCAGATCGAAGAAGGCGGCGGACCGGGCGGTCCCGAGGGGCTCCATGAGGTCGAGCATAGGCATCGGAGAGAAACGCCGAGGGGCCCGGGCTTTTGCGTCGGCCGGTCTCCCGTTAGACTATTGATCAGTGTGACAGTGACACTGGCTTGGGAGGCCTGATCGGCACTCCTGGGCGCTCGGTCCACACGTGCTCGATCGCAACCGAATCGAGATGTGTGAGATCCGATCTTGGGGGGTAGATACCCCCTGACAGTGGCAGACTGTCGCCTCCTGATCGGCCCCCGGCTCCTCCCCCCGAGCCCGTGGCCGAAGACGGCCCCCGGTCACCCCCCCGCCGGGGGCCGTCGCCTTTCTACCGGCGGATTTCCGCAACGGTGATGTCAAGAATCTGTACATTCTTCACTTTCTGGCAGCGTGAGAGCGCGTTCACTTTATGCAGGGTCTTGACAATGTAGTTACGCAGTCACAGTTTGTAAGCCATGAACCTGCCTGCACACCGCCCCCAGGCCGCGATCATTCCCGTCCTGCTCACGCTGCTCCTCGCCCTCGCGGGCCTGGTCCTGGTCCCCTCGACCGGGACGGCCGCCACCAACCTCGTCACCAACGGATCCTTCGAAACCGGCACCACCTCCGGGTGGTCCTGCCCGGCCGGCACGGTCTCCGGCTCGGCCCGCACCGGTAGCTACGCGCTCCAGGCCACCCCGAGCGGATCCGACATCGCTCGTTGCTCCCAATCGATACCGGTACAGCCCAATACGGCGTACACCTTGTCCGCTTGGGTGAACGGATCGAACGTCTATCTGGGCGTCGACGGTGGACCCAGCACCTGGACCACCAGCAGTACCTGGAGCCAGCTGACCGTTCCCTTCACCACCGGCGCCTCAGCCACGTCCGTGACGATCTATCTGCATGGTTGGTACGGCCTCCCGGCGTACCAGGTGGATGACGTCGTACTGGACGGTCCCGGCGGGACCGCGGACACCACGCCACCGTCGACTCCCGGTGGACTCACGGTCGGCAGCCCGACCTCGAGTTCGCTGCAGCTCAACTGGTCCGCCGCGTCGGACGCGAACGGCGTCGACCACTACGACGTGGTGCGTGGGACGTCGGCCGCACAGAACGTCGGCGCCGTGACCAACTGGACCGCGACCAGTCTGAGCCCGAGTACGACGTACAGCTTCAAGGTGCGGGCGTGTGACCCGAGCGGCAACTGCTCGCCGTACGGCGCCACCGTCTCCGGCACGACGTCCAGCGGTCCGACGAACCCACCGGCCGGCAGTCTGCCGAAGCACATCCTCACCGGGTACTGGCAGAACTTCAACAACGGTGCGACGGTGCAGCACATCTCCGACGTACCGGCGGCGTACGACCTGATCGCGGTGGCGTTCGCCGACGCGGACGCCTCCCGGCCGGGTGCCATCACCTTCAACCTGGACTCCGCCGGGCTCGGTGGCTACACCGTCGCTCAGTTCAAGGCGGACATCGCCGCGAAGAAGGCGGCCGGGAAGAAGGTCATCCTGTCGGTCGGTGGCCAGAACGGCACCATCTCGGTCGGCGACTCCACTGCCGCGAACAACTTCGCCGGCAGTGCGCTCGCCGTCCTGCAGGAGTACGGGTTCGACGGGATCGACATCGACCTGGAGAACGGCGTCAACGCGCAGTACATGGGCCAAGCGCTGCGCAGCCTGCAGAGCCAGTTCGGCAGCGGTCTGGTGATCGCGATGGCACCGCAGACGATCGACATGCAGAGTACGTCGTTCGAGTACTTCAAGCTCGCGCTGGCGATCAAGGACATCCTGACCGTGGTCAACGTGCAGTACTACAACTCCGGCTCGATGAACGGCTGCGACGGTCAGGTGTACTCGCAGGGCACGGTCGACTTCATCACCGCGCAGGCCTGCATCATGCTGCAGGGCGGACTCCGGCCCGACCAGGTCGGCCTCGGCCTGCCGGCGTCGTCCCGTGCGGCCGGAAGTGGGTACGTCTCGCCGACGATCGTCAACAATGCACTGGACTGCCTGACCAAGGGCACCAACTGCGGCAACTTCAAGCCCAGCACCACGTGGCCGGCGCTGCGTGGCGCGATGACCTGGTCGACCAACTGGGACGCGCTGAACGGCAACGCGTTCGCCAACCAGGTCGGATCCCACGTCCATTCACTGCCCTGACGCGCGGTCATGCACAGCTACCGACCCGCTCCGGTGCTGGAGGCGCTCGGTGTCTGCTCGGAGGACGAGCAGCTCTACCGGGCGCTGCTGGCCCGGCCGGAGTGCACCACCATCGATCTGTCCCACGACACCGGCTGGGCGGCCACCCGCGTCGGCCGGCATCTGCGGTCCCTGCTGTCTCTCGGCTTGGCCTCCCGCACGCCGGGGCGTCCTGCGCGCTATGTCCCGGCGGTGCCGGAGGCCGCGGTCGAGTTGCTGGCGCTCCGGAAGCAGGCCGCGATCGTCGAGGCCCGCATGGGTGCCTCGGTGCTGACCGCGGAGTTCCGGGCGCGGCATGTCGCGTTCACGGTGGTCCGCGGAGCGGAGGCGATCGCTCAGCGGTTCTACCAGGCGCAGCAGTGTGCGCAGGTCGAAGTACTGGTGCTGGATCGGCCGCCGTACGCGGTGGTTCCGATCGAGCCACGGCGGGCGCATGGTGTGTCGTACCGGACGATCTACGACATGGCGTCGCTGTCGGAGCCGACTGACGTAGTGGCTGCCCGCTCTGCGGGTTGCCGGATCTTGCGCGACGTACCGCTGAAGCTGGTCGTGGTGGACCGCCGTACTGGGCTGCTGCCGACGAGTCCGGATGTGGTGGTCGAACTCGGGCCTTCGAGTCTGCTGGACGGGCTGCTGCGGTTGTTCGAGCTGCTGTGGAAGCAGGCGAGTCCCTTGGCTCCCTCTGCCGCGGAGGGTCCGCTCAGCTTCGAGGATCAGCAGTTGCTGTCGCTGGCAGCGGCCGGACTGACAGACCAGGCCATCGCCCGGCGGCTCGGTGTGGCGCAGCGGACGGTGGAGCGCCGCATGCAGCGGATCCTCAAGTCGCTGGACGCCACTACCCGTTTCCAGGCCGGCCTCCGGGCGGGCCAGCGCGGGCTACTTGTCTAGTCGGTCACATCGGCGACGGTGGCGTTGAGGACCTTGGCCAGGTCCTCGGCGTTCACCGTCAGACCCACGCCGTGGTCGCCGCCGCCGATGGAGATGGTGCCGGTGATCCGCTCGTCGGCGATCACCGGCCAGGCATGGGTGCTGCCGAGCGGGGTGATGGTGCCGCGGACGTAGCCGGTCACGTCGAACGCGGTGTCCTTGTCCGGCATCGAGATGCGGTTGACGCCGAGCAGCGCCCGGAGCTTGGGCCAGGCGATCTCCCGGTCGCCGGGGACCAGCACGAACCGGTAGTCGTCGTCTGCCAGCCGCACCACGATCGTCTTGATCAGCCGGGCCGGCTCGATGCCGCGTGCGGCCGCGGCCTCCTCCAGCGAGTTGACTCGTCCGTGCCGGGTCACCTCGTAGCTGAGGCCCAGCTGATCGGCTGCATCGGTCGCTTTGGTCACCTGGCTAGTTTGGCACCTTGCTCGGAACGCCCTTGAGGACGATCGACAGCACCAGTGCCACCAGGAACAGTGCCCCGGCCTCCAGCGCGACTCCACTCCAGCCCGCGCTGCTCCACGCCGTACCTGCGAGACCGCCGAAGACGGACGAGCCCAGGTAGAAGGAGAAGAGGTACAGGCTGGCTGCCTGTCCGGTGCCGCCGCCGCCGGCGTGCGCCCGGACTGCGACCCATCCACCGGCGACACCGTGGACCGCGAAGAAGCCTGCGGTCATCACTGCGAGCCCCAGGATGATGAGTGGGAGCGGCGCGGCCAGAGTGATCGCGACTCCGGCCAGCGTGATCAAGCAGCCGACCGGTACGACGACGCGACGCCCGTACCGGTCTGCAAGCGATCCTGCCGTCGCCGAGCCGACCGAGCCGAGCAGATAGACGCAGAAGACCAGCCCGGCCATCCCCGAGCTCAGGAGGTACGGCGCTTCGGACAGCCTGAAGACGGCACCGTTGTAGACGGCGACGAACGCGCCCACCGCGGTAGCCGCAATCCCGTACAGGGCCAGCAACGCCGGATCACGCAGTACTCGACCGGTCTGTTTCAGGAGCTGTCGTGGACTTGCCGGGCTTGGGTGGAAGTTCTGTGACGACGGCAGCAGGAGCCAGACCAGCGCAGCACACAGGACGCCGACCAAGGCGATGCCAGCGGTCGCGACCCGCCAGCCGCCGAGGTCGTCGAGGCCTCCCGCGATCAGACGACCCGTCATACCGCCTACCGCCGTACCCGCGATGTAGAGGCCGCTGGCGCGGGCGTGACTGGAGGAGTGCACTTCTTCTCTGAGGTAGGCCATCGCGACGGCGGGCAGCCCGGCCATGGCGACGCCCTGCAGGCCGCGTAGGGCGAGCAGTGTGTGCCAGGTCGGTGCGACTGCGGTGAGTACGGCGAAGCCGGAGGTGGCTGCTACCGACCAGCGCATCAGAGTGGTACGCCCGACCACCTCGGAGGCAGGGCCTGCGATGAGCAGAGCGATCCCGAGTCCGAGAGTGGCGAGGGACACGGTGAAGGCGCTCTGGCTGGGGGAGACGTGGAACGCGTCGACCAGTTCGGGCAGCAGCGGCTGGGTGCTGTAGAGCAGTGCGAAGGTCGCCAGACCGGCTGCGAAGAGTGCGATGGAGAGTTTGCGGTACTCGCGGTCTCCGGGGCGGTAGCCGGGTTCGGTCAGCTGCGGGGCGACGTGCATGTCTTCGACGGTCGCACAGCTTGTACCATACGTAAAATGTCGATCCCAACAGCTACCGATACGCTTTTGGTATGAACATCGAGGACCTGCGGTGGTTCGCCGTACTCGCGAAGACCGAGCATCTGACCGAGGCGGCCGCGGCGCTGGGCACCAGCCAGCCGAATCTGTCCCGGTCGTTGCGGCGCGTCGAGAGTGCGTTCGGGGTCCAGCTCTTCGAGCGCGAGCATCGCGGCGTCCGGCTGAACCCGTACGGCCGGCTCGTCCTCGAGGCTGCCCAGGCCGGTACGGCGGCGGTCGACTCGGCCCGGCGGCGGATCGACGCACTGATCGATCCGGAGTCGGGGATGGTCCGCCTCGGGTTCCTGCACTCGGTCGCGACCAGCCTGGTGCCGGACCTGCTGAAGGCGTTCCGTGAGGTGGCGCCGAGCGTCCGGTTCGCGCTGCGGCAGGAGCCGTCCCACGACATCGTCCAGGACCTCGTCAGCGGTGAGGCCGAGATCGGCATCATCGCGCCACGGCCGGACCCGGAGGTGTTCGGCTGGCACCTGATGGAGCAGCAGCGGCTGTGCCTGCAGGTCCCGCCCGGGCACCCGTTCGCGTCGCGGCGCCGGGTGGAGCTGGCGGCGGCGGCCGACGAGCCGTTCATCGGGCTGCGACCGGGGTTCGGCTTCCGGAGGATCAGCGAGGAGCTGTGCCGGGCGGCCGGGTTCACGCCGCAGCTGGCCTTCGAGGCGACCGACCTGGCCACCATCGACGGTCTGGTCGGTGCCGGCCTCGGAGTGGCCGTCCTGCCGGCCGGTGCGGTCCGTGGCAGCGACAGCGGTGCCGTGTCGGTGCCACTGGCCGGTGTTCAGGCCCGGCGGGAGATCGGTATGGCGTGGCGGCTGCGGACACAGCTCACACCGGCCGCCGAGCGGTTCCGTACGTTCGTCCGTTCCCGGCCCGCGACGTCCACCTGACTTTCGTAGCGTCCGTCCCATTTCTGCGGTGTCGACTTGCAGAGAGAGGGCTCTCCCCCGCACAGTTTCTCCGTGAGGAAGCGTCTCAGTTCGTTCAGGCCGAGTCGGCGGCTGCTGTTCGCAGCGAGTACGGCGGCCGCGGCGTCGACTGTCGCATCGGCCGCGACGGCGACTGCCACGAGCGCCGAGGCCAGCGCGACCGGTGTCTACGGCTCGGGAGTGCTGGGCACGTGGGAGCGGCAGGCATACGCGATCTCCACCGAGGCGCAGGTCCGCAGGGCGCAGGAAACCGACGGCGTCTTCATGTTCGGCGACAGCATCGCCCTCCAGGACGCTCGGTCGCTGGCGAAGCAGCTGACGCTGGTCGGCATCAACATCGCGGCCAACAACTGGGCCGGCCGCCCGGTCACTCCGGCCGTCGATGCGCTGAACACCTGGGCCCAGGACTACGGCCTGCCGCACCGCATCCTGATGTCGGCCGGCTCCAACGACATCTTCACGCCGCCCGCGGTGGCCGCGCAGATCGAGCGGACGATGCAGATCGTCGGCGAGGACCGCACGGTCTTCTGGGTGAACATCCAGGCGGCCCGCACGCTGTACGGTCCGGCCATCCAGGTCGCCGACCAGCGCAACAGCGCCTGGATCAACCTGCAGCTGGCCGAGGCACAGCGCCGGCACGACAACCTCCGTATCATCCAGTGGGCCGAGCATCTGGCCGCGAAGCCCGAGCGTCTGCAGCTGTACCTGCGTGACGGCCTGCACCCCTCGGTCCCGCGCGGCCAGAACGCCCGCAACGCCCTCATAGTCAAGGCGCTCAAGTCCGGCTGAGCGGCGTACGAGGTGCCTGCCCCGTACGCCGCCGTACCGCTGCCGGTCAGAAGCCCGCGGTGATCCGGGTGAACTCCCAGTCGGGCTGTGCGATGCCGCTGCAGTTCGAGACCACGCCGCCGCCGGCGCAGCCGCGGTCACGGTTCACCGACCAGAACGCCAGCCGGCCGAGCCCGTTGCTCTTGGCCCAGTTGGTGATGTTCTGCCAGGTCGCCGTGGTGGTCATCTCCTGCTGGTCGGACAGACCGTTCATGCCGGAGATGCCCTGGTGGGCGTAGGCGTCGGCGGTGCTCCAGCCGAAGGTCGCCTTCAGCTTGTTGTTCAGGCCCTGTGACGCGGCCACCGTGTCGTTGTAGATGTTGGCGCTGCCGAAGTCGAACGGCATCAGCGTGAAGATGTCGATGTTCGCGCCGAGCGCCGCGGACCGCTCGATCAGCCGGTTGCCGTAGTAGTTCGGGCCGGTGGTCGAGGTTCCGAAGGTCAGGATCGTCTGGATCCCGGGGTTGTTCTGCTTGACGATCTTCAGCGCGGTCAGGATCCGGTCCTGGACGGCCTCGTTCTCGAACTCGTCGGAGTTCTCGATGTCGATGTCGATCGCCTTCAGGTTGTAGGCGCTGATGACCTGCTGGTACGCGCCGGCCAGTGCCTCCGGGGTGCTGCAGTTCGGGCCGAGCTTGTTGCCGCTCCAGCCGCCGATCGACGGCACGATGTCGCCACCGGCGGCCCGGATCTGCGCGATCGCGTTCGCGTCGGCGCCGCCTTGCAGCGGCCGGTTTCCGTCCCAGGCCGGGTTGCAGCCGCCGGACGAGAGGATGAAGGCCATCGTGAACCACTTGATGCCGGTGGCATTCATCACGGTCGCCGGGTTGGGCGGGTCGCCCCAGCCCATGTAGAGGTACGGCGCGGCCCGGCGGGTACCGGTGTTGCCGCCACCGGTGGAGGTCTGCACGGAGATCGCCGTGCTCTTCGGACCCTCGCCCGCACTGTTGGAAGCGCTGACCTGATAGCTGTACGTCGTGTTGGCCGCCAGACCGGAGTCCGTGTACGACGTACCGGTCGGGCTGCCGACCTTCGTGCCGTTGCGGTAGACGCTGTAGCTGGTTGCACCGCTGGGCGCCGACCACGTCAGGCTGACCGACGAGGAGGTCGCCGTACCGGAGAGGCCGGTCGGTGCACCGGGGGCGGTGCCGCCACCGCCGCCACTGCAGGAGCCACCGTTCAGCCGGCAGGCGGCCAGACCGGGGAAGTTGCCCGGGCTGCCGTTGAAGCCGAAGGTGACCGTCGCGCCCGGGGCGAGCGGTGCGGCCCAGCTGGGCGGGGTGAAGGTGTGCGTCTGGCCGCTGCTGCTCCTGGTCGCGTCCCACGAGCTCGAGATCGTGTAGCCAGACGGGAAGTCGAGTGCGACCGACCAGGTGCTCAGTGAGCTGGTGGTGCCGTTGGTGACGGTCACCTTGCCTTCGAACCCGCTGCCCCAGTCGGACACCTTGGTGAAGGCTGCGGTGACTCCTGCGGCGTTCGCCGCCTGTGCTGTCAGCAGTGCGATGACCACTGCGGTGATGGCTGCTATCGCCAGAGTGATGCGTTTCATGATGCTCCGATCAGTGGGCGGTTCGTGATCAGACCCGGCCCCAGAGTGCGGGGACGTTCGGCGGCTCCCAGCCGGTCAGGGAGGTGTGGCCCTGGATGCACTTGTAGGTGACGCCGTTGTAGGTCACCAGCGCACCGGTCGCGTACGTCGTGTTCGGCGCCCACGGGGTTGCCGTGGGCGGCGTCGTCGGCGGTGTGGTCGGCGGTGTGGTGGGAGGTGTCGTCGGCGGTGTGGTGGGCGGCGTGGTCGGCGGTGTCGTGGGCGGGCCGCTGCAGCCGGGGGTGTCGGCGTTGACCGCGTTGATCACGTTGTTGAAGAGCGTGACGTTCGGGTCGAGTGCTTCGAGGGAGTACATCATCGCGCCGGCCAGACCGTTGCAGTGCTGATAGTCCGCCTTGGCCTTGATCGACTGGGCGTTGTCGCCGGTCCAGAAGGTCCCGTCGCGGTAGAACCACGACGACTTGGTGGCGTCGTCGAAGTACGTGGCCGAGGGGTCGTCGACGAAGCCGGTGAGCTCCTTGTAGAACGAGACGCCCGGCACGTTGCCGCTCAGCGCGTGTCCGTCGGCCGGTGCGGTAGCGGTCTGGTACTTGCCGTTGGCTGTGCTCGGAACACCCTTCCATCCTCTGTAGTAGAAGGGATATCCGATCGTCAGCTTGTTCGCCGGGAACCCGCCGGGGATGCCGTACGCCGGGTCGCCGGTGGTCCACGCCTTCACGGCACCGTCCACGGAGTACTTGCTCGAGCCCGGTGGGATCGGGTTGCTCGGGTCGTCCGGCGCCTGGTAGAGCGGGTCCTGGAAGTTCGTCGGCCCGGTGGCCTCCCAGCCGCCGTGCATGTCGTACGACATCACGTTGTTGTAGTCGAGGTACTGCCCGATCTTGTTCGTCTCGATCGTGGCGATCTTGTCCTGCCCGGCCGGGGTGGCGGCGGTCAGGTAGTAACGCTTGCCGGTCTGGTTGCCGTAGGCATCGAGCTGTGCGCGCAGCTCGGCCAGCAGCAGGGTGAAGTTCTGCTTGTCCGCGGCACTGAAGTGGTTGCCGACGTGGCCGTTCGGCGAGCCCGGGTACTCCCAGTCGATGTCGATGCCGTCGAAGATGCCGGCCGCCGTACCGGGACCGCCGAAGCCGTCGAGCACCGGCAGGTCGCCCTTGAGGAACATGTTCACGCAGGAGCTGACGAACGCCTTGCGCTTGGCGTCGGTGGAGGCCGCATCGGAGAAGTACTTCGAGTACGTCCAGCCGCCGATGGAGATCAGGATCTTCAGGTTGGGGAACTGCGTCTTGAGCTTCTTCAGTTGGTTGAAGTTGCCCTGGATCGGCTGGTTCCAGACGTCGCCGACGCCGTCAACGCTGATGTCCGCGCCGTACGACTTGCCGAAGTCGGCGAATGCGTCCCCGGCACCATCGCCGGCGTTCGGGTTGTTCTCGTCCTGCGAGGCGGCCTTGTTGGCCATGAAGCAGGTGTGGTCGGTCGGGTGGACGTTGGCGAAGGCGTAGTTCAGGAAGTCCAACTTGCCGGCGACGCCGGTGGTGACCAGGTTCTTCGGGTAGAACGCGTTGGCGTAGATACCCCACTGGGTGAAGTACGCCGTCTTCACGCCGCCGCTGGTAGCTGCGGGGGCGAGCGGCGCGGCTGTGGCGCGGGGTGCTTCGGCGCTCGCCAGGGAGACGCCGGCGGCAGCGATCAGGGCAGTGGTGGCGACAGTGGCCGTGGCGGCGAGCAAGCGTAATCGACTCATGGGCAGGTCCTCCGGAGCTGGGACGGAAGCGGTCCGGTGAAATTTAGTTAAAGACGCTTCGAAAGGAACGGTAACCGGTCGCGACGCGTTGGTCGCTGCCTCGCCGTGGCGGATTCCCGCTGCTGGCGGGAAGCCGACAAGCCTTTGTCCACAGGGATCCGGTTGGTTGTCCGGAGCGGGTCCGGGAACGGCATGTTCTAGGCATGGACACAACTGCGATTCCCACATCGGTGCTCATGGCAACTACCAACGAGGTGCTCCTCGACGACCTGCTCCGGCTGGCGGCGGCCGCGTCGATCACGCCGATGGTCGAGCACGAGCTGCATGGGCTGCGGCGCAGCTGGCACTCCTGCCCGATGGTCGTCGTCGGTCGGGACCTGGCCGAGTTGCTGGCGACCAGACAGCCGGATCATCGACCGGGTGTTGTTGTCGTGGGTTCGGCGCTGGACGGCGACGAGCTGTACCGGTGCGCCTTCGACATCGGTGCGGATGCCGTGTTTCGCCTACCGGCCGAGGAGCCCGCGCTCGCCGGCAAGCTCGCGGACACCCTGGACGGTGGCGTGCGGACGGCGCTCACGCTCGCTTTCGTCGGCGGGTGTGGTGGGGCGGGTGCGACAACGCTCGCGTCGGCGGTCGCGGTCTTCGGGAATCGGCGTGGGTTCCGCACCATGTTGATCGACGGCGATCCGCTCGGCGGCGGGATCGAGCTTGCCCTGGGCATCGAGCGTGACGACGGCGACCGTTGGCCGAAGCTGCTCAACGCGTCGGGCCGGATCAGTGCGGCTGCCCTGCGTTCTGCGTTGCCGACCGTCGACGGTCTGGCGGTGCTGTCCTGGGACCAATCCGATGTCACGGTGCTGCCGCCGGAGACGATGAGTTCGGTGTTGGGTGCCGCGCAGCGCAGCAGCGATCTGGTCGTGGTCGATCTGCCGCGACGTGCGGATCCGGCAGTTGAGGAGGGTTTCATCCGTGCCGCCGCCACGTTGCTGGTCGTTCCACGCGACGTCCGGTCCGTCGCCGCGGCCAAGCGCCTGGTGGGTCCGCTACGGGCCGTGGCCGGTGACCTTCGCGTCGTCACCCGCGAATCACGAGTGAACGGTCTCGGTGCCACTGACGTCGCCTCGCACCTGTCTTTGCCATTGGCAACGAACCTCGGAAGGGAGCGTGATCTCGCGGCAGCCATGGACCAGGGCCGCTTCGATCCTCGGCCCCGAGGTCCGCTGGCCCGCGCGGCCACCGCGCTACTCGACCTCTTCGGTCTCCTCGAGGCGGCCGCGGCATGAACGTGTCCCGAGAGGTTCTCGACCGGGTCCGTGGCAGCCTGGCGATCACGGGTGCCGAGCCGACTCCCTCCCAGGTGGCGGCCGCGCTCCGCGCGGATGGCAGGGTCTGCGGCGATTCGATGGTCCTCGCCGTCGTCGAGGCGCTCCGCCGGGACGCGTTGGGAGCCGGTCCACTCGACACCCTGCTGTCCGAGCCAGGCATCACCGACATCCTCGTGAACGGCCCCGACGAGGTGTACATCGATCGCGGCTCCGGCCTCGAGCGCGTCCTGGTGCGAACCGGCGACGAGCCCGCCGTCCGCCGCCTCGCGACCCGCCTGGCGGCTGCCGCAGGACGTCGACTCGACGACGCCACGCCGTACGTCGACGTACGCCTCGCCGACGGCACTCGCTTCCACGCCGTGCTCTCACCGGTTGCAGCTCCAGGCACGTGCCTCTCGCTCCGCGTCCCAGCCCGCCACGTCTTCACCCTCGACGACCTGGTCACCGCGCGCGCCCTACCTCCAGCCGGTACGGCGATCCTGCGCGATCTGCTCGAAGCCCGGGTGGCGTTCCTCATCAGCGGCGGCACCGGGACGGGAAAGACGACACTGCTCAACTCCCTGTTGTCATTGGTGAATCCGTCGGAGCGATTGGTGTTGGTCGAGGACGCGAGCGAACTGCGTCCGGATCATCCACATGTCGTGCGCTTGGAGGCTCGTCCACCGAACGTCGAGGGCAGTGGCGAGATCTCACTGCGCGACCTGGTGCGGCAAGCTCTGCGGATGCGGCCCGACCGCTTGGTCGTCGGAGAGGTCCGAGGCTCCGAAGTGGTGGACCTGCTCACTGCCTTGAACACTGGCCACGAAGGCGGATGCGGCACGATCCACGCGAACTCCGCGTCCGACGTTCCCGCGCGTCTGGAAGCGCTCGGTGCCTTGGCCGGCCTGACCCGGGACGCCGTACACAGCCAGGTCGCGTCGGCCCTGCACGCCGTCATCCACCTGACCCGAGGAACGGACGGGGTACGCCGCATCGCTGAGATCCGAACCTTCGACCGCCTCCCCAGCGGCCACGTCGTCACCCGCCCAGCCGTCGAGTTCCTCCCCACCGGCACCATCAACGTCCTCCCACCAGCCCATCACTTCACCAACCTGCTAGCCGGCGCAGCATGAACCCGACGACGCCTTGCCCCACCACGGTCCCCGTGGGTGCAGCATGAACCCCGCCTTCATGGCAGGTGCCCTGGCGTTCCTCGTGGTGGTGCTGGTTCTGCCGATCCGAGGCCGCGGCCTGCATCGCCTGACTGCACGAATCCCCAACCGTTCCGATGCCCTCACCCGCCGCTGGCTGGCCGGTCCCATCGCCGTCACGATCGCTGTCGTCCTCGGACCGCAGATCCTCGTATCGGTGATCGCCATCGGCGTGGTCGCCGCACTCGTCGTCGTACAACGCGCACAGCACAAACATCGGGTCGCCACGGCTGCCCGGCGTGCACAGATCATCGAGGCACTCGACGTACTGGCCGCCGAACTGACCGCGGGCCGCCCACCGATCGACGCTCTCGAGGGCGCAGCAACCATCAGCCCCGACCTCCAGATTGCCCACGCCGCAGCCCGACTAGGCGGCGACGTCCCCGGCGCACTCGAGCTAGCTGCCGAAGCTCCGGGCGCCGGAGGCCTCCGCGCCCTGGCCGCCGCCTGGCGCGTGGCCGAGGAATCCGGCGCGGCCTTCGCCTCACTCACCGAGCGACTCTCGGACTCGCTCCGCGCCGACGAGACCATCCACCGGCAGACCGCGGCCAGCCTCGCCGGCGCACACTCGACCGCCCGCATCCTGGCCGCCCTTCCTGTGTTCGGAATCGCCTTGGGTTACTCACTCGGCGCGAGACCCCTGACCTTCCTCACCGCCACACCCGCAGGCTGGGTCTGCCTAGCCGGAGGCCTAGCCCTCACCACCCTCGGCCTCAACTGGACCACCCACCTAGCAAAGGTCCCAACATGACGACCGCCCTGTCCTCGGGGCCTGCGATAGCTGCAGTTGCCGGCGCCCTCGCGGCCTACCTCCTCGTCCCAGCCCGCTCGAATCTTCGCCGCCTGACCCCGCGCTCCCGACGTCCCCGCGGCCCAACCCCACGCACTCACCGGCTTGCTGCCATCGTCGCCGCGATCGGCGCCATCGTCCTGATCGGCCTCCCATGGGGCGTACTACTTGCAGCGCTCGCGTACTACGGCGTACCTCGGGCCTTGTCCCGCCTCGAACCAGCCGATTCCAAACAACGAGCAGCGCAGATCGGCCGCGACCTACCACTCGCCGTCGACCTACTAGCCGCCTGCCTCCGCGCCGGCCGCCCACCTCAACAGGCACTCGGTGTCGTCGCCACCGCCGTCCGCGGCCCTCTCGCCGAGCTCTTCACCAAAGTGGCCCACCACCTGGCGCTAGGCGCAGACCCAGCCGATGCCTGGGCGCATCTACGCACCGAGCCAGCCTGTGCCTCCGTCGCCCGAGCCATCGACCGCTCGATCCGCTCCGGCGCACCCCTGTCGAAGACTCTCGAGCATCTTGCCGACGACACTCGTCAGTCCCATCAGCACGCCGCGGACCAACGAGCCCGTGCCGCCGAGTCACGCTCCGCTCTGCCGCTCGGACTCTGTTTCCTACCGGCCTTCATCCTGCTGTCGATCGTCCCCACGATCGCCGACGCGTTGATCCCCTACCTGCTCCAGCCCTAGGCGTCATCCACAGCCTGAAACTCCTGTGAAAAAAGGGCATTCGACGACTGCATGTTGTCAGTGAGCGATCCGGACGAGCCGAATCGCAGACCCGGGAGGTATCACATGTCCAAGGCACTGGTGGCCGTTCGCCACCGTCTCCGCACCCGCTCCGAACGCGGCGCCGCAACCGCCGAGTACGCGGTCAGTGTCGTCGCGGCTTGCGGGTTCGGCGGCATCCTCGTCGCGCTGCTGAAGTCCGACGTGATGATGAACGCCCTCAAGGCCCTGATCAACTACGCGCTCAAGCTCGCCGGCGTCGAGGGCGTCCAGCTCTGACCTGAAGGCTCGACCATCCGGTGGCCGGTCGCGGTCACCCAGTCACCGCGACCGGCCACCGCCACCCATCGAAGGAGTACTGGATGCCATCTCGCAGAACACAACGCGGCGCGATCACCGCCGAACTGGCGATCGCTCTACCGGTCCTTCTCACCCTGCTCCTCCTGGGCATCTGGGCCATCGGCCTCGTCATCCTCAACATCCAATGCATCGACGCAGCCCGGGACACTGCCCGCGCCGCCGCCCGAGGCGACCCCTTCGACCAGGCGCAGGCGATCGGCCGGCGTACTGCCCCCGGCGCCACGATCACCATCACCCGCACCGGCAAAGACATCCACGTCACCGTCACCGCCGCTCCCCGCCACAAACCCCCACTCCTCACCCACCTCGTCTCCACCGAACTATCAGCCGAAGCCACCCTCCAATCCGAGGCAGCCACCCCATGACGAACCGCGCCTGCCGTCACCCCATGTCGCCCAACGAGCGAGGCTCTGCCACCGTCCTCTCCCTTCTGGCTGCGCTGCTCCTCCTCACAGCCCTGACCGTCGCCACCCTTTGGTCGTCGATCTCCACGGCCCGCCACAAACTCTCAGCCGCAGCCGACCTCACTGCGTTGAGCGCCGCCCAGGCTCTCACCGCCACCACCCGATCCGCAGCCACCCCGCCGACTGCCGACAACGACACAACGCCGGATCCGGCCGGTGCTGCTCCCTGCGAGATCGCCGACCGAATAGCCACCCTCCACAGAGTCCACCTCACGTCCTGCCACCCCACCCCCACCGCGGTAACCATCACCGTCACCCTCCAACTCCACCTCCCACCCTTCGCCCACCCCAGCCTCACCACCACAGCCCGAGCCGGCCCCCTGTGAGCGTCTCGTGGACCCCATCCATGCAAGTAGGTCTCACTCGAGTCGACTGACCCGGCAGCCTTCGGGGCGTCCCGCACGTGCGGGGTTCTGAAGCGGTCGCGATCTGGTCGCAATCTGGTAGAGATGCCGCGTTGATGTGGACGAGGCGTGGGAGCGGACTCCATGATCTGGACCGAAGACCTGCCCATCCTCCCGGACGCACTTCCCCGGCGCCCGGACGGTTACCCCGGAGGCCCGTTTGCCCGACCGCATCCGGCTGTTGCTGGTCGACGACCAGATCCTCAGCCGAGGCGTCCTCAGAACCGGTCTGGAGCGCGAGCGCGATCTGGAGATCGTTGCCGAGCTCAACAGATCGGACGACGTCGTGGGCGCCGCGAAACGTCACCGCGCGAACGTTGCCCTGCTCGACGCGGCCGGCCCGGGCCACGACAGCATTACCGTCACCACCAGACTGCGGACGTCGATCCCGGAGTGCCGGGTCGTCATGCTCACGACGTACGGCCGCCCGATCCACCTCCGGCGTGGTCTCGACGCGGGAGCCAAGGGGTTCGCGCTGAAGGGGAGCCCGGCGCCGCAGTTGGCCGACGCGGTACGACGCGTGCACCTCGGCCTCCGCGTGGTCGACGCCAACCTGGCAGCCGAGACCCTCATGTACTCCGAGACTCCGCTGAGCGACGACGAGACCGACACCTTGCGGGCTGCCCGCGACGGCGGCTCGATCGCGCTGATGGCGCGCAAGCTCGAGGTCTCCGAACGCGTGGTCCGCACCCGACTCTGGTCGGCCATCGGGAAGACCGGAGCCCGTACCCGCTCCGACGCGATCCACATCGCCGACAGCAACGGCTGGCTCCTCGACTGACGCCGGCCCCGGGCGTCCGGGTGGTGGGGCTACAGGCAGAAGGGGTGGGCTGCCGGGTCGGCGTAGACGTGATGGTGTGGGCCGGGTTTGAGTTCGATGGCGCCGAGGCTGTCGGCGAGTGCGCGGGCGGATTGCAGGCTGGGTTCGTCGGCGGCGGGAACGCGGAGGTCCAGGTGGACCTGTTGCGGGTAGGCAGGGTCGGGCCAGCGGGGTGCGGGGAACTGGGCGTGCTGGAAGGCGAGAGCTGGTAGGCGTCCGTCGGTCCGGGTGATGACGACTCGTTCGGAGGTGTTCAGCTCGCGGTTCGGCATGTCGAGGAGGTCGGCGTAGAAGTCGGCGAGCGCGCGCGGGCTGAAGCAGTCGATGACCACACGAGCGATCTGACCGCTACGGCCGGTTGGGGATTCGGCGGTGCTGCGGTAGAGGCAGAAGGGGTGGCCGGCAGGGTCGGCGTACGTGCGGAAGGTGTCTTTGTCTTGGAGTTTGGAGGCACCGAGTTGTACAACGCGTTGCTCGGCGGCGTCGAGGTCGTCGACGGTGATGTCGAGGTGCATTTGTTGTGGGTAGTTCGGGTCAGGCCAGCGGGGTGGCTGGTAGTCGATCGGGCCGTCGCCGAACCCTAGGCGGAGACCGTCCGGGTCGTCGTCGGCGATCACGAACCAGTCCTCGCGGACGATCCGCAGGCCCAGGAGGTTCGCGTAGAACTCGGCCAGTGGTCGGGCGCCGCGTTCGTAGGACTCTTCGGTGTTGCCGGGACAGGCGAAGACGACGTCAGGAGCTCGATGGTCACGGGGTTCGTCATGGCGGTCCCTCCCCGGGAGCGGTTGGTTAGGTCAGGGCTGCTCGAGTTGGTCCAGGAGCCAGCGGGGGCCGGTGGTGGTGGCGCCGGTGGGTTCGAGGCGGTCGCGGAGGCCCCGGTCCGCGGTGACCACGGTGACATGGGCGTCGGTGATGGCGGCGGTGGTGGTGACGATCGTGTCGTCGCCGGAGCCAGGGGCCAGGACGATGCGGAGGTCCGCGGTGTCGGGAGCGTCGGGGCCGGACGTGGCGGAGCGCGCTGCGCCTTCCAGGATGACGACGATCTCGGTGTCTTCGAGGCGTTCCTGGAGGGCGGTGAGCTGACGCAGCAGTCGGCGAGCGGCGCCTGGCCGATCGCGCCACCACCCGTCAGGACGCGAGCCGACCACGTTCGCCGCGTCCACCACGATCACCTGATGCACACCAGTCACCATCAGGTCAGTCTGCCTCGTCCCCGGTTCGCCGCACCTGAAGCCGGGCGTGGGTCAGGTGCAGGTGGAGAGGAATTGGCCGGTGTGGGTGATCAGGGTGTGTGGGCCGGGGGCAGCGGGGAGGCGGTGCTGGGCGGACTGGACAGGGTGGCGGGTGCCATCGGGGGTGATGACGAGGGTGTTGGGGGCGTCCAGGGCGATGAGTTCGTCGTCAGCGCGGACCAGGATTGGAGCGGTGTAGGACGTGGAGATGGCGGTGCGGCCGGCGGACAGGGCTTCCAGGGTGGCGTCTCGGAGTTCGGCGGGGCTTTCGGCGGAGGCGTCCACGGCTAGCCAGGTGGTGGGGGTGCCGGGTGGGGTGAGGGACGTCGGGTTGTGCCAGTCGCTGCCGCCGATGGGGATGGTGTCGAGGCCCCACGCCTGCCACCAGGCGATCGGTCCACCCCAGTGGTGGTCGAGCCACGAGGAGTGCCAGATCTCGGCGAGCCGTGGATGTTCCGGGAGCGGGTGACGCCACGAGCAGTCGCCGCCGAGCGGGTGGTTGATCGACAGCAACCCACCGCGCCGGGCAACCTCGGTCACCCACGTCGCGGCCGGCTGCCGGAAGTCGATCGCCCCGATCTCACCGAAGGCGTTCGCATGACCGGTGTCGGTCGTCACCTCCTGCCCGGGGATCAGCCCGATACCGAACCGATCGCTCAGTCCAGGCAGCTCGAGGTGATGCGCGACCGTGTTGTGATCGGTGACCGCCAGCACGTCCAGCCCGGCCGCGACACCCAGAGCAGCGAGGTTCGCGACCGGAGTGGACCCGTCCGAGTGCAGCGAATGCGCATGGAAGTCCCCAGCGATCCACTTCAACCCAGCAGACGCGGGCAACGTCCGGCGTGGCGGCCGAGCTGGTACGGCGACAGCCGCGGTGGCGTCGGCGTACTCCGTCAGACCAGGCACCGACGACACCGGACCGGTCACAGCCTCGACAACAAGCTCGACACCCTCGACCGGCACACGGTGCAGCCCAAGAACGATCCACCAAGTCCCCGGCTCGAGCTCACCGGCCACATACCCGGGCGTCGCCGCGTCCGGCGTGATCGCAAAGGTCTGACGCGCACCGCCGGACCACCCGCGCCACCCGCCGGAACCCTCACAACCGATGTCGATGACCGCACCCTCGACGGGCGGGATCGTGAGCGTGACCAGCAGACCAGGGCAGTCCGCCGGGATGTCGACCGGCAGCGAATGCCAGACCGATTCCGCCCGATCGTCGAGAGTCCAGGTACGGCGGTACGTCGTGACTGCCATCAGGCAACCGTGGCCGGTTGACGAGCGAGCAGGTCACCGGACTCCCGGTCGTACAGCAGTACCCGCGATGCCGGTGCGGTGAGGACGACCGTCGTACCCGGCTCCGGCTCGTTCTCCTCCGGCACGGTGACGCCGATCAGCGTGCCGTCGCAGTCGACGCTGACCAGCGACTGGGTGCCGAGGTTCTCCGCCACCACGACCTGGCCGCGCAGCACCGGTCCGGAGACGTCGCGGCTGGCGAGGGTCAGGTACTCCGGCCGGACGCCGACCGTCACCTCAGCGCCGGCGGGCGCCGAGAAAGTGGCCGCAGACAACGATCCGCCGGCCACCGAGACCACCCCGACCTCATCGACATAGGTCTCCGAACCCGAGGTCGACGAGACAGTGCCGGGCAGAAGGTTCATCGGCGTCGAGCCGATGAAGTTCGCCACGAACGTGTTCGCCGGCCGCGCGAAGACCTCACGCGGGCTGCCCAGCTGGCGGAGCTTGCCGGACTCCATCACCGCGATGCGATCAGCCAGGGCCAAGGCCTCCGCCTGGTCGTGGGTGACGAAGACCGTGGTGATGCCGAGATCACGCTGCAGCTTCTTCAGGAACGTCCGAGCCTCCAACCGCAGCCGAGCGTCCAGGTTGGACAGCGGCTCGTCGAGCAGCAGGACCTTGCCCCGGGACGCGATCGCGCGCGCCAGCGCGACGCGCTGCTGCTGACCACCGGACAGCTGCGCCGGCTTGCGTTCCAGCAGTCCGTCCAGCGACAGCTCGCCCGCGGTCCGCTCCGCCGTCTCCGCGCGAGTCGCAGCCGAGACCCGCCGTACCTTCAGCGGATAGGTGATGTTCTCCGACACACTCATGTGCGGGAACAGGGCGTAGTCCTGGAACACCATCGCGACCCCGCGCTTGCCCGGTTCGGTCCGGGTCACGTCGGCCGCATCGATCCGGACCGTGCCCTCGGTCGCGGGTTCCAGGCCGGCGATCGTGCGCAGCAGCGTGGTCTTGCCGCACCCGGACGGCCCGAGCAGGGCGAAGAACTCGCCGTCGGCCACATGCAGGTCCAACCCGTCGACGGCGCGTACGCCGTTGGGGTAGACGGTTGCCAGGCCTTCGATGTCGATGCCCGCCATCAGCTCTTGATCCCTCCGTGGAAGCGGAACCCGTACCGCGAGTTCACCAGCAGGTACAGCACGACGACCGGGATCGAGAACAGCAGCGAGAAGACCGGCAGCACCTGCAGGTTCACGCTGCCGCCTTCGTCGGTGAGGGTCTGCATCAGCACCGCACCGGGTTGCTTCTCGATCGACCGGATGAGCAGGAAGGGCACCAGGAAGTTGCCCCAGGAGTTCACGAACGCCCAGACCATGATGGTGGCCAGGCCGGGCCGCGCCACCGGGAGTACGACGTCGCGCAGGATCTGGCCGGTGGACGCGCCGAAGACCCGGGCCGACTCCTCGTACGACTTCGGCACCGCGTCGACGAAGTCCTTCAGGATGAAGATTGCCGCCGGCAACAGGCCACCGGTCATCACCAGCGCGACCCCGAACCGGGAGTCGATCAGCCCGAGCTGGAACATCATCACGAAGATCGGCACCATCGCCGCCGTCCCGGTGACCACCGACGACAGCAGCAACAACCCGTAGAGCAAGGCGTCGCGGCCCGGAATGCGGACCCGCGACAAGGCGTATGACGCCAACGCGGCGAAGGCGGTGACCGCCACTGCGGTGGTTACGCAGATCAGCAGCGAGTTGACCATCGAGTGCATCGCGTACGGATGCTCGAGCGTCTTGCGGACGTTGTCAAGCGTCCAGTCCGGCCAGTGCACGCCGAGGCCGGGGTTCTTGTCGAACGGCGCGGACGCGATCCACAGCATCGGCACCGCGAAGAACAGCGTGATCGCGCAGATCAGTACGTAGAAGCCGATCCGGCGAAGGACGAAGGACGGGGTCACGAGCGCCTCCTCAGCAGCCGGAGGTAGATCAGCGAGACCAGCAGGTTCGCGATCAGCAGCAGGAACGAGATGGCCGAGGAGTACCCGAGCTCACCGCCCTGCAGCGCCACGTTGTAGATGTACACCGGCACCGTCTCGGACTCGTGGTTCGGCCCGCCCTTGGTGAGCAGGAACGGCGAGAAGTCGTTCGCCGTCCACAGCGAGATCAGCAAGGTGTTCGTCAGCACGTGCCCGCGGATGTGCGGGAACACGACGTCCCGCAGCGTCTGCCAGCCCGACGCACCGACCATCCGGGCCGACTCCAGTTGCGACGGCGGCACGGCCTGCAGTGCGGAGGAGTAGAGCATCATCGAGAACGCGGTACCGCGCCAGGTGTTGAAGAACACCAGGCAGGCCATCGGGTAGTCGATCAGCCACGCGGTCCCCGGCGTACCGAGGATGTTGTTGAGTGTGCCGCCGTCGCGGTCGAAGAACGCGACCCACAGGTACGCGACCACCGTCGACGGCAGGATCCACGCCAGCAGTACGAACGCCTCGACGGTACGCCGGACCGCCGGGCGGGTCCGCCGCATCACCCAGGCGAGGGTGAAGCCGAGGATGTTCTGGCCGATGATCGCGGAGCCGAGGACGAACAGCAGCGTCAGCCACAACGCGTTGTGGAACAGGGCGTCGTTGAGCGCCGTGGTGTAGTTGGACAGGCCGACCATCGACGGCGAGACCGCCTCGACACCGGTCAGCCGGTAGTTGGTCAGGCCGATGTAGATGGTCCAGATGGCCGGGAAGACCAGGAACGCACCGATCAGCAGCAGGGCGGGCGCGACGAAGCCGAGGGCCCGGCCGACGCCGAGCCCTGCGACATCGCGTGCCGGTCCCCGCACACCGGTCCGGCCGCCCCCATCGGCCGGGCCACGTCCCTGGACCGGGTCTGCCGGTGCAGGTGCGGAGGCCGTCGTCATCAGTTACCGGCGACCTTGTCCTTGCCGCCGGCCGCTGTCTCGACCGCCTTCTGGTAGGCCTTCGCGGCCGCGTCGGTACTCTTCCCGCCGATGACGTCCGCCGTCGCCTGCTGCAGCGCGGCCGAGATCTTCGGGTACTCCGCCAGGCCCGGACGGAACTGCGTGATCGGCAGCACCTTGGTGGCGACGAAGTTCAGCATCGGGTCGCCGGCCAGCACCTCGGCGTTGACGTCGCTGCGCTGGGTGATCTTGGCGGCGCCGTCCAGCGATGCCTTCACCATCTCGGCGGAGTTCCAGAACTGCATGAGCTCCCAGGCCTGCTGCGGGAACTTGGTGTTCGGGTTGATCACGGTCGCGCCGCCACCCGACATCGAGACGAAGTCCTGGCCCTTGACGCCGCCGCCCGGCCTGGCGGCCGGAATCAGCGCGTAGCCGACGGCGGAGTCGCGGTCTGCCATCTTGGCCACGCCCTCCTTGGGCTCCACCACGCTGCGCCAGAAGTAGTCGCTCTCCAGCAGGATGCCGACCTTGTTCGCGGCGAACTCGGCGAACGACTTGTCCCGGCCTTTCGCCTCGCGCTGCAGCACCGGGTCACCGAGACCCGTGCTGTAGATCTGGTGGTAGAAGTCCAGCACCTGGCGCGTCTGCGGGACGTCACCGAGCCACTTGCCGTCGGTGTTGACGGTCGCGCCGGTGCCGACCAGCAGCGGCAGTACGCCCTGCATGGTGGTCGCCTCGCCCATCGCCGTACCGCCGTTGATCTGGATCGGCGTGACGCCGGACAGCTTCTTCAGCGCCTGGCCGGCGGTGATGATGTCGTCCCACGACTTCGGCTGCCAGTCGGCCGGCAGCCCGGCCTGCTGGAACAGCTTCTTGTTGAAGAACAGCACCCGGCCGTCGGTCCCGCCGGGGACGCCGTACCGCTTGCCGTTGTAGCTGCCGAGCTGCTGCACGGTCTCGGGGATCTGCTTCCAGCCGTCCCAGTCGTCCACCTTGCTCGCATCGCCGACGGTGTCGGTGAGCGGCTTGATGTAGCCGGCCTGGGCGAACTCGCCGACCCAGATGCCGTCGATCTGGAACAGATCCGGACCGGATTTGTTCGACAGGTCGAGCGACAGCTTCTGCTTGTAGACCTCGTCGTCGGAACCGTCACCCTGGAACTTGACGGTGACGTCGACGCCCTTGCCCTTCTGCTCGGCGACGAACTTCGGGATCAGCACGTCCTCGATGAACGTTGCCCCGGCGCTGCTCTTGCCGCCCTTGATCGAGTTCGACCCGATGGTCAGCTCGACTTTCTTGGCATCGGCGTTGCGGTTCGTGTCCTGGTCACCGCTGTCGGATGCGGACGAGCCGAGGCAGCCGGTCAGCAGCAGGGTTGCGGCGACGCCGAGGAGGGCGGGCGCGGAGAACCGCGGGAGAGATCGCATCAAAGCTCCTAGCGAGATCGGTACTGCGGAGTGCCGGTCAAACATTGGCACTCGTCGGCGACTTTGTGAAGACTTTTTCCCAACTCGGAGGAGAACGTTGACAGGGGCTGTAGGCAACCAGTTGCGAACTGTCAAGTCGGGATCCCGCGGGAAGCGTTGCGAAAGGGTTAAAGGATGCTCAAGGTTGCGTGGCAACCAGTAGTGGACTAGATACAGAACGTGACAGTGAGCGGTACGGTCTTGCCGATCGGTTCAGCGGATCGGAGGTGAAAGACATGGGGCTGCTTTCTTGCCTTCTGGACGACCTGCTCAGTCATTGCCACCACTGGTGCCATTACCACTGTTGGTGGTGACACCGGCCGGCTGGTGACGGCCGCGGAGGAGGTGGGTCGACGGTGACGACGACGCAGGGCTCCCGCTGACGCGCAAGCAGCGGGCAACCCGAGGTCACTCCCCGAGCACCGGATCCCACGACCGACGAGGTTCACCAGACACTGCACTGCCGAACAACCGAATGGCGTCGATCACGAAGGAGTGAGAAAGCAACCGGCCCCGACATCGTCGGGGCCGGTTGTCCTCTGTCTGGCTGAGGATCCTCCTTGCGGATCAGCGCTGTGCCAGCTGCATCATCTGCTTCGGCAGCACTGTCATCTGAGCCGGGATCGGTGTCGTCGGCCGCACCAGCTCGAGCAGGCTGGACGCGGCCTTCGCGATCGGCAGCGGCAGGGCCAGGCCCAGGGACGCCAGCAGCGCGTTCACGAGTGCCAGTACCGCACCCAGGATGTCCAGGCCCGGCAGCGGCAACGCGCTCCAGCCCTGGACCGGTGTGCCGGCCGTGGACATGCTGCCGGTCGGTTGTGCCTGCTTGGCCTTCCCCTTGCCGAGCAGGGATGTCAGGGCGAGACCGCTGGCGGTGTTCACGAACGTGCCCGCGCTCTCGTCGTAGGTCCATTTCTGTCCGTCGCCGTCACGGCAGGGCAGCACCAGCAATGGTGCCGAGGCCGGCACCTTGGCCAGGTCCGCACCGCTGTCCAGGCAGGCGCCGGTCTTGGCAAGGGCGCCACCGACGCTCTTGCTCATCGCGACCTGCAACTGGCCGGACTCGGTGTAGATCCACTCCTGGGTCTTGCCCTCCTTGCCCGGTGCACACGCCATCATGACCGCCATCGGGACCTTGGCGGCCGCGACGAAGGTGAGGCAGTACCGCGTGTCGGCGCGGGTGGCGATCTGTTTGGCCACCCCGACCTCGACGCCCGGGACCGCGGCCGATCCGCCCGTCGACGGGTTCGCCGCCTGGGCCGGGACCGCGGTGGCCAGTGCGACGCTGACCGCGAGCACGGCCACGCCGGTACGGCTCAACAACTTACGGATGATCAAGACAACCTCCAGAGGTCGTGCCATCTCGCGGCGTCAGGTCGTCGGGACCCCGTGGCGCGAGCCGGTCCGGTTCCGGGAACCGCGACAAACACCCTTTGCGCGGAGGGCGAGCTGCGGGTCGATCCCCCGTGAGGAGGCGTGTGGCCCGGAAGGCCGACTGTGACTCAACGCGACGTTGACGCCACAACCAGTAATGCACAGGTGGGTCCGGGGTGGTTATGGCGAAGCCGCGAAACTTGATGCCAATGGCAACTAACTGCCAGGCAAAAGTCGTTGCGCAAGGCACCGAAATCCGGCCGCAGGGCCGTCGTGCCACCGCTGAGCGGAGGCTGTGCGCCGATCGAGACATTACCGTACGCCGGGGGAACTCCGGTGGCGCAACGCGTTAGTTGATGCCGTGGGCAACAGAGTGGTCAATGGGGCTGCTTGGTGTCTGTGGGATCCTCGGCGACGTGCCGCTCGGTCGCTAGCCGCTCGTCGGCGGCAGGCTCGCGCTCAGGAACGGCGCGCTCAGCGTCGGCGCGATCGGGCTCGGCGCGCTCAGGAACGGCGCGCGCAGGGTCGGCGCGATCGGGCACGGTGCTGTCAGACTCGGTGGGATCGGGCGCCGCCGTGACCTCGGGCGCGGTGTCGGTCGTGGTGACCGCCGCCGGTTCGGTGGCCGCAGCCTGTGCGCGGAGCTCGCGCATCTCCTTGCGCCGCCGGTAGCCGCGGGCAAGTCCCTTCTTCGTCAGCCACAGCCCGAGGGCAAGCGCCACCCCGGTCAGCGCGCCGAGCAGGAACACGGTCGGCACCGAGACGCCGAAGTCGATGCCGAACACCTCCATCGTGGTGGAGGCGGTCGAGGTCACCGAGACACCCAGACCGAACAGCACAGCCAGGACGATCAGGACGATTCCGAGGACGGCCATCGCATGCTGCCTCTCCGCCAGCGCCAGGCTGGCTCTTCAGGCCTCACTGCTGAGTAGTGCGGTGAGCAGCGCCACCGCGCCGCTCTTGTCGAGTGGGTTGTTCTGGTTCCCACATTTGGGCGACTGTACGCACGACGGACACCCATCCATGCACTCACAGTGTGCAATCGCATCACGTGTCGCCGTCAACCATTCGCGCGCCGCGGCGTAGCCGTGTTCCGCGAAGCCGGCGCCGCCCGGGTGGCCGTCGTACACGAAGACGGTAAGGCGGCCGGTGTCGGCGTGCCGGGCGGTGGAGACGCCGCCGATGTCCCAGCGGTCGCAGGTGGCGAACAGTGGGAGCAGTCCGATCGACGCGTGCTCGGCCGCATGGGCCGCACCAGGTACGTCGTACAGCCCGAGTGCCTCGACCGCGGAGTCCGGCATGGTCCACCAGACGGCCTTGGTCCGCAGCGTGCGCTCGGGCAGGTCGAGGGGCTGCTCGTCGAGTACGTCGCCGGTCGCGATCAGCTTGCGCTGGTACGAGACCACTTGGCTGGTCACTTGGACCCAACCGCGCGACAGCTCCGCCGTACCCCAGGTGCTGGTCTCCTCGGTCGCCAGGATGCTGATCTCGGTCACGTCCCGGGCGAACGTGGTGTAGTCCGGCGAGGCCGACTCGACCACGGCGGCGTGACCCTCGAGGTCCAGTGTCCGGACCAGGTACGACTCGCCCGCATGCACGTAGACCGCACCCTCGTGGACCGAGGCGTGGGCCGAGCCGCCGTCGACTGTGCCGAGCAGCCGCCCGGTCTGGTCCTCGACGATCTGCACTGTCTTGCCGCCGGCCGACCGGATGTCGATGGCGTCCACGGCGCGCTCCCGCCGCGTCCAGAACCATCCATGCGGTCGCTCACGCAGCAGCCCTTGGCGGACCAACTGCTGGATCACGGAGGGCGTCGTACTGCCGAAGATGTGGTAGTCCGCATCCGTCAGCGGCAGCTCCTGCGCGGCCGCGCACAGCTGTGGGCCGAGGACATACGGGTTCTCCGGGTTGAAGACAGTCGCTTCCACGGGCCGGCCGAAGATCGCGTTCGGGTGCCGGACCAGATAGGTGTCCAGCGGGTCGTCACGCGCCACCAGCAGCGCCAAGGCATCCCCGCCGGCTCGACCCGCCCGTCCGGCCTGCTGCCACAGCGATGCGCGCGTGCCAGGCCAACCGGACAGCAGTACGGCGTCCAGTCCGGCGATGTCGATGCCTAGCTCCAGAGCGTTGGTCGCCGCGACACCGGTGAGCTCGCCGCTTTGCAACATGCCTTCGAGCCGGCGCCGCTCCTCCGGCAGATAGCCCGCCCGGTACGCAGACACCTGGTCCATCAGCGAGGGGTGAACCTCGGCGAGGTTCTCGCGGGCTGTCATCGCCACTGTCTCGGCCCCACGCCTCGACCGCACGAACGCCACAGTCCGCACCCCGGTCACGACCAGATCGGTCAGGATGTCGGCCACCTCGGCCGTCGCGGAACGTCGTACCGGCGCGCCGTTCTCACCGCGCACCGAGGTCAGTGGCGGCTCCCACAGACCGAAGGAGATGCCGCCGCGGGGTGATCCGTCTTCCACCACCTCCACCATCGGCAGACCGGTCAGCCGCTCACCGGACACCGCCGGCTCGGCCACCGTCGCCGACGCACAGATGAAGATCGGATGGGCGCCGTACTGCGCACACACCCGTCGCAGCCGACGCAGTACGCCGGCCACATGCGCTCCGAAGACGCCGCGATAGTGATGACACTCGTCCACCACGACGTACTGCAGGCAGCCCAGGAAGCGGGCCCAGCGCTGATGGTTCGGCAGGACCGACCGGTGCAGCATGTCCGGATTGCTGAGCACGTACGTCGCGTGGTCGCGAGCCCAGTCGCGTTCGGAGCGTTCGGAGTCGCCGTCCAACGTTGTCGGCCGCAGACCGGGCACCGTGTACGACGACACCGCGCGAAGCTGGTCGTGCGCCAATGCCTTGGTCGGGGAGAGGTAGAGAACAGACGCCACCCGTCGATGCGGTGAGGCGGCCTGGGCGATGCTCAAGGTGGCCAAGGCAGGCAGCAAGTAGCCGAGCGATTTCCCCGAGGCAGTCCCGGTCGCGACAACGACATGCCGTCCCGAGTACGCCGCTTCGGCGGTCGCGACCTGATGAGTCCAAGGCTCTGTGATGCCGGCGTCCGCGAGTTGCGCGAGCACCTCGGCCGGTGCCCAGCGCGGCCAGTCACAGGTTTGCCCCAGTCGCGGCGGGACGGTCTCGACATGCGTGAGCCGGTCGTCCCGGCCTGCTGCCAGACGCTTCAGTACAGCCGCCGCCTCACCACCTCCGCGCATACCGCGAGCGTAGTGCCGGCCACGGACAGCACGCGCCGGAGTGCACAGGGCGTGTGCACGCGCCGGATGCACGCCTCATTTTGCGGACGAAGATCGACTTCGGTGGGACGAGATGAAAGAGTTTTCGGCAACGGTCCTACTCACGGTCCGTACATGGTTGAATGCAGCAGTTCACGGGATCGGAGGCCGAAGTGGATCTGTCGCTGACCGCGCGCGCCGAGGGCGGGCGCACCGTCATCGAGGTGGCGGGGGAGATCGACGTCTACACCGCACCGAAGCTCCGCGAGAAGATCGCAGCGCTCGTCGACGAAGGCGACTACCACCTGGTGGTCGACCTGGAACGCGTGGACTTCCTGGACTCCACCGGTCTCGGCGTCCTCGTCGGTGGACTGAAACGGGTGCGCACCCACGACGGATCCCTGTCCCTGGTCTGTACCCAGGAACGGCTGCTGAAGATCTTCCGGATCACCGGCCTGACCAAGGTGTTCGACATCCATCCGGACGTCGCCTCGGCGATCTGACGAGATGACGACGAAGTGAAAACGTGTCCCCTTCAACACGAAGAGTGAGGTACCTGCTCGCATCCTCGGGTATGGCGTAGACCACCCTGTCGTCAGGTCTGGTCGGATACCCGTTAGAGTGACCCACCGCGCCAAGTCTCTTTGGTGCTGTGCCGTATTTTCCCAACCCTTCGGTTGCGGCAGACGGGGGCCGTCAAGCCCTGAGGGGTTGCCTACAAGGAGGACGGATGTCCGCGCTGCTTGCACAAGCGGTGGATCTTTCGTCGAGCAACACCACACTGGTGATCGTCGTCGGAGTGATCGCGATCCTCGCGGTCGCCATTGCGATGGTCTTCCGGGGCCAGGTGCTTGCCGCGAACGATGGCACCGAGAACATGAAGACGATCGCCGCGGCGGTCCAGGAAGGCGCATCCGCCTACCTGAACCGGCAGTTCCGAACGCTGGGCGTCTTCGCCATCGTCGCGTTCCTGCTGCTGTTCCTGCTGCCCGCGCACAGTGACGGCGACAACGAGACCACGCTGAAGATCTTCCGCTCCGTCTTCTTCCTGATCGGTGCGGGCTTCTCCGCGCTGATCGGCTACCTGGGCATGTGGCTCGCGACGCGCGCCAACGTCCGGGTCGCCGCCGCGGCCCGCGACGAAGGCCGCGACCCCGCGATGCGAGTCGCGTTCCGCACCGGTGGAACCGTCGGTATGGCGACCGTCGGCTTCGGCCTGTTCGGCGCCTCGCTGGTCGTGCTGCTGTTCAAGGGTGACGCCCCGACCGTGCTTGAGGGCTTCGGTTTCGGTGCCGCCATGCTCGCCATGTTCATGCGTGTCGGCGGCGGTATCTTCACCAAGGCCGCCGACGTCGGCGCCGACCTGGTCGGCAAGGTCGAGCAGAACATCCCCGAGGACGACCCCCGCAACGCGGCGACCATCGCCGACAACGTGGGCGACAACGTCGGTGACTGCGCCGGTATGGCGGCCGACCTGTTCGAGTCGTACGCCGTGATGCTGGTGGCCTCGCTGATCCTGGGCAAGGCCGCGTTCGGCGAGCAGGGCCTGATCTTCCCGCTGATCGTGCCGGCCATCGGCGCCCTCACCGCGGTCCTCGGTGTCTTCCTGACCCGTCCGCGCACCGGTGAGAACGGCCTGCGGACGATCAACCGGGCGTTCTACATCTCCGCGATCGTGTCCGGTGTGCTCTGCGCGGTGGCGGCGTTCGTCTACCTGCCGAGCAGCTTCAAGGACCTGACCGGCGCCACCGACGTGATCGCCGCGCACGACGGCGACCCGCGGCTGATCGCCACTGTCTCGGTGATCATCGGCATCGTGCTGGCGGCCGTCATCCTGGCCCTGACCGGTTACTACACCGGCACCGAGGACAAGCCGGTCAAGGACGTCGGCAAGACCTCGCTGACCGGCGCCGCGACCGTGATCCTGTCCGGTATCTCGGTCGGCTTCGAGTCCGCCGTCTACACCGCCGTGGTGATCGCGGCGGCCGTGTACGGCGCGTTCCTGGTCGGCGGCGCCGGTGTGGTCGGGCTGTTCGCGATCGCTCTGGCCGGTTGTGGTCTGCTCACCACCGTCGGCGTCATCGTCGCGATGGACACCTTCGGCCCGGTCTCCGACAACGCGCAGGGCATCGCCGAGATGTCCGGTGAGGTGGACGGCGAGGCGGCCCAGATCCTGACCGAGCTGGACGCCGTCGGCAACACCACCAAGGCCATCACCAAGGGCATCGCGATCGCCACCGCCGTACTGGCCGCGACCGCGCTGTTCGGCTCCTACACCGACTCGATCCGGTCCTCGCTGGGCGCGAACTACGCCAAGTTCGAGGCTGAGGCGCTGGTCTTCAACCCGGGCACCCTGGTCGGCCTGATCCTCGGTGCGGCCGTGGTGTTCATGTTCTCCGGCCTCGCGATCAACGCCGTCGGCCGCGCCGCCGGTGCGGTCGTCTACGAGGTACGTCGGCAGTTCCGCGACATCCCCGGGATCATGGACGGCACGGGCAAGCCGGAGTACGGCAAGGTCGTCGACATCTGCACCCGCGACTCGCTGCGGGAGCTGGCCACTCCTGGTCTGCTCGCGCTGCTCGCGCCGATCGCCGTCGGCTTCGGCCTCGGTGCCGCGTCCCTGGCCGGCTACCTGGCCGGTGCGATCGGTGCCGGCACCCTGATGGCGGTCTTCCTGGCCAACTCCGGTGGTGCCTGGGACAACGCCAAGAAGCTGGTCGAGGACGGCAACCACGGCGGCAAGGGTTCGCCCGCGCACGAGGCCACCGTCATCGGTGACACCGTCGGTGACCCGTTCAAGGACACCGCCGGCCCGGCCATCAACCCGCTGATCAAGGTGATGAACCTGGTCTCCCTGCTGATCGCTCCGGCGGTCGTCGGGCTGTCGGCGATCGGCGACGACACGAACAGGCCGCTGCGGATCGGTATCGCCCTGGCCGCGGTGGTTATCCTGGCGGCCGCCGTGTTCGTCTCCAAGCGCCGTGAGTCGGTCATTTCCGACACCCCGGCCGAGGTGAACGCCGCCGCCTGAACGCGGTAAACCGCAGAAACGGCCCACCGGTTTTCCGGTGGGCCGTTTTCGCATGGCTGGACCAAGACCGTCCGTCCCTTTTACTGTCGTTGTAACGACGAACTGCGCTATGCCGAGCGTAGGGAGGTAGCCGTGCCTCGACGACCGGCCACGAGCTCTGCTGCCCCCCGACGGGCGCTCGCCCGTGTCTCGGCGCTGCTGCTTCTCGTTGTGGCGGGAGTGCTCGCCACAGCGCAGCCGGCGGGCGCGACGGCGCAGCAACCGGATGCCGACTATCTCAACGCCGCCCACCAGCTCGATCTGACGATCATCCAGGCCTCCCACTCGGGGACGATCCATGGCCAGACCTCGTGCCTGAAAAGCGTCGCTGCCCAGGAGGAACGTGATCATCGCAGGCTCGCCGCGCAGCAGCTCGAGGTCGCCAATCAATTCGGCATCGGGCTGGTGACGCTGCCTACGGCGGCACAGCGTGAGCAGCTCGCCGCGCTTGCGGCCAAAGCCGGGACCTCTGGGTACGACGCCGCCTGGGTGGCGTTGCAGCGGCAGCTGCACCAGCAGTACCTGGCACTGGTCGAGGGCGAGCTGCCGAAGAGCGCCTCGCCTGCCGTCGAGTCAGTGGCCAACGGCGCCAAGCCGGTCATCGAGATGCACCTGCGGACGCTGTCGGGTCCCTGCAAGGACGAGACCGGGCCCCCGGTCGTGTCGACTGGTGAGGGCGGCCAGGTCGCCGATGCCGAGCGGACTCGGTCCCGGGCGGCGATCCTGCTGCTCGGCGTCGGCGTACTGCTCCTTCTCGTCGGCAGGCCGGTCCCGGTCCGGCGACGTCTGCTCGGAGTCGTAGCGGTCGGCTCCGCGCTGGTCATGGTGTTCGGAAGGCCAGGTGACAGCGGGCAGGTCCCGGACGCGAGTGCGTCGGCTGTGGACCGCGAGGCTGCCGTTCCGCCGGTGCGACTGAAGCTGCCAGGAGTTCTGGAGGCATCGGTGCTGCCGGTGGCGACCGCCGGCGACGGGCGGCTGCAGATGCCGGCGTCGGCGGCCGACGTGGGCTGGTGGGCGGCGGGTGCGGCGCCGGGCTCGGCCGGCGGGACGGTGCTGCTGGCCGGCCACGTGGACACGGCTCGCGGTCGCGGAGTGTTCGCCGCGCTCTCGGGGGTGCCGGTGGGCGCGAGGGTTGCGGTGACGGCCGGGGGCGGAGATGTGCACTGGTACCGCATCGTGGCGCGCCGGACCTACCGGCAGGAAGCGTTGCCCGCAGACCTGTTCCACGGTTCGGTGAAGCCCCGGCTGGCGCTGGTGACCTGCACCGGCTCGTACAACCACGCAACGCACCGCTACAGCAGCAATCTCGTGCTCTACGGTGTTCCGGTGGACTGAGCCGCGGCCGTCCTTTTGGTAGTCACTTCCATCTACTCCCAACCGAAGTACGGCCGGTCGTCGACTTTCGGCTGATGCGGGCGGGTGGCCGAGTGGGGGATCGTCGGGGTCGTGGTCAGGGCTTTAACCGATGGTCGCCTGGCCCGGGCGGACGGCAGAATCAACCCACGGGTGGACACACCGGATCCGCCCCGGGTCCGATGTTCTGCACCGGTCCGACCTCGATACTGAACTCAATGCGAGACAACCCGCCCGACCGGGAACACTGGCGCCACCGAACGAGGAGTAGGCGATGATCGAGGCAAAGGGCCTCACCAAGCGATACGGTGCAACTGTTGCCGTTGACAACCTGTCTTTCGAGGTGAAACCCGGCAAGGTGACCGGCTTCCTCGGCCCGAACGGGGCCGGCAAGTCGACCACGATGCGGATGATCCTCGGCCTGGACACCCCGACCTCCGGCGACGTCCGGATCGACGGGCAGCGCTACCGTGACCTGCACCAGCCGCTGACCAAGGTCGGCGCGCTGCTGGACGCCAAGTGGGTGCACCCCAACCGGTCGGCCCGGTCGCACCTGGCCTGGATGGCCGCGTCCAACAAGCTGCCGCAAGGCAGTGTCGACAAGGTGCTGGAGATGGTCGGCCTGACCGCGGTCGCGAACAAGCGGGCCGGCGCCTACTCGCTGGGTATGTCGCAGCGGCTCGGCATCGCCGGTGCGCTGCTCGGTGACCCGGAGGTGCTGCTGTTCGACGAGCCGGTCAACGGCCTCGACCCGGAGGGCATCGTCTGGATCCGCACCTTCATGCACCGGCTGGCCGACGAGGGCCGGACCGTGCTGGTGTCCAGCCACCTGCTGTCCGAGATGGCGCTGACCGCCGAGGAACTGATCGTCATCGGCCGCGGCCGGCTGATCGCCCAGAGCACCACCCAGGAGTTCGTCGACCGCGCCAGCGGTACGACGGTCAAGGTCCGGACTCCGCAACTCGACCAGCTGGCCGGTGTGCTGCAACAGCAGCAGATGGTCACCCGGATCGAGGACGTCGACGACCAGGGCAAGGTCCTGTTCGTCGAGGGCGATCTGACCACCGACCAGGTCGGTGAGGCAGCCGCCGCGCACGGCATCGTGCTGCACGAACTGACCCTGCAGCGCGGCTCGCTGGAGCAGGCGTTCATGCAGATGACCGGGGATTCGGTCGAATACCACGCGCACGACGAGATCGCTGCGGTGACCGCGCTGGACGCGCCGGCCGCCACCGAGGTGGCCGCGGGTCCGAAGGAGGACAACTGACATGTCGGTGATCACAGTCGAGCGGATCAAGCTCTTCTCCACCCGCTCGCCGTGGTGGTGCATGGTCATCGCGGCCTTCCTGACCGTCGGTTTCGCCGCACTCACCACCGGCTTCCTGAACGCCACGGACGAGCCGCAGGCGACGATCTTCATCACCCAGCCGGGCGCGCAGCTCAGCCAGATGGTGATGATGGTGATGGCCGCCCTCGCGGTCACCACCGAGTACCGCTTCGGCACCATCCGGACCAGCTTCCAGGCGGTTCCGCAGCGCGCGACGCTGCTGCTCGGCAAGACCGCGGTCGTGGCCTTCCTGGCCGGGATCGTCGGCCTGATCGCGTCGTTCGGTGCCTGGGGCATCGGCAGCCTGTTCGCCGGCAACGCGGACCTGGCCATCAACACCGGGGCCGAGTGGCGGCTGCTGGCCGGCCAGGGCCTGATCTTCGCGCTGTCCGCGGTGATCGCCGTGGCGGTCGGCATCCTGATCCGGCAGAGCGCCGGTGCGATCGCGATCCTGATCCTCTGGCCGTTGCTGGTGGAGAACCTGGTCACCCTGATCCCCAAGGTCGGCGACGACCTGGCCAAGTGGGCGCCGTTCGCGAACGGCAGTTCGTTCCTGAACCAGGGCCAGGACTTCGGGCTGGCCGGCGCGGGTGCCGGCGGCAGCGACTTCGCCCTCGGTCCCTGGTGGGCCCTGCTGTACTTCGCCGGCTGGGCGGCGGCGCTGATGGTGATCGCTCTGTTCACGGCGAGCAAGCGCGACGCCTGATCGCGATGACGACGATCCCGGCCGTGGTTGAGGGGCCCTGGCCGGGATCGTGAAGCCCGGCCGGGCTGAGGGGTCCTGGCCGCGCTGAGGCCCGTGGAACATGACGTTCCACGGGCCGACCCTTGTTCGGGGCGGTCGCCGTACCACCGCGTAGGGGTGGCGGGCGCGGCGGGAAAGCGTCTAGCCTGCCGCGCATGACCGATTGGGCGCAGGTGCGCGCCGATGATTTCTCCGTCCCGACCGATCGTCCGCTCACCGAGCTCGTCGCCGAGTTGTCCGCGCTGCTGCGCTCCCCGGACCCGGTGCTGCGCGACTCCCAGGCGTACTCGATCCTCGCCACCTGGATCGGCCGCGGCGTATTGTCGGCCGACCAGCTGCGCGCCCTCGGAGACGAGATGGTCGCGCGGTTCGCGGACTCCGAGACGCAGACCCGCACGTTCGCGCCGCTGATCCTGGACTGCATCGTCACCGCAGGTGTCTTCGAGCCGAGCTGGGTGCCGCCGTTCGAACGCTGGTACGTCGCCGAGGAGGACCTGCGCGGGTACGACGCCAAACTCGGCTGGCTGCACGCGATCGCGCACGGCTCCGACCTGCTGGGCGCCCTCGGGCTGCATCCGGCCGTCGAACCGGTGCAGATGCTCCGGTTGGGCATAGGCCGCATTCTGACGCCGACACAGCACGTCCTGCGGGACATGGAGGACGACCGCCTCGGCTACGCCCTGGCGACCACCCTGACCCGCTCAGACCTCACCGAGACCGATGCCACCGGCTGGCTCGACCCCGCCGTCCGTATCCTCGCCAACCCGCCGAGCGAGGGCATTACGCCGGAGGTCACCAACACCATCCGCACGCTGCGGGCCCTCTACCTGCTGGTCGACCATGGCGTTCGTGTGCCGGCTTCCGGCCCGGTGACGCAGATCCCGCACCGCGACCTCGTGAAGGCGAAGATCACCGACGTCGTCCGGATGGTGACGCCGTACTACCTGTGAGCTTCTGGCGTACGGGTGTTGACTTGGTCACATCCAAACATTGTTGACGAAGGATGAGACCCGCATCCGACTTTCGGCTGAGATTTCCCTGAAGTGTCCCCGAGGTACGGCGTGCCGCGGTCCAGGGCGATGTACAGGTGGTTTCCGGTAGAAGCAGAGATCTCGTTCATGACAAGGTCTGTGCTGGTATTGCCGTGGTCCCCTCCCATGGTGGTGCCAACGCCACTATCGCAGTAGTGCCAACACCATCAGATCTGCTCCTTGGCAACGCTAGTTTTTAGGTGACGAAAGCCGTCGGGGGCAAGCGGTTCAGAGAGGGCGCGTGGAAGTCATGGTTGCGACATACCTGAAGAGATGGGTCGGCAGCCGGATCTTGAACAGAACCACCCGCAAGGGTGGTCTCGACCTGTCGAAGATGCGGATGTTCCCCAGCCAGGTCTCGATGCCGCTGCGCCGTCACGGCGTGAACCCGGTGCCGGAGCTGGCCAAGGTGCGCGAGGCCGAGCCCGTGCACAAGCTGGCGCATCTGTTCGGGCTCAACGTCTGGGTGGTGAGCGGGCACGCGGAGGCGAAGGCCGTGCTCGCCGACTCGACGAACTTCAGCAACGACATCCGGCCGCTGGTCGGCTCGGACCCGAACAAGCCGTCGGAGGGGATCGGGGGGCTCGGGTTCACCGACCCGCCGGACCACACCCGGCTGCGGAAGCTGCTGACACCGGAGTTCACCAAGCGGCGGCTGGCGCGGCTGGAGCCGGCGATCGAGAAGATCGTCCAGGACCAGCTGGACCTGATGGAGGCCAAGGGCCCGGTCGCCGACATCGTGTCGGACTTCGCCTTCAACGTGCCGTTCCTGCTGATCGCCGACCTGCTCGGTGTCGAGGAGTCGGACCGCGATCGCTTCCGGGCGCTCGGGCCGGCGCGGTTCGACCTGTCCGGTGGTGGGATCGGGGTGTTCGGTTCGGCCAGCGAGTCCCGCGACTTCCTGTTCGAGATCGTCCGCAAGCAGCGCAAGAACCCGGGCGACGGGCTGATCGGGTCGATCATCCGCGAGCAGGGTGACGACATCGACGACGTCGAGCTCGGTGGGCTCGCCGACGGCGTGTTCCTGGGTGGGTACGAGACGTCCGCGAGCATGCTCGCGCTCGGCACGCTGGTGCTGATGCGCAACCCGGAGAACTTCGAGCGGATCCGCAACGAGCCGGGTGCGGTCGACGCGATCGTCGAGGAGTTGTTGCGGTATCTGACCGTCGTCCAGGTGGCGTTCCCGCGGTTCGCGCGGCAGGACCAGGAGCTGTTCGGTCAGCAGGTGAAGAAGGGTGACCTGGTCGCGGTGTCGCTGTCGGGGGCCGACCGCGACAAGGAGGTGTTCGGGCCGGACGCGGAGGAGTTCTGGCCACGTCGTGCACCGGCGGCGCACCTCGCCTTCGGCCACGGCATGCACCGCTGCGTCGGCGCCGAGCTGGCTCGGATGGAACTCCGGGCCGCGTTCTCCGCGCTGGCTCACCGCTTCCCCGACCTGTCGCTGGCCATCCCCGAGGAACAGCTCCGTTTCCGCGACTTCTCCATCGTCTACGGCGTCGAGACCCTCCCCGTCCAGCTCCACGCCGCAGAGCCCGAGCAGGTAGCCGGCTGACGTGCAGTCCACCGAGCAGTACGCCGCTGGGTTGCCGCGGAAGCGGATGGCGGCGGGGGTGTTGTTCCGGGGTGCGGACGATCGCGTTCTGCTGGTGGAGCCGTCGTACAAGCCGAACTGGGAGCTGCCCGGGGGTGTGGTCGAGGCGAACGAGGCGCCGTGGGTCGCGGCGGCCCGGGAGCTGAGGGAGGAGCTCGGGGCGGAGCGGCCGATCGGGCGGTTGCTGCTGGTCGACCACGTGCACGCGTACGACGGCCGTCTCGAAGGCATGGTCTTCGTCTTCGACGGCGGTGTCGTGACGGAGGCCGACCTGGCCGCGTTCACGTTCCCCGACGGGGAGATCCTGTCCGTGGGCCTCTACTCCCTGACCGACGTACGCGCGCGCGTCAAGCCGCTGTTGGCCGATCGCCTCACCGCCGCTCTCGACGCCGTCCACGAGGGCACAACGGCCCTCTGCGAACACGGCGTACGCGTCGGCTGAGCCCTCAGCTCGGGGTCAGGGCGAAACGTTCGGCGAAGGCGGAGAGCTGGTCGCGTTGCTCGGATGGGTCCGGGCTCGACGTGCCGACCACCAGACGGGTGACTCCCTGGGCGGCGTACGCCTCGAGGGAGGCAGGGGTCAGCTCGATCGAGCCCCAGCGGGTGTAGTCGAGCCTACGGTCGCCTGCCGTGGTCTGAGCCAGGTTCCACTGGGCCACGCGTTCGTCGCCCATCAGCGCGCCGCCGGCGAAGTACCCGTCACCACGCAGTCCCGCCCGCCGGGCCGCGGCGCGGCTCGACCCGCCGACGTGGATCGGCAGTGGGGACAGGGGTTTCGGAAAGCTGTAGACGTTCTTGAACTCGAAGAACTCACCGGAGTAGCTGGCCCCGTCCGCCTCGTCGGACCAGAGCAGCCGCAGTACGTCGATCGCCTCGTCGGCGCGGCGACCGCGGGTGCTGAAATCCACGCCCGCCGCGACTGCCTCACTCGGCAGAACACCGACGCCTACGGTGAGCAGTCGCATCCGCCCTTTCGAGAGCACGTCGATCGTCGCCAGCCGCTTCGCCAGCATCACCGGGCGGTAGTACGGCAGCAGCAACACCCCGGTCCCCAGCAGGATCCGCTCGGTCGCCGCGGCGACGTACGTGAGCAGGTCGAGCGGAGCGCCGTACGGCAGTGTCATCGGCAGCTCGACCCCGCCGAACGTGTCACCAGTGGTCAGCGCCACCCGCTCGGGCACGTAGATCCCTTCGAACCCACACGCCTCCGCGTGCTGCGCGAACGCCGCCAGGTGGTCCGGATCCACCCCGAACATGGGCGTGCTGTAGCTGACCGCGAACTTCATCCCGTTCCCTTCCGTCTTGGGGGCAGCACCTTAGAACATTGCCCCCAAGGTCAAGGCAACTTACCCGCCGAAGAGGCTGTCCACGACACCGTTCGCGCCGCCGAAGGTGTGGTGAACCGGGTTGTTGAAGGTGTGGGGGACTTTGCCAAGGCTCTGGATCCCTCTTGATGCTCGAACCAATCGCAGAGTTACGACCCTTCTGGTTTTGGTGAACTTTTGGGTCCGGAATGGCGGTGGGTAGCTTTGGGATGGCACTAGGTGGTCGTTGGCCGGATCGGGTCGTGACAGAGGTGGGGGTGGGTGGTCACAATGGGCGGTCCGGCCCGAGGTGCGGGTGAGGATCAGGGGAGGCCGCCGGCGGGTATGGGGAGTGGCGAGATGGCGACGGGCGACGTACTGACCGCCCGGATCGCCGCCGCAATGACATCGGCTCAGTCCGGTGGGCATGCGAGCGCGGCTGCCGAGATCGAGCTGATCCGGGCCGAGCTGGGCGGCGTGCCGAGCTACCAGCTTGCCGCGGCGGAGTACGTGCGTGGAGTCACGGCGCACCACGCGAGCGACGCCGACGAGGCGCTCAAGGCCGTTGACGCCTGTGTCGCGGTCGCGAAGGCAATCGACGAACCGGGCTGGGAAGCGAACGCTCTGGCGATCCGCATCATCAACCTCGCCCGCAGCGGCCGAGGTGGAGACACGGTCAACGACCTCGTCGCCGCCGAGCATGCGCTGAGCCGCACGAAGGATCCCGGCCTGACCGCCTGGGCACACACCGGCCTCGGCTACGCGTACGACGTACTGCGCCTCTTCGAGCTGTGCATCCCGCACTACGAACAAGCGGCCCGCGCGGACGCGGACGTGTTCGAGCTGGCCGAGTCGGAGGCGATCGACCGGCTGAATCTCGCCGAGACCTATCTCCGCTGGGCGCATGAGCTCGAGCGCCTGGGCGATCCGTCGTACGTCGGGGAGATTCGCGAGCGGCTCGCATCGGCGGCGTACTGGGCGCGTGAAGGTGAGCGGGTGATCGTCGACGACGAGAGCCAGGAGTTCTGGCGGTTGAGCGCGCGGCTGTGGCTGGCCGGCGCGGCGACCGACCACGATCCGGACTCGGCGGTCGTCGAACTGACGGGGTGCCGCGACGAGATCAGCAAACTGGGTGAGACCGAGCGGCTCGCGATCGCCGGCGCGTATCTGGCCAGGGCTCTGCACGCACAGGGCAAGTCCGAAGAGGCGAAGGCGGCGGCCGATCGGGCCGCGGACGACCTGATTCCCTTGGCGGATCCGGCCACGCACGTGCTGGTTCTGCAGACCCGGTCGGAGATCGCGGCCGCGACCGGTGAGCCGGGAGCCGTTGCAGGCTTGGAGTATGCGCGCTCGGTGGCCCGCGGTTGGTGGAAGGAGCGGCAGCGCGCTCTGACCGCCGTACGGCATGCGCTTGCCGCGCGCGACCTTTCGGCGCGGCACGACGCCGAGTGGCACGCGGCGCGGCAGGATCCCCTGACCGGCGTGGGGAATCGGCGCGCGCTCGACGAGCGGTTGACCGCGGCGCGTGATTCGGGGCGGGCTGTGACCGTGCTCGCCATCGATGTGGACAACCTGAAGGTGGTCAACGACACCTTCGGGCACGCCTGCGGGGACGAATTGCTGCAGGTTGTGGCAAACCTGCTGGTAGAACAGGCGCGAGCAACCGATGCCGTGGTTCGATCGGGTGGCGACGAGTTCGTCGTGGTGCTCGATCAGCCGGACGCCAAGGGCGGTGCGCTGCTGGCACTGCGAATCCGGACCGCGATCAGGGCGATCGCGGCGGCGACGGACAAGCCGTGGCTGCGGCGGCTCGGTTTGAGCATCGGGTACGCCGCGACGGCGGAAGGTGTTGCGGTGGATCAGCTGATCGCGACGGCGGATCGGCGGCTGTACGGCGACAAACGTCGTCAGCGGTGAGGCAGGCACTCAGGGGAGGTTTCTTGCGCGAGACGTCGGGGGTGACGGCGCGGATCGCGGCGGCGATGACCCGGGCCCAGTCGGGGAATCCGGCCGAGGCGGCGACCGAGATCAACCGGTTGCTGGACGAACTCGGGCCGGAGCCCACGCACGAGCGTGCCGCGGCCGAGTACGTGCGGGCCGTCGCGGCGCACCACGGCGCCGACGCGATGGAGGCCCTGGACGCGGTCGAGGCTTGTATCCGGGTCGCGCGGGCTATCGACGAGCCGGGCTGGGAGGCGAACGCGATCGCGATCCGGATCGTCACGCTGATCCGGACCGGCGAGGGTGGCGACTCGGTGGCGGACCTGGTCGCGGCGGAGAATGCGCTGTCCCGGACCCGCGACCTCGGCCTGGCCGGCTGGGCGCACACCGGCCTCGGCTACGCCTACGACCTGCTTCGCCTGTACGAGCTGTGCATCCCGCACTTCGAACTCGCCGCCGAGGGCGACCACGACCCTCTCGGGCTGGCCGAGGCTCCGGCGATCAATCGGCTCAACCTGGCCGAGTCCAACCTCCGCTGGGCGCACGAGCTCGAGCGGCTCGGCGACACGTCGTACGGCGAGGAGATCGCCGAACGCCGGCGGGAGGCGCGCCGGTGGGCCGGTGAGGCGATCCAGGTGATCGTCCGCGCCGACCTGCTCGGGTACTGGCCGATCGCCGGGCGGATGTGGCTGGCCGCCGGCAACGACGACAGCGAGGCGGCCGAAGCCACGGTGATCCTGAAGGACTGCCGGGACCAACTGGCGAAGCTGGGCGACCTGGAGCTGGCCGCCATCGCGGGTGCCTATCTGGCCAAGGCGTACGCCGTCATGGGTCAACTCGACGATGCGATGGAGGCCGCGGACCGGGCCGGCACGGATCTCCCACCGACCTCGGATCCGCCGGTGGAGGCGTTGATCCGGCACACCGCCGTACAGATCGTTGCCGAGTCAGGCGACGCGGGAGCCGTGACAGGCCTGCAGTACGCGCGGGCGATCACCAGGGGCTGGTGGGCGGAGCGGCTGCGCGGCCTGTACGCCGTACGGACCGCACTGGCCAACCATGAGCTGTCGATCAGGCACGATGCGGAGTGGCGTGCGGCGCGCGAGGATCCGCTGACCGGTGTGGGCAATCGGCGGGCGCTGGACGAACGGATGTCGGTGGCCCACGACGCGGCGCGGTCGGTCGCGGTGATCGCCATCGACGTCGACAACCTGAAGGTCATCAACGACAGCTACGGGCACGCCTGCGGCGACGCCGTACTGCGCCGCGTCGGCCAGCTCCTCACCGAGCAGTGCCGGGCCGAGGACGTGGTCGCACGGGCCGGCGGCGACGAGTTCGTGGTGGTGCTGGACAACCCGGACGAGCGCGGCGCACGGGAGCTGGTGGAGCGGATCAAGTCCACGGCCGAGAGGGTCGCGGCGAGCGCGATCGAACCGTGGTTCACGATGCTGCGGCTGAGCATCGGCCAGGCCAGCAGCACCGACGGCGTCGCGGTCGCCGAACTGCTGACCGAGGCGGACCGGCGGATGTACGCCGAGAAACGCCGCCGCCGGAGACAGGTCTAGTAGTCCAGGAACCCTTCGACGACCAGGCGACGAATCTGCGGCAGATAGTCCTGCAGAACCTCCACCGCCGGACGGTCCAACAGGTCGGCCAGGGCAGCGAGGATCTGCCCCGCACTCAGGTCGCCATCACACGCACCGACGAAGCCGGCCATCACGGTGTCGACCTGCTCCGCCCGCCGCATCCCTCGCTGGCGCCGCAGCACGATGGCCGCCGGATCCTCCGCGCCTGGTCGTCCGGTCGTCTCCTGGATCACGTCGTCCGCGACGACCAGATGCAGCCCGGTCAGGTCGGCCGGCATTCCCTCCGCCCGCTCGAACCGCCGCAGTACGTGTGGACCGATCGGCTGCTCGATCTCGTACGGCCACTCCTCGGCGTCGAGCGTCCCTGCCACGTTGTGCAAGGTGATCCAGCCCATGCCGATCGCTTCCACCGCCTGTGCGTCCAGCCAGCGCATCCAGGCGTCGTACTGAGCGGTGTACGACGGTGTGCCGGGGACACCGGCGTCGCGGAGCCAGAGTTCGACGTACTCGGAGGGGTCGAGCCGCTCGCGCTGCACCGCCCAGGCGGACCGATCGCCTGTCCACGCGGCGATCCGGTCACGCCAGTCCTCGCCGCGGACGTACGTCCAGTTGGCGAGCAGCTGGCACCAGCCGTCGTCGGACAGGTGGTTCGGCGCCTGCCGTACCAGTTGCTCGACGAGCGTGTCGCCGGCGAATCCGGCCTCGCGGTACGTCAGCTGATCGTCGCCCGGCGGTGAGATCACGTACGGCGGGTTGCTCACGATCAGGTCGAAGCGCTCGCCCCGCACCGGTTCGAACAGACTGCCTTCGCGGACGTCGAGCTCGATCCGGTTCAGCGCGGCCGTCCACCGGGCCAGCCGGAGCGCGCGCGGGTTCACGTCGGTCGCGACGAGCTGGTCGACCCGGTTGGACAGATGCAGTGACTGGATCCCGCTGCCGGTGCCGATGTCGAGAGCCCGTTCGGCCTTGATCGGCACGGTCAGGTTGACCAGGCTGAGGCTGGCCGACGAGATCCCGAGAGCGTAGTCGCTGCGCATCGGCTCACGACGCCCGTCGAGGCCGGGCGTCAGGTCCGCGATCACCCACCACTGCCGGTCGTCCTCGGCGTACGGCCTGATGTCGAGGAGGGCCCGGGCGGAGCCGCCGTCGATCGTGATGATGCCGAGAGCAACCAAATCCACGCCCGGAAAAGCCTGCAGGACAAGAGTTTCCGGTACGTCGCGTTGCAGCAGGAACAATCTGATGGTCGTGTCCAGGGCGTCGCCGGACGAGGTGCGCCGGCCCGCGAGAGTGGTCTCGTTGCGGGCCAGCGCACCGTTCGCCTGAGGACCCAGCCGGGCGGCCACTCCCTCAACCGTGTACCCGGCTTGTGTGAACGCCTCACGCAGTGCGTCCACGTCGGTCCCCGTCAGTTCGTTCATCCAGCCATTATGGGTTGCAGCTCAGCTTGGCCTCCGCCCAGTCGGCGTGATCGCTGGTGACGCCGTCGCCGCCGTCGGTGACCTGAAGGGTCAAGGTCTGGCCGCCGGTCACGTCCACCGAGACGTTCGCGGTCGGCGACGTACCGGTGAGCAGGTCCGAGGTGTACTTCGCGGTCCCGTCGACGAGGACCTTGAAGCTGACCTTGCCGCGGTCCTCCATCTCGTCGTCGACCCCGGCCTTGGCGGTGAAGGTCGTGCAGTTGGCGCCCATCCGGACACTCACCGACGACGCCGCGTGAGTGCCGAGCCCTTTCGCGTACTGCACGCCGTCGAGGGTGATCGGACCGCCGTCGCCGGCGCCGTCCTCGCCGTTGCTGTGGTCCCGTTCCACCGGACCCCAGCCGTTCGTCGAGTCGAGGAACTCCAGGTCGCTCACCCACTGCTCACCGGTCGGTGCCGGAGGCAACGGTTTGTCGGCGATCGTGGCGGCGAAGAACCCGAGCCCGCCGCCGGGCAGCTTGATCGCCTTCACCGTCTTGCCAGGATCGAGCGGTACGGCGGTGTAGAAGACCCGGTAGTCCGTCGTGGTGTTGGCGAGACCCGCCGGGGTGTAGCGACCCTTCACCGACACTGCCAGCTTGGCGCCACCGGTGGCTGGGTCCTGACAGCACCAGTTCGGGAGCTGGAACGTGCCTTGGGACTCCGTCCCGTCGGTGTAGATGATCGTCACCGAGCCGCGGGCGTTGAGACTCGCGCCTGCGCCCAGGAGGGCGAGATGCGAACCGGTGCCGGAGACAAGGATCGGAGCGGGCTGGTTCTTCACCAGGTTGGGCGTTCCGGGTGCTCCGGTCGGCCAGGTGAACTCGGCATCCTGGACGGTCACCGTCGCGCCAGGTGTGTAGCCGGCGGCCGCGAGTGCCTCGCCGTTGTAGCTGTTGCCGGATCCGTCGAAGTTGCCTTGGGCGTAAGTCGTCGCGTCGCTGATGCCGACAACATTCGCCGCTTGGGACAACGATGCATAAGGCAACTGAGCTGTCGCGACCGCAGTGTTCGTGTAGCTCTCGCCCTGCGCAACATAAGACGCGGCCAGCTCGAGCGTGAAGCTCGCCGGTTTCACCTCGGCGCCGGGAGTGACCTGCAGTTTGGTCGTGACGGTTTGCCCGGGCTGGACGGTGTCGAACACCTTCTGCCCGGCGACGGTCCAACCGGCCGGCGGCTCGAGCGCAAGGTTCACGTTGCGCATGGTTGTCGGGCTGCCGTTGCGGAAGGTGGCAGTCACCTCGGTGGCCTGGCCCGGAGCGTTCCACAGCGAGGGCGTGGTGAGCTCTGGCGTGCCGAAGGTGTTCGCCACATCCGGACCACCGACAGAAGACGTCTCGCTGAGTTGGATCACCGCGGTCCGTGCGGTGGAGATCGGCGCGGTCTGTACCCGGACCACTCCGTTCTCGTAGGTCCAACTGGCCTTGCGGCCGTCCACGGTGACCTCGCGCGGCGCGGTGCCGGTGTGGACTGTCAGCTCATACGGACGGGTTGCGGGCTTGCCGGCGTACGTCCCGACACTCGTGCCGATCTTCACTGTCACGTCGCCGCGGGACTGATTCGGTGCGTCGACCGTGAAGGTCTGGGTGGCGGAGTTCTGCGAACGAGTGACGCGGTCGTCCTCATAGAGGCTGAACGACGACTTCCCCTGCGGGTAGATGTCCAGAGTGAGCCGGTCCCCGAAGCCCTGCTCGGCCGCGGAGTTGATGCCCTGCTTCCACATCGGTACGACGGCACCCGCCTTCACGAACAGCGGCAACGTGTCGAGCGCGGCGTGGTAGCCGTTGACGGTCGTCGGACCCTGGTAGACCCGGCCGGTCCAGTAGTCGATCCACTGGCCCTTCGGCAGGTAGATGCGGCTCTTCACCTCGTCAGCACCCCACATCGGCGCGACCAGGAAGTCCTGACCGGCGAGGAACTCGTACTTCGTGGTGTCGTCCCACGTCTTCGGGTCGTTCGGGTACTCCAGCACCAGCGACCGGTTCAGTGGTGCGCCGGTGCGGTGCGCCTCGGCGGCGTACGTGTAGAAGTACGGCAGCAGGCGCTCGCGGAGCTTGAGGTACTTGCGGTTGATCGAGGTGTACGGCTCGCCGTACGCCCACGGCTGCTTAATCGCCGGGGTGGCCCAGCCGGACATGGTCATGAACGCCGGGTTGAACACCTTCCACTGCATGTCGCGCACATACGAAGTAGCCGAGCCGCCGAAGATGCCGTCCACGTCGCCGGCGCTGTAGGCGATGCCGGAGTTGCCGGAGCCGGTGATGGCGGAGATCTGCCACTTGATGGCGTCCAGCGAACCGCTGTGGTCACCGGTCCACTGCACCGCGCACCGCTGCGCACCGGCCCAGCCCTCCACCATCCAGGCGAAGCCGCGGGCGTTGCTGTACTGCTCGATGCCGTCGTGTGCGGTGTCGCAGGCACTCAGCGCGTGCCGGTAGCCCGGACCGACCCAGGCGACGTCCAGCTTGCGCACCCGCACTCCGGCCTCGCCGACCTCGTCCGCCTGCCGGTCCAGCGACGACTGCGTCCACAGACCCATCTGGATGTCGCGGTCGCGCAGCGCGTCACCGGTCTGCTTGAGCGCGGGGATCTCCCGCTTGCCCCACCAGGTGCCGTCGACCTGCTCGGAGTCGGTGTCGTCGGAGTAGCCGCAGCCGTAGTCGTCGTTGACGAGCATCCAGCCACCGGGCATGTCCTCGTCCTTGAACCGCTGCGCGACCTTGACCGCATCCAGCGTGGTCACCTTGTCCGGGTGCACCTTCCAGTCGTTGCTGGGATCGGGGTCCGTCCCGTAGTGACCGCGGTTGTAGCAGTCCGAGTCGCCGTACTCGAGTCCGTAGATCGGCGGCATGAACGGGCGGCCGGTGAGTTCGGTGTAGCGGTCCAGTGAGGTCTTGAGGTCGCCGATGAAGTAGTACGCGTCGAACCGCTTCTCGTCGTGCTTGGTGACGACGGGATCGGTGAAGCTGTAGCTACCGGGGCTGAACGTGTTCCGGAGTACGCCGTACCCCGCCGTACTCATGTAGTACGGCGAAGCGTTCGGGTTGCCGCCGTCCTCCCAGTTGAAGTCGCGGGTGATGGCGATGGTCTGGTCGCGGTGCGAGAAGCGTCCGTTCTGCATACCACCGCCGAAGAACTGCTCGCTCGGTCCGCGGCCCAGCGACTGGGTGGTGGACGTGTCGTTCCAGGACAGCGGAGCCGTCTCGGCCCAGACCAGTTGGCCGTTGCCGCGGTAGACGCTGAACTTGAGTGGATGCTTCTGCGCGCGGACCTCGACCTTGCCGCTCGTGAGCGAGTAGTACGAGCCGCGGTCCCGCCAGGACGTGTGCGGCGTGCCGTAATCGGTCTTGGTGACGATCGTCGACGCGGGCTCGCTCGGGTCGGTGGGCGGCGTACCGGCCGGGTCGGTGAAGTTCCCGTCGGGCGCCAGCCAGAGCCGGAACACGTCGTCCTTCAGGAAGACGACCCGGACCTTCGCGGCACCGGCCGTCAGTGTGTACGTCGCCTGGTCGGCGGTGAAGCCGGTGACGTCACCGAGCGCGGTGCTGTCGGCCCGCGCTGGAGCGGCCGTGTGCACAAGAGCGCCGGCGATGAGAGCCAAGGCGACTAATGAACGTTTCATGCGGGCGGAGATGTTCACGACTGCCTCACTTCACGCATCTATGAACAAGAGTGCGCTTATTGAAGCTCACCCATCGGCGGTTGTCATCAGCTCGCCGTCATGAAGTTGAGACGAGGTCGCTATCACGGGGTGAAATGCGGTCGTGACGATGAGTCGCATGGCGAACAGGCGTCCCATCCGCACCACCAGTCACACAGTCACCAGGTCTGTGACGCGACGCGGTGTGCTGACGGCAGGGCTGGCCGCAGGCTTGGCGATGGCCGCTCCCGGCGTCGCCCGAGCCGTTCGGTTCGACCCGGAGCACGATGACCCCGACTTCCACCCGGTGACCTTCGAGCTACCGGCGCCGACCGGGCGCAAGGCGCTCGGGACGACGGCCGTCCATCTGATCGACCAGTCCCGGCCGGACCCGAGCATGCCGAGCGGCCGGCGGGAGCTGATGATCAGCATCTGGTACCCGGCCTCGGTGGTCGGCTCGGCGCCGTTCGCGAAGTACATGCCGGCCCGGACCGCCAAGGAGGTGGACAACACCTGGACCGGTGAGTACGGCCTCGCGCTGCCATCCGGCTCGTTCGACTTCGCCGGTACCGAGACGCACTCCCGCATCGACGCGCCGATGCAGCCGATGCGGCATCCCGTCGTACTGTTCTCTCCCGGCTACCAGTACAGCCGTTTCGTCAACACCGCACAGGTCGAGGAGCTGGCCAGCCGCGGGTGCGTCGTGGTGACGATGGACCACACCCACGAGACTCCGGTCGAGTTCCCGGGTGGGCGGTTCCTGCCCGGTGTGCCGGCGTCCCAGTTGCCGGATCCGGTCTTCACCCGGAGGGCGGTCGAGACCCGCACGGCCGACGCGCGGTTCGTGCTGGACCAGCTGGAGCTGATCGCCGCCGGGCAGAATCCCGGTGCCGAGGGCAACGACCTCCCGCCGGGGACGGCGGTCGGGCTCGACCTGCGCCGGGTCGGCATGTTCGGGTTCTCGCTCGGCGGCTACGCGACCGCGAACACGCTGCTCGAGGACCGCCGGATCTCAGCCGGCCTGGACCTGGACGGCACCTTGCAGGACGACCCCGCGAAGGGGCCGCTCGGCGAGGTCGCGCGCAAGGGTCTGGACCGGCCGTTCCTGCTGTTCGGATCGGACACCACCCAGCGGACCGATCCGGACCAGGAGAACTACGACAAGTCCTGGGCCGGCTTCTGGGAGGCCCAGCGCGGCTGGAAGCTGAACCTCAGGCTGGCCGGCGCCAAGCAGAAGGCGTTCACCGACTACCAGTTCGTCTTCGACCAGTTGTTCCGTTCGATCTACGGCGACGACCCGATCATCACGTCGGTGATGACGGCCCTCGTCGGCAAAGCCGACCCCGCGCGCAGCGTGCTCGCGCAGCGCGAGTACCTCGTGGCATTCTTCGACCAGACCCTGCGCCGGCGGCCCGGGCTGCTGCTGCGCGGCGACTCCCCGAAATACCCGGAGATCCGTTTCGCCCGCTGAGACGGCGTACCCTCGGGACAACATCGGGGGTCGGAGGTGGCCGCGCCGCGACGCGCGACGACTGTGGGTGGTTCGCCACTTTCTGAAACCCTGGGAGGCGGACCGGGGGTGGCAGCGGTTACCGTGCGTTGAGAAATGTGTTGCCGTCGGCCGTACCCTGTCCTCGGACGGGGTCGGTCTGTGCCCGGGGAACAGACGTCCGGTCATGGACGTTGCCGCAGGACGAGAGCGAGAGCAAGGAGCGCAGTGGCAGGGGCAGCAGGGACGAAGACATCGGCGGGCAGCCGCCTGGTGATCGTCGAGTCGCCGAAGAAGGCGCGGATGATCGCCGGCTTCCTGGGGTCCGGATACGTGGTGGAGTCGAGCTTCGGCCACATTCGCGACCTGCCGAGCGGGGCGGACGAGATCCCGGCGAAGTACAAGGGCCTGCCCTGGGCGCGGCTCGGCGTCAATGTCGAGGACCACTTCGACCCGCTGTACGTCGTACCGGCGGACAAGCGGGCCCAGATCCGCAAGCTGAAGGATCTGCTCAAGGGCGCCGACGAACTCTTCCTGGCCACCGATGAGGACCGCGAGGGCGAGGCGATCGCCTGGCACCTGCTGGAGGAGCTGAAGCCGCGGGTCCCGGTGAAGCGGATGGTCTTCCACGAGATCACGCCGAAGGCGATCCAGGACGCGGTCGGCAACGCCCGCGACATCGACGAGGCGCTGGTCGACGCGCAGGAGGCGCGCCGGATCCTCGACCGGCTGTACGGCTACGAGGTCTCGCCGGTGCTGTGGAAGAAGGTCATGCCGAAGCTGTCGGCGGGCCGCGTGCAGTCCGTCGCGATCCGGATGGTGGTCGACCGGGAGCGGGAGCGGATCGCGTTCCGCAGCGCGTCGTACTGGGACCTGGACGCCACTCTCGACGCGGGTGAGGGTCGCTCGCCACGGCAGTTCCCGACCCGGCTGATCTCGGTGGACAGCCGACGGGTCGCCCAAGGGCGCGACTTCAGCTCGATCGGCGAGCTGAAGAGCCAGAACACGGTCCACCTGAACGAGGCGACCGCGACCGCACTGGCCGGCGCGCTGCGCGACTCGCAGTTCTCCGTCCGGTCGATCGAGTCCAAGCCGTACACCCGCAAGCCGTACGCGCCGTTCCGGACCACCACGCTGCAGCAGGAGGCCGGCCGCAAGCTCGGCATGTCCGCCTCGCAGACCATGCAGATCGCCCAGCGGCTGTACGAGAACGGCAACATCACCTATATGCGTACGGACAGCGTCACGCTGTCCGACACCGCGATCACCGCGGCCCGGGCCCAGGTCCGGGAGCTGTACGGCGCGTCGTACCTGCCGGACAAGCCGCGCGTCTACACCTCCAAGGTGAAGAACGCGCAGGAGGCGCACGAGGCGATCCGGCCGGCCGGTGAGGTCTTCCAGACCCCGGCGCAGACCGGTCTGTCCGGTGCGGAGTACCGGCTGTACGAGCTGATCTGGATGCGCACCATCGCGTCCCAGATGAAGGACGCCGAGGGCCGCAGCGTCTCGATCCGGATCGACGCGACCGCGTCGACCGGTGAGAAGTGCGAGTTCACCTCGTCCGGCCGGGTGATCACCTTCCACGGCTTCCTGAAGGCGTACGTCGAGGGCGCGGACGACCCGTCCGCCGGGACGGACGACCAGGAGACCCGGCTGCCCGACGTGACCGAGGGCGACGTACTGCCCGCGGTCGAGGTGCTCGCCTCCGGGCACGAGACCAAGCCGCCGGCCCGCTACACCGAGGCCACGCTGATCCGGGAGATGGAAGAGCGCGAGATCGGCCGCCCGTCGACGTACGCGACCATCCTCGGCACGAACGTGGCCCGCGGGTACATCTACAAGAAGGGCCAGGCGCTGGTGCCGGCCTGGCTGGCGTTCGCGGTCGTGCGGCTGCTGGAGGAGCACTTCACCCGGCTGGTCGACTACACGTTCACCGCGTCGATGGAGGACATCCTCGACGAGGTCGCGGCCGGCAACCTGCAGCGCGAGGGCGTGCTCGGCCGGTTCTACTTCGGTCACGACGATGTCGAGGGCCTGCAGTCGATGGTCAGCGACCTGGGCGACATCGACGCCCGGGAGATGTCGACGTTCCCGGTCGGCGGCGACGACTCCGGGATCGTGCTCCGGGTCGGTCGCTACGGGCCGTACGTCGAGGACAAGGACGAGCGGCGCGCCAATGTGCCGGAGGACCTGCCGCCGGACGAGCTGACCGTGGGGAAGGCCCAGGAGCTGCTCAGCCAGCCGTCGGGGGTCGAGCACGAGCTGGGGAACGCGCCCGACACCGGGCTGAAGGTGGTGGCGAAGGCCGGGCGGTTCGGGCCGTACGTGACCGAGGTGCTGCCCGAGGACGCGCCGAAGAGCGCCAAGCCGCGGACCGGTTCGCTGCTGAAGTCGATGACGCTGGAGAGCATCGACCTCGGCGACGCGATGAAGCTGCTGTCGCTGCCGCGGGTGGTCGGCAAGGATCCGGACAGCGGCGACGAGATCACCGCGCAGAACGGGCGCTACGGGCCGTACCTGAAGAAGGGGACGGACTCGCGGTCGCTGTCGTCCGAGGAGCAGATGTTCGACATCACCCTCGAGGAAGCTCTTCGTATTTATGCCGAGCCGAAGCAACGTGGCCGTAGGGCCGCGGCGCCGCCGCTGAAGGAGCTGGGCGAGGACCCGGAGTCGGGCAAGCCGGTGGTGGTCAAGGAGGGCCGCTTCGGTCCGTACGTGACCGACGGCGAGACCAACGCGACCCTGCGCAAGGACGACGCTGTCGAGACGATCTCGCTGCTGCGCGCGGCCGAGCTGCTCGCCGACAAGCGGGCCCGTGGACCGGTGAAGAAGACGGCCCGGAAGTCGCCGGCGAAGAAGACCGCGGCGAAGAAGACGGCGGCCAAGAAGACCACGGCCAAGAAGACGACCACCAAGAAGGCCGCCGCGAAGAAGACGGCGACCAAGAAGACGGCGGCGAAGAAGTCCTAGTGTCGCTGACGGGAGACTGGTGAGGAGGCCGATGTGACGAGTGCTGTCGAGGTCACCGCGCAGCGGCTGCGGGACCGTGGCGAGCGCGTCACACCGGCGCGGCTGGCGGTCGTCGAGGTGCTCGCCGGCACGGAGGAGCACCTCAGCGCCGAGCAGATCGGCGAGCGGGCGGAGGAGCTGCGGCCGGGGATCCACCGCGCCACCGTCTACCGGGCTCTGGACGCGCTCGGCGAGTTCGGCCTCGTCACACATGTCCACCTCGGCCGCGCGGGGACGACGTACCACCTGGCCGGGGATCTCGCGCCTCGTCACCTGCACCTGCGCTGCTCCGAGTGCGGCACCGTGTACGACGCTCCCGGCGACATCCTCGAGGCCGCCCGGAAGAAGGTCCAGCGCGAGCTCGGCTTCCAGCTGGCCCCCGAGCAGGTAGCCCTCGTCGGCATCTGCATGGACTGCCAGGCCTGACCGCACCCGCACCCGCGCCCCCCGCCTCCCGCCTCCCGAGCGCCCGAGCGCCCCGGCCCAGCCCCGCGGTGCGCGTCCTCGACCCCGCGCCGCCGGCCCCGCGTCTCATGGGCTGACCCATCAGAGTGTGGGTTGACCCACGGCATGCGGCTGGCCAACCCCCTGTCTCATGGGTCAGCCCATCAGATCCCGCTTGCGGCTCCCCGACGTCCCGTTTGATGGGTCCGCCCATCAGAGCGGGGGTTTACCCACGGCATGCGGCTGGCCAACCCCCTGTCTCATGGGTCAGCCCATCAGATCCCGCTTGCGGCTCGCCGACGTCCCGTTTGATGGGTCCGCCCATCAGAGCGGGGGTTGACCCACGGCATGCGGCTGGCCAACCCCCTGTCTCATGGGTCAGCCCATCAGATCCCGCTCGCGGCTCGCCGACGTCCCGTTTGATGGGTCCGCCCATCAGAGCGGGGGTTGACCCACGGCCTGCGGCTGGCCAACCCATCGTCTGAGGGGTCAACCCACGAGACGGGGGACGGGTTGGGCTGGGAGGGGTGGGGTGGGGTGGGGTGGGGTTGTCCATATCTGTTCATCGGTGTGGATTCGTGAACAAGGTTGGCTTAGGGTCGGTGGGTGTGACGGATGACCTGAGCTATGTCGAGGACTTTGCCCCCGGTGCGGGCGTACTTCCCCCGCGGGCCTGGCTGGACGACGACGCGGAGCGGATCCCGCTCAGCGGGGACTGGAGCTTTCGGCTGTCCCCGAGCGTGGCCGACGCCCCCGACGACCTGAAGGACCCGGACACCACCGGGTGGGACACCATCGCGGTCCCCGGGCATTGGCAGCTCAGCGGGTACGGCGCCCCCGCGTACACGAACGTGGTCTATCCGTTCCCGCTCGAGCCGCCGTACGTGCCGACGGACAACCCGACCGGTGACTACGTCCGGACCGTGACGATCCCGGCGGACTGGTCCGGTGCGCGGGTCGTGCTGCGGTTCGAGGGCGTCGACTCGAGGTTCGCCGTCCATGTCAACGGCTCGATGGTCGGCTGGTCCTCGGGTTCGCGGCTGCCGTCGGAGTTCGATCTGACGGAGTTGGTTGCTCCGGGCAAGGAAGCGCGGATCGCCGTCCGTGTGCACCAATGGTCGGCCGGCAGCTATGTCGAGGACCAGGACATGTGGTGGCTGTCCGGGATCTTCCGCGAGGTGAATCTGCTCGCGCTCAAGCCGTCCGCTCCCACCGACGTCTTCGTGAAGGCCGCCTACGACCATCTCGACAGCGCGGGCACGCTGCTGGTGGAGTCCGACGTACCTGGCACGGTGAGCGTGCCTTCGTTGGGGCTGGAGCTTGCGACCGGGGAGCATGTCCGGATCGAGAAGGTCGAGCCGTGGAGCGCCGAGGTGCCGCGGTTGTACGACGGTGTGCTGCGGACCGAAGGTGGTGAGGTTCGGCTGCGGATCGGGTTCCGTACGGTCGCGATCGTCGACGGCGTACTCGAGGTCAACGGCAACCGGGTGCTGTTCAACGGCGTCAACCGGCATGAGTTCCACCCCGATCGCGGTCGCGCGCTGACCGAGCAGGACATGCTGGACGACGTACTGCTGATGAAGCGGGCCGGGATCAACGCGGTCCGGACCAGCCACTACCCGCCGCACCCGCACTTCCTGTCGCTGTGTGACTCCTACGGCCTGTACGTGATCGACGAGTGCGATCTGGAGACGCACGGGTTCGGGTACGAGCCGGAGCCGCCGAAGCTGCCGAACCCGGTGATGGACGTGCGGTTCCGCGAGGACCTGGTGGCGCGGATGGCGCGCACAGTGCACCGGGACAAGAACCACCCGTCGATCATCATCTGGTCGCTCGGCAACGAGTGCGGGATGGGCGAGAACCTCCGCGCGATGTATGACCTGGCGAAGGAGATCGACCCGTCGCGGCCGGTGCACTACGAGCGCGACACCGAGGCGGAGTTCGTCGACATCTACTCGCGGATGTACACCTCGCCGGAGGGGTGTGCGGAGATCGGGGCGGACACCTCGCTGTACCGGAATCTGCCGTTCATCCTGTGCGAGTACGGGCACGCGATGGGCAACGGGCCGGGTGGGTTGCTCGACTACCGCGAGGTGTTCGACAAGTACCCGCGCTGCCAGGGCGGCTTCATCTGGGAGTGGATCGACCACGGCATCCGGACCACCATCGACGGGCGCGAGGTCTCCGCGTACGGCGGTGACTTCGGCGAGACGATCCACGACGGGAACTTCGTCTGCGACGGACTGCTGTTCCCTGACCGGACGCCGTCGCCGGGCATGCTCGAATACGTGAAGGTGATCGAGCCGCTGCGCATCGTTGCCGATGGCAACGGTGGGGTGTCGGTGACGAGCCGGTACGAGGTGCTGGACACGAGCCACCTGACGTTCCGGATGGTGCTGGAGGTCGCGGGTGAGCGGGTCGGAGAAGGCACGCTGCCGGTTCCGGTGCTCGCGCCCGGTGAGACCGCGACGCTCGTGCTGCCGCCGGGCGTGCACAAGCGGGTCGACGGGGGTGAGTCCGAGATCTGGGTGACCGTCACGGCTGAGCTCACCGAGGCCACTTCCTGGGCGGAGGCCGGTCACCGGATCGCCTGGGGTCAGCTCCGGATGGACGAGCCGGCCGGAGAGCCGGCCCGCCCAGCGGGGGTGTCGGCTACCAATGTGGTGGCTGGCGTCGGCGGGATCTCCTTCGGCGACGTGCGGGACGCTCGGCTGGATGTTTGGCGGGCGCCGATCGACAACGACGCGAACCCGGGGGTTGCGGACGCGTGGCGTGAGCAGGGGCTGCATCGGGTGCAGCACCGGATCGTGTCGCAGGGCGAACGTGATGGTGCCTGGGAGGTCGTCACCCGGACCGCGCCGCCTCAGCTGCAGTGGGGTCTCGTCAGCACCTGGCGCTGGACCGCTGTCGACGGTGCGGTCGTTCTCGAGCTGAACGTCGTACCTGAAGGTCAGTTCCCGGAGGTGCTGCCGCGGCTCGGCATCACGTTCGAGCTGCCGAAGGTGGAGCGGGTCGAGTGGTTCGGCACCGGCCCGAACGAGGCGTACGTCGACACCCGCGAGGCGGCGGCGGTCGGCAGGTACTCGGCCACGGTCGCCGAACTGCAGACGCCGTACGTCCGTCCCCAGGAGAACGGCCACCGCATCGACACCCGCTGGGCCACCCTCGACGGCCTCCGGATCGAAGCGCTCGGCCCCCTCTTCGGCCTCACCGTCCGCGACTGGACCACCCAGGCCCTCGAGACCGCCAAACACACAGCAGACCTGACCCCCGGCGACACCACGTACGTAACCCTCGACATCGCCCAAACCGGCGTAGGCACAGCCGCCTGCGGCCCAGCCCTCCCAGACCGAGACAAACTCAAACCCGCCCCCGCCACCCTCACCCTCCGCTTCACGACCGCGTAGGCGGACCGGCAGGCCATCACGACTGGGCGAACCCGAGCGGCTCCCGCCTGTGGGTCTCGAGGACTCCGCGATTGTGATGGCCTGGCGATCCGCAGAACCCTTCAGATGGCGATGGCCGGCCGGGGGTGGACTCGGTTGGCCGGTGGGTTGTAGGTCTGCCAGGCGGTGGCTAGGCGGGCTACTGCTTCGGTTAGTTCATCTGGGCGGGCTCGGAAGTGGAGGCGGAGGTAGGGGTCGGCGGCGCCGGTCACGTCCAGGCCGGCGCCGGGGAGGATGGCCAGGCCCTGGCGGAGAGCGGATTGGGCGAAGGAGTTGCCGTCGCCGTGGGGGAGGCGGGCCCAGAGGGTTTGGCCGCCGCGGACGGGTGGGACGTGCCAGGTCGGGAGGTGTTCGGCCAGGAGGGCGTGCAGGTGGTCGTGGCGGGTCTCCAGCTCCCGCGCCAGGCCCAGGTCGTCGAGCTGCGTGACCAGGTGTGCGGCGGCCAGCTGGGTGGGGACGTTGCCGCCGAGGTCGTGGACTGCGCGGACGCGGGCCAGGCGCGTGATGAGCGGAGCAGGTGCGCGGACCCAGCCGATGCGTAGCCCGCCCCAGATGCTCTTGCTCAGTGAGCCGACCGAGATCACCGCATCGCTGTACGCCGCCAATGGCTTCAATCGCGGCTCACCAGGGAAGCCGAGATCCGCCGGCACCTCGTCCTCGATCAGAGGTACGTCCGCCGCCGCAGCCGCCCGCGCCAACCGCTGCCGGGCCAGCGGAGACAGCACCGTCCCCGTCGGGTTGTGGTACGTCGGGATCACATAAGCCAACGCCGGACGCCGTTCCCGCACCGCGGCCTCGAAGCCCTCCAGACCAACCGGCAGCCCACGCAGCACCGCCGCCCCCTCCCGGAACGCCTCCAGTGCACCCGGGTACGTCGGAGCCTCGACCAGGACCTGATCCCCAGGAGACAGCAGCGTGTGCGCCAGCAACGAGAGCGCCTGCTGACCACCGTTCGACACCAGGATCTGCTCCGGCGTCGTCGGTACGCCGTACTCCGCATAACGCCGAGCGATCGCCTCCCGCAGGACCGGTACGCCGTACGGGTAGTAGCCGATGTCGCCGCTGATCTTCCCGAGTTCCGGAACGATCCGCGCGTACGCCTCCGCTACCTGCGGCGGCGGATCCTCCGGCGCGGCACAGATCGCGAGCAGTACGCCGTCGTCGTGCGACTCCAGCGAGTCCAGGAAGATCGGGTCCACCGGCGCGTCCTCGACCGCGGCCCCAGACGGGACTCCAGCCACCCGCGTCCCACTGCCCTGGCGCCGAGTGATCCGCCCTTCGGAGCGCAGCAGCTCGTAGGCGGCCACCACCGTCGTACGCCCGACGGCCAGCGCTCCAGCCAGCGCCCGGTCCGGCGGCAGCAGTGCGCCCGCAGGCAGCTCACCGTCGTCGATCAGCCGGCGCATCCTGGCCGCGAGCAGCACGTACAGCGGGCCGCGGCCCGACGACCAGCGTCCCAAATGCTCACTCAGCTCGATTGGTCTCATCTGCAAACCAATTGTGCCGGATTGGCTCTGGGGTCGCCAGGGCCGGTCCCGGACGATGGCGGCATGGCCACCTTCCCGCGCAACGACATCGTGTCCCTGACCGACGAAGAGTCCCGCCATGAGCTCGGCGAGAGCTACGGACCCGACCTCCGGCTCTCGGACCTGCTCACCCCCGAGCTGGGCGACCTGGAGCTGAGCTACGGCACCGCCGCCGGCGACCTCCGGCTCCGGACCGCGATCGCCGACGCGCACGGCGTACGTCCCGATCAGGTGGTCGTCACGGTCGGCGGGATGCACGCGATCTTCCTGCTCGCCTATCTGCTCGCGGATCATGGTGGCGAGGTCGTCACGACCGCACCGCTGTTCCCGCTGACCCGCAACGCCTACGAATCCGTGGGTGCCGATGTCCGCGTGATCCCGCTGACCTTCGACGACGGCTACCGAGTGACCGCTGACGCAGTCCGCGAACGCCTTACCCCGCAGACGAAACTCGTCAGTCTGACGACACCGCAGAACCCGTCCGGGGTCGCCGTACCGCTGGAGACCCTGCGCGAGATCGTCGCCGCCATGAGCGAGATCTGCCCCGACGCATATCTGATGGTCGACGAGACCTACCGCACCGCGACGTACGGCGATGATCCGGTGGCGGAGACCGCGATCCACCTCGGCGCGAACGTGGTGACGGTTGCGTCGCTGTCGAAGTGCCACGGCGCGGCCGGGTTGCGGATCGGGTGGATTGTCAGCACCGACGCGGATCTCGTCGATCAGCTGGTGACCGCGAAGTTCAACACGGTGGTGTCCGCGTCCCCGGTGACCGAGGCGTTGGCCGTCCGGGTGTTCGAGCTCGAGGACGAGATCCTCGCCGTACGGCGCCCGTGGCTGGCCGAAGGAGTCGCCAGCACGGAGGAGTGGGTGGGGGCGCACAGCGACCTGATCGAGTGGGTCCGGCCGGACGCCGGGGCGTTGTGCACGATCCGGCTCAAGCCGCAGGTCGACCTCGATCGATTCCGGGCCGCGGCCGCTGAGCTCGGCGTACGGCTCGCCGACGGCGACTGGTTCGGCGACGAGCCGCGGGTGTTCCGCCTGGGCTTCGGATTCCCGCCGCCGGTGGAGCTGAAGGCCGCCCTCGACGCCTTGGCGACGGCACTGCACGAGGCTGTCGATGCCGACGACTAGGCTTTGGGTGTGCCGGAGGTATACGACCCGCTGACCGATCCCGCACCGGCGCATGACGTGCGCGCGGTGTTGCGGATCCGGGCGTTCCGGCGGCTGTGGATCGCCTTCGGGCTCTCCAGCCTCGGTGACTGGATCGGCCTGCTGGCGCTGACCGCGATGGCGAAGGCGTTCGCCGGTGACGACTACCAGGCGGCGAACTTCGCGATCGGCGGCGTGCTGTTCCTGCGCGTGCTGCCCGCACTGGTGATGGGACCGGTGGCCGGCTGGATCGCGGACCGGCTGGACCGGCGCTGGACGATGATCATCGGCGATCTGGTCCGGGCCGCGTTCTTCGTCAGCATCCCGATCGTCGGCACGCTCACCTGGGTGTTGGTGGCAACGGTGCTGATCGAGATCGTGAGTCTGATCTGGGGCCCGGCCAAGGACGCCAGCGTGCCCAACCTGGTGCCCCGGCACCGGCTCGAGGCAGCCAATCAGATCAGCCTGATCACGACGTACGGGACCGCTCTTCCGGCCGCCGTCATCTTCACCGCGATCACCCTCGTCTTCCGCTGGTCCGGCGACTTCGCCGTCGACCTGGCCGTGTACGTGAACGCCGCGACCTTTGTGATCTCGGCCCTCGCGATCGTCTCGGTCTCGGAGATCGGTCGCGCGGTGCACGAGCACGAGGACCACCCGACGCTGTGGCGGACCATGATCGAAGGCTGGTCCTACGTCACCGGTACGCCGGTGGTCCGCGGGCTGGTGGTCGGCATCTCCGGGGCGTTCGCCGCCGGTGCGGTGGTCATCGGCCTCGGCCGCACGTACGTCGAGGACCTCGGCGCCGGCGACCCCGGGTACGGCGTGCTCTTCGGTGCTGTCTTCGGCGGTCTCGCCCTCGGCATGGGGTTCGGACCGCGGCTGTTCTCCGGTCTGTCCCGGCGCCGGCTGTTCGCGGCCGGGCTGGTCGGGTCCGGGATCTGCCTGACCGGATTGGCTCTGATCCAGCAGATCGAGATCGCCACCATGATCGCGATCCTGCTCGGGTTCTGCGCCGGTGCGTCCTGGGTCTCCGGCTACACGCTGCTCGGTCTCGAGGTGCCCGACGCGGTTCGCGGTCGCACCTTCGCCTTCGTGCAGTCCGCCGTACGCACGGTGCTGGCGGTGACGCTGGCGATCGCGCCGTTCGCCGCCGGTGCGATCGGCCGGCACACGTACTCGATCGGCGGCAAGTCGGTCACCTACAACGGTGCCTCGATGACGATGCTGATCGCGGCGATCGTGGCCGGGGTGATCGGCCTGATCGCGTGGCGGCAGATGGACGACCGCCCGGGCGTCCCGTTCTGGCGTGACCTCCGGCGCAGCTTCGGCAAGACCCCCGGCGTCTACCCGACGACCGGCCTGTTCATCGCGCTCGAAGGCGGTGAGGGCGCCGGGAAGTCGACCCAGTCCGCGCTGCTGGTGGAGTGGCTCAAGGAGCACGGTCAGCAGGTTCTGCTCACCCGCGAGCCCGGCGCGACCGACCTCGGCAAGACATTGCGGCAGATCGTGCTGGACCCGGCCACTGGCGACATCTCGCACCGGGCCGAGGCGCTCATCTACGCCGCCGACAAGGCCGAGCACGTGGACTCGGTGATCAAGCCCGCGCTCAAGGCCGGCGCGGTCGTCATCACCGACCGGTACGTCGACTCCGCGCTGGCCTACCAGGGATCCGGGCGCGATCTGGACCTGTCCGACGTGGAGCGGGTCAACCGCTGGGCGACCGACGACCTGCGGCCGAACCTGACCATACTGCTCGACCTGCCACCGCGGAGCGGGCTCGGCCGGTTCGCCGAACGGGACCGGATCGAGGCCCAGTCGCACGACTTCCACGAGCGGGTCCGCAACGCGTTCCTCGAGCTCGCGGCCGCGGAGCCGCAGCACTACCTCATCCTCGACGCCACCCAGGACCGCGAGGACATCGCGAAGCAGATCAGAGCCAGACTCCAGCCGATGCTCCCGAAGGTGGACCTATGAGTGTGTGGGACGACCTCGTCGGGCAGGAGCCGGCGATCGCCGTACTCAGGAAGGCTGTGGCCGGGGCCGAGGCCGGCATGCGCGGGGAGACCGGCGCGGCGGTGGCCGGGATGACGCATGCCTGGCTGATCACCGGGCCGCCCGGATCCGGCCGATCGAACGCCGGGCGTGCGTTCGCGGCCGCCCTGCAGTGTGCGAACCAGGGCTGTGGCGAGTGCAACCAGTGCCGTACGGCGCTCAGCGGTGCGCACCCCGATGTGTCGCTGATCCGCACCGAGCTGCTGTCGATCCGGGTCAGCGAGATCCGCGAACTCGTCCGCCGGGCCGCGATGAGTCCGACCCAGGGCCGCTGGCAGGTGATGGTGGTCGAGGACGCGGACCGGCTGACCGAGCAGGCCGCGGACGCGTTGCTGAAGAGCATCGAGGAGCCCGCGCCACGGACGGTCTGGGTGCTGTGCGCACCGACCGTGGAGGACGTCGTACCGACGATCCGGTCGCGGTGCCGGCTGCTGGTGCTGCGGACGCCTCCGGTGGCCGCGGTGGCGGACATGCTGACGACCAAGCTCGGGGTGGATGCGGAGCTCGCCGGGTTCGCGGCGCGGGCCGCGCAGGGGCACATCGGCCGGGCCCGCGCGTTGGCGCGGGACGAGCAGGTGCGGGAGCGCCGTACGAAGGTGCTCGAGGTCCCGTTCGCGCTGCGGGACATCGGGGCCTGCCTGAAGTCGGCGCAGCAACTGGTCGACGCGGCCAAGGAAGAGTCCAAGGCGAGCGCCGAGAGGGTCGACGAGAAGGAGCGGACCGAGCTCGAGCAGGCGCTCGGCGTCGGCACGAAGGGCGCTCGGCCACGCGAGGCGGGCGCCGCGATCAAGGAGCTCGAGGAGCAGCAGAAGGCTCGCGCGAAGCGCTGGGAACGCGACGTGCTCGACCGGTCACTGGTCGACCTGATCGCGCTCTACCGGGACGTGCTGGTGGTGCAGACCCGGGCCGGCGCCGAGCTGATCAACGCCGAGCTCAGTCGCCCGATCGAGCAGCTGGCAGGCCGGACCACACCGGAGCAGACGCTGCGACGGATCGATGCCCTGTCGGGCTGCCGGGAGGCGATCGTGACGAACGTCGCTCCCCTGATGGCGCTGGAAGCGGTCATGATCGCGCTGTTCGAGGGCTCGGCCAGCCCGTTCGTAAGACTGGCGTCCGACTAGCGGGCAGTCGTGGCGTCCGGTTAGCGGGCGGCCGATGTAACACCGAGACCGGCGAGTCCGATGACTGGGTGTCCGGGCAAAACAGAACGCTCGGCAGTTTTGCCTGAACGGACCAACATGACCCAGCCGCCCTCTCCGATCCAGCCTGCGCGGCCGTCGCTGCCGTCAGCAGAGTCCTGGCTGGAGGGCGTCCCGACGCCGGCCCAGCAACGGCAGGACCGATACGCCGTCGCGGCCTTTGTGACCAGCCTGCCCGGCCTGGTGCCGGTGGCGCTGGTCCTGGCCGTGATCGCGCTGCGCCGGATCAAACGAACCGGCGCGCGCGGCAAGGGCCTCGCGTACGGCGCGCTGGCGATCACGCTCTGCTGGGTGATCGCTACCAGCGTCGCCGTCGGCCTCAACCTGTACGGCGAACGGAAGGCGGGCATCGGCCGCACGGTGGGCATCGCGGAGGTGCGCGTGGAGCAGTGCTTCGACGCGGACCTGGAGGCGGAGACCCTGCGGCTGGTGCGGATCCAGGACTGTGCGATCTCGCACACCGGCGAGGCGTACGCCAAGGTTCGGGCGAACCTGGCCGGCCTGTCCGCGGAGGAGACCCAGACGGTCGCGACGCAGCAGTGCGCGACGGCGTTCAAGACGTTCATCGGGAAGCCGTACGAGCAGTCCGAGCTGGACATGTACTACGTGGTGCTGGAAGATCGCGCTGTTGCTGACGGCAACGTCCTGTGCCTGGTCGGGATGCCGGGGACCCGGTTGACCGGTAGCATGCGCGAGTCGCAGCGGTAGCTGTCGCGGCGGATTGCTGGGGGAAGCGTGAGCCAACCACCGTACGGTCCGGAGCCGGACCGGCCACAGGACACGCCGAGGTCGTTCCCGACCTACGGCCGTGCCGGACGACCGCCTGCCCAGCAGCCGGGCCCCGGCCAGCGGCCGGGTGCTCAGCAGCCGGGCGCCGCGCCTTGGGTGGCACCGGGGCAACCGCAGTCACTGCCCGGGCAACCGGCGTACGGGCAGCAGCCTTATGGCCAGCAGCCCTATGGGCAGCCGGCGCCGTATGGTCAACCACAGCAGGGGTACGGGCAACCGCCGTACGGACCGCCTGGGTATGGGCAGCCGGGGTATGGGCAGTTTCCGCCGGCCTACGGGTACGGGTATCCGGGGGCGGCGACGAACGCCACCAACTCGCTCGCGACCGCGGCTCTGGTGACCGGTCTGGGCAGCATCGTGTTCTCGATCGCGGCTCCGGTGGCGGTCGGTCTCGGCATCGCGGCCCTCGTGCAGATCAAGAAGCGCCGGCAGAGTGGTACCGGGCTGGCGATCACCGGCATCGTCGTCGGCGGCCTGATCACGATCTTCTGGGTGGGCTTGATCGTGGTGATGATCGCGGTCGGTTCGGACCGGGACGACGACTACTACGGTGCGCCCCAGCCCACCACGTCGTCGTACACCCCGACGACTACGTACGTAGAGGATCTGCTCGTCGGCGAGTGCTTCGACGACGGCAGCGACGAGGGCGAGGCGCTGCGCCAGCCCTGCTCGGAGGAGCACGACGGAGAGATCGTCGCTGACGTCACCCTCGCGGACGGCCCGTACCCCGGCGACAAGGGTGTGGAGACGGCCGCGAAGAGCAGTTGCGCAACGGAGTTCGCCAAGTACGTGGGCAAGAGCGCGGCCACCTCAGAGCTCGACATGTCCTACTGGACACCCGACGAAGGCCTCTGGAACGACAACGACCGCCTGGTCATCTGCGCCGCGTACGCCCCCGCGGGCGACACCCTCAGAGGCACAGTCAAAGGCACCAAGCGCTGACACCCAGCCCACGCGGGTCCTGGGAGATCACTGCGCTAAGGGCTTGGCCAGTACTCTGGCTGGCGTGGGCATGGTGATGGCGGTGTCGTTCGAGCGCTACGGGCGGCTGTACTACCTGGACCCCGGCCCGCATCGTCCGCGCGTCGGGGACAAGGTCTTGGTGCCGACCGACGACGGTCCGGAGGTGGCTGAGTGCGTCTGGGCGCCGCAGTACGTGACGGAGGAGATCGGCGGGCTGCCGCTGTGTGACGGCATTGCCACCGCCGATGACCTGGATCGGGACGAGGCGAACCGGGTGCGCCGCGCCGATGCGCGGGTGATCGCGAAGCGGCTGATTCGCGAGCACGGGCTGCCGATGAAGGTGGTCGGCATCGACTTCGTCGACCGGCGGCCGGATGTGGACCAGCTGGTCATCGTGTACTTCTCCGCGCCGCACCGGGTCGACTTCCGCGAGCTCGTACGGGATCTGGCCCGCGGGCTCCGGGCCAGGATCGAGCTGCGTCAGGTCGGTGCCCGCGACGAGGCCCGGCTGCAGGGCGGGATCGGGCCGTGCGGGCGGGACTTGTGCTGTGCGACGTTCCTGAAGGACTTCGAGCCGGTCAGCGTGCGGATGGCGAAGGACCAGGACCTGCCGCTGAACCCGCTGAAGATCTCCGGCGCCTGCGGGCGGCTGATGTGCTGCCTGAAGTACGAGCACCCGCTCTACCAGGAGTTCAACGCGAAGGCGCCGTCCGTCGGTACGCCGGTGGAGACCCCCGCGGGTGATGGAGTGGTGGTCGGACACAACGTGCCGAGCGACACCGTGGTCGTCCGGCTGGCCGCATCAGGCCGGCGCTGTGCGTGCAGCCGCGCGGACGTGTGTTCACCCCGTCAGCAGTACGAAGCCTCCAGTACGACGACGCCCGACGCGCCACTGCCCGAGGGCCTGGCGGACGTCGTACCGGACGAGCCGGAGGCCGTGCCGACCCCCACGCCGGAGACCATGGCAGAGCACTCAGCCGCGGAGGACGCCGCGGCCACCGTGGAGGAGACCACGGAGCAGCGGCGCCGCCGCAAGCCCCGGCGCCGCCGGCGCCTGCACCACGAGGACGAGGGAGACGCCCCGCAGTGAAATTCCGCATGACTACCGTGTTGCTGGCAGCCGTTGCGGTACTGGCGAGTGGATGTGGGGTGGCGAGCCGGGCCCAGGATGGGGAGAGCGGCGGGACGGCCGGCTCGAGTCCCGGTCAGCCGAAGGGGCCGGCCGGGCCGATCCCGGCGGGGCTGGAGAAGTTCTACCAGCAGCAGCCGGACTGGGAGCGCTGCGGTTCCAACCAGCAGTGCGCGACCATCACCGTACCGCTCGACTACTCGAAGCCGGCCGGTCAGACGATCGAGCTGCGGGCGCGGAAGGTGCTCGCCCGGGATCGTGGCGGGAAGATCGGGACGCTGTTCATCAACCCCGGCGGGCCGGGTGGGTCGGGGCTGGAGTTCGCCGCCTCGGCCGGGTTCGTGCTCGGGCAGCCGTTGCTGCGGAAGTTCGACGTGATCGGCTGGGATCCGCGCGGCGTGGGCGAGTCGACCCCGGTGAAGTGCCTGGACACCGAGCAGCTGGACAAGTTCATCGCGGCCGACGGCAGCCCGGACGACGACGCCGAGATCAACGAGCTGAACAACGAGGCGAAGACCCTCGCGAACGGCTGTGAGCAGCGCTCCGGCGAGCTGCTGCCGCACGTGTCGACCAAGGATGCCGCCCGCGACATCGACGTACTGCGGGGCATCGTCGGCGATCCCCAGCTCTACTACCTCGGCATGTCGTACGGCACCTACCTGGGCGCGACGTACGCCGAACTGTTCCCGAAGAACGTCGGCCGGCTCGTGCTCGACGGCGCGGTCGACCCGTCGAAGACGTCGGAGCAGAACAACATCGCCCAGGCGAAGGGCTTCGACACCGCGCTGGACGCGTTCGCGGAGGACTGCGCGCAGCGGTCCTGCCGGCTCGGCAGCACCAAGGCGGAAGTGCTCGCGAAGGTCGACAAGCTGATCAACGACAGCGACGCGAATCCGCTGCCGGGGGACGGGAAACGCCAGGTCACGCAGGCCCTGGTGGTGCTCGGGGTGATCTACCCGCTGTACCTGAAGGACTTCTGGCCGCGCCTCGAGGATGCGGTCCTGGACGGCCTCGACGGCAAGGGCGCGCGCCTGCTGGCTCTCGCCGACGAGTACACCGGCCGCAAGCCGTCCGGGTACGAGAACAACCAGAACGAGGTCATTTACGCGGTCAACTGCCTGGACCGACCGGACATCACTTCGGTCGCGCAGGCCAAGGCCGAGGAGCCGGAGTACCAGGCCGCCTCACCCCGGTTCGGGTCGTTCCTGTTGTGGGGCTCGGTGGCGTGCGCGAACTGGCCGGTGAAGCCCGAGGACAAGCCGCATCCGATCAAGGCGGCCGGGGCCAAGCCGATCGTGGTCGTCGGCACGACCCGCGACCCGGCCACGCCGTACGCGTGGGCCGTCGGCCTGGCGCACCAGCTGGAAAGCGGTGTCCTGGTCACTCGGGACGGTGACGGGCACACCGGTTACAAGGCTGGGAACGAGTGCGTCGACAACGCGGTGGAGACCTACCTGCTGCAGGGCACGGCCCCGACCGCCGACATCAAGTGCTGACGTCAGTTCGGGCGGTTGTCGCCGCTTGAGGACGGCAGCTGGAGGGACTGGGTGGCGCGCTCGAGTACGGCGCGCAGGCCGGCCTCGTCCTGCGGGCGGCCGCCGACGGTGATCTCGATCGCGGAGCTCTCGCCGCCATCGGTGGAGACGAAGCGCGACAGCCCCATCCGTGGGCCGCGGTTCTGGTCGACGTAGGTGTAGATCAGCGTGCCGTCGGCGCGGCTGACCACGTCCAGATCCTGCTCGTCGATGCTCCTCGCGCGGTTGTCCACCAGCTTGTCCGGCGACGACTCGCTGCCGCGCGTGTCGAAGCGGATCTGCCAGACGCCGGCCGGATCCATGAAGCGCGGGCGGGTGCCGGCCTGGCTGCTCTTCCAGCCGGCCGGGACCTCGGCCGAGACGGGCGCCTTCTCGGTGCCGAACGTCTGCTCGGTGTAGCGCAGGGAGTCGGCCTGCAGCCCGTCGGAACGGGTCGTGGTGCCAGGGGTGGGCCGGCTGTTCACGATCTCGGCGGGCTTGTCGTCCGCCAGCGGGTTCCCGTTGATCGCCAGCACGCTGCCGAACACAGCAACGCCGACGGTCATTCCCGCCAGCGTCATCAGCAGCGCCTGGTGCCTGGGCGTGAGCATCCCGACCTCGCTTCCCGATTCTCGAGCCTGATTATCGACCACACAGGGGGCGACCCCACAAATCGGCGCGTACGCTGGCACGTCGTGAACATGCTCGGCCCCCCACAGGATCAGGCTTTTCAGCAAGCACTCCAACGGTACGTCGCCGGTACGGCGGAGCGCACCGACCTGAAGCTGCTGACCAAGCAACTGCTGAAACGCCTGGTCGCGAAGGCCCCCGGTCACGCCGTCGAGGTCCGGGTCCCGCCGTACGGCGCGGTGCAGTGCATCGAAGGCCCTCGGCATACGCGAGGCACCCCCGGCGCGGTGGTCGAGCTCCCGCCGGAGCTCTGGATCGACCTTGCCCTCGGCCGCACCACCTGGATCGAGGCCCGCGCCACCGGCAAACTCCGGGCCAGCGGTGAACGCACCGACCTGACGGCGTACCTCCCGCTGGCCTGAAGCGCGATCGACGCCAACGGCAACCAGTCGATCCCGAGGGATGGATAAAGCTTTTCGCCGGAGCCGCGGTCCGATGTCACTATGTGCCGGTGGCGTCAAGTGTCCGTGAGCGACTGGGCCGGCTGCGCGTCGATCTGACGCCCTGGCGGGGCTCTCGCGATTTCCGCATCCTGGTGGTCTCGGGCTCGGTCTTCTTCCTCGGCGGCATGGTCGGGTACGTCGCCCTGCCCTACCAGCTGTACCAGATCACCGGCTCCAACTTCGCCGTCGGTGCGATGGGTCTGGTGACGATCGCGCCACTCGTCGTCTTCGGCCTGTACGGCGGCGCGCTCGCGGACCACGTGGATCGCCGCAAGCTGCTGATCGGTACCGGGGTCGCACAGGTCCTCATCTGCGCGACCCTGCTCGGCAACACCCTCCTCGCCAGCCCGCGAGTGTGGCTCATCTACGTCTGTGGTGCCCTGAACGCGATCGCGTCGTCGCTGCAGCGCCCCAGCCGCGAAGCACTGCTCCCGCGGGTGGTCAAGCATGCTGAGATCCCGGCCGCGGTCGCGCTGAGCTCTTTGACCATGCAGATCGGGCAGCTCGCCGGGCCGGCGCTGGGCGGCGTACTGGTCGGGTCGGTCGGCGTGACCTGGGCGTTCGCGGTCGAGCTCACCGGGTTGATCGTCGCCACCGGGCTCTACCTCCGCCTGGGTTCGTACAAGACGAGTGAGCACAGCACGCCGCCGAGCCTGGGCGCGATCGGCGGCGGGATCGTTTACGCGTTCCGCCGCAAGGACCTGCTCGCCACCTACCTGGTCGACATGGTCGGCATGTTCCTGGCGATGCCGATCGTGCTGTTCCCGGCGTTCGCCACCGAGATCCTCCAGCAGCCGAAACTGCTCGGTCTCCTGTACAGCGCCGAAGCGATCGGGGCGATGATCGCCAGCCTCACCAGCGGCTGGGCGAAGCACGTCCACCATCAGGGCCGGGCCGTCGTCCTCGCGACCATGACCTGGGGTGCCGCGGTCGGTGTCGCGGGCCTGGCACCGAACATCTGGTTCGCGATCGCCTTCTTCGCCGTGGCCGGCGCCGCGGACATGGTGTCGGTACTGTTCCGGTCGGTGATCTGGAACCAGACCATCCCGGACGAGATGCGCGGTCGGCTGGCCGGGATCGAGATGCTCGGCTATTCGCTCGGCCCACTCGGCGGCCAGGCGCGCTCCGGCCTCGTCGCCGACCTCACCGGCGTTCGGACCGCGATCGTCAGCGGCGGCATCCTCTGTGTCGCCGGCGTGATCGGAACCGCGGTCTGGCTGCGCGAGTTCTGGCAGTACGACTCCCGCACCGACGAACACGCGGTCCGCGAAAGAGAGCTGCGCACAGCGGGTTAGGCTCGGTCATCATGCGTATCCGCCGTGTTGTGATCGCCGGGCTGACCACGGCCGCCCTTGCGGGTTGCGGCGGACCGGGTCAGGAGACGGCGCCGAACGTGCCGCCGCTGGTCTCGGTCAGCACGACACCCACCGAGACGCCCTCGGAGACGCCGTCGGCCACCCCGAGTGGTCCGGCCACATCCAAGGTTGCGGACACGCTGTGCGTGCGAATGGATCAAACGCTCGTGCAATCGACGTTGGCGGTCCCGGTGGTGCAGATCCAGCCCAAGGCGATCCCGGCCGAGTTCGGCCTGCCGACGTACGACGTCTGCCAGCTCGGCCTGAGCTCCAGCCCGAGCGGCCCGGTCCTGCGGGTCGGGATTTCGGTGCTCCCGGCAACAAAGGCGACGCTGACCGCGACGCAGCGCGCGTACGCCGCGACCAAACGGCAGCCGGCCAAGCCGGCGGCCGTCGGCGAGGGCGGGTTCGGGACCAACACCTTCGTGGTGTTCCTGCTCGACGGACGGCTGTACAAGGTCAGCGGTCCGTCGGCGACGCTGGCGAAGTACGTCCTCCTCGGCCAGGACGCGGCCCGGCAGGCGCCGGGACTGCCTGAGGCGCCGCCGCTGATCACCCGCCCGGACTGCGAGCGCGGTACGTCGGCCGCGGAGAAGGTGCTCGGCGCGCCCGCGATGATCCGGCGCGACGGCGAAACCACCCTCGGCGATCTCGTCTGCGGCTGGGTGAACCCGACCAGCGTGCTCTCGACGTCAGTACGGCGTACTCCGAAGGCAGAGGCCCTGATGGCGCCGATCCGCAAGGCCGCGACCTCGCAGTCGCTCCCGCTCGGCGACGAGGGGTACGTCGACACCGCCACCGGCCGCACCACCATCCGGGTCGGCGACGACAAACTGGTCGACCTGGTCCCGCTCCCCGCCCGGGCGGTCGACCCCGACCTGATGACGAAGTTCGCCCTCGCCATGTCCCCGCTCTACACCCGCTGAGTCGTCTAGCTTGCCGTGACCTCGGCGATGGTGCTGATGGCCTCGGTGATTTCGGTAGGGGTGCGGGCGGCGTAGCCGAGGACGAGGCCGGGGGCGTGGGGGAGTTGGCAGTGCCAGGAGAGCGGGTGGGTCTTGATGCCCTTCTGGAGTGCCCGGGCGGCCAGGTCGACGTCGTTCAGGGTGTCGTCGAAAGTGATGGTGAGGTGCAGGCCGGCCGCGGCGCCGTGGACCGTGGCGGTGGGCAAGTAGTTGCTGATGGCATCGACCATCGCGTCGCGGCGGGTCCGGTGGCGACGGCGGAGGAAGCGGAGCTGGCGTTCGAGCTCGCCGGACTCCATCAGCTGCGCGAGCGTGAGCTGCGGGAGCGCGGCGTTGCCGAGGTCGGCCAGGCGCTTCATGCCGATCAGCGCGTCCTTGTACTGCGGTGGCGGCAGCATCCATCCGATCCGCAGCGACGGCGCGAGCAGTTTCGACACGCTGCCCGCGTAGATCACCTGATCGGCCAGCATCGCGCGCAGCGCCGGAACCGGTGGACGGTCGTACCGGTGCTCGGCGTCGTAGTCGTCTTCGATGATCAGCCCACCCTCAGCCGCCCACTGGATCAGCTCCCGTCGCCGCTCACCTTCCAGTACGACGCCCGTCGGGAAATGGTGCGCCGGAGTCGCCATCACCGCTCGGGCGCCCGACTCGCGCAGCAGGTCGACCTGCAGTCCGCCGGCGTCCACCGGGATCGGGGGCGTATGCATCCCCCAGTTCTGCAGATGCTGCCGGGATCCGAGCGACCCCGGATCCTCCACCGCGATCTCGTCGATCCCGCGGTCCTTCAGCACCTGCGCAACCAGCCCGATCGCCTGCGAGACCCCCGCGACGACGATCAGGTCATCCGGATCCGCCGCGATCCCCCGGTTGCGGGCCAGCCAGTTCGCGACCGCGCGACGGAGCGCGGGCGTACCGGACGGATCGCCGTACCCGAACTCGGACGACTCGAGGTCGCTGAGCACCGCCCGCTCGGCCCGCAGCCAGGCGGCCCGCGGAAAGGCCGCGAGATCAGGTACGCCGGGCGTGAGGTCGATCCGAGCCGGAGCCGCCCGCAAACTGTCGAACACATCCAGGCCGGGCTCCGGTACGACGGTTGGTGGCGTGATCCGGCCCGCTGCAACGCCCGGCTCGGCGACGACCGGAACCGCGACGACCACAGTGCCGGCGCGGCCGCGGCCGGCGACGTGGCCGTCCTCGGTCAGGCGCTGGTAGGCCTCAGTCACCACACCGCGGGAGAGGCGGAGTTCGGTGGCGAGGAGGCGCGTGGAGGGGAGCCGGCTGCCGATCGGGAGGCGGCCGTCGGAGATCGCGGCGCGGAGGCTCTCGGTGAGCCAGTCCGACAACCCGCCGGGCGGCGCGTCGGCAGGGTTCAACTGCAAGAAGTCCGTACCGGTGTTGACCAGTCCTTTGGACCTACCACTTTGGCTCGGATTGGACCTGTTCACTGGACCATTGTGGCGGCACGTTGGAAGTATGGGAACTGACTACGTGCACGGCTACACCCCGGCCGAGACCCGCCGGCTGACCGACCAGGCGCAGACGCTCGCCGACCTCCTGCACGGCGGTACGACGTACCCGCCTGGGAGCCGGGTCCTCGAAGCGGGCTGCGGCGTCGGCGCGCAGACCGTCCAGCTGGTCACCCGGAGCCCGGGCATCGACCTCGTCTCGGTCGACATCTCCGAAGAGTCACTCGCCCGGGCCAAGGCCCGCGTCGCCGCCGTCGCCCCTGAGGCGAGCGTCGACTTCCGCCACGCCGACCTCCGGGACCTTCCGGAGCAGGAGTTCGACCACGTCTTCGTCTGCTTCGTCCTCGAACACCTCGCGGACCCCCACGCCGCCCTGGTCGCCCTGCGCCGCCTGGTCAAACCCGGCGGCACGATCACCGCGATCGAGGGCGACCACCAGTCGGCGTTCTTCCACCCTCGCAGTACGGCGGCACAAGCGGTCATCGACTGCCTCGTCGACCTCCAGGCCGAGGCCGGCGGCGATTCGCTCATCGGCCGGCGGCTGCAGCCGCTCCTCAAGGACGCCGGGTACGCCGACGTCCGGGCGCACCCGTGCACGGTGTACGCCGACGAGACGCTGCCGCACCTGGTCGACGGCTTCACCCGGAAGACGTTCATCGCGATGGTCGAGTCGGTCCGGGAGCGGGCCCTCGCCGCCGGGATGCGAACGCCGGCCGAGTGGGCGCAGGGCATCCGCGACCTGGAGAAGTCCGCGGAGTCCGGCGGGACCTTCCACTACACGTTCTTCAAGGCGGTGGGCGGAACATGATCGCTCTGCTGATTCTCGTCGTACTGATCTGCTGGGGACTCAACCGCAACAAGCGGCGGCAGCTTCGGACCACCTCACCCAACGGCGTACCGGACCGGGATCTGGAGCGACTGGTCGCCGACCTGCGCGCGCTCGGCTGACCAATTCATGAACGCCTGGTAAACAAGAGGTATGGCGCCGACTGAACAGCTCGAGATCGAGACCAAGTACGACGTCGACGACGGCGTGGGTCTGCCCGCGTTGCACGAGCTGCCTGGAGTCGCGAGTGTGGCGCAGCCCGTGGAGCTGGACCTCGAGGCGGTGTACTACGACACCGAGGCGCTGGACCTCGCCGCGAACAAGGTGACGCTGAGACGGCGGACCGGCGGCGAGGACGACGGCTGGCACATCAAGTTCCCGAAGGCCTCGGGCGAACGGCTGGAGATCCACCACCCGCTCGGACGGTCGGTGCGCAACGTCCCGATCGCGCTGGTCCGCACCGTGCGGGTGCACGTCCGCGACCACAAGCTGATCCCCGTCGTCACGCTGCAGACCCACCGGGTCGTGCACAGGCTGCTGGACGCCGACGGCAACGTCCTCGCGGAGCTGGCCGACGACCACGTCACCGCGACGGTCGAGGGCGCCGAGCCGGAGAGCTGGCGGGAGTGGGAGGTCGAACTTGTCGCCGGCGAGCGTGAACTCCTGGAAGCTGTTGACCCGGTACTGCGGTCGGCCGGAGCCGAGCCCGCTGCCGGACCGAGCAAACTCGCGCGGGCGCTCGGCGACCGTGTGCCCAGCCCGGCCGGCTGGGAGCTGCCGACGAAGCCGCGGACGGCGGACCTCTTCCGTGCGTACGCCGGTGAGCAGGTGCAGGCGATCCGGGACCGCGATCCGCAGGTACGCCGTGATGTCCCGGACTCGATCCACAAGTTCCGGGTGGCGACGCGACGGCTGCGGTCCGCGCTGGCGACGTACCGGCCGGTGGTGGACCGCGAGGTGAGTGACGAGATCCGGGCCGAGCTGAAGTGGCTGGCCGGGGAGCTTGGTGTCGCCCGGGACGCCGAGGTGCAGCGTGAGCACTTCGCCGCGGAAGTGGCGGAGCAGCCCGTCGAGCTGGTGATGGGCCGGGTCGGCGGCCGGATCGACGATTATCTGCACGGGGTGTACAAGGAGGGCCGGGCGGGCGCCCTGGCCGCGCTGGAGAGCGAGCGGTACTTCCAGTTGCTGGACACGCTCGACGAGCTGATCGCGAAGCCGCCGCTGACCGGCGACGACCGGAAGGCGGCCAAGCAGATCCGCGACGTGCTGCACCACGACTGGAAGCGGATGCGGAAGGCGGTCCGCCGCGCGCAGGACGCGGAGAGCTCGGCCGAGCAGGACCACGAGCTGCACGAGGTCCGCAAGGCAGCCAAGCGGCTGCGGTACGCCGCGGAGTCCGCCGTACCCGTGCTCGGGGACGAAGCGTCGGACCTCGCGGTTCGGAGCGAAGAGGTCCAGGAGATCCTCGGCGAGCACCAGGACAGCGTCGTCTCCCGGGAACTGCTCCGTCAGCTCGCGATCCAGGTCCACCTCGACGGCGGCAACGCCTTCACCTTCGGCCGCCTGCACGCCGCCGAAGAACTCCGCGGCATCCGCTCCCGCGACACCTTCCTGACCCTCTGGCCCACCCTCAAGCTGTCCTGACAACGCGAGACGGACCCGGCCAGGGGTACCGGGCCCGTCTCGAGGGGCGGTGGTGGGGCTGCCAGGCAGGATCGCGTACGCTCCGCAGAGCCTGCCTGACAGGTCTGGAATCACCTCAGTGCTGGACCGCCTTCTCGGCGCCCGCGCCGGTGAGGGAGCGGACCTCCATCTCGGCGAACTTGTCGGTGTCGACCGGCTCCTTGCTGGTGACCGTGCCGAGCCAGCCGAGCAGGAAGGCCAGCGGGATCGAGACGATGCCGGGGTTGTCCAGCGGGAACCAGTGGAAGTCGATGCTGGTGTCGGTGATCATCGACAGGCTCTGGCCGGTCTTCGCGTCGACCTTGCCGGAGACGACCGGGCTGAACGCGATCAGGATGATCGCCGAGCCCAGGCCGCCGTAGATGCTCCAGAGCGCCCCGCGGGTGTTGAACCGGCGCCAGAACAGCGAGTACAGGATCGTCGGCAGGTTCGCGCTGGCCGCGACCGCGAACGCCAGCGCCACCAGGAAGGCGATGTTCTGGCCGTTGGCGAAGATGCCGCCGATGATCGCGACGATGCCGATCACGACCGCGGTGTACCGGGCCACCCGGACCTCACCGTCGCCGCTGATCTGGCCCTTCTTGATGATCGAGCCGTAGATGTCGTGGGCGAACGACGTACTCGCGGTGATCGTCAGGCCGGCCACGACCGCCAGAATCGTGGCGAAGGCGACCGCGGAGATGACGCCGAGGAGCAGCTCACCGCCGAGCTCGAACGCCAGCAGTGGTGCGGCCGAGTTCGCCTTGCCGGGCGCGGCCTTGATCGCGTCCGGGCCGACGATCGCGGCAGCGCCGTACCCGAGCACCAGCGTGAACAGGTAGAAGATGCCGATGATCCAGATCGCCCAGCTGACGCTGCGCCGGGCCTCCTTGGAGTTCGGCACCGTGTAGAACCGCATCAGGACGTGCGGCAGGCCGGCGGTGCCGAGCACCAGTGCCAGTGCCAGTGAGATGAAGTCCAGCTTGCTGATCCCCGTTGCGCCGTACTGCAGACCCGGGTTGAGCAGCTTCTCGCCGGCCGCCGGGCTGTTGTCGACGGCTGCACCGAGCAGACCGGACAGGTTGAACGAGTACTTCGCCAGCACCCACAGCGTCATGACGCCCGCGCCGATCACCAGCAGGACGGCCTTGATGATCTGCACCCAGGTGGTGCCCTTCATGCCGCCGACCAGGACGTAGGTGATCATGATCGCGCCGACCACCGCGATGACGATGCTCTGGCCGGTGCGGCCGGAGACACCGAGCAGCAGGGCGACCAGACCGCCGGCGCCGGCCATCTGCGCCAGCAGGTAGAAGAAGCAGACGCCGAGCGTCGAGATCGCGGCCGCCATCCGGACCGGCCGCTGCTTGAGCCGGAAGGACAGTACGTCGGCCATCGTGAACCGGCCGGTGTTCCGGAGCAGCTCGGCGACCAGCAGCAGGGCCACCAGCCACGCCACCAGGAAGCCGATCGAGTACAGGAAGCCGTCGTACCCGTTCAGGGCGATCGCGCCCGCGATGCCGAGGAACGACGCGGCGGACAGGTAGTCGCCGGCGATCGCGATGCCGTTCTGCGGGCCCGTGAAGGACCGGCCGCCGGCGTAGAAGTCGGCCGCGGTCCGGTTGTTCCTCGACGCCCGCAGCACGATCGCGAGGGTGGCCAGCACGAACAGCCCGAAGATGATGATGTTGACGGTCGGGTTGCCGATTTCGGTTGCCATGGGCAACATCGCCTGCGCGGTCACGTCGGCTCTCCCTCGATCTGGTGGCGCATCCGCTCGGCTTCCGGGTCGATCCGCCGGTCGGCCCAGCGGACGTAGATCATCGTGATCGCGAACGTCGACACGAACTGACCGAGGCCGAACAACAGGGCCACGTTGATGTTGCCGCCGACCTTGTGTGACATGAACCCGGGTGCGTAGGCGGCGAGCAGGACATACAGGAAGTACCAGACCAGGAACAGTGCGGTCATCGGGAACACGAAGCGCCGGAACCGGCGACGCAGTTCGGAGAAGTCCGGCGAGAGCTGGACCTCCCGGTACGTCGTCAGGTCCGGGTCACCCGCGGATCGCGTATCGGACATCGCGGGACCTCCAGACGGTGATCAGGCCGGGCGGATGGGCCAGGCAGGGGCTGCTGCTGGTCCGTACTGTGGCCGCGGTCACTGTCGCCCGACAGTACCCACACGCATCGAGCGCTCAGCGGACCACACCAGTCGCCCGGTGGATCACTCCGCTGCGGCGAGCGGTAGGAATCCCACGACGAGCGGTCTCAGCGAAACGGCAGTCCGCGGTCGACGTCGACGGCTTCGGGGGTGTGGAGGCGGACCATGCTGCGGGCGGCGCCGGCGGGGATCCTGTCGGGGGTCAGCTTCGACACCACGATCACGGTGATGAACGCGAGCGGCATCGTCCACGCGGCCGGCTGACCGACCAGTGCCTTCGGCCAGCCGCCGTCGGGGCCGCCGATCACGTTGATCAACGCGGCGGCACTCGCGGCGACTCCACCGACGACCAGCCCGGCCGCGGCACCGGTTGTGGTCATCCGCCGCCACCAGATCCCCAGCACCAGCAGGGGACAGAACGTCGACGCGGCGACTGCGAACGCAAGGCCTACGGTGTCGGCCAAACTCAGCGAGCCGGTCACCAGAAACGCCAAGTAGGGAACGGTCATCGAGAGCACCGCGGCGATCCGGAAGCTGTTCACCGCCACGTAGTCGCCGCCCGTCCACCGATGCAGCCGGCTCCGGAACAGATCCTGGTCGATGACCCCGGCGATCGCGACCGTCAATCCCGACGACGTCGAAAGGAACGCGGCGAATGCCCCGGCCGCGACCAGCGCACCGAGCAGATCTCCTGCTGTGCCAGGGAGAATCCGGTTCGGGAGCTCGAGTACGACGGTGTCCGCGCCCTCACTCACCAGGTCGGGCGCGAACGTCCGGCCGAGGACGGCGTACATCGGTGGGAACAGGTAGAAGAGTCCGAGCAGTGCCAGCACGACGACCGTCGTACGGCGGGCCGCCCGGCCGTCCGGGTTCGTGTAGAAGCGAACGAGGACGTGCGGCAGGCCCATCGTTCCGAAACAAAGGGCCAGGAGCAACGAATACGTCGCGTACAGCGGGTGGTCCCGGCCGCCCGCGCGGGACAGGGGTTCGGACCACTCGGCGGCCGCGCCCTGCAGCGACTGCAGTACGCCGGCCGAGTGGTCGCCGGAGCGCCACGCGATCAGGATGACGAAGATCGGCGCGGCCAGCGCGGTGAGTTTCAGCCAGTACTGGAAGGCCTGGACGAAGGTGATCGAGCGCATGCCACCGGCGGCGACGTTGAAGACCACGATCACCGCGACGACCGCAGCGCCGACGTCGGGAGGCGCGCCCGTGACGGTCTGCACGGTCAGCCCGGCGCCGTGCAACTGGGGCAGCAGATACAGCGTGCCGATGCCGACGACCAGACCCGAGCAGATCCGGCGGACCACAGCCGACTCGAACCGGGTCTCGGCGAAGTCGGGCAACGTGTAGGCACCGCTTCGCCGCAGCGGTGCCGCGACCAGGACCAGCAGCATCAGATAGCCGACGGTGTAGCCGACCGAGAACCAGAGCATGTCCGCGCCGTTGACCAGCACGAGACCGGCAACACCGAGGAACGACGCGGCGGACAGGTACTCACCGCTGATCGCGGACGCGTTCCAGCGTGGCGTGACCGCACGGCTGGCGACGTAGAAGTCGCTGGTGGTCCGGGAGATTCGCAGCCCGAACAGGCCGATCCCGATCGTTGCCAAGACCACCAATCCGATAGCAGTCAGACTCATCGCCGGTGACATGAGCTACTGCCGTCCGACGAACTCGGTGAACTCGGCCTCGATCCGTTCGGCGTTGCGGACGTACAGGCGGGCGGCGATGTACACGACCGGGTAGACCACGATGCCGAGGATGACCCAGGGCAGCGGCAGGCCGAGGACCGACAGCGTGCGGGTCGCGGGCACGAGAGCGAACAGCAGCGGGATGCCGCCGAGGATGACCACGGCGCCGGCGATCACCGCGAGGGTGAGCCGGAGCTGGGACTGGATCAGCGAGTGCATGTAGATCTCGCCGAGCCGGGTCTGCTCGTCGATCTCACGCGTCCCGGTCGGGATGACGGGCCGCCGGGTGGCAGTTCTGCGCGGGCTGGTGACCCGAACCCGTCTCGGATTGTCCGGCGTACTCATGTCAGCCGCGCAGAGAGGTCGAGCGGACCAGGAGGTCTCGGAGCTCGCGGGTGTGGCGGCGGCTGACCGGGAGCCAGTCGTCGCCGACCCGGACCGCGCACCGGCCGCCGTCGACGCGCATCTCGTCCACATGTGCGAGGGCGACCAGCGTGCTGCGGTGGATGCGGGTGAACCCGGCGTCGCCCCAGCGTTCCTCGAGCGTGCTCAGCGGGATCCGGACCAGGTGCGAGTTCTGGCCGGTGTGTAGCCGGGCGTAGTCGCCCTGCGCCTCGACGTACCGGACCGTCGAGCGCTGGACGAACCGGGTCACGCCGGCGAGCTCGACCGGGATGACCTCGTCGTCTGTCTCCTCGGCCGACTGCAGCGCGGAAGGCGGACCCGCGGTGACGACCCGGCGGACCGCCTCGGCCAGGCGCTCGGCCCGGACCGGTTTCATCACGTAGTCGGTGGCCTCGAGCTCGAAGGCCTCCACCGCGTGTTCGTCGTACGCCGTGACGAAGACGATCTGCGGGCGTGGCGGGCGGAACTTCGAGATGACGCTGGCCAGGTCGATGCCGTCCAGCCCGGGCATCTTGATGTCGCAGAACACCACGTCCAGGTCGGCCGCCTGCAGGATCTTCAGCGCGTCCGGCCCGTTCGACGCGGTCCGGATCTCCCCGATCCGGTCGTCCCGTTGGAGCAGATACACGAGTTCAGCCAGCGCAGGCTCCTCGTCGTCCGCGACCAGCGCGCGCAGGGGAGTCTCGGCCATGGCTTCACAGTAGTGCCAGGGCATCCGGAATTGGAGCCGCCAGCTGGGCCACCGCGGCCGACAGTTGGCCTCCTCAGGACAGCATGTGGGGCGCGTGGTCGGGCTGGTGTTCCCAGCGGAGGCGGCTCGAGCCGAAGCCGGCCGCGTGGACGCCGTCGTGGCCGCTCGGCCGCCGGCAGTAGTAGTGCGGCGAATACAGATCGCGGCACGAGTCCCGGTACGCCGTGTAGGCGAACTCGAGGTCCAGTCGCTCGTCACTGCTCATGAAAGTCGCTCTCGTCGAACCTGGCCTTCACTTCGCAGTATGACTCGGCCGGTGCCGACGACGGGAGCCGGACCCTGCGCCCGGCTCCCGTCGATCCCTCCTTACTTGATCAGCCCGTGGGGGTCGAGCACGTACTTTCGTGCCGCGCCCTTGTCGAAATCGGCGTACCCCTGCGGTGCCTGGTCCAGCGGAATGACCGTGGCATTCACGTTCTTCGCGATCTGCGTACGGTCGTGCAGGATCGCCTGCATGAGCTGGCGGTTGTACCGCATGACCGGACACTGGCCGGTCGTGAACGCCAACGATTTCGCCCAGCCGAGACCCAGACGGATCGACAGCGAGCCGGTCTTCGCGGCCTCGTCGCTCGCACCGGGATCACCGGTGACGTAGAGGCCGGGGATACCGACCGCACCTCCGGCACGAGTGACGTCCATGACCGTGTTCAGCACCGTGGCCGGGCGCTCGGACCGGGCGTCGTTGCCGTGGCCATGGGCCTCGAACCCGACGGCGTCGATCGCGCTGTCGACCTCCGGTACGCCGAGGATCCGCTCGATCTGGTCCTTCGGATCACCCTCGGACACATCGATCGTCTCGCAGCCGAAACTGCGAGCCTGCTCCAGCCGTTCCTTCTGCAGGTCGGCGACGATGACAACGGCCGCGCCGAGCAGGAACGCCGAGGTGGCCGCGGCCAGGCCGACCGGCCCCGCGCCGGCGACGTAGACGGTCGAACCTGTCCCGACACCCGCTGTGACAGCGCCGTGATAGCCGGTCGGGAAGATGTCCGACAGCATGGCCAGGTCGCGGATCTTCTCGAGCGCCCGGTCCTTGTCGGGGAACTTCAGCAGGTTCCAGTCGGCGTACGGCACCAGCGCGTACTCCGCCTGGCCGCCGACCCAGCCGCCCATGTCGACGTACCCGTACGCGGACCCGGGTCGATCCGGGTTCACGTTCAGGCAGACGCCGGTCTTGCCCTCCTTACAGTTGACGCACCGCCCGCAGGCGATGTTGAACGGGACGGACACCAGGTCGCCGACCTTGATGAACTCGACGTCACGGCCGACCTCGGCCACCTCACCGGTGATCTCGTGGCCGAGAGCGAGTCCCGACGGTGCCGTGGTCCGGCCGCGAACCATGTGCTGGTCGCTGCCGCAGATGTTGCTGGCCACCACCTTGAGGATCGCCCCGTGTGGAATCTGCCGCCCCACGTTCGCGGGGTTGACTCCTGGACCGTCCTTGAGCTCCAGACTCGGGTAGTCGATCGTCTCGACCGCCACGTCGCCTGGTCCCTTGTAAATCACTGCCCTGTTGCCTGGCACGAGTAGTGCTCCTCTCCATCCGGGCTCGACCAGCCCATCGGCACTCTTCGTGGGCCGCGATCGCTTCGTGCGCGATCCAGCCGTCGCCTGCCCCGTCCAGGCGAATCCACTCCGTGTAGACGCTTGCGCAGAACGCGCATTCCCAACGCCGTAAGGGGATTGCAATCGACGCTAGTCCGCGCCCCTACTACCGTCAACTACGGCGTGGCGTGTACTCCTGAGGAGTATTTGGGTACTCGGAAGGTGACCTTGGTGCCGGCGTCGACCGCGGTTTCGACGACCAGGCCGTACGCGTCGCCGTACACCTGCCGGAGCCGGGCGTCGACGTTGCCGAGGCCGACCGAGTCGCTGCCGGACTCGCCGGACAGCGCGGCCCGGATCACCTCCGGGTCGCTGCCGGAGCCGTCGTCCTCGACGCTGATCTCGGCCTCGTTGATCCGGTCCCGGGCGCGGATCGTGATGTGCCCGACACCGGTAGTGCCCTCCAAGCCATGGCGTACGGCGTTCTCCACCAGCGGCTGGACGACCAGGAACGGGATGACCACCGGCAGTACCTCAGGCGCGATCTGCAGTGACACCTTGAGCCGGTCGCCGAACCGGGCCTGCTCCAGCACCAGATAGCGCTCCACGTTGCGCAACTCGTCGGCCAGCGTGGTGAACTCGCCGCCGCGCCGGAGTGCATAGCGGGAGAAGTCGGCGAACTCCAGCAGCAGCTCCCGCGCCCGGCCCGGGTCGGTCCGGACGAACGACGCGATCGCGGCCAGCGCGTTGTAGATGAAGTGTGGGCTGATCTGTGCCCGCAGTGCACGCAGCTCCGCCTCGATCGCGCGGGTGCGTTCCTTGTTGAGGTCGGCCAGCTCCACCTGGCCGGACACCCAGCGGGCGACCTCCTCGGTGGCCCGGACCAGCGCTGCCGACGAGCGGATGCTGTAGGCGACCAGTACGGCGACCACTCGCTCCTCGGTGACGATCGGCGCGACCACCGCAGTACGGATCGGGCATTGCGGGTCGCTGCAGGCCACGTCATGCGCTCCGAGCACCGCCGTACGTCCGGAGCGGAGTGTGGGAGCCGCGAGAGCCTTCGCATCGCCGCGGTGGTTGCTCTCGTACGGTCCACCGACTCCGTCCCACGCCAGTACGCCGGAGGAGTCGCAGATCGCGATGGCCGCCGTACCGAGGAGGTCTCTGAGGTGGCGGCTCGCCTTCCCGGCCGCCGCGGGCGTCAGACCCTCGCGCAGGTGGGGAGAGGCCAGCGAGGCGGTATGCAGGGTCGCATACGTCGCCTTGTCAGCCGGAGTCCCGAAATGCTTCCGCCGCCGTGCGAACACGTGTCGACGGTAGCCGGTCAACCCTCCGCGCGGGGTCTGAACGCGTCCAGGGCCTCGGTGTCGGAGTAGTTGGTCAGGAGGTACTCCTCCACCCACTCCTGCCGGCCGGGGTACGTCGACTCCGTGGTGATGCGCTCCGCGGCCTTGACGGCGTCGAGGGGTGCGCGGCGGAGCTGTACGCCGCCCGGAGTCAGCAACGCCCAGCTCGGGCCAGGAGCGCCGTACGGCATGCCGACGCTGCCGGCGTTGATCACCAGTCGCCGGTCCACCTGCCTGGCGAACGGCATGTGGGTGTGGCCGCACACAACCGTCCGCACGTCCTCAGGCAGCCCGGTGAAGACCTCGGCCCACCGGGAGATCGGGCTGTCGACCAGCACCATCTCCTCGTCGTCCCGTGGCGTCGCGTGGCAGAACAGCGCGTCCCCGATCGTCACAGTGGTGGGCAAGGGCGCCAGCAACTCCACCTGGTCCGGCCGCAACTTCTGTGCTGCCCACGGACTCACCGCATCCGGCGGTTCGCCCGTGCACGCGGCCCGGGCCATCTCCACCAGCTCCCGGTCGGCGTTCCCCCGCACCCACACCACCCGGTCGCCCAGTGACGTCAGCAGATCCAGAGTCTCGACCGGCTGCGGCCCACTGGCGATGTCCCCGGCCAGCACGATCGCATCGGCCGACCGTACGTCGTCCTCCGCCAGCACCGCCTCCAGAGCAGGCAACACCCCGTGCACGTCAGCCAGCACCGCTATACGTTCCATGCGGCCAGTCTGCCGCCAAACCCCTTACCCCCCAGGGATATCTGCTCTCGGCAGATCAGCTGCCGATCCGCAGATTGCCCTTGGCCAGTGGAGTTGCCTGCTCACAGGCGCCGGTGACGGTCGAGCAACGGATGATCGAGGCCGCGCTGTCCGGGCCGTCGTCGGCGAGCAGGAGCAGGTGCTGGTCGTCCTCGGCGACCGACTGTCGGAACGTCCCGGCCCACTCGTGCAGCAACGCGCCGGTCTTCGCATCCAGGGCTGATGCGATGCCATCGGCGTACCCGTCCCGGTAGAAGGGTGCTCCGATCGCGGTGCGGCCGTCCCGGGTGAAGCCCACGACCTGGTACTCGCAGGTGCGCCAGAGGCGCGTGCCACCCTCCACGGTGACGACGTTGGTGCAGCTGCTGTAGTCGGTGATGTTGATCAGTGAGGCGGCCACCGAGCCGTCCGCGGACAGCGCGGTCGGTTTCGGGATCGACTTGACCACAGTGGCCTTCGACGCACCCGGGACCCATTCGTACAGGTTCCAGGCGAGGGCGCCCTCGGCGGTCTCGGCCCGGAAGTAGACCTTGCCGTTGACGTAGCCGAGCGGGAACGCGTCCCAGACGTCCGGCACCGTGATCTTCTGGACCGATTCCTGCTCCGCATAGACCACGGCACCCGGAAGTGCCGCGCTCTGCTCGGACCGGCGAGTGGCGACGTACGCGGCGGCCAGGCCGTCCTCGGTGGTCACGATCCCGGTGACGTCGGGGGTGGTTCGCAGGACCGTCCCGCTGCTGTCGATCGTCAGCATCTCCGTGTCGGTGCCCTTGCTGACGACGGCCAGCACGGACTGGTTCAGGCGGGCGACGTCCCCGATGTCGCCCGTACCCGGGATCTTCACCTCCTGGCCGGGGCCGCCCTGGACGGTGCGGCCGGACAGGTAGGTGACCTGCGGGCCGCGTCCCTTCGGCAGCTCGGCCAGGTTGACCTTCGACTTCACCGGACCGCTCTTGGCCGGCGGTTTGGGAGTGGTGAGCGGCGTGCCCGATGGAGTCACCGACGGCGTGGCGGTGGGCGTCGCAGTCGGCTCGGCCGGGGGAGACGGGGAGCCGCTGAGTGGGGCGGCGTCGGCTTCCGCGACCTGAGGCCCTTGTCGGTAGGCGAGGCCTGCGCCGATGGCGACCGCGGCGACCGCGATCGACGCGACCAGGGCCACGAGGCGGCCGTTCTTGTTCCGCATCACGGCGCTCCTAACACGATGGACCCTGCTCTCATGATCCGAGCAACAGGGGTTCCGGGGACAAGGGTGTGGCCAGCTCGCACTGGCCGGTGCTGATCGCGCAGCGCACCACAGCGGAGCGGGACTGTGGTTCCTGCTGGTCGTGCCATTGCAGGAGGACATGGTCGTCGTCCTCCGCGACCGCGGCGCGCAGGGACGGCGCGGTCCATTGCCGGAGCAGCTTGCCGGTCTTCCCATCCAGGACCGCGGTGCGCTTCTCGCCGTACGGCTCACCAGTGCCGGGCGGCAGGCCGACGACGTACGCGTTGCCCGGGCTGAACCGGTCGAGCCGGTACTCGCAGGTCCGCCAGCGCTGCAGTTGGCTGGCCACGTCCATGACGGCCGAGCACTGGCCGCTGTCGGTGAAGACGGTCATCCCGGCCGCCAGACGGCCGTCGGCCGTCATCGAGACGGGTGACGTGACCTTGGGCAGCTCGCGGACCGTCATCTTCTCGGTGTCCCAGCGGTACAGGTCCCAGGAGTCACCCGGCTTCGTGCCGCCGTGGAAGTACACGGCATGACCGACCACCGCCAGGACTGCGACATCGGTGAGCTTCGGTTGTCGCAGTACGTCGGCCGGCCCGGTGGTGTGCTCCTGGAAGTACAACGTGCCGCCGGACTGGTGGTCGGAGAACCGGCCACCCGAGGCGAAGGCGACATACTTGCCGTCGGCACTGGTCACCAGGGAGTCGACGCTCCGGATCTCGTTCACGACCTTGCCGGTGTAGTCCTGCACCATCAGGAAGCTGCTGGTCGCGGTCGGGACCTGCACGGTCATGGTGGTGTCCCACAGCCGCGCCACGGCGATGATCTCGTTCGTACCGGGCACGCGGACCGGACTGCCGACTCCACCCAGGACCGTGCGGCCGCGGATGTACGTCAGCTGCGGACTCCTGCCGGTCGGGAGGTTCGTCGCGTCGATGATCCCGTTGGTGGCGCTCTTCACTGCGACGGGGGCGGTCCTCGCAGCGACGGGGGCGGTCTTCGCAGCGACGGATGCGGACAAGGGTGCGGCAGCAGCGCCGGTCTGGTCCTGTGGTCCGCGCATGGTGGCCAGCAGCCCGCCGCCCAGGACAGCAACCACCGCGATCGCGGCCGGCACCGCCACCAGCGACCGATTCCAGCTCGGCACCCGTCCCGTATCCATCCCCGTTGTGACGCATCAAGGCGTCCGTTTGTTCGCTCCGCCGAGCGATCGAGCATAATGCGTGCATGGACCAGCCAGCGCGGATCGGCCGGTACGCCCTGGTCCGCCGGGTCGGTGCCGGTGGTTTCGCGACGGTTTGGCTGGCCCGGGACGAGCAGCTGGACGCCGAGGTGGCGGTCAAGATCCTGTCCGACCTGTGGGTCGACGACGAGGACGTCCGCCGACGGTTCCTGGCCGAGGGACGCTTTCTGCGCAAGGTCGACTCGCGGTACGTCGTCGGGGTGCACGACATCGGTGAGGCCGAGGACGGACGACCGTACATGGTCCTCACCTACGCCGACGGCGGGACGCTCGCGGACCGGATCAAGGCCGGTTCGCTCGAGCTCGGCGAAGCGGTCCGCGTCATCACCGAGGTCGGCAAGGGCCTCAAGCACCTGCACACGCGCGGCGTTCTGCATCGCGACGTGAAGCCGGCCAACGTGCTGTTCCGCACCGAGCCGGATGGTGACCGCGCGATGCTCGGCGACCTCGGTCTGGGTAAAGCGGTTCAGGACGTGTCCCAGCTGACCATGCCCGGCGGCACTCCGGCGTACGTCGCGCCCGAGCAGGTGCGCGGCGAGCGGCTGGACCACCGGGCGGACCTCTACTCGCTCGGAGCGGTCGCGTACGCCGCCTTCACCGGCCAAGCGCCGCATGGTGTGGCGAGCCTCGGTGCGGTGATGCAGATCGAGTCACCGCCGCCGTCGATGACGACACTGCGCGCGGACGTCTCGGACGCGATCGACGTCGTCGTACGTCGTGCACTCGAGCCGGACCGGGACAAGCGGTGGCCGGATCTGGACAGCTTCCTCAACGCGTTGCGGGAGGCCCACGCCACCGGCAAGGTCCCGGTCGGACTGGTGCCGGCGGCCGAGATGCCGACGCCTGTGCCCAAGACGGCCGGTGGGGTCGACCAGGAGACCGCTCTGGTCAGTGCCAACGAGCCGACCGTCGCGGTTCCCCCGAAGCGGTCCGGCCGGTCCCGGGTGATCGCGACAGTGCTGGCCGTCGTACTGGCAGTCGGCGGCGGGTACGGCGGCTATCGGTACGTCTTGAGTCGCCCGGTGAAGGTGGAAGCCAACGGACTGTCGGTGGAGGTCCCGCGCGAGTGGTCCCAGAAGGCGCAGGCAGACACGCAGTTGCTGGTCGCCACCGAGACCGCCGCATGGCAGACGGATACGAGCGTCGAGGGTGTCTACCTCGGTCTGGTGGCCTCGTCGACGCTGCCCACGAGCGCGACGGCGCCCGAGGGCTGTACGTCGCTGACTCCGGAAACCTCTGACACGACCGCAACCTTCCGGTACAGCTGCAACAACGTGCCGACCGTTGTGGAGCAGTACCGGAAGGTGAGCGAGTCGACTCTGCTCCGCGTCCAGGTCCGTGAGGACAACCCGAAGAAGCGTCAGGCAGTGCTGGACTCCGCGGAGTACAAGCCTTAGGGGACCAGGGACGTCAAAGACGAGATCGAGGCCTTGTGCAGCCGGGGAATGACGTTGAGGGTGGCTGGGTCCGAGGCGTAGAGGTATGAGCCGGACTCGTAGACCAGGTACGCCGTTCCGTTGTACTCGGTGATGCCCTCGGTCATGCTCGGGGCCCGGAAGCAACTGAGTGCGGCGGCGTCCAGATCCTTCTGGCCGCGCTTCACGACGTACAGGTTGCTGCGGTTCCCACGCCCGTACGACGTGCTGTAGATGAAGTGGTTGGCGGTGACCGTCAGGCCCTGCGTCTTGGTCGGCACCTCCCACGCGCCGGCCACTGTGGTCAACGTTCCGTCGTCGGCGATCTTGTACTCGTACATGGTCCCGCGGCCGGTCTCGTTGAACGTCCCGGAGAACAGCGAGTCCCCGTAGCTGCCGATGAACGACGCGCCGGCCACGTCCCGCGCGGTCCCCACCTGCGCGAGGTACGGCGTACCCGCTGCCTTCAGGGCGTCCCGCAGCGAGGTCAGGCTGTACTTGCGGATGCTGCTGCCGGCGCCGGACACGAACGCCCAGCCCTTGCTGACGGTGATGCCGCCGACGTGCGACTCGGCGATCGCGACCACGCCGACGGTCGATCCGGTGGCCGGGTCGATGCCGTAGATCTGCGAGTCGGCGCCGGCGCGGTACGAGCCGACCAGCAGCAGGTTCTTGCCGGAGCCGTCCCAGTTGTACCAAGTGCCCGCGCCCTGTGGGGTGTAGGTGCTCAGGTTGGGGATGCTCGCGCTGTTGCTGAACCGGGCGTCGTACTTCTTCGACGCGGACGGGCCGTCGTAGAAGGTCGCGCCGCCGGTGGTGGCGGTGTCGCAGGTGATCGCTGCACTGGCGGGCAGCGCGGCGGTCAGTGCGGCCGCGGACGTGACGACGGCGGTCAGGATGGCGAGGGGGCGACGGGCCATGAGTGAAGTCCTCTTCGGTCGGGCGGAAACCTACGAGAGTCTTAGCGTATGACGACAATCAGTAACATGGCCAGTAACGACCACAGCATTCCGGGCGGCGAGGTCGGGAACGGACGCCGTACGGTAGGCGCATGACCGATCTGTCCGCGGCGATCGACCGCGTTCTGCCCAGTGTCCGTGCCGACCTCGAGGACCTCATCCGGATCCCGTCGGTCAGCTACGAACCCGCCCGCGCGGCCGACGTCCAACGCTCCGCCGAGGCGACCGCGGCGCTGTTCGAGGCCGAGGGGTTCACGGTGAAGATCGTCCGGGCCGGCGACGGCGCGCCCGCGGTGATCGCGAAGAAGGCCGCGCCGGCCGGCAAGCCGACCGTGCTGCTGTACGCGCACCATGACGTCCAGCCGACCGGGCCGGTCGAGCAGTGGACCTCGGACCCGTTCGTGCCGACCGAGCGCGGCGACCGGCTGTACGGCCGGGGTGCCGCCGACGACAAGGCCGGCATCGCCGCGCACCTGGCCGCTGTACGGGCCTTCGGCAACGATCTGCCGGTGGGTGTGACCGTGTTCGTCGAGGGCGAGGAGGAGATCGGCTCGCCGACCCTGCTGCAGTTGCTGGACGACTACTCCGAGGAGCTCGCCGCCGACGCGATCGTGATCGCCGACTCGGGCAACTGGGACGTCGGCCGGCCGGCGCTGACCGTGTCGCTGCGCGGCCTGGTCGAGGCGTACGTCGAGGTGCGGACGCTCGATCACGCGGTCCACTCGGGGTTGTTCGGTGGGCCGATCCCGGACGCACTGTCGACGCTGTGCCGCCTGCTCGCCACCCTGCACGACGACAAGGGTGACGTCGCGGTGGACGGGCTGCACGCTTCGCGGGCGGCGGATGTGGACTATCCCGAAGCGCGGCTGCGCGCCGAGTCGAGTGTGCTGGATTCCGTCCGGCTGACCGGCTCGGGTTCGCTTGTCGACCGCCTGTGGACACGGCCGTCGATCGCCGTACTGGGCATCGACGCGCCGTCCGTGGCGGAGGCCAGCAACACCCTGGTGCCGGTCGCGCGGGCCAAGGTGAGCCTGCGGGTCGCGCCGGGCGACGACGCGATCAAGGCGAGCGCGGCGCTGAAGGCACACCTCGAGAACCACGCGCCCTGGGGTGCGCAGGTCACCGTCACCGAGGGACAGAACGGCCAGCCCTGCAGCGTGAACGCGCGCGGCGCCGGGTACGAAGCGGCCCGGTCCGCATTCCAGACCGCGTGGGGTGTCGAGCCGATCGACATGGGCATGGGCGGGTCGATCCCGTTCATCGCGGAGTTCCAGCAGACCTTCCCGGAGGCCTCGATCCTGGTCACCGGCGTGGAGGATCCGGACACCCGCGCCCACGGCATCGACGAGGGCCTGCACCTCGCCGAGTTCACCAAGGTCTGCCTGGCCGAAGCCCTTCTCCTTCAGAACTTGGCGAACCAAGCGTGACCGGGCTTTCCGGCGACCCAGTGTTTGGCATAGGTTTCGGCGAGTGAAGATCGCAGTCGTACGGGAGACCAGACCGGCGGAGCGCCGGGTCGCGCTGGTGCCGGAACAAGTCGCGAAACTCATCGAGCTCGGCTACGAGGTGGCGGTCGAGCCGGCCGCCGGCGAACGGGCCCTGTACTCCGACGACCAGTACCGCGATGCCGGTGCCGAGGTCGCCTGGGGCGCCGACCACGCGGCCACCATCGTGACGTCGGTCCAGCCGTTGGAGCGGGAACGCCTGCAGCGGCTGCACGCCGGTACGGCGCTGATGTCGTTCCTGCCGACGAATCCACCGGATGTGGTCCGCACCGCAACCACGGCGAAGCTCACCGCGTTCGCGATGGAGCTCGTCCCGCGGATCTCGCGCGCCCAGTCGATGGACGCGCTGTCCTCCCAGGCGCTGGTCGCCGGGTACCGCGCCGCGATCGTGGCGGCCGAGCGGCTGCCGCGATTCTTCCCGCTGAGCATGACCGCGGCGGGCACCGTGCCGCCGGCCCAGGTCCTGGTCCTCGGCGCCGGCGTCGCCGGCCTGCAGGCCATCGCGACCGCCAAGCGGCTCGGCGCCGTCGTCAGGGCGTACGACGTCCGGACCGCGGCCGCCGAGGAGATCGCCTCGATGGGCGCGCAGCCGATCGAGCTCGAGCTCGGCACCCTGGACGGCCCCGGTGGGTACGCCCGCGAGATGACGCCGGAACGGGCCCAGCTCCAGCGTGAGCTGCTGACCCCGTTCGTCGCCGCCGCGGACGCGCTGATCACGACCGCCGCCGTACCCGGGCGGACCGCGCCGATCCTGGTGTCGCGAGCGATGGTCGAGCAGATGAAGCCCGGCTCCGTCGTCGTCGACCTGGCCTCCGAGCAGGGCGGCAATGTCGAGGGCTCGGTGGCCGGCACCGAGCTCACCATCGGCAACGCGCTGGTCTGGGGCGGCGCGAACGTCGCCAGCCAGATGGCCGGACCGGCCAGCCGGCTCTACGGTCAGAACATCGCGAACCTGATCCGCCTGATGACCCGGAACGCCTCGTTCGATCCGGACTTCAACGACGAGATCGTCCGCGGCTGCTGCGTCACCCACGACGGCAGCGTGCTCCACGAGCCGACCCGCGAGCTCCTGAAAGGACAGTCCCTGTGACCGAGTCCATCGCGCTGCTGACGATCTTCGTCCTTGCGGCGTTCGTCGGGGTCGAGGTGATCAGCAAGGTCTCCTCGACCCTGCACACCCCGCTGATGTCCGGCGCGAACGCCATCCACGGCGTCATCCTGGTCGGCGCCATCATCGTCACCGGGCAGGCCGACTCCGCGATCGTGGTGGTCGTCGGGCTCCTGGCCGTCGTACTCGCGACCGTCAACATGGTCGGCGGATTCGTGGTCACCGACCGGATGCTGCAGATGTTCAAAGGCCCGGGGGCACGCAAGAAGGAGCTGCGCAAGTGATCCCCACCTGGGCCCAGATCGGTTACCTGGTCGCCGCGGTCTGCTTCATCATCGCGCTGAAGGCGCTGTCGTCGCCCCGCAGTGCCCGGGCCGGCAACCTGCTCGGTGCCGCCGGCGCGGTGCTCGCCGTCATCATCACCTTCGTCGCCTACAAGCCCGATCACCTGACGCCGATCCTGATCGCGCTGGCGGCCGGCACGGTCGTCGGTGTGGTCGGATCGCGCCGGGTGCAGATGACGCACATGCCGCAGCTCGTTGCCCTCTTCAACGGTGTCGGCGGTGGCGCGGCCGCGCTGGTCGCGTTGATCGAGCTCGGCGAGGTCAGCGCCGACGCGACGGTGGCCGCGATCGCGACCGCGTTCACCATCCTGGTCGGTGCGGTCAGCTTCTCCGGCTCGATCGTGACGTTCGCCAAACTACAGGAACTGATGACCACCCGGCCGGTGACGTTCCCCGGTCTGCCGGTGCTCTTCATCGCTTCGATCATCGGCGGGATCGCGCTGGCCGGCTGGCTCGTCTCCGATCCGCGCGTGTGGGTCGGCGTACTGCTCTGCCTGGTCGGTCTTGCGGTCGGCGTGATGCTGGTGCTGCCCGTGGGCGGTGCCGACGTACCGATCGTCATCTCGCTGCTGAACGCCTTCACCGGCCTCACCGTGGCCGCGGGCGGTTACGTGCTCGGCAACACCCTGCTGCTGGTGGCCGGCACGCTCGTCGGCGCCGCCGGTACGTTGCTGACCAAGCTGATGGCGGACGCGATGGGCCGATCCGTCTTCAACATCCTCTTCGGTGCCGTCCGCGGTGGTTCGACTCTGGGTGGCGGTGCGCCGTCCGAGCGGCCGGTCATCTCCGGCGGCGCGGAAGACGTCGCCATCCTGCTCGGGTACGCGAACAAGGTCATCATCGTGCCCGGGTACGGGCTGGCCGTGGCGCAGGCGCAGCACACGCTGCGCGACCTGGTCGACGAGCTGCAGAGCCGCGGCGTGAAGGTCGACTACGCGATCCACCCGGTGGCCGGCCGGATGCCCGGCCACATGAACGTGCTGCTGGCCGAGGCCCAGGTGCCGTACGACCAGTTGCGCGAGATGGACGACATCAACGGCGACTTCAAGTCGACGGACGTCGTCCTGGTGGTCGGCGCCAACGACGTCGTCAACCCCGCCGCGCGGAACACGCCCAGCGCCCCGATCTACGGGATGCCGATCCTGAACGCCGACGAGGCGCAGCGGGTGATCTTCCTCAAGCGCTCCATGCGTCCGGGATTCGCCGGCATCGAGAACGAGCTCCTCTACGACCCCCGGACGACCCTGCTGTTCGGCGACGCCCGCGAATCCCTCACCAAGCTTCTGGCCGCACTGAAGAGCGTCTGACCGGAGGCGGTCAGACCCAGCCGCGCTTCGCTGCCGCCACACCCAGCTCGAAGCGGCTGGCGGCATTGAGGCGCTCCGACAGGGTCGCGGTGATTCGCCGGGCCGTCCGCAACGAGATGCCCAGCAGACGCGCGACCTGTTCGTCCTTCGCGCCGCCCGCGAGCAGCCGCAGTACTTCGGCCTCGTGGGGCGTCAGGGGCGCGTTGTCCTCCCGGTCGTCCGCGTCGAAGAGCTCGGTGGCCCGGGCCCAGTAGGAGTCGAACAAGGCGAGCGCGACCGAGACCACGGCGGGGCTGCGGTGGATGACCGCGCCGACGGTCGGGTTCTCCGGGTCCATCGGCATGACCGCGATCTCCTGGTCGAAGATCAGCAGCCGCAGCGGCAGCGTGGGCGTCGCCCGGATCTCGCCGCCGAGCTGGTGCATGGCCGCGGCGTAGTCCAGTGCCTGCTTGGACGAGGTGATGCTCTGGAGATAGACGGTCCGCATCCGTAGCCCGCGCTCGAGCAACGGAACATCCGGCGACTTGTCGAACGGGTGGGTGACGTCGTCGATGTGCGCGGGCACCAGGCCCCACAGCGCGTCCTTGGCCTTCAGGCCCAGCTCTTCGATCCGCCGGGAGGCGTTCGCCCGGCCGTTGAGCACTTCGACGTCCCCACTGCTGCGCGCGGTCAGGAGCTCGTTGTACTGCTCGGCCAGCACCTCGGCCGAGGCTTCGGCTTCCTTGAGCTCGCCGAGCATCTTGTTCAACTCGGTCCGGCGGCGCTCGGCCAGGCCGGTCAGGCCAACCCGCGGGTGCACCGCGTGCTCACCGTCGGGGTTCGTCCAGGTCGGGACGAGCAGCTCCAGCCTGCGGAGCTTCTCCATCAGCTCGTGAACCTCGGTCACCGGCCTTTTTACTAGCGCGGCAATGTTCTCGGGCGTACTGTCTGGGTGGCTGAGAAGGGCGTGATAAACCGCGAAGGTGGCTTCATCAACACCCAGCGGCTCGAGCACGTCCTCCTCCTTCTCAGTCTTGTCGGAACCGACCATATACAGAGCGCGTCGACACAGAGCACTCCTCAGCCGGTTCCGGCTCATTTTCGAAGGGACAGATGTGTGATCAGGAAATTGCTCATTGTAGTTGGTGTGGCCGCGGTGCTGACATTGGGCGGCGCCCCACTCACCGCGTCGGCGGCCGGAGGCAGTGAACCGGGCTGTATCCCGGTGCTCTGCTGGTGACCGTAGCTTTCCACTGAGTAGTCGTACGACGGGCTCCCTGTGCCCGGCCATCGGATCGGGCCAGGGCACCCCGTGACGTCCCGTAGACTGACGCCGTGGCTCGTGGCGATGGTCGGCTAACCCATGACCTTGACCCGCAGGACCTGGGACCGCAGGACGCGTGTGGCGTCTTCGGGGTCTGGGCACCCGGGGAAGAGGTTGCCAAACTCACCTACTTCGGGCTCTACGCCTTGCAGCATCGAGGGCAGGAGTCGGCTGGCATCGCAGTCAGCAACGGAAGCCAGATTCTGGTCTACAAGGACATGGGTCTGGTCAGTCAGGCGTTCGACGAGGCGACCCTCGCGTCGCTGCGCGGACACATCGCGATCGGCCACTGCCGGTACTCGACGACCGGGTCCAGTGTCTGGGCCAACGCGCAGCCGACGTTCCGGTCGACCGCGACCGGGTCGATCGCGCTCGGGCACAACGGGAACCTGACCAACACCGGTGAGCTGGCCGAGAGCCTGAACGGCGGCGGCGACCTCGATCTCGGTCTGGACGCCGACGTCGAGCACGCCAAGGCGAACGCGAAGCACGGCGCCTCCTCCGACACCGACATCCTCACCTCGATGCTCGCCGGGTACCCGGACCTGACCATCGAGCAGGCGGCCGCGAAGGTGCTGCCGAAGGTCAAGGGCGCCTACAGCCTGATCTTCATGGACGAGAACACCCTGTACGCCGCTCGCGACCCGCAGGGCATCCGCCCGCTGGTGCTGGGCCGGCTGGAGCGCGGCTGGGTGATCGCCAGCGAGACCGCTGCCCTCGACATCGTCGGCGCCTCGTTCATCCGAGAGGTGGAGCCGGGCGAGATCGTCGCGGTCGACGCCGACGGCCTGCGCTCGACCCGGTTCGCCGAGCCGGACCCGAAGGGCTGCCTGTTCGAGTTCGTCTACCTGGCCCGCCCGGACACCCAGATCTCCGGCCGGCGGATCTACTCCACCCGCGTCGAGATCGGCCGCCGGCTGGCCGGCGAGCACCCGGCCGACGCCGACCTGGTCATCGCCACCCCCGAGTCCGGGACGCCCGGCGCGATCGGGTACGCCGAAGCGTCCGGCATCCCGTACGGATCGGGCCTGGTCAAGAACGCGTACGTCGGCCGCACGTTCATCCAGCCCAGCCAGACGATCCGCCAACTGGGGATCCGGCTGAAGCTGAACCCGCTGCGCGAGGTGATCGAGGGCAAGCGGCTGGTCGTGGTCGACGACACGATCGTGCGCGGCAACACCCAGCGCGCGGTGATCCGGATGCTGCGCGAGGCCGGCGCGAAGGAGATCCACGTCCGGATCACGGCGCCGCCGGTCAAGTGGCCGTGCTTCTACGGCATCGACTTCGCCAGCCGCGCCGAACTGATCGCGAACGGGCTGAACACCGAGGAGATCTGCCGCTCGCTCGGCGCCGACTCGCTCGGCTACATCAGCCTGGACGGCCTGATCGCGGCGACCACAGTGCCGAAGGACAAGCTCTGCCGTGCGTGCTTCGACGGGGTCTACCCGGTCGCGCTGCCGGATCCGGAGCAGCTCGGCAAGCACCTGCTGGAGCTGCCGGTGTCCACCGACGTCGACGGCCTGGCCACGGTCTCCGGTGGCGCCGGTGCCGCCGACGCCCTGAGCCGTCCGTAGCCAGATCAGCCCGGCGTACGTCGTACCGCCGGAGTATCGAGGAGATGAACGTGAGCGAAGGCGCGAGCTACGCCGCTGCCGGAGTCGACATCGAGGCCGGTGACCGGGCCGTCGAGCTGATGAAGGAATGGGTGGCGAAGGCGACCCGCCCGGAGGTGGTCGGCGGGCTCGGCGGGTTCGCCGGGCTGTTCGACGCGACCGCGCTCACGTCGTACCGGCGGCCGCTGCTGGCGACCTCGACGGACGGGATCGGGACGAAGGTCGCGATCGCGCAGAAGCTGGACAAGCACGACACGATCGGGTTCGACCTGGTCGGGATGGTCGTCGACGACCTGGTCGTCTGCGGCGCCGAGCCGCTGTTCATGACCGACTACATCTGCACCGGCAAGGTGGTCCCGGAGACGATCGCGCAGATCGTGAAGGGCATCGCCGAGGCGTGCGTGGAGGCCGGTACGGCGCTCGTCGGCGGGGAGACCGCCGAACACCCGGGCCTGCTCGAGCCGGACGAGTACGACGTGGCCGGTGCGTCGACCGGTGTGGTCGAGGCCGACGAGGTGCTCGGTGCGGAGCGAGTCCGCGCGGGCGACGTCGTCGTGGCGATGGCCTCCTCCGGCCTGCACTCGAACGGGTACTCCCTGGTCCGCCACGTCTTCTTCAACCGCGCCCGCTGGACGCTCGACCGGGTCGTGCCGGAGCTGGGTATGACGCTGGGCGAGGTGCTGCTGACTCCGACCCGGGTGTACGCGAAGCACTGCCTGGAGCTGATCGCGGAGCTGAACGGCGACGTCGAGGGTGACGCCAAGCCGCTGCACGCGATGTCGCACATCACCGGCGGTGGGTTCGCGGCGAACCTGGCCCGGGTCATCCCCGAGGCCCTCTCGGTCCGCATCGACCGGTCGACCTGGGCGCCGGCGCCGATCTTCGGCCTGGTCGGGCTGCTCGGCGACGTCGCTCTGCCCGAACTGGAGAAGACGTTGAACATGGGTGCCGGCATGGTCGCCGTACTCGACCCGTCGTCCGCTGACGCCGCGATCGCCGAGCTGGCGTCCCGCGACATCCCGGCCTGGGTCTGCGGTGAGGTCACCGCGACGCCCGGTGGCACGGTCGCCCTGGAAGGCACCTACGCCAAGTAAGGACCCGCGCAGGTAGCTCTCAGGCCGTGCCGACCCAGGCGCCGCCCGCTCGAGCAACCGATTTCTGGGTAGGCTCGACCGCTCCGGGTGGTGCTGGTGTGGTGGAACACGTCGGGCGCACGGTCAGCCTGCTCAGCACCCGAGGGCACTGAGCAGGTCAGCCGAGCTGTCGTTGCTTACCGACGGGGGTGGTATTCGTCGGCGTCGTATTCGTCGCCGTCGTTGTCGCCGTTCGCAGAACGGTCGCCACCCTGGTCACCGGACAGCTCTTTCTTGAGCTGGTCCAAGTCGGTGTCCCAGGTGCGGTACTTCAGGTCGCGAGCGACCTTCGTCTGCTTGGCCTTTGCACGGCCGCGCCCCATAGCGTCGACCCCCTCGCACAAGTCAACCGGGTACGCAGCGTGGCGCCCACGGATCAGTCGTCAGTAATCGTGCTTCTAGGTTACCCGGACCCGGGGATCGACACACGCACGACCCCCTGGCTGAACCGCCGAAGAGGTCCGATCACCCCGTCGGTGGGGTGCGCCGGTCCCCTCAAACCGGCCCACCCCACCGCGTCCGACCCCGCTACTTGACCTCGCGACGTGAGCTTGCCCACAGTCCGACGATGGTTGGGACAACGATCCAGACCGCGATCGAGGTCAGTGTCTCGGGCACCATGCCGTGCAGGTCGCGGTCCGCGATCCGGCCGAAGGCGCCGAACACGTCCAGCCAGTTCGCGTTGTCCTTGAACAGGGCCGGGCCGGCCAGCGACCAGGCGGTCGGGGCGATGAAGTAGACCAGAATCGCGACCGCGGTCTGGGCGATCACCGCACCGAAGGCGGCAGCCATCACCACGTTGAGCGCGCTGGTCAGGTACGCGCCGGCCAGTGCTCCGCCGAGCCCGGCGTACGACGAGCCGTCGCCGCCGACCGCGCCACCGAGCGCTGTACCCGCCAGCGCCAGCAGGTTGGTCACGGTCAGCACCACGATGCTGATGATGATCGCGGACACGAATTTGGCGATCTGCACCCGAACCCTCCGGGGCGACAGCGTGAAGGTGGTCAGCGCTGTGCGCTGGGTCCATTCGCTCGTCATCGCCATCACGCCGATGACCGGCAGCAACAGCATCACGCTGGTGGAGGCCGCACTGAGGAATCCGTCGACGGTGGCTGGGCCCTGCGGCAGGTGGGTCAGTTGCCAGCCGATCGCGATGACGGCCAGCGCCAGGATCGCGCCGATCAGCAACTTGCCGCTGCGGGTGTCCACGGACTTGCGCAGTTCGATGCCGACGAGTTTCAGGAAGGACTGCCCGCGGACGGGCGGAAGACTGGTCGTCGCCTCGGCCCGGTGCTTCGCCGGGGTGGTGGGCGCGACGTCGGTCACGGTGGTCATGGCTATGAGCTCCAAACTCGGTGCTTGATACTGCTCGTTCAGGAGAAGTGGTCAGGCCGCTTCGGCGGCCGGAGTGGTGAGCTGGAAGAACAGGTCCTCCAGGCCGGCGCCGTCGCTCTGGCGCAGTTCGAGCAGGATCTGGCCTGCGGCCGCGGCGGCGCGGCCGACCTGCTCGGCGGTGGCGTCGACGCGCAGCGCGCCGTCGTGCAGCGGCTCCAGCCGCAGACCGGCCGCGGTCAGGGCCTCGTTCAGGCCGATCGGGTCGAGGCCGCGGACGAGCGTGCCGCTGCCGGACAGCAGTTCTTCCAGCGAGCCGTTGGCGACGATCCGGCCGCCGCCGATCACGACCAGCCGGTCGACGGTCGCCTGGACCTCGCCCAGCAGGTGGCTGGACAGGATCACCGTGCCGCCGCGGGACGCGAAGTCCTGGAGCAGTCCACGCATCCACCGGATGCCCTCCGGATCCATCCCGTTGGCCGGCTCGTCCAGGATCAGTACGGCGGGATCGCCCAGCAGCGCACTCGCGATACCGAGCCGCTGCCGCATGCCCAGCGAGTACTGCCCGACCCGGCGCTTGGCGGCGTGACTGAGGCCGACGGCCTCGAGCATCTCGTCCACGCGCGTCTTCGGCACCCCGAGCAGGCTGGCGTTGAGCAGGAGCGTCTCCCGTCCACTCCGGCCCGCGTGCTGCGCGGCGGCGTCCAGCATGACGCCGACGACCCGGCCCGGGTTCGGCAGGTCGGCGTACTTCTTGCCGTTGATGGTCGCGGTGCCTGACGAGGGCGGCGTGAGGCCGGTCAGCATCCGGAGTGTGGTGGACTTGCCGGCGCCGTTCGGGCCGAGGAAGCCGGTGATGCTTCCCGGCTGGACGGTGAAGGACACGTCCTGGACGGCAGTGGTGCTGCCGTACCGCTTGGTCAGGTTCTCGACGGTGATCATGACGTCGAGTCAACCGTCACCGGCCCCCTCGGCACATCGGACGACAGGCTCGACCAACCCCCTACGAAAGTCTCTCGGGGACATCCCCGACCCCCACCTGATGGGGGACGAGACGGCGTACTCCGGGCAACTACGCTGACAGAATGCGACGGTTGCGCCGGTGGTACGCCTGGTGGGTCAGGCATGCCCCGCGCCTGCGCGACTTCCTGTACGTCGGCTTCAGCCTGCTCACGATCGCCCTTCAGGCGGCCTCCGGTGACGGCGGCTGGGACCTCAAGGACTGGTACGTCCTGGGCGCCGGCGTGGTGGCGTCGGCCGCGCTGTTCTGGCGCCGGCGGTTCCCGGCCGTCGTGACCGCGATCGGCGTGCTCGCGATGCTGACGGCGGGTCTCGTCGTCCCGATGGGTCTCGCCTTGCTGACCCTGGCGATCCGCCGCCGCGACCTCGTTCTCGCGATCCTCGGACTGGCCGGGTACGCCGCTTACGTCCTCAACATGTGGAGTGAGGGCGGCGGGTTCTGGGTGTCGGTCTTCAGCGGACCGTTCCTGATCGGAAGCTGGATCGCGGCCGGCGCCTACATCGGCGCCCGCCGGGATCTGATGGTGTCGCTGCGCGATCGTGCCGAGCGCGCCGAGGCGGAGCGCGAGTTGCGCAGTGAGCAGGCGCGGCTGGGCGAGCGGGCCCGAATCGCCCAGGAGATGCACGACGTGCTGGCGCACAAGGTGTCGCTGATCGCCCTGCACGCCGGCGGCCTCGAGGTGAACCCGGCCGTCGGCCCGGACAAGGTCGAGGGGTCGGCCCGGTTGATCCGGGAGACCGCGCGGCAGGCGATGGAGGATCTCCGCGAGGTTCTCGGCGTACTGCGCTCCGACGTCAGCGTCGACGGGGCCGACCTGACTCCGGTGCCGCGGGCCGCGGACCTGGAGCGCCTCGTGATGGCGTCGCGGGATGCGGGCGTGAGTGTGGCGGGCGAGTTCACGCTGCCGGACGACGTACCGGTGTCGATCGGGCGGACGGTCTACCGCGTGGTCCAGGAGTCGCTGACCAACGTGCACAAGCACGCCCGGGGTGCGTCCACCGAGGTCCTCGTGTACGGCGACCGCGGCGACGGCGTGACGGTGAGGGTGACGAACGTGCGGCCGGTGGCTGCTGGTTCACTGCTCCCGGGCGCCGGTGCCGGACTGGTTGGGCTGCGTGAGCGGGTCCAGCTGGCCGGTGGGCGGCTGTCGACGGGACCGACGCCCGAAGGCGGCTGGCGGGTCGAGGGCTGGCTGCCCTGGCCGGACAACCGGGAGAGTGCCGAGCCTGTGCATGTGGACGAAGGGGAACGATGACGCGGCTGCTGATCGTGGACGACGAGGCGCTGGTCCGAGCCGGACTGAAGATGATCCTGGAGTCGGACGACGAGCTCGAGGTGGTCGCCGAGGCCGAGGACGGTGCCGACGCCGCGCGGATGGTGAAGGAGCACCGGCCGGACGTCGTACTGATGGACATCCGGATGCCGCGGCTGGACGGGCTGGCCGCCACCCGCGAGGTCCAGGCGTTGCCGGATCCGCCGAAGATCGTCGTCCTGACGACATTCGACCTGGACGACTATGTGTTCCGGGCGCTGCAGGCCGGGGCGAGCGGGTTCCTGCTGAAGGACACTCCGCCGCGCGAGCTGGTGCAGGCGATCAAGGTGGTGGCGGCCGGGGACGCGATGCTGTCGCCGGCGGTGACCCGGCGGCTGATCGGGCACTTCGCCGCCGACCCCCGGGCGGACCGCCGGCGGGCGGCGAAGGAGCGGATCGCCAAGCTGACCGATCGCGAGCGCGAGGTGCTGGTCGAGGTCGGCCGCGGCCTGCAGAACTCCGACATCGGCAGGACGCTGTTCATGAGCGAGGCGACGGTCAAGGCACACGTGTCGCGGGCGCTGGTGAAGCTGGACGCCACCAACCGGGTCCAGGTCGCGATCCTCGCCTATGAGGCCGGTCTGCTGGACGGATAGAGAAACCGGCCCAGGCCGTCGGAGGGGTGGGGGGAACGACGGCCCGGACCGGTTCCGGGGTCAGCGGCGCCCGTGGGGGGAGGAGACGCTGACGGGTCGGACTCAGACGCGGCCGAAGGCCACCTTGCTGGTCCAGATCTTCGCCTTCGCGACCGGGCGGCCCGGCCTCGAGGCGTGCCACAGCATGTTTCTGCCGGCGTAGATGCCGACGTGGTACACGCGGCCGCCACTGCTCTTGAAGAAGACGAGGTCACCCGGCTTCGCGGACTTGCGGCTGATGTGCTTTGTCGCCCTGTACTGCGCTCGCGACGTACGCGGCAGCTTCTTGCCGGCCTTCTTGTAGACGTAGCCGGTGTAGCCGGAGCAGTCGAAGCCGCGCGGGGTCGTGCCGCCGTAGCGGTACGGCCTGCCCTTCAGCTTCGCGGCCTCCCTGAGCACCCTGGCCCGGAAGGTCGACGCGGCGGGCTTGCCGTACGGACCGTAGAGGATCCCGCGCTTCGCGGCCCAGGTGAGCCGGCCCCAGGTCTTCGGATCCGTGTACCCGGTCGCGCGAATGCCCCAGGAGCGCTGGAACTTGATCAGCACCCGGTAGGTGCTGGTGCCGAAGTAGCCGTCCGGCCCGAGGTGCAGGGCACGCTGCACGTACGAGACCGTCTTGCCCTTGTCCCCGCGCCGGAGGTACGGGTGGCTGTTGATCGGTGCGTTGCCGCGGATCTGGGCCGGGGTCAGGGCGGTGGTGGCCGCCGAAGCGGGCGCCGGGCTGGTGGTGACGCTGATCGCGGCTCCACCGCCGACAGCAAGGCCAACCGACAGGACTGCGGCAGCCGCCCCCCGGGGTGCGCCGGACTTGGTGTTCTTGCGGTGTTTGGCGACGGTCCGGCCGATCGGCCGGACGGTACTGGCCTCGCTGGGCTGGCTGACGGCGCGCCAAAGCGACGTCCGCCGGGCAGTGACGGGCATGGTTGTCTCCCGACGCCTGTGAAGTTAGCTGTCGGGTTCGGGCTGGGATTCATCGCCCGGTCCGCTCCCGCGGACTTCACCCCAGGGTTCCGACCACTCACGGTCGAGACCCAACCTCCTGGGTCCCCCACCTCTGCCATGGTTCTTCGAGGGGAGCACATGTGCCTGGCAGAGCTCGGCGTTCACACATGTGCGGTCCGTGTTGTTTACCGAACCGCCGACGACTGTATAACAGAACGATCACGACGCAAACCCTCAGATCCACAGGGACCCTCTGGAAAGGCCCTCAACGGCTCCCTGACGGATCAGGGAGTTGGGGTGAACACAAGGTGTCCTGAGCGTGTCTGAGCGAGGCTCAGACGGCGAATCAGCGGCTCGGTGTGACTCCAGTCACATTTCATTTGTGGCTCTCTGTGACAACGGGCACAACGAGTGCGCAGGGCAGCCTAAGGTGCCTGAGAATTCAGCTATTTCCGAGCAGCTCGCGGAACCGGTCCAGCCCCACGTTCCCGCCGGACAGCACCACCCCGACGCGCTCCGGCAGACCCTGGATCCGCCCGGCCAGCAGTGCCGCCAGCGCGCTGGCCCCGCTCGGCTCCAGAACGATCTTCAGTCGCTCGAACGCGAACGCCATCGCGGCCACGATCTCGTCGTCACTGACCAGTTCGAAGCTGTCCACCAGCCGCCGGTTCACCGCGAACGTCAGCTCGCCGGGTGACGAGATCGCCTGCCCGTCCGCGATCGTCCGCGGTACGTCGATCTCCACCCGCTCGCCCGCGGCCAACGACCGGGCGTGGTCGTCGCCGGCCTCCGGCTCGACGCCGATCATCCGGATTCCCGGCGACAGCAGCGTCGCCGCGGTCGCGCAGCCGGCCATCAACCCACCGCCGCCGACCGGGACCAGGAGCGCGCCGAGCCGGCCGACCTCCTCGATCAGCTCGAGCGCAACCGTCCCCTGCCCCGCCATCACGTCGTAGTGGTCGTACGGCGGAATCAGCGTGAGCCCACGTTCGGTGGCCAACTCCTTGGCCAGGGCGGCCCGGTCCTGCGTGTACCGGTCGTACGTGACGACCTCAGCGCCGTACCCACGGGTGGCCGCGAGCTTCGTCGGGGGAGCGTCCTCGGGCATCAGGATCACCGCGACCGTCCCCGCGATCCGGGCCGCGAGGGCAACGGCCTGCGCATGATTCCCCGACGAGTACGCCGCCACGCCGTGCTGGAGCTGGTCGGCGGACAACCGGCTCACCGCGTTGTAGGCGCCGCGGAACTTGAACGCGCCGATCCGCTGGAAGTTCTCCGCCTTGAGGAAGACGTGGGCTCCGACCCGCTCGTCCAGAGTCCTCGAGGTGAGGACCGGCGTACGGTGGGCGACCCCGGCGATGCGCTCGGCGGCGGCCCGGACATCTGTGAGACTCAGCTCGGCCATGGGGCGAGGCTATCGCGATGTCAAGATCGCCCGGGCGGCTCCGTACTCATCGTCGAGAGGCCCCCGCACCGGGGGCTGTGGTGAAGGAGAGATCGTGAAGTACCTACTGATCATGAACATCAACCCCGACGTTCTCGCCGCGCTGAGTGAGGAGGAGCAGCAGGCGATCGGCGCCGGTCACCAGAAGGTGATGGCGACCATGAAGGAGTCGGGCGAGTTCCACAGCACCGTTGCGCTGGCCGAGCCGGCCAAGTCCACGGTGGTCAAGGTCCGCGACGGCGTACCGGCGGTGACGGACGGGCCGTTCGTGGAGGCGAAGGAGTTCCTCGGCGGCTACTACCTGATCGACGTGGCGTCGGCGGAGCGGGCCCAGGAGCTGGCGGCGATGATCCCGGACGCCGCGATCGAGGGCCTCGGTATCGAGATCCGGCCGGTGGTCTTCGAGGAAGGTCTCTGACCGTTGCCGACAGCAAAGGGGTTCTCCACAGGTTGTGGAGAACCCCTTGTTTTCTGTGGGTTTCAGTCCGTCTGGTCGTCGATCTTCGCCTCGGGGGCGCTCTTCTGGATCGACTCGATCCCGTTCAGCGCCGCGGCCTTGCTCGAGTAGCTCTCGCTGCTGGTCGCGATCACCTCGCCGTTGCCGGCCTTCAGCCGGAACCGGAACTCGCCCGACTTGTCCTTGTAGAGCTCGAACTTCCCCGCCATCGGTCTACCTCCGTGAGGATTGTTGTCACTGTCCGTGTCGGGAGCGTAGCGCCGTCAGCCCGCCGGAACCTCGCGCACCACGCCGGGCGGGCCGGACCAGCCCGGCCACGGACCGGGCGACGGGCCGTCGCCGTCCGGGCGCTCCTCTTCGACTGTCTTGTACGGCTTCAGCCCGCGCGCCTGGTAGTTGGCCAGCGCGGCCGGACCGTCGAGCGTGTTCGTGTTCACCCAGACGCGGGTGATCGGATCGACGCTCTCGTGCCGCTCGTGCAAGGTCCACGCGTTCCGCAGACCGACCGTCAGCAGGTGGCCGCCGAGCCCACGGCCGATGAATCCGGGCAGCAGTCCGAAGTTCTCGATCTCGACCTCGCTGCCGGCCCCGCGCATCGCGACGTACCCGGCCGGAATGCCGCCGGCCCACGGGACGTAGGTCTCGAAACCGGAGCGGCTCAGCCAGTCGACCCACTGGTCCCAGTTCCAGCCGAGCTTGCCGAACCAGTGCCAGTGGCCGCCGACGGCGGTGTAAAGGTACCGCCCGAACTCCGGTGAGACCTCCTCGACCCGGCGGATCTCCACCGGCTGCTTGCGGGCCGGAACCAGCTCGTCCGGGCTGTGCTGCTGCAGGTAGGTGATGACGCTGAGTGCCAACTACTGCTCCTTCTTCAGTACGCCGCAGATGCCCGCGACCACGAGTTCGATCCCCAGGGCGTAGTAGCGGTCGGTGGAGGTCGGGCAGATCAGGGTGTCCGCGGCAGCCGTGATCAGCGGGTACTTCCGCGGCGACAGGCCAGCCAGGGCGGCACGCTTCATCCGTAGGGAATCCTCGCGCGCGACCGGGTCAGTCACCTCGCGGGTGATCGGGTCCGTGGTCACCAGGGAGATCAGCGAGCAGACGGACTGCCGGCCGACCTCGGCCGCGTCGTCGATCGAGAATCCGCCCTCGGTGAGCAGTTCCATGATCCGCTCGGACATCGCCAGTCCCGCCTCGGACACCAGGATCCGGGTCAGCGTGAGGTCCGCCAGCTTCGGGTGCGCACGGAGCGCCGTCACGAACTCCGTCAGCGCCTCGGTCAGCTGCTCGTCCCAGCGCGCGTTCGTCGGCTCCGGCACTACGACGTCCGCGAGCAGCCGGTCGCCGAGGGCGGCCAGCAGATCGTCCTTGTCCTTGAAGTGCCGGTACAGCGCCATTGGCGTGACGCTGTGCTGGGTCGCCAGACGGCGGAGGGTGACCGAGGCCGGTCCCTCCACGTCCGCGAGGGCCAGTGCGCTGTCGACGACCTTGTCCGGATCCAGGCGGCGAACGGGTTCTTTGGCAATCACGTTGACAAGTTTACACCGTAGACCTACCGTCTACGGAGTACGCATACAGCGTATACATACAACGTAGACTCTCGTTCTGAGTGAGGTAGGCATGCGACGCAGTCCCTGGGCCACCCTGGCGGTGCTGGCCCTAGCGCAGTTCATCGTGGTGCTCGACGTGACGATCGTGAACGTCGCGCTGCCGCACATCCAGGCGGACCTGAACTTCTCCGCCGACTCCCTGCAGTGGGTGATCAACGCCTACACCCTGCTCTTCGGCGGCTTCCTGCTGCTCGGCGGGCGGATGGCCGACCTGCTCGGGCCGCGCCGGGTGTTCGTCGCGGGCCTGCTGCTGTTCGGTGTCACCTCGCTGGTGGCCGGATTGTCCAACTCACCCGAGTTCCTGATCGGTGCGCGCGCCGTACAGGGTCTCGGTGGTGCACTGTTGTCGCCGGCGGCGCTGGCGATCCTGACCATGACGTTCGCGCACGGGCGGGAGCGGAACATCGCGATGGGCGTGTGGGGCGGTCTTGCCGGTCTCGGTGGAACGCTCGGCGTCGTGGCCGGCGGTCTGCTGGTCGACTCGCTCAGCTGGCAGTGGGTGTTCTTCGTCAACGTGCCGATCGTGCTCGCTCTGGTCGCACTCATTCCGTCGTTCGTCCCCGACGTACGGCACCACTCCGGACGGCGTACGTTCGACACGCTTGGCGCAGTGCTCGGTACGGCGGGCCTGATGGCGATCGTGTACGGCGTGGTGCGGTCGGAGCCTGCTGGTTGGGGTTCGTTCGAGGTGGTCGGCGTACTGGTCGCCGGAGTGGCGCTGCTGATCTCCTTCGTGGTGGTGGAACGACGGTCTGCTGCTCCGCTGGTGCCGCTGCGGCTGTTCCGGTCGCGTGCGTTGAGTGTCTCGAGCGCATCGCTTGCTCTGAACGGTGCTGGGTTCCTGTCGATGTTCTTCCTGACTGCTATCTACTTGCAGCAGGTCCGTGGAGACAGTGCGCTCGACGCCGGCGTGCACTTCCTGCCCATGGGTGGTGCGGCGATCCTCGGGGCGGTCCTGGCTTCGCAGCTCGTGCAGCGCGTTGGAACGCGTACGGTGCAGCTGGCCGGCGCAGTACTGAGCGTGGGCGGTCTGCTGCTTCTCTCGCAGGCCGATGCGTCCGGCAGCTACACCTCCCAGTTGCTCCCCGGGTTCATCATCTTCGGCTTCGGCATCATCGGGGTCGGCGTACCTGGTCAGATCACCGCTGTCTCCGAAGTACAGCCGCAGGAGGCAGGCGCTGCGTCCGGTGTGGTCAACGCGATGTACCAGGTCGGTGGTGCACTGGGTCTGGCCATCGTCACGACCTTGTCCATCACCCACACCACCAACGAGCTGACCCACGGCGCCACTCAGCAACACGCCTTGCAAGCCGGCTTCGAACGCGGCCTTTTGGTAGCCGCCGCCTTCGCCGTAGCCAACGTCCTCCTCACCCTCGCATCCCCCCAACTCCAACCCACCTCAGAACAACTAACCGAAGCCACCGCCGCCGCCTGACCCACCCAACAACCCCGGCCGCCTGCGCGGCCGGGGTTGCCTCATGAGCCCCAGGAGGCGGGCCCGCGTATCGGCGTCGTCATCCCGCGCCGAGGTCCCGCCCCAGCCTGAACCGCCTCCTGCGTCTCCTTGGCTTCGTACCGAACCCGCACGACGTCCAAGTCGGCAGCCCGAGTTCGGCCAGTGCATCGGGTTCGCTGTGAACGTGGATATCGCTCCGGAGCGTCCGCTGCCACCTGATCTCGTCCTCCTGCCACCGGTTGATGAACTCCACACACAGGTCAGCTGAGATGCTCGCTGCTCTCTTCTCGGCGGTCTGCAGTGAACGCTGTGCGTCCAGCACGTCCAGGTATCCGGCCGGACTGGCGCTGAGCTGCTCGCGGAGAAGTGCGCCGAGGGTCTCATCGATCATGGCCCGCCGAATCTCGGTGAAGTCCGTCCAGTACCGCGGTCGCGTGGCGGCTGCCAACTGCTCTTCGAAGGTCGAGCCAGGCATGCTGTCGAAGATCGCGTAGAGCCCCTCCGCCAGCAGGTCGCCGAACTCTTGTTCGTCCGCGCGGGTCGGATCCGCGAAGGGCAGGTACTCCGCTTGCTGTACCTCACCGACCTTCGGCAAGGACCGGGCGGCGGCGTGACGTGCGAAGAAGAACCAGTCCTCGTTGTAGATGTCGGCGAAGAAGGACAGCCTGGGGTCGCGCAAGTTGACACCCAGCGTCGCGCCACTGACGAACACATCCTGTTTGAACCCGACGAGGCGTCGCGCATGACAGACCACCGAGTTGTCGGGGAAGTACCGGGAGATCATGGACGCCACCGGGTGCCGATCGAGCTGGCCGGTCATCCGCGCGACAGCTGGGTGCGCGATGCGGCTGATGTCGTCGTCGACGAACATGATCTTGCTCCAGCCGCGCATCAGCGCGAGCAACAAGCCGAGGTTTCGCTTGACGCTCAGGTCGCTGGACCTGCTGGCAGAAGCTTGCTTGAACTCCGCTCCCGACGTCCCCGGGAGATCGAAAGGCAAGCTGTAGTTCTCGGGCACCTCGACCACGAGCGCGCGGGCTCCGAACGTCTTCTCCACACGTTGTGCGACCTGTGCGAGCTGAGCTTGCTGGCTGCACAGGATGACCAGCGGTATCGAGAGTGAAGCGGAGAGGGTGATGATGTCCTGCAAGCCTGACGCCGGTCGTGCGGTCGGCACCACGATGGCGTCCAGTCGAGTGCGCGATCGCGGCACGCGACCCGCCTGCTCATCGCGAAGCAGTGACGCGTGAGACGGCCCGTGGTTGAACTGGCGGCTCACCCGTCCGGCTCCTCTGGACACCACTCGAAGAGCCGGTTCTGCGGGATCTCGAGATCGGGACTGACGGTTGTGCCGTTGACCACCGGGACTCGCAGGAGCAGCGCACAGGATCCGCCGGGGAACCGGTGCGCGAGGTACGCCTCGTTTCGCTCGCGGACCGCGTCATCAGTCAGGGTGCGGACGGCGCCCAGCACGCCGCGACTGTAGACACCGTTGCAGATCGTGATGGTCCGGCTGTGGTTGAACGGATTGCGCAGCCGAACGAGGAGTGCCACGTCCTCGACCAGTTCTCGCGGTTGGCTGTCGCCCGAGGCGTCCCACAACGGCCGATACTCCGCCCCGTCGCGTGATCGGAAGATCTCGCCGTCGTTCAGGTCGGGGACTGTCACTTGCTCGATGGGGAGTTCGTCCAGCACGCGCATCAGCCGGCTGGTGACGCTGTTGAACCCGATGCCCCCGAGCAGAATCAGATGGTCGGACAGGTCGTCTGCGCGGATCTCGGTGGGCAGACGGTGCTGTACGGGAAGCTCTGGGTTCGAAGCGCGTACGTGGCCCCACATCTCGATCAGCGCGTCGAGGTCGGCATACCTGTACAACCGCGTGTGGTTCGCGTCGTCCTCCTCCGCCAGCGGCGAACGAAGGTCGACTGGCAGCTCCGGACAGATCAGCGTGATGCGGCCGGATTCGAAGTCGAAGGTGTACGGCCCATCGACCGGCGGATCGAGTTGGTGGCGAACCGCGTCACGCAGGCCGAGCAGTTCACGATGAAGCGTCTGGAAGCGTTCCCGCTCGTCCGCACTCAACTCATGCTCACGGCGTACTCGCGCAGACGTGTCGTCAGTTCTGGAGAAGAGCAGGGCGTACGCGCGTAGCCGTTCCTCCGGAGGCAGTTTGGGGTTGGACTGCGACTCCCACGAGCTGATCGTCGCAACCGCGACACGCGAGTCGGTGCTGAGCGCGCGCGCCAGCTCGGACTGGGTCAATCGCTGGGATTCCCGCAGGTCCCGAAGTCTCCTGGCAAGTCGCACGGCATCGGGCGAAGGGGCCAAGATGCACTCCTGGGAGATCTCTCGTCATGCCAGCCATTCGCGCCGCCGCGCGGAAACGACGCTGAGCGCTCGGTCACCTAAAATTATGCCCTAGTTCACCAAACGCTGAAAGCTACTCCGAGTTCGCAGGCGATCCGACGACCTTGATGTGCTTCAAGAACTCTTGTTCGTGCCTGCGGCGGCCGTTCGACTTGATCTCCTGTGTGTCCAGCGGTCCGGTGTAACCCAGTCGTAAATAGAAATCTCGAGCCGAGTGATTTTCGGTGAAGACCCAGAGTCGCAGCTCTTGTGCTCCCTTGGTCGCCGCCGTATTCTCCACCGCCCAGACCAGGGTCTCACCCACTCCTCGGCGGCGCATGTCCGCAGCGACCCAGAGAGCCTCGAGATGCAGGTCGTCGTGCGAGCGAGCGTTGCAGTTCAGTTTTACAAGACCGACTTGTCTCGCATCGAACGTCGCCATGAGCCAAACGCTTAGATCAAGCTCCTGACGCCACTGCTTCTCGCTGTAGTTCCGCTCGGCGGAGATGTCACCGAAGAATGATTCAGGAGAATCTGCCAGCGCCTGCAGTCGCAATTCTCTAAGGGTTCGCCAGTCGTCCGGGGTCAAGTGGCAGACAGAAATCTGCGATCGGCCAACCTCTCGAAATTCTCGCACCGTAGATCCTTTGTATGTCGACGCTTCCTGGTCGGATGAAGCGGCGCCGCAGGCAAGCAACTGTTTGTCTGGACTCTTGATCACGACGCAGCCGCAGGCCAGCTGTACGGACAGCCCAAGGTCGTGTCGCGGCCGAGGCTCACTCGCCGGCCCCCTCGTCCGGCGACCACTCGAAGAGACGGTTGCTGTGCGTCTGCAGGTCAGGCGCCAGCGCACCGCCGTTCTTCGTCATCTCAACCCGCATGAGCATCGCGAACGATCCGCTCGGGAACCGGTTTGCGATGTACGCCTCGTTACGATCGCGAACCCTGGAGTTCGTGAGCGCGCGGACCGCCCCCAGCACTCCGCGGCTGTAAACACCGCTGCAGATGGTGACGGTGCCTTGGTCCGTGTAGGGATTGCGCAATCGGGCGAGGAGCGCGACGTCCTCGACCAGTTCGCGGCGGCGGCCGTCACGCCATACGTCTTCGGCCTGATCTGCTGCGATTCGCCCCGCGTCAACGGTCTTCGGGCCGTCGTTCTCGACCTCCATCCACTCGGGACGGAACTCTCGACCGCCCCGCGCGCCCAGTCTGAAGATCTCGCCATTCTCCAGGTCCGGGGCGACAACCTGCCGAATGGGGAGATCCGCCAGCTTTCTCTGGAGACGAGCAGCGACCCGGTTCCAACCGATGCCGCCGAGCACGATCAGATGACCGTTCAGATGGCTGTCTCCGACCTTGGCTGAGGACACATGCTCCACCGGCAGTTCGGGATTGGAGGCACGGATGTGGCCCCAAAGCTCGATCAACGCATCGAGGTCTGCGTAGCGGTACGCCCAGGCGTAGTTCGGATTCTCCTCCTTGGCCAGCGGAGAGCGGGCACTCTCCGGCACCTCGGGGCAGACGATCGTGATCGGGCCGCTCTCGAAGGTCCAGATGGAGCCGCTGGACGATGACGCGACCACGCCGCGAACCGCGTCGCGAAGGTCGATGAGCTCCTGGTGCAGCGCGTTGAACTGCTCGCGTTCGGCAGGGGTCAGATCCTGCTCGCGGGGCAGATGTGGAGTGCCGTCCGCCTGGGTCTGTGAGAAGAACAGGGCATAGGAACGCAACCGTTCCTTGGGTGGCAGCTTGGGGTTGGTCAACGACTCCCACGAGCTGATCGTCGGCACAGCTACCCGCGCGTTCTTGCTGAGTGCTTCCGACAAGGTCGCCTGAGTCAGGCCGCGAGATTCGCGCAGATCCCGCAGGCGTCTAGCGAGTCGCTCCGCCTCTGCTGAGGGCGCCACAGGTCACTCCCGAATGGTCAGCCGGCGAGGTAGCCAGCATCCGATCACCATACTGTCTACTCCTCTACCAGGCCACAACCGAAGCTCGGTAGAAGGAGAGTTGCTGACTACCTCCCGTTGGCGCCGTGGTCGAGTCTGATCACTAATCGTATCGCCGCGCGACTCTACTGTGACGGCGCGCGATATTGCAAGCGAGAATCGAGTCCGTGTTCTATCTTTATACCTAAGTACACCTGAAGACAGGTGAAGCCACGCGGTACAGAAGGAGAGATGCACTGCGACCCAGCCCGCGCGATGTTTGTTGATCGAAGCAGGTGCCCCATGAGCAGAACCATCGCCGCAGCACAGATGCTCACCGTGACGCCTTCGCCCTTCGTGGGCGTTCGGCCCCACCTCGTTTCATCACAGCGAGGAAGCTTCGTCATCCAGGACCACGGCGCAACGGGGCGCGTAGGTCACGACGTACCTTCACGGCCATGAACGCCGCTCCAGGCGAGATCGCCGCGATCAACGAACTGGAGCTCGGCAACTGGCGCACCGCCTGGCGCATCCTCGCCGCCGGCGGGTTGACGGACGCGTACATCGGCGCCGATCTGAGGACGATCGCTCGAGCGATGTCGTACCGGGCGGCTGGTGACTTCGGCCTGGCCTGGTCGACACTCGGCATGGCGGCAGCGAGCGTCCATCGCCGTCAGCCGGGCGTCCCTGTCGCATCGTCGCAAGGGACCGATATCGTCCGGTTCGCGCTGCCGCCGGACCCAGGTCCGCGGGCGGGAGCGGCGTACCGGACGGTTCGGCTGATCTGGCGCGAGCAGGGCGAATTGCACCAGCTACGTCGTCAAGCGGCCGAGCGCCCGATCGGCATGACCCAGGACAGGCACATCCTTCTGCTGGCCTTCGTCGAGTACCTGTGCTGGGTCGAGTGTGATCGAGAGAGCTGGCTGCAAGAGGTCACCACGGACGACGAGAGCGCGTCGGTGGAGGCACGAATCCACGAGTTCCGCGAACGCCGGCGGGAAGGCTTCCTCCGGAGTGCCACCGAGCTGCGGCGCCTGGACCGCCCGACGGCAGGGGGGATGACTCGGGCGGTCTGGGATCGCATCGACCAGTACTACGGGCTGCGCCGGTTGGCGACACACGAACTGGGGCGACGTCCAGCACCGCCATGGGTCGACTCGGTCGTCCCGGAAGGGACCCCGGCACGGAAGGGTGCCGCAGTCGCGTGGACGATGGCTCAGCCTGCTTGATCGGCGCAGCCCTTTGCGTGGCCTTTACCTGTTGATCGATGGGCCATAACCTTTGGGGAACCGTGTTCCATCGCATGGTCGGCCTTCAGATCGTTGAGATCGTCAACGATCGGACGACCGGTCGGCAGCGCGAGGAGGGGTCGAGACGATGATCGCGATCCTCACCGCGCCCGGGATCTGTACCTCCGAGCCCGAGATTCGCGTGGCTGGGTCGAAGCCTGCCGATCTCTTCAGAACGACTGACCTCGGATCCGGCATCGGCGTCGAGATCGACCTGTCGGAACCGGGACGCTGGCGTTCCGTCACCGTGCACCGCTGGGAGCAGGCCGACCTGGTTCTGCTGCGAGCGGTCATCGGACCGGACGCCGTACAAGATCTCGAGCGCTGGCGCGACGAGCGGAACGCCGCAGGCTCCCGACGGCTCGAAGCCGAGCTGTCTGTCGACTTCACCCCCGCCCGGCCCTGGCTCAGAGCCGCGGTCATCGATGCGCTGGACTGGTGGCTTCAGCTCCCGCTCGATCAGGCGTTGCTCGACGCTGAGCGGGCAGTCGTCCACGCCCGGGCCGCAAGATCGCTGCCCGCGGGCGTACTCCGTCGGGATGTCGCGGACCGCGCTCTCGTGCTCGCGCGGCGTTCTGCGGGCGGGTTCGTCGACTACCTGGACGGCCTGACGGGGTCCGCAGAATCGTTGCCTCGAGCCCTGTTCTCCGGGCTGTCCCGCCTCGTGAACGGATATGCGGCGCTCGGTCGGCGGGTCATCGACGGCCCGGACGACGACCTGGACTCCGTGGCTGCTGCGTGGCTGAGGCTCAGGGCGGTTGTTCCTGTTGCCGCAACCTTCAGGCTTCCCGATCACTCCGTGACCTATCAGCTGAGTGACCGGCCGCTGCTCAACACCACACCGCTGAGGAGCTCGGTCGACCCGCGCCAACTGCGCGCGCGCATCGTCGATACAGACGTGCGGGCCCAGGAGATCCGCATGGTCAGGTCAGGTGAAAGCTCCGTTCGCGTGATCGTGCCTGCCTTCGGTGCGCGTCAGCAGCCGGCGCTTCTGGCGGATCGCCTGATGGTCCGACTGGTCGACAGCAGATCGGGCGCGGCCCAAGAACCGGTGCTCCTGACCTTGAGGTCGGGCCGCGAAGCCGAGCGGTTCGGTGCGGCGACTCCGGTGTTCACCGAGATGGTTCCGCTGCGCGGTGCATCGCCTGAGTATCTGCGCGCGGATGTGTTCGACCCCGACAGCCACGCTTCGCCGGCACGAAGCGACACCGACGACGCGTTGCTCCGCCAGCGCCGAGGGCAGTTCGTCCTGGGTGAATGGCGCCGCGCCGTGGCCGAGTCGCGCCTGTCCAGGGGTGCGAAGGTACGGCGGCGCCGTCTGACTCGGTTGCTCGACGTACTGACGCAGACGGGTCCTGACGCCGGGCAACCGGCGTTCTTCGGAGGTCCGACGCCGGCGGAGATTGCTCAGCTGATCGACCACCCAGGCGCGCGGTCGGAGACCAGGCACCCGTGGTTCGCGTCCACTGAAGGAGCCGGCGAACTACTCGTCGCCGAGCTCGCAGCGGTGCACGCGAACCGCTGATCAGGGTGGGCTTTCGGCTCGGCGATGCCGTCGCGGCATCGTTGGTGGCTTTGCAGATCAGGGGTACGGCGTACTTGGGGTCAAGAGCGCGGCCGTGAACGGGCACAGGCCTCGCTCCGTTGACCCAGGAGCACCCCATGGCCCTGACCAGAGCGAGCAGTCTGAACAGAAGGCGGGGTCCGGCGCTGGTCCGTCCGGGCGGCGCCACCGACGTCCAAAGGCCGGATGGCCTGATACAGCTGGGGACGCGAATGGCTTCCCGACCGTCGACCTCGCTCTGGTTCGTGATGGCCGCCGACCTGGCAACGGTGGTCTGGATGTACACATTCGGTTCCTGGTTGGACCACACCTCGAAGTTCACTGCCACAGCGACGCTGGGCGGCCATCACATCCTCGTCCTGGTGCTGGCCGCCCTCGCCTTCGCAACACTCGCAACCCTCGCCCTGATGACCGACGGCTTCACCAACACGACCCCACGCCTGTCCCTGGCCAAGAACCTGGCCTGCATTCTCTCCGTCGTAGCACTGACCGGCCTGGTAGCACTCATCCTCGCCAGCCTCCTCAGCCGAGTCCTCTTCGGCCGCCTACGCCCTTGAATTCTGCCGCCCGTACTCCTACTTCGCCTTGATCTCGCAGATGCGGGGTTGTGGTCGTCGTCAGTGGGATGTTGCGAGGAGGGCGGCGTTCTGGCGTTCGAGTGCTTTGACCGAACCGGCGGTCCAACCCGGCTCGAGAGCTGCAGACAACGGGTCGGGGAAGATCTCCTCCTCGCCGGCTGCCACGCCGTCGAAGATCGCTCGTGCGACCGACTCCGGAGTCGCCTTCGGTATGTCGAGGTCGCGGGACATCTCCGTGTCCACCGGCCCGGCCAGTACGGCGTACACGCGGACACCGCTCGGGGACAGCAATGCGCGGAGGGATTGGGTGAGCGAGAACGCCGCGGCCTTGGAGATCGAGTACGCCGGGCTGACGGGCACCGACGCAAGGGCCGCCGCCGACAACACGTTCACGACGGCACCACGCGATCGCGTCAACTGAGGCAGGAACGCCTGGGTGGTGGCGTGCGTGCCGAAGAGGTTGACCGCCAGGTGCCGCTCGAGGATCGCGCGATCCCCGAGGTCGTCGTACTGCAACAGGCCGGCGTTGTTGATCAGGACGTCGAGCGAGTCGACGCTCTTCGCCGCGAGCTCGATCTGGACGTCGTCGGTGACGTCCAGACTCAGCGTGGTGACGCGTTCGTCCGGGTGATCGAGCGGCCGGCGCGTACCGGCGTACACGCGGGATGCGCCGCGCCGCAGCGCCTCCTCGACCAGGGCCTGTCCGATGCCTCGATTGGCGCCGGTGATCAGGACGGACCGGTTCGCGATGGGGTCTTCCGACATGGTGTCTCTCTCCTTCGGATGGGCTTGCTGAGGAGATAGACAGGGCGGGCGCGCGAAACTGGGCGCTGCGGGAGCGACCAGTTCTGTCCATGGCCGGTGTCAGTATCGGTGTGGAGGTGACGAATGGACTCATTGTTGCAGCGCGCGCGGGCGGGTGACCGGGACGCGTTCGCGGAGTTGGTGGAGCCGCATCGCCGGGAGCTGCAGGTGCATTGCTACCGCATGCTCGGATCGTTGCAGGACGCCGAGGACGCGCTGCAGGAAACGTTGCTCTCGGCATGGATCGGGCTGGACGGGTTCGAAGGGCGGTCGTCGGTCCGGACCTGGCTGTACCGGATCGCGACCAACCGTTGCCTGAACGTACTGCGATCGTCGTCACGCCGACCGGTGGCCGCGACACCGTTCCCGGTCACGCCACCACCGGAGCCGTCGCGGATGGGTGAGGTCCCGTGGCTGCAGCCGTATCCCGACCTGCTGCTCGACGGTCTGCCTGACGACGACCCTGGCCCCGAGGCTCGCTACGAGTCCCGCGAGGCGATCTCGCTGGCGTTCGTGACCGCCGTGCAACTGCTGCCTCCGAACCAGCGCGCGGTGCTGCTGCTGCGCGACGTACTCGGGTATCGGGCTCGCGAAGCCGCTGAGATCCTCGGCCTGACCGAACCCGCCGTGAACAGTGCACTCAAACGAGCCCGTACGACGATGGACGCTCAGTCAACCGGCAGGCCGACGCGCGGGCCCGAGGATCGTGACCTGGTCGAGCGCTTCGTCGCCGCCTTCACCGCACAGGACGTCGACGCACTCCTCGCCCTGATGACCGACGACGTCTGGGTCCGGATGCCACCGCTCCCGTTCGAGTACGGCGGCACCGAAGCCGTCCACCGCTTCTTCACCGTCCTCGCCGGACACCGACGCGAGATCGCGAAGATGGTCCCGGTCGGCGCGAACGGCCAACCAGCCTGGGGCGAGTACATCCGCGACCCCGTCACCGGCGTCCTCCACATCGTCGGCGTACTCGTCATCGGCATCACCGGATCCCACATCCACGAACTAACCCACTTCGAAACAACCCTCGCGCCGTACTTCGGCCTGCCCCGGACCCTGGACTGACACCCGTGCTGAACTGGCCGAACTGCACCAACGCACGAGACCTCGGCGGGCTGCCCTTGACCGACGGCGGCCGGATCCGCACCGGCGCACTCGCCCGCAGCGACAACCTCGATCAGCTCACCGACGCCGGCATCGCCGCCGTGCGTGCAGCAGGTGTGAGTCGCATCGTCGACCTGCGCAGTGTCTGGGAGTGCGAGACGTACCCATCGCCGTTCACCCACGACGACCGCTGGCTCAACGTCCCCCTCACCGATCCCGCCGACCCGGACGTCTCTACGTCGGACCTGTTCGAGCAATACCGGATCCTGATTGACGACTACCCCGACCGCTTCGCCTCCGCGATCACGGCGATCGCCGACGCCCCATCCGGCGGCGTCGTACTCACCTGTCACGCCGGCAAGGACCGCACCGGCCTCGTCACCGCCCTCACGCTTGCCCTGATCGGCGTACCTCGCGACGCCATCGCCGCCGACTACGCCATCACCAACCTCACCAAACCCCGCCCCGGCTTCGCCCTCCCCACCACCGAAACCATCCTCCACCTCCTCGACCACCTGGACACCGAGTACGGCGGCCCGCGCCGCTACGTCAACCAATCCGGCATGACCACCACCCACCTGGCGTCCTTGACCACCCGCCTCAGTCAGGTGGACCGGCAGGGCTAAGGTGCGGAGATGGGGTCCGAGACGATCGACATCACCATGTCCGACGGCGTCGCTGACGCCTACCTCGCGCGACCCTCCGGCGACGGGGCTCATCCGGGCGTGCTGTTCGTGATGGATGCGTACGGCGTGCGGCCGCAGATCGAGCGGATGGCGGACCGGATCGCCGAGCACGGGTACGTCGTACTCGCACCGAACGTCTTCTACCGCTCCGGCAGGTCACCCGTGGTCCCGCTGGACGAGATCAGCGATCCGGGACTGTTCGCGCGCCTCCGGCCGATGTTCAACGAACTGACGCCTGAGCGGATCGTCAGCGACGGCCGCGTCTACCTGGACACCTTGGAGCGCGTCGCGCCCGGCCCGGTCGCGATCACCGGCTACTGCATGGGTGGGCGGGTCGGCTGGCGGATCGCCGCGGCGTACCCCGATGGCGTCGCCGCGCTCGCCGGATTTCACGTCGGCGGCCTGGTCGCCGATGGCGACGACAGCCCACACCTGACCGCCGGCAACCTCAGGGCCGAGGTCTACCTGGGCTTCGCAGACAACGACCGCAGCGCCACTCCCGAGCAGATCGCCGAACTCGACCGCACCCTCACCGACGCCGGCGTCCCGCACCGCGCCGAGGTCTACCCGGGAGCCGCCCACGGCTACACCATGGCCGACACCCCGGCGTACAACGAACCCGCCGCCGAACGCCACTACACCGAACTCTTCGCCCTACTCGATCGCACGCTGACGCCCTAGCCGAAGCGGTGCTGATACTCAGCCGGTGTCATCCCGAGGCTCCTCTGGAAGTGCCGATGCAGATGGCTCTGATCAGCGAACCCCGTAGCTTCGGCGGCTTCGGCGATGGACATGCCCGCCTCGAGCAGACGACGGGCCGCTCGGATCCGGTGAGCAAGCTGCAACGCATGAGGTGGAAGCCCAGTACGTTGCCTGAAGAGCCGAATGAGCCGGAACTTCCCGGTCCCCGCGACCCCGGCAAGCTCGTCCAGCCCGACGTTCCGCTCAGGCTGATCAGCGAGGTACTCGAAGGCTCGCTGCAGCGCCCGCCCGTCGTGCGCGGTGATCGGTGGGCGCGCCGAGCGGATGGATGAGGTTCGGTCGATGAGAAGGCGGAGCCACTCGACCAGCCGCTCGTCCTGCTCGAGCCGTGAACTCGGCGCCTCGAGCGTGGCATGCAACCGCAGGAACCCGGCAGCCAACTCGGGATCACTCAACACCGGCTCCGGGAACAGTACGTCGGCCAACGGATCAGCCTCCGCATCCTCAGCCAGCGCCGCCAGATCAGCCACCTCGATGACCATCAACCGCGCATCCCACGGCCGGCACTCGTCGACCGACCGCCCCGAGTGCGCGTACGACGGATCCCAGGCAACCAACTGCCCCGGCCGCACCACCCGCTTCTCCCGCCCCCGCCATGACCGCATCGGCTCGCCACCGACGACGCCGAACACGTACTCACCCCGCGGATCCACCGCGTACCGAGTGGTCCGCCCCGCCATCAGCAGCACCCGTCCTTCACCCGGCGCCCGCCACATCCGAACCTGCTCCACCTCGCCATGCTAGGCGCCTGCAAGAACGTTCAAGACACCATCGACAGTGGCGACCTAGGTTGCTCGACATGTCGATCACCCCACACATCGTCGTGCAGAACGCCGACCGAGCTGCGGCCTTCTACCGCGATGCCTTCAACGCCGAAGAACTGGAACGAATCCCCACCCCCGACGGCCGACTCATGTCTGTCCAACTCCGCATCGGCGACTCTCTACTCCACCTCGCCGACGAGTTCCCCGAAATGAACGTGCTGGCCCCGCCGACCATCGGCGGCACCGCCGTAGTCCTGGCCCTCGACGTGGCAGACGCCGAATCGGCCCTGGCCCAAGCTCTGACCGCCGGCGCCGAGATCCGGCATCCCCTCCAGGAAACCTTCTGGGGCACCCGCCACGCACAACTGACCGACCCCTTCGGTCACCTCTGGAACATCGACCAGCACCTGCACGACGTACCCCACGAAGAAGTAGTAGCCGCCACAGCCCGAGCCTTCTCCTGACCTAACTGAAGGTCTTCTTGTAGAACGTGGCCGAGTCTTCGTAGCCCAAGGCAACATAGAAGTCCCCCGCCCGCCGGCTGGCGAGCGCAAGGTAGGCAGCGCCTCGACCCAGGTGACAGGTCCGTTGGCGAGCAAGGTCGTATGACTGTTGCCTAGCAGGTACCCGACGACACCCCGGCCAGGCACCTCTGCAACCAGCAGGAGTGTCTGCGCCGCGATCAGAAGCCTCGCAAAGGACTCGTCGAACGCCGCACGCTCAGGCACGAACGAGGTCGCAAACTCCCGCGCAAGCCCCCAGGCCTTGCCCCGATCGCCCGCCCCAGCACCCCGAACAACCACCCGATGATCAGCCATGGGGCACAGTTTGCCATCCATATGCAGCAAGCATTTGATCATTACCGCAGTTGGGTATTTGAGCGACCACTCAAGGTCGCCATTGTGACGCTCATCAAAAATGCCTGCGGACCACCTCGGTGTAGCAGTATTATGGGATCAGGCGAAACATTAATCCGCGGTGCGAGTCTTCGGCCGGCGGACACGAAGTGGCCGTGCCTCGGGCCACCGAGCCTCAGCGAAGGCCCTGTGCCTGTAGCGCGACCTGGCACCAGCTGCCGGTCGTCGCGGATCGCGGCCGACCGGCCCGGGGGAAGGCAGGGGTGCAGGATGTCCGATGATCCTGCAGTGCGCGCGGAGTTGCGCGCTCGAATCGAAACAAGGCGGGCGGGTATCACCGCCTTTCTGCACCAGGTCCGTCCACGCCGCAATCGACTGACCAATATCAGCATCGTCAGCAGCGCGCTGGCGGCGGTTTTGGTGGCAGGTCCGGCCGTCGGCGGCCTGGCATTCACGAACAGCGTAAAAGAAGAACTGTCGATCGCCACCGCTGCGGGCGTTTGGAGACCGCTCTGCGTGGCCGCATTGATCGTCTCTTTGGTGTCGGTGATTTCCGCCAACCTGAGCAAGTCGCAGGATCTCGCCGCACGCGTCACGGCCGCGGAGGTCTGCAGCACGGAGCTCGAGGGGGTGGCGACATCCCTCCAGTTCGGCCACCTCTCCGTGGAAGAGGCGGCCGAGCAGTACCACCAGTCCGTCAGCAAGATCCCCTTCGTCGAGGACCTGTCGGACAAACCGCGTTCATTCGAGCAGACCTGAGCGACTCAGCCTGCTTCGAGAACGAAGAAGAGGAAGCTCAGGAACCTTGACCGGTCCCCGATGTTTGGCGGTAGCAGCTCGCGCGGAGCCTCGGGGGAGAAGGGCGGCTCAGCGATAACGGAGATGCGGAAGCCCGCCTCGGTGAATGCGTCCGTCATCGCGTGCAACGGCCGGTGCCAGAACGTCAGTACTGCGTCCTGGCCGTTGAAGCTGAACTCCTCCGCGTGCTCGGCGACCTCGAAGTAGTCGGCGTTCGGCTTGAGGATCTTGTAGATGATGGGGTGGTTCACCGACAGGATGAGGCGGCCGCCTGGCTTCAGAACGCGCCGCAGCTCAGCCAGAGGCGGCGTCCAATCCTTGAGGTAGTGCAGTACGAGCGAAGCGACGACGTCATCGAACGCACCGTTGTCGAAGGGGAGTGGCTGGCCGAGGTCGGCCACGTGCAGGTCAGCATCGTCACCCAGTCGCTGCCGCGCCAACTCGATCATCGCGGGGCTGCCGTCGAACCCGGTCACGATGGCACCCTTGGCTCGCAGGGCCGCAGACAAGGGCCCAGAACCGCACCCAGCATCGAGAATCCGGCGACCCTTGACGTCGCCCGCCAACTCGACCATCGCCGGCTGCTCGTAGTACCTGTTCAGGAGGCTGGAGTCGTTCTCCGCCGAATAGCTCTCAGCAAACCCGTCATAGTGATCGGCCTTCACCAAGTCCTCACTCTCATTAGGGTCTCCCTGCGCTAGGCCACCTTGGCAATCTTGCATTCAATGCCCGCCGGTCCGATGGGAGCTTGCGCTGGGGTGGTTCCTCCGAAGGTGGTCGTGCCGCGAACCTCGAAGGTCTGACCGCCGATCCTTTGGTGTGAGGCTGCATCCAAGACGTCGACGGTCACCGAGTAGCTCGTCGCGTCGCCTGAAATCATGCCGCTGATCGTTACGGTGCCCTGCGATCCGACGGTGTTCACCTGGCAATCGACGTTGGTCTTGTAGCTCTTCGGAGTACTGCGTCCTGGCACACCGATCAAATAGAGCACGGTGAAGACGACCAGCAACGCCAGCACTCCGAACGCGAAGATCATGCGAGTCTTCCGCCGAGGCCCCCGAGGCGATCCATAGTCATCGTTGGCCATGGTCCACTCGCTGGTCGGCATCCCTAGTCCCCGCAACCCTGATCGATCCTGGCGCAATAAGCGGCCGTCAGCATACATCTCGGTATGTGACCTCGCTCCGGCGGCCGAAGGTGCCGCCCGCAACCGTTCCGCGTCGCGCGCAGATGCCAGGTTGTGGACGCGGGCCGGCCTGTGTACGCCCGTCAGCTGCTGGCGGGGTTCGGGGGCGTGCCGGCCGCCTTCGGAGCCGGTGCACCCTGCGCCGGCGGTGTCCGCCGCGCCGCGCGCAGCACGCCGATGACGGCGCCGATGAGCCACAGCGCGACGGCCACGGACGCGATGCCCCCGCTCCAGAAGCCGGACAGGCACAGCACGACAACCGCGTAGGACGCCCAGGTCGCCCACGTCGGCAGGGCACCCGCCTGCTGGGCGATCCGTGTCGTGACGGCGACCAGTACACCGCAGCCGATCAGCCCGGTGAGCGCGAGGACCTGCCCCGCCATGCCGAGCGCGCGGACGGTGTTCGGATCCGCGGTGAACTCGTCCGACCACGCCGCGAACGCGCTCCCCACATCGAGTGAGACACCGGTGATCATGAGCCCGCCGAACAGTGCCGCAGCCGGCACGACCGCGTGCGCGAGCGGGTCGCCGCCGGACAGTCGGTCGAGTACTCGTCGCACACCGGTGGCGAACCAGAGCAGCAGGGCGACCCCCGCGGCGAGCACGGGCATCCCGACCCCGGCGGCGGCCTGCCGCGCGTCGTCATTGAGCCTCTCGAGGATGGCGGCGTCCGACATGCTTGGGTTGTCGACACCGACCAGGTACCCCAGCGCCACCCCGACAACGAGCAGCACAATCGAAGCGGCACCCGCCCACCCCGCACGCCGAAGTGCCCGTGACTCGTCCATACCGCCTCCCCACGGCCGCGCCCACGGATGAAGTGGTGCACGCACCAAGATCCGCCCCGCGGCGCGAAGTACCCCAATCCGAGTGTGCAGCCGCACCGAGCCACCAGCAAGACACCGGTCGCCATCATGATCCAGGAACTCCCCGGGCCATCGGGCGAGCATCGTTCAGGTGCAGGGACCCGTCCGGAACTCGGCGAGTGGGATGGTCAGTCCGCCGTCGGCTCGATCTCCGGGATCGGCTTCCAGTCCTCTGCCTACGTGGACCTGGCCGAACTGCAATTTCTTCAACCCAGCCAGCGTAAATGTCGCGTAGCCGGTTCGTGGTGATCCTGTGTTGCTCCAGGCGTGGAGAGAGTATTCGGTGTCAGCTCGGAGAGGCTTGCGTTCGCCCTGGAGTCGCCAGCCGCTGCCAGACAGTGGAAATTGCACGAATCCTGACGCCGATGGGCTGACGACCCAGGTCGCCACTGGGGTGACGATCGGCGACTGATCCGGATCCACAGAAGGGGTCTCGCTGTAGATCGTGACACCGTCGACGTGCTCGCAGATCTGCATCACCGCGACAGGTCGCCCTGCTGCGTCGACCGTCAGGCCCATGAATCCGTTGACCGGAGGCTCGCAGGCGACCAGGAGGCTAGCAGCACAGAACAACAGGGCAGCCGTGAATGCGCGCCCACCCCTCGATGCCATGTCGGCACGCTAGCGAACTGCATTCAGAAGTGATCGGGGCCGTTAGGACCTTGGCGTGGGACTGTTATGCCGCCGCTACTTCCGAACGGTTCAGATCGTCCAGGCCGCACGGACTCGGAGGGAACTGATCCGGCTCAGTTCGACTGAGCCTCACGTTCGGATTGGCTGTCTCGTTGCTATGCGAGGCATGGTGGCGAACTGCGACGTCCGATGGTGCTGGTTGTTGCTGTACCGATCGCTGTACCTTCGGCACGTGCCGGGTCGCTGCCGGCGACGATGTGGATCTCATCCAGGTGACCGTTCGGGTGCTGGCCGACGTCCTGCAAGCACGTGCACTCCTCAAGTGACTAGTGCACAAGGTGCTGCTGTGGCTTGATGCTCAGCCGTCGGTCGCGGCCAGCCAGCGCCTCCAACTTGCGACGCTAACCGGCGTGCTTTGATCGTCAAGTACTGCGCTGACGTATCCGGCTCGCAGCCGCACGAGCGAATCGGTCGACGCGGCCGCGTCCGCGAGCAGGTTCCGGAGTTCAGGACTGTCGAGGCGTCGCGCCAAAGCCGCGTACCAGCGGTCCTCACACCAGTGCTCGCGATTGACCGCGGCCATTACAAGGTCGATCAAGGCCTCCCCCCAGCCCAATGGGCCGGCCTTGATGAAGCCGCGCAGAATCCTCTCTTTCTGCTCCCATGGCGACCAGGGCGCCGCGGTTCGCCACTCGTCCTGAAAGCCGACTTCCCACTGGAGGAACAGGACTGCATACGGCACTGACTCTGCCGCTGCGTCGTCGAGCTCCTGATAACGCGCTCGGCCGAACTCCGCGGCAACGCTGTAGAGGGTTTGAGCGATGGCGTTGCTCTGCATGGCCTCCGCCTGGTCGTACTCAGCGGTCAACTTCGGTGAGTGCGAGAAGTCGGAGCTGCGGCCGTTTTGGTACCAGAGGGTGTTCGACCACCGGAGCCCGGCGGACCACGTAGCTATGAGCTCGCCCTGCCGGTCCAACGCCGCCCGCCGACGCGCAGGATCCGGATCAGTCAGGTCGAACAACCATCTATGACTATCTGACGGCACCGGCTGCATGCCTGCAGCCTGCCAGAACCTCGCGCGGCCAACGGAACTGGTCGCCACCTACCTGAGTTGCTGTGCTGGCGCCACCGGCCTCTGCGGGAGAACCACAGATGAGGGGTGGTCAGGAGCGGTCTCGACCCGCCGACCTTTTGCTATTCAGCTCGCCGGACTGGTGCGCGGGATCCCAAAGCGTGTTGTCTGACGTGGCCACACATCCCGCTGGGAGGGTGAATGACGCCAGGTGCTGCCGTACGGCCTGCCCGCTAACTCATCGGTACGTCCGATTGGAGCTGCGGGGACGCTGCTCAACACTGGATGGATGTCGGAGCAGGTTCTCGCCGCGGAGATGGACGAGTGGCCCAGCAGTCAATGGAGGCTGTGGATCACAACGCTGACCAAAAGGCATCCGCACCTGCCGAGACCAACTGGTGGTTGCGAGTGCGAATCATGCCCCAGAGCCGTGCCTATAACCGCACGTTGGCAGACGATATTCGCCGCGAGTGGGCGATGGTGTTCTTGTTGCTTGTCGAGGGCAGCGAGAGGTTCGCCGGCCTTGACCGATGGGAGGCAGCCACGGACGCCGCGAGCATGCGAGCGCTGCTGATCAATGAGCTTGGGCCGCTGCCTGGCGACGAGACCTGGGATCCGGCGGCACTGGTCCGCAGCGTTCTCGCAACAACGACTCCGCATCCACAAGCTGCCAGTGAGTTGGCTCGTCGATGGAGAGCGCTACCTCGCGAGGAGATGCTGCTGCTCCGGCGTCACAAGAACCTGCTCGCACCGCTGACAATGATGATTGACCAGGTACCCGCCGGATCAGACCGAGACGTCGCCCGAGCATGGCTGGCGGTACGAGCGAGCCTGCCCTGACGTCGATGTGCTCGGACAGCGTGATCACGCTCACCTTGCCACCTGTGGCCGGCGTGGGGGTCGATTGCGCGGGGAAAGAAAAATCCCTCCCCGGTGGCGGAGAGGGTGGTGGTGGTCAGGGGCGGTCTCGAACCGCCGACCTTCCGCTTTTCAGGCGGACGCTCTACCAGCTGAGCTACCTGACCGGGGAGAAAGTAAGCGGCGGTGTGTGAACACCGCCGCCTTCTCCTGGGCGACCCAGACGGGACTCGAACCCGCGACCTCCGCCGTGACAGGGCGGCACGCTAACCAACTGCGCCACTGGGCCAGATTGACTCGACGATCCTACAGCATCTCCGAGGTGGTTCTGACACCGGCCTTTCGGCCGTATCCCCAACGGGATTCGAACCCGCGTTACCGCCTTGAAAGGGCAGCGTCCTAGGCCACTAGACGATGGGGACTCGGACCCGCGGGAGCCGAAGCTCCAGGGACAGCCGTAAGCATAGAGGGTTTGTCCCCGCGCTCCAAAACGAGTTCCGGAGTGGGGCGCCGTACGCCGGGGAGGAGGTGGGCGTACGGCGCCCTGGCCGGGGAGAGCCGGCCTACTCAGCTGATCGCGCGGCCCGGGGTCAGGGGGTCGCGTCAGGGGCGATCAGCGTCGGGTACTGCGCTGCGAACAGGTCGTAGAAGCTGCGGGACGGCAGGATGTGACCCTGTGGACGGGCTGAGTCGGCGACGCCGTACGCCCAGAGGGCCGAGCGCATCCGCTGGTTCGGTGTGCCGTGGTGGCCGGCGGCGGTGAAGCCGCAGTCGCCCAGCTGGTAGAACATCTGGCCGAACGACTGGACCCGCTTCCAGTTCATCGAGGCACCGCTGGCATGGGTAAGGAAGTACGCACTGAACGCGTCCGCCATCAGCTCGGCCCAGCGCGACGCCTCGGGGCCCGGCAGGTCGTCCCGCATCAGGCCGTCGGCGTACTGGACGTGGTGACCGAACTCGTGCGCCAGGATCGCCTGCGGCGCCACATCGCCGAGTCCGACCCGGGCGAAGCCCTCCATCACGCCGTCGCCGAACGCGATCCGCTTCGGAGCGATGCCGTACCCGGGGAAGTTCTCACCACCTGAAGCCGCGTACGCGTTGAACGTGAAGATCGGCAGATCGCCGTACCCCAGGGTCGCACTGTTGAGCTCATGGGCGACCAGGTCGGCGGACACGCGGGACTGCTCCGCGTTGAAGCCGTAGACGGCGGTGAAGACCCGGTAGTTCACCTCCGGGTCGAGCATGGAGCGGCCGTGGGCAGGCACAAGCTCGATATCGCTGGACGGGATGTCCCAGAAGCGGCCCAGGTCCTTGATCGTGCGGTTGACCTGGTTGGTGAACTCACCCTGGGCGCCGTAGGTGAACGGACCGGTCTGCGGCAGGTACGCCGCGTCGATGAGCGACATCTGGAACAGCAGGACGTGGAGTACGGCGAGGATCTGCTCGAACGTCCAGGTCGACGTGTCGGGCATGACCGCGCTCACCACGGCCGGGGTTTCGGTGGAGCACTCGTACTGGGTCGGGTCGATGGCCGCGATCAGCGCGTCCCGGACCGGGTCGTCCGGCAGACCGAGCTGCGCGCGTACGGCGTCCGCCCGCGCCCGCATTGCCGGCAGATTGTCGACGATCTGCTGGATCTCCGGGGACAGTTGCTGCGGTACGGCGCTCTGGACCGCAACGCCGGCCGGGGCCGCCGAGGCGGCGGGGGTGGCCGCTAGCCCGAGCGAGAGGCCGACAGCTGCGACTGCCGACCAGACCATGCTCTTTCTCATCAGGGATCTCCTAGAGGACGGGGACGAGCGGCATCAGTATTGGCAGCGTGTAGCGGCCACTACGAGACCTCGTGCTGTCAGAAACCGGCATGGCGAGAACCTGTCGCCTGCTGATACACAGAGACATGGAGCCGCTCCAAGCACTGGGTCTCTCGGCCGCGGCCGAGGTGCTGCTGCTCGACCTGCTGCTGAACCCGGAGGCGATCCAGCAGCTTCACCCGGACGAGTGCCTGGACGAGCTGATCGGGCTCGGCCTGGTCGAACGGACCGACGACGGTCTGGTGGTCCGTCCGCCGCGGCTGGCTATGGACGCGCTCGCGGAGCGGCACACCAAGCAGGCCGCCCTGGCCCACGAGAGCGCCGATTTCCTCACCGAGCTGTGGAAGTCGGCTGCCGGCCGCCAGGACTACTTGGAGATCCTGCCGACGTACGCCGCCGCGCAGGCCGTACTGAACTCGGTCCAGTCGGACGCGCACAGCCAGGTCCGGGCCATGACGATGGGCAACCTGGCGGCCCGCGAGATCCGGATCGTCGAGGGCATGTTCGACGCGCTCGAGCGAGGCGTCAGGTACGAGGTCATCTACGGAGCCCACGTCCTCCAGGACGCCAACGCGTTGCACATGGTGCGGTCGTGCATCGAGGCCGGGGAGCACGCTCGGGTGTTCCCCCGCGTACCGCTGAACATCACTGTCGTCGACGACCGGTGGGCACTCGTCGGTGCTCGGTCGGAGGTCGAGCGTGGGCCGGAGTTCGTCGCGATGGTGGTCCACGACTCCCCGTTGCTCGCCGGGCTCGCACGGGTCTTCGATGCGCTGTGGCGGATCTCCGTACCGATCACCAGCGCGACCGACCTGAACGACGTGACCGCCGGACCGGACCTGGAGTCGAAGCGACTGCTGACCTATCTCAGCGCAGGCCTGACGGACGAGTCGATCGCTCGGGAGTTCGGCGTCAGTGAGCGCACTGTCGCGCGCCGGATCGGCCGGCTGCAGGAGGCGCTCGGCGCGCAGACCAGGTTCCAGCTCGGCGTCCAGGCGTCCCGTCAGGGCTGGCTCTGACTCACTACGCTGGCAGCGTGATCGAGATGAGCCGGGCGGACTTCGAGGTGCTGGTGTCCGAGGCGCTGGACGAGGTGCCGCCGGAGCTGGCGGCGTTGATCGACAACGTCGCGATCTTCGTCGAGGACGAGCCGCCGGCCGGGGATCCGGCGCTGCTCGGGATCTACGAGGGCATCCCGCTGACCGAGCGCGGGCACTACTACGGCGGCGTACTGCCGGACCGGATCACGATCTACCGCAACTCGACGCTGGCGATCTGCGACAGCGTGGACGACGTCGTCGACGAGGTGAACATCACCGTGGTGCACGAGATCGCGCACCACTTCGGCATCGACGACGCCCGCCTGCACGACCTCGGCTACGGATGAGCCAAGCGGAAGAACCCAAGCGGATGAGCCCAAGCGCAAGTACCGTCAGGAAGACCGCTTGAACAGCAGCTTCCAAGGCATCAGCGCGGACTCCAGCTGCACCTTGAGACTCATCTTCGAAGCACCCGCGGTCCGCTCCTCGAACCGGATCGGTACCTCGGCGATGTGCAGCCCGCGACGGACCGTGCGGTAGTTCATCTCGACCTGGAACGAGTACCCGTTGCTCTGGATGGTGGTGACGTCGATCCAGCGGAGCGTGTCCGCCTTCCAGGCCTTGAAGCCGGCGGTCGCGTCCTTCACCCCGAGCCGCAGGATCGCGTTCACGTAGAAGTTCGCCCAGGCTGACAGCGCCCGGCGGTGCCAACCCCACTCCGCCGCGGCCGAACCACCCTCGACGTACCGCGACCCGATCACCACGCCGGCGTCCGTCGTCCGCAGCGTCTCGACCATGATCGGGACCACCGAGGCCGGGTGGGACAGATCGGCGTCCATCTGGATGACGATGTCGGCGCCGTCGTCCAGGGCGCGGCTGATGCCGGCGATGTAGGCGCGGCCGAGTCCGTTCTTCTCGGTCCGGTGCAGCACCGAGACCTGCTCCGGCGACGCCTTCGCCAGTTCGTCGGCGACGTCGCCGGTACCGTCCGGGGAGTTGTCGTCGACGACCAGCATCTGCAGGCCGGGCAGGTTCAGGTCGGACAGCAGCCCGGCCAGCACGGGCAGGTTCTCCCGCTCGTTGTAGGTCGGCACCACGACCACGATCTTCGCTAGCTCACCCATGACATTCCTTCTTCGGAGACACCGGACGCTACCGTATCGGGCGGTCGAGCCGGTGACACGTCACCTGCCGAAGAACGAGTGTCGGCCAGGCCTGGCAGCCGTGGCGGATCAGAGCTCCGCCAGGGCCTCCTCGACCGTGGAGTAGATGCGGAACTGACCGCCGAGGCCGGTGACTGCGAGCGGGCGGTCGACCGGACGGCCGACGCCGACGAGGGCCAGCGTGATGTTGTGCTGACCGGCCAGGTTGCGGGCCTCGACCAGGTTGCCGAGGCCGGCGGAGCTGCAGAACGTGACGGCGGACACGTCGATCAGAACCAGTCGGGCCGGCGGTGCGACCGCGGCCCGGATCGACTCGGAGGCGAAGTCGGCGGTCGCGATGTCGATCTCACCCGACATCCGGACCAGCAGAACGCCGGCTTCCAGCTCCACGGTCGCAGCGTCGAAAGTCGTTCTGATCATCTCGCCGTCCCGCGGCTCTGGGTGGCTTGTCACGCCGGTCTCTCCCCCGGGTAGCGCCACGAACGCCGGTCGGTCCTGGCGGGATGGAACTGCCCTGCCCTCACCGTATGCCCCAACGGCTTAACGTCACAACGGGTCTGACGCGGATGACCTCGGAGCGTGACCTTGACCGGATGTAAGCGCTGCCAGCACTTAGGCGTGCCTGTCCGAAGCGTCAAGCCGTGCGGCGATGCGAGCAGTCCGCGCGACGAAGCCGACAGGCCCCAAGCCGGTGGTAAACAGGGAGGAAACAGACGACTGAAGGAGTGGACATGGGCGTACTCGACGGCAAGGCGGCTCTGGTCACCGGCGGCTCGCGCGGGATCGGAGCGGCGATCGTCCGGCGGCTGGCCGCCGACGGTGCCGTGGTGACGTTCACCTATACCAGCAGCGAGGCCGCGGCCGCGGATGTGGTCGCGGAGGTGAAGGCGGCCGGCGGCGAGGCGATTGCGGTCCAGGCCGATCAGGCCGACCTCGGTGCGGTCGACGAGCTGTTCGAGCGGGCGGCCGAGCCGACCGGCACCCTCGACATCTTCGTGTGCAACGCGGCGCAGGCGAAGGTGCAACGGATCGCGGACGTGACCGAGGCTGACTACGACGAGACGTTCGCGACCAATCTCAAAGGTCCGTACTTCGCGATCCAGCGGGCCGGCCAGGTGCTCCCCGACGGCGGCCGGATCATCGCCCTGTCCACGCTGAACACCGCGGTCCCCGGTCCGGGCATCTCCCTGTACGCCGGCAGCAAGGCGGCGCTGGAGTTGTTCGTCAGGGTCGCCGCCCGTGAGTACGGCGCCCGCCGGATCACCGTCAACGCGGTGTCGCCGGGTGCGACCGACACCGACATGTTCCACCGGGAGAACCCGCCTGAGGCCAAAGACCGTCTCGTCGGGATCACCGCGCTGGGCCGGATCGGCGAGCCGGCCGAAGTCGCCGACGTGGTCGCCTTCCTGGCCGGCCCCGACAGCCGCTGGATGACCGGCCAGAACCTCCGTGCCACCGGCGGCCTCCTCATTTGAGCACCAAGGACCTACTCGACTTGAGTACCAAGGACCTACTCGCCGACATCGACGCCGCGGCTGATCCTGCAGTGGCGGAGGTGCTGTCGCGGTACTTCCAGTTGCAGCCCGGCGGGTACGGCCACGGCGACCAGATGGTCGGGGTGAAGCTGTCGACGATCCGCGGACTGCTCAAGCCCTACCTCCGCGCCGGCCTCCCGCTGCCCGAGCTCGAGCAGGCGCTGACCAGCCCGGTCCACGAGCACCGGCTGGCGATCCTTTGCCTGCTGGCCGATCGGGCCGCCCGTGCTCTCACACCGCGTACGGCGGACTCCGCGGAAGTCACCGCGATCCACGACCTGTACCTGCGCAGTACGGCGTACATCAACAACTGGGATCTGGTCGACTGCAGTGCGGCGGACATCGTCGGCGGGTACCTGTCCGACAAGCCGCGGGACGAGCTGCACACCCTGGTCCGATCGCCGTCGTTGTGGGAGCGACGGATCGCGCTGGTCGCGACCCAATGGTTCATCAGACGCGGGGACAGTGCGGACATCTACGCGCTCGCGCCGCAGGTGCTCGACGATCCGCAGGACCTGATCCACAAGGCCTCCGGCTGGATGCTGCGGGAAGCCGGCAAACGGGTCTCGGAGGACGAGTTGCTCGCGTTCCTGGACGAGCATGCGGCGGCGATGCCGCGGACCATGCTCAGCTATGCGACCGAGCACTTCGCCCCCGACGTCCGCCGGTACTACCGAGCCTTGCGCTGACGTTTCAGTGCAGGTCGAAAGGCCTGCCGGAGGTGGCGACGTGGTCCTACCCTGAGCCCAAGTTCTGGGTGGACATCTTTGCGAATGCCCCGGTACAGCACCCCTGGTGGCACGCAGACCGGCACCCTGAACAAGGGCACCAACTATGTGTTCTGCCGGGTCTGGGGCCCGGAGGTCCGCGTGGGTACGGCGTTCAATCACTGGTGGCTGAAGACGGACCTGGATGTCGGCCCGGCGAACCAGTGGGTGTCGGCGTACTACCTGTCCCGCTGGGGCAACGACGAGGCCAAGGACAACTCCGGCCGCGACATCCCCGCCTGCGCCTGACAGCTAATTGCCGCTGGCAACAGCCTCAGCCCTCGCGGGTCTGGGCGTACGGCGGGGCTTCGACCGCGCAGTGCCGGTGGTGGTGCAGGTGGATCCGCTGCGCGGTCCGGTCGCCGATCGTGAACCAGGCCACCACGCTGCCGGAGGCGGTCAGTAGCGCTGAGATCCACACAGCCCGGTCGAACCCCTCCTGGAAGGCGGCCGGGTCGCGGTAGACGTCGCCGGTGATCCCGGCCGCCATCGGGATCGCGGCGACCGCCATCAGTTGCGCCGACCGGGCGACCGCGTTGTTCACGCCGGACGCGATCCCGGCGTGGTGGTCCTCGACCGACGACAGTACGGTCGCGGTCAGCGGCGCGACCGTCGCGACCAGGCCGAACCCGAGCACGATGACGGCCGGCAATACCGCTTCGACGTACGACGAACCCGGCTCGATCCGCAGCATCAGCAGCAAACCCACCGCCATCAATGCCGGCCCGATGGTCATCGGGAGCCTGGCGCCGATCCGCTCCGAGAGCGCACCGGACTGTCCGGACAGTGCGAGCATCAGGAGGGTCATCGGCAACAGCGCGGCTCCGGCCCAGATGGCGTCGTACCCGAGTGCGGTCTGGAGATAGACGACGAGCAGGAACGTCACCGTGCCGAACCCGCCGTACACGACGACCGTGACCAGGTTGGCGCCGGTGAACTGTCTGTTCTTGAAGATGCCGGTTGGCAGCATCGGGTGCGAACTGCGGCGTTCGACCTCGACGAACGCGACGAAGGCGAGCACTCCGATCACCAGCGAGGTCAGGACGAACGGGTCGCCGAAGCCGTCCTCGCCGGCCTGGATCAGGCCGAAGGTCAGGCCGGCCAGACCGATCGTCGCCACCCCCGCACCGGCCAGGTCGAGCTTCCCGGCCGCCGTCTCGTCGCGTGTCTCGGGGACGTGCCGCAGTGTGACCAGGACGGTGACGAGTGCGATCGGCACGTTGATCACGAAGATCAGCCGCCAGGACACGCTGTCGACCAGGCCGCCGCCGACGAACGGGCCGACTGCCGCGGCCACCGACGTCAGGCCGGACCAGGTGCCGACGGCCCTGCTGCGGTCGGAGTGCTGGAATGTGGTCTGCAGGATCGCCAGGCTGCCCGGGGTGAGCAGCGCGCCGCCGACGCCCTGCAGGACGCGGCCGGCGATCAGCACCTCGAGGTTCGGCGCGACCGCACAGATCACCGAGGCGAGCGCGAACCAGATCACCCCGGTGATGAACATCCGTCGCCGGCCGAGCCGGTCGCCGAGCGAACCGCTGAGCAGGATCAGCGACGCGAGCAGCAGCATGTAGCCGTTGATGATCCACTGCAGCCCGCTCATCTCGGCGTTCAGGTCCTCGGCCATCGCCGGCAGCGCGACGTTCACCACCGTTCCGTCCAGGAACGCCATACCGGATCCGAGGGCCGTCGCCGCAAGCACCCACCGAGCCCGGGCGGTGCCGAAAGCGATCCGCTCATCCGTCATGAGCTCAGCGTAGGCCAGGCGTGGCCCCGGCTCAGTTGGGCAGATCCAGTTGCAGTACGACGAGCGCCTTGTTGGCCGGGATGCCGGGCAGGATGCCGAGTGTGGGCGGATCGCCGACGGCACATCGGGTCTCGGTCAGCAGCGGGCAAACGGCGTTCAGCAGTCCCTGGGTGACGGTGAGATTGGTCGGCAGGGTGCCGTCGGCTCCCGCGGTGAGAGGCCGGATCGCCGCGCCGGCCCGGCGGGACACGGACGGTGTGCGCTGCACGAACGAGCCCGACAGCCGGTAGCTCAGCTGGAGCTTGGTCGCGGCAACGGTCAGCGGAAGGTCCATGGGTGCGGCGAGACTGGTCTGCTCGATCGGCACCTGCTCGCCGTCGGCGACGACCTGCAGGTTCGTCGCCCGCGGTTCCGTTCTGGCCATCATCCCGGGCAAGTGCTCACCGGAGTCCGGCAGTTGCAACTGGACGATGTCTGTGGCCTCAGGCAACATCACGTCCTCGGTGATGTCGAACGACCCGTCGTTACGCGGTACGGCGGTCAGCCGGATGCCTGGCTTGGTCACTCCAGGACCGGGACTCACCGGCACGCCTTCGGCCGGGCTGACGCTGACGGAGCCGGTCAGCCCGGGACTGGGGGCGACCGGTGTGCCGCTGGTGCCTGAACATGCGGCGGTCGCGCCGAGCCCGAGCGTCAGCGCGACCGCAACAAGTCCCCGTCTTCCTGGGTGCCGTCGACGGAGGTCCTCCACCCCCGATGCCTCGCTCGGGAGGAACTCCTGGCCCACCGCCGGTGCTCTGTTCGGAGAACTCCGTCCTGACATCAGTCATCGCCCCCCAGATCGGATCCGGGACGCTTCCTCTGGCGCCGGATCGGACTTGCGCTTACGATACGCCGAAATTAGTGGGGTGCGGCAATTAGTGCCGTATTTTTCAGGCGCACTTCGAGGGGGTTCGGAATGCAGGAACAGAGCGTGTCCGGAAAATTCCGGGCAGTATCCCAAGGGGCATTTTCGAGAATTCGGGGTCCGGTAATTCGAAGGGTGATTCCGTTACTGCTGGCGGTGACGGTCGCGGCCGCGCCGGCAGTACTGACAGCACCCGCCGACGCCGCCGCGGGGGGCAACCTGTACGTCGTCCAGGGGCTGCCGGGGAAGTCGCTGGACATCAGCATCGACGGCAAGCCGGTCGCCGGCGGGGTGGCGACCGCGAAGCTGGTGGGGCCGTTCGGTGTTGCCGCAGGCAAGCGGATGGTCACCGCCAAGCAAGGCGGAAAGCTGGTCATCCAGCGTGAGGTGACGGTCGGCTCGGGTGCCAGCCTGGACGTTGTCATCCACCAGCCGGTGTCGCCGACGGGTGCGCCGCTGATCACGACGTACGCGAACAATCTGGACGCGGTGCCGGCGGACAAGGGTGGGCTGCGGGTCGCGCACGATGCGGCCGTCGGCCCGGCCGACATCCGGGTGAACGGCAAGGTGGCGTTCGCCAACGTGGCCAACGGGGAATCGCTCGAAGCGGTCGTTCCGGCGGCGACGTACAAGGTCGACATCGTGCCGGCCGGGGCGAGTTCACCTGTTGTTCTCGGTCCGATGGATCTGCCGATCAAGGCCGGATATCTGACCCGTGTATTCGCGGTCGGTGCGCCGACGCAGAAGACGATGACAGTGGCAGCCGGGACGATCAAACTCCCGAGCACGGGATCCGGAAAGCCGGGTCTGGTGAACACCGGGACCGGCGGACAGGCAGCAGGGCTTGACCAGGCGCAGAGCTCTGCCGCTGACGAGTCCGGTCTCTGGGTCGTGGCACTGCTGGTCGGTCTGCTGGCTGCTGTGGTGACGGTCCGGAAGGTGGTCCGCCGCTGAAGAGGCTTCTGCCCGGACTGCTGCTGTTGATGTTCTGCGTGGGCCTGGAGGGGTGCTCCGCGCAGGCCGACGGTGCATCGCCGGGCCCCGGATCGGACGGCGGCGCGTCGACGCCGTCGTCCCTCCCGGGCGTTCCCGGGTTCTCGACGGTGATCACACCGACGATCCCGACTCCTTCCGGTCCGGACGGCGCGGCCTCCGCGCCGCCGGCCCGGATCGGCACGCCCGCACCGAGTCAACGGATCCGGTTCGTCCCGACCCAGGTCGTGCTGCCGGGTGGTGCGCAGGCTCCGGTGCTGCCCGCCAGCACGGTTTCCGGGCAGTTGATGGTGCCCGAAGGGGCACGAAATGTCGGCTGGTGGGACGGCGGTGCCGAGGCCGGAGACCCGTTCGGCTCTGTAGTCGTGGCCGGCCACGACTACACCAAGACCGAGGGCCTCGGCTTCTTCTCCCGGCTGCGGCACATCCAGCCGGGTGAGACCGTCGTACTCCGCGGTGCCGGCCACACGGCGTCGTACCGGGTCGGCTCGATCGTGTCGGTGCCGAAGAACGCGCTCGCGACCAAGAGCGGCGCGTTCGACCAGAAGGTCGACCACCGTTTGGTCCTCATCACCTGCACCGGTCCGTACAACGCCTCTCGCGGTGGGTACGCCGACAACCTGGTCGTCACGGCCACCGCGATCGGCCTGGCCAAGTAGCTGCTCGGCTGCGGGTCGTTGCCAACGGCAAGGTAATCCCAGGCGTCTTCGACCCTGATGGTCGTCGAGCCTGCCCTTCAGCCGGCTGCGGTCGACGGTTGCCTGCTTGCGCTTCAGCGCTAGGCTCGGCGGTCATGGCCAGGTATTTCGACGTACATCCGGAGAATCCTCAGCGGCGGGCGGTCGGTCAGGTGGTGGACCTCGTCCGTGAGGGCGGGCTGATCGCATACCCGACGGACTCCTGCTTCGCGCTCGGTTGCCAGCTGGGGAACCGGGACGGGATCGACCGGATCCGGGCCATCAGGCACCTCGACGACAAGCACCACTTCACCCTGGTCTGCCAGGACTTCGCCCAGCTCGGGCAGTTCGTGCACATCAGCAACGCGGTCTTCCGGTCGATCAAGGCGGCGACCCCGGGCAGCTACACGTTCATCCTGCCGGCCACCAAGGAGGTGCCGCGCCGGCTGCTGCACCCGAAGAAGAAGACCGTCGGCGTACGCATCCCCGACCACGTCGTGGCGCAGGCCCTGGTCACCGAGCTCGGTGAACCGCTCGTCTCCAGCACCCTGCTGCTCCCCGACCATAAGGAGCCGATGACGCAGGGGTGGGAGATCAAAGAAGAGCTGGATCACCAAGTGGACGCCGTCGTCGACGGCGAAGCCGGCACCGAACCCACCACGGTCATCGACTTCTCCGAAGACTTCCCCGAAATAGTCCGCGTCGGCGCCGGAGACCCCAAGCTCTTCGAGTAGGCGCTACCACTGGTTCCAGTGCAGGACCTGGTCGCGGGGGACGCGCTTGGCCGGACGGAAGTCGGTGCCGAGCGTGAATGCGAGCGGGATGAACGCGGCCAGCATCACCTTGTCGTACGGGACGCCGAGGATCTCGGCGAGCTCACGTTCGAGCGGTGCCTGCGCGGTTGTCCAGACCGTCCCGAGACCGCGCTCGCGGGCGGCGAGCATGAAGCTCCAGACGGCAGGCAGGATCGATCCCCAGACCCCGGACTGCACGTCGACCGACGCCCGGTCGGTGCGTCCCTCGACGGCCGGGATGACGAAGGCCGGCACCCGATGGATGTTGTCCACCAGGTAGCGCAGGCTGTCGAAGACCCGCTCGGTCGAGGCTGCGTGGTAGTTCATCCGCGACACGTCGCGGTCGGTCAGCGGGTGGCCGCTCGCCAGTGGCAGTGCACGCCGGAACACGTCGGCCACGGCCTGCCGCTGGGCCGCCTCGGTGACGACCAGGAAGTGCCAGCGTTGCCGGTTGCGGCCGGTCGGGGCCTGGGTGGCGAGATCGACGCACTCCTCGATCAGCTCGCGCGGCACGGGACGGGTGAGATCGAGGCGTCTGCGCACCGCACGCGTCGTGGACAGCACCTCGTCGGCCGACAGGTTCAGTGACATCAGGACATGACCCTTCCGGTAGAAGATCATCCGTTTCAGGATTATCTGCAAGCATAGTACCGTCCGAGTCTTGCGAGCGGGAAATGGCCGGCCCACGACAACCACCTCCACGTCCGCTTCTGCGAGAAGGTCCACCCCAACTCCCTCTACACCTGCTGACCCTCGGTGTACCTAAGGACAGGTAGTAGTCCTGTGAAGGCGGGTCCGCCGCCGCTGCCCAGGCGGGGGATCGGATGTATGCATACCTCTACGTCCTGTTCTTCGGTACGGCATGCAGACTGTGGGGCATGACGCAGACATTGGACCTCTCGCCCGACGAGTTGCTCACCACCACCCGGACGGTGCGCAAGCGGCTGGATCTGGAGAAGCCGGTTCCGGCCGAGTTGATCCGGGAGTGCATCGAGGTCGCGTTGCAGGCGCCGTCGGGGAGTAATCGGCAGACCTGGCACTGGCTGGTGATCACGGACGCCGAGAAGCGGGCGGCGATCGGGGAGTACTACCGGCTCGCGGTCGAGAAGTACCTGGCCGGCTCCGGGGCCGCCGGGAAGTTGTACGCCGACGACCCGGTCCGCGGGCCGATCCAGCGCAGGATCGGGGATGGCGTGGCCTATCTGGGTGAGCGGATGGGGCAGGTCCCTGTCCTCGTCATCCCGTGTCTGGAGGCGAAGAACCTGCCGGCGGGCAACCAGGCCGGGTTGTGGGGCTCGATCCTGCCCTCTGCGTGGAGCTACTGCCTGGCCGCACGCGCCCGCGGACTCGGTACGGCGTGGACCACCCTGCACCTGAACTACGAGCAAGAGGTCGGCGAACTGCTCGGACTGCCGGAGGACATCCGCCAGTCGGCACTGATCCCGACCGCATACACGATCGGCACCAACTTCAAGCCCGCGCCCCGGCAGCCGCTCGACGGCATCCTGCACGCCGACACCTGGTAGCACGTTGCTAAGGGCAACGGTCAGGAGGCGGCCATCTCCTCGATGGTCAGACCACTGAGAACCGACCGTGGCTCGGTGACCGTCAGATCGACCGCGGGATCGGCCGCGGCGTCGCGGACCTTCACCAGCAACCAGTCCCCACCGGTGCGGGTGAAGGCCCAAGCGCCGTTGAGTTTCACGCCGTGCAGTTGAACCTTGAAATGACCGCGTTCGATCGCCTGGGCCGGGTCCACCACCTGGTGCCGCTCGTCGCGGGTCAGGTTGGTGTAGATCCCGGCGTCCCAGACGATCACGGCGCCACTGCCGTACTGCGCGTCGGCATGCACGCCTTCGTAGGAGGCGTACTCGAGGTCGTGGTCGGTGGTGAAGACGGCGAGCCGCTTCACCACCGGATCCAGTGACGGCCCACGCGGGACCGCCCATGACTTGAGCACGCCGTCCACCTCGAGCCGGACGTCGTAGTGCAGCCGCCGGGCGTCGTGCAGCTGCACCACGAAGATCGGCCTGTTCGTCAAGCGGCGGCTGCCGCAGGCGGCTCGATCCGGTCGCGCAGCCGGTCGAGGATGCCGCGGAGCAACCGGGACACCTGCATCTGGCTCACTCCGATCTCGGCACCGATGTCCGCCTGGGTGTGACCCTCGACGAACCGTAGTTCCAAAATCTTACGCTCGCGCGGCGCGAGCGCGCTCAGCACCGGCTCGAGTACGGCGACCGCCTCGGTCCGCTCGAACGCGGTGTCGTCGGAGTCGGCGATCGTGTCGGCCAGGTTCGCGGCCGAGTCGTCGTCGACCGGGCGGTCCAGGGACAGCACCGAGAAGCAGCCGTCAGCGGCGATGGCGTCCTCGATCTCGTTGACCTGGGCCCCTATTTCGTCGGCCAGCTCCTGATGGGTCGGCTCGCGGTGCAGTTCCTGCACCAGCCGCGGCCGGACCGAGGCGATGGAACCTTGCAGTTCCTGCAGGCGGCGCGGGATCCGGACCGTCCAGGAGCAGTCCCGGAAGTACCGTTTCACCTCGCCCCGGATGGTCGGTACGGCGTACGCCAGGAACGGCGTGTCGGCGTCCGGGTTGTAGCTGCGGGCGGCCTTGACCAGGCCCAGGTACGCGACCTGGTCGAGATCGTCGGCCTCCACGCCGCGCCCGCGGAACCGCGAGGCGATGCTGTGCGCGATACCGAGGTGGAGTTCGATCGCTTGATCGAGGAGGGCCTGCCGGAGATTCTCGTCCGTGCTGGCGGCTCGCCGGCTCAGCAGGGACCTGGTTTCGCTGTCTCGGCGCTGCTTCCGATCGGTGCGGCGCGGCTCGGCGGTGGTGCTGGCAACAACGGTGTTCATGATGTCTGACCTCGCGACTCTGAGTCACGGCGCGGCACATGGTCTGGACCGCGGTCAGGAACTTCTGCTCACATTCCTACCCCACCGACCCTGGGTTATGCATCCTGACAGGCAGTAGGTTGCCGCCATGGACTGGAAGCTCGAGCTGGTGTCGGTCCCGGTGTCGGACGTCGACCGGGCCAAGGCGTTCTACACGGACAAGGTCGGCTTCGTCGCCGATCACGACCATCAGGTCAGCGAGGAACTGAGATTCGTTCAGCTCACGCCGCCCGGGTCGGCCTGCTCGATCGCGATCGGTAGCGGCATGGGCCAGGCCGAGCCCGGCTCCGTGCGCGGGCTGCAGATCGTGGTGTCCGACGCCGACGCGGCCCGCGCCGAGCTGGCGGGTCGCGGGGTGGACGTGTCGGACGTCCAGGAGATGCCGTGGGGCCGGTTCGTCTTCTTCAGCGACCCGGACGGAAACACTTGGGCACTGCAGCAGATCGTCGGTCGCGCCGACTAGTTTTTACAGCTCGCGCCGACTGGTGGTTCGGGGTTCCGGATCAATCCGAATTACCGCTAACGGTGGGTCATCTGTCGGTTGTAGGGTGGCCTTTGGCTGAGCAATCAGCCCCCCAGATGATGGTTGTGTGTCCTTGCGAGGGCGACGATGACCGGTCTTCAGCATCACCCCACAGCAGTACGACGCCACCCCACCGCTTCCGCCCCTGTCCAGAAGTCAGGTGCCATGCCAGTAGCCACTTCCCCGGCCCGGCCCGTGGCTGTCCAGGTCCGCATCGGCGGTCGCTGGATCGCCGGCCAGGAGCTGGGCCGCCGGACCGGAGCGGCCGGGGCTGACGAGGTCCTCGTCAGCCACCACGGCCACTTGGTCTGGGTCGACCAGCAGTCGGTCCGCGGGTCCTGAAAGCCCTTACCCAGCAGGGATTTCAGGAGAGAGATTTCGCAACCAGGTTGCCGATCTCGATCGCGGGCGCCGACTGCGCCGGGTCGAACAAGGTCCTGGTCAACGCGAACGCCACGCCTGAGCGCGTATCGGCCCAGGCGACGCTGCCACCCATGCCCGGCATCCCGAACGACGTCGGGCTCTCCTCCGCTGTCGAACCGAGCCGGCCGATCGGGTAGCCCAGCGCCCACGTCGCCGGATTCCCGAGCAGTTCGTCCTTCGCGACCAGAGCCGGACCGGTGATCTCCGCGACCGCCTCCGGCCGGACCAGCCGAACACCGTCGACCTCACCGATCAGAGCGGCGTACAGCTTGGCGATGCCGCGGGCGGTCAGGACGCCGCTGGACGGGGTCTCGGCGGCGAGGTGCTCAGGCATGTTGACGTGTGCGGCGCGGGGCATGACGGCGGGTGGAGTGACTCTCGCGAACATCCCGGCCAGCATGGCGAAGGTCTCCTCGGCACCGTCCGGCTCGATGAGCGTGGCGACGCGGTGCTGCTGGTCGAGCGGTACGCCGAAGTACACCTCGTCCGCGATCCCGAGCGGTTCGGCGATCTCCCGCAGTACGTCGGAAATCGTGCGACCCGTTGCGCGACGGACGATCTCGCCGACGAGATAGCCAAAGGTCTCGGCGTGGTACGTCGTCTTGGTGCCCGGCTCCCACCACGGCTCGGCAGCGGCGAGGTACGACGTCAGCTTCGTCCAGTCGGCTAGGTCCGCGAGGGTGGTGTCCGGCGGCAGGGCGGGCAGGCCGACCGAGTGGGTCAGTACATGCCGCAACGTCGCCTTCTCCTTGCCGTGCGCTGCGAACTCGGGCCAGATGTCCGCGATCGGAGAGTCGTACGCGAGAACGCCACGATCGACCAGCACGTTGGCGACAGTGGCGGACGCGCCCTTGCCGGTCGAGGCACTGAAGAACAGCGTGTCAGCGGTGACCGGGCGCCGAGTCGCGGGGGCGGAGACACCCGCGACGGCATCGACGACCAGTTCGCCGTTCTGGTACGCCGCCACCTGCAGTCCGATCTCGGTCTCGGCCAGCTCGTCGACCCGCTGCTGCACCTGCTCCTGAAGATTCGTCACGTTGCCCATCCTGTCTCCTTCGGTGTTCCGTCACTGCCAGGTCGGAGCGGGCCCCGCGTTCTTGACGTGCGGTACGGCAGACTTCGGCTGTGGAGTTGCGGCAGCTGGAGTACTTCGTGGCGGTGGCGCACGAGCGCAGTTTCACGCTGGCCGCTCGGCGGTTGCATGTGGTGCAGAGCGCGGTGAGTGCCGCGATCGCCGCGCTGGAACGCGATCTCAGGGTCACGCTGTTCGAGCGGAGCGCCCAGCGGGTGGTCCTGACGGAGGCGGGTACGGCGTTCCTGCCGGAAGCGCTGGCGGTGATGGACGCGGTCCAGGGCGCGCGTGACGTCGTCGACGAACTCGGTGCGGGCATGCGCGGGTCCGTTCGGGTCGGTTTGCTGCCGGGTCTCGGGCTGGTCGACCTGCCCGCCGCGGCCGGGGAGTTCCGCCGGAGGTACCCGAACGTCGAGCTCCAGTTGCGGGTCGACGCCGAAGGATCGGCCGGCGTGATCGTCGCGCTGCGGAACGGCGACATCGACGTGGGGTTCCTCGGGATCGCAGCCGGCAGCGTGCCGCGCGAGCTGACCGCCTGGGAGTTGCTCCGGGTCCCGCAGGTGCTCGCGGTCCCGGTCGGGCACCGGCTCGCGCGCCGGCGTTCGGTGACACTGGCCGACCTCGCGGACGAGGCGTTCGTCGACTTCCCGCCCGGGTTCGGGACCCGGACGATGATCGACCAGACCTTCGAGGCGGCCGGGATCGGACGGCACGTGGTGGTCGAGGCACTCGGCATCGAGAACGGCGTCGAGTTCGTCCGGCACGGCGTCGGCCTCGGCATCCTGCCCGGGTACGCGGTGGCGGATCAGAAGGGGATCCGGGTCGTGGCGATCACCGGCGAATCGTTCCAGTGGTCGCTCTACATGGCCACGCTGAAGAAGCGGAAACCGACCGCCGCGCTGCGGGCCCTCCTCGGTCTGGTCAGCACCCATCTCCGGCATCCGTCGGGCACCGAACCGGGTGCCGATGTACATCAACAGAATTGATTCACCCATCGACTTGAGTCGTTGGACTTGATCCATCCGACGGCGCACGATCTAGGTGTCAGCAAGACCAGGCACCGAGATCGAGGAGCAGGACGATGACCGAGAACACCACCACCGAGCGGGTCGCCATCGTGACCGGCGGATCCAGTGGCATCGGCCGCGAGGCGGCGGCCCGGCTGGGCCGCGACGGCTACGCGGTGGTGATCGTGTACAGCGGCAACCAAGCGGCGGGCGAAGAGGCCGTCAAGGAGGTCGAGCAGGCCGGCGGCCGGGGCATCGCGGTCCAGGCCGACGTCGCCGACGAGACCGCGGTGGCCGCGCTGTTCGACCGGACCGAGCAGGAGTTCGGCGGGGTCGACGTGGTCGTGCACGCGGCCGGGATCATGCCGCTGTCGCCACTGGCCGACCTCGACCTGGACGTGTTCGACCGGGTCGTGCGGACCAACCTTCGCGGCACCATCGTGGTCGACCAGCAGGCCGTCCGGCGGGTACGCAACGGCGGCGCGATCGTGAACATCTCCAGCTCGCTGACCAAGCTGGCCCGGCCCGGCTACTCCGCCTACTCCGCCACCAAGGGCGGCGTCGAGGCCATCACCCTGATCCTGGCCCGCGAACTGCGCGGCCGTGACATCACCGTCAACACCGTCGCCCCCGGTCCGACCGCGACCCCGCTGTTCTTCGAGGGCAAGCCGCAGGAACTGATCGACCGGATCGCCGCCGAGCCGCCGCTGGAGCGCCTGGGTGAGCCGACCGACATCGCCGAGATCATCGCCTTCCTGGCCGGTCCGGCCCGCTGGATCAACGGCCAGGTCATCTACGCCAACGGCGGCTCGGCCGCGTAAACCCCCTGATTTCGAAAGGAAAACCGTCATGAGCAAGACAGTCCTGATCAGTGGCGCGTCGAGCGGCTTCGGTGCACTCACCGCCCGTGCCCTCGCCGACGCCGGCCACATCGTGTACGCCGGAATGCGCGACCTCAACGGCCGGAACGCGGCGGCCGCCTCCGACGCCAAGCAGTACGCGACCGAGCACAACGTCGACCTCCGTCCCGTCGAGCTGGACATCAGCACGGACGAGTCGAGCCGCCAGGCCGTGAACACCGTGGTGAGCGAGACCGGTCGACTCGACGTACTCGTGCACAATGCCGGTCACATGGTCACCGGCCCGGCCGAAGCGTTCACGCCGGAGCAGTTGGCCGACCTGTACGACACCAACGTGGTCGGCACGCAGCGACTCAACCGCGCTGCACTCCCGCAGATGCGCGGGCAGCAGGACGGGCTGATGGTGTGGGTTGGTAGTTCGAGCACGCGCGGTGGGACCCCGCCGTACCTGGCTCCGTACTTCGCGGCGAAGGCGGCGATGGACGCGCTGGCGCAGAGCTACGCGCTGGAGGTCGCGCGCTTCGGGATCGAGACCACGATCGTCGTACCGGGCGCCTTCACCCACGGGACCAACCACTTCGCCCACAGCGGCAAGCCGGCCGACACCGACATCGTGTCTGCGTACGAGACGAAGTACGCCGGTCTGATGGAGCAGGTCAGCCAGAAGCTGGCCGAGCTCGAGCCGGCCTGGGCCGATGTCGCCGAGGTGGCCAAGGAGATCGTCACCGTGGTGGGCACCGAGAAGGGCCGGCGGCCGTTCCGGGTGCACATCGACCCGTCCGACGACGGTGCCACGGTGGTGAACGGGGTCGCCGACCGGGTCCGCGCCGAACTGCTCCGGCGGATCGGCCTGGACGACCTCCTCCACCCGGTGGCATGAGGGGCCTGATCGACGTCCACTCGCACTTCCTGCGGCCGGAGTACGTGGCAGCAGCGGAACGCGCCGGGCATCTCCGTCCAGACGGGATGCCCGGCTGGCCGGAGTGGAGCGTCCGCAAGCAGCTCGGCCTGATGGACCGCAACGAGATCGCGACCGCTCTGCTGTCCGTGTCGTCGCCGGGGGTGCACTTCGGCGACGACTTCCGGGCGCAGGTGCTGGCCCGGCGGATGAACGAGGCCGCGGCCGAGCTGGGCCGCGACCACCCGGGACGGTTCGGCTCCTTCGCCAGCCTGCCGCTGCCGGATGTCGATGGTGCCCTGGTCGAACTGGATTACGCGTACGACGTCCTGCACGCGGACGGCGTCGTACTGATGAGCAACGCCGGCGGTCAGTATCCGGGTGAGCCGTCGTGGGAGCCGTTGTGGCATGCGTTGAACGACAGGTCGGCGCTGGTGTTGCTGCACCCGACCTCGCCGCCGCAGTGGCGACAGGTCGCCCTGGACCGCCCGCGGCCGATGATCGAGTTCGTCTTCGACAGCGCCCGGGCGGTCACCGACCTCGCTCTCACCGGGGTGTTCGCCCGGTACCCCGACATCCGCTTCATCGTCTCGCCCGCCGGTGCTCTCCCGATGATCGCCGAACGCCTCGATCTCTTCCAGTCAACGTTCACACCCCCGTCCGGCGGTCTGCCCAGCGTCGCCTCCCAGCTGCAAACCCTCTGGTATGACTCCACCGGCGCGTCTGCACCCGACAGCCCCGACCGTCTCGTCTTCGGTAGTGGCTACTGCTTCACTCCGACGGACGCGGTCTCCCGCCACCTCGCCGGCCTCGACGTCGCCGTACCCGGCTGGCGGGAGCACGCGAAGACCAACGCGTCCGAACTCATTTCAGCCCGCGCGCATAATCGTGTGCGAACTTGATCGTCCGTTCCCGCTCCTCATCGGTGCCGACCGGGCAGAGCAGGAACTCGGTCGCTCCGGCCTCCGCGAACCGCTCGATTTCCTTCGCGACGGCCGACTCGTCGCCCAGTACGGCGGTGTCCTCCGGCCCCGCCTTGCCGCCGCGATCCAGAACTGCTCTGTAGGCGGGCATGTCGCCGGCCGGCCCGAACCGGGCCCGGATCCACTCGCGGGTCGCGTCCGGATCGTCGGTCAACGCGACGCACGCGCCGGCGATGATCTGCGGCCGCGGGCGACCCGCAGCCGTCGCGGCCTGGTCGATCGTCGGCCGGATGAAGCTCTCGATCACCTCCGGTCCGACCCAACTGGTCGTCGTACCGGCGGTCAGCTCACCCGCGATCTTCAGCATCCGCGGGCCCAGCGCGGCCAGGATCAGCTCAGGCGCCTCAGTCCCCGGGATCTCGATGTGCCCGCGGGCGGTGAGCTTCTCGCCCTCGTACGCGACCGGCTCGCCGGACAGCAGTGGCCCGAGGGCTTCGACGTACTCGCGCATGTAGCGGGCCGGCTGCTCCATCGACAGCCCGAACATGCCCTCGATGATCTGCGGATGACTCGACCCGATCCCGAGCGTCAGCCGGTTGCCGATCACCGCCTGCACGCTGAGTGCCTGCGCTGCCAGCGCGAGCGGGTGCCGGGGATAGACCGGCACGATGCCGACCGCGAACTGGATGGTCGAGGTGAACGGCGCCGCCCCGGCGATCAGCGTGAGTGCGTCCCATCCGAGCCGCTGGCTGAACCAGATCCGGTCGATGCCGTGCTCCTCAGCGGCCTTCGCGGCCGCGCCCACCTCGTCGATGCGCAGGTTCTCTTCGTCGATCCACAGTCCGAGTCTCATGTCCATCAGTCAACGAGCCCGGGGAGCGGTGACCAAGCCCCGATTACGCTGGGCAGCGATAACGACTCGTGATCGCTGGAGGTCCCCGATGGAGCTACGGCAGCTGCGGTACTTCGTCACCGTCGCCGAGGAACTCCACTTCGGCAAGGCCGCCGAGCGGCTCAACATCGTCCAGCCCGCGGTCAGTCAGCAGGTGGCCCGGCTGGAACGCGAACTCGGCCTGAAGCTGCTCGACCGGTCCTCCCGCCACGTCCGGCTGACCGGTGACGGCGAGCGGATGCTGCGCGAGGCACGGACGATCCTCGCAGCCGCCGACCGCGCCACCGAGGTCGCGGCGGAGCTGGTTTCCGGACAGAGCGGCGTACTGCGCATCGGGACCGCGCAGGGACTGCGGGATCGGCTCGAGCGTGGGTTGGCCGTGCTGCGGTCGGACAGTCCGGGAATCGAGATCAAGCTCAGCTCGGGCTCGGCCGCGGATCACCTCGAGGCGCTGCGCGCGGGTGAGCTCGACGTCGCGTTCGTCCGCGGTGAGGTGGCTGCCGCCGATCTCCAGGTGGTCGAGCTCTGGCGGGATCCGCTGTCCGTCCTGGTGCCATCGGCGTACCGGGCTGACGGCGGCGTGAAGCTCATCGACCTGGCGGGTCTGCCCTTGCGGTTGCCGGCCGATCCTTGGCTGCTCGAGCGGATGGTCGGCGCCTGCCGGGAGGCCGGGTTCGAACCGCTGGCGGGTCGTCCGGTGGACAACCTGGAGGACACGGTCGTCGAGATGTCGACCGGTGCGCCGGCCTGGACCGTGGTTTACGGCACGTCCTGTGAACCGGCCGAGGGTGCGTTGTGGATGGGGCCGTTCGCGCCGACGCTGTCCGCGCCGGGCAACCTCGTGCTCGCGGTGGGCGATGTGCCGGTCTGCCTGGATGTGCTGGTGAGGGCCTTCGGTTGACAACCCCGGCGGGCCCTGACAGCACCGCCGGGGTGACGGTTGATCTCTCAACAGCCCGGATCGTATGCGGAATCCCCTGTCCCGAGGAGTGGTCGTCTCAGGAAAAGACGCGTGCGAATGATGGCGCCCGGTGACCGGTCGCTGACGGAGCGGGCTTATCGTTGGTTCTTGCAACCATAACCAGGCCTGGGTGAGGACCCGGTGTCCCGACGTGCGCAGGTACGCCGGGACACGTGCCGGCCGTTTCCGCCCCGGAGCAGCGCTGACCCGCTGCCCCGGCCCCGAAGCGACCCCGCGTACGAACGGAACCCGATGTCTGCCACCCGGACCGAGGCCATCGACTCGGCGACGGCCCATCCTGCCGCCTCCGAGCAACCCCCAGCCCGCTACCGCTCGATGTACGCCGAGGACCGCCCGGCGCCGTCCAGCCCACCACCGGCCGCCGCCATCACGGATCCGGGGCTGACGCACCGCGAGATCCTCGAGATCCTGGCCGGCCTGCTCGCGGCCCTGTTCACCGCGGTGCTCAGCTCGACCATCGTCAGCAACGCACTGCCGACGATCATCGCGGACCTGCACGGCACGCAGACGCAGTACACCTGGGTCGTCACCGCCAGCCTGCTCGCGATGACCGTGTCGACGCCGGTCTGGGGCAAGCTGTCCGACCTGATGAGCAAGAAGATGCTCGTCCAGCTCGCGATCATCCTGTTCGTGGCCGGATCCGCGCTGGCCGGCGCCGCCCACAACGTCCCGTTCCTGATCGGTGCACGGGTCCTGCAGGGTCTGGCGATGGGCGGTCTGATGGCGCTCGCGCAGGCGATCGTCGGTGCGGCGATCCCGCCGCGCAGCCGCGGCCGGTACTCCGGCTACATGGGTGCCGTGATGGCGGTCGCCACCGTGTCCGGGCCGTTGGTCGGTGGCGTCATCGTCGACACCTCGTGGCTCGGCTGGCGCTGGTGCTTCTACGTCTGCGTGCCGCTCGCCGTAGTTTCGTTGATCGTGCTGCAGCGGTACCTGCACCTGCCATTGGTCAAGCGCACGGTGAAGCTGGACTACTTCGGCGCGATCCTGATCGCGGGCGCGGCCAGCCTGCCGCTGATCTGGGTGTCGTTCGCGGGCGAGCACTTCCCGTGGTGGTCCTGGCAGACCGGCGCCTACCTGGGCGGTACGGCGCTGCTCGCCATCCTGGCCGTGATCGTCGAGACCCACGCGCGCGAGCCGCTCGTCCCGGTGCAGGTGGTCCGCGAACGGACCACCGCGCTGGCGATCCTGGCCAGCCTCGCGGTCGGCATTGCGATGTTCGGCAGCGCGGTGTTCCTCGGGCAGTACTTCCAGATCGCCCGCGGCTACAGCCCGACCGAGGCCGGGTTGCTGACGATCCCCATGATGTTCGGCTCGTTCCTCGGATCGGTCGGGTCCGGGCAGCTGATCACCCGGTTCGGCAAGTGGAAGCGGTACCTCGTGATCGGTGGCTTGTTCCTCACCGCGGGGCTCGCGGTGCTTGGGACGATCGACCACGCGTCGCCGTACTGGTACGGCGGCTGCGGCATGCTGTCGATGGGCATCGGCATGGGCATGATGATGCAGAACCTGGTGCTCGCCGTACAGAACACCGTCGACGTCAGCCAGGTCGGTGCGTCGAGTGCCACCGTCACGTTCTTCCGCAGCCTCGGCGGTGCTGTCGGTGTCTCGGTGCTCGGGGCGGTGCTGGCGACCCAGGTCACCGATCTGATCGCCGAGAACCTGCGCGCCCTCGGGCCTGAGGCGGCCGCGGCAGTGCAGAGCGGGGGCGGCGGGAGTGTGCTCGACGTCAACTCCCTGCCGGCGCCCGTCGCCGAGATCGTGCGGCACGCGTACGGCGATGCGACCGGGAAGATCTTCGTGATCGCGGCGTGCTCGGCGGTCGTCAGTCTGCTCGCCGTGCTGTTCATCCGCGAGGTGCCGCTGCGGCGGACGGTCGGGATAATCGACGAGGGTGAGGAGCCCGCCGGCACGACAGCTGAGGTGCCGGATGATCCGGCGGAGCGGGCGGCTGTGGTCGCGCTCGATGTGATCACCTCGGCCGAGCGGACCGCTCGCGAGCGTGAGCGCGAGGCCAACGAACGCGTCCAGGCCGCTTCCACGGTGATCCGTCAGATGCGGACCGACGTCGCCGACCTCTTCACCCGGGTCGACCAGCAGATCGCTGCCCTGGAGGACGCCCTCCCCGACGTGGTTCCCCAACCGGCTGCCGCCATTCTCGACTCCCAGCGACCGGCGGGAGAGTTGGTCGACGAACTGCGGCGTTACGAACTGAGCGTCCTCAGCGCGAGCCAGCGCACTGCCGACCACCTCCGTGAAACCGCCAAGACCGAAGCTGACCAACTCCTGGCCGAGGCCCGAGCGGAGGAGCAAGAGGTCCGGGCCCGGATCGCCGAACTGGAAGCCGTCGAACAACGCCTCCTCGGCACCATCCGCGATGGCCTCTCCAACACTCCACCACCCCCGCCGGCGCCTCACCCCGCAGGCAACGGCTACCCCAGTGAGACGTCCGGAAGCGCCAGGCGTTCGGGTGAACGTAACGACAGGAGGTAGTGGCCTCCAGCCGGCGATGTGGGTGCAGCTCAGGCGGCGCAGCGGCTCGCCGAGCCGACTACCTCCTGTCCTTAGGGCACACCACCCCCGGTTGATGTCGGGTGCGGATGGCATGCTTCCGGGAGAAGCCTGGGAGCGAGGAGTGCCGTGGGGCCGTGGGACGTGGAGCAGGTGCTGGGACTGGCGCCTGATTCTGCGTCCGCGAAGGCTGGGCAGTCGCAGGCTCGGCCGGAGAAGTGGTCCGGGACCGGGGCGTCCGACCGGGCTGTGTGGGGACTGTGCCAGGGGAGCGGCAAGACGCCGTACCAGACCACGGTTGATCCGAGCGGGCCGGCGTACAAGTGCTCGTGTCCTAGCCGGAAGTTTCCGTGCAAGCATGCGCTCGGGTTGCTTTTGCTGTGGGCGACCGGGGCGGTCCAGGGCGGTGACGAGCCGGAGTGGGTCAGCTCGTGGGTGGATCAGCGAGCGGCCAGGGCCGAGCGGCCGGAGCGTAAGCCGGGTGAGGTCGCCGACCCCTTGGCTGCGCAACAGCGTGCCTCGAGACGGGCTGACCGGGTGTCGGCCGGCATGGCCGAGCTGTCGAGTTGGCTGGATGACCAGGTCCGGCAGGGGCTGGGCGGATTCGACCAACGTGCGTACACCGAGCTGAGCAGACTCGCCGCGCGCATGGTGGACGCGCAGGCGCCAGGAGTCGCAGGAGCGGTACGGCGAGCCGCCGGGGTCGTCGGCCGTGGTCACGGCTGGCCGGGTGAGCTGCTCGAGGAGCTGTCTCTCATCCACCTGGTCGTCTCGGCCCACGGCCGCCTCGCCGACCTCCCACCGTCGCTGGCCGACACCGTGCAGTCGCGGATCGGCTGGACCGTCGAGACGGCCCGCGTGCTGGTCGAAGGAGAGAAGGTCGAGGACGACTGGCTCGTGCTCGGCCGCGTGGTCGAGCCCGACGACCGGCTCACGGTCCGCCGCGTCTGGTTGCGTGGGGCAACGACTGGACGACTCGGTCTGATCCTGACGTTCGCCGCCGCTGGTCGCCCGCTCGACCCGCTGCCGGCGCGACCGGGCGAATATGTCCCCGGCGCCCTGTCCTTCTACCCCGGCGCCCTCCCGATGCGCGCCCTGCTCACCCAGACCGCGCCACGCCTGCCCGCACCGAAGCCGACGGGATTCACGGCCCGCCAGGCCTTGGCGTCGTACGTCGAATCCGTCGCTGCCGACCCGTGGAACGAACGCTGGCCGCTGGTCCTGCAGGACGTGCGTCCTGCCCAGTACGGCGAGGGATGGGCGCTGGTGGACGACGCGGGGGACGGACTGGAGATCTTGCCCGGTGTGGATCCTTGGAAGCTGCTGGCGGTGTCGGCCGGCGATCCGGTCACCGTCGCCGGCGAGTGGAACCGCGCGGGATTCCGGCCGATGACCTGCTGGCACGGCGATCGGCCGGTGATCCTGTGAAGGGCTGGGACGGGCTGGTCAGCTCGGCGTTGCTCGGTACGGACCGGCGGCCGGTGCACTTCGAGGAGTTGCCGGAGCACATCCAGGAACGGCTGGGCGACGGTGGACTGCTCGACGCGGCCGCGCTCGCGACCGTCTACAAACGCGCCGGTCGCAAACCTCTGCAGGAGCTCGAACCGTTGCCTGCGGCACCAGGTGAGGATCGGCCGTTGCCGAGGCCGGTCGCGATCCGGCGGCTGGCCGCGATGCTGGGTGGATTCCAGACGACCGCGCTCGGCGAATGGCTGCGTGCCGCCGACGTCCGTGGGTGGGGCGTGCCGCCGGAGCACCTTCCGGCGTTGGCCGACTATGCCCGCAACAGAGCGGAGTACCGGCCGCTCGTGATCGCCGCTGCAGGTCGGCGGGCCGCGTGGCTGGCGGATCTGAATCCGGAGTGGCGCTTCCTGCACGCAGCAGTTGTCGAGAGCAACGATCCGGAGCTGTGGACGCATGGCAACGCGATTCAGCGCCGTAGCTGGCTGCGCGGCCTGCGGCAGCACGATCCGCACGCGGCACGGGAGGCGCTGAGCGAGGTCTGGCCGACCGAGTCCGCCGCGACTCGCGCTGACTTCCTCGGTCTGCTCGCGGAGGGATTGTCCGAGCAGGACGAGGACTTCCTCGAGGCCGCGCTCGACGACCGGTCCAAGGAGGTACGTCGGGCTGCGGACCGTCTCCTCGCGCGAGTTCCGGGCTCGAAGTACGGCGAACGCATGGCCGAGCGGATGTGGTCACACCTGACCGTCAGCCAGGGTGTGATCGCGGTCGACCTGCCGCGGCGGCTGAGCGCCTCGATGGAGCGCGACGGGATCACCTCGCAGAACCCCGAGGGAGTCGGCAAGCGCGCGTGGTGGTTCCTGCAGATCGTCGCCAACACCCCCTTGTCCGTCATGGATCTCAGCTGGTTGCAGACGCCGGTGGAGGGCTGTTCGCCTGAGGTGCTGCAGGCTGCCTGGACGGAAGCCGCGATCCGGGAGGGTTCGGCCGAATGGGCCCGGAGTTTGTTGCAATCCGAGGCATCGACCGGCAGCCGGAGTCCGGCGGAGTTGCTGCGGTTGCTGCCGCCGGATGAGTGGGCGCGGGCCGTGGAGGCGCTCCGCACCACCGTGGATGTCGCCGAACTGGTGGGCGGGCTGCCGGTGCCGTGGCCGTCGTCGCTCGCGACCATGATCCTGGACCAACTGGCGAAGGTGGGCACCGCGCGGGCGTGGGCCCGGTTGGCGAGCATCACGGCCCGCGCCGCGCCGGCCGACGTACTGAATCATCCGATCACCCGGGAGCCGACCGGCGAGGAAGACACCTGGCGCCGACGGCTGGTGGAGACCCTGATCTTCCGACGTGAGATGTACGAGGAGCTGTCATGACCACTGAAGTACTGCGGCCGCACGCGGAAGAGGAGTACGCCGACGAGCTCGTCGCACTGGCAGCCGCGGACGATCGCGCCCGCCCGCCGGCCTGGCGGCTGTCGCCGGCGGCGGTGGTCACCTACCTGCTCGGCGGACGCGCGGGTGACATGGAGATCTCACCGAAGTACGTCGGTCCGCGCCGGCTGATCGAGGTCGCGGTGGCCACGCTCGCCACGGACCGTGCGCTGCTGCTGCTCGGCGTACCGGGGACGGCGAAGACGTGGGTCAGCGAGCACCTCGCCGCGGCCATCAGCGGAGACTCGACCCTGCTCGTGCAGGGGACGGCGGGTACGGCGGAGGAGTCGATCCGCTACGGCTGGAACTACGCGCAGTTGATTGCCCAGGGCCCCAGCGAGGCGGCGCTGGTGCCCAGTCCGGTGCAGCGGGCGATGACCGAGGCGAAGATCGCCCGGATCGAGGAGCTGACCCGGATGCCGTCCGACGTCCAGGACGCGCTGATCACGATCCTGTCCGAGAAGACGCTGCCGGTGTCCGAGCTGGGCACGGAAGTCCAGGCCCGCAAGGGTTTCAACGTGATCGCCACCGCCAACGATCGGGACAAGGGCGTCAACGAACTGTCCAGCGCGTTGCGGCGCCGCTTCAACACCGTCGTACTCCCGCTGCCGGACTCCGCCGAGGACGAGGTGGAGATCGTCTCCCGCCGGGTCGCCCAACTCGGTACGGCGCTGGAGTTGCCGCAGCCGGACGACGCACTGGACGAGATCCGCCGGGTGGTGACGATCTTCCGCGAACTGCGGTCAGGCCGGACCGAGGACGGCAGGACCGCGGTCAAGTCCCCGTCGGCCACCCTGTCCACCGCGGAGGCGATCAGCGTCGTCACCGGTGGTCTTGCGCTGGCCGCGCACTTCGGGGACGGCGTACTGCGTCCGACCGACGTGGCCGGCGGCATCCTCGGAGCCGTCATCAAGGACCCGTCGGCCGACCGCGTCGTCTGGTCGGAGTACCTCGAGACCGTCGTGCGAGAGCGGGATGACTGGGCCCCGTTCTACCGAGCCTGCCGAGAGATCAACGGATGACCGTTCACCTGCTCGGGATTCGGCATCACGGGCCGGGATCGGCGCGGGCGGTGGCAACCGCTCTCGGCGAGATCCAGCCGGATGTGGTGCTGATCGAGGGGCCGCCGGAGGCCGACAAGGTGGTCGAGCTGGCCGCATCGGAGGAGATGGAGCCGCCGGTCGCGCTGCTGGCGTATGCGGTCGACGACTCGACCCGGGCGGCGTTCTGGCCGTTCGCGGTCTTCAGTCCCGAGTGGCAGGCGATCAAGTACGCGCTGGATGCGGGTGTGCCGGTGCGGTTCTGCGACCTGCCCGCCGCGCAGCAGTTCGCGTCGTCCGGTGGTGAGGGTCGGCGGGCGATGTCGATCGATCCGCTGGCCACGTTGGCGAACGCGGGTGGGTACGACGATCCCGAGCGCTGGTGGGACGACGTGATCGAATCTCGGCGTGAGGGGGCCGAGCCGTTCACGGTGATCGCGGACGCGATGCGCGAGTTGCGGCACGGTGAGGAGGCGACCGGCCGGGAGGCACAGCGCGAGGCGTACATGCGGACCGTGCTGCGCAAGGCCCTGCGCGAGGGGCATGAACGGATCGCCGTCGTCTGCGGCGCCTGGCACGTGCCCGCGCTCGGGATTCCGTTGCCTCCGGCAACGCACGACCAGCGAATCCTGAAGGGTCTGCCGAAGCGGAAGGTCGCGTGCACCTGGGTGCCGTGGACGCATGGCCGGTTGGCGGCGGCGAGCGGATACGGCGCCGGTATCACCTCACCCGGTTGGTACCACCACCTGTTCACCGCGCCTGACCAGATCACCTCCCGCTGGCTGTCGAAGGTCGCTCGCGTACTGCGGGACGAGGACCTCCCTGTCTCCAGTGCCCACGTGATCGAGGCTGTCCGGCTCGCTGACACCCTGGCAGCCTTGCGAGGACGTCCGCTGGCCGGGTTGAGCGAGGTCACCGAGGCGACACGGGCAGTCCTGTGCGGTGGGAACGACCTACTGCTTGATCTGGTCACGCGGGAAGCCGTGGTCGGTGAGTTGCTGGGGTCGGTGCCGGGGGAGACGCCGCAGGCGCCGGTGGCGGCGGACCTTGCCGCGCAGGCGCGGCGGTTGCGGATGAAGCGGGACGCGACCGAGCGGGTGATCGAGCTCGACCTGCGGAAGCCGAACGATCTGGACAAGTCGCGACTGCTGCACCGCTTGCGGATTCTCGGCGTGCACTGGGGTGTTCCGGCGACCGATGAGCGGCGCGCGCAGGGCACGTTCCGCGAGATGTGGCGGTTGACCTGGGATCCCGGGCTCGAGGTCGAGCTGGTCGCAGCGGGTGCGCACGGCACGACGGTGGTCGGTGCCGCGACCACCGTGATGCTGCGCGTGGCCGGCGATGCGTCGACGCTGGCCGATGTCACCGCGGCCTTGGAGAAGTCCCTGCTGGCCGACCTCGAGGACGCGCTTCCCGAGTTGCTGCGCGGAGTCGACACTCGCGCGGCGGCCGACTCCGATGTCGGACACCTGATGGCCGCGTTGCCCGCGCTGGCACGTTCTTCGCGGTACGGCGACGTCCGCGGGACTGACACGGCCGGGTTGGCCTCTGTCGCGGGGCGGATGGTGTCGCGGATCTGCGCCGGGCTCGGGCGGACCGTTCATGGTCTTGATCCCGATGCGGCTGCTGCCGTGCAGGAGTTGATCGACGGTGTTCAGGACGCAACCGCCTTGCTGGCCGAGGATGTGCGGTCGGAGTGGCTGAACACCTTGGACGGGTTGAGCGACCGGACCTCGGTGCCGCCGCTGATCCGTGGGCGGCTGACTCGGCTGATGCTGGACACGTCGCGGCTGCCGGATCAAGAGGTCGCGTTGCGGCTGGGGCGGGCGCTGTCCCCGGGTACGCCGACCGCCGGTGCGGCCGGGTACGTCGAGGGATTCCTCGCGGGTGGCGGCCTGCTGCTGGTGCACGACGAACGGTTGCTGGCGTTGGTGGATGCGTGGCTGAGCGCGATCCCGGACGACGCGTTCGTCGAGGTGCTGCCACTGCTTCGCCGTACCTTCGGGACCTTCGCGTCGCCGGAGCGGCGGTCGATCGGGACGCGGGCGCGGGCCCTGGCCGACCCGGCCGCGCTGGTTGTTGCTGACGACAACGATCTGGACACCGAGCTGGCCGCGTCCGTGCTGCCCGTCGTCGCGCAGTTGCTGGGGGTCTCATGAGCGACGAGAGAATGCGTCGCTGGCGGCTCGTGCTGGGCAGTGACGCGGAGCCGGAGACGGGTACGACGCTGTCCACGCAGGACCGGTCCGTCGATGCGGCGCTCGCCGCGCTGTACGACGCGGAGCCCGGAGAGCAGGGGCCTGGACGGTCGGCCGGGCTCGGTTCGTCGGCGCCGCGGGTCGCGCGCTGGCTGGGGGACATCCGGCAGTACTTCCCGAGCACCGTCGTACAGGTCATGCAGCGGGACGCGGTCGAGCGGCTCGGCATCACCCGGATGTTGATGGAGCCCGAACTGCTCGGGGCAGTTGAGCCGGACGTGCACCTGGTCAGCACGTTGCTGGCGCTCAACGAGGTGATGCCGGAGGAGACCAAGCAGACCGCGCGCGAGGTCGTCGGCCGGGTGGTCGCCGAGTTGGAGGCGCGCTTGGCCGAGCGCACCCGGGCCGCGGTCACCGGTGCCCTGGATCGGGCCGGGCGGACCGGCCGGCCGCGGCATTCGGACATCGACTGGGACCGGACCATCCGCGCGAACCTCAAGCATTTCTCGCCGGCGCTCGGCACGATCGTGCCGGACCGGCTGGTCGGGTACGCGCGACGCAACCACAGCGTCCAGCGCGACATCGTCCTCGCGATCGACCAGTCGGGCTCGATGGCGGAGTCGGTGGTGTACGCGTCGCTGTTCGGCGCGGTGCTCGGGTCGATCCGCACGCTGCGGACCAGCCTCGTCGTCTTCGACACCGCCGTGGTCGACCTGACCGATCAGCTCGAGGATCCGGTCGACGTACTGTTCGGGACCCAGCTCGGCGGCGGGACGGACATCAACCGCGCGCTCGCCTACTGCGAGGAGCTGGTCACCAAACCGGCCGAGACCGTGCTGGTGCTGATCTCGGACCTGTACGAGGGCGGCGTCCGCGAGGAGATGCTCCGTCGCGCCCGCACGCTGACCGAGTCTGGTGTCCAGGTGATCGCCCTGCTGGCGTTGGCCGACTCCGGTACGCCGTCGTACGACCCGGAGAACGCGGCCGCGCTGACCGCCCTTGGCATCCCGACCTTCGCCTGCACCCCGGACCGCTTCCCTGACCTGATGGCCGCAGCCATCCGCCACGAAGACATCACCACGTGGGCCGCCACCAACCTGTCCTGAAAGGAACGCTCTATGACGACTGTCGAGCTGACCCGCTTCCGGGTGCTGCCCGAGAAGACCGCGGAACTGCTCGCCGCCCGCGCCGACATGCTGACGGACTTCACCTCCGATCGCGCCGGGTTCCTCGGCGCCCGCCTCGTGCAGCTCCCGGACAACGAGTGGCTCGACATCGTCGAGTGGGCGAGCCCGGAGGACTTCGCCGCGTCGCGTGACAAGGGCGGGAACCTTCCCGGCATCGCCCGGTTCTTCGCCGCGATCGACTCGCTGGTCACCGCCGAGGAGGGCACGCTCGCCGTCGACGAGCCGTAATCCGCCTGACAGTGGGCGGAGCGGGTGCGACCGTGGGCGGTATGGAGATCACGGAGATTCCGCCTGATGAGTACGACCGGGCGGCGGAGTTGTGGGAAGCGTCGGTGCGGGCGACGCATGACTTCGTCACCGAGGCGGATCTGGACGTGTTCCGGCCGTTGGTACGTGCGTCGTTCGGAGAGATCACCCAGCTGGCCGGTCTTCGCGCCGACGACGGGTTGCTGATCGGCTTCATCGGCGTCGCAGAAGGGAACGTCGAGATGCTGTTCCTGGACCCGGCGTACCGAGGGCAGGGCGGCGGGAGTCTGCTGCTCGCGCACGCCTTCCGTGAGTTCGCCGCTAGCGCGGTCGACGTGAACGAGCAGAACCCGCGGGCCGTCGGGTTCTACGAGCATCACGGCTTCCGAACGGCGTCCCGGAGCGAGACCGACACGACGAACAAGCCGTACCCGATCCTGCACATGAAGCTAGCCAGCTAGTTCGAGGATGTCGATCGGCGTGTTCGGGTCGGCCTCGGCGAAGCGGAGGGCCCACTGGACGGCCTCCTGCTTGGAGTCGACGCGGATGATCGAGACCCCGGCGACGAGCTCCTTGGTCTCGGTGAACGGTCCGTCCATGACGCGCGGCTCGCCGGGGCGAGGGAACGTCACCCGGGCACCGCGGGCGCTCGGCATCAGCCCCTCGGCGACGAGCAGTACGCCGGCCTGGCGCATCTCCTCGAGAACCGCGTCCGCCCGGGCCAGCATCTCCGGGTCCGGTGGGTTCCCGGCCTCGAGATTGTCGTTGGTCTTGTGAAGCAGCATGTACCTCATACGGCAGACCTTAGTGCCGTCCAGAACGCCGGCGGGATCTCGTGGTCCATCCACCCGGCGACCTCGGTGATCTCCCGCGGGCTCCGCGCTCCGACCACGACCGCAGGTACGGCGGGATGCGTGAGTGGGAACTGGACCGCAGCGGCCAGCAGCGGTACGTCGTACTCACGGCACAGCTCCCGGAGCCAAGCGATCCGCTCCAGCAACGCAGGTGGCACTCGGGCGTACCCGTGTGGTGCGCCGTCAGCGGTGTCAGCCAGTACGCCGCCCTGGAACACGCCGGCCGCGAGCACACTCACGCCGTACTTCTCGCAGAGCGGTAGTAGCTCGTCGGCTCCGGACTGGTCGAGCAGCGTGTACCGCCCTGCCAGCAGGATGCAATCGGGTCCGTCCGCGCCCGTCTCGCTGAGGAACCGGGCCGCGACGTCCGCGTGGTTCACACCGAGCGAGATCGCGCGGATCGTGCCGCGCCCACGCAGCTCGGCCAGCGCCCGCAGCGCCTCGGTCGACGCGGTCAGGTAGTCGAGGTCGGGGTCGTGGATGTGCAGGACGTCGATCCGGTCGATGCCCATCCGCTTCAGACTCGCCTCGAACGACCGCATCACCGCGCCGTACGAATAGTCGAGCCGTGGACCGAGGCCCGGCGGCGGGTCCGCCCAGATCGGCTGGATGTCCGGCCCGCCGGGCTCGATCAGCCGGCCCACCTTGCTGCAGAGCACGAAGTCGTCCCGCGGCCGCCCGCGCAGCGCGAGCCCGGCCCGCTGCTCCGAGACGCCGTAGCCGTACACAGGTGCGGTGTCGAAGAGCCGGACACCGAGCTGCCAGGCACAGTCGATGGTCGCGATCGCCTGCGACTCCGGAACCGCGGCGAACATCCCGCCGATGGAGGCCAGCCCCAGCCCCAGCCTGCTCACCGTCAGCCCCGTCCGCCCCAGCTCCACACTCCGCATGCCGAAGACCCTAGGAGCGACCGCCGACAGAACCGGGTCTTCCCCGCGGCCGGTCCGCACGGCACCATGCGGATATGGGTGAGATCGCGGAGCGGTACCGGCGGCGCGCCGAGGCGTTCGAGCGGAAGGTCGCGGCGGTACGACCGGAACAGTGGGACAACCCGTCGCCGTGCGAGCTCTGGACGGCCAAGGACGTGGTCGACCACATCGTCACGATGCACGGGGTGATGCTGATACCGGTCGCCCGCAAGCTCGAGCCGTCCGACGACCCGTTGACAGCGTTCCAGGAGGCGCGGGCGGCGATCGAGGACGTGCTGGAGGACCCGGTGCTCGCGCTGACCGAGACCGACAGCCCGAGCGGACGGATGACCGCGGAGCGGCACGTCGACGAGGTGGTCTCCGACGACCTGGTCCTGCACGGCTGGGACCTGGCCCGGGCCACCGGTCAGGACGAGACGATGGATCCCGTCGATGTGGAGCGGATCTGGGCCAGTACGGCGGCCATCCCGGCCGAGGTGATGGAGCAGTTCCGTACGCCCGGCGCGTTCGGGGAGGGGATCGAGGTGTTCGGTCCGGAGGTCCAGGTCTCTGTGGACGCGCCGCTCCAGGACCGTCTACTGGGTCTGATCGGCCGTCAGCCGTAGCAGGTCGCTCGGGGCGTAGTAGACCTCTGGCGTGGCGCACAGCGGCGCGCTGAGGAGCTGTCTGGGGTGCGACATGAGCAGTGCGTGTCCTTGCGCGACAGCCGGCTCGAGATACTCGTGCCCCGGCAGGTCGGCCACGGCAGTCCGGCAGCCGAGCGCCATACCCTCGAACAGCGCCGTCGTCGACACGCCGACCTGGTACGTCGCGGAGGCCAGCAGGTCCAAGGTGCTCCCGCCGGTCGACAACTGCACGCCGGCCGGGACGGTGTAGTCCGACGCGTGCTCACTGGGGTGCGGCCGGAACAGCACCTCCAGCTCCGGATGCTCCTTCGCGACGGACTCGGCCACATGCAGCAGCTCGGCACCGACCGTGCCCTGCGACAGGAACACGACCCGGTGCGGATTCTTCTCCGTCGCACGCGGCAGGTACGACGTTCCGACGACCTCCGTCCTCATGCCGGCCGGGAGGTCGGCGACGGTGGTCCAGTACGACCCGAAGCACCAGAGCTCGTCCGGCTGATCGGCGACCACCGGCCGGCCGGGATAGCTGTAGCCGAGGTGGAACGGGCTGATCGCGCCGTGCTGCAGCTCGACCACCCGGATTCCGAGATCCCGCGCGGCGCCGACGATGTGCTGGTGGAAGTAGCCGACCACGACGTACACGGTCTTGATCCGGTGCCGCCGCAGCAGGGCGCGGTAGAGGGCCCGCAGTCGCAGATGTTTGGGCACCTCGCGGGCCACGAGAGCGCCGATCGGAACTGAGATGCCTGTCAGGTCGCGGAGCGCTTCGCTGATTCCGCGGTCGTCGGCGGATCGCCCGTGCAGCGCTCCCGCCGCGGAGGTGAAGAAGTCGAGGTTCCGGCTGCCGGGCAGGGGTGTTCCGTTGATGCCGGAGTCCAGGATCAGCGCCGACGGGCCGAGCGCTGCTCGCAGTTCCTCGGTGTAGATCTCGACACCGTTCGGTTTCCGCGGGTGCGGTACGACGAGCGAGTCGTAGTGGCCGACGAACGGGCTGCGCGTGACCAGTCCGGTGACGTGCCTGCCGACGAGGCGTGCCTTGTCGTACGACGAGCGCCGTACCGGATGAGGTGCTCCGTGGATGCCGCTGCGGCGGGTCAGCTCATGGAAGACACGCATCCGGATGATCGGCCACGGGTGCGCGCTCTTGATCCGCCACTCGAGCAGACTCAGATCCCGCTCCACCTGCCAGATCGCCCGGCACAGGCCCGCCACCGTCGGGCCCACGCCCGGCGCCGTGCCGTTCCCGGTACTCGTCATGGTTGATCCCCACTATGCCCGCGAGACTGCCGACCCCTGAGAAGAACCGGCGGACCGCCTTCAGCAGGTGCGTCCTCCGGCCGAGCAGGAGCCCGGCGAGGGCGAACCCGACCGCCGAGATCACCCGGGCCGAAGCATAGGCCAGCACCAGCCCATAGCTGATCGCACCCGGCCGGATCAGCAACCGGCTGATCGTGTCGCCGCTGCCGGACCGGAACGCACGGCGTACCAGCCAGCTCAGAGTGGTCCGGCCGGCGGGCACCTCCTCGGAGATCACCGCCTCCTCGCACCAGACGATGCGGAAGCCTGCCCGGTGCACCCGGAGGAAGAAATGCAAGTCGCTGGAGCCGCTGTAGCGGAACGCGGGATGGAAGCCGGGCGTCACCGTGTGGTAGACCCGCTGGCTGACCAGCGTGTTGTTCGTGTACGCCTTCCGCAATTCCTCACCGGTCGCGTGCCGGCCTGTCGAGTCGTGTACGTCGCTGAAGTTGTTCCACGCCGGTGCGCCGTCCGGGAGGTTGCCCTTGACCGGACCGGTGACCACGTCGGCGCCAGTGGCCTCCCAGGCGCGCAGGAGCGACGCCAGCCACCCCGGCGGCGCGACCTCGTCGTCGTCCACGAAGATCAGCGCGTCGTCGTTCCAGCACAACTCCACCGACCGCTCGCGCGCGAACGGGATCCCCGGCTCTGGCTCCACCACCGACTCGATCGGGTACGGCGTCCCCTCGCCGAACTCCTCGAGCACCCGGGCCGCCGACCCGTCGGCGTCGTTGTCGACCACCACGATCCGGATCCCGTAGTCGGATTCCTCCGGAAGTTCCTGGGCCTGCAGGCTGGTCAGCAGCGCATGCAACAGAGCGGGTCGCCTGAAGGTGATAACCGCAATGGCGACGCTGGTGCTCATGGCGCCTGAGACTATCGGTCCACACCAACCCACCACCATCCAGTCGGCGTGTGAAGTACCCCCCAGACTCACTCAGCTCAGCCGCAAAGGACACCGCTGCGCGGCGGCAGCGCGCATCGGCCGCCTCCGGCGGCTCCCGCGAACCGGTGTCACGGAGAGTGTGATCGGCGCGAGCACCGCGGCCCTGTTCTACTCGTCCTTGCGCTCCACCAGTCACAGAATCAGCCAAACGTATGACTGTGTCACCACTACGGTGTGTACGCATGGCTTGGTCCTGGGTGCGTCGAGTCGTGGATCGGTGTTGCGGAAAGTCGGGTTCGAGGGCTCAAATCCACGACTCGCGCGACGTCGGTGCTCTCGCCGATCGCGTTTGACCGTCAACCCACCTGTACCTGGAGGTACAGTTTTGGGGTGGAGACGGTGGAGCGGTTGATTCGCAGTACTCAGGAGCTGTTGTGGGAGCGGGGGTATGTGGGGACCAGTCCCAAGGCGATTCAGCGGGCGGCTGATGCGGGGCAGGGGAGTATGTATCACCACTTCACCGGGAAGGCTCAGCTGGCGCGCGCGGCGATCGAGCGGTCGGGGGCTGAGCTGCGGGAAGCCGCCGAGGACCAGTTCAGCGGCAGCGGTACGGCGACCGAGCGGATCACTGGGTACCTGGAGCGGGATCGGGAGGTACTGCGGGGGTGCCGGATCGGGCGGTTGACCTCGGATCCGGACGTGATGGCCGACCCTGAGTTGCGCGCACCGATCGACGAGACGTTCACCTGGCTGCGCGCCCGGCTCGCCGAGGTTGTTGCTGAGGGCAAGCGCAACGGCGAGTACCCTGGCTCACTGGACCCCGAGCAGACGGCGGCTACCATCGCCGCCGTACTGCAGGGTGGTTATGTGCTGGCCCGGGCGGCGGGTTCCGTGGAGCCGTTCGAGCTGGCGGTGAAGGGTTTGATCAACCTGTTGCCGGAGGGTACGAAGTGAAGATCGGTGCGGTGTTCCCTCAGCTCGAGATCGGTGCGGACCCGACGGTGGTGCGCGACTGGGTGACGACGGTGGAGCGGGCCGGGTACAGCCACGTGCTCGCCTACGACCATGTGCTCGGCGCGGATCCGGCGAACAGGCCGGGCTGGACCGGCTACACCGACAAGTCCTTGTTCCATGAGGTTTTCGTGCTGTTCGGGTACTTCGCGGCGATCACCACCGAGCTCGAGCTCGTCGTCGGCGTACTGGTGCTCCCGCAACGCCAGACCGCGTTGGCCGCGAAGCAGGCGGCCGAGGTGGACGTCTTGAGCGGCGGCCGGTTGCGGCTCGGCGTCGGCATCGGCTGGAACCAGGTCGAGTACCAAGCCCTCGGTGTGCCGTTCAAGCAGCGCGGCGCCCTGCTCGAGGAGCAGGTCGACGTACTGCGCAAGCTGTGGTCCGAGCCCGTCATCTCGTACGACGGGAAGTTCCACCAGATCGTGGAAGCGGGGCTCAACCCGCTGCCGCGCCGGCAGATCCCGATCTGGTTCGGCGGCGGTGCGGACGCCGTACTGCGTCGTACTGGGCGGATCGGTGACGGGTGGATGCCGCAAGGCCCGCCTGACGACACAGCGCGGGCGCAGTTGGAGACGATCCGGACAGCGGCTGTGGAGGCAGGTCGTGATCCCGCGCAGATCGGCTTCGAGGCCAGGCTCACGCTCGGCAACGTGCCCGAGCAGGACTGGCGGACGTACGTCGACAGTTGGCGTGAGCTCGGGGCGACCCACCTGACCGTCAACACGATGAACATGGGCCTGTCGAAGCCCGAGGACCACGCCGAGGTCCTGCGCGACGTCCTGCCGAGACTCAGCTAGCCCAGGGCGTGTTCGCGGTCGAGCCGCGGATCACCAGTGGGCACGGCAGGCTGACGATCTCGGTCGGCCGGTCCGGGTCGGCGATGCGGCTGCGGAGCAGGTCGATGCCGGTTTGGACGATCGCATGCACCGGCTGCTCGACCGAGGTCAGGTCGAACGACTCCCAGGCGGCGAGTTCGGTGTTGTCGAAGCCGATCAGCCAGACGTCGTCGGGCACCTTGGCGCCGACCGCCCGCGCGCCGTCCAGGATGCCGAACGCGAGCAGGTCGGTGACGGTGTAGATCGCGGTCGGCGGCCTCCGCTTCGACAGCAGTTGTCGCGCGGCCGCGTGACCGTCCGCATGCGGAACCCCGACCGAGACGACGTTGCTGGGCTTGATCTTGACTCCCGCGTCGGTGAGCGCGGCGCGGAAGCCGAGGTCGCGATCCCGCGACGTGTTCCCGGTGTGGGTCAGGGTGACCAGACCGATGTCGGTGTGGCCGGCCTCGACCAGGTACCGGCCGGCGTCGTACGCGCCCTGCCAGTTGTCGCCGACCACTTGGTCACAGTCGAGGCCGTCGATGCCGCGATGCAGCAGCACGGTCGGTGTCCCCGAGGCGAGTGCCATCGTGTGCAGCTTCGAGTCGTACGTCGCCGACGTGAGCAGGAAGCCGTCGACCAGGCGCTGGTGCAGGACGTCGGCGATCGTCTCCTCGGGGTCGTGCTCGATGTTCCACAAGATCATGTGCAGCCCGACCGAGCTGAGCACCCGGCCGATCTCGTCCAGCAGCTCGGCGTGGAACGGGCTGGTCACCCGGGTCATGAAGACGCCGATGGTGTCGGTCCGCCCGGTCTTCATCGCGCGGGCCAACGCGTTCGGCGTGTAGTTCGCGTCCTTCAGCACCTGCAGCACCCGGGCCCTGGTCTCCGGGTTGACCTTCGGATTGTTGGTCAGCACCCGTGAAACCGTCGCCTGGGACACCCCCGCCAGCCGGGCCAGATCCCTGCTCGTCGGTGGTCTCGCCATGACTCCGCCTCCCCTCGTAGTCCAAATGCTGAACCCTACTCAAGAGTGTCGCCCCTCGCCGTTGACCTCTGGTTCAGCACTGTGTATACGTATTCAATTGTATACGTATTCATCCCTAGTGGATGGGAGATTCCGGTGCAGACACAACTCTCCAACCTGAGCCGCCGCAGGTTTCTCGCCGGACTGACGGGACTCGCTGCCGGTGGGGTACTCGCCGGCTGTGGTGGCAACGGCAACGCAGGTGGTGGTGGAGGCAAGAACGGCCTGACCTTCCTGAACTGGGAGCAGGTCAAGGGCAATCCGCTCGAGCAGGCCATCCAGGCCTTCGAGAAGGAGTCGGGGACCAAGGTCACCATCCAGCCCGCGGTGACCACGGAGTACGACACCAAGATGCGCACCCTGATCGCGGGTGGCAGCCCGCCGGACGTGATGCGGATCAACGACGACTTCGTCCGCGGCTTCTCCACCCAGGGAGCGCTGCTGGACCTGAACCCGTACATCGAGAAGGACAAACTCGACACGTCGGCGTTCGCCAAGGAGACGTACGAGTTCCCGAAGCAGCCGGACGGTTCGCACACCGCCTGGGTGCTCGGCTACGAACCCCGGCTGATCTTCTACAACGCCGATCTCTTCAAGCAGGCCGGCGTACCGCTGCCGCCGACGACCTGGTCGCCGGACGGCTGGACCTGGGCCGATTTCGCCGACCGGGCGAAGAAACTCACCGACCCGGCCAAGAAGCAGTACGGCGCTCTGGTCTATCTGGACACCGGCTACGAGCAGACGTTCACGGTCAACCACGGCAGCCAGACCGGCATCTTCTCCCCCGACGGGACGAAGTTCACCCTGCCGGACGCCAAGGAGGTCGAAGCGTTGCAGTGGGCAACGGATCTGACCTGCAAGGACAAGGTGCAGCCGCCGTGGTCCGCGCTGCAGCAGGACAACGCGGAGACGCAGATGTTCGCGCAGGGCAAGCTCGCGATGATGTTCGCGACCTTCGGCACCGTGCCGTACCTGCGGACCACGGTCAAGGACTTCACCTGGGATGTCGCCGCACCGCCGGCCGACGTCGAGCAGAAGACCGAGTCCAGCGTGATCGTGTTCTGCATCCCGAAGAAGGCGAAGAACCCGGACCAGGCGTGGGAGCTGCTCAAGTACCTGGCCGGTGAGGAAGGCGGGAAGACCTTGCTGCAGGGCGGCGCCTTCACGCCGATCAACAACAAGGCCGCGGCCCAACTGGCGCCGAACGGGAAGATGCCCGCGCACATCGGGCTGTTCGCCGAGGCGGCCAAGCATCTGACCGCGACCAACCAGACCAAGAACACGCTCGGCGCCCGCGAACTGTACCGGCCCGCGCTGGATCAGGCCTACAACTGTGAGAAGCCGGTCGGCGACGTGCTGAGTCAGATCAAACCACAGGTGGAGAACGCCTTGAAGGGTTGATGTCGATGGCAACGACAACACCAACAAGGACCCCGGTGGCCGAGGCCCCGATACCGAATCATCAGCCCGAGATCCGCCGGGCCCGCCGGAAGGCGAACCTGGTCGGGTGGTTGTTCATCAGTCCGATCGTGGTCGGAGTGGTGGCCTTCCAGTTCTTCCCGATCCTGGTCTCGATCGGGGCCTCGCTGACCGACTGGAACGGCATCTCGGCGCCGAAGTTCGTCGGGTTCCGCAACTTCACCGAGCTGTTCGGCAACGACCCGCTGTTCATCCAGACGTTCAAGAACACGATCTACTTCACGCTGGCGAGCATTCCGCTCACGATCGGGATCGGCCTGGTGCTGGCACTGCTGTGTGCCCGGCCGATCCGCGGCGTCGCGTTCTTCCGGACGGCGTACTTCGCGCCGTACGTGACGAACGTCGTGGCGATCGGGTTCGTCTGGTTCTGGTTCTTCCAGCCGGACAACGGCGTGGTGAACGGGCTGCTCGACCAGATCGGCATCCCCGGGCCACAGTGGTTGTCGAGCTCCACCTGGGCGATGCCGGCGGTGATCATGGTCAGCGTCTGGCAAGGCATCGGGTACCCGATGATCATCCTGCTCGCGGGGCTGCAGGGTCTGCCGGCGGAGTACTTCGAATCCGCGAAGATCGACGGCGCCGGAGCGTTCCAGCGGCTGCGGTTCATCACGCTGCCGCTGCTGACGCCGCACTTCCTGTTCCTGCTGATCACGCAGTTCATCACGTCGTTCCAGGTGTTCGGCCTGATCTACGTGATGACCAAGGGCGGGCCCGGCCACGCCACCAGCGTCTACATCTTCAACATCTACCAGAACGCGTTCGGCTTCGGGAAGGTCGGCTACGCCTCCGCGATGGCGTGGATCCTCTTCGCGGTGATCGCGGCCGTCACGTTCCTGCAGTGGAAGTTCCAGAAGAGGTGGGTGTTCTACTCATGAGACTGGTGAGCAAGACCTCGCAGTACGTCGTGATGTCGCTGTTCGCGGTGATCTTCCTGGCGCCGTTGGTCTGGATGGTCAGCGCGTCGCTGCGGCCGGAGGCGAAGGTGCTGTCGGTGCCGCCGCAGTTCCTGCCCACCGACGCGCAGTGGGACAACTACCGGCAGGTCTTCGAGCTGATCCCGGTGTTCCTCTGGAACAGCGTGAAGCTGGCCGGGCTGAACGTGGTCGGCATCCTGATCGTCGCGTCGATGGCGGGCTACGCGTTCGCGCGGTTGCGGTTCGCCGGCCGGGACGCGGCGTTCATGGTGCTGCTGGCCACCTCGATCATCCCGGGCATCGCCTACCTGATCCCGCAGTACATCGTGTTCCGCCAGATCGGCTGGGTGGACACGCAGTACCCGCTGTGGGTGCCGAAGGTGCTCACACCGGTGTTCGCGACGTTCCTGATGCGGCAGTCCTTCCTGACCATCCCGCAGGAACTCGAGGACGCGGGCAAGATCGACGGGGCGTCCGCGTTCGGCATCTACTGGCGGATCATGCTGCCGCAGACCAAGCCGGCGCTGGCCGCGATCGGGGTGTTCACCTTCCTCGAGTCGTGGAACGACCTGTTCGGTCCGCTGATCTACATCAATTCCGAGAACCTGCAGACGCTGCCGGTGGCGCTGGCCCAGTTCCAGGGCGAGTACTTCACCCAGATCAGTCTGCTGATGTGCGGGGCGACCGTCTCGGTGGTCCCCGTCATCGTCGTCTTCCTCTTTGCGCAGCGCTATTTCATCCAGGGCATCACGATGACAGGAATGAAGGGGTGAGCACCGTGCCGGAGCGGCTCGTTGCCATGCAGATCGGAGCGGTTTCGTTCGTCGACGAAGGCGTCGACCAGACACTCGACATCCTGGCCGACCGGGGCGCGGTCAACGCGCTGTTCCTGGCCACACCGACCTGGACCCGGGGCACCGGCGGGCGCCAGATCCCCGGGCACCCGATTCCCGACCACGGCGTCTCCGAGTACGACCTCGGCTGGGTCGGCGGCAACTACGCGACGCCGCATCCGCAGTACTACGCCAACACCGCGCTCGGCTCGGTCGGCCGGGCTCCCGAGCATCCCGAGCTCGACCTGCTCGGCGAGGTCATCCCGAAGGCCCGTGAGCGCGGGATCAAGTCGTTCGCCTGGATGGAGGAGAGCGGTGGCGCCCGCGAACTGCGGACCTACCCGAACTTCGCCAAGGTGCTTGAGGTGGACGCATGGGGCCGTCCGGGCCGCCGGCCATGCTTCAACAACCCCGACTACCGCAACTGGCACCTCGGGTTCGTCGAGGACTACGTGCAGAGCTACGAGCTCGACGGTCTGGCCTGGTGCTCGGAGCGGCCCGGCCCGCTGAACATGCTGATGCAGGGCACCGTCGAGGTGGCCGAGATCGGCTGCTTCTGCCGGCACTGCCAGCAGATCGCCCGCGACCGCGGGATCGATGTCGACCGCGCGATGCGCGGCTACCGCGAGCTGGTCGAGTGGAACCAGCGGGTCGGTGCCGGCGAGCGTCCGGTCGACGGCGCGTTCGTCACGTTCTGGCGGATCCTGCTGAACTTCCCCGAAGTGCTGTCCTGGCAGAACTTGTGGACCGAGAGCCAGCGGCAGCTGTACCGCGACATCTACGGCGTCGCCAAGGCGATCTCGCCCGAGGTACAGGTCGGGTGGCACGTCTACCACAACATCTCGTTCAGCCCGTTCTACCGGGCCGACCAGGACTACGCCGAGATGGCCAAGTTCTCCGACTTCATCAAGGTCGTCATCTACAACAACTGCGCGGGCCCGCGGTTCTTCACCTGGGTGAAGAGCATCTGCGGCTCGCTGTTCGCCGACGCCGAGCCCGAGGACGTCTATCCGTTGATGATGAAGCTGCTGCAACTCGACGAGGGTGCGTACGAGAAGCTGCCGCAGACAGGCTTCACCGCGGACTATGTACGGCGCGAGACCGAGCGGGCCGTCGCCGGAGTCGGTGGCCAGAGCAAGATCTACCCGGGCATCGACATCGACATCCCGGTCGGCGTCGCCAAGCAGCGCGGGCTGGAGAAGCCGCGTGACGTCGGCACCAAGATCAACTGGGACGACAACGAGGGTGAGCTGACCGCCTGCACCCGCGAGTCCGTGCGGGACGCGACCCTGGCCGCGTTCGAGGGAGGCGCGGAGGGCGTCGTACTGAGTCGCAAGTACTCCGAGATGCTGCTGGAGAACGTGTCCGGCGCCGGCGACGCGATCCGGAGTCTCAAGTGACGGTGCCTTGGTACCAGCGCACGTTGCGCTGGGCGCAGACCAACCTGACCGAGAAGGACCCGGCCCGGTACGACGCCGACTGGTGGCGCGAGCACTGGCGTCGTACCCGGGTGCAGGGCGTGATCGTCAACGCGGGCGGGATCGTCGCGTACTACCCGAGCAAGTTCGAGCTGCAGCACCGGGCCGAGTTCCTCGGCGATCGCGACCTGTACGGCGAGATCGTCGAGCTGGCCAAGGAGGACGGGCTGACCGTGCTGGCCCGGATGGACTCCAACCGGGCCCACCAGCCCTTGTACGACGCCCATCCGGACTGGTTCGCGGTCGATGCCGACGGCAACCCCCACCGCGCCGGGAAGCTGTACGTCGCCTGCGTCACCGGCCCGTACTACCGGGAGTTCCTCACCGGGATCCTCGAGGAGATCATCGAACGGACCGCGCCGGACGGCATCACCGACAACAGCTGGAGCGGTCTCGGCCGGGACACGATCTGCTACTGCCCGAACTGCCGGAACAGCTTCGGCCAGGACCTCCCCACCGGCGTGGACTGGGCCGACCCGGTCTACCGGCAGTGGATCCGGTGGAGTTACGACCGGCGGCTGGCGGTGTGGGACCTGAACAACGAGGTGACCCGCCGGGCCGGCGGTCCGGACTGCCTGTGGATCGGCATGAACGGCGGCGAGGTCGTTGCCCAGAGCAAGCGACTGCGGGACGACGTGGAGATCTGCAAGCGCGCCTCGATCTTCATGCTCGACTCGCAATGGCGGCACGACGAGTCCGGCTTCCAGGCCAACTCCGACAGCGGCAAGCGGCTGCACGGCCTGCTCGGCTGGGACACGCTGATCCCGGAGAGCACCGCCATGTACGACGCGGGCACGCCGACGTTCCGGCTCGGGAGCAAGCCCGCGCCGGAGGCCCGGATGTGGGCGGTCGAGGGATTCGCCGGCGGCATCCAGCCGTGGTGGCACCACATCGGTTCGGTGCACGAGGACCGGCGGCAGTACGCGACCGCCGAGCCGCTGTTCCGCTGGCACGAGGAGAACGATCGGTACCTGGTGAACCGCGAACCGGTCGCCACGGTCGGGCTGCTGTGGAGTCAGCGGAGCGTGGACTTCCACGGCAAGGCCGATCCGGAGACCACCAGCTGGTTGCCGTACCGCGGCTGGGTCGACGCACTGGTCCGGGCGCGGATCCCGTACCTGCCGGTGCACGAGGCCGACCAGCGGTTCGCGGTGATCGTCGTACCGAATGTCGGGGTGCTGACCGACGAGCAGTGCGTGGCGCTGCGCGAGTACGTCGATGGTGGCGGGCGGCTCGTGGTCACCGGTGAGTCGAGCCTGTACGACGAGTGGGGCGATCGGCGCGACGACTTCGCCCTGGCCGACCTGCTCGGCGTCCATCACGAGGGCAAGACGCTCGAGGCAGGCAAGGTCGACTGGGAGACGTACGCCGCACACACGTACCTGCGGATCGAGGACCGGGTGATCGCGGACGGCTTCGACGACACCGACGTACTGCCGTTCGGCGGGCAGTTGGAGGTGGTCGCGGCGTCCGGAGCGGCGGTGACGTACGTGCCGCCGTTCCCGATCTATCCGCCGGAGAAGTCGTGGATGTCGGAGCCGCGGACCGACGTACCCGTGGTGGTGCTCGGCGAGCAGACGGCGTACCTGGCGGCGGATCTCGACCGGATGTACGCGCAGTACCACCACCCGGACCACGGTCGGTTGCTGGCGAATCTGGTCCGGTGGGCCGCCCGGGACGACATCCCACTGCAGGTGGAGGGAGCCGGCGTACTCGACTGCCAGGTCTATCGGCAGGACGGTGCACTCGTGCTGCACCTGGTCAATCTCGATCAGGGCGGCGCGTGGCGTGGGCGGCTGGAGGAGCTCACGCCGGCCGGGCCGTTCACCCTCCGGATCCGGGGGACCGGCGACCACGCCCGCTTCCTGGTCGCGGGCGGGGAGGCGGAGGTGAAGACCGAGGACGGCTGGATTACGGTCGAGGTGGCGAGGATCGCCGATCACGAGGTCGTGGTTGTGACTGAGAGGGAGTGAGTTCGTGGCAGTCGAGGTCATCGGTGCACGGCGCGCGCGGTACGACGAGATCCTGACCGAGCGGGCGCTCGGCCTGATCGAGCGGTTGCACCGCGAGTACGACGGGCGGCGGCGCGAGCTGCTCGACCGTCGCCGGGAGCGGGTCGCCGAGATCGCCGCCGGCGGATCGCTGGGATTCCTGGCGGAGACCAAGGACATCCGGGACGACCCGGACTGGCGGGTCGCCGCGGCCGCGCCGGGGCTGGTCGACCGGCGGGTGGAGATCACCGGGCCGACCGACCGGAAGATGACGATCAACGCCCTGAACTCGGGCGCCAAGGTCTGGCTGGCCGACCAGGAGGACGCGAACACGCCGACCTGGGACAACGTGGTCGGCGGCCAGCTGAACCTGCTCGACGCGATCACCCGCACGATCGACTTCAGCACCGATGCCAAGAGCTACGCCCTGAAGCCGGACGACGAACTGGCCACCATCGTCGTCCGGCCGCGGGGCTGGCACCTGCCGGAGAAGCACCTCCTGGTCGACGGCGAGCGGACGTCGGGGGCGCTGGTGGACTTCGCGCTCTACCTCGCCGCCTCCGGGCAGCTGCAGATCGATCGCGGGCAGGGACCGTACTTCTACCTGCCGAAGATGGAGTCGCACCTGGAGGCGCGGCTCTGGAACGACGTGTTCGTGACAGCGCAGGAGGAGCTCGGCATCCCGCGCGGAACGATCCGGGCCACCGTGCTGATCGAGACGTACCCGGCCGCGTTCGAGATGGAGGAGATCCTCTACGAGCTGCGCGAGCACTCGGCCGGTCTGAACGCGGGGCGCTGGGACTACATGTTCAGCGTGATCAAGACGCACCGGACCCGGGGCTCCGACTTCCAGTTGCCGGACCGCAACAGCGTCACGATGACGGTCCCGTTCATGCGGGCCTACACCGAGCTGCTGGTGCGGACCTGTCACAAGCGCGGCGCGCACGCGATCGGCGGGATGGCGGCGTTCATCCCGAGCAAGGACCCGGCGGTGAACGAGCAGGCGTTCGCGAAGGTCGAGGCGGACAAGACGCGCGAGGCCGGCGACGGGTTCGACGGCTCGTGGGTCGCGCACCCCGGGATGGTCGAGACCTGCCGGTCCGTCTTCGACTCGGTGCTCGGCTCGTCGCCGAACCAGCTGGGCAAGCTCCGCGAGGACGTCCAGGTGACGGCCGAACAGTTACTCGACGTCGCGTCGACGCCCGGTGAGGTGACCGAGGCCGGGCTGAGGAACAACATCAGCGTCGCGATCCAGTACCTGGCCGCGTGGCTGGAAGGGACCGGCGCGGTCGGGATCTTCAACCTGATGGAGGACGCGGCGACGGCCGAGATCTCCCGGTCCCAGATCTGGCAGTGGCGACTCAACGGCGTCGTACTCGACACCGGGGAGATCGTCACGACCGAGTTGGTCGAGCGGATCGCCGACGAGGAGATCCTGAAACTCGACCAGTACCTGCGCTACCAGTCCGCGCGAGCGTTGTTCCTGGAGGTCGCCAACTCCGAGGACTACGTCGACTTCCTGACCATCCCCGCCTACGAGCGCTTCGACTGAGCCGCCGAGATGGGTTCACCCATCAAAGTGTGGGTTGGCCAACCGCAGGCGATGGGCTAACCCACACTCTCGTGGGTCAACCCAGGAGACGGTGGGCTCCGGGGCGGCGGGAGTGATGGGTTTGGGGAGTGCAGCTCATCGGATCCAGCGGATCCAGCGGGCTGCACTCCCCAAACGCACACATTCAGCGCACGATCGGCGCGCTGCCGGGCTAGCTGCGCTCGGGTGGGTCGACGTTGACGGTGGGGATGCCGCCGCCTGCCCGGGCGATGATCGCGAGGGAGGGCTCGCTGGTCGGGTTGCTCTCGCGGTGCACGGTGAAGGCCGGCACGTGGATGAAGTCCCCGGCGACGGCGTCCAGGTACTCGTCGCTGCCCTCGAACTCCATCCGCAGGACGCCGGAGACGATGTACAGGCTGCTCTCGTTCTTGTCGTGGTGATGCCAGCCGGAGATCGCGCCGGGATCCGTGACGACCTTCCCGGCCCAGAGGATCGGCAGCTCGAAAGCCCGCATCCGCAGCATGCCCGAGGTCGGATCGGCGGCCACCAACTCCCCGGCACGAACGACCCGAATCGGCTGACCCATGGCACCAGTCTGCCTCCGCCGGAGCTGATCCCGCCACCTGGTCAGCGCGTAAGGTGCGAGGATGGCGAGCGTTGTGTTGCGGGTCCGGCTGACGAGCGGCGACCACCTCGATGTCACCTACGAGGAGTCTGCGGCGGCCGATGAAGACGAAGTTGCCGAGCACGCTGTCGTGGCCCTCACGGCCGACGGCGGCATGCTTCGGTGCAGACACGGCGACCGGCTTCTCGTGCTGTACGCGCGGGGAGTCGCCGCGATCGAGATCGCGCCGCGGGGTGCGGTCCTGTAACCGCTGAGTGCGCCCGGATGCCCTGGCGCCGGCTCGCCAGGGCATCCGGATCCGTTCAGCGGTTGGCGGGGTAGGCGGCGTCGACTTCGACCTCGACGAGCCAGCCGGTCACCGGGAGGTTCTCGATCTCCAGGGCGAAGCGGGAGGGGCGGGACTTGTTGACCACGAACGGCTTGGCGGGTGGCGCCGTACCAAGTGGGACCGGGACGTACTGACCGGTGGTGAGGTCGGTGTTGGCGAAGTACTGGCGGTAGGCGCGGTTCCAGCCGGCGAAGTCGGCGGTGGTGGCGCCGGCGGGGTTCTGCAGGAAGACGCGCATCGTGTAGACGTCCGCGTACGACAGACCCGCCGCCTGGAGGTTCTCGCCGATGCGGCGAAGCACGTTGATGCCCTGGGCCTCGGTGATGGTGACGCCGGCGGGCAGCGCGCCGCCAGGGAAGACGATGGTGTCGACGTACGACGCTTCGGACCCGGCGGGAGCGTCCGTGTTCAGGGCCGTCGGGCCGATGCCGCTGGTCTTGTAGACGGGAGTGTTGGCCCCGATGCCGACACCGGTGGCGATCATCGGGTTGGACTGGCCGGCCGGGAGAGCGGGCACGACGGTGCCGGCCTTCGGCGGCTTCGGTTTGTCCCACCAGCCCGCGGCGGTGGACGCTCCGGCGGTGAAGGTCACGACGACGGCGACCAGGCCGGCGATCAGGCGGGTCTTCATCGGCCCGCCGCCACGCGGTCGTGCAGGGCGGTCACGGTCGCGCGGGCGGAGACGATCGCACCGTGCTGCCAGGCGATGGTGTGGGACAGATGGTCGCCGGCGAAGTAGATGTTGCCGGTGGCATCGAGGAGCCGGGCGTAGATCCCGTCGGTCTGGGACGGCCAGCTGACCCAGGACGCCTCGGAGTACTTCGTGCCCATCCAGTTCACCGAGAACGCCGCCTTGACGTCCTTGGTGTACACGTCTCCGTGGATCTTGGCGCCCTGCATCAGGGCGCGTTCGAGCCGGGCGGCCGGCGTCAGAGCGCCGTACGCGGTGGCGTTGGCGCCGGTGTTGTAGTAGCCGATGACCGTGCCGCGCTCGCCGTGGAAGCCCGTCGACGGGTACCAGGTGTTGACGGTGTCGAGGCTGCTGTTGGTGATACCGCCGTAGATCTTGTGGTCCTCCTCCCACCAGCGGCGGCCGTACTCGATGCCGAGCTTGCCCGCGTTCGTCGGCCGGGCGTACTTCAGGGCCTCGAGGATCGGCGCCGGCAGGTTGGACGGGACCTTCGCTGCCAGGTGCGGCGGCAGCGTGCAGATGGCGTAGTCCGCGGTGAGCACCCGGCTCCGCGTTCCGCTCTTGTAGGTGACCTCGACGCCGGCTCCGGTGTTGCTCAGTCCGGTCACCTCGGCGCCGTACTGGATCTTGTCCTTGCCGATCGCCTTCTCGAACGCGTACGGGATCCGGTCCATCCCGCCGACCGGCTGGAACATCATCATCGCCTGGTCCCAGCCGAACTCGAACGAGAAATAGTTGCCGACCCCACTGGCGAAGACATCGCTCAACGGGTACGGCGCGGCCGTCGTACCGCCCTCCAGGCCTGCGCCCGGCTCGACCTCGTAGCCGCGACGGCCGTCGGTGCCGGTGTAGGCGAAGCCGGCCGCCTTGTTCCCGATCGCGCCGAAGCTGCTGAGGAATCCGATCAGCGCCTGCTTGTCGGTCGCCGTCAGCAGGCTGTCGAGTGCGCCCTGGTCGGTTGCCGTGGCGAGCAGTTCGGAGACGTAGCCGTACACGTCGGCCTTGGCGGTGCGGTGCCGGATCGCCTTGCCGGAAAGGGCTGTTGAGCCTTCGCGGTACAGGTACGCGTCGGCGTTCTGGTTGACGAACGGCTCGATCGCGACGCCGAGCTCACGGCAGTACTCGAGCGTCAGGTGGTGCTGTGGGAGGCGGCCCGGCCCGGCGTTCATGTACTGGCCGGGGGAGAACGTCGCCCGCTGGGTGTTGCCGGCCAGATCGGTCTCCGTGGTGCCGCCGCGGACCGTCCAGTTGCGGCCGCCCGGCCGGTTGCGGGCTTCCAGCAGCGTGACCTTGTAGCCGGCCTTGAGCAGTTCGTACGCCGAGGTCAGGCCGGCGATCCCGGCACCGAGAACGACGATGTGCTTGGTGCCGCGGCCGTTCAGCTCGACTCGCGACGGAGCGGCGTACGCGGGGGTCTCGGCGACGCTCGTGAGGCCGAGCGCCGACATCGTGGAGTACAGGACACCGGCCCCACCGGTGATACCGACCTGCTGCAGGAATTGACGTCTGGTTTGCGCCATGCCTTCTCCTCACTGGGCAACGGGGGTAGCTGACCAGAAAGGTAAGGACCTGATGTTTTCGCTCTGTGTCCGGGCGGTGACGAGCTGAGATCGATACTGACAGGTATGTTTCGGGTTAACGAACCTGTTGGAGCTGCGGCCGTAGTGCCTTCACGACCGGCGCGATCTCGGCGTACACCCCCGGGTAGTTGGGTTCGGCGCAGCCGCTGCCCCAGGAGACGAGAGCGAGCAGGCGGCCGTTGAGGACCAACGGTCCGCCGGAGTCGCCCTGGCAGGCGTCGCCGGTGCCGTCGAGGTAGCCGGCGCAGACGTTCGACGCGGCTGCATAGCCGCCGGCGACGTACTCCTTGTTCGCCAGGCAGACGTCGTCGCCCAGGTCGGGCACGGCCAGCTTCTGCAGGGCGTCTTCGGGTCCGGTCCCCGCGGTGTCGCCCCAGCCGTAGACGGTCGGTACGACGCCGCGCCGATCGGCCTTCGGGTTCGTCTCGAGTCGCATCATCGGAACGCCGGTGAACGGCGTGGCCAGGGTCAGGACGGCGAAGTCGTTGCGGTTGGTCTTCGCGCTGTAGTTCGGATGGATCCACACCTTGCTGATCCCGGACACCCGGCCGACAGTGTCGTCCCGCAGATCGGCCCGACCCTGGATCGCCGTGTACGTCGTCACCGCCCTGCCCATGCAATGCGCGGCGGTGAGCACCTTGTCCGGCCGCACCAGCACCCCACTGCAATAACGTCCGGTCGGCCGCGCGGACGCCGTGTTGGTCAGCGCCACCGCCCACGGAGCCTCGCTGACACTCGCCAGCGTGCCTCCGACGATCAGCTTCTTCCCTGTCGACGCCGACACCGCTCCCGCGGACACCACCACGAGAATCATCGCCAGCACAGCAGCCCGTCTCAGCATGCCGACGAACTTACTCCAGGTAAGCATGTGACAGCGGAAGGTGGCCACCCCGGCCACGCATGCCGGGGTGGCCACGTCAGTGAGTTCAGGCTCGGTAGGCGGTCCACATGTTGCTCATGCGGGTGCTCTGGTTCGGCGTGAACTGGTTGTAGCAGGAGTCGTAGGAGTAATCCATGTAGTTGTGGATCGGGTCCAGACCGGGCAGCGAGCAGGAGTCCCGGCCGGTCGGGCAGCCGTTGGTGGGGCTGCTCTGGGCCGGGGTGTCCGCGACCTCGTCGTTCGTCGTCGTACAGCCGCCCTGGAAGGTGTGGTAGAGCCCGAACCAGTGGCCGGCCTCGTGCGTCGCCGTCTCGCCCAGGTTGTAGTTCGTCTCCGAGCCGCCGGGCAGCGAGGTGTACTGCACCCGGATGCCGTCGATCCCGGGCTGGCGTGCGTAGTCCCACGGGAAGGTCGCGATGCCGAGGTAGGCGAAGTCGACCAGCCAGATGTTCAGGGCGTTCGCGCCGCCCTTGCGGGTCTGCTTGCGGTAACTGCTGCTCTGCTTGTCCTGGTGCCACTGGGTGTTGTTGTAGCGGAACGTCCCGGCCAGCGTGAACGTGAAGCCGGTGTTGGCCGCCTGTGACGACTCCTGACCGCCGAACGTCTTGTTCAGGACGGCGATCTGCTGCGAGATCTGGGTGTCGGTCACGTCACCGTTGCCGGCTGCGTCGCGCATCACATTCACGTAGACCGGTACGGTCGCCGCCGCCAGGGCGCCCTTGGGTACGCCGATCCCACGGGCGGCCTTGGCCTTCAGAATCTGCGCGGTCCTGGCCTCGATCGCCTTCTGTTCGGCGGCGGAGATGTCGCGGGTGTCCGGGCCGTGGCCGCCCTTGGCAGCGGCATTCCCGGGCGGCACGAAACAGTCGGACGCCGGTGCATGATCCACCGGAGGTCTGGCCGACGCCTGGCCGCTGAGCGGGCTGAGAAGGAGCGCGGATCCGGCCAGCAGGACGGCGGCGGCGCGGGGACTGGGGATGAAAGATCGCATGGCGCGTTCCTCCGAGGTCGGGCCACTGGGCGGGCGGCCGGTTGCCCGGCATCCTCCGCAACAAAGTCCCTGCTCCGGAAGCGATCGCGGTCGATTCTCCGGCGGTCTAGGGAAAACCTTCGGTGCTCGCGGGGGAGCGCAGGCTTCCGTAGCGTTCCATCCTTTGCCAGCGCAGCCGGGAACCAGCCAGTGCGGTGAAGACGGACTGGATGACCACGAGGTACATCAGTTGCCGGTAGACGAACTGTTGCAACGGCAGCGTCCACAGCGGTCCGGCTCGTTCGCCGTCCAGGTGGAACGCATAGCGGCCCATCGCGAACTGCAGCGCGAGGAACCCCAGCCAGACGAGCCCGACGCGGAGCGGGTCGAGGAACACCAGGCCGTAGATCGCGAAGACGTCGACCACCGGCGCGAGCAGCGGCAGGAGAACCTGGAAGAGCATCAGGTAGGTCAGACCGCGGCGGCCGAGCTTGCCGGCCTGACCGCGCTGGACCCACGCGCCCCGGTGCTTCCACATCGCCTGCAGCGTGCCGTAGCACCAGCGGTATCGCTGCCGCCACAGCGCACCGAGCGACGCAGGGGCCTCGGTCCACGCGACCGCACGCTCCTCGTACACCACTCGCCAGCCGTCGCGGCACAACGCCATCGTGAGGTCGGTGTCTTCGGCGAGTGTCACCTCGCTCAGCCCGCCAATGCGTTCCAGCGCCGTACGCCGGAATCCGCCGACCGCACCCGGGACGGTCGGCATGCACTCGGCCAGGTCGAACAACCGGCGGTCCAGGTTGAACCCCACCACGTACTCGATGTGCTGCCAGCGACCGAGCAGGCCGCGCCGGTTGCCGACCTTCGCGTTGCCCGACACAGCACCGACCGAAGGATCGGCGAACGGCTGCACCAGCATCCGCACGGCGTCGCGTTCGAACACCGTGTCGCCGTCGACCATCACGATCAGGTCGAAGTGCGCGGCCTGCAGGCCGGTGTTGAGTGCCACCGGCTTGCCCGCGTTCCGTTGCCGGATCACCCGCACCCCGGGGATGCCCATCGCCTCGACGATGTCCGCCGTACCGTCGGTCGAGCCGTCGTCCACGACGATCACCTCGATCGGGTGGTCCGAGGCGACCAGCGACCGGATCGCGGCCCCGATGCCCGCGCTCTCGTTGTACGCCGGGATGATCACGCTGACCGGTTCGGTGACCGGCTCGCCCCACGACCAGTCCCGCATCCGGGCATGCCGCCGGGCCGCCCACACCGTGGTGATCGCGCGGAGCACGCTCAGCGCGCCGGCGGCGTACAGGAACCAGGTGAGCAGGGACTGCACGCCGTCGCTCACCCGCATCGCCCAGATCGCGGCGAGCCCGCGGCCGCGCTCCAGCAGGCCGGCGTCGTGCGTCGGCTGCGGGAGGCCGACCGCATCGCTCACGGTGGCGAACTTGAAGCCACGGGCCTTCAGCGTCGGGATGAGTTTGGTGAGCGCCGCGACGGTCTCACTGCGGTCACCACCGGCGTCGTGCATCAGGAGCACCTGGCCCGCGGTGCCGCGCGGCGTCGAGTTCGCGATCACCTTGGCGGTTCCCGGCCGGCGCCAGTCCTCGCTGTCCTGGGTGGTCAGGACGGTCAGGTAGCCGGCCTGCCGGGTCTCCTGGATCGCGGTCCAGTCCGCATCGGTGAGCGCGTCCGGCTCGGACGAGTACGGCGGACGCAGCAGAGGCGTACTGAGGCCGGTAGCGCCGGCCAGGACCAGCTGGCTCTGGCGCAGCTCGAGTGACCGGCGCCAGCCGGGCGCCGTGCTCAGGTTCGCGTGGGTGAACGTGTGCATCCCGATCTGGTGGCCCTCGGCGACTATCCGGCGGGCCAGCGCCGGGTGGGCCGCGACCTCGGTGCCGACGACGAAGAAGGTCGCTTTCACGTGCTGCGCCTTCAGCACGTCGAGGACCTTGGGGGTCCAGACCGGATCCGGCCCGTCGTCGAAGGTCAGTGCGATGGTCCGCTTGGCCGGCCGGACCGAGCGGACTTCTCCTGGCTGGGCGTCGATCACCGGACCCCCACCGGCGATCGCCCGTGGTACGGCGCCGGCCGGGCCGCCCGAGGTGACTGCGCCGTCAGGTTCCGCCCCGAACAGGTGGTGGGTGTATCCGTTCAGGAGCAGCATGCTGGACAGGCAGACGAGCAGCATGCTCAGCACGATCCAGTGGGTCCGGAGCGGGACCTGCTTGGCGCGCCGCGCGACCGCGCGGCTCACGGCTTGGCGGGTGACTTCGTGCGACCAGGTGCTGCGGTCGGCTTGTTGCTGTGGGTCGTGGTCGACTTACCGGGTGGCGTGGTGGGGGAGCCGGAGAGGTGAGTCGTCGGTACGACTGTCGGCGTGGTGGTCGGGATGACAGTCGGCGTCGTCGTTGGGCTCGTGGTGGATGACGGCGTACCGCTCGATCGCACCGGCGTGCCGGTCGGGTTGCCTGAGGTCGGCTTCGCCGACGGATCGATCGTTCGAACGGCTTCTGGGACCGGGGTCAGCTGCGGCTTCGGTCGTGTGACGGCCTCTGGCAGCGGGATCAGTGGGGTGTCCGGACGTGGCCCGCCGAACAGGCTGCTGGCCGTCAGGACGAGGTAGGCGGCCGCGGGCACGGCCAGCACCACCCCGGCACGACGCAGGGTTCGGCGACGGCGCCCGGTCGAGTCCAGAAAGACCGGGCCTCGGGAGGAGGGCGACTTCACAAGCCGGGGAGCATACTAGCTACCCATCGGTCAGGCGAGATCCGCAGGGCAATGTGCCGCCGGCGCCCGAGGTGGCTACTGTCGTCAGGTGCAGAAATGGCCTGGTCGTCCTTACCCTCTCGGTGCCACGTACGACGGTGCCGGGACCAACTTCGCGGTGTTCTCGGAGGTAGCGGAGCGAGTAGACCTGGCCCTGGTCGCCGACGACGGGACCGAGCAACTGGTCCAGCTGACCGAGGTGGACGGGTTCGTCTGGCACGCGTTCCTGCCGGCGGTCCAGCCGGGGCAGCGGTACGGGTTCCGGGTGCACGGCCCGTACAACCCGGCCGAGGGGGACCGGTGCAACCCGTCCAAGCTGCTGCTGGATCCGTACGCGAAGGCCATCGACGGGCAGATCGACGGTGACGAGTCGCTGTTCAGCTACCGGTTCGGCAACCCGGACGAGCTGAACACGATGGACAACCGCGAGCACACGATGCTGTCGGTGGTGACGAACCCGTTCTTCGACTGGGGCAACGACCGGCCACCCGGGCATGCCTACCACCAGACGGTCATCTACGAGGCGCACGTGAAGGGTCTGACCAAGACCCACCCGGCGCTGCCGGAGGACATCCGCGGCACGTACGCCGGGATCGGGCACCCGGCGATCGTCGAGCACCTCAAGGACCTCGGGGTGTCGGCGATCGAGCTGATGCCGATCCACCAGTTCGCCCAGGACGGCCACCTGCAGGAGCTCGGCCTGTCGAACTACTGGGGTTACAACACCATCGGCTTCTTCGCGCCGCACAACGACTACGCGGCCGGCGGCACCCGCGGTCAGCAGGTGACCGAGTTCAAGACGATGGTGAAGGCCCTGCACGAGGCGGACATCGAGGTCATCCTCGACGTGGTCTACAACCACACCGCGGAGGGCAACGAGTTCGGTCCCACCCTGTCGTTCAAGGGCATCGACAACGCGGCGTACTACCGGTTGGTGGACGCCGACAAGCGGCACTACTACGACACCACCGGCACCGGGAACAGCCTGCTGATGCGGCACCCGCACGTGCTGCAGCTGATCATGGACTCGCTGCGCTACTGGGTCACCGAGATGCACGTCGACGGCTTCCGCTTCGACCTGGCGGCCACGCTGGCCCGCCAGTTCCATGAGGTCGACCGGCTGTCGGCGTTCTTCGACCTGGTCCAGCAGGACCCGGTGGTGAGTCAGGTGAAGCTGATCGCCGAGCCGTGGGACGTCGGCGACGGCGGCTACCAGGTGGGCAACTTCCCGCCGCTGTGGACGGAGTGGAACGGGAAGTTCCGCGACACCGTGCGGGACTTCTGGCGCGGCGAGAAGTACACGCTGGCCGAGTTCGCCTCCCGGCTGACCGGCTCGTCGGATCTGTACCAGGACGACAGCCGCCGGCCGCTGGCGAGCATCAACTTCATCACCGCGCACGACGGCTTCACGCTGCGCGACCTGGTCTCCTACAACGACAAGCACAACGAGGCGAACGGCGAGGGCGGCAAGGACGGCGAGAGCCACAACCGCTCGTGGAACTGCGGCGTCGAGGGCGAGACCGAGGATGCCGACGTACTCGAGCTGCGGGGCAGGCAGCAACGCAACTTCCTCACCACGCTGCTGATCTCGCAGGGCGTGCCGATGATCGCCCATGGCGATGAGCTGGGCCGGACGCAGGGCGGCAACAACAACGTCTACTGCCAGGACAACGAGATCGCCTGGGTCGATTGGGAGCTCGCCGATCCGCAGAAGGATCTGCTGGAGTTCACCAGCCTCCTGGTCAAGCTGCGCAACAACCACCCGGTCCTGCGCCGCCGCCGTTTCTTCCACGGCGACACCGGTGTCGACGGACTCGGCGACCTGGTCTGGTTCACCCCGATGGGCACCGAGATGCAGAACGGCGACTGGCAGCGCGACGACGCCCGCGCGATCGCGGTGTTCCTCAACGGCGACGCGATCTCCGAGCCGGACCAGCGCGGTGAGCCGGTGGTGGACGACTCGTTCCTGGTCCTGCTGAACAGCGACTACGAACCGCAGGACTTCCTGCTCCCACCCAAGGAGTACGGCGAGAACTGGACGGTGGTCGTGGACACGACGACCGCGCAGGGCAGCGCGAGCGACGAGCCGCATGCCGCCGGCAGCACAGCGCGACTGGAGGCACGCAGCACGCTCGTCCTGACCCGCCCGAGGCAGGCTGCGGCATGACAGGGGTCCCGCAGGCCACCTACCGCTTGCAGCTGCACGCCGGTTTCGGGTTCGACGACGCCGCCACGGTGGTCCCGTACCTGGACAGCCTCGGGATCTCCCACGCTTACCTGTCCCCGATCCTTCAGGCCGCGCCCGGCTCCACCCACGGGTACGACGTCGTCGACCACAGCCGGCTGTCCGACGCGGCGGGTGGCCGTCCCGCGTTCGACCGGCTGGCCGCACGGCTGCGCGACCATCGCATGGGCGCGGTGGCGGACGTCGTACCGAATCATGTGGCGGTGCCGACGCCTGCGCGGCTCAACAAGGCGTTGTGGTCGGTGCTGCGGGACGGGCCGGGGTCGCCGTACGCCGAGTGGTTCGACGTCGACTGGGGTTCGGGGAACCAGCCGTTGCTGATGGCTGTGCTGGGTCAGCGGATCGGCAGGGTGCTCGCGGACGGCGAGTTGTCGGTCGACGGCGACGTACTGCGGTACTACGAGCATGAGTACCCACTCCGGCCGGGCACCGAGGATCTGCCGATCGCGGAGCTGGTGACGGAGCAGTGGTATCGCCTGGCGCACTGGCGGGTGGCTGACGAGGAGCTGAACTACCGGCGGTTCTTCGACGTGGACACGCTGGCCGCCGTACGCGTGGAGACGCAGGAAGTCTTCGAAGCCACGCACGAGCTGCTGCTGGAGCTGCTGCGCGAGGGCGAGCTCAACGGCTTCCGCATCGACCATCCGGACGGTCTGGCCGACCCGCGCGGATACCTGCGCCGCCTGGCCGAGCGGACCGGTGGTGCGTGGGTCGTGGTGGAGAAGATCCTCGAAGGCGATGAGGAGCTGCCACGCGACTGGCCCTGCGCGGGTACCACCGGGTACGACGCTCTGCTCCGCGTCGGCGGTCTCTTCGTTGACCCCGCGGGTGCAGCGCCGCTGTCTGCCCTCCATTCCGAGCTGACCGGTGAGCCTGCCGACTTCGCACCCGTTGTGGAGCAGGCGAAGCGCGAGATCGTCCAGCACGGGCAGTACGCCGAAGTGCACCGCCTGGTGGAGTTGCTGGCCCGCATCTGCCAGGACGACGTTCGGCTGCGTGACCACACCCGTCGCGCGTTCCATGAAGTGGTCGTCGAACTGCTGGTCCACTTCGACATCTATCGGGCGTACGTCGTCCCAGGGGAGCCACCGTCACCGACGGCGGTGCAGGCGTTGGAGCGGGCGGCCGAGAAGGCGCGGGAGAATCTCGACGACGACCGGCGGGAGACACTGGATGTCGTCCTGCATCTGCTGCTGGGTCGAGAGACGAGCCGGATCGACGAGCATGCGCGGCATGAGCTGATCGTCCGGTTCCAGCAGACCTGCGGCCCGGTGATGGCGAAGGGTGTCGAGGACACCGCGTTCTACCGGTGGTTCCGGCTGACGTCGCTGAACGAGGTCGGTGGGGATCCGGAGCACTTCGGCGTGACGCCGGAGGAGTTCCACGCGTTCGCGGCCAGGCTGAACCAGCACTGGCCCAAGACCATGACCACGCTGTCCACCCACGACACCAAGCGGTCCGAGGACGTACGTGCGCGCCTTGGTGTGCTGTCCGAGCAGCCTGCTGCCTGGTCGGAGGCGGTGCGCGAGTGGCGTCGGCTGTCGGAGGATCACCGGAGCCCGCTGCTCGACGGCAGCACGGAGTACCTGTTCTGGCAGACACTCTTCGGCACCTGGGACGACGGACCGCTGCCCGAGGATCGCGTGCAGGCCTATCTGCTCAAGGCGATCCGCGAAGCGAAGCGCCAGACAACCTGGACTTCACCGGACGAGGAGTACGAGCAGGCCGTCGCCGCCTTCGCCACCGCGATCCTGGCCGACTCCGCAGTACTGGACTCGGTACGACGCTTCGCCGCCAAGCAATCCGGATTCGTCCGGGCGGCGACGCTCGGCCAGAAGCTGGTGCAGTTGACGATGCCCGGCGTACCGGATGTGTACCAAGGCACTGAGTTGGTCGACCTGTCCTTGGTGGACCCGGACAACCGGCGGCCGGTGGACTACGAGGACCGGATCGCCCGGTTGCTGCAGCTGGACGAGGGTGGCAAGCCGGACGACCTGTCGGACGAGAAGCTGCTGGTCACCTCGCGAGCACTCCGCATCCGCCGGCAGTACCCGGAGGCATTCGCGGGCAGCTACACCCCGCTGCCGACGTCCAACGGTCACGCCGTTGCCTTTGCGAGGGGAGACGCGGTGATCACCGTGGCGACCCGGCTCCCGGTCGCTCTGCAGCGCGTGGGTGGTTGGGGCGACAGCACAGTGGTGCTGCCGAGTGGCCGATGGAAGAACGTGTTGACCGGCCGCGAGGTGGGTAGTGGAGCAGCCCGGATTCACGAGTTGCTGGAGGACCTCCCGGTGGCCCTGCTCGTAAGGAGCTGAATGCACACCTTCCGTGTCTGGGCGCCGAACGCGTCGTCGGTCGACCTGGTGTTGCGCGACGGCGTACTGCCACTGCGTTGGCCGGCGGACGGCTGGTGGACGCGGGACGTGGTCGAGGCATATCACGGCACCGACTACGCGTTCTCCGTCGACGGCAGCGAGCCGCTGGCAGATCCGCGGAGCCCGTGGCAACCGGACGGTGTGCACGGCTTCAGCCGAGTCTTCGACGAGGACCGCTTCCGCTGGACCGACGGTGACTGGACCGGCCGAGGCGTGCGCGGCTCAGTGTTCTACGAGCTGCACATCGGCACCTTCACTCTGGAAGGCACGCTGGACGCGGCCGCCGACCATCTGGACTACCTGGTGGCGCTTGGCGTCGAGATGGTCTCGCTGATGCCGGTCGCCGCCTTCCCCGGCCGCCACGGCTGGGGGTACGACGGTGTGGACCTCTACGCCGTCCACGAGCCGTACGGCGGTCCGGAAGCGCTGCAGCGGTTCGTCAACCGGTGTCACGAAGTCGGTCTGGCCGTCTGCCTCGACGTCGTCTACAACCACCTCGGTCCGAGCGGGAACCGCCTGGACATGTTCGGCCCGTACTTCACCGATCGACACGCGACGCCGTGGGGCCGGTCGGTCAACCTGGACGACACCGGGAGCACCGAGGTACGGCGGTGGATCTGCGACAACGCTCTGCGGTGGTTCCGGTCGTTCCACTTCGACGCTGTGCGGCTGGACGCCGTACATGCGCTGACTGACGAGAGTCCGACGCACCTGCTGGCGCAGCTGTCGACGGAGACCGCGGTGCTGTCGCGGGAGCTCGGACGGCCACTCGGGCTGGTGGCGGAGTCGGACCTGAACGACCCGCGGATGGTGGAGCCGGTAGCCGAGGGCGGTCTGGGGATGACCGCGCAGTGGAGCGACGACTTTCACCATGCACTGCACACGCTGCTGACCGGCGAACGAGCCGGGTACTACGTGGACTTCGGTGAGCCGGGTGTGTTCGCGAAGACGCTCACCCAGGTGTTCCTGCACGACGGGTCGTACTCGACGTTCCGTGGCAAGGACTGGGGCCGGCCGGTCGACCCGGCCAAGCATCGCGGCAGTGAATTCCTCGCGTACACGTCGAATCACGACCAGGTCGGCAACCGTGCGCTGGGCGACCGGCCGGCGCTGACCCCCGGCCAGCTCGCGATCGGCGCTGCTCTGGTGATCACGTCGCCGTACACGCCGATGCTGTTCATGGGCGAGGAGTGGGGCGCGTCGACGCCGTGGCGCTACTTCACCGACCACGACGAGCCGGAGCTGGCCGAGGCTGTGCGCAGCGGTCGGCGGCGGGAGTTCGCTGCGCACGGGTGGAACGCCGACGAGGTCCCGGACCCACAGGATCCGGCGACGTGGCGTAGTTCGGTCCTCGACTGGACCGAGGTCGACGAGCCGCCGCACCGCGAGCTGCTGGCCTGGTACCGGGACCTGCTGGCCCTTCGCGCCCGAACGCCGGAGTTGCGCGACGACCGGCTCGCGTCCGTCGGCATCGAGTCCGGCGCCGACGGGGATTGGATCGTGGTCACCCGCGGCCGGTTGCGTGTCGTGGTGAATCTGACCGCGGTCGAGTCCGTGGTCCCGGTCGACGGTGTCCCGACGTACCAGCTGATGGCTTTCCTACCGGCCGAACCGGTCGGCGAGGGTGTCCGGTTGGCGGGTCACGGCGTCGCGATCGTCACGGTCTGAGACTTTCGAACGCTCCTATTTCCGGCGCAATCCAACACAACCCGGCGTTCGAGCCTGTTCGTCGATGGTGATTTCCGGGATCGCTTGCCTCCGGCGCGCTGGAGGCGGACTGTGTAACCGCCAGGGGTGTAGCCGGGGGGTTGACGGGAGGATCTGGATGACAGTCGGAGGCGTCGACACTTACTACGACTACGAAGAGAAGCAGTGGAAGAGCCGGCGGCTGGGAGGCGGACCGATCCGCCGCGGCCCGGTGTGCCCGGCCCCACGAACCGCTGACCATGCGGTGCACGAATCTCCCCGCGAGCGGCATCCGGCCGGTCGCGACCACGAGAAGACCACGACCGCCCTCGCCTGAGAGACCGGACTGACACACCGGTGACAGGGCCCGCCAGATCAGGTCACCGACAGCAGCCGGCAGTCACCACAGCGGCCGTCGTGCCGGAACCCGACGGCCGCTGCGGGCTGACCGAGCTCCCCGCCGGACCAGAGGGCGTGATCGACCGCCCGCGCGATCGGCTCAGTCCTGGCTCGGTGCCCGGCTGGTCGAGGGGATGCGCAAGGCGCAGTCCCAGCGGCTGCGTGCACTGGGCCGGATGCCGTCCACGGACGAGCTGCGTTCGCTGCTGCCGGACGACGTCCTGGTCGCGGCCGAACGCTGAAAAGGTTCGGTAGGACAAGGTTCGGAAAGGACTGGCCGGGGGCGAGAGCGAGGTGGTTCCGGCGTCGCATAGAGTGACTGGGGTCACTACCGGATCGGAAGGACCCGCCGCGATGGCCGATGCAGGCAAGCAGGGGAAGCGCTCGTACGCGGAGTTCGATGTGACCAAGCCGAGCATCGCCCGCACCTACGACTACCTGCTCGGCGGCAAGGACAACTTCGCCGTCGACCGCGCCTTCGGGGACCGGTTCATCAACGAGTTGCCCGGTTCGGCGGTGATCGCCCACGACAACCGCGGGGCGCTGGTCCGGGCGGTCCAGCAGATCATCACCCACACGCCGGTCCGGCAGTTCATCGACCTGGGCAGCGGCCTGCCGACCGCGGACAACGTCCACCAGGTCGCGCAGCGGTACGTGCCCGAGGCGAAGGTCGTGTACGTCGACAACGACCCGATCGTCCTCGCCCACGGCCGCGCCCTCCTGGCCGAGAACGAGCACACCACCGTGATCCAGGCCGACCTGCGCGAGCCGAAGGCGATCTACGAGCACCCGGACACCACCGCGCTGATCGACTTCGCCAAGCCGGTCGGGATCATCTTCAGCGCCACACTGCACCACGTGAACGACGACGAGGACCCGGCCGGTCTGGTCCGGTTCTGGTACGACCGGATCCCGTCCGGCAGCCATGTCTTCATCAGCCACTTCCGCAGCGAGAACGACCCGCGCAGCCAGGAGCTGGAAGAGGTCCTGCAGGGCTCACTCGGCCGCGGCCGCTGGCGCACCGACGAGCAGATCCTCGCGCTGTACGGCGACGGGTTCACCGTCCTCGAGCCCGGCCTGGTCCCGGCGGTCAGGTGGCGCAACCGCGAGCCCGTCGAAGAGCTCACCGACTACCAGCCGCTGATCGCCGCCGTGCTCGCGGTCAAGGACTGATCAGCCCGACTTCCACACGAAGATCGAACAATCGCGCCGCGCCGGCAGCCCGGCGGCGGAAGCCCCGGCGCCGTGACCTGAAGCTGCCGTTCAGCTCAGGAAGCGTTCCGCCGTGAGGAAGCCGAGTTGCGCGGTCTTCGTGGTGCCGTCCGGCAGCGTGATCTTGACCTCTGGGCCGATGGTGAATCCGGACCGGTACAAGCGGTCGACCGCCCGTTCGTTGCGCGTATCAGGCTCGGCGACGAGCCGCGGATGACCGAGGTGGACGAACACGAACCGGCCGAGCGCCCGCAACAGGTTCCCGGTGAACCCCGGCCGCGGATCACCCGGCGCAACCAGCAGATGCGCCCCGATGTCCCCGGCCTGGATCTCGTACGCCGCCCCGACCGGATCGGCCTGTGGATCGTACGTCTGCAGCAGCCCGATCGGCACGCCGTCCAACCGCACGACGTACACGTGATGCGTCGGCACCGAGTCCAGGAACTCGTACGTCGCCGCGACCTCGTCCCGGGACAACTCGCCCATGCCCCAGAAGGTCGCGCGGTCGGCCGTGACCCAGCCGTGGATGAGGTCGAGATCTCGCAACGGATCCGCCTCCACGATCCCGACCGTGCCGAAGCCCTCGATCTCGTGGGTGAAACTCCGGTCCTCCCGCTCGAGCCTGTCCCACTCGGTGACGATCGGCGCGAGCTCACCGCGCAACCACAACGGCAGCTGATCGTGATGATGCGGCTCGCCGAGTACGCCGGACGCACCCAGCGGCACCACCCATCGGCTGGCCGACCGATCCGCGAGATCCCAGGCATAGCGCGCAGCCGAGCCGCGTACGCACACATCGGTCAGGCCTGGCAGGGACGACGTCGACATCACACAGTGATGGTCGCCGGACAGCTCAAGGTCGAACGGCTCCTCGCCCGGCGCGAAGACCGGACCGCGCAACGCGTGCAACGGCGCCAGCTGGTGCGTCTCGCCCCACGGCGGCCGGCGCTTGCGTGCGGCAACTTCTTCCAGCGCCTCGCGCGCCAGCCAGGACACGTTGACGTCCGGGATCAGCTCGGTCGTGAGCAGGTTCTCCACCGCGTACGAAACATGCGTGAGCACGTCCATCCACGGCACGAACAGCTCGGGGACCTGCGCGTCCTCGAGTACGCCGAAGTGGTCGGCCAGCCGCGAGACGAGCGCCTTCCGGATCGCGGCGTACGACGAAGCGGTGCTGCTGGCCGCGTCCATCCGCCGGTCCCAGCCGAGCAGTTCGGTGCGCAAGGCAACGGCTTCCGGCGACAGCTCCTCAAGGCCGGCGAGCAGGGCCAAGAGGTCCGCGGCCGACCCGAGGTAGGTGTCCTTGTGGATCGATGGCATCTCCGCGACCGACCAGCTCGCCTGTGACGACACCAGTTCGCGGATCCGGCGAGACCGATGTGGCGCGGCGAACTCGACGCCGAGTGAGGCCGCGAGCTCCCGTGCGTTCGCCATCACGGCCGGCCCGTCGACGGTTGCCCGCGGCATCGGGTCGTGCCATCCGTCCCACTGGTGGCCGGCTTCCCACGCCGGCACGACGCGCAGCATGTTGTCGCCGTGACGTCGCGGGACCAGCCCGGCGGTGCGATGGAGCAGCCCACCCGCGGTGTCGGCCGAGAGGATCACGTTGACCGGCTCCACCCAGTCGCCGACGGCCGCGTCGATGTCCGCCACGGTGGTTGCCTGGAGCAACTTCGGAAGGACCTCGAAGCCGAGCCGCCCCGTCACTCGCGGCGGGTACCGAAGGCTGATAGTCCGGGTCGAGTCGTTGACGATCACCGGGCCACGCTCGGTCTCGATCACCTCGACCTCGATCGGATCCGCACCGGCCACCTCGACGACCTCGGTGTGGACCTGCGCCGGCTTCCAGCCGTCCGGGCCGAGCGCTTCCAGTCCCGGCCCGGCCGGCCGGAGCTGCTCGGCGTACAGGTCCTGGTAGTCGGCCATCGCGTTGGTGATCGCCCAGGCGACCTCCCCGGTGTGGCCGAAGTGCGCGACGCCAGGGATCCCGGGGACGGCGAGGCCCAGCACGTCGTACTCGGGGCAGGACAACCGGATCTGCTGGTAGACGCCCGGGCTCTCGATGTAGCGGTGCGGGTCGCCGGCGACGATCGCCTGGCCGCTGCTGGACAGCGACCCCGGGATCATCCAGCCGTTGCTGCCCGCCGTCCGCGGTCCCTCCGAGGTGAACAGGTCGAGCTTGTCGTCGCCGAGGGTCCGCGCCACGTGGGTGCGCCACAGCTTGCTCGGGAAACCGGCGAACAGGATGTGCACCGCGAGCCAGATGCCCAGCGGCGCCCACGGCTCCCACTCCTGCAGCGTGAGGCCGGTCTCGGCGAACTCGGGAGCACGGGCTGCTCCACCGGGCAGCGCGTGGTTGACGCCCTCGACGTACGCCGTGATCCACTCGCGGGTCTGCTCGTCGAGCGCCTCGAAGCAGCGCTGCGCGGTGTCGGCGAGCCGGGCCTGCCGCGCGAACACATCCCAGCCCGCCGCCTCGGCGCCCAGGAAAGCCGCGCTGGTGCCGAGGAACCGGCGGCGCTCGAGCTCGAGCTGCCAGGCACGGTCGGCCGCGGCGTTGGTGCCTTGCAGGTACACGAGAGCCAGCGGGTCTCCAGCCCGCAGATGCGGTACGCCGTACGCGTCCCGGAACACCCGAGCATTCACTCCTGGCCTCGTTTCAGTTAGGTTAGGCTGCGCTAACTTACAAGTCAGATTCTTCGGCCGCAATGGCATCGACTCTAGGGGAGGTTCTCGTGGGGCACGGCTGGGAAGGTGTGGTGCTCAAGCTGTTCCGCGGGAAGGACTTCGTCTTCACCGTGACGGGTGCCGAACAGGTCACCGAGCGCTACCGCCGGGTGCACTTCACCGACGGCGGTCTACTCGAAGCCATCGGGGTTCACCCGACGATGTGGGTGCGACTGTGGTTCGACAACGCGGGCAAGGCGCACCAGCGGGCCTACACGCTGGTCGACCCGGATGTCGGGGCCGGGACGTTCAGTCTGGAGTTCGCGTTGCATGACGGCTGTGCGAGCGACTGGTCCCGCAAGGCCCAGCCCGGCGACACGATCGAGGCGACCGTGCAGGGGACCGGGTTCGAGGTGCCGGACCCGCTGCCCGCGCGGATGCTGGTGATCGGGGACCCGGCGTCCCTGCCGGCCATCAACTCGCTGCTCGCGGTCGCGCCGAAGCTGCCGGCCACGATCTGGTTCGAGACCTCGCACGACGCCGACCACTCGCTCCCGTTCCGGATCGACCCCGAGCGGCACGAGCTCCGTGCGATCCCACGGCCGGAACTGGTCGCGAGCGTCAAGGCGGATCTTCCGAAGCTCCTCGGCGAGGCGTCCGGCGCGTACGTCTGGATCGCCTGTGACACCGCCACCACCCGCGCCCTCACGACGTACGTCCTGAAGGACCTCGCCGTACCGAAGCACCGGGTGAACGCATTGGGCTACTGGAAGGCCGCGTAGCCTGACGGGCGTGATCAGCCCTCTCGACCTCAGCGACCGCGCGCTTGCCGAACGGTTGCTGGCGATCCAGCACGCCGCGTACGCCATCGAGGCCGAGCTCATCGGCTTCGACGGCATCCCGCCACTGCAGGAGGACCTCGCCGGTCTGATGTCGTCCACCGAACACTGGCTCGGCCGGTTCGACGGTGACGTCCTGGTCGGCGCGGTGGCGTACGAGTTCCCGGACGACGACACGGTCGAGATCTCCCGCCTGATCGTCGATCCGGCGTACGCCCGCCGCGGTCACGGGCACGCCCTGCTCGACCACCTCGACCAGCAGGAGCCGCGGCCGGCCAGCCTGGTCTCGACCGGCAGCGCGAACACTCCGGCCGTCAACCTCTACAAGTCCCGCGGCTACCACGAGATCGCCCGGATCGAGGTCGCGCCCGGGGTCGAAGTCACTCAGTTCGAGCGGTAGAAACGGTCGAGCCACGATCCATCGCGACGCTGATCGGTGCGCACTCTTCCTGCTCGGGCGAGGCGTACCCCAGTGTGCCGACGGGTCAGGCCACGGCTGACGACCGGGTTCGCAGTTGCTCGAAGCCGTAGTACAGGGCAAGGACGAACTGGACGAGCAAGGTGAGCGGGGCCGAGATGAACGACAGTCCGATACAGGCCGCGTAGAACAACGTGCCGATCGAGTAGCGCAGGACCGACGCGCGCTGCTCGGACGGCGTGAGGTTGTGGTCGACCAGGTGAGACCGCAGCACGTGCCACCAGATCAGGCTGAACGCGATCGCCGCCAGTGTCAGGTTGGTGCTGTAGACCGCGGCCGCGACATGGGCATCGATCGTGTCGTCCCGCAGGTACTCCGCGAACAGGTTCGTCGGGAACGGCAGCAACGCGGTCCACAGCAACAGCAGCAGGTTCAGGAACATCAGTCCGCGATCCGCCCGCCGGATCTGCCGGAACATCGAGTGGTGGTTGACCCACATGATGCCGAGGACCGCGAAGCTGGTCAGGTACGCCGCGAACTGCGGCCACTCCCGCACCAACGCCGGCCAGAGCCGCTCGTCCGGTTCGAGCTCGGGAATGTGCAATTCGAGGACGAGCAGGGTGATCGCGATCGCGAACACGCCGTCGCTGAAGGCCTCGATCCGCGAGGTGTCCGAAAGGTCAGACTGGGTGGCCACGGTCACCCAGTCTGACACCGCGACCTCAGTCGGTCGACAACCTCAGGGCAACCCAGCTGATGGCCGGGAGGCTGACAGTCAGTCGGCCGTCCTGGAGACGGGAATCGGCTGGTTGGGGGGTGATGCGGTCGGGGTGCTCGGCGGAGTTGGTGGCCAGCGGATCGGCGTCGTGCACCATCACGGCTTCCTCGATCGTGGTGACGCCGGAGCGGCTGACGTCGACGGTGACGTCGACCGTGTCCTCGGACGAGCGGTTGACCAGGAAGACCGCCAGTTCGCCCTCGGAGTACGTCGCGACCGCGTCGACGGCCGGGACGTCGCCGTACTTGGCGGTGCTGACGGTCGGCGAGTCGGTCTCCAGCCGCAGCACCTGGCCGGCCGCGAGTCGTGAGGTGATCGCGAACGGGTGGAACGTCGGCTGCCGCCAGGCCGGGCCGTTCGGCTCCGTCATGATCGGCGCGATCACGTTCGCCAGCTGCGCCAGGCAGGCGACGGCGACCCGCTCGCTGTGCCGCAGCAGCGAGATCAGGAGGTTGCCGACGACAACGGCGTCGGTGACGTTGTACTCGTCCTCGATCCGGCGTGGGGCGACCTCCCACTGGTCGTGCGGTCCGTCGGTCCGCCGCGAGCGGTCTTTGTACCAGACGTTCCACTCGTCGAACGAGATGCCGATCTGCTTGCTGCTCTTGAGTTCCGCACCCACGTGGTCCGCGGTTGCCGTGACGGCGTCGATGAAGCGGTCCATGTTCACCGCGGAGGCCAGGAACGACGCCGTGTCGCCGTCGTCGTTGCCGTAGTACGCGTGGCAGGAGATGTGGTCGACGAAGTCGTACGTCTCCCGCAACACCTCACGCTCCCAGGTGCCGAAGGTCGGCATCTGCGACGACGACGAACCGCACGCGACCAGCTCCAGATCGGGCTCGATCATCCGCATCGTCCGTGCCGTCTCGGCCGCGAGCCGTCCGTACTCGGCCGGGGTCTTGTGCCCGATCTGCCACGGCCCGTCCAACTCGTTGCCGAGGCACCACAGTTTGACGCCGTACGGCGACGCGCCGTGTTGCTCCCGCAGATCGGACAGGGCGGTCCCACCTGGGTGGTTCGAGTACTCCTGCAGGTCGAGCGCCTCCTGTACGCCGCGGGTGCCGAGGTTCAGCGCCATCATCGGCTCCACCCCGGCCTTCGCGCACCAGCGGATGAACTCGTCCAGGCCGAACTCGTTCGTCTCGACGCTGTGCCAGGCCAGGTCGAGCCGCCGCGGCCGGCCCTCGCGCGGGCCGACGCCGTCCTCCCAGCGGTAGCCGGAGACGAAGTTGCCGCCGGGGTAGCGGACCACCGACACCCCGAGCTCCCGGGTCAGTTCGAGGACGTCCTTGCGGAAGCCGTCCTCGTCGGCGGTCGCGTGCCCGGGCTCGTAGATGCCGGTGTAGACACAGCGGCCCATGTGCTCGACAAACGTGCCGAAGGTCCGCCGGTTGACCGGGGCAACCGTGAACGCGGGGTCGATGATGATGTGGGCAGAGGTCACCAGGTGGCTCCTGTCGTGAGAGGTGAGGTCATCCCTTGATGCCGGCGTCGCCCACTCCACGCACCACATGGCGCTGGAACAGGGCGTAGACGATCAGCAAGGGAAGTCCGCCCAGCACGGCGGACGCCATGATCTGGGCGTAGCGCAGGCCGTAGGAGCCCTGCACGTTGGCGAGTCCGACCGGGATCGTCATCATCGACGGGTCGGTGGTCACGATGAACGGCCAGAGGAAGTTGTTCCAGGCCCCGATGAACGTGAAGATGCCGACGGCAACGAGAATCGGCCGCGACATCGGCACCATCACGCTCCAGACGATCCGCCACCGGGTCGCGCCGTCCACCCGGGCGGCGTCCTCGTAGTCGCGGGAGATGCCGTCGAAGAACTTCTTCAGCACGAACACCATCACCGGCGCGACCACCTGCGGCAACACGATGCCCCAGTAGGTGTCGACCAGACCGAGCCCGGTCATCTCCTGGAACAGCGGCACGATCAGCACCTGCGGCGGGACCAGGATGCCGGCGATGATCAGGCCGAACAGCACCCGCCGGCCGGGGAACCTGGTCCGGGAGAAGCCGAACGCCGCCAGTACCGAGACGACCAGGGTCAGCCCGGTGACCAGCACCGACACGACCGTGCTGTTGAAGAACCAGCGAATCAGGTCGCCCTGGTCGAGCACGCTGCTGTACGCCGCCATGGTCGGTGCGGCCGGCAACCACGTGATCGGTGACCGGGTCGTCTCCGGTTCCGGCTTGAGCGAGGTGTCGAGGGCCCAGAGCAACGGAACCAGCCAGAGCGCGGCCAGCAATACCGCACCGACGATGGTCGCGACCTTCGGGAAGGTCCACGTCGTCCTCATTGGTCGGCCTCCTTCCGGCCGGAGAACAGTCTGAACTGCAGCACCGCGACCACTACGATGACCGCGAAGAACATGTACGAGATCGCCGACGCGTAGCCGATCCGGTAGTTGGTGAAGCCGTTCTGGTAGATGTACTGGATGATCGGCCGGGTCGCGAAGTTCGGCCCGCCGTTGGTCATCAGGTAGATCTGGTCGAAGATCTTCAACGACGCCACCAGTTGCAGTACGACGATCAGCCCGGTGGTCCGGCTCAGCAGCGGGAGCGTGATCCGGAACAGCTGCTGCCGGCCGTTCGCGCCGTCGATCGCGGCCGCCTCGTACACCTGGGCCGGAATCCCTTGCAGGGCGGCGAGATAGAGCAGGAAGTTGAATCCGACCGTCCACCAGACGGTCGTGATCACCACGGCGAGCATGGCCCGGTTCTCGGTGTTCAGCCAGTCGATCTCGGCGAACCCGCCGGCCGTCAGCAGCCCGTTCACCAGGCCGAACCCGGGCTGGTAGATCCACACCCAGATCAGCGTCACGACTGTCGCCGGCAGGACGAACGGAGCGAAGTACGAGAACCGCAACAGCCAGCCCAGCAGGCCTTTGCGGTTGGCCAGCAGGGCCATCACCAGCGCGATGACGACCAGTGGTGGAGTACTCATCGCGGTGAAGACGAGGGTGTTCTTCAGCGACGACCAGACGGCCGGATCGCCGAACATCTCCCGCCAGTTCTGCAGCCCGAGGAACTCCTGCTTCACCCCGGCGAGACTGGTGTTGAAGAAGCTGTTCCACAGCCCGGAGATGATCGGCCAGATCATGAAGACGGCGAACAGCAGCAGGAACGGCGCGACGAAGAACAGCCCGCCCCAGCGTTCCTTCCAGGGCTGTCCCGTCGCCGGCTTCGCCGCGGTGCGCGGCGTGGTCGTGGTGACCTGAGGTTGTGTCTGTACGGCCATGAGCGTGACCTCCTGTCAGACCGGGGACGGGGTGTCGAGCAACTTCTGGGTGGCGGCCTTGAACTGCGCGAGCGCCGCCTTGGGGGTCGCCTGGCCGGAGAACACTCCGCTGAACGCGGCCCCGGCCTCGTTCTCCAGTTGCGCTCCCGAGCCGCTGAACCAGCCGTCCGGGTCGTAGAGCACGTCCGGCGCGACACCGCGGTACTCCGCCTGTGGCTTGAGGTCCAGGTACTTCTGGCTCTTCGCCACCGGCTGGTACGCCGGGATGTGGCCGCCGGCCGCCCAGTCCGCACTGTGCTTGAGGATCCAGGCGATGTACTCGATCGTCGCCTTGGTGTCGTCCTTGTTCCGGTTGGCCTGGTGCGGCAGCACGAACGTGTGCGAGTCCCCGGCGAAACTCGGTACGTCGTACACGACCGGGAACGGCGCCATACTGAACGGCGTCTTGGCGGTCTGGTACGTCGTCACTTCCCACTCACCGTTGAAGCTCAGGCCCGCGTCGCCGTTGGTGAACTGGGCGACCAGGGCGGCGTAGTTCGAGGACTTGGGAGTGAGTCCGTCAGTGGCGAGTTTCGCCATCAGTTCAAGAGCTTCCAGCGCCTTGGCGTCGTCCAGGACGAGCCGCGTGCCGTCGTCGCTGAAGAACTTGCCTTCCAGTTGGCCGTAGAGAGTCCACCAGATCCGCCACGGGTTCGTGGTCTCGACCGAGGCGGCGTACTTGCCGGTGGTCTCCTTGACCGCCTTGAGCAGGTCGAGGAACTCGGTGACGCCCTTGACCGGCTTGATCTTGCCGTCCGGGCCGAGGAGACCGGCCTTCTTGCAGACGTCGGTGTTGTAGTAGAGGACGAACGGGTGCTGGTCGAGCGGTACGGCGTACAACTTCCCGTCGACGATGCAGCGGTTCCACGTCGCCGGCAGGAAGTCGGACTCGCGGACGCCGGCCTCCTCGAGCAGGTCGACCGGGATCGGATCGAGCATGGTGGTCGGACTGAATCCCTTCAGCCGGGACAGGTGCAGGGTCGCGACCTCGGGCGCGCGGCCGCCGGCCGCGGACATCGCGAGCTTCGTGTAGAACGGCGGACCCCAGGCGAGCGTGTGCGCCTCGAAGTCGACGTCGGGGTGCTCGGCGACGTACTGCTGATGGATCTGCAGCAGGCGGGCGCCGTCACCGCCACCGAACAGATTCCATTCCCGGACCCGCGGCCGGGACCCGAGGCTGCCGCAACCGGTGAGCGCGAGGGCGCCGAGCATGCCACCTAGTACTGCTCTGCGCCGTGGACGAGAAGGGCGGTCGTCAAGCATGCGAGCCTACTTTACATCGGTGTACTACATCGGTGTAGAGATGATGCCCGGGTGCTCTCGGTGCGTCAACAGCTCACAGTCGGTGTCTTTCTGTCACGCCTCCCGGTGTGGCGGCGAACGGACTCGGGGCCGCCTTGTCGACGATTGTCGACGAGCGTAGACAAGCGTGGCCAACGTGGTTATGCTCGTGAAGCTGTCAGGAGTGGAGGAGACGCCGTGAAGACCATCAAGACCCGGGACCTGCGGGGATCAACGCTCGAGCAGCATGCGCGCGACGGCGACCTGGTCGGGCTCACGCGCGACCGCGCGCTGATCGCGGTGGTGATTCCGGCCGGACAAGCCTGGGTGGAGCATCTGGTCGACCGCAACTGGTCCCAGGTCGCGCAAGAGATCACCGAGGGCGAGACAGCGGTCGCCGACACGGGCCCGCTGCCGACGCTCGAGGATGTCGTCACAGGGGCGGGCGATGACGCGTACAGATCCGCGACCCGGGCCCGGCGCGCGAGCGACGAGCTGGCTGAGGAGGTCGGTCTGCCGACTGCCGCGATGCTGCGGCGGCTGGGCGCCCAGCTCGAGGCCGCCTCCCCCGACGGCCGGCAGATCACCAGATCGAGCACCATCCGGGTGGGGGACCTGTCAGCCCGCCGCATCGACGAAGCCGGCGTCGCCGGAGAGCTGCTCGTGCTGACCAACGACGGGTTGCAGGTCGGCATCGTCGTACCGGTCTCGCAGAAGTTCGTCGAGTTCCTGGTCACGCAGAACCTGTCCCGCATCATGTACGACGCGCAGCGCACCGAACTGCAGCGCGAGGGGTTCGCTCCGCTGGACGACGATTCGTCGGCAGCGCAGTCGTCCCCGTCGGTGAGGAGGCCCTGATGGCCGTGAAAGAGCAGGCCTCGACTGCGCCCGCGGCGACCTTCGCTGCGGCGACCGAGACGTTGCGCTCAACCGTCAAATGGTTGCTGGCGGCGTCGGCCGGTGTCGGCGGACTCCTGGTCGCCGGGCTGCAGCTCACCAGTCTGGGCTCGCTGAGTCTGACTGCCTGGCGATTGTGGGTGGCCGTCGGCGGTGTCCTTCTCGCCGTGGGTGGCGTCGCCTACCTGATCCTGCGCACGAGCCAGATCCTGACGAACGAGTGGATCACGCTCGCCCAGCTGAGCGTCGACGACTTCCAGGCGCAGCTCGACGGCCAGACCTCGGACCGCCCGGTGCTCCAGGAGATCGAGGTCTTCAAGCACGAGCTCTATGCCCACGTCGCCGAGGACGTGCAGCAGCTCTACCGGCGACTGATCCAGGCCAATGAGGTGGTCAGGACGGCCGGCGCCGGCGAGCTCGACCTCCGGGGTGCGGCCGAGCTGCGGGCGGCTGCGGAGAACGTCGTGCAGTACGCGAACTACTCCGAGACCCGCACCAGGTTCAAGGCCCTGGGGCAGCAGTTCGCCTACGCGGCGGCTGCCATCGTGGTCGGCGTCCTGCTGTTCGCGTACGCCGCCAACCCGGCGGGCTGATCGGCTCCCGGTCACCGCGGGTGGAAGCCGGACTCCGGTGCCAGCAGGCTCACGACCAGGTAGCCCGACCGGGCGACCTTCCTGTCCTGCTCGCGCCGCAGCCGGTCGAGCTCGTACGCCGTCAGCGGCCGGCAGACGGCCACGATTCCGCCGAGGTGGAGCGGAACGGCGAAGTAGCGCCTGCCCCCGTCCCACAAGGTGAACTCGTGGACGCTCTGGGCGTTCGGGCCGTCCAGCCGCAGGTCCTGGCACAGGCAGTCGGCCAGCGCCGTCCGCTCGGCCTGGCTCCCGAGTGCCAGCACGAACAACTTGGCCGCCGGACTGAGCACGACCTCGTAGCGGATCATGAGCTCTCGCCTACCTCCCGCTCGAACGGTGTAACCGGGTGCGGCCGCCGGGGTGGAACCCGGCGGCCGAGGTCGCCCGAGGGCGAACCGTCATTGCATCCCCCAGCGCCGGCCGGGGCCGGGCCACGAACGCCGCGCGCTGCGGTGGCGGGCCTGCGAGGGATCGCGGCGATAGCCCCGAAGTCCCTCGTTGCGGCCGCGCCAGCGGGGCGGGGTGACCCCGCGCGGAAGGACGGTGATCACCAGCGTCATGGCCCGGTCGAGCACCACGGCCACGCCGTTGCTGCCGAAGACGGTGATGCCCCTGGCATCGACGACCCGGGTGTTCTCGGCCTCGGTCACGGCGGCAACCACCTCAGCGTCGTCGATCTGGCGCTCGGCCATCCGGACGCATGCGTGCTTCGTGAACGTCAGCCCGGCGGCCATGGAGGCCGGCAGGCTCAGAGACGAAGAAGTATCCATAACTCAGAGGTTGCATCTACTGAGTTAACACGTCAAGAGGAATGCCCTCGCCACAAGACTTAAAGTCAAGCTTTATTCAGGGTCAAGCATTTACTTGGACACTTCCCCCAAGTAATAGTAGGATCTCTAACTATTACTTGTAGCCAGTGAAGAAGGTTGATGACCGATGGTGGTGACGTCCGAGCACGCCGGGTTCGAGAAGCACCTGGAAAAGGTGGTCCCCTCGGGCCCGAAGGCCTCCGAGAAGGTCAGCCAGCAGGTACTGGGCGCGGTGCTGCAGGAGCTCGCGATCGCGGCACCCCACGGCTGCCTGCGCAGTGAACTCCTCAACCGGGTCGGCCCGGGCGACGGATCGACGTACTCGGCCGCCACACTGTCGAAAGCCCTGGCTGCTCTGGAGAGGGCCCACCTGATCTCGAAACGCGCGGTGTATACCGGACCGAGCAGTGGCGGGCGGCCACCCGAGCGCTACACGCTCGGAAGCGAGCTGTGGGCCATGGTGGGCGTGCACATCTCGATCAGTCAGAACCGTCATCACACGGTCACGTGCACGATCCGCGATCTCAGTGCTCGACTGATCGACACGAAGGATCTGAGCCTCACCAAGGAACCGGAGTCGGCGCAGATCGCTCAGCAGATCGGCGACTTCGTCCAGCGCATGATCGCCAAGTGGCGGCACGGGCGGGCCGAGGCCAGGATCCTCGGTGTCGGAGTCGAGGTGCCGGGCCATGTCCACCGCGGGAAGGTCATGGATGCCCCGCACTCTGGATGGGAACATGCCGCACCCTTGGCGATCGACCTCGGCAAGGCACTCGGGGGGGAACTGACCGTTGTCCTCGACAACGACGTCAACCTCATCGCGCTCCGGGAGATGTACCGGCCGGATCGACGAACGCGTCCTCAGGACGGGGCGGTCGTGGCCGTCTTCGACGAAGGCGTCGGCGCCGGACTGGTCGTCGGCGGTCGTGTGCACCGGGGTCACAGCGGAGCTGCCGGAGAGCCAGGACACAATCCGGTGTTTATGGGCGCCGGCGATCCGCGGCTTCCGCGCAAGGCCTCCGCCCCGAAGCAGGCCGGGACGTATCCGGCGTTCCGGGATCCCTGTAACTGCGGGAAGCTGCACCACATCGACTGCTACGCGATCCCGGACCGCATCGCGGGTGAGTTGGGTCAGCCGCTGACCGAGTTCACCAGGCTCGCCGGCGAACCGGCGTACGACGGAAACAAGCTCACTGCCACCGGCAAGGCCTTCTGGACCGCAGGCGCCGCTCTTGGTCAGGGGATCGTCTCCCTGATTCACGCTCACAACCCAGGCTGGCTTCTGCTCCTGTTGCCGGCTGCGCTCGCCGAGGCCGAGCCGGGAGTGGCCGAGCTGAAGGACCAGACGGCGGCAGGCCTGTACCGACAGGCGATCGAAACCATCGTCAACGAGCAGGCGTTCTCGTCGACGGCCGACGACGCCCGCCGGGGAGGCAAGTATTTGGAGGTCCGGGCGACCGCGGGTGATCCGGCGGGCGGCGATCTGAAGGGACGGGGTCCGGAGAAGGCGGCCCGCAATGCTGCCGTGCGCGTTCTCGATGACTTCATCGCCCACGCGCTGAAGCAGGACAACTGTGTTCGTGAGCAGCCGGTCGAGGCCGCATCCGTTCGCGCAGTACCTGTGGGACTGGACGAACGGCAGCTGGCCAAGGAACGCCAGCTCGCTCTCACGAAGGAGCTTCGGGAGATCCTCAAGTACCACGACCCCGAGGGCCTGCTCGGCGCCGAACCTCTGGCCGACCAGTACTACACCGAGGAGTACGAGCTCTTGCGGCTGGTCAAGGACGAGCGCCTCGACAGCGATTCCGTCAGTGAGCTCTGGCGTCGCAGTTTCAGCCCGTCGAAGTTGCTGGTCGACGAGAGCAAACGCAGCGAGTTCACCAGAGAGCTCGTCACCCTGCAGGCCCGATGGAGCTCTGGCCGGATCGCTCCGGTGACGCGGTAGAGCGGTCGGCTCAGGTGGTGCCGAGGGTGGATTCGCGGGTGTGGAGCTTGTACGGGGCGACGATCTCCTCGTGTTCGGAGTTGTCGCCCTTCATGCGGCGGACGAGGAGGTCGACTGCGGTGCGGGCGATCTGGGCGCGGCCGGGGTCGACGGTGGTCAGGGTCGGCGTGCTGTATTGAGCCTCGTCGATGTTGTCGAAGCCGGCGACGGCGACGTCGTCCGGGATGCGCAGGCCGTGCTTGGTGAGGGTCCGGATCGCACCGAGGGCGAGGGTGTCGTTGAGGGCGAGGACGGCGTCGAACTTCCGGCCGGAGGCGAGCAGAGCCTGGGTTGCCTCGGCGCCGGTCGAGCGGTGCCACTTGCCCGCGTGGAAGGCGAGCTCCTCCGGCACCGGTACGCCGTGCTCGGTGAGCGCCTCGGCATACGCGTCGTACCGGATGGCGGCGGTGCCGACCTTCTCGCCGGGGTGGACGCCGAGGACGGCGATCCGGCGGCGGCCGAGTTGGAGCAGGTGGTCGACCGCGGCCTTGGTGCCGGCCACGTTGTCGATCATCACGTGGTCGACCGGGCTGTGGAAGATGCGTTCGCCGAGCAGGACCATCGGTGCGGACGTCGTCAGCTGCCCGATGTCTTCCTGCCCGAGGCCGAGCGGGCTGTACAGCAGACCGTCGACCAAGTGACCGCGCGGCCGCTTGATCACGGTCAGCTCGCGGTCGCGGTCTGCGCCGGTCTGCTCGATCATCACGGTCAGGCCGTGCAGCTCCGCGGCCTCGATCACCGCGTCCGCGAGCTCGCCGAAGTACGGCAGGCTGAGCTCGGGCACGGCCAGGCCGATGATGCCGGTCCGGCCGGACTTGAGGTTCCGGGCCGAGATGTTCATCTGGTAGCCGAGCGAATCGATCGCGGCGAGCACCTTGGTCCGGGTCTCCTCACGGATGTACGGGTACCCGTTCATCACGTTGGACACGGTCTTCGGTGACACCCCGGCCTGCCGGGCCACGTCACGCATCGTCACCGCCATGCCGTCACCCCCAACCACTGGTCATGGGCACACACGGTAATGCACGCGACCGCCCGGACCGCTCAGTCGTCAGTCGACGGCGGCACTTCGTGCGGTGGGCGCCGGGGCGGGTTCGGCTGCGGACCGGCCGAGGGACCGCCCGGGTGGTCCGGGATGTCCGGCTCGTGATTGGTCAGTTCGACACCCTCTTCGACCAGATCCTGGTCGATATTCGGGTCCATCTCGTGACCGGAATGCGGCACGCCGGGCCTGTCGAAACTCATGACACCCTCCCTGGGATCGTCCCCGTACCTCCACGGTACGTCGACGGGCCCCGGATCAGGTGCCGTACGGCGGGCGGTTCAGCGGGGTGAGCGTGATACCGGTCTGGAGCGCCTTGCTGAGGATCGCTCCCTCCGGCCGGCCGAGCCGGAGACCGATCACCGAGGGTGGCAGGTTCTCTGCGGCGAGTGCCTTGAGCTTGCTGAGTTCTTGTGCTGTCCAGGGTTCCGCGGCGTTGCGGATGGACTGCGGCAGGGGTGCCATCGACCTCACTCTTTCTTCCGATTACCAAACCCCGGTTCCCGATTTCCAACGATCGAAAAGTGCGTCAGTACGACTGGAGTTCGAGCAGGGTGCCGTCGGGGGCGCGGAGGTGGGCGGTGCGGAGGTTCGGGCCCCACCGCGGGCGGTCCTGGGGCGGTGTCAGAACCACGGCGCCGAGCTTCTCCAGAACCGCGGTCGCCGGGTCCACGGCGTCGACCTTCAGCACCAGCATCGACGCGTCCTGGGACTCCACGTCAGCCGGCAGGGCGGCGGTGCCGATCGTGCTCGCGATCATCGCCCGTCCGAACAGCACCAGACTGGTTTGGCCGTCCAGATCCCAGTTCGCGTACTGCGCCTCGGGGATCACCTTGACCGGCTGAACGCCGTACAGCTCGGCCAGTGCGGGCCGGTAGAAGTCGACGGCGGCCGGGAAGTCGCGGACCAGCAGCCGCGGGTAAAGCGCGTCCATGGGTGAGCATCTCCGATTAGTTGGGCACATCCAACAGTTGGTTCGAGCCTACAATAGCGCGATGGAGACGCTCAGTGGGACGACCACCTTCGTGCTGCACAAGGTGGCGGTGGCCGGCCGGCGCGCGATCGCCGACCGGCTGGCCGAGCGCCCCGGCCTCACGTTGTGGGAGTACGCCGCCCTGGCGGAGCTGGCCGAGCTCGGCCCGTCGGCGCAGAACGCGCTCGCTGCCGCACTCGGGATCGACACCGCCGACATGGTCCGCTTGATGGACACGTTGATCGAGAAGCGGATGGTCCAGCGAGAGCGCGACCCGGCCGACCGCCGCCGCTACCGGATCACCCTCACCGCCAAGGGGAGGACTGCACTCACCACCGCGCGGAAGGCGGTGCGTGAAGTGGAGCAGACGACGCTGCAGCCGCTCACCGCGGCCGAGCGCGCGACCCTGCACGCGCTGGTGACGAAGATCCGTACGCGCTGATGCCCGGACCGCCAGGCCATCACAATGTGCCCGGCGACACCGTGTCGCGCTGGGCACGCCTCCCGGGCCGCGGATTGTGATGGCCTGGCGGTCCGCACCTCACCTGTCCGCGGTCGGCCGGCGGCGCTGCGCGAGATCCGTCAGCGACCGGGGTTGCCAGGCGGCGTCGGCTTCGTAGAGGTCGGTGCCGGGTGGGACGATCTCGTCGATCTGGTCGAGGACGGCGTCGTCAAGGATGAGGTCGGCGGCCTTCAGCAGGCCTTCCAGTTGGTCCATCGTGCGCGGGCCGTTGATCACCGAGGTGACCGCCGGGTGCGTGGTGACGAACGACAGCGCCAGCTCCGGGAGCGTGACTCCGATGCCCTCGGCAACTTCCATCAGCCGCTCGACAGCGTCGTACTTCGCGGCGTTGGCGGGCAGTGACGGGTCGAAACGATGCGGTGCAAGGGCTGCGCGGCCAGTGGTGAGGTCGATCGGCTGGTCCTTGCGGATCTTGCCGGACAGGAAGCCCCACGCCAGCGGGCTGTAGGTGAGCACGCCCATACCCAGCCGTCGGCAGGTGGGCAGCACCGAGCGCTCGATCCCGCGGCTGATCATCGAGTACGGCGGTTGGTCGGTGCGGAAACGCCCGTACCCACGCCGCTCCGACACGTGGTACGCCTCCACCATCTCCTCGGCCGGGAACGCCGAGCACCCGAACGCGCGGATCTTCCCCTGAGAGACGAGATCACTCATCACCCACAGTGTTTCCTCGATGTCCGTGGTGTGATCCGGCCGGTGGACCTGGTACAGATCGATCCAGTCGGTATCGAGCCGGCGCAGGCTGTCCTCGACCGCACGCGTGATCCAGCGCCGCGAGTTCCCGCTCTGGTTGCGGCTCCCGTCGTGCAGCGGGAAGTGCACCTTGGTCGCCAGTACGACGTCGTCCCGGCGCCCCTTCAGGGCTTTGCCGACGATCTCCTCGGACTCGCCGGTGGAGTACATGTCCGCGGTGTCGACGAAGTTGATGCCCTGGTCGAGCGCGGTATGGATGATCCGGACACTGTCCTCGTGGTCGGGGTTGCCGACGGCACCGAACATCATGGTTCCGAGGCAGTGCACACTGACCTCGATCCCGGTCCCACCCAACGTGCGATAACGCATGAACGAACGCCTCCTGTGTCGTGACTCGATGTCCCGGAGGCTAGGAGCTAGACCGCTGTCTAGGTCAAGCCCCGCATAAGGTGGTCGGAGAGCCGAGCTGAGGAGTGCACGTGGGCGGTGTCGACGAGTTCGCGGGGTTGTGGGATCCGGAGCCGGGCTGGCTGAACACGGCCTCCTACGGATTGCCGCCGACGCCGGCCTGGGAGGCGTTGCAGGCCGTGCTGTCCGACTGGCGGGTCGGCGCCACGAGTTGGGAGCCCTGGGACGAGTCCACGACCCGTTCGCGGGAGTCGTTCGCGCGCCTGGTCGGAGCCGACGTACGGGATGTCTTCGTCGGCAGTACGGTCTCGGCGGCGCTGGCCCCGATCGCGGCCGCCCTTCCGGATGGCGCGAAGGTCCTCACCGACGACGTCGAGTTCACGTCGAACGTCTTCCCGTGGAAGGTGCACGAGGACCGTGGCATCGAGGTTGCCGGCGTACCAGGAGACCAGTTGGTCGCGGCGATCCGCCCAGGTGTCGACCTGGTCGCGGTCAGTGCGGTCCAGTCGTCGACCGGTGCCGTCCTCGACCTGCCCGCGGTGGTTGCCGCGAGCAAAGAGGTCGGTGCGCTCGTGGCGATCGACGCGAGCCAGGCGCTCGGCTGGCTGCCGCTGACCGTGGACGGCATCGACGTACTCGTCGCGCACACCTACAAGTGGCTGATGTCGCCGCGCGGTGCGACGCTTGGCTACCTCTCGCCGCGACTCCAGGAGCGGTGCCGCCCGGTGGCCGCCGGGTGGTACGCCGGTCAGGACGTGCACGGCTCGTACTACGGGACCCGGATGGAGCTCGCCGACGGCGCGCGCAGGTTCGACCAGTCGCCGGCCTGGTTCTGCTTCGTCGGTGCCGCACCGGCGCTCGAGTTGGTCGAGGAGATCGGCGTCGAGACGATCAACCGCCACAACGTCGACCTGGCGAACGAGTTCCGCGCCGGCCTCGGTCTGCCGCCGTCGAACAGCGCGATCGTCAGCACCAGAATGCCCGGAGCCGAGGACGCCTTCGCGGCCGCCGGTATCCGTGCCGCCGTCCGCGACGGCAAGCTTCGCGCGTCCTTCCACATCTACTCCACGCAAGCCGACGTACATCAGGCCCTGACAGCTTTGAAGCCCCTGCTTAACAGGTAGTTGTGGGTCTAGCTGCCGGGTTATGGTGCGGCCCATGGGGCTGAGCATCGGGCAGGTGGCGGAGCGGACCGGGCTGAGTGTGCACGCGCTGCGGTTCTACGAACGGGAGGGGCTGCTCGCGGACCCGGTCCGGCGGGAGTCGAACGGCCGGCGCGTCTACACCGAGGACGACGTCGACTGGCTGGACATGTGCATCAAGTTCCGCTCGTCCGGCATGCCGCTCGACACGATCCGCAAGTACACCGACCTGGTGCGTCAAGGGCCGGGCAACGAGCAGGACCGCCTGGCGTTGCTCCGCAGCCACCAGGACTACGTCAGCGCGCAGATCCAGGAACTCAACGAGTGCTTGAACGTGATCACCCACAAGGTCGACATCTACACCGAGAGTCTCGACGAGGGCACCGCCGACTGCCTCTGGGTAGCCCCCGGACCCACCGACGCCTCAGCTGCCTCCTGAGCCCCGGCAAGGCCGTTCCCTGACGGCCGGAGGTGGTGGAGGGGTCTGAGTCGTGCGACTGTGGAGAGTGACGGCCGGCGTAGCTCAGCGCCGCCGCGACCGGCCCGCAGGGCGGGCCGATGTGACGGTGGGTATCGACAGCGCATCGGAAATGCGCGGCCGAGTGCGGCCAAGCCTCCGTCGGGGGTGGGGGAGTCATGAATCCGCGACGACGCCTGGGGATTTTCGCGCTGGTGCTGGCGTTGCTGGGAGCGGCGGTGGCCTGCGGCAACGACGCACCTGCGACCACGGCCGAGGCCGATGCGGGCCCGGTGACCATCCAGATCGGGACGGCCGACGACGATCCGGACTCGCCCGGCGGGATCGCGATCATGAAGCTGGTCGAACTGGTCCGAGTCGGCTCCGGCGGGGAAGTGCTCATCTATCCGGTCTGGCAGGCGTCCGGGCAGGAATCCGTCGAGTGGGACCAGAAGATCGCCCGGATGGTCAAGGAGAAGCAACTCGGAATGGGGATGGTCCCGGCCAGAGCCTGGGACACCGAAGGCGTGACCTCGTTCCGTGCGCTCAACGCTCCGTTCCTGGTCACGTCGGACGCGCTGGCCGACAAGATCGTCACCAGTTCCGACCTCTCCACCGAGTTGATGTCGGGCCTCGAAGCGGCCGGCGTCACGGGTCTGACGCTGCTGCCGGAGAGCCCGCGCCACACCTTCGGTTTCCGGCACGCTCTGGTGCGGGTTGAGGACTACAACCTCCAGACCATCCGGACACCTCATTCCGTGCTCAACGAGGCGACCTTCCGGGCGCTCGGCGGGAAGCCGGTCGACCTCACCGACAGCAGCTTCGTCCAGGGCGTCCAGGACGGGTCGATGGCAGGCGTCGAGTCGGGATTCCTCTTGGCCCGCGGACTTCCGGCGCCGTCCACCGCGGCCGGGAACGTCACCCTCAACGAGAAGGTGAACACCCTCGTCATCAACCCCGAGGTGTACGCCGAGTTGTCGGAGGACAACCGGACGGTCCTGCAGACCGCAGTGAAGGACCTGCAGGAATGGGTGCTCGCGAACCGGACCACCGAGACTGCCAACGCCGTGGCGTTCTGCAACCTCGGGGGAAAGATCGTCACGGCCAGCGCCGCGGATCTCGCAGCACTGACCAAGGCGGTCCAGCCCGTGTACGCCGAACTGGCGAAGGATGCGAAGACCCAGGCGCAGATCGAGCGCATCCGCACCCTGAAGCAGTCCATCCAGGTCCCCGCGGAGGACCTGGCAAATCCGTGTCCGTGACGGGGATCAGGAAGGAAGGAGGGCAGTTTCCATCGCGGTAAGGGTTCTGCGCATGTTGCCGGCGAGCTGATCGAGCCGGCCCTGGATGACGTGCGCCGCGTGGGTGGGGTCGTTGCGGACGCCCACCCGCAGGCCGCTCTCGCCGGGACCGTGGGTGAAGGTCTGGTGCACCAGGGTCTGCGAGCCGTGCGGTCGCAGGTCGTACTCCCAGTGGGCGAACGGCTCGTCCTCGTCGCCGTACACGTCCCAGCCGAACCTGGTCAGCTCGTCGGCCACTGTGACCACGCACGTCACGTACGTCTCGAACCCGTCCGCGAATCTGTTCCGCGCCTCGAACCGTGCCCCGGCGACGAGCCGGTTGTCGTCGAGCCAGGCGCCGTAGTAACACTCCGGACTCCACTCGCCGTACCGATCGACGGCCGTGATTCCCGCCCACACCTGCTCGACGGGAACCCTCAACACCACCTGGACCTCGGTGCTCGCACCGGTCACTCCGTAGTCGTTCATGCCCCGGACGTCGTACCCACCCGAGCGGCCTCGACATTTCGCCGGCGGTCTTCATAGACGCTGCCTATCGACTGATAGGCAGCATTGCTTTGACCCTGCGATGCTGGCGACGGAATGTTGTATACATGACGAGTGAGGTCGTGGCCGCAGCCCCCGTCCCGGTCCCCGGGCGTGCCCAGCGAGTACGCGAGATAGCCACCGAACTGCGTGGGCTCCGGGGGGCGCTGATCCCGATCCTGCACGCTGTCCAGGAGGAGTTGGAGTACGTCGACCAGACCGACATCCCGGTCGTCGCCGACGTCCTCAACATCGCCGTCGCCGAGGTGCACGGCGTGGTCACCTTCTACAAGGACTTCCGCCGGGCACCGGCCGGGCGGACGACGGTCGCGATCTGCCAGGCGGAGGCTTGCCGATCAGTCGGTGCCGCTGATCTGGCCGAGCACGCCAAGCGCAGCATCGGCTGCGGTTTCGGTGAGACGACGTACGACGGCCGGATCACCCTCGACGAGATCTTCTGCTTCGGCAACTGCGCCCTCGGACCCGCGGTCCAGGTCGGCGAGAAGTTGCACGGTCGCGTGACACCGGCACGGCTCGACGCCCTTCTCGGGGAGGCCCGATGACGATCCGTGTCTACGTCCCGCGCGACGCGGCCGCACGCTCCGTCGGAGCGGACGAGGTCGCCGAGCGGATCGCCGCGGCGGCCGCGGCGCACGGTCAGGACGTGCAGGTCGTGCGCAACGGTTCGCGCGGCATGCTCTGGCTCGAGCCGCTGGTCGAGGTCGAGACCGCCGAAGGCCGGGTCGGCTACGGCCCGGTCGCGCCCGAGGATGTCGATGGCCTGCTCGCGGCCGGGATGCTGAGCGGCGACGGACGCGACATCGGCGCCCACCTCGGCGTCGTTGACGAACTGCCGTGGATGAAGAGGCAGCAACGACTCACCTTCGGCCGGGTCGGGGTGACCGATCCACTCTCCGCCGAGGAGTACACGTCGTACGGCGGGATGCGCGGACTGCGGGCGGCGCTGGCAAGGACGCCGGCCGAGGTGGTGGAGACGGTGGTGGACTCCGGGCTGCGCGGCCGTGGCGGCGCCGGGTTCCCGACCGGCATCAAGTGGCGGACCGTGCTCGGCGCCGAGTCCGACCTCAAGTTCGTCTGCTGCAACGCCGACGAGGGCGACTCCGGGACGTTCGCGGACCGGATGCTGATCGAGGGCGATCCGTTCACGCTGATCGAGGGGATGACGATCGCGGCGTACGCCGTCGGGGCCTCGGAAGGATACGTGTACCTGCGGTCCGAGTACCCCGACGCGGTGGCGACGCTCAGGGCCGCGATCGAGATCGCCCGGTCGGAGGGCTGGCTCGGGGACGACGTCCTCGGCTCGGGGTTCGCCTTCGATCTGCACGTCCGCGTCGGTGCGGGCGCGTACATCTGTGGTGAAGAGACCTCGATGCTGGAGAGCCTCGAGGGCAAGCGTGGACAGGTCCGGGCCAAGCCCCCGATCCCTGCCCTGGAAGGGCTTTTCGGCCGGCCGACCGTGGTGAACAACGTGTTGTCGCTGGCAACTGTCCCGGTGATCCTGGCCGAGGGTGCCGAAGCCTACGCGGCGTACGGGACCGGCCGGTCGCTCGGCACGAGCGTGTTCCAGCTCGGTGGGAACGTGGCCCGCGGCGGGATCGTCGAGACCGCGTTCGGCATCACTCTCGGCGAGCTGGTCAACGACTTTGGCGGCGGTACGTCGTCGGGCCGCCCGGTGCGGGCCGTCCAGGTGGGCGGCCCGCTCGGGGCGTACCTCCCGGTCGAGCAGTTCGAGCTGCCGATGGACTACGAGGCGTTCGCGGCGGCCGGTGCGATGGTCGGGCACGGCGGGATCGTGGTGTTCGACGAGACCGTCGACATGGCCTCGATGGCGCGGTTCGCGTTCGAGTTCTGCGCGGCCGAGTCGTGCGGCAAGTGCACCCCGTGCCGGGTCGGCGCCGTCCGCGGCGTCGAGACGATCGACCGGATCGTGGCCGGTGAGGACCGGCAGAAGAACCTCGTCCTGCTCGACGACCTGTGTGAACTGATGACCGACGGCTCGCTCTGCGCGATGGGCGGGCTGACACCCATGCCGGTACAAAGTGCCGTCCGTCACTTCCGAAAGGACTTCGGCGCATGAACGAGCGAAGCGAGTTCATCATCAAATACAGCCCCCTTTGTGCCTCATCCGCGCCCGGAGCGAAGCGAGGACGCGGATGAGCCTGCTCAAGGAACCCGACTTCGGTACGCCGGCCCGCCCCGGTGATGCCACCGTCGAACTGACCATCGACGGAATCGCGGTGACCGTCCCACCCGGGACCTCGGTCATGCGTGCGGCCAAGCAGGCCGGGGTCGACGTCCCGAAGCTGTGCGCCACCGACAACCTGGAGGCGTTCGGCTCCTGCCGGCTGTGCGTGGTCGAGATCGACGGAGTCCGCGGTACGCCGGCCTCCTGCACGACACCGGTGGCACCCGGCATGTCCGTGCGAACCCAGAACGAACGGCTCGGCAAACTCCGCCGGGGCGTGATGGAGCTCTACATCTCCGACCATCCGCTGGACTGCCTGACCTGTTCGGCCAACGGCGACTGCGAACTGCAGGACATGGCCGGCGTCACCGGCCTGCGCGAGGTCCGTTATGGCTCCGGGGTCGAGGCCGGCGCGAACCACCTGGACCTGCCGACCGACTCCTCCAACCCGTACTTCGACTTCGAGGCGTCCAAGTGCATCGCGTGTTCGCGGTGCGTCCGCGCCTGTGACGAAGTACAGGGAACTCTCGCGCTGACGATCGAGGGCCGCGGGTTCGACTCGAAGGTCGCGGCCGGTGCGGGCGTCTCGTTCATGGAGTCCGACTGCGTGTCATGCGGCGCGTGCGTGCAGGCGTGCCCGACCGCGACTCTGCAAGAGAAGTCCGTCGTCGAGCTGGGTATGCCGACGCGGTCCGTCATCACCACCTGTGCGTACTGCGGTGTCGGCTGCTCGTTCAAGGCCGAGATGCGCGGCGACGAGTTGGTGCGGATGGTGCCGTACAAGAACGGCGGCGCGAACGAGGGCCACTCCTGCGTGAAGGGCCGGTTCGCGTTCGGGTACGCCAGCCATCCGGACCGGGTGCTGGAGCCGATGGTGCGCGACACGATCGCGGACGAGTGGCGGAAGGTCTCCTGGGACGAGGCGATCTCGTTCACCGCACGGCGGTTGCGCGAGCTCCAGGCGCAGTACGGGCCGGGCTCGATCGGGGCGATCACCTCGTCGCGGACGACCAACGAAGAGGTCTACGCCGTACAGAAGATGGTTCGCGCGGTCTTCGGCAACAACAACGTGGACACCTGCGCGCGGGTCTGCCACTCGCCGACCGGGTACGGCCTGAAGCAGACGTTCGGCGAGTCGGCCGGCACCCAGGACTTCAAGTCGGTCGAGGAGGCCGACGTGATCCTGGTGATCGGCGCGAACCCGACCGACGCCCACCCGGTCTTCGCGTCCCGGATGAAGAAGCGGCTGCGGCAAGGCGCCAAGCTGATCGTGATCGACCCACGGCGGATCGACCTGGTCCGCTCACCGCACATCGAGGCCGCGCACCACCTGCGGCTCGCGCCCGGCACGAACGTGGCGATCATCAACGCGATCGCGCACGTCGTGGTCACCGAGAACCTGGTCGACCGCGCGTTCGTGGCGGACCGGTGCGAGGACTTCGAGACGTGGGAGTCGTTCATCGCGCAGCCCGAGCACAGTCCCGAGGCGGTCGCCGACATCAGCGGCGTACCGGCCGAGGAGATCCGCGCGGCGGCCCGCTTGTACGCGACCGGCGGCAACGGCGCGATCTACTACGGGCTCGGCGTCACCGAGCACAGCCAAGGCTCCACCATGGTGATGGGGATGGCGAACCTCGCGATGGCGACCGGCAACATCGGCCGCCGCGGCGTCGGGGTGAACCCCTTGCGCGGGCAGAACAACGTGCAGGGTTCGTGCGACATGGGTTCGTTCCCGCACGAGTTGCCGGGCTACCGGCACGTGTCCGACGACGGCGTCCGCGAGGTCTACGAGAAGCTCTGGGGTACGCCGCTGCTGAACGAGCCGGGCCTGCGGATCCCGAACATGTTCGACGCCTCGATCGAGGGATCGTTCCGGGGTCTGTTCGTCCAGGGTGAGGACATCGCGCAGTCCGACCCGAACACGCAGCACGTGTTCGCGGCGCTCGGTGCTCTGGATCTGCTCGTCGTCCAGGACCTGTTCGTCAACGAGACCGCGAAGTTCGCGCACGTGCTGTTGCCGGGGACATCGTTCCTGGAGAAGGACGGCACGTTCACCAACGCCGAGCGGCGGATCAACCGGGTTCGCCCGATCATGGCCCCGGAGACCGGCAAGCAGGAATGGGAGATCGTCTGCGAGATCGCCCAGGCGATGGGCTACCCGATGCACTACGACTCGGCGAGCCAGATCATGGACGAGATCGCGCAGACCACGCCGACGTTCATGGGCGTCTCGTTCAAGAAGCTGGACGAGGTCGGCTCGATCCAGTGGCCGTGCAACGTGGACTTCCCGGACGGGATGCCGATCATGCACGAGGAGGAGTTCACCCGCGGCAAGGGGCGGTTCATGGAGACCGTGTACGTGCCGACCACCGAGCGGTCGACGCGGAAGTTCCCGCTGATCCTCACCACCGGGCGGATCCTGTCGCAATACAATGTCGGCGCCCAGACCCGTCGTACGGCGAATGTCGCCTGGCACCCGGAGGACATCCTGGAAATGCATCCGCACGACGCCGAGGTCCGCGGGATCGAGGACGGCGACCAGGTCGCGCTGTCGAGCCGGGTCGGACGGACCGAGCTGCGGGCCAAGCTGTCCGACCGGATGCCGGTCGGGGTCTGCTACACGACGTTCCACCACCCGGTCACCGGGGCGAACGTGATCACCACCGACAACTCCGACTGGGCCACGAACTGCCCGGAGTACAAGGTGACCGCGGTCCAGGTCGACCTGCTGCCCGACCAGGTGGCCACCCGGGCCGAACGCGAGCCCGTCGTTGCCGGCGGCAACCGATGAGCGCCGGACTGCCCCCGCACGTCCGGCTGGCGAACGAGATCGCCGCCCAGTTCGCCCACCGCCCACCCACGGACGCCGCCACCGCGGTCGCCACCCACATGAACGCCGTCTGGGACCCGCGCATGAAGGCAGCCCTGATAGCCCACGTCCAATCCGGAGCCGAGGACCTGGACCCCGTCGCCGCCCTGGCAGCCCAACAGCTGGCCACCAAGTGACCACAGACCACGACCCAGCCCTCCAGCAGGTGGAGGAGGCCGGGGCTGAGGTTTCGGATCCCGGCCGTGAGCTTCGGGCGCGGCGGGCTGAGGTTTCGTGGGATTTTGCTCGGCAGGTGGCTCATGCTGCGGGGACGCCACTGGGGGCGGTCTCGCGGAGTTTGAGTGACGCGGATGGGCTCACGCTGGCCGCGCCGCTGGTGTCCACCGTGGCTGTCCCGCCGGTGGATCGCTCGGCCATGGATGGCTTTGCGGTGCGGGGCACCGGACCCTGGCGCGTGGTCGGACACGTGGGGATCAGATGCGCCGACCTCGTGATGTTGGAGGAGGGCGAGGCCTGCGGCATTGTGACGGGAGCCGCGGTGCCGGCGGACGCGACCTCGGTGATGCGGTCCGAGGACAGCGTGTTGCTCGGCGACGACCGCCTCGACGGCCCAAGCGAAGAAGGCAAGCACATCAGGCGGGCCGGAGAGGAATGCAAAGCCGGTGAACAACTCCTGCCGGCCGGCGTCACAGTGGATCCGGCCGTCCTCGGCCTAGCCGCAACCGTCGGACTCAACCGCCTGACCGTCATCCCGAAACCACGCGTAGCCGCCCTCGTCACCGGCGACGAACTCGTCCACCGCGGCCCGTCCGGACCGGGCCGGGTCCGCGACGCCATCGGCCCGATGCTCCCCGGCCTGATCACCCGCGCCGGCGCCGTACCCGCACCCGTGAGGCACCTCCCCGACTCCGGCGCCGACCTGATCAACGCCCTCGACACAACAGACGCCGAGCTCATCCTCGTCTCCGGCTCGTCCGCCTCCGGCCCAGCCGACCACCTCCGCCCGGCGCTGTCCGCCCTCGGTGCCGAGCTGATCGTCGACGGCGTCGCCTGCCGCCCCGGCCACCCCCAAGCCCTTGCCCAGCTGCCCGACGGCCGCCTGGTCATCGGCCTCCCCGGCAACCCCTTCGCCGCCCTGGTCGCGTTCCTCACCCTCGGCGTCTCGGCCCTTCTCCGCATGCGCGGTCTCCCGCTCCCGAGCCTCACGCTCACCCCCATTCCCGGCGGCCTCCAGTGCCACCCCCGCAGCACCCGCCTCGTCCCGGTCCGCCTCGAGCCGTACGGCGCCGTACCGGTTGGGCATGGCGGATCCGCGATGCTCCGTGGCCCAGCCGCAGCCGACGCACTTGCCGTCGTCGACCCCGGCCCAGCCGAAGCGATCGCCGCAAGACTGCTGCCACTCGATCCAGGAGCACGCCCATGGGCCGTGTGATCGCTCGCCGTCCAGTACTGCGTCTCGGCCCGGGAGGTGAACGGAAGCGCCCGGACTCGATCGCCGTCGAGGAACCGCTGGAGATCCGCGTCGACGGCAAACCTCTCGCCGTCACCATGCGAACCCCCGGACACGATGTCGAGCTGGCTCATGGATTCCTGCACACCGAAGGCGTGATCGGCAGCGTCGACGACATCCGCGAAGCGCGGTACTGCGACTCCTTCGACGACGAAGGCCGCAACACCTACAACGTCCTCGACCTCGGCCTCGCACCCGGCGTACCGCCGCCCCTCGCCGGTGTAGAGCGCAACTTCTACACCACGTCCTCCTGCGGCGTCTGCGGCAAGGCGTCCCTGGACGCAGTCCGGGTGAAGACGCGGTTCTCCCCGGCAGACGATCCGATGACCGTGCCATTCGACGTACTCGCCGGACTGCCCGACGCGTTGCGGGCCAAGCAGCAGGTGTTCGACCGGACCGGCGGCCTGCACGCGGCCGGCCTCTTCACGGCGACCGGCGAACTACTCGTCGTACGCGAGGACGTCGGCCGTCACAACGCCGTCGACAAGGTCGTCGGCTGGGCCGTCCTTGGAGGCATGATCCCGGCCGCCGGCTGCATCCTGGTCGTCTCCGGGCGTACGTCGTTCGAACTCGCGCAGAAGACCGTGATGGCGGGCATCCCGGTCCTCGCCGCCGTCTCCGCGCCGTCCTCCCTCGCGGTCGATCTGGCGGAGGAGGCCGGGATCACCCTGGCCGGCTTCATCCGCAACGGCAGCATGAACGTCTACACCCGCCCGGACCGCATCACGACCGCGGCCGAAAGGCTCACCTCACCGGCGTGAGCCGGTCCGTAGAGCGCCTCCCCACGCTCTTCGAGAAAGGCCCAGTAGCGGTCGCCGAAGGACCAGTGCCACCACTCGGTCGGGTAGTTCACCAGCCCGGCCGCGGACAGTACGTCGGCCAGCAACGCCCGGTTGGTCCGTGCCTCCCTGCTGATGTTGGTCGCGTCGAAGAAGCACGCGCCGTTGCTCTGCTCGGGCGTCGCGTCGATCGGCGTACCCAGGTCGAGCGGGCTGTGTGCGCCGATCAGCGTGAGGTCGACCGCGGCGCCGGCGACGTGCGGCGCCACCTCGACCGGGGACACGAACCGGCTCGCGAGCACGTGGACATCGTGATCGGAGATGCCCGGGTGCAGCTCCTCGAGCTCGGCCCGGTAGCCGTCGTAGATCTCCTGCTGGCTCTCGATCGGCCGGAGCCCTTCCACCACGTGCAGTTGAATCCCCGCCGGTAGGAAGGTGTCCGCCACCGCCAGCCGGTCGGCCACGCTCTCGCGGGCGAACTGCTGGTTCGGCGTCGAGATGCCACGGGTGTAGAGGTCGACCAGCGGCTCGCCGGTCTCCACCACAGGGATGGTGATGATCCGCTCGTCACTCAGGAGGACGGTCATCCGTTCGCCACCGCCGTCCGCAGCAGGGTGTCGACCACGTCGGCGTAGCTCATCCCGGCCGCCGCCCACATCCGCGGGAACTGCGACGCCGGAGTGAACCCGGGGAACGTGTTGATCTCGTTGACCACCGGCTCGCCGGCGGCCCGGATGAAGAAGTCCACCCGGGCCAGCCCTTCACAACCCAGTACCTCGAACACCTCGATCGCCGTACGCCGCAGCCGCTCGGCCAACGCAGCATCCAGCGGCGCCGGTACGACGAAACGCGTGGTGCTGCTGTCGTATTTGGCTGTCGCGTTGAAGAACGGCTGGGACGGATCACTGTGGATCTCCAGCGCGGGCGCGGTGTCGACCCGACCGTCGGGGAACTGCAGCACGGCCAGGTCGATCTCCCGGCCGACCATCTCCCGTTCGACCAGTACGCGCGGATCGACGTCGGCGGCGTCCGCGATCGCCTGCGCCAGCGAGACCAGATCTGTCGCCCGAGTCACACCGTAGCTGGAGCCGCCGTTGCCCGGCTTCACGAAAACCGGGAAGTCGAGGCCGGCCGCCTTGATCGTCTGCATCGCGGCCTCGGTGTCGGTGAGATCCGGTCCGCTGAGTGTCACGCCCGGAGTGACCGCGATGCCGTGGGCTTTGAGGACCGCCTTGGTGAGGTGCTTGTCCAGACCGACCGCGCTCGCCGCGACGCCGCTGCCGACGTACGGGACCTTCAGTTGGTTGAGGAATCCCTGCAGGGTGCCGTCCTCGCCGCCCTCGCCGTGCAGGGCCGGGACGGTGATGTCGCAGGCCTGCAGGATCTCGATCGCCTCGTGCTGCCCGTCGACCCAGTTGCCCTCGACATCGATCACCAGCGGGATCGCTGTGTGGCCGAGGATCTCGACCGCCTTGGCGATCCCTCTGCCGCTCGCCAGTGAGACCTGGTGTTCGGGGCTCGCACCGCCCATCACTACCGCGACCTTCATCGGTTGCCTTCCTCGTAACGTCGGGGCACCCGGGATCCGATGCCGCAGTAGATCTCGTGCGGGATGGTGCCGGCCCACCCGGCCCAGTCCCTGGCGGTCGGCTCACCCTGGGAGCCGTCGCCGAAGACGGTCACCGGTTCGCCCGGCTCGAGTGCCAGGTCACCGGCGTCGACGACGACCTGGTCCATCGCGATCCGCCCGATCACGGGCATCCGGACGCCCCGGCAGAGAACGCTCGCCTGGCCGGCCGCGACCCGCGGGATGCCGTCGGCGTACCCGAGTGGGACCAGCGCGACGGTGGTGTCCCGCGGCGCGATGTAGTCGTGGCCGTACGAAACCCCTTCACCGGCGTGGATCCGGCGTACCTGGGCCAGCTTGCTCATCAGCCGCATCGCGGGCCGCAGGCCGATGCCTGTCTCGTCGATGCCGTACAGACCGGCGCCGATCCGGACCAGGTCGCAGTCCGACGCGTCCAGCGTGATCGCACCGGCCGAGTTGGCCAGGTGTACGACGCTCGGCCGCAGACCGGCCCGTCGCGCGAGACTCACCCCGGTCCGCAGGAGCTGGAGCTGCCTCTTGCTTTGCACGGCGTCGGCGGAGTCGCCGTGCGAGAGGTGGGACCAGATCCCGCGGACCGTGACGGCGCCGAGCGCCTCGTAGTGCGCCGCCGCACGGGTGAGCTCGATCCACTGGTCAGGTGCGCTGCCGGCCCGGTGCAGTCCGGTGTCCAACTTGAGGTGCACGCAGTGGACGGACGGGATCGAAGCGACGCGCTGGAGTTCCGCGATCGTCGAGACGCTCACATCCACGTCGACGTCACCGAGCAGCATCAGCTCCGCGGCGTCGTACAGCCAGGTGAGAATCGGAGTGGTCAGTCCGCCCGCGCGCAACTGCAGCGCCTCGTCGGCGCGGGCCACACCGATCCAGGTCGCCCCGGCCTCGACCGCAGCCCGGGCCACCGGTACGGTGCCGTGGCCGAAGGCATCCGCCTTGACCACCGCCATCACGTCCTGCGGGACGAGCCGCCGGAAGGCCCGGACGTTGTCGCGGACAGCCGAGAGGTCGACGACCGCCTCGGAAAGCCCGGCAATCCCACGTGTCGCCGGGCGGTGGCGAGACTGAACCAGGTTCATGACCGCCATTGTTGTTTCTGGCAACCATCAGGATCATCGGAGTAAGGAAGGATGTTGCCCGGGCCGGGCGTACGACTCTGGTAGTACGCGTCGGCATGCCCTGGGCTGATCTGCCTCGTCATAATGGATGAGTGGAGGCCACCGATCACCTGAAGGCATCGCTCCTCGCGGCGATCGCGCTGGCGAACACTTTCGGCTCCGCCTGGCGTCAGGGACGGCCCGCGACAACGCCCTCTACGGAAGCCGTTGGCAGTGTGCTGCGGCTGACCACCAACCGCGTCGGCTCACCGGACCCCGCGGAGTACGCCTCCGGCGGGAAGACCTTGTACGACGCCCTCAGTCGGCTGCCAGAGGTCGATCCGGCGGTCGAGCTGGTGAACGACTTACTCCGGGTAACCAAGGCCGCGCCGCAGCTCGTCCGGGACGAGGGCGCACCGTGGCACCTGCACTTCGCCGGTCCGGACGCGTCCGAGGCGACCGGTTGGCTGGCAGAGTTCGCCACCGCCGTCGCGATGCTGCTTGGCAGTGACGACGTCCATCGCCTTCGCCGGTGCGAGGCGGAGCGGTGCGACGACCTCTTCCTGGACGCGACCAAGAACCGCACGCAGCGGTTCTGTTCAACGGCCTGCCAGAACCGCACCAAGGTCGCCGCCCACCGGGCCCGCACCGCCTGACCCGGTCGCTGTCACCATCGTTGCTTCCGGCAACCAGCCCAGCTTCGTGTAGAGGTGAACGCCTTCGGTGGTGGCCATCAGCAGACCGGTCCGTGCGCCGCGGGCGATTGCTCGTCGGCTGAGGGCGCCCATCACCACGCTGCCGAGTCCGCGCCGCCGATGGGCCGGATCGGTGTGGATGTCATGCATCACCGCATCATTGTCGACAATCGCCGCCATGCCGCGCGCCGCGACCTCACCGTGGTGCAGCAGCCGCAGGTGCTCCAGTGATCCGTCGGTCTCCGTCGTCAGTTCGTACGACGTCGGTGGGTCCGGCTGCGGGTGATCGGCGAGATCGATCGACATCAAGACCTTCTGCTCGGCGAATGTCTGCAATCCGGCAGCGCGAAGCCGGCGCGCGATCTCGTCGCCGTGCTGGGTGGTGACAGTCAGCCAGACATCCTCGGCCGCTTGCGCCACCAGCTGGTCGACGACCGCTGGGTCGTCCGCGCGGGCGAACAGTTCCCGGTCGCGTCCGGGCAACCGCAGTACGACGGCGAACGCATCGTCGTACTCGATCGCCGGCTCGAGCCCACGGCATCGCCGCCAGCCGTCCACCCACCGCCTGAGGAGATCGTCCATGCGGAGGAGTGTAACTGTTTATCGCATGATAGTCAGTTACTCGGGTCCGAGCACGAAGGTCTGGATGGCGACCACCGCGCCGCCGCGAGCCCACTCGCTGAAGTCGGCCGGCTGGAGCACCATCGGCAGTTCCGCGCTGGACGGGTGCCGGTCGGCGTGGAGCCCGGCGAGCAGGTCGTCGTGCGCGACGTCGGCCAGACGGACGCCCTCGCCGCCGAGGACGACGAGTTCGGGCAGGGTGAAGTTCGCGGCCGCCGCGATCAGCCGGCCCAGCGCGCGGCCGGCGCGACTGATCACCTGGCTCGCGGCCGGATCGCCTTTGGCTGCGAGGTCGAGGCATTCCTCGTAGTCGACTGGCCGGCCGAGCGCAGTACCGACCTGTTCGGTGATGGCGCTGACTGACAGCAGGCTGATCGCGCAGCCGCGGTGCCCGCGATCGCAGCGGGGTCCGTCCGGTAGCAGGGGGTAGTGACCGATGGTGCCGATGCTCGTGTCCGGGCTGTCCACGATCCGATTGTGGACAATCAGCCCGTATCCGACCCCGGCCCCGATCGTCAGCAGCACGAAGCGGTCGATGCCGCGGCCCGCGCCGAACCAGTGGGTCGCCTCGGTCAACGCGACCAGGTCGTTCGCGATCACGACCGGCGTACTGGTGTGGGCGGCGAGGATCTCGCCGAACGGTACGTCGACCCAGTTCAGGTACGGCCCCCAACGGACCTCGGAACTGTTCGCCACCCGGCCGCCGAGGGCCACGCCGAGCCCGGTGATCGGTCCCGGCGCCTGGACCGCGAGGTCGTCGGTGAGCTCGAGAACGAGCGCGGCCACCGCGGATGGCGTCGGATCGGTCAATGGCCGCTCGGCACTCGCGATCACCTCGGCCCGCAAGGTCGTGAGTACGCCGATCGCCGTGTCGCCAGTGAGTTTGATGCCGACGAAGTGGTGGGCGCCAGGGTCGAGATCGAGCGGCTGCGACGGCCGGCCGACACGGGCGTCCGTCGGTCCTCCGGCGACCTCGACCAGCAGACCGGACTCCACCATCGGCTTGGTCAGCCGGGTCAGACTGCCCGGCGACAAGCCCACGCGGCGTGACAACTCGGCGCGCGACAGCGGGCCGTCGAGCAGGATCTCCAACGCCACCTGCCGCGACGGTCCGGTCAGCGGACGCCACTCACCCATTTCGACAGGGTAGCCGCGCATGCTGGGGCTGGACGCCGGGACGTGACCCGGTCCGCGGTTCTGGCCGCACAAGCCCCGGCGTCGAGATCAACCCAACGTCGTGTAGGTGTCCACACCCCTCGAAATGGTGAACGCACCGACGGCGCCGTACCCAATTCTTTACGAAGTATGCCCCCACCCGGCCGGAAAAGATCGGGGACAACGCTGTCAGAAAAGTAACCCCGGCCAGCGCCCGCAGGACGGATAAAAACGTCGGGCGGATCAGCGGCCGCGGGTTGTCAGGCCGGGGAGGACCAGAGTCAGCCACCGGGATCGCACCGCCGGAGGCTGGTCGGTGGGGGCTGTGTTGATCAGCAGATAGAAGTCCTGGACCGTCACATCGGCGTGCAGATCTCCGTCGTCCTTGGCGGCCTGGATCAGTTCCGCGAAGGCCGTGCCGGTGCGATCGTCGACGAGTTCGTCGGTCGGATAAGCGCCGAGCAGGCGGGCCGCCGCCTTCACCGCGTGGTCCGTGGCGGATGCCTCCAGCACGCGCTCGACGAGTCCGAGGATCTCGTCCATCGCCTTGGCGCCGCCGGCCGTCCGCTCGCGGGCCGCCTCGATGTCGTCCGCAACGCGATCCAGATGCTCCGTGAGGACTGCGCTGACCAGGTCGGTCTTGTTCGGGAAGTGCCGGTACAGCGTGCCGACAGCCACCTCGGCGGCCGCGGCGATCTGGTCCATCCCGGCGTCCGGTCCGTGCCGGGTGATCTGTTCCCGGGCGGCGTCCAGAATCTTCGTCCGGTTGCGGACCGCGTCGGCGCGCGGGCTCATAGGCCTCCTCGGCTGGGCGTTGCAATATCGTGAACGCTGGTTCATGATAAGCGTGAACCAGCGTTCAGCTTATCCCCTGGGAGTGCCATGACAGCCAGGATCGCCCTCGTCACCGGCGCCTCGTCCGGCATCGGCGAGGCCACCGCGCGGAAACTGCACGCGCTCGGGTACGTCGTGTACGGCGCCGCCCGCCGCGTCGACCGGATGGAGAAGCTGGCCGCCGACGGCATCCGCACGATCGCCATGGACGTCACCGACGACGATTCGCTGCGCGCCGGGGTCGACCGCATCCTCAGTGAGACGGGGCGGATCGACGTACTGGTGAACAACGCCGGCTACGGGTCGTACGGCGCCGTGGAGGACGTACCGCTGGATGAGGCGCGGTACCAGTTCGAGGTGAATGTGTTCGGTGCCGCCCGGCTGATCCAGTTGGTGCTGCCCGGGATGCGGGCGCAGCGGAGCGGCACGATCGTGAACATCAGCTCGATGGGCGGCAGGATCTACACTCCGCTCGGAGGTTGGTACCACGGCACGAAGTTCGCGCTGGAAGCACTCAGTGACTGCCTGCGCCTGGAGACCAAGCCCTTCGGCATCGACGTGGTCGTGATCGAGCCGGGCAGCATCCAGACCGAGTGGGGTGACATTGCCGCGAGCAACCTCCGCAAGGTCTCCGCCGACGGTCCTTATGCCGAACGAGCGGACGCCATGGCTGCTTCGATGAGCTCCGAAGCCAACGCCCGCCGGAACTCCCCGCCCACAGTCATCGCCGATGCCATCGGCAAAGCCGTCACCGCCCGCCGTCCCCGAACCCGCTACACCGCCGGCTTCGCCGCCAAACCCCTGATCACGCTTCGCCGCGTCCTCCCGGACCGCGCCTTCGACGCGCTGATCAGCCGGCTGACCGGCACCGCGGTGTAGCGCTACCGCGGGAGCTTGCGGGTGTCGATCAACTGCTGGGCGACGTCGCGGAGTTTGGTGTTGGTGTCCTGGGAGTAGCGCTTGAGGATGGCGAAGGCCCGGTCGCCGTCGACATCGAAGCGTTCCATCAGGATGCCCATCGCCTGGCCGACGAGCTTGCGGGCGTCGACCGCCTGCGCCATCGATTCCTCGTGCCGGGCAGACGCGAGGGCAACGGAGGCATGCCGCGCAAGGATGTGGGCGATCGCCTCGTCGTCCTCCGTGAACGCATCCGGGATCGGGCTGTAGAGCCCAAGCACACCGACGGTCGCACGAGCCGCGCCACCAGTGGCCAGCGGTACGTCGAGCACGCTACGCACCCCGAGAGCAGCAACCTTCGCAGCCCACTCAGGCCAGCGGTCGTCGGCGGTGGTGGTGTCGCGGATCAGGACCGTGGACCGGTCCCGCAACGCGGTGACCAACGGACCGTTCTGGGTACTGAGCTGCAGGTCGTACACGTCCCTGACGACCGGATCGGTGACCGCGGCGATCTCCGCCTGTGATCCACGGGAGTACAGCGCGACCCCGGCGTAAGTGCAGTTGAGCGCCTGGAGGGCGAACTGAACGACGGCATCGACCGTCTCGTCCACCCCCGGGGCGTCGTGCAGCTCGATCGCCAGACGCGCGAACGCGTCCGCCGACGTCGCGGCGAGATCCTGATCGGTCATCACAGGGACTCCAGTCGTGCTCGAGCCATCGGGCACCCCGTGGCTGGAGTGATCCTCAGGAGACATGATGCAGCCCCCTGGCCGGAAAATGTTAGCCGGGCCGCCCACCGAATTTTCTGGGTCGCTGGACCCAGAACGCTACAGTGAAGCCCATGACGGACTTCTCCGCTCTGCTGAGCGGCCAGACCAGCTGGCGGCGGGAGTTCGCGGCACCGATGCGTGCCTTCCTGCGGACCGAAGCGGGCAGTTCCGGCGTCCTCGCCGCGGCCATCGTGGTCGCGCTGCTGTGGGCCAATGTCGCCCCCGAGCTGTACGACGATTTCTGGCGGACAGAACTGTCCGTCGGCCTCGGAAACAACGTCCTGAGTCTCGACCTGCGGGAGTGGATCAACAGCGGTCTGATGACGCTGTTCTTCCTCGTCGTCGGTTTGGAGGCGCGCCGCGAATTCGACCTTGGTGACCTGCGCGAGCGCAGCCGGTTCGTCCTGCCGCTGCTGGCCGGCGTCGCCGGCATGATCGTGCCGGTCCTGATCTATCTCGCCTTCAACCTGGGCGGCGACGGCGCGCACGGCTGGGGTGTCGCGATGTCGACCGACACCGCACTGGCGCTCGGGTTGCTGGCCCTGGTCGGCCGCGGCGTACCCGATCGGATCCGGATCTTCCTGCTGACGGTGTTCGTCGTCGACGACCTCCTCGCGCTGGTCGTGATCGGCGTCGTCTACAGCGAGAACGTCGACCTGATGATGCTGGCGGCGGCGATCGTCGCGTTCGCCATCGTCCTGACGCTCGCCATCTACCGGGTCCGCATCGCCTGGCTGTACGTCGTACTCGGAGTGGTCATGTGGGCCGCATTGCTCACGAGTGGCGTCGACCCCGTCGTCGCCGGACTCGCGATCGGCCTGACGGCAACGGCGTACACACCGGGGCGTGAGGAACTCGAGCAGGCGACCGGGCTGGTCCGCCTGTTCCGCGAGCAGCCGACGCCCGAACTGGCGCGGTCCGCGACGGTCGGACTGACCGCGACGATCTCGCCGAACGAGCGCCTGCAGTTCCTGTACCACCCGTGGACCAGCTACCTGATCGTCCCGCTGTTCGGCCTGGCCAACGCCGGCATCCCGATCGACCTGGACTTCCTCGGCCGGGCGTACACCGCGCCCATCACGCTCGGCATCCTGATCGGGTACGTCGTGGGCAAGCCGGTCGCGGTGATCGGGGTGTCCTGGCTGCTGGACCGCGCCACCGGCGGCCGTTTCCGCCCGCAGGTCGGCTGGGCCGGCGTGATCGGCAGCGGCACCATCGCCGGCATCGGCTTCACCGTGTCGTTGCTGATAGCAACGATTGCCTTCGAGGGGCAGGAGTTGGTGGAGGCCAAGCTCGGCCTGCTGTCGGCGGTCGTGGTGGCGTCCGTCCTGACCTGGCTGGTGTTCCGGACCGCGAAGCTGCTGTCACCACCGAAGAAGGCGCTGGCGCTCCTCGGCGACGCGGAGCAGTTGGTCGACCTGATCGACCCGGTCGATCCCGAACGCGACCACATCCGCGGTCCGCAGGACGCGTCGGTGACGCTGGTCGAGTACGGCGACTTCGAGTGCCCGTACTGCGGAATGGCGGAGCCCATCGTCCGCGACCTGCTCCTGGATGACGACCTGCGGTACGTCTGGCGCCACCTGCCTCTGAGCGACGTGCATGCGCGGGCGCAGATCGCGGCCGAGGTCTCGGAGGCGGCGGACGCCCAGGGTGCCTTCTGGGAGATGCACGACCTGCTGCTCGCGAACCAGGACAAGCTGCAGCCGGCCGACCTGCTCGGGTACGCCGGTCAGCTCGGACTCGACACGGACCGGCTGCACGACGAGGTGAAGCGGCACGTGGCCGCGGCCCGGGTCGCACAGGACGTGGAGTCGGCCGATCTGAGCGGTGTCTCCGGGACGCCGACGTTCTTCGTCAACGGGCAGCGGCACTACGGCGCGTACGACGTCGACACGCTGAAGGCGGCGATCCATGTGGCCCGGGCGCGGGCGAAGATCAGTCGCCGGGACTGACTGGATCTTGTGGTACTAGGGCATTTCTGCCACTGTCGCGAGGTCGCGCGGATGCCTGACGCTGGTGTCTCCCATGAGCGTTAAGGAGCCCGCCATGACCGTTCTGACCTCGGTTGTTCTGCAGACGCCCGCTGCCGGGCGCGACGACGCCGTCGCGCACTTCGCCGGCCGGTTGTCGTTCGAGGCCGACGTTTCCGACGTGGCCGCGGACATTGGTGCCGGGGCCCCAGGCTGGGTACTGATCGACAGCCGCAGCCAGGAGAGCTGGGACCAGGGTCACGTGCCCGGCGCGGTCCACCTGCCGACCCGCGAGATCGCTACCCGCGCGGCGTCCGTCGTACCCGACGGTGTGACGGTGGTGACGTATTGCTGGGGGCCAGGATGCAACGGGGCGACCAAGGCGGCGCTGGAGTTCGCCAGGCTCGGGTATCCGGTGAAGGAGATGATCGGCGGGTTCGAGTACTGGACCCGGGAGGGGTTGCCGGTCGAGACGGCCGACGGCATCGAACGCCGGGCGACCGATCCGCTCACCGCGCCGCTCGGGATCGCCTGCGCCTGCTGACCGGGCTCAGAGACCGGCCAGGTAGTCCGCGTTGCCGCGGATGGCGGCCTCGTAGCGTTTGATCTCCGCGCTGTCCACGCGGTCGGCGATGACGAGCAGCAAGGACGCCAGTGCCTTGTCCTTCTGTCCGGCCGCGTGGAGGGTGAGTGCCTTGAACACCCGCAGCGAGTCCGACTCGGGGAACTCCGCACAGGCCTTCTTGAACACGTCCAGCGAGTCGTCGAACCGGTCGAGGTTGCGCAGCGTGCTGCCGTACTGCAGCAGGCACTTGCGTCGCGTCTCCCCGCTCAACCCGGGCAGCGCGCGCTCGTAGTATTCGATCGCCTTCGCTTCCTGCCCGTCGGTGTCGTACGACCCGCCGACCTCGTACAGCACGTACGGGTTGTTCGGATGCTCGGTCAGCAATTGCTCGAAGAAGTCGATCGTCGGCTGCATGTTCGACCGGTCCCGCCGGCCGAACGCTTCCTCGATCGTCGCGGCCAACTCCGGCGTCAGTTCTGTTGTCACCACTCCATCATGCCGCGTCCGGCCGGACCTACGGCGTGCGGCGTTGCTGCCAGGGCCACGACCCGGAGATCTCGACCTCCAGAGCGAAGCTGAGGACGGTGCGGATGACGACGATCAGGCCCAGGATGAGGACGGATTGGGCCGAGGTGTCGACGATGATCGAGCGGATGATGTCGCCGACGATCAGGATCTCCAGGCCGAGGAGGATGACCCGGCCGAGGTTGACGCGCAGGCGCTGGTAGGTGTTCGTGCCGTGGTGCAGTACGTCGTACACGTAGCGGACCAGGACGACCGCGAGGCCGATCGCCATGATGAACACGCCGGCGCCCTCGATCACCCGCGCCACGTCGGCGAACACGGCCTCGAAGTCCACCGTCCACAAGTACCAGTCAGGCGGCCGCCGTGGTGGCTGCCTCGCCGGGCCGGATGTTCTGGTTCAGGTGGAAGACGTTGTCCGGGTCGTACGCCGTCTTGAGCGCGACCAGCCGGGCCAGCTTCGCCGGCGGGAACGCTCGGTTGATCGGGTCGCCGTTGAGCGTGTTCACGTAGGCCCCGTTCGCGTACGGCGCCAGCGTCGCGGCGTACTCACGCAACTGGGCGATCCGTGCCTCGTCCTCCGCCGGGTCCTCCCACCGCGTCGCGGTGACGAACTCGAACAGCGTGTCCCGGTGGCTGAACGCAGCATCGTCATCCGGTACGTCGGCGATCGCACCGCCGTACGCCTGCAGGCTCGCAGCCACACCAGGTGTCCGCAGCAACGCACGGATCGCGTCATCCGGCAACGCCTTGAAGTAGTGACCCTTCCAGTAGCGGCGGTAGCGGTGTCCCTGCACGCTGTCGTCCCGACTCTGCAAGGTCAAGTACGGCATCTCCTCGATGGACTCATCCAGCACAGGACCCAGCGCACGGAACGACGGCAGCAGGTTGTAGCCGCCTTTTCCGACCCACACGTACCCGACGGTGACGGTGTCCGCCTTGATCGTCGCGGTGAACGTCGCCTCCCGCGGTGCGTTCGCGTTGAGTTCCCGCCAGCCCCGCAGTACATGGAAACCTGCCGACGCCGGATAGGTGAACTCGGCAACCAACGCCCGCGTCCCGACCTGGTGCAGGCGGAATTCGAACGACGTGACGATCCCGAAGTTCCCGCCACCACCGCGCAGTCCCCAGAACAGCTCCGGGTTCTCCTCGGCACTCGCGCGAACCACCTCGCCGTCCGCCGTGACCACCTCGTACGACGCCACGTTGTCGCAGGCGAGACCGAACTGCCGGGCCAGCCAGCCCATCCCACCGCCGAGGGTCAGGCCGCCGACGCCGGTGTGCGAGACGTTGCCCGCGGTCGTCGCCAGACCGTGTTCCTGCGCGGCCCGGTCGAGCTCGCCCAGCAAAGCGCCACCCTGGATCCAGGCCAGTTGCCGGTCCGGATCGACCCGGACCGCGTTCATCGGCGTGAGGTCGATCATCAGGCCGCCGTCCGGTACGGCGAGACCGGCGATGTTGTGGCCGCCGCAGCGGACCCCGATCTCGAGTCCGGCCGTCCGCGCGAAGCGGACCGCTGCCACCACGTCGCCGGTGTCGTGACACCGGGCGATCACGGCGGGGCGACGGTCGACCATCGCGTTCCAGACGGTGCGGGCCTCGTCGTAGCCGGCGTCGCCGGCGCGTAGCAGGGTGGTCATCGTTCTGGCTCCTTCGCAGCGGGTTGTGTCCACCACCCTGACAGCGAAGCGGTACTCCGATAAGGTCCAGTTTCGTGAGCCGAATCAGGACCAGTTCAGGCGCCGGTGAGTTGTTGGTCGAGCTCCGCCGGGACGCCGGAGTGCCGCTGCATCAGCAGCTCGAAGGCGGGATCCGGGCTCGCATCCGCGAGGGCCTGCTGCGCGCCGACACCGTGATGCCATCGACCCGCGCGCTGGCGGACGACCTCGGGTTGTCGCGTGGCGTCGTGGTCGAGGCCTATCAGCAGTTGGTTGCGGAGGGCTATCTGGTCAGCCGGGGTGGTGGCTACACGCAGGTCGCGCCGGTGGAGATCGTCGAGCCGGACGTCGCGGTCGCGAAGCCGGCCGGGGAGCCGCGGATCGACTTCCGCTACAGCCGTCCGGACGTCTCGCAGTTCCCGCGCGCCGCGTGGCTTCGCTCGATCCGGCGGGTCCTGAACGAGACGCCGTACCAGAGCCTCGCCTATCTCGACGGGCGCGGCACGATCGAGCTGCGTACGGCGCTCGCCGACTACCTCAATCGAGTCCGCGGTACGGCGGCCCGCCCGGAACACATGATGATCTGCAACGGCTTCGCGCAGGGATCGCGGTTGCTCCTGCAGGTCCTTGCCGAGCAGGGCTATCGCTGTCTGGCGGTCGAGGATCCGTCCGACAACGATCTGCGCGAGGTGGCCCGAGCGGCCGGTCTCGAGGCGGTCGGCGTACCGGTGCTGGAGTCGGGGATCGATGTCGACGCGCTCGAGCGGTCGGGGGCGGACGTCGTACTGGTGACGGCCGCTCACCAGTTCCCGACCGGCGCGGTCGCGTCGGCGGAGACGCGGGCGGCGCTGGTGGCGTGGGCCGCCGAGGGTGATCGGCTGGTCATCGAGGACGACTACGACGCGGAGTACCGCTACGACCGCGAGCCGATCGGTGCGATGCAGGGCCTCGCGCCGGACCGGGTCGCGTACGCCGGCACGGCGAGCAAGACGCTGGCGCCGGGGTTGCGGCTGGGCTGGCTGATCCTGCCGACCAGGCTGGTCGAGCCGATGTCGCGGGCGAAGCTGATGGACGACCGCGGGTCGCCGGTGTTCGACCAGTTGGCGTTCGCGGACTTCGTGGCTCGCGGTGAGTTCGATCGGCATCTGCGCCGGATGCGGCCGCGGTACCGGCTGCTGCGGGACACGCTGGTCGACCGGCTCGCGGCGCGACTGCCCGAGCTGGTGCCGGTCGGGATCTCGGCCGGCCTGCATGTGATGACGTTGCTGCCACCGGATCTGACCGAGGCCGACGTCCAGGCGGCGGCGCTCGAACGCGGTCTCGGCGTCTACGGACTGACGCCGTACTGGGTCGCGTCGCCGGGGCCGGCCGGACTGGTCTTCGGGTACGGCGGGCTGACCCAGAAGGCTGTTGTCGAGGGCATCGACCTGCTCGCGGACGCGATCGGGTCCTTCCGCAGTCGATGAATAAACTTCCAGTCTCTTGCAATTTGATCCGAATGGTTCTAGGCTCGGACGGGTGATAACCGCTGCTTGCATCGACAATCTGATGAACCAGGGCTGGCCCGCCGCGCACAGCACCGAGCTCGACGGCTGGCTGGTTCGACGCAACGACGGTGTCACCCTCCGAGCCAACTCGGTGCTGCCCGCGGGTGCGCCGTTCGACCTCGGAAAAGCCTTGGACTACGTGGAAAACCTGTACCAGGCGCACGGCATCACGCCGTCGTTCCAGATCAGCCCGGCGGCCCAGCCGACCGACCTGGACGCTCAGCTCGAGGCCCGCGGCTACGAGGTCCGCAACCCGACGCTGGTGCAGTGCGCCGAGATCGCCGACGTCCTCGCCAAGCTCCCCGAGTCGGACGCCGACGTGAATATTTCCTCGGTGCCCAGCGATCGCTGGATGAAGTGCTGGTGGGCTGTCGACGGTCGCGGCGGCGGTCCGGCCGAGCAGGCGTCCGCCCAGCAGATCCTCGAGCGCGGCCGTGCGCTCTACGCCGTCCTGCCAGGTGCGGCCGAGGACGCCAAGGCGATCGGCCGGCTCGCGCTCGTCGACGACTGGGCCGGCCTCTACTGCCTGGCCGTCGACGAAGGCTTCCGGCGGCAGGGCCTGGCCCGAACCGTCATTCGCGCCTTGTTGCAGGAGGCAACGAACCGGGGTGTCGAGCGCGTCTTCCTGTGCGTCGTCGAGGCCAACACCCCGGCCCGTGCCCTCTATGACCGCCTCGGTTTCCGGACGGTCTCGCGGTACCACTACCGCGTCAGAGCGTGACCTTCGCCAGCAACTCCAGTACGACGAACTTCGCCCCCGTGCGCTCGACCGAGGAGCGCAGCGGGGTGAGGTCGGTCCACGGCACGGCCGGCTGATCGATCGGCTTGCCGAAGTCGTCCCAGTGTGTCGCCAGCACCGTGCGCACCGGCTTGATCGTCCGGAGCAGTCGGTCGGTGATGCCGGGCTCGCCGCCTGGTGCGGCGAGGACCACATCGACCTCGAGATCGCGCAGTGCGTTCGGGTCGAAGTTCGCCGTACTCAGACTGAGGATGCGCAGGCCGCCGATCGTGATCACGTACGCGAGCGTGCCGCCCTCGACCAGGTCCTCGATCACCCGCGGCCGGGGCGGTACGGCGTCGAGGCGGTAGCCCGCGAAGGCGTAGTCGTGCCGCTTCCCGCCACAGGAGTGCAGTGAGGGGAAGACCTCGATGGTGAAGCCGTCGAACGCCAGGTACTCGCCGCCGCGCACAGGTGACAGCAGGTCGTTCGGCGTCCGCATCGCCCGCAGCAGGTTGACGTGCGACTGGGTGCCGAGGACCGTCGCCTGTGTCTTCTGCGCGACGTACGGTACGTCGGCCATGTGGTCGTAGTGCCCGTGGTGCACGAGGATCGCGTCGGCCGCGGTGAGGTGGCGATCGATCACGGCCTCGTCGATCACCAGTCTGGTCTTGGGGTTCACGCCGTCGGTTGTGAACGTCCCGGTCTCGAAGCGGGTCAGCCACGGATCGGTCAGCACGATGTGCTCGCCGCACCGGATCTGCCACGCGTGGGTGCCGAGCCAGGTGAACTCGACCGCCGTCCGGTCGGTGGGTGCGCTCGCTGTCGGTGCCGCTTCGCTGCGGGTGCCCATTGCGATGACTCCGGTGGCTCCGGCCGCGGCTGCGCCGGTCAGCATGCCTCGACGACTCACCTTCACGCTGTCTCCTCTCGTCGTACTGGGGCTTCAGTCAAGGCGAGGGGGTTGGACGCTGTCGAATATGCTCTTGCGCATGAATCGATTGTCTGGAGATATCGCCGCAGGTCAGCCGCGTCAATGCTGACCGAACGGCATCTGCAGATCTTCATCGCGCTGGCCGAGGAGCACCACTTCGGCGACGCCGCCCGGGTGGTCGGCATCACCCAGCCGCCGCTGTCGCAGGGGCTGCGCCGGCTGGAGGCGCTGGTCGGCGCCAAGCTGTTCGAGCGCGGGCAGGGCCGGGTCGAACTGACTCCGGCCGGCGCTGCGTTACTGCCATACGCCCGTCGCGCGCTGACCTCGATCGAGGAACTGCGTCAGGCCGCGGTGTCGCGTGATCCAGAAGGACCCGAGATCCGGCTCGGGCTGGCGCCGGAGGTCCCGCCGTCGGCCGGTGCGGCAGTGGCCGCGGCTTGTGGTGCCGCGATTCCGGGGAGCCGGGTGACTGTGGTTTCTGCGCCGACCAGTTCGCTCGTAGGTCAGGTGTCCGCGGGCCGGTTGACGTTGGCCGCCGTACTGCATCCCGCCGTACTCGATGGGCTCGAGGCTGGGCCGGTGACGTTGCTGCCGACGTGGGCACTCGCACCGAAGGCACTCGGTGCGAACGACGGGGACGAGGTCGCCCTCCGGCGGTTGACCGGCGTGCCGATCGCTGTCCGGCCGCGGGCCGAGGCGCCGGCGGCTCGGGATCTGTTCCTGGACACGCTCGCGCTGCATCGTCCGAACGGCGGCACGGTCGTGGTCACGGACGAGCGGGCCGGGCTCGCGATGGCGGCTGCGGGCCAGGCGATCGTGGTGACCGCGGATCCTTCGCTGACGGCGCCTGGAGTCGGCAGGCATCGCATTGTCGACAATCCACTGCCGGTGCGACTGCGCCTGGTGTGGTCCCGGACGCGTACGCCGTTCCTCCGCCCGGCGGATGTGATGGCTCAGTTGACCGATGCGATGGTGGCGTCATGAGCGCCCGGATCCGCGCGGTCTTCGAGGACGCCGGCGTTCGCGGCTGGATGCACGCTGTCGCGCTCGACTCGCCGGATTCGACGGTCGAGGTCGACGCGGACACCGTCGTACCGATGGCGTCGGTCTACAAGGTGCCGTTGCTCGCGGGATTCTGCCGGCTGGTCGATCTGGGCGAGGTCGATCCGCGGCGGCAACTGACACTGGACCCGTCGACGCGGACGGCCGGACCGACCGGGCTGTCGATCCTGGCGGACCCGGTGACCATGTCGCTGCGGGACCTGGCGGTGTCGATGATGACCGTGTCCGACAACGCCTCCGCGGATGCGCTGCTGGACGTGGTCGGTTTGCAACGGCTGGCGGAGCTACTGGAGTCCTTCGGTTTGCAACGGACCTGGGTACGACGGGGGACCGCGGGCAACCTGCGTGACCTGCAGCGCCGCACCGGGGTGGACGATCCGGACGCGGCACTCGCCGTACTGGCCGACAACGATCAGACCGATCCGGCCGGCGTCTATGAGGCGGCGAACGCGTCGGCGAGCAGCCCGCGCGACCTGACGACACTGCTGCGGCGGTTGTGGACGGGGGAGTTGCTCTCGGAGGAGCAGACGGCGTTCGTCCGGGCGACGATGCATCGGCAACTGTTCATGCACCGGCTGGCGTCCGGCTTCCCGCACGACGGCGTACGCGTCGCGGGGAAGACCGGGACGTTCGGAGCCTTGCGGCATGAGGTTGGGGTCGTGACGCTGCCGGGCGGCGCTACCTTTGCGATCGCCGTGTTCACGCTCGCTGCTCGCGGCGACTTCCGCCAGCCCAGGGTCGACGCCGCGATCGGCGAGGCCGCTCGGGTCGCCGTTGACCTTTTGCGTTAGTGCCCTGAGTCGGACTCAGGACACTAGACGATCGCGTAGGCCTCGACCTCGAGCATGGCGTCGGGGCTGAAGAGTGCGACCACCTGGACCGCGGTGCTCGCGGGCGGGTTGGTGGTGTCGACGTACGCGTCGCGGGCAGCGCGGATCGCCGGCAGGTAGGCGATGTCGGTGACGAAGAAGTTCAGCTTGATCACGTCGGCGAAGGTGGCACCGGCGGCCTTCAGGCACGCGTCCAGATTCGCGAACACCTGCCGCGCCTGGGCGGCCGGGTCGCCGACGCCGACGAACGCGCCGTCGGCGTCCAGTGCGACCTGCCCGGCGATCGCCACCCACTGTCCGGGGCCGGTCACGACATGGCTGTAACCGTTGCCTGGGGCAACACCTTCCGGTTGCGGGTGTGAGAGCTTGCTCAAGAGTTCCTCCAGAGTCGGGTCGTCCGCACTCAGGTATACAACGCCTTGGTGAGGAAGTCGCCGACGAGTCGCTGCATCCCGGCGTCGAAGCGGTGCCGGCCGGGGAGCCAGACGCCTTCGTAGCTGCCGGGGCCGTAGTGGAAGTGTTCGGTGAGTTCACGGTCGGCGTCGTGCATGCCGGCCGGGCTGAACAGTTCGTCGTCCTCGGCGTACACGACGAGTTGCTGGTGGCGGGCGCGGCCGGCGGCGAGGGTCGGGTGATCGAGGTGCCGGGCCAGGCCGGGAGTCGAGAACAGCCACGAGTGGACGTCGACGTACGACGGAATGAGCCCGGCGAAGGTGGTCATCATGCAGACCACGGCCGACGCCTCGATGCCGGGATCGAGCGCGGTGAGGATCGCGGCGCGGCCACCACCGCCGGACAAACCGAAGACGCCGACCTTCTCCACGCCGTCGATTCCGCGCAACACGCTGAGCGCGGTCAGGTCGTCGTACGCGACCATGCCGGCCAGCGACGTACCGAGAATCCCGGCCGCCTTCGCCACCGTGTGCTCGTGAACGGCCGCGGCGACGTCGTACGACTCGTCGTCCTCGGCCGGCAGCTCGAAGCGGCGGGAACCCCAGGCGAAGGTGTCATGACACAGCACCACGAAGCCCGCGCGGGCGAGCACACCGGCGGCGGCCTGGCCCTCGTACAGGTCCTCGCGGACCCTGATCGCGACCCGGCTGGGCCGCGGTACGTCGACCAGCCGCTCGGCACCGATCGACTTCACCCCGGCATGGCAGTGCAGGCCGAGCAGGCCCGCCCGCGGCGCTCGCCCGGCCGGCCGGAGCAACCACGCACGCGTCGGCGGTCCGAACGGCGTGGTCCACTGGAGTTCACTGGTGTGGACGCCATCGGCCTGCCACTCGTCCATGGTGCGCACGGCAGGCGCGGCGCCGGGCTCCGGTACGCCGAGCAGTCCGGCGACCTTGGTGGTCAGTTCGTCCCCGGTCAGTGGCAGGGTGTCCCGGACGAAGTCCGGCCAGTCGTCGTACCCGCCCAGTGCGCTGGGTCTCACGCCACCTCACAGGGGTTGAGAAACCGGTTTCTTTCCTGAGAAGGTAACACAGTGGCCGAGGCTCGAATAGGCTTCGGAAGGCGGTTTCCCAACCGGGCTGGGTACGAACGGAAGACGGCGCATGGGCAGGACACCGAAGGACTCGATCACGATCGCCGATGTCGCGCGGGCGGCGGAGGTGTCCAGGGCGACCGTCTCGCGGGTGATGAACGGGCGCCTGACCGTCGCTCCGGACATCGCCGAACGCGTTCGCGCCGCCGCCGACCGGTTGAACTACCGGCCCAGCGATCTGGCCCGCAGCCTGTCGCTCGGCCGCACCAACATGGTCGCGCTGGTCGTCCCGGATCTGGCCAACCCGCTGTTCCAGCAGGTCCTGCGCGGCATCACGAACGCCTCGGCCGCGGCCGGCTACCGGGTGCTGGTCGCCGAGACCGACGAGGACCCGGCCGCCGAGGCGGGGATCGCCCTGGCGGCGCGTCGACGCTGCGATGCGTTGATCATGGTGTCGCCGCGGCTCGACGAGGAGAGCCTGCTCGAACTGCTGCCGCAGGTCCAGCCGGTGATTCTGGTCAATCGGCCAGGCCCGGCCGAGATCGCCAGCGTCGCGGTCGACTACGGCCGCGCGGTGCGGATCGTGGTGAACCACCTGGTCGGTCTCGGGCACCGTCGGCTCGCGTTCCTGGCCGGTCCGCCGGCCAGTGCGTCCAACCAGGCGCGGCTGCGGTCGCTGGACATCGCGCAGCGGGAGATCCCGGATCTCGAGCTCGTCCGGCTGGACTGCGGCTGGTCGATCGAGGACGGGTACGCCGCGGTCGAGCGGGTGCTGGAGTCCCGCGTGACGGCCGTTGTCGCGTTCAACGATCTGGTCGCGTTCGGGTTGCTTGCCCGGCTCAACGAAGTGGGCGTCGCCGTACCGGCCGATGTGTCGGTCGCCGGGATGGACGACATCGGGTTGTCGCGGTTCGCCGTACCTTCGCTGACGACGGTGCGGGTTCCGCAGCAGGAGCTGGGGGAGCTGGCCTGGCGTCGGTTGTACGCCGCGATCTCCGGTGCGGATGCCGAAGTGGACGGCGTACCGGATCTTCGGCTGGCGGTGCGGGCGAGCACCGGTCCGGTGCCGCAGGCAACGCAGCCGACCGGGGATGCTCCGGGTGAGCGGGTCGGGTGGCAGCAGCAGGGGGACAGGTTCGTGCTCGGCGGCGATTCCTTGCCGCTCGCGCATTACGAGTTCGGGCGGCGAATGCCGCAGGTGCATTCGCCTCGGCCCTACCTGCACCCCGTGCGGACGCTCGGCGGTCACCCACTCACTGAGGTCAGCCCGGTCGATCACCGGCACCACTACGGTGTCTCGCTGGCCGTTGCCGGAGTCAACGGTACGTCGCATTGGGGCGGACGGACCTTCCTTCCGGACCGCGGACCGACGCTGCTCCCGAACCACGGTCAGCAACGCAGCCGTGGCGTCAGCGTCGACGGCAACACCCTGACCGACGAGGTCACCTGGTACGACGAACAGGGCCGCCCGCAACTCGCGGAGCGCAGGCTCCTCCGCGGAGCGCTGGCCGAAGGCGGCTGGCGCCTCGACTGGGAGAGCGTCTTCACCGCCCGCTACGGCCCGGTGCGCATCGACAGCCCGGCCACCACGGGCCGCGCCGGTGCCGGGTACGGCGGTATCTTCTGGCGCCTTCCAACGGTCGAAACCACAACTGTCCTCAGCGATTCCGGCGAGGGGACCGACGCGGCCTACGGATCGACCAGCCGTTGGCTGGCCTTCATCCAGCAACGTGCCGACGCTTTCACCACGCTGCTTCTGTTCCAGCCGGGTGATGTCCGCCCGTGGTTCCTACGCTCCGAGGACTACGTCGGTGCCGGTCCTGCCCTGGCCTGGGACGGCCCCCTGGATCTGCAGCCAGAGCAGGCGGTCTCGTTCTCCCTGAGCGCACTGCTCCTCGACCACCCGCTGGACTTGTCCCAAGCCCGCACCCTGATGGGTCGCCTGCTCTAGCCGAGAGACGCGATGCCCGTCGCTGGGGAGGACGCGAGGGCGGAGTGCCAGCGGCGGGGGACCCGGCCGGCCAGGCGGGCGGCGCGGCCGGCGGCGACCGCGTCGCGCATCGCGGCCGCCATCAGGGCAGGCTTCTCCGCGCGCGTGACCGGGGTGGCGAGCATGACCGCGTCACACCCGAGCTCCATCGCCAGCGCCGCGTCGCTCGCCGTACCGATTCCGGCGTCGACGATCACCGGGACGTTCGCGGCCTCGGCGATCAGCGCGAGGTTGTGGGGGTTGCGGATCCCGAGCGCGGAACCGATGGGCGCCGCCAACGGCATCACCGCCGCAGATCCCGCCTGCTCGAGGCGGCGGGCGAGGATCGGGTCGTCGTTCGTGTACGGGAGCACGGTGAACCCGTCGGCCACCAAGGTGTCCACGGCATCCAGCAACTCGACCGGGTCGGGCATGAGCAAGTGGTCGTCGGCAACGACCTCGACCTTGATCAGGTCGGTCTGCAAGGCCTCCCGGGCCATCCGCGCGGTGAGCACCGCCTCCGCGGCGGTGTGACAACCGGCTGTGTTCGGCAGCACTTCGATACCGTGCTTCACCAGTACGTCGAGGACTGAGCCCTCGTGGCCGGTGCCGAGCCGGCGCATCGCGACCGTGGTCAGTTGGGTGCCGGAGGCAAGCAATGCCTCCTCCATCACTTCCAGGTTGGCCGAACCGCCCGTACCCATGATGAGACGCGAGGTGTACGTCCGGCCGCCGAGCTCCAGTGGGTCGTCCATGTCAGCCGCCCTGTACCGCGCTGACGATCTCGACCCGGTCGCCCGGTTTGAGCGTGGTACCGGCCCACTCGCTGCGCGTGAGCACGGTCTGGTTGACCGCGACCGCGATCCCGGTGGTGCGGTCGGAGTACTCCTGGATCAGGTCGGCAACGGACTTCCCCGGTGCGACCGTGGTCTCTGTACCGTTCACCCAGACGGATTCCTGCATCGCTTCCTCCCTACGCCGGAATTACCCGATTCAGGTTCAGCGGTCGGCGACGCCGTACACAGTCGCCCTCTCAGCCCGCTCCGGTGCGAGCTCCCGCGGCAGTTCGACACTAACCACCAGAGGCGATCGAGACAACCCAGGCTCAGGCGATGCGGTTGGCCGTGAGCTCAAGGTGGAGGTCCAGTTTCTGGGCGACCATGAGGTTGACGGCCGCGTTCCAGCTCACCGACCAGCGCTTGCGCAGCAGCGGAAGCGACCCTGTGAACGCGACCCCATCGTCGGTGCCCGTCAGCTCCAGCGGTATGACGACCGGCCGCGTGGCGCCACGGATCGTGAGATTCCCCGTCACCGTGAACGTCGTCACACCGGTCTGGCTCACCTTCGTGGACCTGAACCTGATCGACGGATACGTCTCCGCGTCGAGGAAGTGCTCACGCAGCGCGGCATCCCGCCGCCGGTCGCCGGTCTGGATGCTGTCCGCCTGAATCGTCAGATCCGCCGTCGACCGGCTCGGATCCTCCCCATCCAGCCGAAGCACCCCATTGAACACCTCGAACTGCCCAGGAACCCGAGGCCCAACCGTGTGCCGCGCCGTAAACCCCAACCTCGACCGCGCCGCATCCACCGCGTAGTCCCCAGTCAATTCCTTCAACATCGTCGTCGTAGTCATACACGTACGACGAGACCGCCATCCGAACTGTCAGGCCTCAGGACCAGGCGGAGAAGGGCGAGGCTCGCAAGGGCGGCGACGAAGGTCGGGACCGTCCACCAGCCGAGGGCGTGGTAGAAGCGTACGGCGGTCCAGGAGCCGAGGCTGCCGGCGGAGTAGGCGCAGACCATGTACGCCGTGTTCATGGCGCTGCGCCGGCCGGGGTCGAGTTGGTACATCCGGGTGACGTTCGCGACCATCCCCGACTGCATCGAGACATCGAGGACGAGTACGCCGGCCACGAGGAGCGTGAGTCCCAGCGCACCACCGGCGTACGCACCCAGCATGAGTACGGCGGCGAGAACAGTTCCGACCAGGATCCAGGCCGTCACGGCATCCGGCGTACGGCGATCGACGATGCGACCGGTCCACGGGACGACGGCCATGGTGGCGATCGCGACCAGACTGATCCAGCCGAGTGCGCCGGCTCCGAGGCCGAAGGAATCCTGCAGGACGAGGACCAAGGTCGCCCAGGTGCCGGTGAAGCCCGCGAACGTACAGGCCTGGTAGAACGCCGATCGACGCAGACCGCTGCGCAACCTCAGCTGGTCGAAGGGCCGGCGCAGGTACTGCGGGAACTCCGCCGGCTCGACGTGCACCGGCACGGGCAGTCGAGTCCACGCGACCGCGGCGCACACCAGCGCCAGTACGGCGGCACCCAGGTAGGCGTACCGCCATGAATACTCCTCGCCCAGGAACCCGGCGATCGCGCGCGACAGGATCATCCCGGGGATGCCCACGCTGAGCAGGATGCTGTTGATGCTGCCCAATCGCCGCGAACCGGTCATGCCCGCGACGTACGGACCGATCACCGGCGATGCCACCGTCGCACAGCCCATCAGGAACGACGCGATCACCAGGACCGGCAACGACGGTGCCGCCGCGGCTGCGATCGCAAAGACCGCGACACCGGCGAACAGGATGGTCAGCAGCCGCCGCTGCGCCCCGGTGTCACCCAGCGGTACGACGGTCAGGATGCCAACGGCGTACCCGGCCTGCGGCGCGGTCACGACCAGCGCCGCGTCCGACAGCGGTACGTGCAGCGACGCGGCGACGGATGGCAGCAACGCCTGCGGGAAGTAGACAGTCCCGACGCCGACCGCCGAGCACACGGCCAGTACGCCGAGCAACGTCGTGCGCGGTCGCGCGTCGACGGCAATCTCGATACTCATGCCCCCGACTGTCGCGGGGCGTCGCAGCGGCCCGCGAACGATTTAGGATTGGGCTACATCGACAAGGGGGCAGGCGTGCTCACGTATGAGTTGACCTCGCGGGACCTTGAGGATGTCCGGTTCGCGGTCTCGCCGGCGGCCGAGACTGTGCTGTCGCTGCGGGCGTTGCAGGATCCGGGACGCTTCCCGCTTCAGCTGCCCTGGGTCCGGGCGGTTCAGCCACTGCTCGGGCCGTTGGACTTCAGCGTGTTGCGCCGGCTGGTCAACGACACGATGGGCAGTCCGGACTTCCTGACTCCGCGTCCGACGTCACCGCTCACCCAGATCGGCGACGAGCTCGACCTCATCGCCTCGGTCGATCGCGAGACCTTTGAACGCCAGCTCGTTGCGGTCAACGGTGAGGTTCCCGCCGAGCTGGCCGGGCCCGACGGCGTGACGAAGGTGGTCGACGCTCTCCGCGAGTACTGGCAGACCGCGATAGCGCCGTACTGGAATCGGATGCGCACGCTGCTGACCGCCGACATCAGCTATCGCGGGCATGTCGTCACCCAGCGAGGCACGGGCGTGATGCTGAACGAACTCGGGCCGGCGATCAGCTACGGCGACGGCCTGCTTCGCGTCGACCGCGTGAGCTACGTCAGCCGCACCGAAAGTGTCGACGGCCGTGGCCTCGTCCTCCAGCCGACCCTCTTCGGCCCGCACGCCGTGATCCCGATGGACGTCGGCGCCGATCCGATCCTCGGCTACCCGCCCCGCGGCCAGGCCACCCTCTGGTCGGTCGTCGACCCGCCGTCGCGCCGCGACCTGGCCCAACTCATCGGCACCGCCCGAGCCCGCATCCTCGAACTCCTCACCCACCCGCGCACCACCACCGACGTCGCCGCCGAACTCAAGGTCACCCCCTCCGCGGTCAGTCAGCAGCTCCAGCTCCTCCGCCGTACCGGCCTGGTCGAACCCCAACGCACCGGCAAACAAGTCCTCTACAAACCCACCCAACTAGCAGCCCTCCTCACCGGCACCGAAGCCGACTGACCCGGTCAGGTGACGGGTGGCGGGTTGTGTGCCGGCTGGCGGGTTGTTACGCGCCAGCGGTGAAACAACCCGCCACTGGGTCCGGCTATCGCTTCGAGCGGCAGACCTCGCCCTTGATCTCGGTGACGAAGTGGTCCACCTCCCAGTGCTGGCCGAGGTAGGCGTAGCCGGTCGCGCCTTCGTAGCGGCCGGTGCCGCCGGTGAACTGCTGGGTGCCGCCGGCGTGACCGGAGCCGGTGGTTGTGTTGACGTTCCCGATGCTCGTCTCGAGTGCGGTGAGCATCGCCCCGTCCTCGAAGGTGTAGGTGAGCGTGCCGGTGACCGGCCGCTGGTCGGGTGCCGTCGCCGGCGGCTCGCCGCGGGAGCCGAGGATGAACACGGTCGTCCCGTCGAATCCGTGGTCTCCGCGGACGAAGCCGGCCACGCACACCTGGGTCGGCGCCGGGCACCCCACGTCGACGACCTTGTCGTAGATCGTCGCTTCGACCTGCTCGCAGCGAGGGGACGCGTTGGCCAGGGATGTGCCGGCGATGACGCCGGCACAGGCGATGGCGATTGCAGCGATGCGCAGGGATCTCATCAGGCCTCCTGTGATGGATGTCCGCGGCAGCCTAGGAACGGTGCCGGTCCGGTGGCGGGGCCGATTCGAGCTGTTCTGCGCCAGTCCAATCTCGATCAGATAACGCGGCGCAGCGCGGCCAGCGCCTCCGGGATCAGGTCGGCCGGGACAGCGCCGTACCCGAAGACGAAACCGTTCGGTCCGGGACGATCGATACCCCAGCGCGAGATCGTCCCGAGGTTCACTCCCGCGGTGAGGGCGCGGGCGGCGAGCACGGTGTCACTCGGTTGTCCGGATGTCAGCAACGCGGCCATGTGCGTCCCACCGCTGGACTCGATCGGCTCGAGGACATCGGCGAAATCCTCGCGCAGAGTTCCGGTCAGCAGGTCGTGAAGACGTTCGTACGAGCGCCGCATCCGCCGGATGTAGCGGACCAGGTCGCCCTCCTCGATGAAGGCTGCGAGCGCCGCCTGCACGTGGCCGGCGGTGCCGTAGTCGGCGACGAACTTCGCGCGGCGGGCGGCTTCACCCAGCGTGCCCGGTACGCCGAGGAACCCGACCCGGAGCGCCGGCAACAGAGTCTTGGAGAAGGAACCGACGTACAGGACGCGACCCACCGCGTCGGTCGCCTGCAGGGGAGTGAGCGGACGTCCGGTGAAGCGGAACTCCGAGTCGTAGTCGTCCTCGACGATCGCCGCGTCGTGCTCGGCAGCCCACGCGAGCAGCGCAGTACGGCGTGACTCGGACAGCGGCATGCCGAGCGGAAACTGGTGCGACGGCGTCACGTACACCAACCGCGTCTCGGCCGGAAGCCGATCGACAACCAGCCCCTCGCTGTCGACAGGAACCCCGACGACACGCGCTCCATGCGCGAGGAATCCGCGGTACGCCGGCAGGTAGCCGGGATCCTCGATGGCCACCGTGTCGCCCGGTTCGAGCAGCACGCGCGCGGCGATGTCGAACGCCTGCTGCGCACCCGTCGTGATGACCAGTTGCTCCGGCGCGATCCGGACACCGCGGCTGACGACCAGATGTCGCGCGAGCGCATCACGCAGCCGGGCCGAGCCCGCCGGGTCTGCGTAGTTCACGTCGGTTCGAGTGCGCAGCTGATCATTGATCAACGCTCGCCACCGCGCGAACGGGAACTGGGTCCGCCCGGGGATACCAGGCGCGAAGTCGAACTCGGCATCCACGGTGAGACCCGGTACGGCGAACTGCTCGGCGCTCCAGAGCGACCGTGGCCGCAGCGGAGACGCGGGTGGCGCGGGTGTGGCGGGGACACGTTCCCCGGTGACGAACGTTCCGATCCCGGCCCGCGAGCGGATCAGGCCGTGCGCGGCGAGCCGCTCGTACGCCGCAACCACCGTCGCCCGCGACACCGACAACCGCTCCGCGAGCTCCCGCGACGACGGCAACACAGTCCCCGCTGGTAAGGCGTTGGTTCGGATCCGCTCGTGTAACTGTGCATAGATCTGCTCGGCCAATCCGCCCTCCCTGCCCAGATGCAGATGCAGATCCATGTCCGCATTCTCGCCATTGCCCGGCTCAACGGCTAACCTCTCGCCACCGGCAGCAGGCGCTCGACGAGGAGACCTCATGGCAACCTTCACCCAGTCCGACGACCTGAGGGGCGCGAAGTTCGTCGGGGCGGATCTGCGCGGTGCTCGGTTCGTGGAGTCTGACCTGTCCGGCGTGGTGATGCGCGGTGTGGACGTGGGGAAGGCGGACATCGACGCGCCGTGGCTCGCCGACGGTGAGAGCTTCTTCCGCGTCAACGGTGTCGACGTGATCCCGTACGTCGAGGCCGAGCTCGACCGTCGCTTCCCCGGCCGCGAGCTCCGGCGTGCCGAGGATCCGGACGGTCTGCGCGAGGCCTGGGATGCACTCGAGCGCACTTGGGCGGCGACAGTGGACCGCGCCGCGGCGATGCCGGCCGGCACGGTCGACGTGTCGGTGGACGGCGAGTGGTCGTTCGCCCAGACCCTTCGCCACCTGGTTCACGCCACCGACGTGTGGCTCGGTCGGGCGATCCTCGAGCTCGCACAACCGTTCCATCCCATCGGTCAGATGGACACCGCCACCAAGAACGATGGCGCGGACACGTCGGCCCTCACGACGATCGAACCGACGTACGCCGAGGTCCTCGAGGTCCGCGCGGGGCACGTCGCGATGGTGCGCGACTTCGTGGCCGCGGTGACACCGGACTCGCTGGCGGAGGCGCGCAAGAACCCGCACGCCCCCGAATACCCCGAGACCGTCCTCTCCTGCCTGCACGTAATCCTCCAAGAGGAATGGGAACACCACCGCTACGCCGTCCGCGACCTCAACACGATCGAGGCCGGCAGCTGAGGCCGGCAGCTGAGGAAGGCGCTGGCTGTTCAGGTGCGGTAGTACCGTGAGCAGGTGCTGTACGGCCGCGAGCGGGAGCGGGCCGAGCTTGCAACGCTCGTGGAGCGGGCGCGGGCGGGACGCGCAGGGGTGCTGGTTGTGCTGGGGGAGCCGGGGGTCGGCAAGTCCGCCCTGATGCACGATCTCGTCTTGGCGCAGCGAGCGGTTCCGGATGCTGACGCGCTACGGGTGCTGCGTACCACCGGTGTGGAATCCGAGTCGCCGATGCCGTTCGCTGCGTTGCACCGATTGCTGCGCCCTGTGGTCGATTACGAGCGGCTACCGGTTCCTCAGGCACGCGCGTTGCGGTTGGCGTTCGGGCTTGAAGACGGGCCGCCGGTCGAACCGTTCCTGGTCGGGATGGCGACTCTGTCAGTCCTGACCGACGCAGCCGAGGGCGGCACTCTCCTGTGCGTGATCGACGACGCGCAGTGGCTCGATTCGGCGTCGGCGGACGCGCTGTTGTTCGCGGCCCGTCAACTGGACGCTGACCCGGTCGTGATGGTGTTCGCCGCCCGCTACAGCGCCGGCGACGCGGATTTCAGTCCGCAGGGCCTGTCTGTGCTCGAGCTCGGTGGTCTCGAGGAGAGAGCAGCCCGTCAACTGCTGGGCCAGCGCAGCCCGGACGTTCTGCCAGACGAGGTCGCCGATCGGCTGGTTCGCGACAGTGGCGGGAACCCGCTCGCGTTGTTGGAGCTGCCAACCACTCTGAGTCCGGCCCAGTTGTACGGCGCGGCGCCGCTGCCGCAGCGAGTGACACTGACCGCGGGCCTGGAGCGCGCCTTCCTCGACCGGTGCCGCCGCCTGAGCAACGAGGTACAGACTCTGCTGTTGGTGGCGGCGGCAGACGACACCGGCCGGGCTGACACCGTGCGGGCAGCGGCGAGCCGTCTGGGTGCGCAGATCGACGCGTGGGAGGACGCCGAGCGGGCCGGTCTGCTGACAGTCACCGGTGACGCTGTTGCCGTGCGGCACCCGCTGGTTCGCTCTGCGGTGTACCAGGCGGCCACCAGCTTCGCGTGCCGTCGTGCGCACCTGGCACTGTCGGATGCGCTGCGCGACGATGACCCCGACCGGGCGACCTGGCATGCTGCCGCGGCGGCCGAAGGGCCTGACGAAAGGCTGGCCGAGGCTCTGTACCAGGTCGGGGGCCGCGCTGAGCAGCGTGGCGGGTACGTCGCGGCTGCTGCGGCGTTCGAGCGAGCTGCCGCGTTGACGGTCGACGGGCAGGCGCACGCGATGCGCTTGTTCGCGGCCGCCCGCAACGCGTGGGCCTCCGGGCAGGCGGTTCGTGCCCGGGCGCTGTGTGCCTCGGCCCGGCAGCTCGCTGGCGACGGTTTGCTGCGAGCCGACATCGACCGGCTGCGAGCGCGCATCGAGGTCAACGTTGGCTCTGCGAGCGATGCGCATCGCATCTTTGTCCAGGCAGCGCGCGCCGCCGCGGACCTGGACCTGAGCAGGGCCTTGGAGATGGCGGTCGCCGCCGCACTCACGCGCGCGTACGGCGGGGACAGCGGGGCAACCCTTGCCGACGGCACCGAAACCCGCTTGCTGGCCGCGACCTTGGCTGACCTGCCGCGCACTCGGTGCCTGCAACTACTCCTTGGCGCCCTCAGCGCCTCGGCTGCCGGTGATTGGTCGGAGGCGGCGGCCACCCTCGAGCGGGCCGTGCAAGCCGGGCGCCAGATCGACGACCTCGACGTACTGGGCAACCTCGGCAACACCGCCCTCAGCCTCGGCGACGACGAGGCAGCGCACTTCTTCTACGCAACCATGGTGTCCAGCGCTCGCGAAAGCGGTGCGGGCATGGCGGTGATCTACGGGCTGGAACGGCTCGCGTTCGCCCAACTCCTCGCCGGCCAATGGGCTGCGCTGCGCAGTTCGGTCGACGAAGCACTCACCTTGGCGCGCGGTGTCGGTCAACCCACGCTGACTGCCGCACCGCTGGCGTGGTTGACGCTGCTCGCTGCGTTGGCCGGAACCGACGACTACGACCACCACCTCGGACAACTCGACGCAGTGGTCGCGGCGCACTCGTTGGGGATCCTGACCGACCCCGTGCACGACCTCATGCGTTGGGCCAAGGGCACGAGGGCCACTGCCGGGGGAGACTCTGCCGCGGCACTGCACCACTTGGGCGCGATGCGTCTACCGGTGCTCCAGCGGATGGCCGCGGTGGACCGCGTTGGAGCGGCGACGCGAGCTGGCGATCTTGTGCTGGCACGGGCGTGGGTGGACGAACTCGCGCCGTTCGCCACCGCGACACACCGTCCTTGGGCACAGGCCGCTGTGGACCTCGGGCTGGCGCGCTGCGCGGACGCCGTACCGGCAGCAGAGCTTTACGAGCAAGCCCTCGGCCACTACCGGCATGCGGTCCGGCCCTACGACCACGCCAGAACACACCTGCTGTACGGCGAGTTCCTGCGTCGCACCAATCGTCGCGTCGACGCACGCAACCACCTGCGGTCCGCGTTGGAAACCTTCACCGACCTGGGCGCGCAGCCGCTGGCCGCCCGCGCCGCGCAGGAGCTGCGCGCGTCGGGGGAGACCGCTCGCAAACGCGACCCATCCACACTGCTGCGGCTCACACCCATGGAGACGAAGATCGCCCAACTGGTCAGCACGGGACTGTCGAACAAGGACGTCGCCGCTCAGTGCTGGGTCTCCCCACGCACAGTGGCCTTCCACCTGCGGAACGTCTTCGCCAAAGTGGGGGTCAGCTCGCGCGGAGAGCTTGCTCAACTCGGGCTCAGTTGATCGAACCCGGTCATTTGGCCGGCGCGAGGCCCTGGCCTGACGAGGACGGTGGAGACACCACCGAACCTCACTCAGGAGCTCGACATCATGACTACACAGACCCACCCGCATCACCCGGCGTCACAGTCCACCGGCCCTCGCAGGCGAAGGGCAAGCGTTGGTTGGATCGTGGCCGGCTCGTTGGCCGCCGGACTCCTCGCTGCCTTACTCCTCGTCGCTGCGCCATTCATCGCGCCAGAGCAAAGCGAGATCACCGGCGCAGTCCTGTGCGGATTCGCACTCGGCTGGGCCGTATTGGCCGTGCTGTCGGTGCGCTTCACCGATCAGCCACAACGCTGGGCCTCGGCTCCCGCACTGTTCATGGGACTGGGTGGTCTCGTCCTAGTCACGTTCGGCTCCCCGGCGTACGACGTACTCCGCTGGATCTGGCCTCCCACGCTGTTGGCGTTGGCGGTCTGGATGATCGTTCGCATCCGTCGACAGCTTCGTAGCCCGAGCAGACGCTGGCTGCTCTACCCCGTGATCGCAATGCTGGCTCTTGCCTCGATCGGCGGCGGCTACGAGACCCTGCGGGAAGCCGCGGATGTCACGGCGTACCCGATGCCCGGTCAGTTGATCGACGTTGGCGGACACAGCCTGCACCTGAGCTGCACCGGCTCGGGCACTCCCACGGTCGTGCTCGAAGCGGGCGGTGGCGAGATGTCTTCGAATCTCGGGTGGATCGCGCCGGCCGTCGCACGTGATACCCGGGTCTGCGTCTACGACCGTGCGGGCCGCGGATGGAGCGAGCCTGCTGACACGGCCCAGGACGGCTTGCAGGTAGCGACCGACCTGCACACGTTGCTTCAGCGTGGACACGTCCCAGGTCCCTACGTGCTGGCGGGCCATTCGTTCGGCGGCCTCTACGTGCTCACCTTCGCTGCTCGCTACCCCGCCGACGTCTCCGGAATGGTGCTGGTCGACTCCACCGCACCCGCGACGGCGGCGAAACCTCGGGCAGCATCGTCCGGGGACGTCATGGGTCGTGTCTCCGCACTGGTCTCGGTCTCGGCTCGAGTTGGTCTTGCCCGGCTGTACGGCCAGGGTTCCTTCGGCAGCCTGCCACGGCGTTCCCGGGACGAGGTACGCGCCAGCGGCGCGACCGAAGGCACTCTTCGCAGCACGATCGACGAGTACGTCCAGGCGGCCGCCTCGGTGCAGCAGGCAGCATCTCTGCGTGACTTCGCAGGCAAGCCCTTGGTCGTCCTGACCGCCGGTACCGGATCCGATGCCGCCTGGTCAGCAGCACAGGACCACCTGGCCACCTTGTCGACCAACAGCGTGCACCGCGTCATCGATGGTGCTACCCACGAGGCACTGGTCGCGGACGAACAGTACGCCGCCACCACCACACAAGCGATCCTCGATGTCGTCTCATCGGTCCGCGCGAAATGATCATGAATTGTCAGGACGATCGTGCCAGGATGCTCGGCATGTCTGGTCGCGCGTTGAGCTTCGGAGCAATGGCGGAAGCGTACGAGCGGTTCCGGCCGGGATATCCCGTCGAGCTTTTCGACCGGGTGATGACGTACGCCGGTCAGCCGGTCCGGACTGCCCTCGAGATTGGTGCTGGGACCGGAAAGGCAACCCGCCTGTTTGCCGAACGAGGGGTCGCGGTCACCGCGACCGAGCCCGACAATGCCATGCTCGCCGAGTTGCGTCAGCATGTGCCGGCGAACGTCACGCCACTGCGAGCCGCGTTCGAGGACCTGCGACCAGGCGAGCGCTACGGGTTGGTCTATGCGGCCGCGGCGCTGCACTGGACGAACCCGGAGGGCCGGTGGTCGCGGATGGCCGCGCTGTTGGAGCCGGGTGGCGTCTTCGCGTCGTTCGGTGGACCGGTCGGTCTGGCTGATCCGGCGGTGGAGGAGGCGGTTCGCGTGGCCCGGGCGCCGTTCTTGGAGAGCGACGACATTCCGTCTCCCGATGGGACGCCGCCGGAGCATGCCATGCAGTGGCCGGGTACGGAGCTCCAACGGTCTGAGTGGTTCAGCGACGTTCAGCAGCTGGTGATCGAGCGGCGCTGGACGATGAGTGCGCGCGACTACGTCGGCCTCCTGTCGACGATCTCGGCGTACCTCGAACTGCCGGCCGCAGTCCAGGAACAAGCCTTTCGCCACATCCTGCAGGTCCTGCCAGAGACGGTCGAGATCGCCGCCGACCTGACCATCCATCTCGCGCGGGCGGCAACTGTCCGTTAGGTGCGTCAGAGTGGGGAGATGAGAACCGCGAAAGATGGAGCAGGCCGATGAGCCGCGAATTCCAGGTCACCTTCGACGCCCACGATCCGCGGGCGCTGTCGTTCTTCTGGCGCGACGTGCTGGGCTACGTTCACCCCGGCCCGCCCGGTGTCGAACTGCCCGAGGGCGCCGACCCGCTGGCGGCGTGGGACGAGTTCCTCGAGCGCGTCGGCGTACCGGTGGATCAGCGCAACACGCGTTCGGCCCTCGAAGACCCCGATGGTGACGGTCCACGGTTGTTCTTCCAGCAGGTGCCCGAGGGCAAGGTCGCCAAGAATCGCGTCCACCTCGACGTCCGCGTGGCCCCCGGTCTCGAGGGCGACGAACGGATGGCAGCCCTGGAGTCCGAATGCACCCGCCTGGTCGCCCTGGGAGCCCACCGAGTACGCCGCTTCGACCCCCAGCCACCACTGGCCCTCGGCACCATCACCATGACCGATCCCGAAGGCAACGAATTCTGCCTCGACTGATCCAGTCAACGGGGACACAGTCCTAGCCGCCGCCGGCCGCGGGTGGTAGTTCCATCGAGGCTCGTAGTTCTGTCAGTGGTGTGTAGGGGACGGTGATGATGCCGCGGGTGGGTCGGTCGAGGTCGAAGGTGACCAGCAGCAGGAGGGAGACGAAGACGGCGGCGAGCATGATGGGTAGCAGGCCACGGCCGAGCACGGTGAGGTAGAGGCCGAGCAGTCCGAGTGCTACTGATGCGCCAACGACTTCGAGGATCAGGACCGATGTGGGGACGCGGTTGCCGAGTGCTGCGACGCGTGAGGTTTGGCTGTCGATCATCGAGTTCAGGCTGTCGACGTACAGGCGTGGGGCGCTCGCGACGGGGGCGTCTCGCAGCGCGTCGTCGGCCAGTGCCCACAGTTGACGCTGGATGGCCCCGCCGGCGGCGACGACGCGTTGGGCCTCGGCAGAGCCCGGCCGGGTGGTCGACAGGCGGATTTCCAGGTCGGTGTAGCGCTTGAGCAGTTCCAGTGATTCGCTGCGGACGGGCTCTGACAAGGTCTGTGCCCGGAGGTAGGTGGTGCCGATCGCGTTCGTCTCGGTGACCAGTTCGACCCGCCGGGTCTCGTAGCGGCCTACCGCCATCGTCAATCCGAAGGCGAGGATGAGCGCGACGAACCCGAGCAGTGCCGCTTGGGTGACTCCGATCGGCTCTCGCCAGGACTCGTGGTGACCGCGCAACCGCCGCCCTACGAGCACACCGATGGCGCATGATCCCAGCACGATCAGGAACAGGATGAGAGCGAGCAGCGGGCTGGGAAGGGTGAAGAACATCCGTACCCCCAAACAAGGCGGCCTCGCTGGACGCGCGCCTTGAGTGTGGCCTCGGCGAGCGCGCCGTCACATCCTCCAGGCCGGATGACCGGGAACAGCTTCAGATGCCCTCAGCGAACGCGCTCCGGATGCTGTCCCCTCACGAATGGTCGCGTACGCGGTCGAGTCGGGCGGGCTGGTCATACGGGTCCCATGAACGAGAGATGTGACGGGATGTCGAGACCGGCGGGCCGGCTCCGTCTCAGAGGTAAATGCGGTCAGCGTGACCGCAGCATCGCACGGGACGGAAGGACAGTCATGCGAACGCTCATAGTCCAGCAGTGGGTTACCGTCGACAACATCGCCGCGGAGGAGGACGGTGGCCTCAGCTTCGTGTCGGGGGAACCGTTCGGCGACGAGATCACCGAAGACCCCTTCAGGGACAGCCTGATGGGCTTCATCGACTCGGTCGACACGATGATTCTCGGCGCGAACACCTACGCCCAGTCCAAGGACTACTGGCCGTACGCCGGGGATCAGGGCGTGTACGGCGAGAAGCTCAACAACCTCACCAAGTTCGTCGTGTCGTCGAAGCTGGATGACGCGCCCTGGGGCGACTTTCCCGCCGCGACCGTGACGCGGGCCCCGGTCGCCACCATCGGGGAGCTCAAAGAGCAGACCGGCAAGGACATCTGGCTGTGGGGGAGCCTGAGGCTCATGCACTCCCTGCTGGAGACCGGCGTCGTCGACGAAATCCGGATGCTGGTCTGCCCGGCGACCCGCGGCAAGGGAACGCGCGTTTTCGAGGATCGTCAGAACCTGAGGCTGGTCGAGGCCACCTCGTTCGACAACGGCGTGGCGCTTCTGCGCTACGACATCAAGAAATAGGCGGAAAGTCCGCACTGTCGAAGAGTCGGCCGCCGGCGATGCCGCTCGTTCGGGCATCGGCCGGCGTCCACTCTTCAGCTACCGAATACCGGTAAACGGAGTCAGACGTGATTTCGTGGCACGAACCATGGCAAGCGGGTGCCGCCCGGGCGCGCGTGAGCGATCCCGCTGGTTCGCTGTGAGCCGTTACCTGCGGCGGGACACACGCCGCGCTGTGCGGCGCCCGGTCCGGCGCGCGACCCTGCGTGATCCAAGCATCGGGTTCTCCTCCTCCCTGTGCGATGGCGAACGACGGCCGCCCGGTCAGCCGGCGGCGCCCGCGGTTTCCATCTCGTGCAGTTCCTTGGCTTCTTCAGCCGATACCAGCCCGATCTCGACGAGGTCCAGTGGGCTGATGAAACCGTCGCCGATGCGGAAGCCTCCGGCCCGAGCGATGGCATCCCGCAGCGGCACGGCCCAGTGGTGCTCCAGCAGGATGAGCGCCGCGGCGGAGTCGTTCGGGATGTCCTCGAGCACATCCCAGGCGTCCTCCTCGCTGAACACGCCCATACCGCCCTGCTCGGCAACCGCTTCCGCGCCGGCTTCGGCGCCGGCCTCCATGCCCTCTTCGCCCTCGAAGCCCAAGCCGATGAGCGCCCCGATCTTGCTGCCCAGCTCGATCGCTTCCTGCTCGGTCAGGTTGCTGAGATGCTCGGCCTCGATGTCGCCGTCCGCGGTCTTGTAGACCGCCAGCGAGTCGATCACGCGGACGGTGTCGCTCGCCCGGAGCCGTTCGAGTTCGGCGATGACCTCACCATGGAAGTCTGGGTGCTGGAACCCCAGCACGATGAGCTGTACTGGCCCGATTGCCATGTTCCACTCTCCCTCTCCTCTCCTGAGCACCCGCTCACAGCCGCAAAGCCAGCTCGGGTAGCGGTCCATGAGCACTGTCAGGAGGAATCCATTGGCTCCACCCCACACTGGTGCGCGCGTCACCATTGCGCGTCATCCAGGACGGATGAGCGGCCTCGCCACTGTTCCGGACACACCCCAGCCGCGGCCGCACCGACTGCACCGGAGTCGTCACGCTCAGACTCTCCGGCTCAACCATCGGTGGGGCCTACGTGGTGCAGACGGGGGCTGGTGTGGACTGTTTGGTGAGGAGGAACTGGTCCGTCGCGTCCCGGGCGCAGTCGGAGCTGTAGTAGGAGGTGTGCCCGTCGCCGAGGCGGGAGAGGACGCTGCTGCCGTGGATCTGGGCGGCCAGGCCGAACGCCCACTGGTAGGAGACGGACGGGTCGTGCGTTGCGTGGACGATGAGGGTGGGCACGCCCTTCACGTTCAGGCTGCGCACCGGGTTGGCGACCTTGAAGGGGTAGCCGATGCACAGGCCGCCCTGCCAGAACTCCGAGGCGCCCTGCAGGTGCGGCGCCAACTGCCGGCCCATCTCGATGCGCTGCTGCATCTCGGCGAAGGTGTGGATGTCGGACACGTAGTCACCGCAGTGATTCGCTATCCGGGAGAACAGGAAGTCGGTCGGTCCCGCAGGTGGCGGGAAGGCGAAGAACTGCGCGTCGCCGGCGACGGCTCGCCTGAGGACCTCCGAGAAGACGGGCCAGGACAGCTCGCCCGCGAGTACGTTGGGTGTCTTCGCGGCGAGCCAGCCGGGGGTGTTCATTCGGATGTCGTCACCGGTGACGGGGCGCAGGGCTCCTTCGACCGGGATCGGATTCCGGTCCGCGCTCCGGACGAGGTTGTCGTAGACCGCGCGGACGTCTTGACCCCGCAAGACGCAGTCGTCGGCGGTGTCACACCAGTCGGCGAACCGTTCGAACGCCTCCTCCACGGTCTTGGCCGCATCGGCGATCAGTTGCACGTCCGGGCTGCTGTGGTCGAGAGCAGCGTCCAGGACCATTGCTCGCGTGCGCTTCGGGAACAACTGGGCGTACTGCGCTCCGACCTGCGTGCCGTAGGACAGCCCCAGCCAGTTCACCTTCGAGACGCCGAGCGCGATGCGGACCGCCTCGTGGTCGCGTGCGACGCTCACGGTGTCTGCGTGCAGGAACAGTGGTCCGGTCTGCTGCAGGCAGCTCTTCGCGAGCGCGCGATTGTGTGCGACCATCGCGTCGAACTCTCCCTGCGTGCGCGGGAAAAACGCGTAGTCAGGGGTCAGCGCCGGTACGCCGCAGCGGATCGGCGTACTTCCACCGACGCCTCTCGGATCGACGCCGACGATGTCGAAGCGAGCCCGCAGCGTCGCGGAGAAGAACGTCTCGGCGGCAATGACGTTGTCGACAGCGCCGTCGCCCGGGCCACCGGGGTTGTAGAACAGCGTGCCGATCCGGTGCGCAGGATCATCCGCGGGACGGCGAGCCACCGCCACAGTGATCTTCGGACCCTTCGGAGCCGCCCAGTCCGCAGGCACTCGCAGCGTGCCGCACCGGACCACAGCCGATCCCGGACAAGGCTTGAAATCGATGTGGTACGGCGACGTCGCGGTATCGGACTGTGCCGCCGACACGAACGTCGTCGAAAGAAGTAGCCCTGAACCCAGGACGGCCAGCATTTTGCGAATTCGTCGGATATCCATTGGAATCCCCACCCCCGTTTCGACCCTCCTCGCCACCCACGACAGAGTCAAGACGAAGGTGCAGTCTGGTTATTGCCCCGACATTTGAACCAAGGAGCTCTCATGGATGTTGGTATCGGTCTGCCGTCCACGATTCCGGGTATTCGCGCCCGGCTGATCCTGGATTGGGCGCAGGCTGCCGAGCAGGCCGGGTTTTCCACCCTGGGGACGCTCGACCGGTTGGTGTACGGGAATCTGGACGCAATACCGGCGCTGGCCGCCGCGGCGGCGGTGACCAGCCGGATCGGTCTGACGACGGCCATCATGATCGGCCCGTTCCGGGGCAACGGCGCCTTGCTGGCCAAGCAACTGGCCACCGTGGATCGGCTCTCCGACGGCCGGTTGACGGTCGGTATCGCGGTCGGAGCACGGCCGGACGACTTCGAGGCGACGGCGTCGCCGTACGAGAAGCGTGGAAGGGCGTTCGACTCGCAACTTGCGGAGATGCGGGCGGTGTGGGCCGGTGAGCCGCGGGGGTACGCCGGTGCGATCGGGCCGGCCCCGGCACAACCAGGCGGTCCGCCGCTGCTCATCGGTGGTGGCTCGCCCGCCGCCTTCCGCCGGATGACGCAGTACGGCGCCGGCTGGATCCTCGGCGCCGGCGGTCCGGACGCCTTCGCGGCGGCAGCTGACACGGCCAGGGGCGCTTGGCGCGAGGCGGGACGGGAAGGCGAGCCGCGCCTGGTCGCCATCGGCTACGTGAGCCTCGGCGACGACGCCGAGGAGCACGCACGGCGCTACCTCGGCGACTACTACAGCTTCGCCGGCCCGTACGCCGAGCGGATCATCGCCAACGCCCTCACCACCCGGCAAGCAGTCGCCGACGCCGTCACCGGCTTCGCCGCCGCAGGCTGCGAAGAGCTGATCCTGTTCCCCGCCAACCCCGACCTCCACCAGATCGACCTGATCGCCGCCGCAACCGGCCTGACCTGAAGGCCGGCCGGGATCAGCGGGTTCGGGCTACCTTGCGGGAGGCAACGGCCAGGTAGGGGCTCACGACCTCGCGGAACAGGTCGCTCGGTGGGAGGCCCAGTTCGCGGTCGAGCATGTCCCGGAATCGTTGGTAATGGTTGATGGCCTCAACAAGGTCGCCGTTGTCCAGGTGGATCTCGACGATGGTGCGGTGCGCGCTCTCGTGCAGCGGCTCGATGCTGATCGCGGCCCGCGCGGCCTGGAGGGCCTCGTGGGTACGCCGTTGCCGTCGGCGCCGGTTCGCGAGGGCGTCGAGCGCGCCCAGCCGCAGGTACTGCAGTCGCTCGCGGGCGGCCAGCACCCAGTCGTCGTACCACCCAGGGAGCAGTTCCGAGGAGTGCAGTACGACGAGAGCGGCGTCTTCCGCCTCGTCGGTGCCGCGGTCCGGGTCGTCGCGGATCAGCAACTCGGCGCCGTCGAGGAAACGGTCGACGTCCACGACGACGTCGACCGCCAGAGACAGCGACGAGTCGCCGATCTCGAGCACCGGCGGTACGCCGGCATGCCGGTGCCGCAACCGCCACAGGACCGCGCGAAGGCGGGCGGCCGCGACCATGTCGGTGCAGTCCGGCCACAGCGTCGCGGCCGTGTGGGTCCGTGCGCAGCGGCCGTTGAGGGCCAGGAGCGCGATGAGGTGCTGCGGACCGGCCGGCAGATCGATCGGTTCCACCGTCTCGGCCGGCTGGTCGGCAACGGTCAGGAGCCAGTCGCCGAGCAACTGAAGTCGAAGATCACTCTCTAACAACGTCCGCACCGCACGGCCTCCCCTTCGGGGTGCGACGGCGCGCGTCAAACGAGCCTGCCCCCCGGCTGTGTTGCTCGCAGATGTCCCCGCTGTGGGTGACGGCTGAACCACCAACCGCTACGCACTCCCTGAAACATGGGACAGGAATGGCCAGATGTCAAGACTCGCCGCCCGTTCGGCTGACGAACTCTTCGAGCCAGGCGCGGACCTCGCGGTAGACAGCCTCCGGTGAGGCCACCACCGACGTCGTCTCGGCGTCGGCGCTCAGATCGGGCCGCTGGGTGATGCGCGCCTTGATTCCGGCCTCGTCGGCCGGCTCCCGCCAGACCCGGATCACCAGTGCCGCCGCGTCGGGCACGGGCTCGGACTGCGCGTGATCGGTCATGATCCACCCCCCCGGGAGTCATCCGACCGGCTGTCTGGTGTCGTGCGTGCACGGACCACCGGGAGACTCACGATGAACCCAACGATCCCCGAAGTGGGCCGTTACGTCGACCACTGTCTTCCTGACAACGCTGTGACAACGCCGGGACAACGCTGTGACAACACCCTGAGCATGCTGCCAGGCATCCACTGGCCCTGAGCACCGAACACGGCGGAGGGGGTGACTCATGAACGAGAAACTGACGGCGGTCGAACTCGACCTGGAGGAGATCCAGGTACTGCCGGAGCGGGAGGCGTTGGGTGGTTTCAACTACGCCAACATCTACGCGTCCAACACGGCGGTCGCGCTGAACGCGGCGTCGTACTGGTCGGTGGCGAAGGCCGCGGCCATTCAGACGATTGTGGTCAACCAGCGCTAGGCCGACCGAATCGGGTGTGCGGGCGGTGATGACCGAGTGCGCCGCTCGCACGCCTTAGGAACGAGGGGGTATCGATGACGGATCTCGGCAGGATCTCGGGTACGGACGTGGCCGGCCAATCGGCCGAACTGCTGCCCACGCGCGAGGCACTGGCACTGATCAACATCACCAACATCACGGCCGTCAACCTGGCGATCGCGGTGAATGCGGGGACGATCGGCTCGACTGCCACGGCCGCCGCACTGCAGCACCTGGCTGCGTTCCAGCGTTAGCTCCATCGGCGCACGGAACTGGCGGGGGGCCTGCGCCCCCCGCACTGGGGGGACGACCGCATCGTGACAACGACAGAAGACCACCTCCGCGCGGTCCCGGTGCGCGGCGGACCCAGGCCGAGCCGGGTGGGCGGCGTACGCCTGCTCGGACGGTACGAGGGGTCCGGGTTCCGGGAAGAGCGCTATCTGGTCGAACGGGCCGACCGACAGATGGTCCTGCTGACCAAGCTGCTCTATCTGATCGTGGACAACGCCGACGGGCGCTCGTCGACCGATCTGCTGGCCGACCGGGTGAGCCGCGCGTACGGTCACCGTCTCGATCCCGACGACCTGGTCCGCCTGATCAACGACAAGCTCGGTCCGTCCGGATTGGTCGCCCTCTGGAACGGCGCGCCGGTGGGACAGGAGAAGGCGGATCCCCTGCTCGCGTTGAGCCTGCGCGGCGTGCTGCTGCCGGCCCGTGCCGTCCGGACGATCGCACGGATCTTCGCACCGCTGTTCCACCGGCCCGTGATCGTGGCGGTCCTGGCGGCCGTGATCGCCTTCGACATCTGGGTGCTGGTCACCCGGTCCGCCTCGGACGTCTTCTCCGCCCTGGTCGATCCGGCCGGGGTGCTGGCCGTCCTGATTTTGCTGCTCATGGCAACGGTCTTCCACGAGTTCGGCCATGCGGCCGGCTGCCGGTACGGCGGCGCCAAGCCCGGACAGATCGGCGTCGGGCTCTATCTCTGGATCCCTGCCTTCTACACGAACGTGACCAGCGCCTACCGGCTCAACCGGGCCGGCCGGCTGCGGACCGATCTGGGTGGCGTCTACTTCAACGCGGTCTACATCGTGGTCGCGGCCGGGATGTACCTGTGGACCGGATGGTCCCCCCTGCTCGCGGTGATCGCGCTGTCCCACCTGGAGATCATCCAGCAGCTGCTGCCGGTGGTCCGGTTCGACGGGTACTACATTCTCGGCGACCTGGCCGGCGTACCGAATCTCTTCGGGCACGTCCGGCCCATCCTGCGGAGCCTTCTGCCTGGCCGCCGGAACGATCCCGGTGTGGCGACGCTGCGGTTCCGTACCCGGATCGTGGTCACGACCTGGGTACTGGTCACCGTCCCCGCGCTGCTCATCGGTCTGGGACTCCTGACCTGGAACGCCCCTGGCTACCTCGCCGGGTTCTGGGATCGCTCGAGTGAGTTGTGGGGCGGCGTACGAACACTCGTCGCGGCAGGGCAGATCGGCGCAGCGGCGCTCGCGCTGCTGTCTCTGCTGGCGATCGCTCTCCCGATCGTCGGGCTGAGCGTCGTACTCGTCCGATCCGTGCTCCACCTCGTACGCGCGGTTCGAACCCGGCAGACCCCGCCGTCGCCGGCCGAGGAGGAACCGATGGACCACATCAGCGGGGCGACCGGTGCTGCCCTGTTCACCGAGGACAAGATGCTCCGCCGGCGGCTGACGCCGCCTCGGAACGGATGGCGGCACGGCCTGTACTTCGTCTCGAGTGGCCGGATCAACGTCGGCCCCAGCCTCGCCGAGCAGCGCGAACGGGAGCGGATCGACCGAGTCCGTGCGACCGTGCGAGGCCCGCGCAGAGTGGTCACCTTGAGCCGTAAGGGCGGCGCCGGGAAAACCACGACCACCCTGATGCTGGGTCATACGCTCGCGATGCACCGCGGCGATCGAGTGGTCGCGCTCGACGCGAACCCTGACGCGGGCTCGCTCATCTATCGGGTCCGCCGGGAGTCCCCGGCCACGGTGACCAACCTTCTCGGCGAGCGCGATCTGATCACGAAGTACGCCGATCTGCGCGAGTACACCTCGCAGGCACCGAGCCGGCTCGAGGTGATCGCGTCCGACGACGACCCGACCATCAGCCAGGCGCTCGGCGACCGGGACTACCGCACTGTGCTCGACCTGCTCACCCAGCACTACAACCTGATCCTGGTCGACACCGGCACCGGCATCCTGGACGGCGCCATTCAGGGCATCCTGCGTGAGGCCGACCAGATCGTCGTCGTGATGCCACCGGCACTCGACGGCGCCCGGGTCGCGGCGGGGACGCTGGACTGGCTGGACCAGCACGGACACGCCGATCTGGTGTCGTCCGCGGTCGCCGTGATCAACACGACCAGAGGCAAGCCGCGCTGGCTCCAGCTCGACGAGATCGAGAACCACTTCAACAGTCGCTGCGCCGGCACGGTCCGCATCCCGTGGGACCCGGCGCTGGACAGCGGAGCAGCGGTCGACCTCGACGACTTGCGCTCCGCGACCCGCGATGCCTACCTGGAACTGGCCGAACTGGTCGCCGGCGGCTTCACCACGAACCGCTGGAGTCCCGTCTCGGTGGTTGATCCGTCCCTCACAGGCGAAGGAGCCTCATGACCATCAGCCGGCGACTCACAACGATCACGATGATCGCGTCCCTCGTCCTGGGCGCGACCGGCACCGCGAGCGTCCTCACGTTCCGGAGCGGCCAGGACTTCGACCTGGTCGCGTCCGCCAACCCTTCGACGCCAGGCAGTTCGGACACCGACCGGACCGCCATGTTCGAACGTGCCCGGGGCAAGCGAGCCCAGGCTGATGCCGTGGCCACCGCATCGGCCACCTGCGACTCGTGCAGTGCCAACGCTTCGGCAGTGCAGGTCATCTACGTGAACAAGGCAAAGAAGCGTACGGCGGACAACGTCGCGAACGCCTGGTCGAGTTGCAGCAACTGCCGAGCGACCAGCGTGTCCGTGCAGGTCGTCGTGGTCCGGCCCGGTACGACGGTCACCGCTCGAAACCGTGCCTTCGCGGTCAACGCGGCCTGTTCCGGCTGCTCGACCTCGGCCGTCGCAGTGCAGATCGTAGTTGTCACCAGCAAGCATCGCGCGTTCTCGCGTCACGGCCGGCAACAGCTCGAGGCGATGGCTCGAGAACTCGAGGATCAGCTGTCGACCCGCAGCAACGCAGCACGCCTCGCGGCGACGAAGAACAGCAGCGGGCTGGCCGATATCGAAGCGCTGGTTCGCAAGGAGCTGAAGCCGACCAGCCTGAAGCCACAACTGACCGTCAAGACCGGATGACCGGAGGCCCCCGATGTCTGCCCGCCGATGGACCGCCCTCGCGGTCGCCCTTGTGGTCCCGCTGGTGCTGACCGGCTGCGAACCGATCAAGACCACGCCCGGCACCGGCACCGGCGCCGGCGGCAGCAGCAGCGGGAGCGGGAGCGGCAAGGGCAAGACCACCACGCAGTCGGGTGCCACCGTCCGGATCACCGCGTCGAAGAAGACCTGCTGGGCGGGCCGGGTCGGCGCGACGAGCAAGAAGGGCTGTGGATCCGCCACGTTCCAGGTCAAGGCCTCGAACGGCTCCTACACCGTCAACCTGCACAAGACGAAGGGCTCCGACGGTCTCAGCGTCGTACTGGTGGTCAACGGCAAGAAGGTCGACAGCGGCAAGATCAGCAGTAGCTCGACCGTCGTCTCGATCAGCTACGCCGGCAACTGATCCGTGGCCGGCGCCGCCGGCGTCGGCTGCGGTGGGGCAGTAACGGTGGTGAGTGCGTCGGCGAGCGAGCCGCGCCAGCAGACGTAGTCATGGCCGCCGTTGTACTCCGTGTACGTCACGTCGTAGCCCTTGCTGCGCAGGATGGTCCGGAAGTGGCGGTTCGCGACCACCATGGATGGGCCGTCGTCGGGGGTCGGACCGCGTTCTTGCAGGCCGACCTCGAGGTAGAACCGCACGGGCTGTCGCTCGGCCTCGGCGTACTGGCGGGTCAGCCACTCGTGTTCGTCGTCGTCGTCCGGGCTCCACCAGAACGATCCCGACTGCGAGATCACGGTGCCGAAGAGGTCCGGGCGATTGAGCCCCGCGAACGCGGCGGCCTGACCGCCATGGCTCTGACCCGCCACGATCGTCCGCGCGGGATCGGTCGTGATCCGGTACCGCTCGCGGACCCAGGGCAGCAGTTCGTCGGACAGGTACTCCAGGAAGGGTCCGCCGCAGGGGAGTTCGCGGTTGCGGACTTCCTGGCTCAGGCTGTCGACGAGGACGGCCACCATCGGCGGGATGCGGCGGTCGTCGATGAGGTTGTCCAGGATCGTGGGGAAGGGGATCGGGCCGCGTACGACGTCGCCGTCGAACAGCACGAGCAGCGGATACGGCTCGTCGTCCGGTCGATAACCGGGCGGGGTGTAGACCCAGATGCGACGCTCGTTGCCGAGGATCTCACTACGGTGCAGCTGCCGGACGAGCTCGCCTGGGTTGCCGTCGGACCGCGGAGCGAGCCAAGGCTGCGCTGGCGCGGCCGGTAACTCGATCAACGACACCACGGTCTCGTCAGTGCCAAGGAATTCGTCCTCGGGATAGACGAATGTCGCCGGGTTGAGCGGATCGGTGAACCAGTGCGCCGTACGTTCCTGCCAGTCCTCCGCCTTCGCCGCGGCACTGTCCACGTCATCGACGGCCAGACGGTAGGTGCAGCGCAGATCGGCGCGGACCCGGCAGGTGAGATACCAGACGTCGGTGCCGTCCAGGTGGTGCATCTGGTTGTCTGGTGCGTCCCATCCTGGTGGGCCGCCGAACACCGAGGCGCCGGCGATAGGTTCGCTCGACCGGTAGAGAAAAGTCAGCCAGACATCGTGGTCGTCATCCAGCACGGGCTCCACCAGTGGCGCACCCTGCTCGGTGACTTCGGCCCAGAACTCGTCAGTTCCGGCCGGATCAAGTTTCTGCAGACGTGGGCTGTTGATCTCTTCGGCCATGCATCATCCCTTCGGCGTCGTCCTACCGTAGGACAATCCCGGACCACTGGCGCCCCGACCGAGCGTCGCCCTCGGTTCACAACACTGGATTGAGGGTTATGCGCCGCGGACCAGGCGGTCGCCGAGGTCTGAGCGTCGGTAAAGGACCGAGCGGCCGTGCCGTGCGGAGATGAGGAGACCGGCCGCGCGCAGTGCACGTAGATGCTGGTTGACCGCGGTCGGCGTGACGTCCAGGCGCACAGCGAGTTCGGTCGACGACGTCGGCGTCTCGAGGAGTCCCATCAGCCGGGCGCGGACGCGGCCGATCAGGCCCACCAGGGCAGTGGCCGGCGTGTTCGTCTCGGTCTCCCAGAGCGTGGCGAGGCCGCGTGCCGGGTACATGATGTGCGGTGGCTCGTCGGGGGAGATGGGCGCCGTCGCGCGCCTGCTGAACAGCGAGGGGGCGAGCGTGAGGCCGCGGCCGGCGGTGGAGGTGCGGTACGAGAGGTCGCTGCGCAGGCGCACGTACACAACGCTGTCCTCGAGGCGAACATGCCGGTCGAGGTCGGCGAACATCACTGCGAGGCCAGATTGCGCTGTGACCCGGCCGCGGTGGACGACGTCGGCCTCGAGCACGGTCCGCATGCGTTGCCAGTGCGGCTCGAAACATGCCTCCCAGTAGTCTCGGAGCGCCGCCAGGACGCGGCTGAGTACCCTGTCCGGCCGGCCTCGAAGTACCGGGGGCAGCGCGGCCGGGTGGACCTCCGCCAGATCCGCGCGTACGACGCCGCCCGGTGTGCCGGTCAGGGCCGCGAACTCGTCGTCGATCCTGCCGAGCGGGGTGTACGGCCGCGGAGTGAGGAAGTCCGGCGTCCACAGCGACTCGTTCGTCAAGGCGCGGAGCAGCTCCAGGTCGAGCCGGGCGCGCGCCGCCTCGGTGGCCCGCAGCCAGGGCAGCTGCAGCGGGAACCGGCCCGGATCGCGCAGTGTCCGCAGTGACAGGACCAGCTCGTTCAGCGGCGAGATCGCGAAGCGCACCTCGCCGAGGTCGTTGCCGACGAGCTCGTACTCGATCATGAAGCAATATGCTATATCGATGGTGTCGCCGAGCACCTGGATGCGACAACTGACGCGTGCCTGCACTCCTCCACGATCCCGTCGAACGCGCGCTCGCCTCCGCCGTGGCCGCGTTGTCCCTGTCCCGTGGGATGTTCTTCGCGGTCAGCGCGCTGTACTTCACCCGCGGAGTAGGACTGTCTGCGGCCACCGTCGGGATCGGCCTGGCCATCGCCGGAGGAGTCGGCGTCCTGGCGTCGTACGCCGGTGGGTGGCTGAGTGACCGGTGCGGTGCCGATCGGCTGCAGCAATGGGCCCTCGCCGCGAACGGCGTCGCGCTGCTGGGATACGCCCTGGCCCGCGACGTCGGCACCTTCGTACTCGTCGCGGCCTGCGTCTCCGGCTCCCGCGGCCTGCAGAGCACCGCCCAGATGACGCTGCTCGCCCGATGGTTCGTCGGCCCGGAGCGGGTTGCTGTCCGCGCCCGGCTGCGCGTGGTGATGAACGTCGGTATCGGCATCGGCACCCTGCTTGCGGGACTGGCCCTGGTCGCCGACACGGCAACGGCGTACCGCCTGACCGTGGTAGTGGTCGGCGCCATCACCATCCTCGGCACGGTCCCACTGGCCGGCCTGCGCCGGAGAGTATCCGGGCTGGCGGAGCGAATGGACGCCTCCGCCGGCCCTGAGGCGCCACGGGGACCTTCGCCTCTCAAAGATCGGACGTACGTCGTCTCGACCGCTCTCAACGCCCTACTCGCAATCCACTTCGGGCTGACGTCGGTTGGCATCCCGCTGTGGGTGGCGGATCACACCGAGGCTCCGACCGTCGTGGTATCGGCGCTCCTCGTGGTCAACACCGCCTACGTGGCGCTCTTCCAGGTCCGCGCGTCCCGCGGCACCCAGGACCTGCGCACGGCCGGACGCTCGGCGCGCCGAGCAGGCCTGCTCCTCCTCATCGCCTGCTTGCTCTTCGCCGTCGCAGGTCACCTCGGCGCCGCTGCGGCGACCGGCGTCCTCTTGCTCGGCGCGCTCGCCTCCTCCGCAGGCGAGACGCGCGGCGAAGCCGGCAGCTGGGGTATGGCGTTCGAGCTCGCCGACCCGGCCCGCGCCGGCGCCTACCAGGGGCTCAGCCAGACTGGCCTCGCGCTGGCACTGATGCTCGGCCCGGCAGTCGTCACCACAACCGCCATCGACCACGGCACAGCGGGCTGGGTCGCGCTCGGTGCGCTCTTCGCGGCCACCGGCACCACAATCGCGGTCGTCGCGAACCGCGCTGCAGCGAGCAGAACCAGGACCGCCGTCACCCCGGCCGCGATGTAGGGTCATGCCAGTTCGGCGGGCCTCGGTGCCTTGAACCGCGTGACCGGAGGGGTCGATGCTGGGATGACGGCAGGGCGACCGATGCCCACACAGGACGACGTACTCGGGTACTTCGACACGCTGTCGAACTGGGGACGGTGGAGCGACGACGACGAGCTCGGCACTCTGAACCTCATCACCGACGACGTCCGGCTGGCGGCGGCGCGGGCCGTGCGCCACGGCAGGAGCGTGTCGTGCGGATGGGAGGTCGCCGTACCGGACGAAATGGAGCGGTCGACGACGGCGTGCCCGTGCGCCGCCGAGATGCCGGGCGCCGAGCACATGCCGGCGCACTTCCGCAACGACCGGCGCTGGGGTTTCTCGAACGAGCGTCTCGGCATCATGTTCCACGGCAACACGATCACTCACCTGGACTCGCCGTGCCACATCTTCTGGGACGGCACGATGTACAACGGGCGGTCGCATTCGCTGGTCGACGCCGCGACGGGATCGGCGTGGGCGGCCGTCACGGCGGCGGCGAACGGGATCATCACGCGGGGTGTCCTGCTGGACATTGCGAGGGTCCGCGATGTGCCGTGGCTGGAACCGGGTGAGGGTGTGTTTCCCGACGATCTCGAGGAGGCCGAGCGTCGCCAGGGTGTGCGGGTGCGATCCGGCGACGCCGTACTCCTGCGGACCGGCTATGGCCGCAGTCGGCACGAGACCGGTGCGGGCGGCGGTTTCACGCAGGCGGGCTGGCACGCGTCCTGCCTGCCGTGGCTGCATGAACGGGGGGTCGCGCTGATCGGCGCTGACACCCCCCAGGACGTTCAGCCGTCGGGGTACGACGACGTGTTGATGCCGGTACACGCCGTGAGCCTCGTCGCGATGGGTCTGTGGATGCTCGACAACTGCGACCTGGAGGAATGCGCGACGACGGCCGCCGAGCTCGGCCAGTGGGACTTCCAACTCGCAGTCGCACCAGTCCGTTTCGCCAACACGTCCGGCAGCCCGGTCAACCCCATCGCCACCTTCTGACCGGGGCGCTCACGGTTGGCGGTCTGGCGCGTTGATCGGCGGGCCCGCCGCGGGCGCGCTGGTGGCGGCATGTCGTGCGTGGCGCCAGCTGAGGATGACCCAGACGACACCGATGAGGGCAACGACGGCGAGCGTGCCGTCGTACGTCCCCTGGAAGACCCACTGCTCTCGTTGGGTCGGGGAACCCTCCCAGTAGGTGCCGTCCGGCCAGTCGGCGATCCATCCGTTGCCGGTGACTCCCTGGGTGATCCAGATGCCCCAGCCGTACGACGCGTCCCACGCTCCATGGAGCGCCGAGACCCCCAGGAACGTCCAGATCACTCGCCGAGTGACACGGAACCCGCCCTTGGGTGGCGCGGCAGCGGCGAAGAGGGCACCGCCGAGCAGCGCGGTCCAGGTCAGGTGGCCGAAGGGTGCGAGCATGGCTCGCGACACCTCGGTTTGCAGAATGCTCAGCTCGGGGTGGTCATTGGTGTGCTGAATGTAGGCCCAGAAGGCGTACCCCGTGCTCTCGAAGGCGGCGAAGCCGGCACCGACCGTGGCCCCCAGGACCATTCCACCGTGCACCGTGCGTTGGGGGACCCGCCAAGCGACGGCCACCAGCACCGCACCCTTGGAGACTTCCTCGATCGCGCCGACGCCGAAGAAGCCGAGCGCGTTCCCCACCGGCCCGGCTCCGGTCGGCAGCAGGTAGATCTCCGTCACGGCGGACACGACTACCCCGATCGTCCCGGCCGCGAGGAACCCCTTGAGGACCACGTTGGTGGTCAGGCGACAGTCGTCCAGACGAGCCAGCGCGAAGGTCACGACCGTGACCGGCACCAGAAAGCTTCCGATCAGGAACAGGGTCGGAATCAGGATCGCGTCCCCGGTGAGCGCTGTCACGCCGGCCGCCAGCACCCAGACCAGCGCGCCGGTCGCCAGCACCGCGATCCACGCGCGCTTCCCAGCAGCGATCGGCAACCTCAAGGATTGATCGGCCACGGTAGGACGCTGACACGCAAACAGCCACGCCGCCTCCTCCCACGAGGGTGATTCCTCCGCGCCCCGCCTCGCGGCCGAGCGAGCCGGCTTTGCGATCCATTTCCGGACGTCGCGCTGCTGATCGTTCACCGGGCGGTGGTCGAGCCGGCCTTCGATGTTCCTGCAGTGGTAGCGGCGGAGTTCGGCCACTCGTCACCCAGCAGGGGTGATGCCGCGCGTCCCTCTCGGCTTCAGGGTAGGAGCGTGGTCCAGGGAACGACCCCCACGCTCCCCAGTCCTCCGGGCACTCTGCGTGCCCGCTGCTCTTGTTGGTCCAAGAACTCCACGGCCCGTTCGAGCTGGTTCGGCACTTCTCGACGGCGTGGGCGGAAGGGGAGCTATGACTGTGACGACTGGGGGCGGCAGATCGGCGAGCCCTGCCACGCGGGCGTTCCGTAGAGATTCGAAGCGGGCTGGGACACACGGGCAGCTCAGCCATGCGGACCGGGTCGCTCTGGGGAAGGACGCCCGCAGGGTCACTCCGCGGGAGTCGCAGGCGGAGTTCCAGGCCGACGGGCCGCGGGATCCGGTGGGGCTCTTGCTGGAGCAGTCGAAGTCGCGGGTGCCGGAGCTGGTGCCGATCCGGCACGGGCGGATGCTGGTGTCGGCGTTCACGTTCTACCGCGGGGCTGCTTTGCCGATGGCGGCTGACCTGGCCACGACGCCTACGTCGGGGCTGCAGGTGCAGTTGTGCGGAGATGCACATCTGTCCAATTTCGGCGCGTACGCCTCTCCGGAGCGGGAGTTGGTCTTCGACGTCAACGACTTCGACGAGACGCTGCCCGGCCCGTTCGAATGGGACGTCAAACGGCTGGCGGCGAGCCTGGCAGTGGCGGGACGGGACAACGGGTTCCGAGGCAAGCACCGCCGCAAGATCGTCCTCGCGGCGGTGAAGGCGTACCGAAAGGCGATGCGCGGGTTCGCGGAGCAGACATTCCTGGAGGTGTGGTACGCACACCTGGACATCGAAGAGGCCATCTGGCAATTCCGGTCCCAGATGAAGGCCAAAGGGTTCAAGGCCACGGAGAAGATGCTGGCCAAGGCCCACACCCGCGACAGCACCCAGGCGCTGCGCAAGTTGACCAGGGTGGTCGAGGGCCGTCGGCGAATCATCAGTGACCCTCCGATGGTCGTTCCCGTCGAGGAAGTCTTCCCCGACGTGCAGGCCAGTGCGGTGTATGAGGAGATCCGCGCGGTACTGGGCAAGTACCGGCGTACCTTGCAGTCGGACCGGCGGCACATGCTCGAACAGTTCACGCTGGTCCAAGCGGCTCGCAAGGTCGTAGGCGTGGGCAGCGTCGGCACCCGCGCCTGGATCGTGCTGATGGACAGCGGGGACGGAGTCGAACCGGTGTTCCTCCAGGCCAAGGAGGCGCAGCCATCGGTTCTGGCGGAGTACTGCGGGCGCAGCAAGTACACCAACGAGGGCGAGCGCGTGGTCGCCGGACAGCACTTGATGCAGGCCGAAAGCGACATCTTCCTCGGCTGGACCCACATGCCGAGCTCGGACGGAGTGGACCGCGACTATTACGTCCGCCAACTCAAGGACTGGAAGTTCTCCGTCCCGATCGAGCAGAGTGCCCCCTCGGGCATGGCCGTCTATGCCCGCGTCTGCGGCCGGACCCTGGCCCGGGCTCATGCTCGCTCCGGCGACCGCGTCGCACTGGCCGCCTACCTCGGCGGATCGGACGCCTTCGACCAGGCAATCGCCGACTTCGCCGAAACCTATGCCGACCAGAACGAACGCGACTACACCGCGTTCCAGAGCGCCGTCGAAGACGGTCGAGCCCAAGCGACCACCGACATCTGACAACCGAACCCCGGCCGTCCAGCCCGGGCGGCCGAGAAGGAAAGGGTTGCGCCATGGCAGAACCCGCCATCGATCCCGATGCTGAGCAGAGGGCGTCACTCGGGCGCCGGTACTTCATCCGATTCGAAGAAGACACCCTGCGGCAACGGCCGTTGTGGATCCGGCTGATCATCGAGTTCCTGGGCACCTTCGTCCTGGTGACGGTGGCGGCCGGATCAGGGGTGATCAACCAGTACGTCGGCAACGAGCCGATCAGCAGGACCGCGGCGGTGATCGCGCCCGGGGCGGTGGTCATGGCGATGATCTACGCCTGGGGCCCGCTGTCAGGACTCCACATCAATCCCGCGGTGACTTTCGCCTTTGCCGCCCGGGGAGTCTTTCCGACCAAATGGGTGCTGCCGTACTGGGTGGTCCAGATGGCCGGGTCAATCTGCGCCGCGCTGTTCCTGCAGTTGATGTTCGTCAACGCCAGCGCGGGCGGGAACTACCCGATCAAGACTCCCGGCGGGGAGTGGAAGTCGATGGTGATGGAACTCGTCCTGACCGCGATCTTGGCCAGCGTCATCCTCAACACCGCGACCGGCGGCCGCAGCATCGGCCACAACGCGGCGATCGCGGTCGGCTCGACAGTCGCCCTGCTCGGTTTGTTCGCCAGCCCGATCAGCGGCGCGTCGATGAACCCGGCCCGTACTCTCGGACCCGACATCATCGGCAACGACTACACGGGCTGGTGGGTCTATATCGCGGGCCCATTGATCGGGGCCGCCATCGCCGTGGCGATCATCGGAGCGGTGCGCGGACTGCCCGACAAGGACGAGCGTGACGCCGCCGAAGGCGACGCCCTGCCGATGACCAGCACCTCGGAGTAGGCAGCTTTCGCATCCGGCCAGGGTCAGGAGCGTGTGTCGATGACGGCTGAACCGCGTGAGGGCCGGCCCGGCGAGGCAGAGCGCAGCCTGGAGGTGCGCTGGATCTTCCCGGGCCGGCTGGAGACCGCTGTGACCGAATGGTTCGGGCGGTTCCCGATCGAGACAGAGTCACGCGAGGACAGCTACCTGCTGGAACCGCAGTTGCCCGGCCTGTCGGTGAAGGTCCGCGGCGGCATGGCACTGGAGGTCAAGAAGTACCACGGGAGCCCGGGAATCCTGGAGGTCGCCGACTGCGCCCGCGGACGCCTGGAGTCCTGGCAGAAGTGGTCCTTTCCGTTCAGCCGGGCCGGCCAGAACAGCGACCGCCAGGCCGGCTGGCGGCCGGTAGGCAAGAGGCGACGCATCAGCCGTTTCTCACTGGACGGAGGACAGCTCGTCGCGCGCGCCGCGATGCTCCACCAGGAGCCGCAGTGCGACGTGGAACTCACCGAGGTCCGCACCATCGGCCAGGACTGGTGGACCCTGGGGTTCGAGGCGAGCGGTCCCGCCGATCTGCTCCCAAGCACACTCGAGGCCACCGCCCGGCTCGTGTTCAGCCGCCCCCTGCCCGGTGATCCGGACCCCGATCTCGACCAATCCAAGTCCTACCAACGCTGGCTCTCCCCGCCCCAATAGTCAGCGTGGGCAGCTTGGACACGCCTTCTATTGCCGTGCGAACGCGGCCCGTGCCTCGAGAGCGAGATCCTCGAAAGACTCGCCGCTGACGTCGATGACGACCCGCTTGATGGTTGCGCCAACGAATGGCCAGGGCCGTTCGCCCGGAAGGTCGTCGGTGACCGGTTCGGCGCCCGATCGGCCGACGACGAGCCCTCCGCCGCCGAGGCCGAACTTTCCGGGTTGAGTCCGGATCCGTCCCTCGCCCACCTTGCGATCCCGGATGTAGAGACTGAGCGCGCCCTCGGTGGGCATGGATTTGCCCTCCCTCTCGAACGACGCCGAGACGACGACGTGACCGGTTGGGATCGTCTCGTCGGATTCGACGACCTGCACCAGCTCACCCACCCAGTTGTAGACGTAGCGGAGTTTTCCTTCGTTGATGTACAGGGCGTGACCACCGAACCTCGAACCTTGAGAGAAGATCGCGCCGCCGACGTCCGGCGTCTCGATCTCGAGCTCCGCGGCGATGGTGTACGAGCGGTTGCGGATGTTCGGGGCGACCGACTCGGGGATTTCCGCGCCACCCGCGTAGTAGACATAGCGGGTCCGCGGTTTCGACAGCTGGGGGCGCTCGGTGGTGAGAATCTCCACGGCGCCGCGAGACTCGAGCGGGAGGGCCTGGAGGCGTCCGGCTTCGGCCCACCACAGTGCGATCAGCTGCTGCAACTTCTCCGGGTGCTTGTCGGCAAGATCCTCGCATTCGCTCGGATCCGCCTCGGTGTCGAACAGCTCCCACTTCTGCTGGTGGAAGTCGCCCCACGACTCGGGCGCGGCCGGCACCGCGGTGGCGGCCTTCCAGCCCTGGTGCCAGATGGCCCGCGTCCCGAGCATGGAGTAGAACTGCGTGTCCTTCTGGGTCGCCGCGGTCGCGTCGTCGAAGGTGTACCGGAAGCTGGTTCCTTCCAACGGCGTCTGCGTGTAGCCGTTGACGACGTCGGGAAGCTCGAGTCCGAGGCATTCGTACAGGGTCGGCACGATGTCGACGGCGTGGGTGTACTGGTGACGCGTCTCGGCGGTCGCGGTGAAACCACGCGGCCACGAGACGATCAGCGGGTCGGCCGTGCCACCCTCGTAGTTCGCGTAGCGCTTCCACATCTTGAACGGGGTGTTGAAGGCCCAGGCCCAACCCGTCGGATAGTGGTTGTACGTCTCCGTCCCACCGAGCTTGTCCAGCGCCTTCAGGTTCTCCTCGATCGTGTCGGGGACGCCGTTGAAGAACTTGTTCTCGTTGACCGAGCCGTTCGGGCCGCCCTCGCCAGAGGCGCCGTTGTCGGAGACGAGTACGACGATGGTGTTGTCGAGCTGGCCGGTGTCGTCCAGGTAGTCGAGCAGCCTGCCCAGCTCGTGGTCGGCGTGGCTCAGGAATCCGGCGTACACCTCCGCCATCCGGGCGAACAGCCGCTGCTCCGCGTCGGACAGCGAGTCCCACGGCCGGACCCGGTCGACCGTCGACCAGGGCTTGCCGTCGTGGCTCGTCGTTTCCGCGTACGGGTCGATCGGCGACAGCTCACCGCTCTCGGGCAGGATGCCCATGGCCTTCTGCCGCTCGAACACTCCCTCCCGGTACGCCTCGTATCCCATGTCGAACCGGCCGCGGTACTTGTCGGCCCACTCCTTCGGCACGTGATGCGGTGCGTGGGCCGCGCCGGGGCAGTAGTAGAGGAAGAACGGCTTGTCCGGCGCGATCGCCTTCGCATCCTGAACGAACTCGATCGCCTTGTCCGTCAGGTCGACCGTCAGGTGATAGCCGTCCTCCGGCAACGCCGGCTGCGGCACCGGGTGGTTGTCGTAGACCAGGTCGGGATACCACTGGTTCGTCTCGCCGCCGAGGAACCCGTAGTACCGCTCGAACCCCCGGCCGAGCGGCCATTGCCGCTTCGACGAGGCCAGGTTCATCTCGTCCTCGGCACACAGGTGCCACTTACCGACCATCAACGTGTTCCAGCCGTTCTCGCCCAGTACCTCGGCGACATTGGCGCACTCGAACGGGATGTGACCGTTCGCGTTCGGGAACCCGGACGTCGCTTCCGTGATGCAGCCCATCCCGTTGGTGGTGTGGTTACGTCCCGTCATCAAGCAGGACCGCGTAGGGGAGCAGAGCGCCGTCGTGTGGAAGTTCGTGTACGTCAGCCCCTGCTGAGCGATCCGCCCGACATTCGGCGTCTCGATCAGACCTCCGAACGGCTCCATCGCGGAGAAACCCACGTCGTCCAGAACGACGTACAACACATTCGGGGCATCATCCGCCGCGATCGGCTGGGTGTACGGCTCCCAATCGGGAACCGAATCCTTGATGTCAATGTCGATCTTCCCTCGGAACGGCTTGCTCACGCCGGCCCTCTCCCCTCGCACAACGCCTGCTGACGACGCCGAAAGCCCCGGCGCGGGCCACCGCGTCCTGCCGCCGCCAGTCTCGTTGCAGCCCAACCACCCGTCCTCATCCTTCGGGGGTGAGCCCACCAACCCCCCGCCCAGCGCCTCGCCCACGCCGCCACACACGCGCTTCCCGAGTCCGTCCGCCCGCAGCCGACTACTGCCTGTCGTCTCAATTGCGCTTGGGCTCAGGGCAGCCAGGAGGCATAGAAGATCCCGAGCCCGGTCGCGACGAAGATCCCGGCGACGACCCAGAAGCGGATCACCACGGTGACCTCGTCCCATCCCAGGTGTTCGAAATGATGGTGAATGGGAGCGATTCGGAAGATGCGACGGCCGGTGCCCGTGAGTCGCTTGGTCAGCTTGAAGGAGATCATCTGCAGCAGCACGGACATGGTCTCGAGCACGAACAGTCCGGCGATGACGGCCATCAGGAGCTCGGTTCGAGACATGATTGCCAGCCCGGCCAAGGCGCCACCGATGGCGAGGGAGCCGACATCGCCCATGATGATCCGTGCGGGCTTGGCGTTCCACCAGAGGAAGCCGACACAAGCTGCAGCGATGGCGGCCGCGAAGACCGCGAGGTCGAGAGGGTCGCGCACCTGGTAGCACTGTGACACCACCACAGTGGGCCGCGCGGAGTCGCACAGCTGGTTGTTCTGCCAGACATTCACGATGGTGTACGCGCCGAAGATCAATGCCGTGGCGCCGGCGAGCAGCCCGTCGGCGCCATCAGTGAGGTTGGCGCCGTTGGAGGTCGCGGTGACGAGGAACCAGATCAAGAGCAGGACCACGATCAGGGGCAGCTTGATCCCCCAGTCATGAGTGGTGGAGATGTACTGCGACGCCGGCCTGACACCGCGCTCGTCGGCGAAGAACTGCGTGGACAGGACCCCGAAGACGAGTGCGACCAGCGTCTGACCCGCCATCTTGGCCCGACTACTCAGACCCTGGTTGTTCTGGGTGTAGACCTTGATGAAGTCGTCGAGGAACCCCACCACCCCGCAGCCGAAGAACAGCAACATCAGGAGCCAAGCGCTCGCACTCGGCCACCCGCCGGTCAAGATCGTTGCCACCAAATATGCCGCACTGGCACTCAGCAGGATCACGAGACCGCCCATGGTCGGCGTACCCCGCTTGACATGGTGTGTCCTCGGTCCGTCCTGCCTGATCGGCTGTCCGAAGCCGCGACGGGCGAACCATCCGATCGCGATTCGGGTCCCCAGCAGCGAGCAGACCGTCGCCAGCGCGCCGCTCAGGAGTATTGCCCGCACAACATCCAGCCCCCCTCGGCCATTCGGGTGGTCGATCCCTTCGAACCAAGAGGGACTCGTCCCGCCGATTCTGCAGTACGAGAACCGGCAAGCCGGTCAAACATAGCGAACAGTCAGGTCCCAGCAGACCCCGCCATAGATCGATCCACCCCAGACCCCGGCCCCCGACCAGCGAACGCCAACCGGAGAGCCCGCGCCGACTCGCCGGCCGCGACCGCGCTGCAGCACGTGGTGCGAACCCCCTGGAAACTCGAGTGTGGTGCGCCGCGCCGCGCCGCGTTCGCGCCTCTTCCCGGCCTTGCCATGGGCGTCAGTGCAGCGAACTCGCACCACGTTTGATCCCACGGCACCGAAAGTGGTAACGGCACCCGCTCTCAGGAAGATCAGAATCACCTTGCTAGACGTGATTCAGGCTCGGTAGGCCCCGTGGGACTCGAACCCACAACCCGCGGATTCCCCCCGCTTCCGTCGCGACGTTCCCCGTTGCTTCCCGACCTGGCTGCTGACCTGCAGGTATGCGCAACGAGGCCTGCCATCAGATCTCAACAGTTCCGATCACTTCCTGTCGAAAACCATGGGGTAAGCCATGGTTCATGTCCCGGCAGTACGAGCCGAGTGGAAGCCTGAGCAAGAACCGTCGCAGTGCGTCCCAATCGTCGAGATCCTGGGCGATTTCAAGCTCGGCCAGATCGACGGCGATCTGTGCTGCCCTCCCGACGTCCGCGAGCCGGCATAGCCTCGGGCTTCGCCGTAGGTGCCTCTGCCTGAACGCCAACGGATCCGGACGATGGGTATGTGACTAAGGCTCAGCATGAGTGACTTAGGCAAATCCACCCACAGACGACCGCTCGCAGGGGCCGAACGCCGTGCGCAGCCCGACCGGGGCATGTGTCGACGGCTACGCCGTTGCACGCAACGTGGCAATTGCCATGGCGACCTGCAGGCGCGCGACAAACGTATCGCCCCAGCCGCTGTTGATGCCGAGGTGCGTGTCGCCACCACCATTTGTTGTGACCATGAAGCCCAAAGCGGCATGCACGTTAGCGATCTGCGTTAGATCCCAGGCGAGGACTTGCGGCAGCGGGTTGATGAACAACAAGCGAAGGTCGGTCACGACCAATGCACAGTTCTCCAGAGTTCTCAAGGGCTCAACACCGGCACTGATGATGTGGTGAACACGCTCACCCTGTGGCAGATGCTCATCTAGGAACTTAAGGGCGCCGAGCCCGGAGCTTCCAAGCGTGGCCTGCACGTTGGCGGGGGCCGCCTCGACAGCTGCGGTGATGTCGTCTCGCACGACAGGTCCTTTCTGGTGCCCTGATCGGGTCATGTCATTGGCGTGTGACGCAGATCGGTCCGAGAGCAGGGGGCGAGCGTCATCGCTTGCCTCAGCTCGCAGTGAAGCGGAAGGCAAACGCGCCGGGCCTTCTGCCAGGCGGGAACTCGAAGACTCCGCTTCGGCCTCCCGACTTGGACGTGATGGGGCCGGCTTGGGAATTGGTGGCTTCGGCGCGAGGTAGGTGTCCCAGTCCCGGGTTGATTGCGGAGGTGGTACGTGCCTGTATTCCGGTCGCATGGCTCGTCGGACCAGAGACAAACCCGCATAGGCTCCGGCGATGACCAGGGCCCAACAGACGAGTGCTTGCACTTGATGTGTTGCCGTGGCGGCGGCCACCACCAGTCGCGCCGTGACCAGCCAGCAAAAAACGCCCAGTCCTATCAGCGTTCCCCTCACGTGTCCCCCCAAGTACTACCCCTGCATTACATTGAACCCTTGACCGCTGCGCTTGAACAGGGGTGATCCGGTATCGCCCATGAGCTACGAACACAGCTGTGGTTGAGCGTGGTCGACCGGATGCCGTATGAGACATCTGCCCAGGGGATGCTTCGACACGACGCCTTTGTTGGCACCCGGCGGAAGCCGAGCGCGTCGCCCAGCCAACGCGCTCGCCGGCGCCTGTAGGTTCACTCTGTGGGCGCCTCTGAGGTGACTAGCGCAGGTGCCGCTCGTCAGGTTCCGCGGCCCGACTGGTGCGGCCGAGAGTCCGTCCCGGTCCCGACGCAGAAGCCGCAGACCTTGGCGACGCGGCGAAGCCGGTTCGAGCCCTTCGAGCGCGCGCTGTTCCCGGTTCTGAACGAAACGGTTATCTAGGCCACGTACCCGGATGAACAGACGCTGATGGAGGTTGGGCGTGCGACCAGTAAGGGGTTCCTCCGTCGGGTGATGTGCGACAGTCGAATGCACGGATCGCGGCGGATCCGTGCGTTCAGTGGGCACCGCTGACAAGATCGATCCATGGTCGAGTTCGCAGGCACGATGACTCGGAGCAGGCTCCACCGCATCCTGGCTAACCACGGGTTCGACCCGAGCGCCTACTGCCTCCTCGGAGGGCACCCTCCTGAGGCGTATGTGTTGGACGACCGGGGATCTGAGCGGGTCGTGTACTACTCGGAGCGCGGCCTCGAGTCCGGCATTGCATCGTTCCCTACGGAAGACCTGGCGTGCCGCAAGCTGGCCGACCTTCTGTGGCGGGACGCCACGACACGAGCGCCGTAGTAGATGGGCCTCGGGCGACGCACGCTCACATCAGCGCGCGGATCGCGGCAGGTCCGGTCGTTCTGAGACGTCACCTAGCGATGTCTGGAAGAGACTCGGCTCGGAGGGTGCTGCCGTACTCGTAAACCAGGCGGAGGCGACCGATGGCGTCCGCCGCCTGTGGGAGGACTGGATGCGACCCCACCTTGTCCACCGCCATCGATCGAATGGCGCGATTCAACCGGCCTGAAGCCCGGGTTACCGCCGCCCAATCCCAGTCGTCGGGAATCCCGAGTTCCGGGTACACATCCGCCCACTTCTCTGCCCGCTTCTGGGTGTTGTGGTTCGTGTGGCAGCGGCCAAGCTGGCCATCCTTGACGAGGCCCTCGATCTGTAGCTGGATCAGGCCCCACCCCCGGCACGAGAATCGGAAGGACGCAGGGGCGCCCAGGTGAGGACGCAGCTCGATCCGATCGATCACCGGCGCCGGACCAGAGTCCTCAGCGAACAGCATGAGTTGCGAAGCCGTGCGCTGCCCTGACATCAGGACTTCACCAGGTCCTGCGAACTCCCTCAGTTCCGTACCTTCGTCGGAGTACGCCTCGAACACTCGAAAGTCGAGCCTGAACACGGCATCGAGCACCGCCGTGTGGTCCTCGTCGACGGCGTAGAAGTCAAGGTTGGGCACGCGCTAACTATGCCCACCCTGACGTCGACCAGCCAATGATCTCTCATCGGCATGACCGCGCCTTACTATCTGCGGCATGTTCGAGCGTTTGTCAGCCGTCCCAGGGCAAGCGGTGCATCAGTTCGTCGTACGTCGGTGTCATCCCTCGGGCTGCCATGACGCGCACCTTCTTGAGGTTCGAAAGTGACAGGAGCGGCATGTAGTCCAGGTCGTCGACGATCAGGGTGTGGAGTAGAAGACGTTCGAGTTGGGGTATCTGGGCGAGGAAGGCGACCGACTGAAGACGGACGTTCCGTGGAGTCATCCAGTCTCCACCGAGTTCCAAGTCTTTGACTGCTCGCATTTCCCCGACAGGACTGGCATCGACGAGACCCTGTAGGCCGTCGACCTGAAGGGTTTCCACGCGTTGGAGATCTGCAAGATGAGCTAGGTTTCGGACCTTGGAGGCCCCGGCGAGGCGCAAGGTGTGCAGCTGAGACATGCTGCTGAGAACGGAAAGGTCGTCGTAGTCGCCCCACTTGACTTGGAGCGAAGTCAACTGGTGCTGATCGGACAAGGCGTCGAAGAGCCGCTTAGGTGTCCGAGTCGTGAAGCGGAGCGACCGGATTGGAGTCGGCCCCGATCTGAAGAACTCGACCCATTCGTCGACGATCTGGCGCTTGCGCCGCTCTGGGTAGGCAGAACCAAGCTGAGTCGCCGCAATCATGACCGAAACCTCGGCGGAGTACTCGCCAACCTCAACGAGCTGCCGCCCGTCAGCCGCCCGATCCCGTGACATGGCGACATTCTTGCACCGGGCAACAGGGATAGCCGCGCCAACCAGGCATCCCGCACATCGGCGTGTGCGTGGGTTGGCCGGCGTCCCAGGTGATCGCCAAGCTCCTAGCCTGTCGCGAATCAGTTGGCGGACGAGTGTCGCGGATCTGTTGGCTGTCACAGATGAAGGCGTTCCTGCAGGATACGTGCGCCGCATCCCTATCGCGCAGGATCGGACACATGGATGTAGTACGACCGGTCCGGGGCCTCTTCAAAAGTGGTGGGTAAGTGGTGGGCCAAGGATGGCCACCATGGTCACGTGCGCTCTGACCTGTGGTTTTGGTAGGCCCCGTGGTAGGCCCCGTGGGACTCGAACCCACAACCCGCGGACTCTGACAAAAATGCACTCATCGTTCGTCATCAATTGCCAAACCTACCCGTGACCTGCGGATTCACAGCACCAGGCTTCTCATCGGTCAGCATGCTCAGTCAGCGTCTTCCATTGATTTTGCTGAGTAAAGACGGACTGTCCGGACCCATCGGTTGTCTGCGAACGTATTCGATCGATCGCGGGGCGTGCGGCGGCAAGGCAAACAGGTGGAGCGATGGCATCAGTAGAGCAAGAGGTTCGGCCCGAGCCGTCTGGGCTTCCGAGGATCTCCCACGAGCACAATTTCGCCAGCACCAACGGCTTCGGCTGGACGGAGAAGCGTTGTAGCCGGACATCGAGCTCGAGACAGCGACGTGAGCGGGATCGTCCACCTGTCACCGGACGTCGTGCACCTCTAGGTGCTTCCTCGCCACTTCGATCCATGGACCAGCTTGTACACCGATGACCTGCGCAGCAGTTGCGGGATCGCTGACCGTCGCCTTATGCCGGTACAGGAGGGTGAGTACCGCATCTGGGTTGTCATCGAGGATCGTAATCGGGAGCACCGTCCCAAGGCTGCCCGACATATCCCGACGGCATGATGCGCAATAGACGAGCAAACGCCCGGCCACCTGAGATTCGTCGTAGCGGGCGGTAACGAGCCATTCTGCAGAGGCTCCACAACGGGAACATGGCCGTTCTCGCATAGCGCGGGCTCGTTCCCTGGCAACCAGGTCGCCCTCCGACATCACGGAAGGGGCCGCCTGCCACCGGCGTGGTACTGCGTTCCAATGTGTCCAATCGCGGCTTGTCGGAAGCCCTTCTTCGTCACAGCGTTGTACGGCGAAGCGCATACCGGGATCGCTGATGGAGAGAAAGTGCGTGTGGGCACCCGGCCGGGTCCAATCGGGCCAGTCGTCGACGTTCAAACCCTTGGCGGGTGCTGGCCCCGCGAGAAAGAGATGGACGTCGACCTGGTCTCGAAGCTCCTCCGTGAAGATTGCACCAAGACGCGTAGTCTTCCGCTTCATCTGTGCGTTGCTCCAGCCAGTAAAACCTTTGGCCTCGATGAGGACGAGGTGAGGGCCCCGCAGGTCTTCCCAAGCGATCAGCAGATCAACGTCCTCTTGTGACGCGGCGAGCTCGCCGTGGGCGGGCCACGGGTGTGGCTGAACCCGGTTGTCGTCCAGGGCCCCGTGGACAGCTGCGTATAACCAGTCCAAGGTGTAATCCATCGCGACGAAGGCGTCCTTCGGCGGCTGGGTACCTATGGCCTGCAACACAGCCGAGCCTAAGGCTGCACCGAGCTGAAACGGTCGATCGGCAGCCCACTGAAGAAGCAGCCCGCGCTCGTGGCTGTCGAAGCTGCGAAGACTCTCAACAAACCTGGACGCCCCCATGGCTACACCGCCCTCGTTCGACCTTAATGCGTGCACATCGTGGCATGGCCCGCCAGCACCTCGAAGCAGATGGATCTATCATGTCGGAAAGAGCGAACGATATGGTCACTCGCAGCGGCGTCCGCCTGCGCTAGGCCGAACAGCGTAGATGTCGAGGCCTGCCGATCGCCAGACCAACGCCTGGATTCTGGTCGACAAGTGGCGATACGAGGCTCTCGGGGGTCTCGCTTGCCGAGGCCTCCTGGCAGCATGCTCAGTCGGCCTCGTCCGCGTCGTCGTCGGCATCGTCGACTTCGACCTCCTCAACCTGTAGATCTGCGGCATATCGTTCGCGAAGCTCCGTAAGTCGGGTACCGTCCACGGTCGCCCAAAAATGCCAGCCATTTGTGGCTCGTTTGCGGACTGATCGCCCGGCGCCGGAAGGCGTTTCGAAGACCCGCTCGCCAACCTGAAGGCTTCCGTCTTGAAGCACCGTCGCTCGACCATCGGCAAACTTGCCCTGCCGAGCTCGCAGCTCCTGGCCTGCCTCGAGCAAGCCCTCGCGCAGAAGGTCGGCCACGGTCACGGTCACGGAGCTCGCCCCTCGATCTGCGCCCAACGGCAGCGCGCCGACGTGTCCCGCGGGAACCGGCCAGATGGCCAGGATGGCGTCGGCCATCTCGCGAGTGCGGGCTCCGATTCGCGGCTCGTCCCAAGGTCCGTCGAGTGCTTTCACCGACTGATTCATCAGCATCACATCGTGCGCCTTGAGGTGGTTGAGCTTGCCTGTTGCGCCCAGCCACGGTCCGTTGGACACCTTGCTGTTGAGCTGGCTTGTGAGCAGAGTCAGGTTTCCCATCAGGTGGACCGAGCCGGCGCGAGCAGTTCGGGCCGTCAGATCAGTGCCGACGCTCCAATTGCTCTCCCACTGTTGCGGGAGGAGATGCTCGATGTGATGGGTGTCCCGTGCAACACGTTGGCCGGTCAGGCTGGGCTTGCCGGAGTCGTATCCGCGCGTGTGGTCCTCGATGGCCTCGAGAATCATCCGCAGGCGCCCGCGACGCATCCGCTTGTACACGGGCATGATCTCAAGAGCACGCCGCAGTTCTTCGTCGCCAGGCCAGTACGTTCCGGGTGCATCGAGCTCGCGGAGGAAGCGGGTGACCACGTCGACGCAATCAGTCCGAGGGTGTGCGTTGAGCTCGTCGAGCATCTGGGCGACGGCACTACCCAGGCTTTGCGTCGAGAGCCGAAGCAGCGCCCGTCGTACGAGCCAGCTCTCCAGGCAGGCGAGGACAGCGCCGATCTTGATTTCGGGTATGGGATCTCGGGCTGGGTCGGTCAGCCACAGCAGCACCGACTTGGTGATCTCGGAATCGAGTGCACCTGTCCGGTAGACGAAGAGCTGAATCCGATCAAGAGCACCGTCCTTGAGCGCGGCGGCTTGACTCCATCCCTGGTAGCGAACCGCAGACTCATGGATCATTGGCAACAGCTCGTTCATCGCCGGAAGCACACCGTGCTCACTCAACGCCTTGAACGTGCCGAACAGCTCACGCGTACCGATCTCCCGGCTGGTCTGCGCGACCAACCATTGGTTCAAGAACAGGGAGCTCCGCGCGATCGCATTACGTCCCGTGCCTACCTCCCGCTCCCAGAACGCCGTCTCGAAAAGGTGCCAGTAGTGCTGGTACGCCTCCTCGGCCGCTGAATCCTCAAGAGACAGACGCTGGAACACAAAGTTCTTGATGAGGTCGGCGGCGGTGAGAGGGGTACCCCGCGCGTTGAGGGTCTCGAAGATCTCCTGGGAATCCTCATTAGCCTCCAGTTGGATCACCACCAACTGAAGTGCAGTTAGCAGGATGTGGGCGAGAACTTCGCCGCGGTTCGGCTCGGATCCACCCTCCAACCACGAGCTCATCTCCGCAGCGAAGAATTGGTGGCAGCTGACCATGCGGCTTGCCCGATTGGTGAGCTGGTCGTAGTCGACCGGCAGCTCAGCAGCCATGACCTCATTGAACGCGGGACGGTCACGGTTGGTGGGCCAGACTTTGAACCGGTCTTGTTGCGACTTGCAGAAGTGAGCAGGATTTACGACGAGGTCCTCAACCTGCTTGGCGGGTATGACGTCGCCGGCAAGCGTCAACACCTGGTGGGCGGCGTCGTACGCCAATTGGAGGGTCGTCAGACGTTGCTGGCCGTCGATAATGGTCCACTGCGGCAGGTTGCCGATCGTCACCGGCTGGGTTTGGATGACGACCGCGCCCAAGAAGTGGGGCGTCGGTGGAAGACCCGTAGCAACCATGCGGTCGGCCTGCCTGCGGATATCGTCCCAAAGCATCTGCCACTGGCCTTCCTTCGACCACACATATGGCCGTTGGAACAGCGGAACGAGAAGTCGCTGCGGGGCGAAAAACACATCGTGCGGGGTCCGGACCCTGGTCTCCAATGGTGCTCCTCGCTCGGATCTATATCTGGCGCGCCTACACGCTCACGAACTTACTTTGCACCACTGCTGGCACCTGCACACCCTTCCAATCGGCCTTCACCGGTGCCGTCGAGCCACGCGGGATGTGACACAGATGGCGCCGAGCCGACGAGTCAGCGACGCTCAAAGGAACCGACGCCGCCGGCGCGCCAGGCGACGATGTCGAGTGCGCGTAACAAGCTGATCCTTGGGCTGGTGGCGACATTCGCGATCTCGGTCCAGATGTCAAGCTGATCGACCAGATCCTTACGCATAGCCATCGCGAGGACGACGAAGAACTCGCCCCACGGCCGACCGCGTCTGACGGGAAGCGGCGCTCCCTGACCGACTTGGTAACAGCGCCGAACACGTTCGTCGTAAAGCGGGATCAAGCCCGGCCGTTTGCGATGCAGGACCTTGGCCAGAATCGTTCCCTGCACACCTGGAATTCCGGGGTCATCAAGCACACCGAACAGGAGCCGGATCGGCTCCAGGTCGTCGTCTCCGGCTGATGTCAGCTCCGCATCCTCGGGGATTGCAGCAAGGCACTCCTGCAGTCGGGCCCTCTGCTCCTGCAAGCCGTAGTAGGCCTCCAGAGTCAGACGGTTGACGTTCAGAAGCACAGGTGCCAGGAGATCAGAATCGTCGATCCTGTTCGGGGCGGACCGAGCATCGTACGCGTCATACGCGGGATATGCCCAGGCCGATGCTCCGGTCAGGTATTCGCGAGCCCATTCGATCGCCTGCTCCCGCCCAACAACCACACCACCCACCCGAACGCAGTTCGGATCGATGGCAGGCACATCCATGATTGCCGTCTTTCCGCGGGTCTCAGGGTGCGCTCGCTCGAGCGCGCTGACCAGCAGTGTCGCCACCTGCTGCACGGTGACATCGAGCGGAACGGCGACCTCGTACTGCATCGCCGAGCGCCGCCCGACGTGGGTCAGCATCATGCTGAGCCGGCCGAGCCCATCCGGCACCACCGTGGCCTCGATATCTTCGACTCGAGCCCGCATCGCTCCGAACTGACCGCTCGGTCTGAACCCGGCCGTCTCGAAAGTACTCTGCCAGCTCGGCCCCGAGTCAGCATGGCTCATGAGTTTGTCCTTCCAGATGACTTTGCATTCCAATCCTCCGCAGCGTCACCGAAGACTTTGCGCGCAGAGGCAATGACACCCCGACCGATCGCATGGTTGCCGACACGCCTTAGTACTGCGCCAACTCCTAGTGTCGCGTAAACGAAACTCATCCAGGCGACACGACTTGTCATTGGCTCAGGCCTCGGGCTCGGCCGACGCAGCCGGCTTGTCAGGGGACGTCTCCATGGCGTTCGACTTGGTACGGCGGGGCACCCGGGCGCTCACGGCGCGTCCGATCCGATCGCCGCCGGTACGGATGATCGCGGAACCTTCCCGCGACGCAACTCCACCCAACGCGCGGGCCACTTGAGCAGCCTCGACCGTCCGGGTCAGCGCCGCGTCCCGTGCGTCTGCAAGGGTTGGGTCACCGGCCGCCGTCAGTTCTTGCGGCGGTGTCGACCTGGTGGCTGACGCGAATTCGCGTATCAGTCCGTGGAAGATGGTTGCCTGCTTGTCAAGACCGTTCTTGCTGAGGACCCGATGGATTTCCAGCGGGTCGATTCCACGGCCCCGCTCGACCGCGGCCACCAGCGCCTCAATCAGCTCCTCATCGAGAACATGCTGCGCAACCAACGACGCGCGCGCGTCGGCGAGCGCTGAGCTGATGTGCTCGGGCTCCCGTTGCCGAACCTGCTGCAAGCGTAGGTACTCGTAGAGATGCACCGACTGTTCCGCGATGAGGATCAGCTCGAGCAGGTCGCGGACGTTCCCCGTCTCATCGTTGAACTGCCGGAATCTCGCCCTGCGATCCGGGACGTTCAGCTCGCGGGTAACCTCCCCCGCCTTCATCCTGACGAACGCGCGCAACGTGTCGAGGTCTCGAGCAGTCAGGGCGCGCGTTCCCGAGACACTGTCCCAGTCGGCGTCCAGCAAGTGGCCCCTGTCCCGTGTTGCAGCCACGACGGCTGTGAGATGTCGGTAGATCCCGATGATGTCGCCACGCAGCCGGCTGTCCAGGTGACGGTTGATCTTGTCGACCTTGCCTTCAACGCGCTCAACGGCCTTCTGCACGTTCGCGATCGCGGAGCGCAGAGCCAGGGACACAGCTGCAGTTTGCAGAGCCAAAGCCTGCTCAGCCACCAAGGACACCGGTTCGAAGGTCAGTTGGCCGGCGAACCTCCCACCGTCGAGCACGTATCCGCGCAGCGCGCCCGACCCGTCGAATTGCGCGCCGAGCGCCTTGACCTTCGCCAGGCTGTCCGCTGTGAACCGGAGGTACTCGCCGGAGGTGGCAGCCAGCGCGGCGCCAGTGGCGCCTACCGCCGCCAGATCGGACAAGGACAGACGCATTCGCGAAGCCGGCGCGACGTCGGCCTCGCCCAGCAACCGGTCTATCGCGCGCTCCACCACGTCCTGCTGTCCCTGGACGAAGATCCCGAATTCGTCGATGTTCACGAGGATGGCGTCATCCTCTTCGGGCTGCGCTCCAGGCGACAACTCGGTCATGCGGTCCTGCCTCTCTGAACTCCACGAGATCGCGCGCGCCGCTGTCGTAGCGCACCAGTCGTGTCTATTGCGGCCCGCGGCGGTCAGTCAATGACCTCGACGATGTCCGCCTCCTGGGTGCCTGATGCCGTGTCGTAACGAATGCTGTCGCCGAGTTGCGCATGCTCGAGCGCCTTGCTGAGTTCTGTCATCGGACTCAGAGGTGTTGCACCGACGGGGATCCAGGCGCCGTGCCGAAGAGCAGAGACGATCAGTCGCTCGATGTCCGACTCACCGCGGTAGCGAAGTCCAATGATGCAGCCCGGCGTCACCCACCGACTGCCCTGGTTCAGCTGCTCCACGACCGACTGCGCCAGCACCCAGCCGAGATAGTCCAGACGGTCTTCCAGTTCTTCACGGTGCTGCTCCTGCCTTGCCAGTTCGACGGCATGAGACCGCGAGTCGACCGCGTGGACCGATGGTGGATCGGCCAGCCATTGCCTGACCGCCTCGGCCTCCTGCCGTACTCGGTCCCGCGCAGTAGCGGACAACAGCATCTTCCCGTTGCGGAATCGCTGCTCCCCGGGCATCACCGGTTCTTCGACAACCGATGCTGCCGACGCAGACGTCACGGGCACAGCTGCGGTCGGCGCATCGGAACGCGGGGAGTCGAGGTCCAGATCGAGTGGAACTGCCAGCGCCGCGACTTCCGAAACTGAGTCGGTCTCGGCAGCCGGGTCGTACACCAAGGGCTGGATATCGAGCGCTTCGAGTAGTTGCCACAGCGGCTCGAGTGCCTGCTCCGGATCACGGAAGAAGGTACTGCCGCGGACGCGCCAGAACGTCCAGCCGACCCGTTCGAGGTCCCGCTGCCGGGCTGCGTCGCTGTCCGCGGTCTCGGTGTCATGGAACGCATCGCCGTCGCATTCGACCGCGAGGCGTTTCGTTCCACCCTCGACAACCAGATCGATCCGGTAGCCGCCAACCTTGACCTGCGGCCGGACACGGAACCCGCGTTCGCGCAGGGCTATGAACACCCTCTGCTCGAAGAGACTGTCGAATGCGGAGTGCCGGCGATCCGGCATGACCTCGCCGATGTCGAGGGCATCCTGCTCGACCGGTGGCTTGAGGAGATACTGCAGGTAGCGCTGTCGCAGATCCTTCCCGGACAGGTCGCCGGGCTGCACACTGTGGAAGAGCCAGACCTGGTCCCGTGCCCTGGATGCAGCCACGTTGAGCCGTTGCTGGTCCGACTCCTTGCTGAGAGTACCGATCCGGACAGGACCGGTTGTGGACTGCAGACTCGACACCATCGACATGAAGATGACATCTCGCTCGTCGCCCTGGAACGCTTCCGCGTTGCCGGCACGCAACCTGCGTTCCTCGACGACCCGGACGCCGAGCACGTCCACCAGTCGCTGAATGATCAGCCGATCCTGGCTGTGCCCCAGTAGCGTGATGACCCCCATGGTCTTGCCGTCGTACGCCGGGTCTGCGCAGCATTTCTCGATCTGGCTGACGATCTCGTCGGCCTCGCGCTCATTGACATAGTCACGCGATCCCGAGACCACTGCACCGTTGATGTACGTCGTCCGCAGCGGAGGCAGCCGCTCGGCACCGTATTGACGCAACGGCACGAGCTCCCCGCGGTAGCACAAGTCGTTCGAGAAGCCGATGATCTCCGGCATGCAGCGGAAGTGCTCCCGCAACATGATCCGAGATCCGGACATGCCGACTGCCTGATCGAAGAAGCTGCTTCGCGGACCGTACAACGAACGGTGCTCCAGCGGACCCAGATAGCTGTCCAGCAAGGTGAACACGGCCTCGAGATCCAGACCGACGTTCGACGGACTGACCTGCTTGTCGTCGCCAACAACCACCATCCGGGGCGCGAGCCAGGACAACAGGAGCCCTTCGGGGCCGGACTGGCTCGCTTCGTCGACGATGACCACGTCGAAGATGTTCGGCCGGTCGACCGGGACCGTATCGAAGACCCGATGCATCGGCATGATCCAGGCAGGCACCGCGCTCTGGCACTCCTGGAGGTGCTTGCGCGCATCCTCGCGATACCTGTTGGCGTACTTGCCGGTGGCCTTCCCGATCTTGCGCACCGCCTGCGAGTACATCTTCAGGTGGGTCGACTCCCGTGATGTCATCCGTTGCAGCGCATAGACCCAGCCACGGTTGGTCGCAAGCCGCTTCAGTGCGACCTGAACGTCGTCCGTCGCAACGTCGAGGCGGTCCCGCCACCGCTGCTCGGCCTCGGGGTCGTTCTTGTCACGCAGCCGCTTGTCCCAGACCGACCATGCCCACGCCTCGATCAGCTTCGGAAGCCGTTCGTCCCAGATCGGGTCGGACGCTGTCTCCTCGATCCTTACGGCGAGGACCGGGGCAGCCTGTGCCACGCGATTGCGTGCGCGATCAAGCTGGTCGAGAACTGTATTTGCCGCGTGTGCGGTCTCGAACGCGTGGAATGCCGCACGATATTCAGCCGTATCCCAGTGCCCGAGCGCCCCGGCCGCCTGACTCACCGCCGGTACGGCACCGACTGCTGCTCCGAGGTCGGCCAGCGATTCCTTGGTGCGCTCTGTCCTGGCTTGCACATCGTCGTGCAAGGACTGCAGGTCCACTGCCTCCAGCGCCTTCTGCAAACGAATGAGTCCGTTGCCTTCGCGCAGATCGATGGCCGGCATCGCGGCGACCGATCTCAGTCGTTGGTCGAGTGCCGACACTACGTCGGCATACGTCAACACCTGTTCCAGGACGATGTTCTCGTCGGTCAGGACGGCAAGTCGCTGTTCCTGCGGCCCGAACGGAGTATGGCTGTACCCCCAGAGATCTTCCAGGCGAGAGAGTTCGAGCTCGGCCATCACCCGACCACGCGCTGGTTGCAACTGTTCCAGGCCTTCGATCGTACGACCGTTCACCCGGACAGATTCGAGGAACAGCGCTGCAGTCTTCGCAACCTTGGAGCGGCCGAGCAGACCCTTGATCTTCCCGCCGTTGGCGAGGTGTTCCTCCAGCATGGTCACCTGTCCGACGGCATCGGCGAGTTCCAGGCGCTCAATCCCTGTAACGAGCGATCCACCGACAGCCTGGAGCCAGGACTGTGCTCCACCGATACCTGCAGCAGTCGCCTCCGACCGCTGCCGCCAAGAACGCTCGCGTCCACCGGTCACATCGCGGACGGCGTCTGCAATCCAGGGCTCAGGTCGGCGGCCGAGATCCTGCCGTCTACGAGTCAGGTCCGTGACACCGAAACGGATCTGGTCACGTTGTGCAGGATCACATCTCATCAGCGCGGCGAACTCGTCCGTACGGCGTGCATCCGCCAGCTCTTGCGCCCGCACCGTCAGCTCGGCACGACGCTCTGCCAGGTGTTGGAAGTCGGCCGGCTGAACGATCTCGCTCAGGTCAGGTACGCGGCCACTGAGCGCACGCAGCTCCGGTGTTGCCCGTCGGAGAAGCTGCAGGTACGTCGCTACGTCAGCAACGGTCAGTGAGAGCGTCTCGTCCGGGTCCTTGTCGAACCATCCCAGGGCGTCCTGCTCCTCGGCCAGTCTCTGGGCGATCTGTTGCAGCGTTCCTGAGTAGTCGCCGATGTCCCGCCCGTAGACGTACGTCTCCCGCTCGCGGATGCTGCGGAGCTCGGTTAGGGCTTCGTGCTCCCGGGCTCGGGCATCGTCGAGCTGCCCTCGTAGTCGTGATTCCTCGCGTCCTGACGCCTTCGGGTTCGCGCGATCTGCCTCAGTCAGAATGGTACTCACAGATCGCTCGAGATCTGCTTGGCCCTTGCCTGCGTCGTCGGTGACGCTGACGCAGAGGTCCCTGATTTCGTCTGGGAGCTGCTCTTTCAGGACCGTCAGCGCTCGTGTCGTCGTGCTGGTCACCAGTACCCGTTGCCCGTGAGCCAGCAAGTCGCTGATGAGATTGGCGATCGTATGCGTCTTTCCGGTTCCCGGTGGGCCCTGGACCACGACGGTCTGATGGTCGGCCAGTCGCTGCCGGATCTGCCGCTGCTCGTCGTTCGCCAGCTTCGGGAAGTACACCTCGGTATCGGCGTACGCCGTGTTCCACAGACCGTCCTCCGCCTCTGAGACGCGGCCATCGGTGATTTCCGCGAACTGCCTTACCCCGGACGGCACGTCTGCACCGGCTCGCAGCTGCGCGATGATCTGCTCGCACGCCGCGACCAACGATCTCTTCGTGCGTTCACGGAGGATCAGCGCCGGCGCGAACCTGACCGTCGGCTGGCTGTCGGTGCGGGTGGCTTCGAACGACGGCTGCATTCCGGGATTGAAGGCAGCATCCGGACCGGCGCCGTTCACCCAGGTGCGCAGCACCGCAGCAATTCCGTCCGGCTCGGGCGCCCACGGGTCGTCGAGGCTGTTCAGGCTGGCGCGGATCGCCTGGCGTACCTCATCCGAGGCCGTGTCGGCGGGGGTCAACATGTCTTCCTCGAGCACCGGCGCTCTGCCGTCCGGGGACGGTAGTACAGTCAATCGCCCCGAATCGAGATCGAGCTCGATCGTGGCAGGCACGGTGATCAGATGACGCGTCACGTCCTGGCCACCCGATCTCGACATCAGGCAGCCGAATCCGACGACGACCTCGTACGTCTCTGCGAGCGCTTTCGCGTCCTGGTAGATCTCGTAGAGGTCGTGATAGGCCTCCCCCACAGCGGCACGCGGCCGGTCATCCGCGGCCCAGGCCTGCCACTCTGGAGCCCATTCGCGCAGCGCAGACTCGACCTCGGGGTGGTCCTCGAGCAGCAGTTCCTCGGTCTGCGTCTCGTGGTCACCCTCAGGCGTTACAACCTGGACAGCCCGAGCCGCCCTACGGCTCAGCGTTGGCAAGGTCTGGGACGACTCACGAAGTGAGCGCTCGGTAAGCCAAGGCCGGACAATATCCGGCGGGACCGGTGGAGCGATCCGCTCGACCCGGTCGATCGCGAGCCAGACTCCAGGCTCATCGGTCTCGACCCCGAATCGAAGCGCGTGGGACGTCGGTAGCTTCCCCAGCCACATCACCGCGCGATAGGCATCCACCGAACGCACCACACGAGTACGAAGCTGCTGCACCTTCACCAAGTACTCGAAGATCCGAGCCGCCCGATCGTTCAACGACCCGTCGGCTACGGTTCCCAGCGACGCACCGATATTCAATGATCCCACCGTCTCTCCCCCCGAGAACAACCCGCTCCCTGAATCGTCGATGCCGTAAGCCCGCCGACAACGTCAGCACGACCCTCCTCACCGACCACACAGGAGAGGGGCAATCCCCCTTGTTGATCGCTATCGGGTCCAGACCGTTACATCAGCCCGGACATCGTGGGCGAGTGATGAGGCCCGAGCCGTCCAGCGGCCAGCAGACCACCTTCGGCTGTGCGCCCTTACTTGCGCTCGCTCGACCGTCTGATTGACTCCGGATCGTCGAGGGCATGTTGCACCGCGTCGTGCAGCTCCTGGATCGTCTTGTTCACGTCCCCGTAGTACGTCGCCGTCTCCGGATCCAGGTCCTGCTCCTCGTTCTCCGGCTTCTGGGAGTACAGCAGCTCGCTCAGGACCAGCTCCTCGGCCCGAGCCCGGGCGGCGTTCAGCCGACCGGTCTTTGCCATAAAGCCCTCACCCGGTTGATCCGGCCCGGCGAGCTGGGGCGTCAAGTCGACTACTTGGTCTTGAATCTGCTCACCCAGGTCCCGGAAGTACTCGGCGGGGCCGTCCAACTCGGCATACCAGGTCGGCAGGTAGTCGCGGTAATAGGCCATCGCCGTCGTCGTGTACCGGTTCATCGTTGCGCTCCAGATCCAGCGAGAGTTGATCAGGATTGTTGCAGTCCGCAGGAGACCGGATCCCTCCCTCCGCGAAGCCGGTCTCCTGGCCATGGACATCAGCTCGACAACCTGCCCTCGAAGTGGCTGCCCTCGTAGTCCCAGCCGGGCGCGACTTCGACCTGAAGCATCGAGTTGACGTGCGTCTTCGGAATCGCGAAGCCGTACTTGGCTGTCTTCTTCTTGCCCGGCAGGATCGAGCCCTCGAACCCGCCGCCCAGGTTCTGTTCGGAGTCGAAGACCGACTCGGCCTGGTCCCCGTTGGGTCCGCTGGCGAGCTTGACGTCGACGAGGCCGGTGTCGAACGTGTTCGAGGACCCGTTCTGGAGCGTGATCGTGACGACGACTCCCACGTCGCCTGGCTTGCCGCCGGCGGCGTACTGGCTGATCCGGAACCGCTTGACACTGGTGACCTGGACCTTCATTCCGTCGCTGTAGTCAAACCACTGCGTCGCCCCGACCTTCGCCACCCGGTCCTCCTCAGTCGGCGTCTCAGACGGTTCGGCGCTGGCCGGCGGCTCACTCGCCGGTTCGGACGGCTGGGTCGCCGGCGACGAGACGACCGGCGCCTCGGCCTTGGTGGCCGTGCTGTCCTTCGCGGCTTCGTTCACCCCGTTCGCCAGCACGGCGACGCAACCGCCGGCAAGCAGTACGAAGCCGACGGACAGCGCGATCATCGCGTTGCGGACGATGTGACGCTTCTTGACCGGCTGCGGCGGCAGACCGGGCTGGTACTGCGGATTCTGCGGATGGTGCGACATTTCGTGATTCCCCCACCGGTTCTAGCTGAATGGATTGGTCGTGAGTTGTCAGGCCGCGCCGGACGCGATGCCGGTCAACGGAGCGGGCGTGGCGGATGATCCGGCGAGAGCGACGAGAGCCTCGTCTAGCAGGCGGCGGATGGAGGCGTTCAGGCCGGTGCACTCGCTGTCGATGGTTCCGGCGTTCTTCTGGATGCCGTTCGCAAGCTTCTTGACCTTCGCGATCCTGTCCAGCTGTGTGAGTGCCTCGCCGATCTTCTCCTCGGCGGTGGCGACCTCGCTGCTACCGGTACGCGAGGTCGCAGCGAGTGCGACCGTGCGGATCAGCAGTACGACGGTGCGCAGCAGCTCGGGGTCGTCGCCGTCCGGGTCGAACGCCAGGACGATGCGCCGCGGCCCGAGTACGCGGATCGACTGGCCGTCGTTCTGCTCCGGCCAACGGACGATACCGACGGCCGCGACCGCGCCGCGATTCCGCTCGGCCTCGTCGAAGTACTCGCCCCAGCCTGTCCGAGGCGAATCGGTCATCTCGAGTACGACGTGAGCACTGCCGGCCGCTGTGAGGACGCCGTCGCCCTTCTTGCACCGCGGAATGTGACCGACCTTCGCTGTCGTGTCGACGTACTCGTCGCCGAGCGCCGCGGCCATGCCGCGCAGCAGGTCATGGATCTGCTCCTCGAATGAGTCGCCCTTGATCGGGGTGACGTTGATCAGCTTCGTCTTAGCCTGCTGGACCTTGAGCATGGTCGTCAGCTCGTCCACCTTTGTCGCGAGCTCTCCGTGGTTCTTCTCGAGCTGCAGAGTCACCTTTTCCTGCTGCGCCGTCAGGGCGGCGGCGTGCTTTGCCATTGGCGACGTCGGGTCGGTCGGATCGAACTGCTTCGCGGCCCTCTCCAGCAGCTCGCGCGTACTCGTCCGGACCTGTGCATCCAGGCCGGTGCCGAACTTGTCCAGCACCGGCTTAAGACGTTCGAGAAGTTCCGGGTTGTCGCCACCGACAAGGCGCCTGACCTCGGCAGTCAGGTCGTTCTTGGCACCCTGAACCGCCGCGGTGAACTCCTTGCGGCTCTGCTGATCGGCTTCGGTGATGGCCTTCTTCGCGTCATTGGCGACCTGGACGACAGCTGTCGAGGCCTCCTTGACGGCGAGTTCGGTCAACTCGGCTGCCTTCGAGCTCGCGGCCTCCGTCTTCTCACCGACCTCCTTGAGCATCTGCTCCAGCAGGCGCGCTTCGGAGGTCTGCGCGGTGGCGGCCAGCGCCCGCGCCCCGAGCAGGACAGCCTCGGTGGCGAAGGCCGACAGGTCGGCGCCGGCCAGCTGGTTCGGGTCCTCGACGACCGGGCCACGGCGGCCGGCGATCCAGTGCTGTGCTTCGCAGACGACATCGGGTCCGGCGACTGTCAGCGACTCGATGACGATCCCTGTCATGGCGGCGTCGAAGTGCGCCGCGTTCTCACCTCTGGTCATGGGAAGGCTGTGCTCCTCGGTTCGGCGCCGTCCCGCTGACGGCGATGAGAGGAGCATGGAAGAGATCGTTAGCTGCCACCATCCAGATAGCTGATAAGCCGGGTTATCAGTGAATCGTCGCCAGGTTCGTCAGGCTGCTGCCGTACTATCGGCCCATCGACGAGCGAGGAGGTGCGGGATGGAGCAGCGGCCGACGCTGACGCTGACGGATGTGGCGCTTCTCGCCCGTGTCAGCCGTCCTGCAGTCTCGATGTGGCGCCGGCGGCCACAGGTTCGGGGACAGCATGTACCGTTCCCGCCGGCGGTAGCCACCGTCAGCGGAGTCGAGCGGTTCGATCGCGACGAGGTCGTCACCTGGCTCGAGCAGACGGGCCGTGGTAACAACCCCGAGGCACGGCAGGACGCACCCGCGCTTTCGATTCCTGAATCCGCGAACGCGGAGGACGTCGTAACGCTCCTCTGCCTCCACGCGATGTGCGGGACAGAGCTGGCTGGACTCGACACGACAGAGCTGCACGGACTCGCACAGCAGGTCGATCCTGCCGGCGAAATCCTGCAGCAGGAGATCTCCCAGCTTCATGCCGACGCCGACCTGTTCAGGTACGTGGACGACTTGGTCGAGGCGTCGTACGGCGTGTCCGACGCGCTGGCGCGGTTCGAATCTGGTCGCCTGCAGAGGCAGACGGCTGAGCGGGGGCTCTCCGAGGGGGTGATCGAGTTGCTGTGCACGATTGGCGATGCCGTTCGGACGCACCTCGGCGGCGAATCGGTCGCGCTCGTGCCACCGTCCGACCACCGACTTGCGAGCCGGATGGCCGAAGGGTTCCCCGGGATTCTGGCCGGTCCCGCCGCGTCGGGGCGCGAGTTGCGGCGCCGTGCCGTGATCGGCGGCTTCGAGGTGATCACCAACGCTCGCTGCACTGTGCGGGTCGTGTCTGTGGTGGGAGAGCCCGAAACGGTCGCGCTCGACGCCCTGGACGAGCTGGTCGTCTCGCTGGGGCCGACCGATATCGGAATCGCTGTGGGTTCGGCCGCTGTACTCTGCGACGAATTGATCGGCGACGCCGAGCAACGGCGCTCACGGACTCTCCGCGCCGGAAATCTCGCGATGGCAATCCGGCTGCCTCGAGGGCTCTGGAAGGCCGCGCACAGGCAGAGCCTCGCGGTGTGGATCATCCAGGGAGGGCGGCACGACCAGTCACTCCGGATGGCGGACCTGGCCTCGGAGACCATCGACCTGACGGATCTCGCGTCCGACATTTCGGCCGCCCTCAAGCTGACCGAAGCACGCGCGTATCGGTATGCACGCGCCGGCGAACTGGCTCCGGTCCTGGCCGGCGGGCCGGTCGTGCCTCGCGGTGTGCGGGCGGTCCGCCTCGGAACCGCGAGCTCAACCAGTCACCTCAACCGGATCCACACCGCAACCCTGACGACAAGCGAACCTGTTCCCGGGTACGACGTCACAGCTACATCCGCGCCCGGGCAGGTCCTGCTGAAGCAGCGTTCCCTCGGCGAACTCGTTGCAGCGGGTCAACTGGCGATGAAGCGCGGCAGCCGTATCGACATTACCGGGGATGACGGCGACGGGACCGTACGGGTGCTGACGGGCGACGCGAGCGTCGAAGACGCCCGGCTCGACCCGTTCGACGCCGTGCGGCTCTACCCTCGCGCAACGCGAACCGAGCCAGGCGACGTTGTCTTCCTTCAGCGGCCACGCCCGCGGGCCCGCGTCGACCTCGAGGGCGGGGCCTTGGTCGCATCGCCCAGCCGGATCCTCCGGCTTCGGCCCGGCGCGACCATCGGTCCACAGGCGCTGGCAGCGATCATCAACCTGCTGGCCCAGCCCGGGACCGACTGGCAGACCTGGAGCGTGCCGGACCTTCACGCAAGTGAGGCCGAGGCGCTCGACACCGCGCTGTCGGGCGCGGCGGAGCACCTTGCAAATCTCCAGCGCCATGTACAAGCCACCTACGACCTCACCACCAGCCTCATCCGGGGCGTCGCAAGTGGTGCGGTCTCGATCGATCCCATCAACACCAAGAGAGCAGGCTGACGTGCCACCACGTAAGAAACAACCAGAGGCTCCTTCGACGATGAAGGAATTGAAAGACACGCTCTGGAAGGCGGCCGACAAACTCCGCGGTTCTCTCTCGGCCAGTCAATACAAGGACGTCATCCTCGGCCTGGTCTTCCTCAAGTACGTCTCGGACGCGTACGACGAACGTCGCGAGGCGATCCGGGCCGACCTGGCGGGCGAGGGTTACGACGAGGAGCAGATCGCCGATCTCATCGACGACCCGGAGGAGTACCAGGGGTACGGCGTATTCGTCGTACCGCCCGAGGCCCGTTGGTCGTACCTCGCCGAGAACGCCAAGGGCAAGCCGGCCATCGGTGATCAGCCGGAGCGATCGCTCGGTTGGCTGATCGACCACGCGATGGAAGCGATCATGAAGGAGAACGAGAGCCTCAACGGAACGCTGCCGCGCCTCTACAACCGTGACAACATCGACCAGCGTCGACTCGGTGAACTGATCGATCTTTTCAACAGCGCCCGGTTCAGCCGGCAAGGCGAGCATCGCGCGCGCGACCTGATGGGCGAGGTCTACGAGTACTTCCTCGGCAGCTTCGCTCGCGCGGAGGGCAAGCGGGGTGGCGAGTTCTTCACGCCGCCCAGCGTGGTGAAGGTGATCGTCGAGGTCCTGGAACCGCACAGTGGCCGTGTCTACGACCCGTGCTGTGGGTCGGGTGGCATGTTCGTGCAGACCGAGAAGTTCATCTACGAGCACGACGGTGACCCCAAGGACGTGTCGATCTTCGGCCAGGAATCCATCGAAGAGACCTGGAGGCTGGCGAAGATGAACCTCGCCATCCACGGCATCGACAACAAGGGCCTGGGCACACGGTGGGGAGACACCTTTGCCCGCGACCAGCACGCGGAGCACCAGATGGACTTCGTGATGGCCAACCCGCCGTTCAACATCAAGGACTGGGCCCGCAATGTCGAGGACCCGCGCTGGAAGTACGGCGTACCACCAGCCAACAACGCCAACTACGCCTGGATCCAGCACATCCTGTCCAAGCTCGCCCCGGGCGGCCGAGCTGGCGTCGTCATGGCCAACGGCTCCATGTCGTCCAACTCGAACGGTGAAGGCGATGTCCGAGCCCAGATCGTCGAAGCCGACCTGGTCTCCTGCATGATCGCCCTTCCCACCCAACTCTTCCGCAGCACCGGCATCCCCGTCTGCCTGTGGTTCTTCGCCAAAGACAAATCCGCCGGCAAACAGGGCACCATCGACCGCACCGGCCAGGTCCTCTTCATCGACGCCCGCAACCTCGGCTATATGATCGACCGAGCCGAACGAGACCTAACCACGGAAGAGATCGTCCGGATCGGGGACACCTACCACGCCTGGCGCGGCTCCGAGTCTGCAGCCGCCAAGAACCTCAACTACGAGGACATCCCAGGCTTCTGCAAGTCAGCTGTCCTGGCCGACATCAAAGAAGCCGACTATGCATTAAGCCCAGGCCGCTACGTCGGCACCCCTGAAGCCGAGGACGACGGCGAACCCATCGACGCCAAGGTCGCGCGCTTAACCTTGGAAGTCCTCAGATCATTCGATGAATCCGCTCGCCTCGAGAAGCGGGTGCGCGAACAGTTGGAGCAACTGAGATGAGGGCGTCAACGCGGACCGGCGGACGTGATGCAACAAAAGGGGTAATTCCAGGGCGCATTGCACTGAGCGTAGGTAGGCCTACGCTGCCAGAACCGGAAGGATTCCGTTGGCGTCTACTCAGCGACCTCGCCCGACTCGAGAGCGGACACACCCCAAGCAGATCGAAGTCGCACTATTGGGGCGGCGAAATTCCATGGATCGGTATCCGTGATGCCACAGGAAATCACGGCAAAGTTATCTCCGAGACGCTGGACAATGTCACGCAAGAAGGGATCGAGAATTCTTCGGCTCGACTCCTACCCCAAGGAACGGTGTGTCTTTCGCGGACTGCTTCGGTCGGGTACGTCGTCGAGATGGGTCGGCCAATGGCGACGAGTCAGGACTTCGTGAACTGGGTCTGCGGTCCGGAGCTCAACCCCGGATACCTGCGCTACGTACTTATGTTGGAGCAGGAGAGTGTGCGCCGCTTCGCTCACGGAACCACACACCAAACGATGTACTACCCGGAGGCAAAGGCGCTCAACGTCCTTGTACCAGAGCGGACGACGCAGGATGCAATCGCGGAGGTGCTGGGGGCGCTCGACGACAAGATCGCAGTGAACCTACGTGCAGCCGATCTAATGGAAAGTCTCACGGTGGCGCTATACCGCCGGGCGACACAGGGCCAACTGAATGAGCAGGCGCTGTTTGACGTCTTTGACTTCGATTTTGGTGAAGCTTTCAGGGGTGAGCATTTCGCCGAACCCGGCGAGGGACGTCCCCTCATCCGTATCCGAGACTTGAAGACCTTTCGCCCCCAGGTCTGGACGACAGAATCGCGGTTAGGTGAGGTTACTGTCCGTCCCGGCGATGTGGTCATCGGCATGGATGCTGAATTTCGGGCAGTGCCATGGCTAGGGGAGGAGGGTTTGCTCAATCAGCGCGTCTGCAGGGTCCGAGGAAAAGTCGTCGGCCCAGCCTTTGCTCTCTCCTCGTTGCGCGAACCCCTGAGCGCGCTCGAAAGTGAAAAGTCAGCCACAACGGTGATCCATCTGAACAAGTCCGACCTGGCGCGATCTGTTATCAGGATTCCCGATACGCCCCGGCTTGAAGAGTTTGAGGCAGTTGCCGAGCCGATGCTCGCGAGCCGAGTTGCGCTGGCGCTGGAGAACGCGCGGCTAGCCGCAACTCGCCGTGAACTGCTGCCGTTGCTGATGTCGGGGAAGGTTCGCGTGCGGGAAGCGGAGAAGGCTGTGGAGGGGGTTGTGTGATGGTTAGTGAGGCGGAGTGGGAGAAGGTTGCGCTGGATCAGCTCTTCGAGCACGGGTGGGAGCCGCTGCATGGGGTGGAGGTCGCGCCTGGGGTTGAGGGCGGGCGAGCATCGTGGGATGACATCGTGTTGCGGGGGCGGTTGCTGGAGGCTATGCGGCGGCTGAATCCGATGGTGCCTGGCGAGTACGTCGAGCAGGCGATGGCGGAGATCGTCGCACCGAAGTCGCAGGATGCGTTGGCGGAGAACTATCGGCTGCACGACATCCTGGTCCACGGGTACCGCGGGATCAGCTACATCGACGCCGATGGGATCGAGCAGAATCCGACGATCCGGCTCGTCAGTCATGTTGTCGAGGACAACGAGTTTCTCGCGGTCAACCAGGTGACGGTCCGGTCGTCGGAGTACGAGCGGCGGTTCGACGTCGTTCTGTACCTGAACGGCATGCCGGTCGTAATCGTCGAGCTCAAGAAGGCCGGCTCCGAGCACGCGGACGTCGCGGCGGCCCACGCCCAGCTGGCGACGTACCTGCGTGAGTTCCCGCTGACCTTCCGGTTCTGTGTGCTCTCGATCATCAGCGACGGCATCACGGCCCGCTACGGCACGCCGTTCACTCCACTCAACCACTACTCGCCGTGGAACGTCGACGACGACGGCGAGCCGATCAAGCTCGGCGAAGTCGGGCCCGACGATGGCCTGGGCATCGAGCTGGAATACCTGCTGAACGGGGTCTGCAACCAGGAACGGTTCCTGCAGTTGCTGCGCAGCTACGTCGCCTTCGACGCGGGCGCCGACGGATATGCGAAGCGGATCGCCAAACCGCACCAGTACTTCGCAGTCACCAAAGCCGTCGCCACGACAGTGGACGCGGTCGAGAGCGACGGCAAGGCCGGCGTCGTCTGGCACACGCAGGGCTCTGGCAAGTCGATGGAGATGGAGCTCTACACGCACGCGGTCAGCCTGCAACCGAAGCTGAAGAACCCGACGATCGTCGTCGTCACTGACCGCAACGAACTCGACAGCCAGCTCTTCGAAACCTTCAACAGATCCAGGCTCCTCGCCGAGACTCCGGTCAAGATGACAACCCGCTCGCAACTGAGGGCCGAACTGTCCAACCGCACCACGGGCGGCATCTACTTCACAACCCTGCAGAAGTTTGGCCTGACAGAGAAGGAACGGCACGCCGGCCTCGATCACCCGCTGCTGACTGACCGGCGCAACATCATCGTGATCGTCGACGAGGCACACCGCAGCCACTACGACGACCTCGACGGGTTTGCCCGGCACATCCGCGACGCTCTCCCGAAGGCCGCGTTCATCGCGTTCACCGGTACGCCGATCTCGTTCGCGGACCGGAACACGCAAGAGGTGTTCGGCTCGGTCATCGACACCTACGACCTGACCCGCGCAATCGACGATGGCGCCACCGTGCAGGTGTACTTCGAACCTCGCATCATCGGCGTCAAGCTCGCCGGCGACGTGAGCGAGGACCAGCTCGATGAGGCTGCCGACGAGGCGACGCTCGGGCTCGACGACGTCGAACGCGAGCAGATCGAGCAGTCCGTTGCCGTTATCAACGCTGTCTACGGTGCACCGGAACGCCTCAAGGCGCTCGCGGCCGACATCCTCGACCACTGGGAGAAACGATCCGAGGCGATGGTTCCGTTCATCACCTCCCCCGGCAAGGCCTTCATCGTCGGCGCCACCCGGGAGATCTGCGCCAGCCTGTACGAAGAGATCATCAAGCTCCGTCCCGAGTGGCACGACGACGCCGTCGACAAGGGCGTCATCAAGGTCGTGTATTCCGGTAACGCCACAGACACCGGCCTGATCGCCAAACATGTACGACGCGACGGTCTGAACAAGGTCATCCAGAAGCGGCTGAAGGACGCCGAGGACCCGCTGCAGCTCGTCATCGTCAAGGACATGATGCTGACGGGCTTCGACGCGCCGCCGCTCCATACCCTGTACCTCGACCGTCCGCTCAAGGGAGCACTGCTGATGCAGACGCTCGCACGCGTGAACCGCACTTTCCGAGGCAAGCCGGACGGCCTCCTGGTCGCGTACGCGCCCCTGGCCGACAACCTGAACCAGGCCTTGGCCGAGTACACCAAGACCGACCGTGACAAGAAGCCGGTCGGCAAGAACGTCGGCGAGGCCGCCGACCTCGCCCGCACACTGATTGCCACTCTGGACCAGCTGTGCGCAGGGTACGACTGGCGCAGCAAGATCCAGCCGAACACCACGAGCTGGATCAAGACGACTCTCGGGCTCACGAACTACCTTCGTTCGCCGGCCACTCCGGGCAATCAACCGGTAGAAGGCGAGGAGACTCTCAACCAGCGCTTTCGGAAGCTCGCGAACCAGCTCGCCCGCGCCTGGGCGCTGGCGTGCGGTGGAGACAACCTGACGGACGTGCGGACTGAGGCGAAGTTCTACGAGGAAGTCCGCGTCTGGATGGCGAAGTTCGACGCTCAGGAGCGGCAGGCCTCCGGCCGGCCCGTACCCGAGGAGGTTCAGCGGCTGCTGTCGAACCTGGTCGCATCCTCGACCGCGACCGGCGAGATCGTCGACATCTACGAAGCCGCCGGCCTGTCCAAGCCGTCGCTGTCCGACCTCGGACCCGACTTCCAGGTCAAGGCGCAGCAGGCCGAGAACGCCCACCTCGCGATCGAGGCCCTGCGAGACCTGCTGACCGAGGAATCCAGCAAGGTTACCCGCAACAACCTCGTCCGCCAGCGTGCGTTCTCCGAACGCATCCGCGAGCTCATGAACAAGTACACCAACCAGCAACTCACATCAGCCGAGGTCATCGCCGAACTGATCGAGATGGCCAAGGAAGTCGCCGCCGAAGCCAATCGGGGCAAGCACTTCAGCCCGCCGCTGTCCGAGGACGAGCTGGCGTTCTACGACGCCGTCAGCACCAACGAGTCGGCCGTCGAAGTCCAGGGCGAGGACGTCCTCGCCCAGATCGCCCGTGAACTGGTCGAGGTCATGCGCCGCGACATCAAAACCGACTGGACCGTGCGCGACGACGTACGCGCCAAACTCCGATCCTCCATCAAACGGCTGCTGGTCAAGTACAAGTACCCGCCGGACAAGCAGCCCGGCGCCATTAAGCTGGTCATCGAGCAGATGGAGGCCATGGCACCACGCTACTCAGCTTGAGGTATAGCCCCCTCGATCCTCTGTCCGATCACGAAACGCATATCATCGAGACGGCCGCGGAGAGCCATGGCCCTCTGCGGCATGCGCTTGGCCGACCTCGCCCGGGTTCAGGGCTGCTGGCTGGACGCCGTTCTGGCGATCGGTCACCCATACCCACCGTGGGAAGCGCAGTCGTTGACGATCCAGGGCATTCCGCAGCTCAGTCATCCAGCCACTCCGCGCCAGCCATGTCGCATGTCGATCACGAGTCAGCTGACGGTTGCTCGGCCTCGCCGGCTTGCTATGTGGGCTCTTGCTCCGCACGTTCGGCCGCTCGGCGTGCGCGTGACTCCTCGGCCCTGATCCGTTCCATCTCGTCCACCTCGTCCAAGCTAGCGGCATCGATCGGGAACGGCGGCTGAGCGAGCCGTTCGGTGATGCCGAGATACGGAACCGAGGCTGCGAGGAGCTCGATCGATCCGTGGCCTGGATAGATCTCGCCGCCGCGCTCGAACACCTGCACCATCGGCTCGTACGGATGGTCGAAATCAGGAAACCGTTCCTTCGGGCGATCGCCCAAAGAAGCCCACCGGAACATGTCGGTGAGCACCTGTTCCGTCCGGGTCCCGAGCTCGCGCCCAACCTTGGCCTCGAGGCGCCGGAGCCAGCCTGCGTCAGTCTCGACCGATGGATCGAACACCACCGCCAACTCGAAGAACGGCCATCGCCTCGGCACATCAAGCGCCTCGCCCCAGATCGCCATCCGCCGCAAGTACTCCTGCGTAAGCAGTCCTCGCGATCTGGCGTGCCGTTCCTCGGCCTCCTGGTTGTCCCAGCTCGCCGCCGCAAAACGCACCGCGCTGGTCAGCCTCGGACATCTGCGTGTCGCGATCGCCCAACTCAACGTCCGTCGGAGAATCTCCCCGTTGGGACGTCGACTCCGCCTGCGCGTCTGGCGGGCTGAGGTTCTGGAGACGGGCCGAGGTGTCGTCGTGAAGCATGTGGGCCCGAAGCTCTGGTGAGTAGGAGGCGAACGGGTCCTCCGGCTCGGGCCGATCATCGACCGGCGTCGTCGCCGGGGCCGAGAGAGGATCGACCGGTCGTCGATCGGCCGACTCGTCATCGCTCCGCTCGGCTGACGACCACTTGGAGTACCCCGGCCAGTACATCTCATCGAGACGTTGCTCGAGCTTTTCGCGAGCAGTCAGGTGCTGTGAGGATCGACGGCCCGCGGTCTCGTCTTCGTCGATTGAGTCTGCCTCGGATGCCTGCACTTCCCCTCAGCCGAGGGTCAGCGGACGCCCGCGAGTCCTCTTGTCTGCTGTCCGACGCCCGGGCCACGATAGTGGAGGAGTTCGGGGCGGTTGAGTCATCACGTTGCTCAGCCGATGCCCCGCGCGCGTTGCCCGGCCAGTAGACGTCATCGAGGGGCTGCTCGGACTTCTCGCGAGCAGTAGACGGACGCGGCGTCTCATGATGTGTAGCGTCGTGGCGATCCTGCGTCGGAGCATCTCTACGGCTTGCCGGCTGATCACGCACGCCGCCGTCGGACTGCCAAGACGTCTCGTTCTCACGACGCCCGGTTTCGCCAGCCTGATCCCCTGGCGTGTTGCCTTTGCTCGGGTCATCGCCGCCACGACGACCTCCCAGCTCGGACACAGCCATCTCCTATCCACGCCAACGCGATCCCGAAGTAGCAGAACCATCACGAACAGTATCCGTCGCGGGGGCACACACGGGCAGTACTCGCCCGTTCGTTTGGCAGCACGGCCTGCACAGATGCCAGCGGGTGTCAGTTGACGCCTTCGATCCGTTCAAAGATGTCTGCGTCAGTCTCTCGCTGCCAGCCTGGCAGGTCGGCCCAGTCGGCGACGTAGCTGGGTTTGGGGTCGGGGATGTGACGGTAGATCTGCGCGATCCAGCACAACGCCACAAACCGGCCCTTCTGCTCTCGGCTGAGCTTGCTCGTGCTCCCTTCAGAGACATCGACGAACGCCCGCACCTGCTCGTACACGGCTGCAGCGCTCTCCCGCTCCCAATCGGGGGTCTCTTCCCACGGTGCGACGTACCCGGGCTTTGGTTCGCCGGGGTAGTGCTTCGTCACGCCAGCGATCCATGCGTCACGGAAGATGCGGCCCTCTTCGTTCGACAACAGCGTTGCTCCTTTGGACGGGTGAGATTCCTACAGCCGTGAGCGCTCGACGGACAGGCGTGCCGAGACGGTCCTGTCCGTCGCCTTCTGGTCGACGGTGGCCGGCTCTAGGTCTGACATGCCGAACGGACGGTTGCTCATGATCGAGGCCTTATTCGAGGGTCAGGCGGACTAGCTGTCGTGCAACGGGAGGACGTCGATGTCCTCAACGGGCCAGTGTGCGTACGTCTGCGTGGTGCCGACCTTCTTCCAAGCCCAGCGTTGATACATCGCGTGAGCCTGTGCACCTGGGCGGGAGATGAGACTTGCGAAGGGCTCTGGTCTGCTGGCGAGGAGGGCGTCGACGAGCTCGCGGGAGAAGCCGCGGCCACGGAAGTCCGTGTGTACGCCAAGCTCGATGACCGCGAAAAGGGGGCCTGAAGCAACGTCGGCCGGAGGCGGGTCAGTCTTGACACCGGTCCACCATCGTCCAGGCAGAAAGGTGAATCCGTACGAGAACCCTACAAGTCGCCCATCGAGCTCTCCAGTCACCAGGACGAATCCTTCCAGGCCGGCGTGCTTCGTGATCCGGATCTCGAACTGCTCGATGTCCTCATCCGACATCTCGTACGGAGGTTCGGAGTACGCATTCGCATACAGCGGCTTGAGTTTCGGGACGAGCTCGAGCGTCTCGTTCGCCGCGTGGGGGGTCAAGATCATGCTTCTCCCCCGGAGCAAGGCGCTGACGTCCTCGGGTCAGCATCAATGGCTGGGCCAGAAGGCAGACATAACCCCACAAACCGAGCAATCAGCGTATCGCTGCCAACGAGCGGCGGTAGTTGGACGGGACGAAGCCTCGACCGGCCACGCCAACGACACGCATGATCCATCTTCGCCATGTGCGCGCTTAGTCGACTGCCAACTCCCAAGCCACCAGCTCAGGACGTCTACCACTGGTGAAGAACTCAGATGCCGCCGCACGAGCCTCCTTCACGGTGATCGCGCTGCCTTTACCCATGGTCGTCGGCACGCCGCCATAGTCGAAGGTGGCGTCCTGCGGCTCGTCGAGGGTGCCGGCTGAGCGGTACTTGGCGGAGCCTTCGACGTCGTCGTAGAGCGTCAAGGAACTGAAGGCCGCCCCTAGTCCAATGTTCATAGTGGCGAGCTCGTCCGCACTGACCAATTCGACCCAGGCCGGCCGGGGCAGACTGGCGACTCGGTCAAGCAACTCGTCGAGCTCGGCCTGGCTGCCGATGCGCTGCTGTCCCGCGTCATCGTCGTAGTAGGCCGTCAAGAAGTCGTTCATGCGAGTCCTCTCCCATTACCGATGTAGACCTTATAGCCGCCTGGCCAATAGACCGTCAGCTTGGCACCGGGTGGCAACTGCCACGGCAACGTGTTGTCGCAGCCGTACCGCCCACCGCAGGGACGCTTGTTCACGTACAGGGTCATTTCTCGAGGCATTCCCGCGCGGCGCATGAGTGCCGCTGCGTGGCCCTCCGCGTGTTCTCGCGCAGCGTCAAGGCTGGCGGTTCGGCCGCCGAGACCTGGCGCCGTACCTCCGGGTCCCCGCGTCCCGCTGCGCACATGAATCAGGCCTCCACCGTCCGGCCTGGTCAGAATTCCGGATGTCGGCCCGACGTCTCCCGGCCGCTCGGGTAGTCGCCGGAAGATCTGTTCGATGAACGGAGCGGGCGCCGGCTGATCTCCAATTTCATCACTGTCGCCAGTGTCCTGCGGCCGATCGTCGGCGGTGCCCCGCGAAGGCGGTTCATCTTCCTCCGAACTCGCCTCATCGCCAGCCCGCGCGGGTTTGTCGGGCTTGTTGCCGTCCGGTTCGTTGTCATGGTCCGCACGCCGGTAGGCCATAGGATGCGTGCTGCCGCCAGGCCCTTGCGACCGTTCATCCCTCGAGCCGCCGCTTGGCTCGGCGGTTCGAATGCCGCTGATCATCTGCTCGACCCACTGCTTCGCTCGAGCCTCCGCCTCAGACAAGTAATGGGCTGCCTCTTCGCAGCGCCTTGCCGCATCATCAAGCTGCATAGCGGCCATTCGGGCACTTGGGTTGTTACTGGTGCTCCCGATCCAGGCCGCGGCTTCGCGGCACTTTCTGGCTCGGTCATGCAGGTAGCCGGCCGCCCGCGGGGCCTCATTCAGGCACGCGAGCAGATATTCGGCGACCCGCTGGAGCTCGGAAGGCATGCGCTGCCTCGGCCAGCTAAATCTGGTCGGCGTAGCTGCGACATCCGGCTTCTGCGATTTGCAGTGACTGGACGGCTTGGTCGACCGATTTTGCGGCGGCGTCCAACATCGTCGCGATGTCCTGGTCCGCACGGGTTGCTGTGCCGCGGATGAGGGCCTCTACCTGCTGGCTGGATTGTTCGAAGCGCTGCTTGAATCCAGCCAAACTGGCTGCGCCTTGCCTCGACTGGTCAGCCAAACCGTGCAGCTGCATCCTCATCTGTTCGACTTGGGACATGTACGGCTCCTCACTTGGTTAGACAGTCAGCGATCTGCTGGTCCGATTGACAAGCCGCGCAGTGGCGCGGCAATGATGGTCCCGATACGGGAGGACGATCAGGCACATGATTCGACGCAGGAACGCCTTGTTGGACACGGCTCTCGCATGCGTGGAGCGTGGTATTCCGGTGCAGGCGGCAACTATCGCGGGTACGCCGGACGGCGGCTGGATCACCGATGTCGATGCAGCCCGCGTCGTCTGGGACGTCGCCGAGCCGCCGAACCTGGCTGTGACGTCGTGCCCGACCGTGGCGATCTGGCGCCTGCCCCGGATCGCCGGCGCTTACGGCAAGCGGCTGTATGAGCAGGATCGACCTGGGATCTGGCCGCCGACGATGAAGCTGCCGAGCGGCGACTGGATCACCTGCACGTTCCAGCCCGAAACCGACCTTGGCCCGCTGGCTAGTGGCGTTCAGTACGTCGAGCCGGGGACACCCGTGGTCATCCCGCCTTCGACGACCGTAGACGGCCGGCTGAGGTGGGACGGGTCGAACTTCCCGCTCCATCCATTGCCGAGCGCCGATGCGGTGTTGTCGAAGGTGCTGCGTGCCGAAGAGGAGTACGTCGAGCTGCACGGCCAGCTCGGCTGAGATCTCGCCGACCGCGCAGCAGGACACAATGGCTCAGCCCTTCTGGGCCACGGCCAGGAACAGCGAACTAGCTGCCACCAGCTCGGGCATCCGGTCTGCCAGACGAGAGCACTCCAGCGCCGTGTCGAGCGGGTCGTGCTCGGCCAGCTTGTCCGTGTAGGGCTGGTGCTTGAAATGGGCATCGATCATGACCGTCAGCCAGCCACCGGGACCAGTGAGACCGAAGATGTTGACCGGCCGCAAACCAGCACTCACGAGTTCGCTGCGTAGCTCGGTCTCGCGGTGGTAGTAGCAGTGCGCCATCCGCTCGTTGTCGGCACTGTGGCCGGTCTCCAGGATGTCGCGCACGATGCCGTGACGCGTCAGGAGCGTGTTGGCCAGCGTCGAGCCAATCAGGTTCGCTGCTCGGTTGATCGCTACCGCAGCCAGCACGCCACCAGGGCGCAACACCCGCAAGGCCTCGCGAAGCGCCAGGCGACGGTCGCTTGCCTCCGGCAAGTGGTAGAGCGGTCCCGCCATGAGCACGGCGTCGAACGATTGGTTCGACCATGGGAGCCGACGTCCGTCTCCAAGTTCGGCGGTGATACCTGCTGCGTTGGCTTGGTCGACGTGACGCTGAACTGGGTCGAGTAGTACGACGTCGTGCCCTTGATCGCGGAGCCAGCCCGCGTGCACAGCAGGACCGCCGCCGATGTCGGCCACACGAGCCGGAGGCGGCGGGAACCACTGGCCAAGGAAGTCGTAGAGCCGGGCCTGTTCCAAACGGCCCTTTACGGTCGAGCTCAGTCGGGCCGCTTCGTCCCAGCGGCTCGAGTAGTGGGTTTCGATCGCTGGATCGACGGTCGGCGGATCCAACGGGATTACAGGCGTATCCACTGCGCTCCTATCATCGAGGTGGAACAGCGGGCGGGCGTTCGCTCTGCAGGCTGTGCGCCCGCCCGCTGGTCTTGAACGGCGGTGGCTGAGTGGCTGCTCGCCCGGGCGCGCACGCCCCAAACCACCCAGCCCACCGGAACCGAGGCACCGGTCCGTGCCTCGGCTCTTGAGCGGCTGACACGGAACGGACTCGCTTTCGCGTCCCGTGCCAGCCAGCATCTGAGCAGCTCCTGGCCGATCCTCCACAGGGAAAGGAAGATGCGAGCAGGGACCGTGAGGAGGCGGCACCAGCAACTCACAGCGATCGCTCCGCGAGTTGACGGCTGAGGAGGACCGTTGCCGGTTCCGCCAGATCATTGACCGTCCTCAGATTGGTTGTTATCCGAGGCAACTTCGTGCGGCATTGCGAGCTCGTTGGAGATCCGAAGACTGATGAATCGCCCGCGCATGCCCGACTCGTAAGCGACCGCAGCGTCCGGGTCACCAACGAACTCCGCGATGAGGTGCGTACCGAACCAGACGCACACGCGGCGATCGGACGGATGCGGCCGCGGGCTAGCGCTCATTCGTCACTCACCTCCTCGCACGCAGGCTCGTCGGCGTCACGCGAGCCTTCCTGGGGCCTGTCGGAACAGCGGGCAGGCGCAGGTGCAGGGTCCGGTACGCCGCCCGCTGGCTTGCGGGAACAAGGTCAAACGACGAGCCGACCGGCACTAACCCGTCAGACGGAGACAGATAGACGACCTCGCTTGCACCACGGTGGCCGTGCACGGCAAGCACCGCGCGCACCCCCGCCTCGTAGAACGTCGTCGAGGCATGCTCGCTGCGCCATCGGAGAGAGACAGATCCGTCTGTCCACTCAGTTCCCTCCGCGACGATGCCTGTGCCGGTCACGCCGGACACATCAACGTGTCGCACGAGCAGGAACACCCTGGGAACTCTTGATCGCATGTCCGCAGTCACCATCCGCAGATCCAGATCCATCGGCATGTCGACAACGATGACGCGGCGCTGACCTATCCTGAACTCACTGTGAGTACGGGTGGTTCGCGTGATGCAGCGCGGCTTGAGGGAAGGCTCGCCGGTGCGTGGTCCTGAAACACCGACCGATATGCCGGGTTTCTCGATGTCCGGGGATTACCACGGTGTGATTTCGGGCTATGTCCTCAAGATGCTCCGCGGCTCGATCCGCATGACTCAGACGTCGCTCGCGGAATGCCTTGGGGTCGACGTCAGCACCGTTCAGGGTTGGGAGACCGGTCGCCGGTCCTTGACCTCGCTGCGAGTCTCTGACTTCCGGCGGCTGCAGACACGTCTGGCAGCGCTTGGAGCACCCGCCACGGGCGTGGTCTCGTTGCACGATGCCGTCGAAGCGGACGAACTGCTCGGGCAGATCGTAAACGGCGAACTCGGCAACGCCGACATCCGGCAGCATCCGCTGGCCTCGACCGTGCACCGGCGGCGACTGGTAAACCTCGTGACCTGGCCCTTCACTGGAATCACGCCTCCGCAACTCCGCGACTTGCCGGCCAAGCCCGGCCGTGGACCGGTCGCATCGCATCCAGTCCTCACCGCTGCCGCACAGCACAGCTTCTTCGATCAGCTACTGAACGTGGCGGAGAGGGCATCTCCCGAGGACATGCCCGTCCTGCGACGGCAGGCGACCTACCTAGTTGGATTCGACAAGCGCAGAGAGTCCGCCGACTGGCTCACAACGCAACACAAACGCGCATTCACTGGCAGCGTGGCGGTAAACCTCACCAGCGGGATCGCCGCACGTTCAGCGGCAGTCGCGCTAGCCAGACACGGCGACGCGGATCCGCTGCGTTACTTCATCGACAACACGCTGAGCGACGAACGACATGCAGCCGCGAACCTCACCTACTGGGCCTACTGGCTTGGAGAGATCAACGAGCCGCATGCTGATGACTCCTACCTGATCACCGCACCGTCGAGTCGGAGCTGGTCAGGAGTGCGGCTAGCAGACCACCTGCTCGAACATCTGACGGATCAGGTGAATGCTCCGCTGAACATCCACAGCCTCTGGCAGCTTGTGCTCGCACGTCCGGAGCTCTTGGAGTACGACCGAGAACTGCGGGAACGAACCGGCCGGCGAGTCGAAGCAGCGCTGGACGACAACCCCGCTGTTGGCAGCACCGTAGAGTTGAACAATCTGCGGTGCGCTGTGCAGTTGGCCAACCGATGATCGAAACGGAGTAATCGTGACCGATGACGCTACCGACCGGGACGCAACAGGAGTCGTCGCCTTCGCCTACGAGATGGGCGTACTCAAGCGGCTCCGTCGGGCCGGATGGTGGCACGTCGGAGTCCGCGACCCCGAGTCCGTCGCAGAGCACAGCCTGCGCGTTGCACAACTCGCCGCGCTGATCGCCAGCGAGGAGGGCGGCGATCCGGCGCGGGCGGCGTACCTGGGGATGTGGCACGACTCGCAGGAGACCCGCATCGGCGACATCCCGCACAGCGCCAAGCCGTACATGGATGTCGCGAGCAATGAACGCATCACCGAGGATCAGGTCGCCGTACTTCCAGAGGCGGCCGCTAAGAGCATCCGGGAAGCCGTGACCGAGTACGAGGCCGCCGAGACGATCGAGGCTCGCTGCGCCAAAGACGCGGACCGTCTCGAGTGCCTCATGCAGGCCGTCGAGTACGGCGAAGCCGGCTACAAGCGAGTCTCTGGCTGGATCGAGTCGTCCCGCGCCCGAATCCAGACCGATTTCGGTCGACGCCTCGCCGAAGCAGCTCTTCAAACCTCACCACTCGCCTGGCGCGACCGCTGACGCTCCTCAATTCCTGAGGCGCTGACTCCAAACGCAGCAACACCGCCCGGGGTCGACGAGCGCCGCTGGCCGTAAAACGGCGTGCTCGGATCCGAGCAAACGGCGGCCCCGATCCGAGCACACCTCTTGCATGCTCGGAGCGATCCCACGGGAGCCGTCGCGATCAGACCTGTGAGCGCTCGGCCGTTGAGCTTGTATGAGCGATCTGGCGAGTGTGCGCAACTGCCACGTTCCGGGTGGGCGACCGTGCTGAGTATCCACCGGATGAATGCCGGGGAGGGTTACCTGTATCTGCTTCGGCATGTCGCTGCTGGGGATGTCGATCGGCGGATGGCGACGCCGTTGACGGCGTACTACACCGCGTCGGGATACCCGCCTGGCCGTTGGATGGGCCACGGCCTTAGCGGCCTCGGCGATGGCGAGTTGGTCCCGGGGAGCGAGGTGACCGAGGCGCAGATGGCCGCGCTGTTCGGGCGCGCGGAAGATCCGCTCACCGGCCGGACACTCGGCGAGCCGTACCGCGTTTTCAAGCGTCCGGAGGAGCGCATCCGGGACCGGATCCGCGACCTCGACCCGGCCCTACCGAACGCCGAACGCGAACCTGCGGTCGGGCGGATCCGGCAGGAAGAGATGCGCAAGAAGTCGCGGCAGGCGGTCGCTGGGTTCGACCTCACGTTCTCTCCGGTCAAGTCGGTCTCGGCGCTGTGGGCAACAGCCGACGTTGGAACGCAGGAACAGATCGTTGCTGCCCATCACGAAGCCGTCGCCGGTGTGTTGTCGCTGATCGAGCAGCACGCGGCGTTCACCAGGAGCGGCGATGGCGGTATCGCGCAGCTGGATACCCGCGGGTTGATCGCGGCGGCGTTCGATCACTGGGACAGCCGCAGCGGCGATCCCCAACTGCACACCCACATGGTTGTAGCGAACCGCGTACAGGGCCCGGACGGTGCTTGGCGGACCCTAGATGGGCGGGTGCTGTACCGGGCCGCGGTGGCGATGTCGGAGATCCACAACGTGCTCCTGGCCGACCACCTAACCAGGCGTCTGGGCGTGAATTGGGAGCTGCGGGAACGCGGTTCCCGGCGGAATCCGGCGTTCGAAATCGACGCAGTTCCCGACGAACTGATCCGCGAGTTCTCGGCCAGAACCGCACAGATCGAGGCCAACCTCGGCGCCCTTCTCGACGATCGCATCGACCAGATCCGCCCGCCCGGCCCCCGCGAAATGTACGCGCTCCGGCAGCAAGCGACCCTCGTGAACCGCCCATCCAAGCACCTCGCTCACCCCCTTGCGGTGCTGATGGCGCAGTGGCGCAAACGCGCCGACCAAGCGATCGGGCATGACGCCGTCGCCGCCATCCAACGGTCTCCCAACGCAGCCGGCGAGCGTCCGTTGGCAGCGGCAGACCTGAGCCCGGAAACGATCGAGGCGTACGGCGCCGCGGCCGTCCTGACACTGCAAACCAAGCGCGCGACATGGACGCGCTGGAACCTCCTCGCCGAGGCCGCACGCCAAACCCGGCTGCTCCGTTTCGTCTCCACGAACGACCGGTTCACCGCGCTGCAGGCGATCGTCGAACGCGCCGAGCAGCACTCGATCAGCCTCACCGCACCCGACCTGGTGACCATTCCCGTCACCCGCGCCAGCGGCGAGAGTGTGTTCACCATCCACAACGGCCAGATCTACACCTCACCCGTCATACTCGGTGCCGAAGCGATCCTGCTCGACCAGGCTCGCGACACCAACGGACCCACCATCGCCCTCGCCACTATCCACACGGCCGGTCTCAGCCCCGACAAGGCCGCCGCACTCCGCAGGATCGCCACCAGCGGCCAGAAGCTCGAAGCCCTGATCGGCCCAGCCGGCACCGGCAAAACCAGCCTCTTGTCCGCCCTCGCCGCCAGTTGGGAAGCCGAGTACGGCGACGGATCTGTCATCGCTCTCGCACCATCGTCAGCCGCCTCGACAGTCCTGGCCGACGCCATCGACACCCCTGCTGAGAACATCGCGAAATGGATCTACGAATCCGCCGGGCTCGGAGCCGAACAACGCCGTGACCAGATCCTGCAGACCGAACACGCCGCCAGCCTCGCCCACCGAACTCATCGCCGTCTTCGCGATCAGCGATTGATCGGGCAGCTCGCAGCCCTGAGAGCCGACCACGATCGATGGAGCTTCCACAAGAACCAACTCGTCATCATCGACGAAGCCTCCATGGCAAGCACCATGGAACTGGCCACTCTCGCCCGCGCCGCCAACACCGCCGGCGCCAAACTCCTCCTAGTCGGCGACGACGCCCAACTCTCCGCCGCCGACACCGGCGGCGCCTTCCGCCTCATCGCCAAAGACACCCAAGCCGCCGAACTCACCGACGTCTGGCGCTTCACCAACCCCTGGGAACGCGACGCAAGCCTCGCGCTCCGGCGAGGTGACATCGCCGCCATCGACATGTACGACGACCACAACCGACTCACCGCCGGCTCGTCAGAAGAGATGGAAGACGCCGCCTACAAGGCCTGGCTCGCCGACACCCGAACCGGCCGAACCAGCCTGCTCATCGCCGCCGACAACACCACCGTCACCCGCCTCAACGCCCGCGCCCGCCTCGACCGCATCACCACCGGCGAAGTCGAACCCGACGGCATCGAACTCCACAACGGCAACCACGTCGGCCTCGGCGACCACATCGTCACCCGCCTCAACAACCGCCGCCTCCGCCACGGAACCAACAACCACGTCAAGAACGGCGACCACTGGACCGTCATCCACCGTTGGCACGACGGCTCACTCACCGTCCAAAACGCCACCGGCGACACCGTCACCCTGCCCAGCAGCTACGTCCAGGAATCCGTCGAACTCGCCTACACCACCACAGCCCACCGAGCCCAAGGCGCCACCGTCGGCACCGCCCACCTCATCGTCACCGACCACCTCACCCGAGCCCTGCTGTACGTCGGAATGACCCGCGGCCGCCACACCAACAACGCCTACGTCGCCACCCACCAGACGAGCTCGGATCTGCACGAACCCCACCCCGAACAGACCATGCAAGACGTCCTCGAAGCAGTCCTCAACGACCCAGGCGTCGAACAATCCGCCCACGAAGTCATGCGCCAAGAACTCGACAACGCAACGCGTCTCGACCGCCTCGTACCCATCCACGAACACCTCTGCCAACTCGACGCCAAGAAGCGCTACCAACCCGCCATCAGCATCTCCGGCCTCGACCCAGCCGACCAAGCAGCACTCCAAGCCTCCCCGGCCTACGGTCCCCTCATCGCCGAACTCCGCCGCGCAGAAGTCGCCGGCCTCAACCCCACCGACCTACTCCACCGCGCCGCCAACCAATCACCGCTCACATCCGCCAACGACGTCGCCGCCGTCCTCCATCACAGAGTCCACCGCCTGACCGCCCGATCACTACACACGGCAGGTCACCACCCCGTACAGATCGTCGGCCTCATCACCCCAGCTACCCAGATCAGCGACCCCACACTCGTCGCTCCACTGCGCGAACTCGAATCCCAAATCATCGAACGCGCCAACATGCTCAGCGACGACCTACTCGCCAATCCACCCGCCTGGTATGGCGAATTGCGTCGCACAGCAAGCACGACACCGGACCACAAACTCCGCGAGCTCTCCCGCGACATAGCCGCCTACAGGGAGTGCTACCAGATCCAGGGCGACTCGATCCTCGGAGACGCGCCACCAGCCGACGCCAGCGAGCGATACCGTCAGCGCTCCCGAATCAACAAGGTGCTGGCCGACTTGTCAGCGCAGCCTCCCGAACAATTGACAAACGAGGCTAGCATCGAGGATGCGCCAACCCAGTCCGTCTCACCGCTACCAGACTGACATCACCATGACTGGCTCAAGGCGCAGGTAAAAGCCGCACGAGCATGCCTCTCCTGCATGCGGCGAGCCTTCGACAGACATCTCGGATCGCCATGTGGTGATCAGAAGCGTACAGCGCGAGCAACATGCCGAGCGCTCGCATTGGCACCCGGAATGCACGCCCTGCGCCACTACTACACCAGCGTCACTCTCCAGGATGGGGGTGAACATCAAGGAACTCTCCGAATTCCTCGGCCACCACGACCCAAGCTTCACCCTTCGTCTCTACACCGGTCTCCTACCGTCATCACACGACCGCACCCGGCAAGCCGTCGATCGTCGCCTGGAGAGACTGCGAAGGTAACCGCCAGACCAGTCGGCGAGCAGCCGCGGTGGAGACAGATCATTGTTCTGTGCAACGAGAATGCTAGATTTAGCACTATGCGAGCCGCGAACCTGGCGCCGATAGGCCCGAGGACGATCACTCGGTTCCGGCGGGTAACGCTGCCACGAACGATCCGGGATGCGGCCGGCTGTCACCCCGGTGTGACCGTTGAAGTTGGTGTGATCGATCGACGGCGTCGACTCATCGGCGTCCGAGCGATGCGGCTCGAATCGGCCAACCGACAGCGCGGTGTACTTCGTCACGCACGCCAGGTCACCGAGGTGGGCCAGGTGTCGATTCCCCAAGCTGTGCTCGCTAAAGTCGACGTCGAGGCGCTGGCGAACGTGTACTTCATCCAGCCGACCAGGCCGACGGGCATGGTGTGGATCGTGCCGGCGGAAGGGCTCGGCGCACTGATGCGCACAGACCTCTCTCGTCTTGATGGCATCGACACATTTCTCGGGGAGCAGCTATGACGACCAAGCTCGCCGACGCGCTCCTACAAGCGAGCCCGACGAAGAGCTTGTCCCGTTACTGGCGAGGCCTGGACCTCGAGAGCGTTGCCACCGTTGTCCTTGACCTCACCCAGCAAGCTGGACATGTCTTGCCCGCGATCCGTTACGACGGATCCTTGGTCTTCCCTGTCGTCACGCTCCACCACGACGCCGTCGCATCTCGTCGGGAGAGAGAGCAGCCACCGGTTCTCGATGTCCGGTTGCTCCGGGATCTGGCCCGTGGCGCTTCTGTCGTACAACAAGTACGACCAGCCGTCACCATGCGTGCCTTCATCACGATGGACCGAATAGCGTCCGTCGGTTCCACGCTGGGACGATTGGCCGGGTGGTCGCGAGTGATCGCGGCGGTTCCGAGCTGGACCAGGCTATCGAGCCTGTCAGCGGCCAGGTGTGACTACTACGGGTACACGGTCGTCTCCAGCGACGGCGCCGCTGGAGAGGTCCTAGTCAATGGGCACGCGGGAGCTAAACCAGGAGCGTCGACCGAGCGAGATCCTTGGCTGTTGCGATGGGAGGAGCAACTGTTCGATCTCGCGATCAGGGCCGGCGCTGTTGATTGGACTTGATGGTCGTCCATGCCTTAACCCAGGCAGCCTGGAAGCGGGGCGGCTCCCACGGCACACCGGTCTCACCTTCGATCTCCAAGTTCACGCTCTGCGCGAACTTGCACGTCTCGATCCAGGACGTCATCTGGTCCTCGGGCTCCGGGGAGGCCAGCACATGGGCGGCGACGATGCTCAGGCTCAAGTACGAGTGGACGAACGCGTCCTTCTCCCCGGCCAGCCAGTTCAGCGTGTACCCCATGCACTGGCTGCACGGGCAGCGCCAGTACGCCTGTCCTGGATCGCTACGATATGCATCAGCGATCCTGTCCAGCTGCCGATAAGACAGAGCCTGCGGCACGACCGCAGCCGGAAGGCCTCGTCTCGGCCCACCGCCCCCTTCCCGGTTCGGATAGAAGTGCCGAAGGCTGGTGGTCACCCCAACAGCACCCGCTTCTGCCCCGAAGGCGACTGCGCCGATGGCTGAGATGTCATTCCGCAGGCTGAGAACCGGGACCTCGCTGCTGACGACGTGAATCAGCCCTTTCACCGCCGCCGGCGTAGCGAACGGATCGTTGTCGTCCTCGACCATCAGTGCGATCGGAACGCCCGCGGCATCGATCGCATCCCGCAAGGCCGCCGCACGCTGCGTCAACCAGCTCTTGTGGACCGCGACGACCACGATGACCTGCGGGCCAAGCCGCGCGCCATATCCGAGGACGTCGCGGATTCCCGCGACATCACCCTCGGCGATGTATCCGGAATCAGTGAGAGCCCAGGGAATGCCCGCCCGATGCTGTTCTCTGATCCAATCGGCGTCCAGCGGAGTACTGGCGGGCACGCGCCGCTTTCCCGCGTACCGCCCCGCGTCGATCAGCACATCGGCGAGCTGGAGCCCGGATGCTGCATGCCGACGGACCAGGTCTTTCATCGTCCTGCGGGTGGGGCCCTGAAGCGAATACACGGCGCCGAGGCCAACACCGAGATCATCAGCACCGGCCAGACGGAGGACCCACGGCTGATGGACCGGACCTGCCTGCACGAACAGCCGCACACCTAGGCCGTCCAGCCGAACTCTCGACCGGGCGCTCGCGGCCGTCATCAGCGTGGAGTTCTCCATGTCAGATCACCACCTTCAACTTGGTGCGACTTTCGTCGACAGTCGGGTAGTAGTGGCGAACGAACGCGGCAGGAGTCATCAACGCCCGCGCAGCGATCTGCTCGACACCCTCGCCGGTTCCGTCGAGCCGGGCCTGGATCGCTCTCCTCAGCAACACCGGTGTCTCACGCTCCACTCCGCCCGGCTCGCTGAGGTTCCATCCCATCCGTGACAGGCGGATCCGGAACTCCTTGAACTGGCGGTCGCTGATGCACCCGAGATCCTTGGCGCGCTGGACGAGCATGCCGATGGAGACCCCCCAACGCACCTTGAGCTCGAGCAGGCGACGGAAGTCGCGGGTCTGCAGCCCCTCGAGCGCGGGGCGCAGCTCAGCCGCAGGCGTCAGCAACTCCGCCGCGAACTGGTTGGCTTCCTGCTCCTGGGAATCTGCCGGATACTCGTGCAACAGCAGGTGCCCCAGTTCGTGCGCGACCGTGAAGCGTTGCCGGTCCGCCGAGAAGCCGTCGTTGACGATCATCAGGGGAGCCTCGGCCGCTTCGACCGGTCGCATGCTGACCGCGTCCTGACTGCTGGTTCCGATCGCGCGTACGACGATCACAACTCCGGCACCTTCGAGCAACTCGATCAGGTTCGGGATGGGGTCACCGGACAGATTCCAGTGCGCCCGCAGGCTCTGAGCTGCTGCGGCCGGCTGCAGTGCGTCAGCGAACCCGATCGCGGGGAGGGATCGCTCAACGACGACATCTATCCCCGCGAGCAGGCGATCCACGGTCAGCCGGGTCAGGTGCGCCATCGCCTCGACACGCTTGACCGCACCGGCGTTCATCGTCGACTGTCGCCGCCGGTGATGGAGGCACGTCACCCCAAGCCCGCCCACAGGCTCACTGATCAGTAGACCAACGGGGCAGCCCAGCGCTTCGGCGACCCGCTCGAGCCGATCTCCTGTGAGGTCGACAAGGCCGTTCTCGACCTTGGACAGGTGCCCCTGCGACACATCAGCTGCATCCGCAAGCTGCTTCTGCGTCCATCCTTTCGCCTCGCGGACCAGTGCCACCATCACCCCACCAGCCATGTCGGTCTCCGATCAGAATCCGTGTGACATGACCTGATCATACCAGGAAAATATTCTGACCATAGATTGGACGGCCTGGAGTGTCGGTTAGTAGATGCTCAGCGATCGAAATGGCGATGCACCCAAGAACATCAACGGCTTCAAAGCCGCGGACACCACCGTGCGATCTGCACCCAACTGCGCCTCGTAACACGGCACAAAATCAAGGTTGGGTCCGGACACCTGGCTGCTCTACGGCGTCGAGCGTTGTCACCACCACGTCAGGCTCAACACAAACGGCAACTCTCCGCCCACGATGATCGATGTCTGAGCCACCCACGCAACGGCGACAGTTGCACCAGGTCGACGGCGTACCCCAGCGGCAGCCGCGACCACTCTCGCCGCCGGCGAAACAGCGCCGGCCACTCGCAGCTTCATGAGAACCTACGCCTTCGGCCCCCGCGGAACCCGGCGGAAGCAATCCAGGACACCCACCGCCATACTCGGGTGCATGCTCCGCCGAGTCCACGCGCCCCGTGCTCGTCTTCTTGTGACAATGCTGCTGATCGGCACGGCGTGGACAGTTGCCGTTGTCTGGTGGCCGCAGCTCCACCTGCAGGACGATCCGGACGCTCTTGGCTGGCAGTCGCAGGTCACGATCGGACTGGCGTCCATCGTCGCAGGGCTGATTGCCTTGCTGCTGACTGTCGGGCTGGCCGCGATCCAGCTGCGGGCATCACTCTCCTGGCGAGTCATGCGCGGCATCTTCGACGTTCCTGCGAGGGTCGGACTCCTAACGACCGTGAGTATCGGCGTTGCGGCTCCGCTCTGGGTAGCGATGTCTCCGTCCGCTCGATGGAGCCGGTGGGCGTTCGCCGCTTTCGGCTGGTCACTGATCCTGGTGGCGGTCATGGTGTGGATCGGCATGGAACGAGCAGCGCCGGAGTGGCTGGTCAATCGCGCCATTCGACGCGCAGTACGAGCGGCCTGCCGAGCTCGTCGTACCAATGGAAGCGATCTTGTGGATCGCACTGACATCGTGATCGAGCTCGGAAGTCATGCTGCGCTCGGTCCTGCCCAGCGCCGGCGAGCACTTGCCGCCGCAGCCTTCCTCCTGGCGTCACGTGCCCACAGCAACGAACACCAGGCAACGACGGCAGCAGCGATCGGTCGAATCGCTCAGATCTCGACCAACAGCAGCGCGGACCCGTCAGGCACATTGGACACCGTGACCGTACTCACGACGCTCGGGAACACCCTCACACACAACGCCACTGCACACAGCGCGATCCGAGCTGCGCTCACCGGTATCGCCCAACGTGCCCGGGCCGGTGGGCATCACGCCGTTGGCAACGAAGCTCTGGATGGCCTTGCCGAGGTGACGATCGCGCGGCTGACGGAGCTGCTGCCTACTTATGAGTCGATGCAATCTGCGCGACCAGGGAGTCGACAACTCCGACCAGCCGAAGTCGTCGAGAAGATCACCTCGGCGGCGGCCAAGGACCTGCTGCAGGACACCGATGTCGACGACATCGTCTCAGCTGCACACAAGGCGGATGACCAAGCAGAAAGGTCGAAACGGGGCGACCCACATGAGCTGCTGGAGACGACGACAGCTGATCTGGTCGGGATGCTAGCCTCGCCCCGGCCGGACGCGAGCCGCTGGCCAGGCGGCTGGCAGGGGCCAAGTGCACTGGCGAACGATGTACGCCGAATCGGCGACCTCGTGAAAACGCTGTACCAAGACGGCCGCTACACCGCTACGGACACGGTGGAGAAAGCACTCGAGGGCGTCGCGGCCTCCCTGCAGTTCGAGTCCGGCTCGCGAATCTCCAGGCCGCCCGACCGGACCGGATGGCGTGACGCGAGTGACCTCGAGGACACCGATCCCGTCAAGACGGTTGGCGAGGTCCTCGGTGCGCTTATGGTTGCCGCCTTCGAGGCAGGGTTCGACAGGCGGGCCTTGCTGACCGGGCGGCGACTGTTGGCCACCATCACGTCCACTGCGACATCCGGTGACATCCAGGCCGCTGTTGCCCTTGAGGCTTCCTTCCGGCGGGCGATCCTGCAACTCACCAGACACCAACCGGACCAGACATCTGCGCACCGCGTCCGCGAGTCGAGACTTCTGGCCGGCCTGATCGCCGAGCTAGATCCGCTCCTGGCCGCATGCCAGGCTGACGATCGATTCAATGATGTCGCCGACGACGCCGTCGTCTCGCTCGTATGGTCAACGAACGGCAACCCCGTCCCATTGGCTAGCGCCGCTTGGAAGGCTCGGCTCAGGGCCGCAGGATGGATCAGCTCGGGCTTTCAGCGCAGGCGCGGCGGCGAACAGAGCATCCGAACGCGCCCCCTTCCGGATCAGCTCGTCGCCGAGGCCAAAGACGAGCTGAGAACTGCCCTCATTCACGGCCCAAAGGACCCGACGTATGCAGCCGCTCTCATCAGCAGCCTGTGGGCTCATGCCATCGCTTCTTTGCGCCAAGACGGCGACCCTGCGCCAGCGCGCCACCTTCACGAGTTGCTCTCACGCTGGCGCAAAGAACTCGTCATCACGCTCGAGGAGGTAGATGAGTCACGCCTGGAAGAAGACGGCGCTCCGCACCCACCCCGCCTGAGCAGGAAGCTGGATGAATTAATGGCGGCAGCCTCACGCTGGCTGGCCAGCACGCGTCGAAAGGCGACGTATCCCCGCCCTGAAGGTACCTTCGCCATGCGGGTGCGCGATGCACTTGACAGTCCTCGATTCGTCGATTGGTCCTATGCCGGTCTGCGAGGGCCCGAAACGCTGGTCCGGGTCGATACGCAGGACGGCAGTCGACGCCTGCTCCGCGACCTTGAGTCCCGAGCACGAGGCGAGTTCGAGTGGGGTTACGGCGGCACCGGACCGACGACCCTCGCCGAAATCATCTCCCTCGACGCGCTGGACGACCTCGTGTGGTGCCAAGCCTGTTTGGGCGGATCGGCCTGCGCGGGCGAGCTCATCCGTTGCGCTGAGTGCAAAGGAACCGGCTTCACCGCCCAGCTGTGCGACTTCCAGCTCGCGGTTGCTGAGAGAGTTGAATCGCTGCCCAGGTCGAACGACGGCTGGCTGTGGACACGCCGCGAAATTCTCGACCACGCGCTGGACACACTCGCACGCTCCAAAGTCAGTCGCTGACGGCTGGTCTGCCGCCTTCCTCAACCAGTGACAGGATCCGTACGTCGTCGCCACCGTCAAGCCGATCGAGCACATGCACGAGGGCAGCCTGGGACCACAGGATGATCGTGTAAGGCACGTGGACACGATCGAGGTCTGAGGCAACTGCCACCGTTCCGATCACGAGTTCTCCCGGCCCGAGCGTCTCGAGCGCGCCTTGCCTCTCGGTAAGATCAGTCGCCTCGGTGAGAGACGCGACTGGTGCGCGCCCGACTGCGACCAGGTGCGCGACGACATAACTGACATCTGCCGCCTCGACCGCCATGACCACGCATCGCTGCCCGCGCGAGAGCTCGATCACGATCGCCTCGTCAAGCGCCGAGAGTCGGGCGTCGATGACCGATGCGGCTTCGACCTGCTCTACCAGCTGCCAGATGCGACGTAGCAGGTGCCGCGATGTGGAGTCGACCGAACCACTCGACGCTGGGACGGCTTGGAGTTCAGCGGCGACATCCAGAAGCACCTCGTGCAGCCCCGCGAGGCCCCTTCGCGGCGTGCGCTCCCTCGTCTGAGGGAAGTCTGCGGCGTAATCGTAGAGGAGCCGACCGACGTCGCGTTCGAGGTCCCTCTCGGTCTGGCCGAGGGTATACGGGACCGGCTCGAAGAGCCTCCGGCCGAGAACGGCCTCGAGCTCTGGGAGGCGGACGTCGACGACGATGGGCCAGCCCGGAGGAGCGGTGTGATGTGATGCCAAGAGTACGACTCGCTGAGCACGGTCGTTGAGGCTCTGCAGACTGCCCAGTGTCATGACCGACGCGTCGTCGTAAACGATCAGACCGAAGTCGAGCTCCGCAAGCACTCGGGCGATCGGGCCCCTGAGCGCACGGCTGGTCGTCGACGTCAGGATCTCGCCGGCCCCTTGCTTGTCCGGCGTCGCTTCCAGGAGGCGCAACGCGACCTCAGCGGTCGCGAGGTGGGTGACAGCGAAACCGCCGTCCGCTTCGAGCCGGTGGCGCCATTGCTCGGCCACGACGCCGCGTTCGGTCAGCACAAGTACCCGCCGTGAGGTCGCGATTTCGCCGATGAGCGTCTCGAGCACACGTCGGATACCGGTCCCGGTCGGCGTCTGAATCACTGCGTACCGCGGGCACGACGGATCGATCAGTTGGGCGTATGCGCTGTTGTGCAGGTCCACGAGGGACATCCCCGTCATGCCTCCTCCGCAATCATTGTCCGGTGGCGAAGCCAGGCCGAGGCACGTAGCAAGGTGTTGACCTCGTCCTCCGAGACCGTCCCGCGAAAGTGCACGATCTTGTTCCTGATCTCGCTCACCGGCTCCAGAGTGCTCTGGACGAGTTCGCGACTCTGGCCGAAGGTCCCCCGGAAGTGCCGACCGTAGCTGGTCTTGTTCAGGAGCACGGAGTGAAGTTCCCTCATCGTCAGCTCGTCGAGTTGAGCCGACGACCTATGTCCGTCTTCGTCGGGAAGGGCCGCGACCACACACTGTGCGAGCTGAGCTCCGGAACACGCCGACCGCATCAGCTCCCGCGTCGCCAATTCGATCTCCTGGACCAGAACGAACGGCCGCGTCCGCTGCCAGAGGAACCTGCTGACGTCGGCGGCGGTCACGATGGCGAGGAGGAGTTGCTCGTCGCCAACAAGAACTGCGTTGTCCTTGTCGATCCAACGCAAGGTGTCTTGGAGACTGTCGGCGAGAGGCACGAACCGCAGAGGTTCGACCAGGTCGTCGACAAATGCCATCCGCGGGTCGTCCTGCCTGCGCAGAAATCTCAGCTGGTTCGCGAACGACCGATGAGTAAAGGTCCCAATCACCCGGCCGCGGCGGTTCACGACCGGAAGTTGATCGAACTCGTGCTCCGCCATCAGCTCGAGCGCCGCCCCGGCGGATGTCCCGATGGGCACCGTCAGCACTTCCTGATCGACCGGTATGAGCTGAGCGATTCGGACGAACCCGACTGATGCGTAGGTGCGACCGTCGGACTGGCCGGCCGCGACCGAAGCAACTCTCCCAGCCACCTACAGTCCCCAATACCCGTCTGGCAGTGGCTGAACAGCGTACATCAGCCGATCCGGTCCGTGCCCGCAAGGAACCGCCCGACCGCTTGATCCGAACTGCCGAAGCCCGCGCCCTCGACCAGATGGCCGAATCGGCCCTGGCCACACGCTCCCCAATCTCCGCATAGAGTTCGCAGACCGACCCTTGACGACTCGCGACCACAACTGTCGCACGACTCATTCATTGCCGGCCGAGGCTACAGATTCCCGACCCCGAGCAATCGTCGTCGACCCAGCAGAGCTCCGGCCGGGTCCAGCGGAGGCAAACCGCCCTCCGAGTCAGTCCACGACACTAAATTCCAGACGAGCGCCACTCGAAGCGTCAGAGATACATGATCTCCCCCAGCCAGGCCGCCTTCAGCACGACCCTGGCCGATGCATACGAGGGCACCCGGCTCCGGCGCGCGTGCTTGGTCGACGGCCGGCGCGAGCTTGACCCAATCTCCAGCGACCAGTGCACGGTGCTGTTCTCACCAGACGTCGAGGTCTGCGAACTCTTGATCCAGGGCGGTTGCGGCGGAGGGGTTGTGGATTCGGCGGCCCATGTAGACGTCTTGGGTTATGGAGACTTGGGCTTGGCCTAGGTGGTCGGCTATTTGGCGGGCGGATTGGCCTCGGCGGTCTAGGGCGGTGGCGGTGGTTTTGCGGAAGGTGTGGGAGCGGATCCAGGTGAGGGCGTCTGAGGGTGAGGGCTGGGCTGCTTGGTCGACTTGGGCACTGAGGGTGGGGGATGCGTCGAGGTTTATGCGGTAGGTCTTGACGAGGATGGCTACGAGTTCGCGGTCGAGCTTGATGCGGCCGTTCTCGATGAGTTCGAGTCTGGTCTTTGGCCAGCCGAGCTTCGTGACGACCTGTTTGCGGGTGAGGCCGGCTTGGAGGCGGGCGGATCGGAGGGTATTGCCTAGGTCGCGGCGGGCGGTGCTGGCTACGGGGGACAAAGCGCGGCGGAGGGCTCGGCGGACGTTGGAGGGGTCTCGGAAGCCTCGGAGGGAGTCGGCGAAGATGGGTTCGTCGAGGCTGACGCCGGCTGCGTGGCGTCGGCGGAGCATGGTGACGGCCCAGTCTGGGAGGGGTAGGGCGCGTTCGCCGGCTTTGGACTTCGGGGCTTTGCGGATCAGGCCTTGGCCTGGGACGCGAACCATGGTGTGAGTGATCTCGACTGCGCTGGCTTCGAGGTTGACCTGTGACCAGAGGACTGCGAGCGACTCACCGATTCGGACTCCGGTGCCGAGCATGAAGAGGACGAGGTCCGGGAGGTCGGCGCGTGAGGCGGCTTCGTCGGTGGTCAAGAGTTGGCGTAGGCCGGCGATCTCCTCGTTGGTGAGCGAACGGGGCGGGTTCTTCGGGCGGGACTCGACCGGTTCGACCTCGCGGACCGGGTTGACGGTCAGAGCTCCGTACCGGACGGCGAGTTGCATCATCCCTGAGATGACCGCACGGCAGGTCTTCGCGGTGGGGCGGCCGGCGTTGCGCTTGATGGTTCCGATCACTCTGTCGATGCGGGGCGTGGTTGCCTCACCGATCAGGAGTTCGCCGAGCGCAGGGCGTACGTAGTTGTTGATGGCCGTGCGGTACGTCGTCAGCGTCGTCGGTGATCGACGGCCGTCTTCGATGCGTTCCTCGAACTTCTCGATCCAGAGGTCGATGAGGTTGTTGATCTTGTCCGTCGGGCTCAGCTCGCCGTACTGCGTGAGCTTTGCCCGGTCTCTGAGCTTCGTGAGGAGGCGGTGCTCGGCTGCGCCCTTGGTCTTGGCGGACGCGGTGACCTCACGGGTACGTCCGTCGTGGTCACGGAAGTAGGCGGACGCGCGCCAGGAGACCACCTTGCCCTCGGCGTCCTTCCTCTCAGCACGGGTTCGGACGTGGCCCCACGTTCCGATCGGAAGGTGCGGTCTGCTCATCTCGGCCCTCCCCAGTCCAACTGCACGTGGCAGCTCAACGGCTGGGCGGGCCGGAGATCGGGCGAAACGAGACCAGTGCGACGCGATGCGATACGTCGCTCAGGAACGCGCCGCCAGCTGGTTGCGCGGAGCCGCCGATCCCTCTCAGACGGGCATGTATCGGCCACTGTGAGTATTGGCAGAGTTTGCGCAGACCCGACTTTCACGGCCGAGGCGCCGATCTGCGCCTGACCTGCGGAAACTTGTAGGCCCCGTGGGACTCGAACCCACAACCCGCGGATTAAAAGGGGCAATGATTGCCTAGTAACCAGCCTCTCTAGGCGGCACGCCTCTCATTTCGAAGGGGTTCTTGCCCCACTACCCGACCCTGTTTGACTCCATTTCGCACCACGTTTGATCCCACGATCTGCGAGGCGAGCGCGACTGGGTGGTCCGAATCGCGCATGCCCGCGTCGGCGTCGCCCGCTCGATGCCATGCAGGCTAGGGCGGCCGGGGTATCCGGTAGCACGGCACAAGTCCGGCGCACTGCCTCTTCAATGCATCAGGTCTGAGCGTGCGCTGCCCAAAGTTCGGTCAAGCGCTGCGCTGACACCTTCGTGGCGTAGCTTCAGATCGGCGTGGTCCACTGCGTCGTTCAGATCTCCGACTGCGTCGCGCACCGCCTCAAGCTCCCGCCGCAGATGGTCAGTGCCGCTGAGTATTGCCGCTTGTCCTAGAGCTGATCGCGCACGTGTGTTGCAGCGATACGCCTCTTGCCGAAGCTCTTCTCGCTGTGTCTCAGGAAGCGCCTCCAACGTGCTTAACACGGTTGTATGTGGCTCGCTCGTATTCGTACAGAGTCGCGGCACAGTCGCCGTAGGCGCGCAGCTTGGCGGTAAGAAGCTCGCCCTCGCGGCTCGCCCGACGCTGCCAGTAGGCAGCCAACCAAGCTCCGAGGAGCGTCGATGCGAAGCCCATCGCGCGACCAAGACCGTGGCGTTCATTGTGCGACTCTACGACCCGAGGTGACACGGATCAGCGCAACGCGCAGCTGGTTTGTCCTGCGGCGAGTCGTCGAGCATCGTCCCCGGACTAGTTTCGATAAGTTGACGCACGGTTTAGGAAACCGAGCCGTTCCGCCTACGTTGGCCCCGCCAGGCGTAACCAGCCAACCGCAGATCGCTGGTTCTTGAGTTCGGTCGCCTCGACGCGATCCTTCTTCGTTCCCAGAGTGTTCCCACGCTCAGCTGGTGAGCGTTAGTCCAGCTCGCGCAGCTCGGAGCGACCGAAATTGGGCCGCGAAGCCGAGCACGATCGTGGCGGCCAGGAGGGTGCTCATCAGGCGACCTTAAGCTACCGCTGAGGTCTCGCCCGCCTCGTCTGGCCGGGTTTGACAGTCTTGAGGTCTGCGAGAGTGAAGTCGGTGCCGCGGCCGGACCACTCGTGGCGTTTGCCCCAGGCCTGGATCAAGTATTTGCCCTCGGTACGCAATGCCGGCGCTTCTCCGACGATCTGCCAGGCGTTCCCGCCGGTCTGGATGGGGACCTGGGACTTGGCCCGGCGCGGGTTCACCTACGTCACGACGGGCGTGGGTGCGGTTTCCTCCAGTCGCGGTCGAGCCTGGTCGTAGAGCTCGAGCTGGGTGAAGTCGCCGCGGCAGTTCTGCAGCACGATCACCGGTGTCAACACCGCTCGATGCTGACCCAGGAAGGCGGTCAGGGGGTAGTGCCAGTTCACCGGTCGGAGGCGGGGCAGGCGGTGCTCAGGGTAGGAATCAGGCGAGAAGGATTGGTGACGTTTGCTGTAACGTGCCGACGGGATGCAGGTCAGGTCGGATATGGAAGATGGCTCATGTTCGGGGATGTGTTGGCAAGGTGACGTTCATTGCCTCGGTACTGCCGGGACTTCGTGATCTCAGAGCTCCGTTCGCAGCGGGCACGATATGGATACTGACGGCCCTCACCGTCGTCTACCCGTACCGGGAGTCGATTCAAAGTGCATTCTCGGACCTCTGGGGTCTTTCAGGATTGATCGGCCACAACGCTGCCATCCTCGCGGCAGTTGTGCCATTTGCTGCCTACATCGTGGGGCTCATGCTCGTGGGTCTGCTACAGGGCTTGGCCAGCTTTGCAATACGACCGCTGCGGGCAGTCGTCAGGAAGGGACGGCACGACATGCGGCTGTCGCAGACCCGCAGTCGTGCTGCAGCCCTCTACCTCAAGACATCCCGCGTCCGAGAGCGGGTGGCTCTGCTCTCCCCTGAGGGCCGAGGGCGGTTGAAGTTGGTCATCGGCAAAACCCTTCGGGAAGTTCCTGAGGAAGTACGGCGGATGTTTCCCCCGGTCGCCGTCGTCCGTGATTTGCCCGCCACCTTGCTCCGCCTCTCGAAGGAGAGTCCCGAGCAGTTTCAGAGCATTGATCGGTTGCGAGGTGAGGCAGAGTTCCGGTTGTCGATAGCTCCGCCACTCGCCGCATTGGTTGTCATTTGCGCGCTACGCGGGCCATGGTGGACGTGGCTGCTTGTCGTCGGTCCGCTACTACTTGTGTGGCAGGGCCTTCGGGTCCGTCAGAACAGTAATGATCTCTTGATTACTGCCGCGTACCTCGGCTATGCAGAGCCGCCCATCCTCTCGGCAACGCGCGAGGGGATCATGCGCTACCTCGAAGGAGAACAAGACGACAGGCAAACGCTTGGCGATTGGCTGTGGTGGTTCTTGTATGAGAATGGACTTGAGCCCGATGAGCTAAGTTTCCTTGAGCCCGATGAGGACCCTGCTTGAGTCTCTTCATAGTGGATTCGTGATTCCAGGCTTGCAGCGTTCGGGATTCGGCAAACTTGGCTGATTGCCGCAGCGGGATGCTGCGCCGGGGTCCCGTCGTTCCGTGCAACCTGCCTCGTCTACCAGCCACTGTTCCAGGGAGAACCGGTCGTCGTACGGCGCAGGCCCTGCCCGTCGATATGATGGCCCCCACGACGCCCTGGGTGGCGCGTCCGGCCGCGTGAACGGAGCACAGCGAGCATGACCACGCAGTGGCGACGCCGTCACCCGCGCGGGAAGAAGACATTCGACGCGGAGATGGTGAAGGTCGCGCCACAGGAGCAGCGGTGACCGACGATGGCGTGGAGCAGCCCGTCGGCGACGATGGAAACGAGCAGCGCATCGAGCTCGCTCCCGAACAGACGGAGAACCTCCGTCGCGCGATGGCGAGAGTCCAGCAGTCGTTGATCCCGAAGGTCAACCTCCCGACGTTCACACTCCCTGAGTCCGTGCTCAGAAACTTCGCCGCCATGGCTGGGATCCAAGCACGGCAGGAGATGTTCGCCAACGCGATCAAGCCGATGCTCGAGGCCCAGGCGGCGTGGCAGAAGCAGATGTCGGGCGTCGTCGCCACCGACGCCCTCAAGAACATCGCGCTGGCCCAGGCGGACCTCGGCCGGATCGCCGAGCAGGTCAGCCGGAACATCGACTTCAGCGGCATCGCGCAGTCGCTGGACATCGTGGCGAAGATCGGCGCGACTTTCGCCGAGCAGCAGTCCGCCCTGTTCAAGAACCTCGCGCCGGCGCTCGAGGCGATGCACGCGAACTTCCACCCGCCGAACCTGCGCGCGATCGAGGATCTGAGGTTCGAGGCCGTGGAGACGGTCGTCATGGCCGACGGCATCCCGCTCTACGGTGTGCCGCGCACCGACATCGCGGAGGCGCTGATCCGTGCCGACAGCGTGAGCAAGCGCCGGGAGATCCTCGGCCGGCGAGGAAAGGCGATCTCGGCCGACTGCCGGGCCGCGGTCGAGGGCTGCGCGTCCGAATCCGTCGCTCCCTACCTCACCTTCGCGGTGGCTGCCCTGAACGCGCTGGACGCCGGCCATACCGAGGCCGCGCAGGCTCTCGCCGGATCTCTCGTCGACACGCTTGTCACCGGCTACTTCGGCGACGACCGGTACAAGTACACGCCGAGCAAGAGGAACGCCACCACCGACGCCTACAACGAGTTCACCATCCGTGAGTTCATCGCCTTCGCGCCGATGTGGAAGACCTACCAACAGTTCTTCGTCGCCAACGGCGACAGGGTGCCGACGACGTTCAGCCGCCACGCCACGGCGCACGCGGTCAGCACGCGCCAGTACAACCGGCGCAACGCCGGTTCAGGGCGTCATGCTGGTGTGCAGCCTGCTGTACCGCCTGGACGAAGAGGCCGCAGCGCTGGAGGCGCGGACCTGACCGGCGCGCGGAACTTCGCCGGGGTGGAGCTATTGGTCACGGTGTGCGAGCTTCTGCGCGTTGGCGTCGTAGACGAAGCCGACGATGTCGCCCGAGATGATCAGGTTGATCGCCTGGTCGATAACATCCCGCGGGACGACGAACCACTCCGACGGGTCGTAGTCGCGACCCTTGCGGTTGGCCTGGGTGACGTCCAGGCGAACGTCCGCGAAGATCCGGTGGAGCAGATTCTCCAGGGCCGATGCCTTCACGTTGTAGGTGCGATAGCTCGCCACCACGTCCACCGGAGCCATCAGGTACGTGGGCGACTTCTCGGCGCTCTTGATCCGCCTCTCGACGGAGTCGCGGGTGAAGCCGATCTTGTGTAGGTCCTCGATGCCAGCGATCTGTGGGTCTTCGCTGCGGGACCGCAGCACGTAGATGTAGCCGCTGACCACATCATCGGTGAGGATCTCTGGGATCTCGGTCTGGACGATGATCTGGCCGTCCTCATCGCTCAGCCTGATCCCAAGGGATTGGCGATACATCGACGACTCCGTGCCGTTCTCGAAGACGCACCGGAGCCGTTCGCGCTTGTTCTCTCGCACGGTCGTCTTCTTGTACTCCGTCTCGCCAACCTCGGCGATGAACAGCATGACGCCGTTGAGGACGAAGAACGCGCCCGGCACGATGTGGGTCATCCCTGGGTACGGCAAGAGCTTGCTCGTGCCGTCTCGGAGCTCGGCATGCTTCTGCTTGAAGAGCGGCTCGAACTGCTGGAAGTCCGGCGCCTTCTCTCGTCGGGCAACCTCACCGCTGTCGTGGACCTGGCGGCGCACCGGCAGGTCCGAAACGTCCAGCAGGCCCGACTCGTCCCCGAGCAGGTTGAAGTCGTCGCTTCCGATCAGGTCGTCGATCGACGCCGGTGCATTGGGTGTCTCCAGCAGACCGAACACGTCGAGCTCTTTCAGCGCCGCGATCTTGTCGTCGTTCGCCAGGATGCCGTCCAGACGCGCGCCGAGCTTGCGCTCAGCGATCGCCCGCGTCGACGAGCTCGGGACCCGGCCGTGAGCACGCCGGAACTCCACGACCTCCAGGAAAGCCCGCTCGAGTCGCTCTCTGGCGGTAACCTTCGCCGGCTTCTCCTGGACGTCCAGGAGGCCGTCGACGTCGGAGTCGAGGACGGCCTCGATGCTGGCCGGGAAGACCACGTCGACCGGTTCGATGTCTTCGTTGGCCGTCACGACTCGTCCGCCATCTGCGTCGCCCGCGCCGCTGCGTCGCGTTCCTGCTTCTTCCGCTGCAGGAACAGCAGCACCTCGGCGTAGCGCTTCTCGGTCGGCTCATCTGACCGCACGTTCGGCTTGCGGCCGTTGACCTTGGCCCACTGCTGGATCTTCGGCCATGCCGCGAGAGCCTCCTCTTCGGTGATCTCCACCCGGGTCGCGGTGATCGCGTCGGAGATGATCCGAAGCACCGACGGCGTGACCGACTTCGAGATGACCTCGAAGGCCCGCTGGAACGGGTTGACCGAGTCGATGAGGTTGATATTGATGTCGTCGATATTGACGAACTTCTCGGACATCTTGATGAACCGCTTGTCGCCGACCTCGCGGACCTCGCCGTTCTTGATAACCGAGTCCACGACCACCTGCTGACGCAGCTCCTCGACCTGCGACTCGTCCAGATCGGGGTACCGCTCGCGGATGATCTTCGGGATCAGAACCTTGTTCGTCGTCTCCGGGTCCACGGAGCCGGCGGCGGCCTTCGCAAACGTGTCGTCCTGCAGGATCGTCGCCTTGAGATCGTTGAGGTCGGTCTCCACGATCTGCTTCACACGCTCCGTCGTCGGCTCCTTGAAGCCCTTGATCTTGATGACGCCCGGCGGGCTCGGCTCGTCCTCGTCGGTGCGCTTAGTCTTGAACTCGAAGTTCTGCGCGAGCACTTGCTCCATCAGCAGTGACGCGGTGATCGCCTTCAGCATGTTGTTCACCGACACCTTCACCTCGCTCTGGGAGGCGTCCGGCTCGGCGATCAGGTTCGTGAACTGGGCGTGCTCCTTGCCGGGGGAGTCGCGGGTGACGCGACCGATGATCTGGATGACCTCGGTTAAGGATGCTCGGTAGCCGACGGTGAGGGCGTGCTCTGCGAACGGCCAGTCGAAGCCCTCCTTGGCCATCCCGAGCGCGACGATCACGTCGGCGGCGTCGCACTCCTTGGACGCGACTGTTGAGAGGTAGTGCAAGGTGTCGGCGCGCTTCTTCTGGTCCGTGTCGTCCACCAGGTCAGCCAGGCGCAGGATCGAGCCATTGTCGGACCGGCGGATGCTGATGATCCCGGTATCGGGGTCGGTCGACTCAACGTGGCCGATCGCGTCGATGATGAACCCAACCTCCTCGATCTTGTCCTTAGTGGACTCACCCGAGTTCACATTCGGGATGTGGAGGATCGTCTTCTTGTCCAGGTTGAGGACCTCGCCGATCGCGTCGGTGTACCGGCCCTGGTAGAAGTGGTGGCCGATGCCTAGTGAGTGGAGGTACTCGTACCCGTTGAGCTGGTCGTAGTAGTTGAACGTGACCGGCGTGAACCGCGCCTCGTCCTCGGCCGACAGCACGGGAACGGAGTCACCGCGGAAGTACGAGCCCGTCATCGCCACGATGTGTACATCCGAGCCGTTCATGACCTCCCGCAGCAGCGCGCCGAGGCGGCTGGCTTCGATGTCGGCGGACACGTGGTGGAACTCGTCGATGGCCAACACGGTGTCGTTGAACGCCTCGGGGGTTAGCTTCTCGAACGCGAACCGCAGCGTCGCGTGCGTGCAGATCAGGACCGCGTCGGGGCCGTTCAGGAAGTCGATGAACGCGCCGACCTTGCCCTGCGACGAGCCCGGGTCGCACAGGTTGTGCTCGGGCTTGACCTCCCAGTCGGCGAAGAACCCGAACTTGGAGAGCTCAGTGGACGAGAACGACGCGCCGATCGAGCGCTCGGGGACGGCGACGATGACCTTCTTGCGGCCCTGGTTGTAGAGCTTGTCCAGGGCGACGAACATCAGCGCACGCGACTTGCCCGAGGCCGGCGGGGCCTTGACCAGGAGGTGCTGGGCGTCCCGCTTGGTGAAGACGCGCTGCTGCATCTCACGCATGCCCATCGCGTCGGTGTTCACCGATCCGCCCGTGCGGGCGTAGGTCACGTCGACGATGTTGACCGGTTTCTTGATCACGCTCACTTCTTCGTCCCCCTCGTCCTCTTCACCGGAGCCTTGGCCGCCTCCGCGGCAGTCATCGCCTCATACATACCGAAGAGGTCCGACAGTCTCTGCTCGTCGGTTTCGTAGCCGCGCTTGGAGTAGATCGAGTCGACCAGCGCGTCGACCTCGGCGTGCGCTGCTCGCAGGTCATCCGGCATCAGGTCCGGGTCGTACAGCTCCGCCAGCGTCTTCTCGCAGTGGTACTCGCGCACGTCGAGGATCCGCAGCGCAGCGTCCGCAAGTCTGTCCTTCACCGCTTCGGAGAGAGCGGGTACTGGGAAGTTATTGTAGACGATCGTGCCGGAATACCGATAGTCGGTCTTCATTTTGCCGCCAACAGCCCTCATCCACACCATGTGAGACTTCGAGGTAAGGAGGCCAAATACCCAAGGGGCGGCCCCATAGGCAGCATTCGCAAGATTAGAGATGACAGTGTCCGGGCCAAGGTATCCGATGGGGATGTACACGCGCCGTTCCGAGGATGTCGCTGGAACAATCACGGACTCCGCGTCCTGATGAGCCCAGTAGTAGAAACGATTGGGTGAATCAGCCATCGCTTTCGTGGACTTTTCCGTGCTCTTCTCACGGTGTGCCCGCACTCCGGCGAAGCGCGTCGCGATGGCTGGGATTGTGCAGACCTCGTCAACCGCGTCATCGGGCACCACGAGGCACCAGCGGGTCTTCCCGTTGATGAACTCGTCAGCGCCGCTAAACCGGCGCACGAAGTCGCCAAGCCATGGATGGGCGTGGATCAGGTCCGTCCTCTCGGCATCGCTGAGGATGAGGTTGCCCCCGTCGTTCGGCATAGACCCGAAGCCGATCTTTGGCAACGCTGAGAGAGGGCTGCTACGCCGGCCGATCCAGAGGTCCGGCGCGTCAGCGAGGTACGGGTTGATCCGCTTGGCATCAATTCGAAGGTCGTCCGTGAAGATGAACTTTGGAGCCGCGGAAGTGTTTCGCAGCCCGAGCACCACGCACGTGACGCCCGCGGAGTTCTTAGCGTTGTTCGACCAGCGGAACGAGGTGTAGGCGTAGCCGATCTCGACCTCGTCGCCAAGCACTTGCGGCCACAGGATGCCGACCTGCTCGCCTTGCGTGATCGAATTTGTGGTGACGAAGGCGAGTTCTGCAGCAGTACCTCGGATGTAATCCGACCCCTTGATTAGCCACGCGGAAACGTAGTCGAGGCTCTTGTACCTGGTTGTCACTGTCGCCAGGTCGCGCTTGTGCTCCGCCTTCTGGTTGCGGCTCCCGAGATATGGCGGGTTCCCGAGAAGGTAGATCTCATCGGTCCCGTTGTTCGGGCACACCGTCGACCAATCCAGGGTGATCGCGTTGCCTTGCTGGACCTGTCCCGTCTCTTTGAGCGGGATCAGAGGGATGGAGAGGTTGAACTTCTCCTTGAACTCGGTGTTCATCTGGTGCTTGGCGATCCAGAGCGACAGGATCGCGACCTCCGTGGCGAAGTCGCCGATCTCAATGCCATAGAAGTTCTCGATGCTGATCCTGGACTCGGCGAATAGCACCTGGTGCTTCCGGTCGAGGTTGGCGAGGCGCTCCAGGATCGCGTGCTCGAGCTTGCGCAGCTCCTTGTACGCGATGACGAGGAAGTTGCCGGACCCACAGGCAGGGTCGAACACCTTGATGGTACTAATCCGCTCCAGCAGCGCCTCGAGCTTGCGGACGGAGTCGAAGCCGGCGTCGAGCTGCTCTCGCAGGCCGTCGAGGAAGAGCGGCTCGATCGTCTTGAGGATGTTCGGGACCGACGTGTAGTGCTGACCAAGGTTGCTGCGCTCGTCCGGGTTGACGACCGCCTGGAACATCGACCCGAAGATGTCTGGGTTGATCTCGCTCCAGTTCAGCGTCCCCAGCGAGATCAACAGATCGCGGGCAGTCTTGGTGAAAGCCGGCACCGGCTGCTCGGGCCCCATGGTGAACAGCCGTCCGTTGACGTACGGGAACGAGGCCAGGTGCGTGGGCTTATCGAGCGCGTCCTCGGTGTCCAGCGCTTTGAACAGCGCCGCCAAGAAGTCGTCCACGTCCGACCCATCGGCCTGGGTCTGGGAGCCGACTGCGTTCGTGAACTGGCCCTCGGCGAAGATGCCGGTATCTTCAGCGAAGAAGCAGAACAGCAGCCGGGTGAAGAAGATGTTGAGGGCGTGGCGGCCGCGCGGAAGCTCGAGCAACCCCGGGTTGGCGGCCAGCAGCTCGTCAAAGAGTTTGCCCATCCGCTCGGCGGCCTTGACGTCCGCGTGGGCCTCGGAGACGTACTGGGCCTTCTCCATGCCCGCCCAGGGCAGGAAGAACGTGAAGTGCTGGTCGATGTCCCGGATCAGGATTATCAGGTTCTCGCCGGTCTTCGTGTCGACCGCGAGCAGCTCTTTGTAGTCGGTGACGATCACGAAGCGGGTGCGGTACCGCACCACGGTCGGCGACGACTTCAGCTCGTCGATCACGGCGAGAGGGTCGCCGGTCGTCTCCTTGAAGTAGACGACGTTCTTCTGCGCGACCTCCGTGGTCTTGTCGTCGGCGACGCTCAGCGAGCCGTTGCGCAGGCGTGTGACGTTGCTCTGCGGCTTCCCGTATGCCAAGAGCAGATCGAAGATGAACTCGCGGTCGTACGACTCGCGCCCTCCCAGAGGAGCGACGCGCTCCTCGACGGCTCTCAGGTTGAGCCTCACCATGGCAGATCCTCTTTCACGAATGTGATCCCTCATCGGCCACTGACACTCCGGGCGTGCGCGTCGGTCCCGCGGTCCGGGCGTCCTATGCGGTGAAGGGGCCGACGAGGTCGACGCAGAGCCGGTTGCCGAACCTGTAGTCCATCAGCCGCCTCCGGTGCATCTGGTGCACGACCACGCCCGCAGCCGCCAGGGACAGTATGCCGGTATCGGGGCCGCGAACTCCGTCGCATGCACCCCGAGGTTCAGTCTGCCGGAGAGAAGGCATAGTCGTCCCGACACGCACGGATGCGGCACAGTGTCGGGCCGCCGGTGAACACTGGGCAGCGTGATTACCGAGGACAATCAACCCGACCGCCTACCACCCGCGAGGACGTCGGGGAGCTGGACGCCTGGATCAGCGAGGGTGGCCGATGGGTCGGGCGGGTCTGGCATCCCGACGGCCGCGTGTCTTTCATCGATCAGGACGACCTCAGGCCGGCGGGCGATCGCCCGCGGACCGCAGGCAGCGGACCAGGAGCGCTGTGATGCCCGGTGCACTCCGCGAACCAGTGATCGTGTTGGCTGGCGGCCCGTGGGACCGGCAGGCGTTCTACGTCTCCGACTGGGAAGACCGATGCCAGGCTGCGCGGCGCATGGGGCGAACCCGGGCGAACTCTGTGGCTGCGCACTCGGATATCGACCCGAAGCACCCGGCAGCCTTCGCTGGATCTGGACCGCTGGCGAGAACTGGCCGACGAACGCCGCAGCCCGAAAGGCGGCTTAACGCGCGACCGACACCACCCGCTGCGCGGCGCCAGTTACGGATTGCACACCGCGCGGAAGGGTTGACCCACAGTTAGCTTGCCCAGGGCAACCGTGACAGGCACTGTGGTGGGATGCAGCTGGATCCGGTGCTGGAGCTGTACGGGCTGCCGCCCGAGCAGTTCACTGCTGCCCGCAACCAGCTCGCCAAGACGCTCCGCGACGCCGGCGACACCCGCGGCAGCGACACCATACGAGCGTTGCGGAAGCCAACCATCGCAGCCTGGCTCGCCAACCGCCTCGTGCGAACCGTACCGGATCAGATCGCGGAATTGACCGAGTTCGGAGAAGAGCTCCGCGAGGCTCATCGCCTCGGCGATCGGGCGCGGCTCAAGATGCTCACGGCTCGCCGCCACGAACTGGTCAACCGCCTCGTGGATGTCGCGAGAGCGGACGCGGCTGGCGACGGGCGCTCAATCACCATGAGCACTGCCGAACGGCTCGCGGCCACCCTCGACGCGGCCCTGGTGGACCCCGGTGCTGCCCAACTGCTGCGTAGCGGACGCCTCACCAGCGGCCTGCGCCACGTCGGGTTCGGCGTCGTGGACGAGACCGGTACGCCGATTCCCGTCACTGAGCCGGTCCGCGACCGGCCGACGCCCACGGCGACTGCTCCTAAGGCGCCTCCGCGCAAGGCAAGCTCGAGGAAGAAGGCGAGCACACCGAGGACGGGAGGGCTCACGCAGGACGAGCTGCTGCGTAGACAGCGCGCCGAGCTGCAGGAGCGGCTGCGAGAGGTCGCGGCTGACTACGAAGCAGCCGAGCACGAGCGAGCAGCGGCCGAGTCCGAATTGGACGCCAACGAGCACCACATCGCAGACATGCAGACGGCGATCGAACGACTGACCAACGAGCTAGAACAAGCCCGCCGCGAACTACGCCAGGCTCAGAGCCGAACCCGAAAGCTCGAGCGCGCCCTCACTCGTTCTGCACGAGTTGCCGCCGCGAGCCGCCGGCGCCTCGACGCGCACCAACAGCGCCTCGAAGCCTTCAAGGGGTGAGCCAGGCCAGGCGAGCACCGACGCTCGCGCCGTCTGGCTTCACCGCACCTTTGCGGGGTGTCGCCAGTCCCGGGCCTGCCTGCCGACGGGGCCTCGTGCCTCGACACCATGCGGGCGGCGGCTCCACCCGCCGGTGGCTCCGGGCCGGGGACTGACGACTTTTAATAGCTTGGCAAGATCAGCCAGCCCGCGTCGGCAGTTATCCACAGCTCGCGCGTGGGTGCGGATGCGCCGGGCACGGCGGCGTGAAATCAACCGCTGACGTGGCTCCGCGACTGTACGCCAGACGCCCGCGCGGTAGACCCGGGGCGTCCGACATCGCGTCAGAAGTTCTTCGTGATTGTGTCACCCCAGTCCGGTCGGTACATCTCGACCCACGACTGGTGGTACCCACCCATTGAGGTGCAGTTCACCGTGATCCATGCCCATCCACCGCCGCTTGGGACGCGTCCTGATCGAACATTCGTGAATTTGATCTGGTATCTGGGGGTGCCGCTTGTGTCCGAATCAGAAACGAATTTCGTTCCATCGAGGCTTCCCTCGGCATGAATGTGCTGTATGCCGCCCGAATTGCTGCAGCCAGCAGTCCCCTTGACGTAGACCGTGCTGCTATACGACCAGGCGGCGGCTGATTGGGTAGCGACCAAGGTACCTCCCAGCAACGCCGCGACGGCGCCGAGCGATGCGAGCGCTTGACGCACACCTCTCTTCTGCATGAGCTTCATGAACCGACTCCTCATCTTCGGTGGCAGCGCCGCGTGGCGTGTTCTCCGGCACTCCGCTGTTGGTAAAAACAGCTTGAGTCGGCAACTCGTTCGGCACCATTAGACCGAGGCTGAGCGCGCGGGCGCCCGTTGTACGACAAAGTCGTAGAACCGAGGCTTGGCGAGGTCGAAACTATCCGTATGGATGGAGTTTGGCGGCCACCGCCGCCCGCTGTCGTACCCCGAACTTGTCCAAGATACGAGTTACGTGGGCCTTCACTGTCGGCACCGTGATTCCCAACTCACTCGCGATCTCGTTGTTGGTGAGGTCGTCGGCCAGCAGGAGCGCGACCTCCTGCTCCCGCGAGGTGAGCTTGTCCAAGAAGCTCTGAGCTTCGGCCGACGGCCTCATTAGCAGGTCGTTGATCTCACTCTGCGCGCGCTCGCACATATCCCGCAATTCGCCGAGCTCACGTCGTACAGCCTCAGGGTCAGGTAGGTCGTTCTCAGTGATACTGATGATCTTGCTGCGCAGTTGTTCCAATCGGTGGCCGGACGCCTCGACGACATCCACGACAGACATGGGGCCGGCGCCCGGGATATCGCCGCCGAACAGCCTGGACTCACGAGCGGCATCTTCCCGTTCCCGCGCTAGTGCTGTGACCACGCTCTCGGCTAGCCACTGAAAGGCTCGGGCGATCTCCTCGTTGTAGACGCCGGACTCGTAACTCTGCATCGAGGCGAGCCCGATGACTGTTGGTCCGTCGAGGGACGGCTCAAGGAGAGGAACCGCGATGGCATCACGCGACAGCCGTTCGTCATCACCGAACGAATGCCCGCGGTGAAGCAACCGTCCGTCGTCCATGCTGTACAGGTAGGGCTTCGAGTTCTTCTTTATCCAGGCCGCAAGACGATCCGGTCCATATGTTTGGTGGCCTGGAGGCAACTCTTTTGGGGTGTCAAACATATAAGGGATGACGAGATATTGGTTGTCACGGAAGAATGCGACGTAGAAGCTATCGACCGGCGCGATCGTCCCCATCGTCACTCGCCACTGGTTGTAGAGCTTGCGGCGCTGGCCCGTAGGCAAGTAGCTGACGGTCCGGTAGGCATCACGGAGAATCTCGGCCAGTTGGGGCGAGAACTGGTTGAGCTCGGACATAGGCACCTCCTCCGACGCTTGATCGATCGTCGTAGGCAACCCGACACTCGCGGGCTTGTCACTGCGGCCCTGGCCCCAGACGAGCGGAGAACAACGAGTACATTATCGTACGCCTCCACTGTGGAGGAACCGTTGGCTTGGCAGTAAGTACCATGACGCCATGCCTTAGGGGGAGCATGTCAAAGAAGAATCGAAACCGGAGTCGAGCAGCCCGACAGAACACATCGCTGCGCCAGCACAAGCAGGTCGGCAAGACGCTCAGCCCACCTCTACAAACGCTTGACATGACGCAGGTGCCATGGCTGCGAGACACCTTCCCTGATCTCATCTGGGTGGGAATGCTGGTGTCGGAGCACGGCACGCACGGGATGCACCTCGTTAGAAGGACACTCGATCGTGCGCGAAGGGTGCTGGACGAAGCTAACGCCGCGCCCGGCTTGGTTCTTACCGGTCAGCTCACATCGTTCGAACGGGTCCCAAGTGAGTTTCAAACAGCCGTTCTCGATGCCCTTAAGGCTGATGACCTCTACGAAGAGGCCTTCCCGTGGACGTTCGTTCGCGCCATGTCGAAATACCCAACCATGCCCGGACGGTGGCTGCTTGATGGCTGGCTCGGCCGAGAAGAGGTCGTTGCAGCGGATTTGCCTGAAAAGCTGCTCGCACGAACTATCAGAAATCAGTCGCACGGCCAAAGCCCGATCGCAACACGAGTCAAGTTCATGGTTCTGACCGCGTTCGCGGCGGCTGGAAAGATGAAGTTCGCCCGAGGTGTCATGGATGACTTGCTCGAGGCTTTCCCTAGATACCCTGATCAGATCACCGAAGAAGAGCGACGGCGCGTCGAACCGTCGATCCGTTCTATGTTTCTGATGTTCTCTCCCGGCGCACCAGGAGAACAATCCAACGACGGTGCGCCCTTGCAGTGGGCGAAGGATTTCTGGCGCACGAATTGGTCGCTCTACCAGTGTCTACCTGAGCACTCGCCACACCCCTTGGCGGACCAAGAGGCAGAGGAGTCTCGCACCGCAATCGCGCAGGCTCGTGAGGCGTGGAGTACCGAGCTCGATCAGCTGATGGACGAAGTTCGCAACCTGGCCGCTGAGACTGATCCGGATCTGTACCAACCCGATCGGCACGAGGTTCTCACTGGTATCACGTACCACGTGCTGCGAAGCCTGGAGGCGATGATCAGCTACCCAGGCCTATGGACGATGGAGCACGCCTCAGGGTTCATCCGCGGAATCATCGATGCGCGGATCACCTTGAAGTGGCTGGTACTGAAGGACGACCTGGCGCTGTACGAGAAGTTCAAGGCGTACGGCCGCGGCCGGCTCAAGCTGCTGAAGTTGCACCTAGAAGAGTATCGGGATGGGCTCGCTGAGGCTCCGGATGACCTGGACTCGGCGATCGAGTACCTCGACGCGCTCGTCAATCGTGACATCTGGGAAGAGTTCCAGGACATCAGCATTCAAGGTAGCTTCTCCGGCATAGACACACGCAAGATGGCCGAGCAAGTTGGCCTCCTGCACGAGTACCGATTCGTCTTTGCACCTTCAAGCGCCAACGTCCACGGCGAGTGGAGCGCGCTCGACCGATTCGCCCTGACGGTCTGCGGGAACCCTCTCCACCGGCAGCACAGGATCCCGCGGCCGAAGGACGACCCGAAGCTTCTCGGGCCCGAACTGGTGGATTCTGCCCTCGGCCATGCTCAGAACCTCGTGGACGATTACCGCGAGGCGATGACTCGAGGAAACAGTCTGGCAGATAACCCATGAGCGATCCACGCAGTTGACCGCGCTTGACGTCTCCGGATCTGGATAGCGGCGCGGTGGCAAGTCGTGTGACCATCTCTCGACTACGCCGAACGGATTCGCAGGAGTCATGACCAGGGTAAACGATCAGCGTGACCCATCCGCAGGTCCGCGCATACCCGCACGAGAAGCGTCGATGCTCGGACGCATCCTCAATGCTGGTCGTCATGGCACAGCCTTCGACGCGCCAGTGTTGAACCAGCCAGGCCGCTGGCTGCTACGTGCCGTCCTGATGGGCGCGTGGTGTGTATCTCTAGGCTCGGCGGCGTCCTTGGTCCTGTTCAGCATGACCGTCGGTTGGTTTTTACCAGTCGGCGCGATCGATGCTATCGGTCAGCTCCTCGCGATCTGCGGCTTCGCCGTCGTTCTGGTCGGGATAGCGACGTGGTTCCTCGGCATGTTCAAGTTGCACAAGCCCACACCCCTTGCAGCCAGGGCGACCGACAAGATCGGTCGGCCGAGGTGACACAGCTCCTCGCCGGACTTTTGCTCCTCATTGTCTTCGCCGTGTGCGCCGGCATGTCGTACTGGACTGGGCGCGAGGCGATACGCGCTATCCGGAAATGGACGGCAGGACGGGACCAGCCTCTGATCTCGTTGGACCCTACGATCGCTGATGGGATACCGGCGCACTGGCCACTCAACTCTGTGCGCTGGCCGCAGCCGTTTGTCGACGGCCGCCGCGCCCTGAGCCGCGAACTGTGTGCGTTGTACGCACATGAAGCGTGGCGCAAGTACAACCGCGCTCGTGCTGCGTCCGAGTTGGCTTTGGTCATCGGCGGTGCCTGGCTCGGGATCACTCTGCCGAAGACCATCAAGACACTTTTCACAGCTGATGGCGGGTTCGTCCTCGGTATCATTCCGGGCGTCATGGGCGACCCTGAATGGTGGGTCGTGATGGGGGCGCCCGCGGTCGTCTGGTTAGGTCTCTCCCTGCAATCGGAAGCGGAAGGAATCGCGCTCGTGCGGGCCGCGTATGCAGAGGCTGTCGACTGGGACGAGGAGGAGTCCACGGGATCGCCCCAGGAGGGACTCGAACTTCATGATCAGCCTCGTGGCTTCGGCGCTAGTATTCGCCGCCGACTGCGAGATTCGGTCCGGTTGGTCCGCGAACTACTCGTTCACTGACTAGTACGAGTGAGGCACCTTGAGCTCTCTGACGGACCCCAACAGCTGCCCGTCGCCCGCGGCTACAGTCGCACGCTTGCCACGAGATGCGGTGACCCCTCGTCCTCGCATTGCCGCCAGCGATGGATCAATCACTTGCGAACCGATTCGCGCGGCTTGTGAGTCGCATGCCTGCTCGCGTGTGGTCAGCGGACCATGCCCAGCGCGCCGCGGACCGCGCCGATCATGATCACTGGGAGCTCAAGTACCCGCTGCTGGCCGCCGCGGGCCTGCAGATCCAAGCAGTTCGTCAACGCCTAATCGCCGAGGCCGCAGATGGGAATCTTGAGGCATTTGAGTCACTCGGGGACATCCGAGACCTTGATCAGGACACCGTTGCGCGCATCGTCTCCGACATCGCGGCCAAGGTGCAGACCCAGGTCGACGAATGGCGCCGGGTCGAGTTCGGAATGGGTGGCCACGACGTTGGCCGCAGCCTGACGATCCTCAACGTTTGGCACCCCAACGAGGCGAACTGGGAGGTACTCTTCGAGCTACTCGCCTCGAGTCCACTTGGTGACTATCTGTATCGTGCCTTGCACGTCTTGGCCCTCAAGGCCGCCGACCTGCCCGACGAGGTCGCCGAGCGTCTCGTTCCTCTGGCTGAGGCCATCGCGAATCGGCCAGACCCGCCCACAAGACTCTTCGCTCCCAACGATGCTCGGCCGACAGCCCGTCGACTGATCGCGGCTATCAACGCCTGAGCTGGCGGAACGGCCGGCGGGGGCCCGATCGCGAGCGGCGTCACTCAGTGTCGAATGCTCCCTCGTGCCGCGAGCTAGCGACGCATGCTGGTCGGCTCAGCGCTTGCCCAGCGGAGGCCCGCGGATGGAAGGCGCAACGATGTCCAAGGACCGCCACGTTGGTCGGCACAATCTTCAGCTGGTAACGGTGCTAGCCCCCGCCCCGGCATCGATTGTGAACTCAGGCTAGTTCCTGGAACGTCTCAACCATGAGCCGCGCGGAACTACCGTGATGGCTTCCCGCGGCGTGATCGCGGGCTCCCGGATGAACCCCTTGCGCCCGGCCGTTTGCATCTGAGTCGCGTACCGCCTCGGTCTCACCGCCTCCGCGATCGGCGGGCAGCCCGTCTAGGTAACGAGATGCGCACAGCCTCCACCTGGTTATCGGCTACCGCCGCTTCGCACTACGCCTTGCGTGTGCGACGTGCCTGCGGGGAACTGGTCGGGCACGAGCCGAGACAGCGGCTCAGGACAGTCCGAGCAACTGGTCGCGGTGCCGCCACGCGAGCGTGAGACAGGCGGCGCTCGTTTGTCCGAGAGGCTCACGCGTCGTCAGACGCTTAACCGTGGGTTCGTCAAACGGAAGTCCTCGGATCGACTTGTTGTTGTCCAGGGACAGTATGACTTCACCCTCTGGGTTCGAAGCCACTAGCTCACGAAAGAGGTCGTCGAAGACGGTGTCGTCAATGACGGTTGTCGTGGCGATGGACGAGTTGAGGCTTAGGGCGTCGAGGATGATTCCGAGCGCGAAGGGGCGAACGGTTCCGGCCTCGCGAGCGATGGTCATGTCTCGGTAGAACGGCCAGATGTCGTAGTCGACGGGGACGCCGCCGCTGCCGTCGTGCTCTGGCTGCCCGAGCATTTCCTCGGCGTACTCGCGGACCATGTTGCGCCAGATGTCGAGGTCGGCCTCGATGCTCTGGGGCGAGATGCTGGCAGGCTGGAACTCGCCCGCCGGCAGCAGGCTGTAGTGCCGACCGTTCGTGACCTGTGTTGGGTCGCGTCTGAGCAGGAAGAATGTTCCGGTGCCATCGGACGTATTTCGGCGGATCGTCAGTGTGCTGATGCCTGGATTGACGAACCGGGTCGACAAGTCGAACGGATCAGAGACCAAGCCCCTGAACGGCAGGTGAGGCCAGTCGAGGTGGCCAGCGATTTCGGCTGCCGCAGCCTCATGACCGAGTGGCTCGGAGACGTCGAGTTTGTCGAAGAAGGTTGCGAGACCGAATGTCATGCGGCCGGCGCCGTCGCTCCACTCGACATCGGTGAGTCGGTAGCTGTGACGGTTCTCGAATAGCGCCGGTTTCCGCAGGTATCGGATCGCGGCGGTGTAGCGGGTGAATGCGTGACCGGGCGCACGCAAGGGCAGGGTGGGGCGAGCCTCTGCCTCAAGGCCGGTGATCCGCACCTTCCTTGGACTGTCGTCCCAGGTCAGATCGAGCTTCTCAAGCGGTACTGGTGCGCTGGGAAGCCAAGCAGCTGTGCTGATTGCTGGCACGTGCTCCACGCGGAGCGCTGGATCGTACAAGTCGGCCGTTCGCGCAGCTAGACCGATGCCGCTTTCGATCAGGTACTGCCGTACCTCGCGCCAGTGTGTCTGGCTGGCTTCAACGGCGCCGTCGGGCGATGGTCTCTCGCCGGTTTGGATTGGCCGAACTGACGTCTCGGCCGGCGTCTGCGAGTTGGTGCCTTCATGGCCTGCAAGCAGCATGCCGAAGCGTCGTTGGACGCTCTCGTCAGCGTCCTTCAGTGCGGCGTCGAGTACCTCTTGCATGCCCGGTGACAGCACCATGTCTGGATGCGCCTCCCAGTTCGCGACGGTGCGGACTCCGGCGCCGAGGCGGCTGGCGAAGGCTTCATTACTCATGCGCAGGGACGCTCGGAGCGCCGACGCTCGTCGGCCTGTCCACAGGTCCACTACGTCCATCGTGTGAGTCCCTTCGCAAGGTCGAGCCAGACAGACTGCACGGTCGCTGCACTGTGGATGCATCGTCGCGGCATGTTGAGCGAGTCACCTTCAGTATTCACTGGTTCATGTGGCAACCAGGGGCACCGGAGATTCGCGGACTCACTCGGCTTGCGATTGCCGGGATGAATCGGTCACCAGTTGCTCAAGGTGCTCGACTCGCTGCCGCAGCGCGTCGACGTCGGCGCGCAGACTTGCCAGCTCCGAACCGTTGTTCTCTGCAGTAGCAACGAAGACGCCGACACCTGGCGCGGAGCGGAGGAGGCCTTCTGACTGGAGAGTCTCGATCGCGCGGCGGACGGTCATGAGCGCCACACCAAAGGTCGTAGCGAGCTTGGGCCCGGCGGGCAGCTTCTCGCCCGGCTCGAGTTCGCCGCCGGCAATTGCTTTGCGGATGCCGGAGGCGACCTGGAGATAGGCGGGTCCGGCGACCTGATCGTCCAACTTCATACCTGAACGGTAGTCCGGGCTAGATCAGCTAGTCATGTCTACTCGCGAGCCGTTGTCGACAGAATCAGACTAGACTAGACTAGACTAGTCTGGACTAGAGTTACTTCGAGAGGAGAACGGAAATGCAGGAGTCCAACGAGGGCAAACGCCAATGGCTGAACGTCGCGGAGATGGCGAAAGAGCTGGGCATCGCAGAGATGACGCTCTATCGCGCGATCGCAGCGGGAGAGTTCCCGGCAGTGCGGATTGGCAGGCGTCTCTTCATTCCCGCCGGAGTTCTAGACCGCATGGCAGAGACGGCGATCGCGACTGGACGCGTCGTGACAGCGGCTGAGTTCTGCGGTGAAGCCTCATGACCGCAGTCGCGCACGGCGCGACCGACCAACAAGCGATCACAGACCGGCCCCGCCCAGGCGCCAACCAGAACAGGGCCGGTTCTCCCTTCACTCAGGTACGAGTTCGAGAGGTCTACAGCATGACTGACGAAGTGCGGGGCGGCATGGAGTGGGTGCCGCGGTTTGGGATGTTGGAGGTTCCGCGGCAGCGCGCGGAGTTGATCCGTGGGTTGTTCGAGTTGGCGGCGTGGGTGGCGGATCACCCGGAGCTGCCGGTGCCGGCGGTGCGGGCGGTGGTCTGGCCGTCGAGCCGGAACGCGGACTTTTCGGCTGCTTGCAGCGAGGTCGATCAGGTCGGTGCCGCGCTCGGTGTTCAGCCGGAGTTGCGCGGCGGGCATTACGACGTGAGCACGGAACTCGGTCCCGTCGAGATCACGTCGTTCGCGATTTCTAGCGAGACGATGGCCGCGCACACCGCACACATGTCGTACGCGGAAAACGTACAGCCCGAGCCGATCGCGGCTGAGGCGACGGGTGGTGCGCGATGAGCGAGAACGTACGGCTCGAGCTGGCGTGGCGGATGCACGACTCGGCCGCGGGTGCTATCGACCGGGCTGACACGAAAGCCGGTTTCGCTGCGACGGTCGAGACCGCGCTAGCTGCGGTTGTTCTGTCCCTGGTGTCGCAGTCACACGGCGCGCCTCTGGCTGTCCGCGTGCTGTTCGGTGTCGCGCTGGCCGCGCTCGCGGTGGCGCTGGGCTGCGCGTTGCTGGTGGTCGTGCCGAGGCTGCACCGTCCGGGCTACAAGCTCGTGGCGGGGGAGTTCCTGTACTTCGGCGCGGTCCGTCTGCGTTCGATTCGCGAGCTGCGCCGGCACATTGACCCCGAGGTGTACGGCGAGCTGGTCGCGGAGCCGTGGGAGGCCGTCAGTCACCACGCGAAGCGGCTGGCCGATATCGCCTGGGCCAAGCACCGCTGGCTGCGGATCTCGTTCGCGGCTGCGACCGCGGGTGTGTTGTTCGCGGTGGCGGGTGTGCTGATCGGGGGTGCGCGATGATGCGCCGGCCGACGCGGACCGAGGGCGTGATGGTGCCGCGGTTCACGGCGCTGATGGTGACGCTGACCGGCGCCGGTCTCGCGGCGCTCGTGTGGGGTCGGACCCCGGCTCTGATCGAGGCCGGCTACTGGGTCGCCGCGATCGGCGTGGTTGGTCTCGTGACCGCGGGGTTGCTGTTTTGGCGGCTGCTGCACGGCGTCGTGATCGCGATGCCACTGTGGGTCCTGCTCGCGGGTGTGGTCGCGATGCGGATGCGTGCGCCGGGCGGCGTGGCGGGGTGGTTGGTCGCGGCCGGCGTGCTGCTGCTGGTGACTCTGGGTCTGGTGGCGGTGAACCGTCCGGTCGGTGCCGGAGTGGCCGCCACAGCATGGCTGGCGTACGCCGGGTTCGTCCTGCACGCGCTGCCGGAGTCGGTGCGGGCATCGCAGCGGTGGTGGCAGATGCTGGTCGCCTCGACGGTCGCGTTGCTGGTGACGGCCGGGTTCACGTTGCGGTCGCGCTCGAGCTCCCGTGGACTGCTGCGCCGGCTCGGGCGTGCCGGTCGGGTGACCGACGGGCTGGCATCGGGCTGGGACGTGCGCCGGGTGTCGTCGGCGCGGACCCTGCGCAAGAAGGCCCGCATCATCCGCCCCTCGCTGGCCGAGGTGCCGGCGTGGAAGCGGCGCTTCGTGCCCCTGGCTCAGCTGGGCGCGACGGTGGCGACGGTCGGCTGGGTCAAGGTCCGCTCCAGCGCGGAGGACCACACCGCGTGGTTCGCCGGACCGCGCGCGGGCAAGACCGGCGCGCTGATGGGGATCCTGCTCGATGCGCCGGGCGCGGTGATCGCGACCTCGACCAAGACCGACATCCTCGACACCACCCGCACCCTGCGGTCCAAGCGGGGCCCGGTGTGGGTGTTCGACCCCGACGGCCTCACCAGTGACGGGTCGACGATTACGTTCGATCCGTTGACCGGGTGCACGGACCCGGGTGTGGTGATGGACCGCGCCTCGGATCTGCTCGACGGGGTCGGCGCCAAGAGCGACGACGCCGAGCACTGGCTGAACCTGGCCCGGCAGGCGCTCACCGCGTTGATGCACGCGGCCGCGCTTGGCGGCTATTCGATGGCCGATGTTCAGCGCTGGATCGCCCATCCCGACGACGCCGCCAAGGGCGACGTGTTGTGGGAGCTGCGCGCCGCCGGCGCGACCGGGTTCGAGCAGCAGGCTACGCAGTTCTTCACCAACAACGAGCGCACCCGTTCCAGCATCTCCACCACCATCATGCCCGCCCTGTCCTGGTTGTCGGTGCCGAGCGCTGCCGCGGCGGCGGCGCCGGGTGGGGTTCCGTTCGACGTGGCGCGGCTGCTGGCCGAGACCGGCACCGTGTACCTGCTGGGCGCGGACGACAAGAAGACCGCCCCACTGGTCACGGCGTTGACGGCGCACATCGCCCGCCAGGCCAAGTCCCTGGCGGTGCGGACGCCGGGGCGCCGGTTGGATCCGCAGCTGACGATGGTGCTGGACGAGGCCGCGCTGATCTGCCTGATCCCCCTCGATAAGTGGACCGGTGACTTCGGGTCGCGCGGGATCACCCTGCACATCTCCGCGCAGTCCCGCGCGCAGCTGCGGGACCGGTTCGGCGAGGCCGCCGCCGGCGCGTTGATGACGAACGTCTCGACGAAGGTGCTGTTGGCTGGCACCGCCGACGACGACGATCTGCAGTTCTGGTCCACGCTGTGTGGGGAGCGGCTGGAGCAGGTCACCACCCGCGACCGCACCACCGGCGGGGTGTCGATCAGCGACCGCCGAGTCGCCGTTCTCACGCCGGGCCAGGTCGCGCAGCTGCGTGCTGGGCAGGCGTTGATCATCACCCGCGGCATGCCGCCCGCGATCGGGCGCGTGAAGATGGCCTGGACCCGCCGCGACCTGCGCCTGGAGCGGTTCCACAACCACCGCACCGTCCAGTGGACTGCCCGCCACCTGGCTGCGCTCGAGAACCGGGCCGGTGCCCGGCTGCTCACCGACACCGCCTGGCTGCGCGGCCAGGCCCTCGCCGGAATCGAACAGGCTGGGACTGTGCGGCGGCGCATGACCGCGCCCGTGCTGCGGCACATCGCCGGGCGCCTCGACGCGACTGTGTCACGGTTGGAGGCCACCGACCCCGCCCGCGAGCTCCTCGCCCGGCTTCGACTGGCCGGTGCGATGCGCAGGGCACGCGCGGCCCTCGCAGCCCGCGACACCGGACCCGCCGATACCGCGGAACTCGTTGCCTTTGACAACGCAGACGGTGACCGCTCATGACCGCCGAGCTTGCGCCGCCGTTCGCCTACTACGGCGGCAAGACGACCAAGGCAGCCCAGCTCGCGGCACTGCTGCCGCGGCACCGGCATTACGTCGAGCCGTTCGCCGGATCGTTGGCTGTCTTGCTGGCCAAGGCCCCGGCTCCGTTCGAGACCGTGAACGACCTGGACGGCGCGCTAATGACGTTCTGGCGGGTCCTTCGAGACCGGGGCAACGATCTCGCGCGGGTGTGCTGGCTGACACCGCACAGCCGTACCGAGCATGCCGCCTCCTACATGTTGACCGATGACGGCGGCAACGACCTTGACGAGCTGGAACTGGCTCGCCGGGTCTGGGTTCAGCTCAGCCAGGGCATGGGCGGAACACGCCGCCGCACCGGGTGGCGGCATTTCCAGGACCCGGGCGACCGGACAACGGTGTCGATGCCGGACTACCTGCACGCCTACGTCGAACGGATGACGCCGGCCCTGCGCAGGCTCCGCCGGGTCAGCCTGGAAGCCCGCCCGGCCCTCGAGGTGATTGCCGCCTACGGACGCCACGAACACGTGTGCATCTATGCCGACCCGCCCTATCTGGGCAGCACCCGTTCGTCTCGCCAGTACGCCGTCGAGATGAGCAGCCAGGCCGAACACGTCGAACTCGCCGAGACGCTGAAGGCCTGCCGCGCGGCGGTGGTGCTGTCCGGCTATCCCAGCGATCTCTACGACGCCCTCTACGCCGACTGGCACCGCCTCGACCTGGCCGCCTTCACCGGCCAAGCCGGCACCAACGGCCACCGCACCGAAGCGCTGTGGTCCAACCGGCCAATCGGCACCCAACCCACGCTCTGGCAGGAGAAGCACTAATGCGCTACGACGACGACAAGGACCCCGGCACCGCCGCGCTCGCGGCGGTCGCCGGCCTGGCCCGCTCGGTCGAAGCCCTGACGCGGGACCTGGCCGCGATGAAGACCGGGCTGCAGCAGACCGCCTCGAAGACTGCGGTGGCGTCGCTGAGCAAGACGATCGCCTCGCTGGGCGACACGGTCGCCTCGTTCGAGGACCTGCTGACCCGGATCGCGGCCAAACCCACTCGTGGCACCGGCCGCGGCGCCGGTGAGCTCGAGCCGGTGCAGTCGTGGCTGCGGCTGCCCGAGAACGACGAGAGCGCCGTGCAGGCGGTGCTGAGTGAGTTGCTGCCGTGGATGGAGAGCACCTACCTGCGGTACGCGTCCGCGCGGGAGACGCTGCCGCCGTGCTGGCTGTGGCACCCCGAGATCGTCGAGGAACTGCTGTGGCTGATGGACGCCTGGACCAGTGCCTACGAGGGCGAGGAGGCGTCGAACAAGCTCGTCGGTGACTGGCACGACCGGCAACGCCCCGGCGTCACGCGCCGCATCGGCGAGTACGCCCCGGCCTGCGATGTCCTCGCGCACCGCGACACCGCCGGACAGCGGGCCGTGGTCGTGCCGCTCGCGGCCGACGCCGACCCGTTCGTCACCTGGTGGGCCACCGACCGCGACTCCCTCGGCCCCGCGCCGACCGCCGAGCAGATCAAGGCCGGTCGCCGCGGCGGCCTGACCGCCGTCCCCACCACCGCTGGAGGAAAGCGATGACCGCCCAGATCCTCACCCACGCGATCTACCTGCCCAGCTGGGCCGACGCCGGCACGCTGACCTGGCCGGTGATCGCCACCGGCCTGGCTGGTCTGCTGATCCTGTGCGGCCTGCTCGCCGGACTGGTCTGGACGATCCGGCGCGCGATCCGCGCCGTCACTGCTGCGATCGCTGCCGGGCGGCTCACGACCCGCCGGGTGCTGATCACGGTCGCGGTCGTGGCCGCGCTCGGCGTCGCCGGTATCGGCGGCGCCCGCTCGTTCACCGCGGTCTCGGTGAAGTTCGACAGCCCTCTGGTGCCGTTGGTTGCCGACGGCATGATCGTCGCTTGCACCGCGCTGCGCCTGGCCGCGTTGACGCGCGGGTGGCGGATCCCGGGCGCCCTGATCACGACGTACGTGTTCATCGGCGGCACCGTATGGCTGAACATCGACACCGCCCACGGGATCGCCGACGCCCTCGCTCACGCGCTCGCCCCGGTCGCGTACGCGGTCTTGGTCGAGATGCTCGCGCATCTGCTGCGCCTACACATGAAGCTGGCCCAGCCCTCGAAGCCGCGGTTGTCGGCGCTGACCTGGCTGACCTCGCCGGTGATCACGACGCGTGTGTGGCTGCATCTGTCCAGGTCCGGCGCCGATGACCCGGCCGCTGCGCGGGCGCTGGTCCAGCAGGTCGTCCGGATGGCGTCGCGGCTGGCGACGCTGTGCCCGAGCCGCACGCTGTGGCCGTTCGATGCCGCCTACGCGGCGCGGACCGCGGCCTTGCAGACGATCCGGGACGGACTGCTGTCGGCCACCGACCTGGCCGCGCTGCTGCCGGCCACCGGGGCATTGACGCCGGGGGAGTTGCTCGCGCTGGTCGACTCCGCAGCGCTCGCCCTGCCGAGTTCTGGCGTGGGCGAGACGGTGGGCAACTCGCACGCCGCGCGGACCCCGGAAGCCAGCCCCGATGGTGCACCGGTCTGGGCGGTCGCCTACCTGCTCGGTGCACTCCGCGCCGCAGCCACCGGCGCACCAGTGCAGCCCGGCACCCGCACCGCACCACTCGCACCAGTGCACCCGCCGCACCGCACCATCAACCGCACCGATGTGACCGCGAACCAGGCCAGCGACGACCGCACCGACGACGAACTCCTGGCCGTGGTGCGCCACCACTCCGCGACCGAACACGGCGGTGGCCCGATAAGCCAGCGCGCGATCCGCCGCGTCACCGGCGTCGGCACCCCACGCGCCAAGCGCCTGGCGGAACTGGCCGGTTGGACCGAGCCCACTGACGACACCCCGGCCCTCGCGCCCGAGGTCCAGGGACAGCTCCAGCTTGTCACCGAACCCGGCGAGAACGCCGACGACAACACCAGCAGCACCGACAGCGGAACCGACGAAGACAGCACGACCAACCGCGAACTCGAAACGAGCAGCAACCGATGACCAAGTCGATGAGCACCAGATCCGCAGTCGATCACCAAGACACCAACGCACCCGCAACGACCAGGAACCAGGCGACGATCCAGCAGCCGCCAGCAGGCAGCAGTAAGACCAAAGAACTCAGATCACACCCAGGCATCACGATCAGATGGAGCCTCGACTCCGCTTCGCGTCGTCGTTTCGGCTTGCCGCCTTCGGCGACGGTTGGCGCTTCCGCGCCGGTGACGGCAGGGGGTGCGGCATGGCGGTGATGAGCATCCACAGCGGCCACCGCGCGGAGTACCTGACCGGCGCGGTCGCGTCCGGCCGGGAGAACTACTACACCGGCGCGGTCGCGGCCGGCGAACCGCCGGGGCGCTGGTTCGGCAAGGGCGCCGAGGCGCTCGGGCTGTCCGGTGAGGTCGAGACCCAGGACATGACTGCGCTGTATGAGCGGTTCATCGACCCGCGCGATGCAGCGTTCCGCGACCCGGCCCGGTGGGACGGGGCCGAGACGCTGGGCCATACCGGGCGGGGGTACAAGACCGAGGATCGGGTGTACGCCGATGCACTGGCCATGGAGCCCGGTGCGGACGCGGAGCGGCGCGCCGAACTGCGTGCACTGGCGGGCAAGTCGGTGCGCAAGAATGTCGCGTTCCATGACGCGACTTTCAGTCCGCAGAAGTCGGTGACGGTGCTGCACACCGCGTTCGAGGCCCAAGAGGTGCAGGCCCGCGGTGCAGCCGAGGCGGCCCGCGGTGCACTGGACGAGGCGCACCGCACCGGTGACCGGGCAGCGGTGCACCGGCACCGCAGTGCGGTGGGCCGGGCCGAGGCCGAGGCGGTGCACTGGGCCGAGCATCGCCAGGCCGTCGAGGACGCGATCTGGGCCGGGAACCATGCCGCGCTGAACTATCTGCAGGACAAGGCCGGCTACACCCGCGTCGGCCACCACGGCGGTGCCGCCGGTCGATGGGCCGACACGCACGACTGGACGATCGCGTCGTTCTTCCAGCACGACTCGCGCGAGCACGACCCGCAACTGCACATTCACAACGCGATCCTCAACCGCGTGCAGGGACCTGACGGCAAGTGGCGAACGATCGACTCCAAGGGTCTGCACCGGGTGCAGCCCGCGGCGGCGGCCGTGGGGGAGCGGGTGATGGAACAGCATCTGATCCGGTCGCTCGGCGTCCAGTTCCAGACCCGTCCCGACGGCAAGTCCCGCGAGATCGTCGGGATTGACCAGGGCGTGATGGACCTGTTCAGCTCCCGCCGCCGCGCGATCACCCAGAAGACCGCCGTACTCGTCCGCGAGTTCGAGACCCAGTTCGGCCGCGATCCGAACAACCTCGAACTCGCCCGGTTGCAGCAGACCGCGACACTGGCGACCCGCAAAGCCAAGTCCCACGACGGCGAGACCGTCGCCGACCGGCTCCAGCGCTGGGATCAGCAGTTGCGCGCCGAGGTCCGCGGGGGACTCGGCACGGTGGCGAACGACGTTCTCGCGTTGCGGCAACGCGAGCTGCTGCCGGGCCGGGTCAACCAGGCCAAGGTGCTCGAGACAGCGCTGGCGGAGGTGCAGTCCAAGCACGCGACGTGGCGTGCAGCGGACCTGACCCGCGCAATCAGCAACGCGCTACCCGACAACCTCGGCAACATGCGGCCCAACAAGATCGCGCAGCTGCTGGACGAGCTGACCGAGCGCGGTATCGCGCTGGCTCAGCCGGTCGATGCCCGGCACTTGGGCCACACCGGCGCGCTACCGGATGAGCTGCGCCGCGCCGACGGATCGTCGGCCTACTCAGCCCCCGGCGCGGCACGGTACGTGACGCCGGATCACCTGCGGGCCGAGCGGCAGCTCGCCAAGGCCGGGTATGCCCGCGGTGCGGTGGCGATGACCGCGGCCGACACAGAGGCTTTCTTGAAGGGTCTGGCCGCGACCGGGCTGGAACTCGGCGACGATCAGGTCGCCGCCGTGCGAGGCATCCTCGCCTCCGCCGCGAAGGTCGAGACCCTGGTCGGCCCGGCCGGCACTGGGAAGTCCCGCGTCGTCGGCGCACTCGCGAGGGCGTGGGAACACCCGGAGCTGTGGGGAGGGCAGCAGCACCGCATGGTCGGGTTGGCCGCGTCCCAGGTCGCCACCGAAGTCCTGGCCGCCGACGGTGTCACCGCACAGAACATCACCCGCTGGCTGACGACCCAGCAACGCCTCACCGACGGCTCCGCCGCCGCCGCCGATCAGGCCTGGGTGCTGCGCGAGGGCGACCTGGTCGTCGTGGACGAGTCGGCCATGGCCAGCACCAGCGATCTGGCCCGCATCCAGGCGCACTGCGACGCCGCGGGCGCGAAGCTGCTGCTGGTCGGTGACCACCGCCAGCTCGCCGCGGTCGGCGCCGGCGGCGGAATGGAACTGGTTGCCGCGGGCGCGCTGACCCACGAACTGACCGAGACCCGCCGCTTCAGCAAGGAGTGGGAGGGTCCCGCGTCGCTGCGGCTGCGCGAGGGCGACGAGTCGGTGCTCGAGGAGTACCACAAGCAAGGCCGCATCCTCGACGGCGGCCACCTCGAAGCCGCACAGCGCTCCGCGGCCGACGCCTGGCTGGCCGACCACCTCAACGGGCTGCACGCGCTGCTGATCGTGGACTCCAACGCCCAGGCGGCCGAACTGTCCGCGCAGCTGCGCGCCCGGCTGGTCGAGTACGGCCAAGTGGACGACGAACGCACCGCCTGGCTCGCGTCCAGCGGCAACCGGGTCGGCGCCGGTGACCTGATCCAGACCCGGCTCAACGCCTGGCACCTCAACGGCTACCGCGGCAATAAGCGCGCCGCGTTCAACCGCGACGAATTCAAGGTGACCGAGGTACTGGAGGACGGCGGGCTGCGGGTCGCGCCGCTGATCCGCGGCACACGTCAACCCGTCCCCGGCGAAACGATGGTGCTGCCGGCGAGCTATGTGCGCGACTGGGTCGCGCTCGGCTACGCCGCCACCGTGCACTCCTCCCAGGGACTGACGGTGGATTCCAGCCACCTGGTCGCCACCCAGAACACGTCGGTGTACGCGCTGTATGTGGCGATGACCCGCGGGCGTGACGCGAACACGGCGCACGTCGTCACTCAGGCGCTGGCGAGCCAAGCCGAGTACGGGGAGACCGGCGCGGCTGCGAAGCACTCGCCCCTGTCGGTGCTGCGGGGCGCGTTCGAGCTGGACGACCCGCAACTGTCGGCGTTGCAGGCCGCGGCCGAATCGGCCGCCGAAGCCGACCGGCTCCGCACGCCCGCTGAACTGCTGGCCGACGGCATTGCACTGGCTACCGCCGGGCGCACCGCCCGGTGGCTGGACGAGCTCACCGATACCGGCTTGCTCACCGCCGATCAGCGAGCCCAACTGGCGATCGAGGACGGCGCCGGAACCCTCGACAACCTGCTGCGCCGAGTCGAGCTGGCCGGGTATGACCCGCGCCAGGTGCTCACCGAGGCGATCCAGCGTCGATCGCTGCACGACGCCCGCAAGATCAGCCACGTTGTCCAGGACCGGATCAAGAACACCACTCATGCCGACCCGGTCGGCGACGCCTTCACTGATCGTCTCCCGCGCATCGAGGACCCGCGCTGGTCGGACTACTTGGCCAGCCTCGCAAGCGCGGCCGACGCCCGCGCCGACCAGCTCGGCGAGCAGGTCGCCGAGACCCAGCCGCAGTGGGCCGTCGAAGCCTTCGACCGTCCGCCCGCCGAACCGGGGGAAGAGCGTGACCGCTGGATACGTCGGGCCGGCACCGTGGCCGCGCACCGCGAGGTTGTCGGTCACGAGGACAACGAAGACGCCCTCGGCCCGGCCCCGAAACCCGGTCAGGTCGAGCAGTACGCCTCGTGGCGAGCCGCCTGGCGCGCGCTCGGCCGGCCTGAGGCCGACCGCGTCGAGACCGAGCTGTCCAACGGGCAGTTGCGGATCAGGGTCCGTGCCCTGGCGCGCGAACAGGCGTGGGCACCGCCCTACGTCGGCGAGGAACTCGCCGGCACCCGTCAGGCCGCCGAACGCGAACGCCGTACCGCCGCCCTGCGCCTGGCCGAAGCCGAGGCCAGCAGCGACGCCGCGACGCGAGACCGACTGCGCACGGAGGCCGAGCAGGCCAAGGCCCTCGCTCAGGCACTCGAAACCCGCGCCGACGAGCTGACGATCGCCGACGAGGCACGGGCGGTCTGGTGGGCGCACACCGCCGAAACCCGCGCCGCCGCCGAACGCGCCGAGGCCGAGCTGGAGGCGCGCGGCCTCGACAACAGCGACGACGGGCCAACTCCCGAGGAATGGCTCGACATCACCGCGAGCGAGCCTGCCGACGACGAGCACCGCGAGGTCACCGACGAGCACGAGCTGACCGACGTCGCCCGCCAGCGAGACGCTGACACCATCGACGCTGTCACCGCCGGCGATGTTTCCGAAGCAGAGATCATGGCCGACGGCAACAACTACAGCAGTAGCGACGCGCTGGCCGAGGAGCAGGCGGCTGTCCGAGAGGGTCAGGCGCCGGCTGACATCCGCGAGGTCGCCGCGGGTGAGAAGCGGATGACGGAGTCGGATACACCGCGGGTTCCGTCGGCGAACGAGACGGCCGAAGCGGTACGCCGCGCACAGCGGGCACTGATTGAGATTCAGCACCGCCGCCATGCCGAAGAAGCCCACGCCGCCGCCGAGGTCGAAACCCGGGTCGAGGAACTCACTCGGTGGCACACCGATGACGCCACCGCCGAACGCACCAGCACCGTATCCGCTACCGATCAGACCGCAGCCGATCACGGGCCAGTGATGGAACTCGGTCGCTACGACGACGAGTAACGAGCAGCCCAGGCTCTCCCGCCCTCGGGGGTGGGAGAGCTTCCCGGCCTCCGGCCGGTACGAAATCCCTTCTGTGGCTGAGGTTGGTGGGCGGCTACCGGACCGGCCCCCTCCACCCGAACCGGTCCCGAAAGTTCTCGCCTGATGGACGGCGGCGCTGCGCTTATTTCCTTGTCCATCAACCGAGAACTTTCGGGACCGGTCCGCGCGGAGCCTCTAGCCGGCCCGGTAGGCGGCAGTAGCCGGCAGGCCCCAAAGGACGGGGCTGCCGCCACACAAGCCCACCAGCGGGCAACGGACCAGTCGCAAGGAGACAACCGTGCAGAACCAGACCAACACCCAACTGCTCACCGAGTCAGATGCCGAAGGCAATGACATGGGGTGGCCGGAGCACCGCGACATCACCCCGGCACCACAGCCGATCCGCAACGGCAAGCTCCTGAGCGTGTGCTCGTGCGGCCGCAAGTTCATCGGCATCGACCCCGACCACGCGGACTGGCAGCTCAACGACCACATGGACAACAACAACTAACCACCGGCTCGGGGAGCGTCGTGGTGAAGGAGCACGCACCCACGGCGCTCCCCGCACCACCTCTGAGAGGAGCTGAACCGATGACGTTGACCGTGACCGATCTGTTCTGCGGTGCCGGTGGATCAAGCACCGGAGCTGTCCAGGTGCCCGGCGTGACCGTCCGGATGGCCGCGAACCACTGGGACCTGGCCGTCGAGACGCACAACAGCAACCACCCGACCACCGACCACGACTGTGCCGACCTGTCCCAGGTCGAGCCGCGCCGCTACCCGCGCACCAACATTCTGTGGGCCTCACCGGAATGCACCAACCACTCCCAGGCCAAGGGCAAGAAGCGCAACGTGGACGCGATGCCGGACCTGTTCGGCGACACCCTGCCGGACGAGGCGGCCGAGCGGTCGCGGGCCACGATGTGGGATGTGGTGCGGTTCGCCGAGCACCACCGCTACGACGCGATCGTCGTGGAGAACGTGGTCGATGCGGCGCTGTGGGTGCTGTGGCCGGCGTGGCGCGCCGGGCTGGACGCGCTCGGCTACTGCGTGCACGTGGTCTACCTGAACAGTATGCATGCGCAGGCCGGTGGCCTTCCGGCGCCGCAGTCACGCGACCGGTTGTACGTCGTGGCACACCTGCGTAAGACGAGCTGCCCGGACCTGAACCGATGGACCCGGCCGAAGGCGTGGTGCGAAGGCTGCGGCCAGCTGGTGCGGGCAATGCAGGCATGGAAGAAGCCTGAACGGACCTGGGGCCGCTACCGCGCTCAGTACGTGTGGCGCTGCCCGAACGTGGCCTGCCGCAACCAGGTCGTGGAGCCGGGCTGGCTTCCGGCGGCGGCTGCGATCGACTGGAGCCTGACCGGGTTACGGATCGGGGACCGGGCTCGGCCGCTGGCCGACAAGACCATGTCCCGCATCCGCGCCGGACTTGCCCGCTACGTGAAGCCTGAGCTGCTGGTTCCGGTCGAGGGCCGCGACGGCAAGACCGCCGCTCCGCTGTCGGAGGCGATGCGCACCATGACGACCCGCAACGAGACCGGCCTGCTGGTCCCGGCGGGCGGCACCTGGAACGAGACCGCGACCACGCTCACCCATGTGATGCGGACCCGGACCACACGCGAGTCCGAGGCGCTGGTGGTGCCGCTGCGCAACAACAACACGACGAAGAAGGCGACCGACCCGTTCGACACGTTCGCTGCCGCAGGCAACCACCACGGCCTGCTGATGCCCTACTACGGCAACGCCACCAGCCGCGCCACGAGCGAGCCGCACGGCACGTTCACCACCCGCGACCGATACGCGCTCGTCATGCGCAACAACAACGGCTCCCGCTCTACCGGTGCAGGAATGTGCACACCTGCCACCGAGACACTGCGAACCCTCACCACCGCAGGACACCAATCGGTGCTAGAGCCGCAGACCATCGCGGTCGAGGACTGCCTGTTCCGGATGCTGGAGCCGCACGAGGTCGCGGCCGGGATGGCCTTCACTAACGGCTACCTGGTCCTGGGCAACAAACGCGAAAAGGTCCGCCAGCTCGGCAACGCCGTCACCCCACCCGCCGCACGCGACCTCATCGCCGCCGTCGCCGAATCCCTTGGACACGACCTCAACGACCTGAACGCCGCCTGACGAGCCGCTGGAAGGCGGCCCGCGCCGCCTTCCAGCACCCAAGGCAAACCAATGCCGAAGGCGATCAACCAGCTACGAGAACCTCACCGTGACCGATGACTCGGACACACGCAAGCCCAGCCAAAGCCCAGCCAAAGAGTGCACCTGAACCGAAAGGAGATTGAACCGTGAACACCACAGCACATCGCAGGGCAAACCGGGGACGAATCGGGTCCCGGACAGCAGGACCCGACCGGCTCGCACGCGCGGCCCACTGGCACGCCGCCCGCGGCCTGACCGTGTTCCCCCTTCGACCAGGATCCAAAGCCCCAGCGATCGAAGACTGGCCACACAACGCAACGACAGACGCCGAGCAGATCACGCGGTGGTGGCGGCAGGCCCCATACAACATCGGCCTCGCTACCGGCCCGTCCCGGCTAGTGGTGATCGACCTAGACCAGCCCAAAGATGGCAGCGAGACCGTACCCGAACCGTGGGCCTCCCGTGGCATCACGTGTGGACGTGACGTCCTCGACCATCTGGCCGCCGACGGCGGACACATCCTGCCCCGGACCTGGACGATCAGCACCCCCAGCAAGGGACAACACCTGTACTACCGCCAACCCGATGGAGCCGAACTCGGGAACACCGCCGGGCGGCTCGGCTGGAAGATCGACACCCGGGGCCGCGGCGGTTACGTCGTCGGCGCCGGATCCGTCATCCAGGGACACCGCTACCGCGCCGACGTGATCCGCCGGCCAGCCACACTCCCCGACTGGATCATCAGCGCACTGACCGCAACCGAGCCGGCGCCCACCGCAACAGCGGCAAGCAGCCCGAGCAGGTTCGGCGCCGCGTACGGGCTGAAGGCGCTCACCGCCCAGCTCGACAAGCTATTAGCCTCCACACCCGGCCAGCGCAACGACGACCTGAACGGATCGGCCTACGCACTTGGCCGCGTCGCAGCCGTCGGCGCGCTCGACGCTCAGACCGTACGAGACGAACTGCTGTCCGCCGCACTGCGGATCGGGCTCGGCCGGCGCGAAGCTCAGCGCACGATCGAGTCGGGCCTGAGCGCCGGGCTCCGACGACCGCGTGGCACGAAGTAAGGGGAACCCCGACAAGACCATGCTCGATGCAGGATCTATGAAGGTCGACCTGGAGTAGACGATCAGAACTAGTGGATGGTTCTTGGCAAGACCCGAGTCATCCTGCTTGGGCGCGCTCTACATCTATCGGTGGCATGCCCGATCGGCGCCACGCCCACATCAGCGTCGCCAGCGCACCGTGAACAAACCCTGGCTCACTAGGAACGCTGTCGGCAATGGTCCGCTCGGCCGCCCGCGTCTCTTCCGCGATCAGCTCCTCATGCGCTTTCGACTGCAACCCGGTCAGTGGGGACGGCCTGAACACCGACAGCGATTGCCCATCCGCACCGCGCACCTGGATGATCACGCCTCCAAGCCACTCGCAGGTCGCACACACTCCGCGCAGGTATGCGTCTTCAGGTTCGCCGGCGGCATTCATCGCATCGTCACGACGCTCGGCCGTCAGCCAGAGCCGCGCGAACTCACGTACCGGTATCCGCAGGTTCCGCTGCGGTATCCGCTCGAAATCCCGGGCAGTCAGCTCCATGCCACACGACGATCCCAGCAGACACCGACAATTTCCACGCCATCTGGGGGCGGCGAGTGCACCCCAGCGGCCGACCGCACACTATGTCGGATGGCGATCTAGCAGGCGTGCCGTGGCTCTGGCACGCAGGTACAGCGCCAGATGGTCCTCGCGAAACCAGTACCGGCCACGTGTGTCACGGTCGCACGGAACTCGATCGGACCTGGCTAACCGTAGAAGAGTGGAGACGCTGCGACCCAGAACCCTGGCCGCGGCGGCGGCGTCTAGTTGCCCGGCCCGATCGTCGGGCGGCGGATGAGACTCGGCGTACCGTTCCACGTCACGCCGGAAGACCGGAAACGTCGCATTGGACGAAGAGCACAGTTCACCAGCGGCGATCAGATCTCGGACCGCCGTCCTCGACCGATCGATGATGCCGGCTGCCTCACCGATCGAGATCGCTGCACCGCGATCGCGCAGCGCCTCCAACGAAGCTCGGGAGTACCTGCGATACCCGGACCCACGCTCGAGCAGGCCCCGACGCGCCATTCGATGAACCGTGCTCTCACTTACGCCGAGAACACGGGCGGCCTCCTGCGCCGAGACCCACTCGGTCTCTCGGAGGTCATAGGCACTGCGATCCTGTGTGGTCAAGACGCCGGGAGCGGGTCGAGAAGGTGCGGGCCGTTGTTGCGGCGGACGTCGTTGACCGCCGTGGACACGGCGTAGATCTCCAGGCCCGTCGGCGGACTCATCAGCGCCTTGACGTCGGCGGGGTCCTTGACCGTGGGATCGAGCCACAGGTCCCAGTCGTCGGGAGCGATCGCCATGGGCATTCGGTCGTGGATGCGGCCGATCTCGTCGGTCGCGGTGGTGGTGATGATCGTGTAGGACCGCAACAGGGAGGCTGGGTCGTCTTCGGGTAGGGACTTGTCCTTCCACACCTCGTACACGCCGGCGAGCGCGAGTGAGGAGCCGTCGATGGGCCGGAACGCAAAGGGCTGTTTGAAGGGCTTGTGGGTCTTCTCGCTGAGCTTGTCGGTCTCGAACCATTCGTAGAACGCATCGACCGGGATCAGGCAGCGTCGGGACTTGAACGCGGCCCGGAACGCTGGCTTCTCGTGGACGGTCTCGCTCCGGGCGTTGACCAACCGGTTCCCGATCCTGGTGTCCTTGGCCCAGAACGGGATCAGGCCCCACTTGAACAGCCGTAGCTGCCGCACCGCGGCGGCGTCCTTGGGTCCGTCAAGTAGGGCTCTCGAGATCACGACCGGGGCGAGCTTGGTCGGCGCGACGTTGTAGTCGGGTCCGTTCGGTTCGTCGGCCTTGTCGTCGTCGATCTGGAACTGTTCGAGCAGGTCAGCTCGGCGGGCTGTTGACGCATAGCGACCACACATGCAACCAGCCTGCCACGCTGCCAGCTCGCGCCCGGTGAGTGTGTGCGGTGGCCGAGCTACCTCCAGAAGTTCTGCTGGATTCCGCAGAACGGCGGCGTGGTGTCGTTCTCGCACAGCTGTACGCGGATGCGGTTGATTCCTCCGACCAGGTTCGGGTCGCCGATCGTGAATGCCGGGAACTCCTGGCGGTCGGCGGAGGTTCGCATCGTCCGGGTCTGGGTGTCGATCTTCGTGGTACCGGCGAAGGCGTCGAAGATGGCGGTCGCCGAATAGTCGACGCCCTCGGGCTTGAAGATGGTGACCGACAGCGTTGCGGTTCGGTTGAGCCAGGTGATAGATCCGGCCGTCCACGTCCCCTCGCAGGAGTCCTGGACACAGGCCTGGAAACTGGTGTCGGTCGCATTGGCGGGCACAGCGTTAAGAGTGGAACCAACGAGCAGAGTGATGGCTGAGGTCAGAGCTAAGACCCACTTGCGCATGGGTAATCCTTCCGGGACGGGCGGAGTGTTCCCTGAGCGATCTTGCCGGGAGCGACTGAACGCTAACCCAGGGTTGTCAGCGGGCGGTAGATGCCGTCTCACCGTTCGCGCTGCCCAGGATCGGCAAGAGACCGCCGGCCGAAGGACCTGCTCGGCGTCGCGTCCCGCGAGAGCCACCACGGCGGTGATCGCGGATCTGGGAGTCTCGGTTTGGCGGCTGAGCCGTCTCCGTACCCATCACCGCCCTGAACTGTCGCTATCGAACATGTGTTCTAATCTAGGCTAATGGGTACCAATCGGCGCTACCCCAGGACGCCGCCTCCCGACGCGCAGCGGCGTCATTGTTGGGTGCTGCGGACGGCGCGCGAGCAGGGCCCTTGGCCCGGGCTGATTCTCGAGTGGCGCCGTACAGCGTCTGGGGACTGGCAGGCGCGCGTTGTGTACGTGCCGAACCCCAGCCGGCCGGAGTCGGTGGAGGCGTGGTTCGCCGCCGCGAACCTACGCCCGCTGGACACAAAGGACTGAGGCGCTCGCAGGCCCTGTGGCCGTTATTGGTGTTCGGTGACGGCCGGGCAGGCTGGCCGCGATGTAAGTTGCCCCGCCCGCCCCCGGCAGAGGCGTGGTCAACTCCGGTTGTGAGTTCAGTCAACTGGCCGGGTCGCGATCGTCCGCGGGAGCGACCGGGCGCGGTTGTGGACCCGCAACCGCAACGACATCAGCGACCGCTTCCCCGACATCGTCGCCGCCGCGGTGCAGCATTTGCCTGCCGGTGTCGTGCTGGACGGCGAACCGGTGATCCTCGGCGCCGACGGCCGCTTGAGCTTCGACGCGCTCCAGCAGCGCCTGGTCACCAGCCCGGCCAAGGCCCGGGCGACGGCGGCCGAGCTCCCCGCCTCCTACGCCGCGTTCGATCTCCTCGGGGTCGGCGGCGTCGATCTGCGGACGCAGCGCTGGACCGTCCGCCGGCGCAGGCTCGAGCAGCTGTCCAAGGACTGGGGGCCGCCGCTTCAGCTGACCCCAGTGACCGATGACCTTGACGAGGCCACGGAGTGGTTCGAACTGCCGCCGGCCGCAATGGGCGTGGGAGGGCTCGTCGTGAAAGGAGCAGCCTCGCGCTACACGCGAGGCCGCCAGGACGCGTGGGTGAAGGTGAAGCACCGCGAGACCCGCGAGGTCATCGTCGGGGAGTCCTCGGACCGATCAGCCGACCCGAAGTCGTGATCGCCGGCCTATACACCAGTGAAGGTGACCTGGTAGTCGCCGGCCGCACGGTCGCGCTCAAACACGGGTAGACCTGGGCCAGCGATCCATGGGTGTGTTGTGTGAAACGAGAGGGGTGACTGTCGCGCCGGTTCATCAGCTCTAGCCCCGCCGGCTGGAGTCCAGGTGCGCCCGCTGCGCAGGTCCACTGAAGGCGCCCATTCCGTTCTGCTGAATCGTCTGCGCTAGCCGCAGACGTCGCCATGCCGTCGTGGCATGCCGCACCACGGCCGAGTCTGAAGGACTTCTAACCACTCGGCGTCGCGGGAGACGCCTCAGCGCCGCTGAGCGCTACCACCACCCGTACTGGGAAGACCGAAGAGCCCACGAGCGCACGGTTGTCACCGACCCGGAACATGATCTGGCTGCCCCGCGGCCGAGGCATCGCCGACCTTGGTCGGCGCGGCGCAACCCCCCGGGTTTCCGTCGCCTCCTGGCCCTCCAGTCTCGCCCGCCGCGACCTTTGCGCAACTTCCGCGCCTGGCGGCGCCGCCCTCGCCGTAGTTCGAGCACGCCGTGACTTGGACGCGATGGACGGATGGTTGCCGCCGGCTGCGATGGCGTTCCTGCGGTCCGGTGCGAAGATGCGGCAACAGTTCCAGCGTTTCCCCGGCGCGGTGGAGTACTCGGTGCGGCTGGACGACCAGCTCGGTTTCGACCTGCGCCGCACCAAGCCGCGGTTGCCGCTGCGGGATGGCCGGAGGGCCAGTCAGGCATGGATTCCACCCGGATCCGGACGGTTAAGTAGCGATTCCAAATCCCTATTTGAATTGGCTATCCATATTCGCAATGGGAACACAGCCGAGTTCTACACACTTCGGGCGCTTCTTCCGGCGCGGCTCACCGCGGGGACTCCCCTTCTGTACCTTCAGTCGGCAGCGGACAGTCCTCTGCGGAGTGCGGGTATCCCTTGCCAGCAAGGGATAAGAGGGCTGCTGCCCCGCTCGTTGTGTGGCGCGCGTCGGCACAACACGACACAACACGACACAACACGGGCAAGCTCGACCGGCGTACCCCGGACTGCATTTCCGGCGCGTCGAGGTATCCCGGCGCAAGTACGTCCGGAATGGGTGTAATCTCGGCTGTTACCTGGACACCTTGTGTCCAACCGCAGGTGTGTCAACGCCGAGTCCTGCCAGGCGCACCCGCTCCCCTCGAACAACCATGGCAGGAGTGGGGGCCCCAGGAAGTTGGGTCCCGACCGTGAGTGGTCGGGACCCTGGGGTGAAGTCCGCGGGAGCGGACCGGGCTATTGACTCTCAGCCCGAACCCGACAGCTAACTTCACAGGCGTCGGGAGACAACCATGCCCAAGAACGAGCGTCGTCAGGAGACGACGCCCACGTTGCTGCCGGCCGGGAGCCAGCCGGCAGGACAGTTAGCGCGCCGCCCCTGGAGGGCACTACTGCCCTTCTGGTGGTTCGCGCTCAATGGAGTAAGTGCGGTGCTCACCGGCGTCGGCTGGTGGACGCAGGTCAGAGCGCCAGGCGCCCAGGGCGATGTGGGCGTGTTGTTCGTTCACACCACCCGGGAGACCTTCCTGACCTACCTCGGCCTCGCCGCCGTGGTAGCTGGGGCCGTGCTGAACGTGGCCGCGCAGTGGGTGCAGTATCGGACCTCGGCCGCCGAGATCTCTCACCAAGAGCAGGAGCTTGCCGATCGAGAGGATCGGCTCGCGGACCGTGAGCGCAAGATCGGTCGCCAGCAGGCGGAGCTGGCGGACGCGCTGCGACTGATCGCCCGCAAGAACGAGCAGCTCGAGGAACAGATGTTGCTCTCCAAGGTCGTCTTGCGGCCTCTCATCGGAACGTTGATCAGCCTCGGTGGCCTCGACCCGATGACGCTCCCGGACGACCAGAAGAGCCGGCCGGCCCAGCTGTACGGGCAGGCTCTGGTGACGATGCAATCGGGCATCGTCGAGTACCTCGGTGGGAGCGTCTCCGATGTCCGCGTCATCTACTGGGCGGTCGAGGGTCGCGCGCCCCACCGGCTACTCCGAGCCGTCGACAAGCGCGGTGAGCGCAAGAAGCCGGCCCTGGTCATGCGGGAGGGCGACGGGGCCCGCGGTGACGAGGCGTTCCGAGCGCTTGACGGGCAGCAGCCCCGGATCTGGCATCTGGGCGAGGCTGGCGCGCCGTACGCATGGACCAAGCGGAAGATGTGGAAGGCGTTCGCCGCGCTTCATGTTTCTGGCGAGGAGGGGGACGTTTTCGGCATGGTGACCATCGACAGCCCCGACCCCGAGGCGATCACCGAAGATCATGTGCGCACCGCGCAGGTGATCGCGGATGCTTTTGCTGCCGTCTGTGCGAACTACACAAGGTTCTCTGACTACCCGACGGGCTAGTCTTCGGCCTTCCGGGGCGCCTTGCTGGTTGCGGGCCGAGGTCTACGGGCCTCGGCTTGCACTTCGGCTCGTCCACGCGCGAAGTAGTCGGTCGGGTTCCTGGCTACTTGTTTGGCACGCTCGACGCTGCTGGTGTCCTTGACGACCTTCACGATTTGTCCCCCACTCGGTCGGGTATAGACAGACTTACATGTCAGGCAGCTCAGCAACAGGCCAGTGGGGTGTGTGCATATACACAGACGCAACGAGCAGGGGTTCGGTCAGCTATCCCCGAACGTGATCGTTGCCGAGCTGTGACCTCTCCTGCACGATCTACGCGACGCGAGCAGCGACGGCAAGCGTCGCGCGCCAACCGCCCCTGGCTCAGTCCTCAACGGGCGGATTGATCACCCAGGTGTAGACATCTAGCCGCGGGTCGTACTCGCATACGTAAAAGATGTCGTTTGCCTCGTCATGCTCAAATTTGCCCAGATCCTCTGGTCCCCGGCAAGCGTCCGGGTCGGGAAGTTGCGGCACAGAACTCATCCCTCGCCGGCGAACTCAAGCTGTTCAGACTCCGGAACGGTCCCGTGGTCCGACGCAGCGGGGGCAGGCGGGATCTCGCCTCTCTCTATCCTGAAGTGCTTGCCGAGCGTCTCGGTCTGTCCTTGGTAGTTCGATCCCAAGCCGCCTTCGCCGTACAGCATGGTCGGCGGCTCTTGCATTCGCTCGAAGGTCAGCTTGCAGACGGGTTGCCGATGTTCGATCATGAAGGCGACATCGTGGGCGCGGACTTCCAGCGCAGCGGTCGACCCGGCTGCACGCTGTTCGGCGTTGTATCCAAAGCCCGGGTCGAAGAACCCTGCGTAGTGAGTCCGTAGCTCGCCGCTCGTGGGGTCATACGCGGCCATCTCTGCGGCCAAGTGAGGTGGGATGGTGACTTCCTCGTGCGACATGAGCAGGTAAAAACTGTTCGGTTGCAAGACGATGCGGTCCCCCTCTTCGCGGGTCACCTTGTCCCAGAACAGGTGCGGGTCGGACGCGCCGGATCTGCTCAGGTCAAGCAACGGAGCACTGCCCCGCGCCCGCCATCCGACGCCCCTGCCTTTGGGGCCACGCAGATTCAGGCCCAAGAACAGACCTGAGGACAGCTGCAGTTTTGTCGGGCCTACCGGCTTCCCATTGACAGACAGCAACGGACTCTTAGCGTGTTCCTTCCGGATGTCCGTGTCGGAGAGTGCCGATTCGCCGACGGACAGGCGCAGTTGGTTGAGGGTGAGCCCGCGTCGAACTCTGATCGGAAAAGAGAGAGGAACAACTTCCAGATAGAGCCGGCCGGCATAGCCCGTCCGGATGTCATCGAAGCGGGGACCGTGATCTGTGATCACGCGAGTGAACACATCGGCACGCCCGGTCGAACTCTTCGGGTTCGCTCGTGCTCGCATCCGATTCGGTAGATGAAGCCGCTCCATGAGCGGGATGACGTACGGGAGACCGACCTCGAGCACCGCGCCGTCCGGGTCAGTGAGATCAAGTTGGTACTTGCCCAACTCGCGCAGTCGATCCTCCACCTTGTGTTGTCCGGGAAGGAAGCTGCACTGGATCCGGTGCGCCACATCGCCAAGGCGTAGGTCGAGGCTCGCGGGCTGGATGTTGGCGGCCGGGATCTCCTCGTCGGATGCACTGATGATGCCTTCCGAGATCGCCTTCTCAAGGTGCTGATTTGGCAGCACGCCATCCTTGTCCGGGAATAGGTCTACCATGACGCCCAGTCTCCTCCTCCGTGGTTCGTCGGAGTCTAGCGACACGGCGTGAGCATGGTCCCGACGGAGCGAGGATGCAGGCTCGGTAGCGCCGCCGGCCCGCCTAGTGGAACAGGCTGACATCACGCGGGTTACCGGCTGCCGCGGAACGGCTTCCAGCGCTGGTCACGATGCGACCCGCGCGGAACTTGCCGTGCCGGCCGAGTCCCAGATCCCTTCTCCCAGCCCGTAACCGTCTGCTCAACGGCCTGCTGCTGCGTCGCGGTGTGTCAGTCCGTATTCCATCGCGGGCTCTCATCAAGTCTTGGGGCAGGGCCGTAGCCTCGCGGGTCCAGGGCGCTTGCACTGCCAAACTGGCTGGGTGACTTGGTATGAAGATCCTTCCCAACGCAGGTCTGGTCGAGCGGCTTCGCGAGCTCTTGGCTGACCCAGGACGTCTGCTCGTGTTCCTGGGCGCCGGTCTCTCCTTCGGCGCAGCCAGGCTGCAAGGCCGTGCGCGGTTCGACTACGACCGTCCTCAGCGCGCGTGGTGGCCGGACCAACCTCGCCTCGTCGACGACGACGGACTACCACTGCCCTCATGGCCATGGCTGGTTAGCCGCATGTACGACGAGTTGGCTGGGATGACTTCGGAGGATGAGCGTGGCGCCCTGTGGGGGTTCTTCGCGGAGGAGCGCCCGCTCGACTGTGCTCAGTTGTTCCGTCAAACCGTTGGCGAAGCGAACTATCGCGAGTTTCTAGAACGTCAGTTCGACGCCGGACGCCACGGCTTCGTGAACGTCACTCCTGGCCACCGAGCCCTCGTGGCGATGCGGCTCCGACGACTGTTCACCACCAACTACGACGAGCTGATCGAGTTTGCCTACCGGCAGGCTGGGCGAGACCTTACGCGTCAGCGTCACCGAGGCCCAGTTCACGGCTCACCGCCGAACCGACGACGCGCATCTTGTGAAGCTGCACGGTGCCATCGGCCAGCCCGACACGATCGTCCTGACCGGGTCCGACTACGCGCGCGCCCGAGCCGAGCGGCGCGCAATGATGGACAACCTGCGAAACGAGCTCGCCGGCGGCGGCTTCCTCTTCGTTGAATTCAGCCTCAGCGACCCGAACTTCAACACTATCCATGATGACTTGAGGCTCGTGCACGGGATGAACATGCCAGCCTCCTACACGGTGCAGGGGAGACGAAACTCCATCAAGGAGCGCTACCTCCGCTCCCTCGATGTGAACACCGTCTGGCTCGACGGCTGGAATCAGCTTCCCGACTTTCTGACCCGCATCAATCCGCGCTCGGAGGAAATCTAGGCAAGGGTCACTCCACTTCTCATGAGCTCCCATCCTCACCGGTAGACCGACGGGGTGTTTCCTCAGGACGATCGGAACTCCCTGCACTCCAAGACCCGTCGGTACCAGTTCAGACAGGTTGTCAGATCTTAGTCCGCCGCCTCGGGCTTCAGGTCTTGCGGGCCATCCAGCCAGCGCCCTGACCCGTGTCGGTAGGCCAAGCCGCCTTCGCGGGCCAAGGCGCGTTCGTGGTGCCGGTCGTGGTGCGAAGTGGTGTCAACCCATGCGGGGCATGTGGTCGTGGTGCGAACAGGATAAGAGCAAAGTTGCTGGTAGAGGCCAGGTGAGACGGTGTCGTTCCTCCTCATAATGAGAAGGACGTCGATTCGATTCCATCCCGCGGCTCCATCTCGGCCGGTCTCCGCAAAGGAGTCGTGCCGTTGTCAACTGCCCCGCGTCGGTATAACCAGCTTTGCGTGGCCCTCGTCATCCGGAACCACTTGACCGCCCACCGCCTCTACTGCCCGGAGGTCGCCTGCTGTGAGCGGCTGGCCGTCAAGCATCTTCGTAGTGATGCAGGCTGCGGTCGCGGGATCCATTCCAAGCCCCGTCAGCGTCTGCTGCCCAGCGGCCTCAGCGCGCCTGCGGGCAACCTCAGGTGACGTCCCTCGTACCGTGCCGCGCAACTCTGCATGTTCCTCTGGCGCGTAGCGCATCAGGTCGATTGGCCGCCGAGATGCGCCGACTGAGACCACGGTGCTCAAGGCCGTTAGCCACAGGAGAAGCGCGTTAGGCGTAGGGATGTCGAGCAGAGTCGCCAGCTCGGTGGCGACCGGCACAAGTGCGGCAGCACCACCTGAGAGGTCGGCATGAAGGGAGACCCCTCGATCCAGATAGCAGACACTCCCGATCCGATCTTGCAACGCGTGCGACGACAGCAGTTCGTTCAGCTCGGCCGCGTACATGCTGTCGCTCTCGTAGGCGAACAGGCTGTAGTAGACCGGGAGTTCGTTCCACCTCGACCCATAGGCATCGATGGTCTGGACAGCGTGCCCGATGTAGGCGTCACGGCGTAGCTGCATCACACTGTCGCAGTTGGCAACGACGCTGGGTATATCCGCCGCGGTCAGATGCATCTTCACTTCGATCACGGCGACCACCCCTTCGGCGGGAACAACATCCCATCCATCCAGGGCGCTCTCGAAAAGAATCGGAGTGCGTAGTGCGTCGTAGATGATGACGTCTGCTTGTTTACTCAGTCCGCCGTTCGCGTCGACCACGTGACCTGTGGTGATGCCGAGCGAGCCCGGGAGCCGCTGCTTCAAGAACTTGGCCAAGACCTCCTCGGCAGCCCCTCCCTTCAGCCCAGCGTGCTTAGTTGCCAACCTGATCCTGGCCAGGTCCAGCTTCATAATCTGCGCGGCATTCGCCATCAGGTCGGCGAGCTTGACCACTTGGTCTCCTTGCAGGTTTGTATGACCTGGCGCGGCGCCGAGGTCGCCGATGAATCTGTGGGCCCGCGATAGGTCGAGGGTAATCGCTGACGCGCGCAACCACATTCGGCACGGAGGCCCACGTACTTGAGGGGCCGATCCCTACGACAGCCAAGACTGTGAGTTTGAGCCGCTGCCGGCTGTGTCAGTCCGGCGTCTCCGCCGGCCAGGACTGTATGGACTCAAACAGGTTGGCTGGCAGCCGCGCGCCCTCGGCGCGGCGGTCGGCGGCGTCTTCGTGGTCGTGTTCGTTCCAACCGAGTCGTCGCCAGAAGCCGTCGGAGGTCGCGTCCAGCGACAGCGCAACCAGCGGTCCGGGAAATGCCTCCTCGAGCATGGCGACGACGGCCCGCCCGATGCCGCGACCGCTGCGGCGCAGGTCCTCACGTACCTCAAGGAGATCGATCTCGGTCGTCCCACCGACGGGGACGCGTCGGGTGGGGTACGCCACGCCTACGAAGGAGCGCGTTTTGACCTGGGCCCGAGCGACCTCCCCCATTGCTGCGTCCGCGACGCTGCACCAGACAACAGGGCTCTTGGCAGAGCCAACCCACCAGTTGGGGTTGAAACCGGCGGTGTTGCCGAAGGGCTTCTGCACCCACCGGGCGGATTGGGCAGCGGAGTCGATCAGCGTCATTTCGAGGTGCACGGTAGCGATCCTGACATGTGAACTCGCAGCCCGCGACACTCGGGCCTCAGCATCCTCATGTCCCGCTCTGCTGGTCGCCTTGGCCGCTCCAGCCCCGGCAGCGGGATGACATCGGGGACGCTGACTATGCTGATCAGGCTGCGACTCTCACCCCGCGGTTGCCGTCGCCCTCCCGTGACACAGTTCGTGACGCGAACTGGAGTCAAATCGTGCTGGTGGATCTGCCTAGAGGTGCCTGCGGAGACACTGCTGACGCCTAGGGATGGCCAAGTTCATGCCATCGCGCAGGCTTCTAATCCGCAGCACGGGAGCCGGCGAAGGAGGAAAGCCTTCCCGAAGTGCGCGCAATGTCAGGCCCGAGCGGAGTGGACCACTCGGCCGGTCGGCGCTGGCTGACCCCGGGCTCTACTTCGCCGGCAGCCGGGTCGGCAGGACCACGCCAGTTTCCTCGACTGCCTGTTCGAGGGTCAGGCAGTCCGGCGGGTCGCCGCGCAGGCTCCAGTCGAGCTGGAACACGTAGTGGTCGCCCCACCTCTCCAGGCCCGTGGTGATGGTGTCGACCAGTTTCTGCAGCTCTCCGTCGCTGTCCGTGGTGCTCTGTGAGGAGCCTTTCAGCCACCACTCGGCACTCCAGGTCACGTACTCGTCCGGCTCGTACTCGAGCTCGGCGGGATCGCTGACGTAGTCGGCTGGGTCTTCGACGTACCGGTTCAACTCGATCTCGATGGTGCGCATGACTGTGGGCTGTGGCGGTCGCCGGGCCGCTTTGGCTTCGGCACGTTCTCGCGCTCGGCGTACTTGCCGCGATTCGCTCATATTGACCAAACGACCCGGCCCACAGTCTCGTCACAGATCTGGGAACAGGTCAGTCGGTGGACTCGCCCGGTGCATGGATCTGGCTGCGCTGGGTGTGGAGGGGTTCGAGGTAGTCGTCGTTGCTGCTGGAGACGGGAACGACCTGGCCGGTTGCGGTGACCAGCCAGGCCGCGATCGGCGCGACGAAGGTCGATGTGTCGGGAGCGTCCCTCTCCCAGATCTTGAGGTTCCAGCCGGGAGCGGCGGGGATTGCCGCCACGATGCGGCTGGTCTCCTCGAGGCGCTTGAACCCCTCTCGCTTGGCCGCGAGGACCAGGCTGCCGGTCTTGCGGTCGACGATCAGAGCGTTGCCCTCGTTGTCCCAGGAATGGACATCTTCGGAGGTCTCGTAGCTCCCGGCCTTCGCGTCGCGGTCGTAGACCACCACCCAGCCGGTGTCGTTGTAGTCAGGCATCCCGTTATTGTGCTCGATGGTGGCGCTCTTGCCCGGCAACGCCGGCATGCCGACGTTGATTGCCCGGTGAGGAGGTCTGAGAGCGTTTTGTACGGCCGCGGGTGATGCTCGTCGGCACGGGGAAGCGACAGGATGTAGCCGATGCTGGCGCTGGTACGCGGCCAGATTGTTGGGCCTTGAAGACATCCGGGAGACTTCAAGGAAGGCGGAGCGGGATGGCCGAGTCCCCACCCACAAGACGCGGTTACCTGACCGTCGAGGAGGTCTGCGCCGAACTCAGGATCGCGCGGTCGACCTTCTATGAATGGCGCACTGCCAGGAAGGCGCCTCCGTGCATCAAGCTCCCCAACGGAGGCCTGCGCATCCGCCGCGGCGATCTGGATCGCTGGCTAGACGGGTTGCTAGAGCCGCCACCGGGCCGGGGTTGAATCGAACGGGGCGGTCCCGATCGCTTATCCCGTCGAGCGAGTACGAGGTTCGGCTGCGGAAGTACAACGAGCTCGACCAGTGAAGGCCACAGCCGCCTGCCGTCCATGGCATGTCAATGGCTCTGTCAATGAACCGCAGTCATCGGAGGCCAGCTGAGACGCTACAGACAGCAAGTTGCACACGAGTTACACCGGGATGCAGCACCGTCGATAACAGCCGTCGCACTTTTAATCCGCGCATTATGGGTTCGGTTCCCACGGTCCCTACTAGTTTCTGACCTGCAGGTGGTGGCAGGTCACAGGGTCCGAGCCCTGGAACCAGCGCGGGTTCATCCTGCAGTCGCGCTAGCTCGGTCGCCGATCGCAGGTCAGACGCTTGAATGATCTATGCGCCCGTTCGAGTTGCGGCGCGAGCCGTTGGCATCAACGGGACGCCCGTGGTCGTTGGCGCTGTTCACCACCCTGTCTGACGAGCCCCGCAACGTGGAGCGCGATTGGCGCCGACGCTGCCCGGTCGCGCCATACTCGCCGCCGGGCTCCGGTGGGATAGTGGTGACTATCCGCAAGGTGCCCGAGCACACAGACGTGGGGGGTGCGATGCCTCGGATCGTGGCGGTGCATGGAATTGGGCAGCAGGTTCGTGGGCCGGAAGTGTTGCGTCAGGTATGGGTTCCGGCGCTGCGCGATGGGATCGCCTTGGCCGGTGGGCAGCGACCGGCGGAGTCCGACATCGAGGTTGCTTTCTACGGCGACCTATTCCGTCAGGCCGGACGGAAGGGAGCAGGCGAGGCGCAGTACGCCGCCCACGATGTCGAACCCGGGTTTGAGACTGAGTTGTTGCAGGCGTGGTGGCGAGAGGCGGCGACAACCGATGCATCCGTGGTCGGCCCCGACGAGCAGACCAAGCTCCGCACGCCACAGACGGTGCAACGCGCGCTGAATGCATTGAGCTACTCCCGCTTCTTCACTGGCATGGGTGAGCGGTTGGTGATCGCTCTGATCAAGCAGGTGCATTTGTACCTCACCGACGGTGCTGTTCGTGCGAAAGTCCAGGACCGGGTAGCGAACCTGGTGGACGACGACACCATGGTGGTGGTGGGTCACTCACTGGGTTCGGTGGTGGCCTATGAGGCGCTGTGCGGCCGGAATGACGTCGGGGTTGCGCTGGTGACACTCGGATGCCCGCTGGGCATCCACAACCTAGTCTTCGACCGGCTGCGTCCGCCGCCGGTGAACGGCCGAGGTCAGTTCCCGGCCGGGGCGGCGTCGTGGACCAACATCGCTGACGGTGGTGATGTCGTAGCCCTGGTCAAGCAACTGCGTCCTTTGTTCGGCAACCGGGTTCAGGACGTCTCAGTCGACAACGGCAGCAAGGCGCACGACGTGTCGCCATACCTGACGGCTGCTGAGACGGGGCGGGCGATCCTGGCGGGCTTGACCGATGACCGGTAACTCCTGGCGGCGGTTCGTAATCGCGTCCGGCACCGAGCACTACTCCCAGGGTCAGGACCGTCTGGAGTCTGTGCCTGCGGATCTGGCCACGATGGTGGCGTTTTTCACTGGCCAGGGATATCTCGAGGAGCTTCCCGATCTGCGCCACGATCCGACCAGCGCCGAGTTGCGGACGATGCTGTCGGGCTGGCTGAATGACCAGCGTCGCCAGGACTCCGACGTCGCGGTGTTCTACTACTCCGGCCACGGAGACTCGCTGGCAACCTTCCACTACTTGTTGGCCGCGGACACGCTGGAGGGCCAGTATCCGGCGACCGCGCTGCGCGCGGACTTCCTTGTCGAGGCGCTTGGTGACCAGCCGAGGGTGCGGCGCTTGCTACTGATCTTAGACACTTGCTATGCCGGACAGGGCGCGTTCAACGCCGCGGAGGTGGGCGCCCGGATGGCGGCTGCGCAGAATCTGACCGGGAAGTACGAGGGCGTCTGGGTCTTGACGGCGTCTCGCAGCCGGGAGGAGGCCGAGCAGGCGACATTCGCGACCGCGTTTGTGCAGGCAGCTCGGGATCTCCAGCAGTCAACGGGCGCGCTACAGCGCTACATCGGGCTCGAGTCACTGGTCGACCGGATCAACACCATCCTCGAAGAACAGGGTTTCCGGCAACGGGCTAGCTGGACCCCGGCGACGCTGTCGACGGGGCTGGCGCCGTTCCTTCCGAACCCCGGCTATCAGTCCGACGCGCCGCCAGGCGTGGACTTGGAGACCCGGGCTGGGCTGCAGCGCCGGGCGGAGGAGTTGTCCGCACATTGGGCGCCCAAGGCCCGCGGTGTGGAGGTGGCGGCTCAGGCCGGCTCGTATTTCACCGGCCGCGGGCTGGCATTGCGCGAGCTGGCCGGGTGGTTGGCGGACCCGGTCGCCGACACCCGACTGCGGGTCGTGACCGGAGACCCCGGGTCGGGCAAGTCCGCTCTACTGGGTCGATTGGTGATGCTGTCCAGCCCCACGTCGGTGTCACCCGTGGTTCCCCTGGGTGACATTCCGCCTGGCACGGTCCCTCCGGGGTCGATCACCGCGGCTCTGCTGGCCCGAGCCAAAACCGCCACAGACCTCCGCGCCGAACTCGCCGACGTACTGGGATGCCCCCGCGGGGCGAACGTGGTCGCGGTGCTCCGGGACCGTCGACCACCTCCTGTGCTGGTGCTGGACGCTCTTGACGAGGCCGCTGACCCTCTGGAGGTCATTGCCAACCTCATCAATCCGTTGCAGGCGGCCACGGCGACAGGCACTGGACCGCGGCTGATTGTGGCGACCCGCCGGCCACAATTGGCTGCCTTACCCCGCGACCGGGTCGAGATTGACCTGGACGACACGACGCATCTGAAGGCAGAGGATGTCGCCGACTACGTAACAAGCATCCTGCTGGCAGAGGACGACCCGGCTTCACCGACCCCTTACCGGGGCCATCCGGATCTGGCCGGGGCCGTCGGTATGCAGGTAGCGACGATCGCCGGGCCTAGCTTTCTGATCGCTCAGATCGCGGCGCGCACCTTGGCGACCGCACCCAATATGCTGACGGCGCAGCAGGTTGTGGCCGATAGACACCGCTGGCGCGACGTGGGGACTGCCTTCGACCGCGATCTTGCCCGCCACGGCGACCAGGTAGGAAGAGTGCATGACCTGCTCGACGCGCTGGCCTGGACCGAAGGAGCGGGGCTGCCCCGCGAGCTTTGGCCGGCCGTCGCCAGCGCCCTCGCCGGTCACGACTACACCGACGGGGATGTCGCCTGGGCGCTCGACCGGGTTGGCGCCTACATCGCGGAAGCGGTCGAACTGGACCGGTCGGTTTACCGGCTGTACCACCAGGAGCTCGCCAATCACCTAAGGGCAACCCGCGACAAGGCTGGCGCTCAGCAGGCGATCACCAACGCATTGCTGGGGCACGTACCCGTCCCGCCTGGCGGGACCCGCCGCGAGTGGTTCGCTGCTCACCCGTACATTCGCACCCATCTAGCTACCCACGCTGCTGACTGCGGTGCGCTGGACGAGGTTGCGCAAGACCCCGGTTTCCTGATCGCTGCCGCCCCAGAGAGGCTGCTCGCAGCCTTATCTTCCGTCACCGACCCGGCCGCCGACCTGGCTGCAGCCGCCTATGAGACGGCCCGGCACCTGCTAGACGACCAGAGCGCTGGGCGGGCGGCTGCGCAACTACAACTTGCAGCCCGTCAACGGGGTGCCACCGCGCTGGGAGATCGCATCTCGGAACTGCCCTACGAGATGCCGTGGACAGTGCCGTGGGCGCAATGCTCATCCGAAGCTCGTCACCTCATTCTCGGACGCCACACCGGGCCGATCTATGGGGTCGCTGTTGGGGACGTGGACGGCCTGCCGATCGCGGTCACGGGTGGCTTCGACGCAACGGTGCGAGTGTGGGATCTGCGCACAGGCCGTCAGCTCGGCGAACCGCTGAAGGGCCATGCCGAGCTGGTAATTGTCGTTGCGGTCGGGGACCTGGACGGTCGGCCGATCGCGGTCACGGGCAGCTACGACGCGACGATGCGGGTGTGGGATCTGCGCACAGGCCGTCAGCTCGGCGAGCCGCTGGTGCGGGATGACGTAGGGGTGGTACTTGCCGTTCTGGTCGGAGAGCTTGACGGCAGGCCGATCGCAGTCAGCGGCAGCATGGACCAGACGGTGCGGGTATGGGATCTGCGCACAGGCCGTCAGCTCGGTGAACCGCTGAAGGGCCACACCGGGCTCGTGTCTGCAGTTGCGGCCGGGGACCTGGACGGCCTGCCTATCGCCGTCACCACCGGCGCCGACGCAACTGTGCGGGTGTGGGATCTGCGCACCCGCCAGCAGCTCGGCGAACCGCTGAAGGGCCACACCGGCCTCGTGTCTGCGGTTGCGGTCGGGCACCTGGACGGCCTGCCGATCGCCGTCACCACCGGCGCCGATGACGACACCGTGCGCGTGTGGGATCTGCGCACCCGCCGTCAGCTTGGCGCGACCCTGATGACCTACACCGGGCCCGTGTCTGCGGTTGCCGTCGGGGACCTGGCCGGTCAGCCGATCGCGGTCACGGGCAGCCACGACGCAGCCGTGCGGGTGTGGGATCTGCGCACCCGCCAGCAGCTCGGCGAGACGCTGGTGGGACACGTTGGGCCGGTGCGGGCGGTTGCGGTCGCGGATCAGGAGGGCCGGCCGATCGCAGTCACCGGCAGCACGGACCAGACGGTGCGCGTGTGGGATCTGCGCACCCGCACTCAGCAGGCCAGGAGTGGGGAGGAGCAGGCTGGCTTGGTGCGCGCCGCTGCAGTCGGGGACCTGGACGGTCAGCCGATCGCCGTCACGGCCGACGGCGACGGGAAGATGCGAGTGTGGGAGCTGCGTACCGGGCGTCAGCTCGGCGAGCCACTGCACGGCCGCACCGCACAGGTGTCTGCGGTTGCGGTCGGGGACCTGCGCAGTCGGCCGATCGCCGTCACGGCTGGCGACGACCGAGAGATGCGTTTGTGGGATCTGCGCACCCGCCGTCAGCTCGGGGAGCCGCTACGGGGCAGGACCGGGCTGGTGCGCGCGGTTGCGGTCGGGGACCTGGACGGTCGGCCGACTGCGATCACCTGCGGCAGCGAGGACTTGGTGCGGGTGTGGGATCTGCGCACCCGCCGTCAGCTCCGCGAGCCACTGGAGGGTGACAGGCCCATGTCTGCGGTTGTGGTCGGGGACCTGGACGGTCGGCCGATTGCCGTCACCGGCGGCGCGGACTTAGCAGTGGTATGGGACCTGCGCACCGGCCGCAAGCGCAGGCGTCCTCTGAAGGGCCATACCGGGGTCGTGTCTGCGGTTGCGGTCGGGGACCTGGACGGTCGGCCGATCGCCGTGACCGGCGGCGCCGACGCAACTGTGCGGGTGTGGGATCTGCGCACCGGCCGTCAGCTCGGCGAGCCGCTGAACGGCCACACTGCGCGCGTGTCTGCGGTTGCGGTCGGGCACCTGGACGGCCGGCCGATTGCCGTCACCGGTGGCGACGACGCGACAGTGCGAGTCTGGACGCTCGAACCTCACGCAGCCCTCGTCGAGATCGGGACCGGGGTCGCCGTCAGCAGCGTCACGATCGGTCCCAACAGAACGCTCGTCGTCGGCAGTGCACGCGGGTTGTTCATGGTTCAGATGAGGACGAGAAATCCAGTCCCGACGTCGTCCTAGATTTCCATGTCCGATGCCAGTGGGCTTCGCCATCAGAACCGACGAGCCTGTGCCGTCGGTGGGTCGCCGCGGGAACCAGGATCGACAGGAGAGCGAGGTTGACCCGCCGCTCTGTCAATGGCACTGTCAATGAACCCGAGCCCTAACATGCCAAGACAGGCAGCCCAGACGCTCGAATATGCACTAATCCAAGCCTCAGACAGTGTGATCTGGACGGAGCGTGCAACTTGTAAAGCGATGGCTTGTTTTGGTGCCGTGTCTGGTAGGCGAGCGAGTTCGTGCGACGGGGTTTGCGCTCTGAAGCGCGGCAGACTGCCGCTGGCGGCTCAGTTGCTATCGCAGACCGCCGCCTCGTACTCGCGCTCGCTGTCATTTGGGACACCCGGTCAGTGCCACGTGACTGTGGCGACGTCACCGTCTGCTGAGATGGCGGTGAACCGGCGCTGGCCGATCCGGGGTAGCACATGGGTGACCGCGCCGGAGAAGAGTTTCCCGCGGTAGGTCTGCCGACTCGCCCATGCCCTGACTGTTCCGTTGGCGAATCCGGTGACGACCGTGTCGGCTTCGTAGGCCAGCGAGGTCACCGCGACATCGCCACCGAGCAGGTACCACTCGGGGAACCGGATCTGACCGTTGCTCCATCCAGTGACCAACTCGTTCGGAGAGACGAACGCCGCGGCTGTCATGCCGAAATCGGCGCGCATCCGTCGCAGGTCGGCGCGCATCTGTCGCAGTGCGCCCAGCGGGGTCGGCCGGTGCGGATCCCACTTGGCGATCAGGCGCACTGCGTCGGCTTCGACCGTGTACAGGGTCACCACCCTAGCGTCGTCGGTTAGCGCGAGGGCTCGCCCGTAGGGATGGGCTGCAAGGATGCGCGCGCCGGGGCGCTTGGTATTGAAGGTGGACTCCGTCGTCCCATCGGCGGCCAGCCAGATCAACACACCTTCCGGGTCGAGACACAGGAAGGAGCCGTCCATGAGGCCAGCCGCTGAGGCGATCGTGATCGGAGGTGCAATGGGAGTGCGACCGGTCAGGTCCGGCCGGGTGATGCCGGTAGCGGTGAGCAGCGAGCCGTCCGCTGGTGACAGTGCCAGAACGGATTCGGCAATTCCTACGTGCCGAGTGCGGAGATCGTCAGAGCGCACGTCGACGATCGCGCCGTCGTCCAGCACGAGGCGATCGATCTCGGACTGCCGCAGGGCCCGTGCCCGGGTGACCGCCCGGCCCAGCGAGGTCGACCGCACGGTCACGCACAGTTCCGGTCGAGTGATGCGCCATCGGAGCTCGAATTCCGGCCACGACCAGCAATGGATCGAGGTCCGATCGATGAGCATGACGCATTCACCCGCCGGACTGAACCGCATGTCGGTGACCGCAGCCCAGGATCTCTCGTCCTCGGCCTCGTCCTCGAAGTCGGGAGCGCCGTTGGGGTGAAGAAGGCGTGCCTCTACGGTCTCATCGGGCTGGGCGCCTAGTAGGGCGCTAAGCGTGGTCACAGCCAGCCACCCGTGGTCGACATGCTTGGTCGTGTACATCGACAGCACCAAATGCTCGCCGGACGGATCGACTATCGGCGGCGCCTCGAGGGTGCGCCGGCTGTACCAGCCGGGATCGAGGAACACGTCCGGACGTCCGTCCCGGACCAAACGGAAGTATTCGTATTCCCAGAGGAGGCTCACCTTACCGCCGTCCGGCAGCGTCACGGTGTGACTGATATGGCCGTCTTCGGAGGACGTGGCGAAGGACGCTGGTGGATCGGCCAGCCGGATGTCGGACGGCTCGGCGGGATAGCAGGCCGGAGCAGCAGTCGAGGTCCCGACCACCGGGCCGTCCGCGTCGCCCGTTGGCGTGGCGCCGACATGCCACGTCACGACGTGGTCGGCGAACTGCGCCCATACCTCTTCCTGATCGATGCCCAGTGCCGTGGGGACATCCTGTGCGTGGTACGGCATGAGCAGCTCCACGCTGACTCCCGGCCGACGGGTACGGCTCATCAACAGGCGGCCCGAGCCGCGTTCCAGGCACACCACGATCTCACCGTCCAGCGAGATGACGTACTCCCTCCCGAAGCCGCCGCGGCGGACCAGCCGTACCGCGGTCTCCGAGTATTCCTGCTGCTCCCGTGCCGTCGCCCGACACAGATGCTGGATCACCCGATGCACATTGAACGCGGTCATCCCATCGTCCGAGGTCTCCGCTGGCTCGATCAGTGCGAAGCTCTCCAGGGCCGCGAGCGACTCCCGGATCACCATCTCGTCGCCGAACGCGAGCAGTTCCTCATCGGTGGCGACGGGTGGAAGAAACAGCTCAGTGCGGATGTTGGTCGCTGGCAGGTAAGCAGAGATACGCAGGATCTCCGCGGCCCGGGATCCCTCCTCCGTCGCCGCGGCGAGCGACGTCTCTAGGACCGCCCGGATGGTGAAGTCAGCGTCTGCGCCGATGCCCCGCTGAAGGCGCGCCGGGTTCCGGGCATACAGCTCGGCGGCATTGGTGTGCAGGAGCCGCTCGTACGCGCTGAAACTTATCCGTTGCCGTTGGCAGTAGACAGCGGCCTGCCGCAGCGCCAGCGACAGCCCGCCCAGGTGGCTAGCCAGGCTCTCCGCTCCAGCGCGGTCGTCGTTGCCTGAGGCCTGCACCAGCAGCTCTACCGAGTCGTCCAGGGAGAGCGTGCCCAGGGCAACCGTCCGCATGCCGTGAAGATTCCACCGCTGGTAGCGCGAGGTAATGATGATGGCGATCGAGTTCCCGGCTGGCAGCAGGTGCTCCAGCCAGCCCGGCTGGTCGACATTGTCGAAGACGAGCAGCACTCGCTTCGCGCGTTCGGTAAGGATCTGACAGACCAGCGGCACCACGTCCGCCAGCGTCAGATCGGTGTGCGAAATCCCCAGCAGCTCTGCGAAGGAGCGCAGGTTCTCCAAGGCTGCGTCAGCGGAGTGTGCCGGAACCCACCGCACCACGTCGAAGTCGGCGCGGTGGCGATGGCAGAACTCGGTGACGGTGGCAGTCTTGCCGACGCCACCCAGACCATGCACGACCTGGGTCACGGCCGTCGCGTGACCACTCTCCAATGCGGCGCGGAGCTGACCCAATTCGTCCTCGCGGCCGATGAACTGTGCTGTCCGGGCAGGTACCCCAGAGAAGCGAGGCATCGGCAGCGTGACGGCGGGCGCGGGCTCAGGAACGATCGGCGCTGGGTTGCGCCGTCGAGCGAGCGGCTTCCCGTCCTGCGGGAATCGAAGTCGCCGCCACTCCTGGACCGATCTCCGCTGGTGTCCGGGGACCTGAACTGCCCTGTCCTCGAGGAGCTGAATGAGCTTGTCCAGGCGCCCTGGCAGCCGAGATTCCGTCACCTTTCCGGTGAACCAATCGCTCACCGTCTTGTTCGATACACCGACCCAAGAGCCCATCAACGTCTGCGTAGGACTTCCTGCCGCTACCAACAATTGCTGCAGCGCGTCGTGAAACGACACGGGCCTATCCTCAGCGACCACCAGACTCCCCCGTCTCCGTTCCGGATCCGCGCGGACTTCCCGGAACGTGCCCCTGACCTGCGTGTTCTGGCACCGTAGCCGACTCAACCCGCGCCGGACACCCCACTGGCACGGCACAACAGTCACCACCAGCCACACCGACCTGAAACCCAGGTGACACCATGACACTCCCCCAGCTTTTCCACGACGGCGTACTCGCCACCGGCGCGGCGACCCTCCTCTACACCACGACCATCACCCTGGCCACCATCACCGCACTCGCCGCACCTAATCCCGACCAGCGCCGCAACGCTCGCCAGGTCCTCGCCCTCCTCCTGCGCCGGCGAAGCACCAACTAGCCATACACCCCGCCGCAAGACAAGGGCCGACGGTTTAGGAAACCGAGGCACCCACCGACATGCACCCCTCCACGCCTAACAGTTCGGCCGGTCTTGACTCCAGTTGACTCGGATCGACCCTCTTGTTCCCACAGTGTTCCCATGCTGAACTGTTGAGCGGCCGGCGCAGATCGCGCGTCGCCAGGCTGAGCTAGCGAGTGCCTGTCGCCGACCCTGAGACACTTTGCCGCATGGGATCCAAGTACACGAGCGCAGTTCTTGCCGCCAGCTTTAGTTGGAACAACGATGCGATCGCTGCGTGTCCGCCCGCGGAAGATCACGAGGATGTCGCACAGGAAGCGCTTGAGTGGCAGCAGCTAAGCCACGAAGGTGCACAGGCTGAGTCGTACGCCTATCCGGTGCCGATACGTCGCCGCGTTACATGGAGAGGTCTCACGCACGTCATCGAGCCGCGGCAGGGCACCCCGCCGCGTGAGCCGAATCGCATACTGGAGCTGCATGGCCTCATGGGCGCGATTGGAGAACAGGTGGGCCTCGCGTGGACGGCCGAGCAGGACGTCCAGCGACTCAGCCAGACACGCGCCGGACGGGAGCCGATCCACCATCGACTCGTTGCGCGGGCGCAAGCAGAACTGGCCGGCCACTTCGTGCTCGGTGCCGCGCACAGCCTCGGCAACCTAGCCGTACGGGTGATAACGCTGAACGCGGTCGCAGCCGCAATCGTGGAAAGGAAGTACAGTCGCGCAGGCGGATTTCCTCCCGGATCAGATTCTCGAGATGCCTGGCCAACGCTCAACAGCGGACTGCTAAGCACATTGAGACGAGCTGCCGACGCAGCTCAGAACCGCGGGATCCACAAGGTCGTCTGCGCGCTGGCCGAGCTGCACGCGGGAGAGCCCTTCGACGCCCTCGACGGCCGAAGGGGAATGGATTACCACCGCCGGCGGCCTCAGTCCCTTCCGCACGCATCTCCACGGGGCGGCACTGTCCACGGTCAGAATGGACTGACGACGATCTCCGTGGTTGCGCCGTCCCTCGAAGTCGAGGCTGACGAGGATCTCGTGCACCAGGTGGTCGTAGCCGCGATGCGGTCGGTGAGCAGTTGTATGTTCGACATCCGGGCTGCTTTGCCGGCCGCAGTGCGCGAGGAGGGGATCAACTACCCCTACGGCCCATGACGGCCCCCGTAGCACTGATCCTTCGCCCAGCCCAGTAGCCGTCTCGACGGTGGCGCGGATTGCTCGCCAGGGGAGTCCCATGTTGGGGCACTGCGGGGTCTGTGCAGAGGCCAGACATCCTCTCCATAGACGAGATAGAAACCAGCGCCAGCAACGGCGGCGATGTGGTGTTCCCAGCCCGGCTGGCCGGCGTGGGTGCGTTGACTCGAGGAAAGACGACGACGGGTGGCCGCGACGAGTTCGTTGCCCGCCAACCCGATCAGCCCGGCGAGCAACCCCGACCGGATTCGACACCGGTTGGGGGTCGAGCAGACGGCGGACTGACTCGTAGCCGGCGACGATATCGGACAAGGCCACGACGAGCTAGGCCAGGCGCTCCTCTTCGGGCCGGCCTGGCTGGGATACCGTCACTTCGTGGAAATCACGCTTAGCTCAAGCACATGGACATTAGGGGAACCGCTCGTATCCGATGCCAGCGGTTTTGGCAAGGTGTACATCGTGCGGGACGGCCAGGGACGCGAGGCTGTCGCAAAGTTCGTACCGAAGGACCCGGGCGCCGAGCGCGAGCTCCTGATGGGCGACAGCCTCAGCGCCGCCCAAGCTCGAAATGTAGTGCCAGTACTGGACTCTGGTGAGCACGAAGATCAATGGGTCATCGTCATGCCGAAGGCCGACATGTCTCTCGCGCAGCATCTCGCCCAGGTAGGAAGAGGTGCGCTGCATCCCGCCGAAGCCCTTGAGGTCCTCACAGATGTCGCGACGGCGCTAGCCGATCTCGCGGCAGACGGCCTGGCGATTGTTCACCGTGACCTCAAGCCCCAAAATATTCTTCGGCTTGATGGCTGCTGGTGTCTTTGCGACTTTGGGATTGCGCGCTACGCCGAAGCGACGACCGCGGCAGACACGCGAAAGTACGCCATGACCAAGCCGTATGCGGCTCCAGAGCAATGGAGGCTTGAACGGGCAACGAGTGCGACCGATGTGTACGCCTTCGGCGTTATCGGGTATCAGCTGCTGTCCGGGCAGCTTCCGTTCCCGGGACCGGACTTCAGAACACAACACCTCCATGAGCATGCACCCGCCCTCGCAGCAGGAACCGCGCGACTCCGCACCCTGATTGAAGAATGCCTCTGGAAGGCTCCGACCGCGCGACCGACGCCTGCCGGTCTGGTAGCCCGTTTGGCGGCTACTGGTGCTGAGCCATCGAGCCCCGGAGCTGCCAGGCTTGCCCAAGCAAATCAAGCCGAGGTCGAACGCCTATCCGCCGAGCACGCCGCCGCGGTCGCCAAGGTTGAGCGGCAGGCGGCACGACATCAACCCTTCGAGGTTGCCGCGCAGAGCATCGGAGCCATCGTTGAACCACTCATCGAAGCAATCGCGCTCAACGCGCCTTTAGCGACAATCGAGCGTGGCGGCGTGCGGGGAACCACGGGCTTCGTAGCGACGCTGCGCGGGGCTCGGATCGTAATGAGCAACCCGAAGCCTGCGGACTGGGACGGACCGTTCACAGCCATCTCATCTGCGGCGATCACGGTCACCATGTCCAAGCCGAGTTCGAGCGGCTACGAGGGCCGGTCGCACTCGCTGTGGTTCTGCGATGCTCAGGAAGCTGACCGCTTCGCCTGGTATGAGACCGCGTTCATGGATGTCCTAGTACAGCGGGCTCGTTCGGCTGTGCCCTACGCGCTCGAGCCGCGTGAGGCCGCGGGCGCTGTCGGTCCCGGCATGGCCACGGAACAAGTGGCCTGGCCGTTCGAAGAGCTTGATCGTGCCGACCCCACGGAGTTCGTTGACCGGTGGATCAACTGGTTTGCCCTCGCCGCAGACCGTCAGCTCGGGCACCCATCGCACATGCCCGAGAAACCTACGGGCGGATCCTGGCGCAAATGAGCGGCTCGTTAACTCCGCCGGAGCACAGCAACAGGACGCTTCGCCACCAACGCGATCCCATCCGCCATGAGTCGCCGTGCTCGCGTTTGACCGCCGTTAGCCCCGCCCCCGGTCACTCGATCGTACGGCTAGCATGACCCATATCAAGAGCGCCTGCGGCATCGGCAAGCCGACTCTTGACGTGTGAATCGCCCCGGGTTTCGTGGAGGCTCGTTTACTTGGTTCCGGCCTCGGTGAGGACGGGGATTCCACTGTAGTGGTTGGCTTCGAACTCGGTGGGTGGGATGTGTCCGATCTCGCCGTGCAGGCGTCGGTGGTTGAACCAGTCGACGTATTCGGCGGCGGCGATCTCGACGTCGGCCACGCTCTTCCAGCCGCCGATCGGACGGGTGACGGGGTTGCGGATCAGCTCGGCCTTGACCAGTGAGTTGAACGCCTCGGCCATCGCGTTGTCGTAGCTGTCAACCTTGCTGCCGATGCTTGCGACGGCGTCGGCCTCGGCGAGCCGCTCGGTGTAGCGGACAGCTCGGTATTGCACGCCGCGGTCGCTGTGATGGATCAGCCCGGTGAGGTCGTGGCCGGCTCGCTGCCGGGCCCACAGTCCCATGTCGAGGGCGTCCAGGGCCAGGTTGGTGCGCAGGCTGGTCGAGACCTGCCAGCCCACCACCAGGCGGGAGAACACGTCGATGACGAACGCGGCGTAGACCCACCCGGAGTGGGCGCGGATGTAGGTCAGGTCCGCCACCCACAGCTGGTTGGGAGCTTCGGCGACGAACTGCCGTTCGACGAGGTCGGCGGGCCGCGGTGTCTCAGCACCCTCGGCCTGGGTGGTCTTGCGGGTCTTGTCCCGCCTGATGCCCTGCAGGCCCTCGGCGCGCATCAGTCGCTCGACGGTGCACGGGGCGACTTCGATGCCGCCACGGTTCAGCTCGGCGTGGACCTTCCGCGCACCGTAAACACCCAGGTTGTCCTTGTGTACTTGGCAGATCACCGAGACCAGCTCGGCGTCCCTGACCGCCCGGGCAGACGGCGGCCTGCTCTTGGCGGCGTAGTAGGTGCTCGGGGCAATCTTGATCCCAGCAGCGGCCAGGACCTTGCAGATCGGCTCGACCCCGAACCGGTCGCGGTGCCGGTCGATGAACTCGACCAGCACCGCCACCGGAACCTGGGCTACTTGATCTTGCGGTCGAGCTCCGCCGCCGCGAAAAAAGCCGACGCCGTCTTGAGAATCTCGTTGGCCCGCCGAAGCTCACGGTTCTCCCGCTCCAACTCCGCGATCCGCTCCGCGTCGCTGGTGGTGGTCCCCGCACGCGTCCCCTCGTCGATCTCGGCCTGCCGGACCCACCCACGCAATGTCTCACGGTGCACACCAAGCTGCTCCGCGATCCGCGGGATCGCCCCCGCTCTCGTCGCCGGATCCTTCCGCGCATCCACCACCATCCGAGTGGCCGCTCACGCAACTCGTCGCCGTACTTCCTCGGTGCTGCCACAACTCTCATCCTCCATAGATTGAGAGCCTCCATCAGACCCGGGGCGATTCAGTGCGCCGCGCTGGACTGGCTCGCGCTATCGCAACATCCACCGCATCTAGTCGGCCCGACCAGGCAGGCGCCGCGACCGCGGGTGTCGAGATGCATGGCATGACTCGTGGCACGAAACGACGGATACCCATGGGGAATCTCGCGCTCGCTGGGGACGGCCGTGTTGCTAGAAGCGCTGGTAGAGAGCAGATGCGACGGTGTAGTTCTTCCTCGTAATGAGAAGGTCGTCGGTTCGATTCCGGCAGGCGCTCCGGCTCCCCCGCTCAAAGCTCAACGCCTTGGTCGCGGTCAAGGCCGACGTTGTGCGCGCACCCACTCGCGTCATGCAGCTGTCGGCACGACTTACGTCACTTGGGCGATGATGCAGGCGTTGATGAACGGCAGCCACAGCCGGTGGAGGCCAGGGATGGCGTCGGGTACGACAATGTGGGCGCGCTCGCGCGCACGGGTGAGGCACACGTACAACAACCGCGAACCCGTTGGATACGGCTCGTCTTCGTAGCCGTGGAACTCGTCGGGTTGGAACAGCAGCACCGTTGCGTCGGCTTCACGACCCTTGGTCTGGTGCAGGTTCATGACCTGTACGGATTTGGGGCGGTCCGAGCGCGACCCGACGAGTGTGCCCACACGGAGTTCCTCGACCGACCTGGTCACGGCCTCCAGCGACCCGCCGCGCTCGAGCAGACGTGCGGCGCGGCGAAGCTGCCCGTTGGAGCGCAGCCAGGTATCTTCTCCCCGCGGGAAACCCAGACGCTGGTGTGTCCCGGCGAGGATGACGAGGAGCTGGTCGACGTTGGGCGGCTCCTTCGCTGTGGCCTGGAGTTCCCGCGCGATCGTCGTAAGTTCCGCCTCGATGACGGGATTGGTCTTGCTCAGGATCGCCTCCGCGATTCTCTTCTCGGCGACACCGCGCCCGATCGAGCGCATGTAGACCGCAAGAGCTTCCCGCGCACCGGCCTGGCCGGCGAAAGCCCAGCGCAGCAGGGTGAATTGCGCCTGCAGGCCGTCGCCGAACGCCTCGGTAAAACCAACTTGCTCGTGGTCCATCCCAGCTTCCGAGAGCGCGGTCGACAGTTCGGCGGTGGCGGCGTGCGTGTGAGTGAAGACGCTAACAGTCTTGCCAGCGGCGCGCTCTGCGGCGATGACTTGGGAAGCGGCCTCAGCAGGGTTCGCGGCCGGGGCGAGGTGCAGGACGATCCTCGCGGTGGCGACGGCGTGGGCGATCGCCGGGTCATTGAACCGGCGTCCGAGCGCTGCAAATGCGGCGGCCGGGAGGACACCGGAGGGGTCCCGGAAGCTTTGGGGCGGCAGATCGATTCTCACCGCACCGGCAAGCACAGACGCTTCGGCGATCCGTGCCTCAGGGTCGATATTCTTCATGCCGGCGTAGATGCACTGATTCGGGTCGCCGAGCAGGATGCGCTGTGCGCTGGGCGCAACGGTCTGGACGAAGGCCCATTCCGCGTTGCTCGTGTCCTGGAACTCGTCGCAGATCACGGTCCCGTAGCGACGATCGTAATAGTCCCGGACCGTCGGCACGGCCAGGAGTAAGGATGCGGCAGGGACTAACTCGTCGTAGCTCATGCCGGGGAACGTGGCGGACAGTTCGGACTCGGCGCGTGACTGCACCCGCAGCGGATGCGGGTGGCCGTAGAACCGTCCGAAGTCGTTGAGGATCCGCCAGGCGAGGCCGTGGAAGGTGACCACATCGACGCGGTCACGCAACGACCCCAGGACGTCGGCGGACCGGTCGAGGATCTGGCTGACGGCCGTGCGGGAGAACGACACGAACAGCACACGCTTGCGGCGCGGAAGTACTGCAGGGGTGCCCGGCGGTGTGGCCGCGCGAGCTTCCGTCCTGCGATGGTCGATTTCGGCCAGCCGGTGGGCGGCCGCTGCCGCAGCGGTTGTGGTCTTGCCGGCGCCCGCTCCGCCGATGACGATCACCACCGGGTTCTTGGAGGTGATGACCGCCCGCTGCTCGGCCGAGGGCATGTACGCCACGCAGGGCCTCTAGACCGTCGCGGTCGGGTCGGTCATATTGATGCGCTTCAGCCCTGAGTACCCTGGAGCGCTAGCGAGCGCGACGACGATCAGCGCGCCGTTGAGCACCGGCGGGAGGGCGCCAGCCGCGGCACAGAGCGCGACGAGGAACTGCTCGTGCAACCCGTTGCCGTGCAACGCCTTCATGACCGCCTTTGCCACTTCGCTGTCCTGCTTGCCGGCGGTCGGGTCAGGCTGGCCGAACTCCGCGAAGATGGCGGACGCAGTCCGAAGTTGGGCGGTGGTCGCACCGGTGAGGATGGCACGCTCGATTGCCATGCTGTCGGGCAGCCGGACGACCACGTCGCACGCGTCCTCGATCTCCTGCACCTTGTCCGCAGAGGTTTTCTCTGGGTCTCCGTCGATGAGCGCGACGACGCGATAACCGAGCTGCTTGGCCAAATTCGCCACCCGAGGGATCTGCGTCGTGCCGCCGCCGGACCCCGTGTCGGCAGAGACGATCCGGACGCCATAGGCAGCCAGGGGGAGTTCGGGCGCAGCACGACGACGGTCGGCGGCACTGAAGGCGACAAGGTCATGCCGGCCCTCACAGATCACTACTGTGGTGGCCGTGAGCGCGGGCAGGAGCTGGCCCTGGACGTGCCGGTGGACGGCAGCCTCCTTGCGGTCCGCAGGCGGATCGACGACGTGCACGGCGCGGACACCGGTGTGCCGGGTCAGGCGCACGATCTCCCCGACCTCGAAGGCCCGGGCAGCATCTGCGCGGCGCGTGGTCAGCCAGACCTGCGCGGACCCGGCCCGGAGCGCGCCGGCCAGGTGCTCTGTTGCCGGGCCGTCGAGCCCTTCGCCGAGGTCGTCTCCGACGATCAGCGCGCCTTGGGTGGAGGAGGCCATGATGAGCGCCTCTGCGGCCGCCAGGACCGCCGAGGTCGTCGACCCGTGATTACCCAGAGGCAACGGTCCGGCCTGATCGAGAGTCATCACCGGTTGTAGAGCTCGGAGCAGGCCCGCGAGCGAGCCGTCTTCGGGCAGAAACTGCACGTCGGTTGCGGACACGGGTCGGTCGCCGATCCGACGCGCGGGACCGGTGTCGCTCAGCACCGCGTTCAGCACGGTCGAGATCACCGGGGTTCCGGACAGCGCGCCGGCGGCCGCGACGATCTGGGCTTCCAGCGCACGGAGTGCCGTCGTTGCAGCCTCGGGGCCATGACCGGCGACGAGCCGGCGCAAGAGACCTTCCGCGCGCAGCTGCAGGGGTCGTGCGGCATCTAGGAATACCACCGGGATCATGAGCCGGACAGCAGTCGGCACTCGCACGTACTTGTCCGAGGTCGGCTCGCTCAACACCGGGTAGTACACCCGGTGCTCGAGCGCGTCGGTCGCGGCGTCGTAGGTGACCCGATATGCGAGGCGCAAACCAAGAGGTGCCGACCTATTGGCGTTCCCAGACTCATCGACCGTCCCGTCGGGCAGCAGCGGCTCGAGGACACCGTCCGCCTCCTGCTCGAGATCAACATCCAGGTCGGCCAGCGTCACCTCTACCTCGCCGAAATCGGCGTGTCTCACCGATGCGACAGGCGGTGCGACCGTGGGAAGTGCTGGAGCGGGAACCTCGTCAGGAGTCTGCTTCGTGTCGTTGGTTCCGCCAGGTTCCGCGGTTCCCGTTTTGCTCGCCAGGTTGCTCTGCCGCGCGACCTGCTGGTGGATGTCGGCAACCGACGGCTGAGATCGGGTGGAACGCGGGTCCAGGACGCGGGTCAGCGCCAGTACGAGATCGGTGCGACCCGCACGCGGCTCACCCACCACGAGAACATGGCCTTTGGGTCGAAGATCCAGTGCATCCCACCCGCGGAAGTTCGTGGCACGGAGCCTCGTAATCCGCACAGACCCTTCCCTTCCGCGCCGGCTGGGCGCGACGACAAGTACTGCAGATGACTCTAGTAGTCAGTCCTTCGCACCACGAATGGCCCCACGCGGTGTGGGTGATCGAACTGCTGGCCTAAATCATATGCTCGTGACCTGCGCATTTGGTCGGTGCCCCGGCAGGATTCGAACCTGCGACGCAGGGTTTAGGAAGCTGGCCTTCGCAGCCACCCGGTCGAGGTCCTGACCGACGCCGCAATGCAGGTCGGCCAATGGCGCCACAGACTGCGGTACATGCGGACCTGCCGTCCGACGTCGTTCGACACTGCCTGATGCCGCTGTCGGCCGAAGCTTCTGACCCCACCTGCCGGATCTGAGACTTTCAGTGTGGCGCGAGGCTGCGAACAAACATGCAGTCGCGAGTGTGGCTCAAATTTCCCAAGTCGGGCATGATCTGCGGATGGACCTCCGGATTGCTGTCGCCAAAGGATACCTGCCCAAAGAGGTGCCACCGGTGTTCTCGTCCGCAACCTTGGGGCACGTGTCCTCCAAGTTGTCCGTGCCGCGGCCTACGCGGCCGAGTGGCGCGACGAGGTTCAGCCTTGCTCGAGCAGGTGGGTTGCGCCGTGCGCTCGCGACGCCGAATCCCTTTGCGCACTTGGAGTTGGTGGACCTCTGCGCCAACAATTGGACGAAGTTGCGGACCCTCACGGCGCGAAGTCCCATTTCAGCGAGTCGTCCATATAGGGCCACTCGCGGCGACCTCAGGTCTCTGCGCTTCTCGGGAAGCAATGACCGATTTGAGCGCGTGCGCCTAACCCATGGGGCAAAGTATACACTCCAAACGGACGTCAGTGAATTTTACCCCAGTATCTACACTCACGCGGTTGACTGGGCTATTCGAGGTAAGAAGGTCGCCAAAAGAGATCGGTTCCGTGGCGGGTCTATCGGAGCAAAAATCGATAAAGCCCTTCGCAATCAGAGTGAGGGGCAAACCTCCGGAATCTGCATTGGTCCTGACACGTCATGGCTGATCGGAGAAATTCTGATGGCCAGGGTCGACGGGGATCTATGCCGTATGGTTCCCTCGGTGGTCAACCGTGCATACCGGTGGTTCGATGACCTGACCTTCTATGCTACCTCGCTCGGAGAGGCAGAACTAGTACTGGGAACTTATGAGCGGCTGCTGGCCGAGTATGAGTTGTCGCTAAACCCTCTAAAGACATTGATTACCCCCGGCGTTAAGCTGCATGACAATAGTTGGCTCATCCGGTTGCGCCAAGCGCGTTACCGTGACGATAGAACACAGCACCTAGCAGGCGATATCATTGACCTATTCACCATTGCGTTTGAGATTGCCAGCGAACACCCGAACGCCGGCGCTATCAGCTACGCCATAAAGCGATGCAATCCGTTCCCTGCTGGCGACGCCTGGTCGGCGTATCAACATCTCCTGCTCACATCCGCATCTCTTGAGCCCAGTTGTTTGCCGCATGTCCACGACACCCTGTTGTTTGCGGAATCTGTAGGCCTTCCTTTGGATCGTGACGGAATTCAGCGAGAGATGAACAATATTTGCCGCAGCCATGCGCAAAATGATCATGGTTTTGAAGTGGTGTGGGCCCTCGCGATCCTTCGGCGACTCAGTCTGCCGCTAGACTCATTTGCAGCTCTCGAAATTGTGGGAATGACAGACAATTTCTCGCAACTGCTGCTGCTGGACGCTTGGAGGACTTCATCTTCCCTGCAAGCCTCAGTAGACGTTGACCCCGTTATTCGGCGAGCAGAGAGTCCCGGCGCGTTCGAGACTGAGGACTGGCTTCTCGCTTACGAGGCTCGAGCTCGGCGCTGGTGTCGCTCCACGGGGTGGAAGAACGCTCCTGCGTGGAAGGAGCTGCGCGATGCGAAGGTGCGATTCCTGACTCTGACCACGTCCACCCGGCGCCGCAGCCTCCGGAGGCTTCGTCCGGCGTTCCTGCCCTCTTGGCCCTATCCGTAGGGCAGTCCGGGGAGGCTGGCTGGGCTGATCTGGTCCACTTCCCCATCCGCATCGGCCTGACCGTGGTGCGAAGTCTTCGAGAGCCGTTGCGTCCTGACGAGGGACGCGACGATCCGCGCGGGCCATGACGCTCATGAGGGGCGTGCGACACGCTTAGAGTCCTCCTCGTACTGAGGAGGTCGTCGGTTCGAGTCCTACACCTGACCTACATCCGAGGTCCCTGGGCGCCCGCAGCTGGGGTCGCTGACCGTGTCACGAACCTTGGTCAGCGCCAGCCGAAGCCGTTGTCCGGCCCGTAAGGCGACAGGCCACGCATGTATGGCTTGATCGCCTCCGGACTCGGATCAGGGTCGGCTGGAAGTGCCAGACGCTGGTTGAGCGGATTCGACTGCTGATGGCGCTCTTTTGCCCACTCCACCCACTCACGTGCCGCGGCCTGCTCGTCGCCGTCCAGCGAGGCGACCCGCTCCTGCATGGCGGCGATGTAGTCACCAAGCAGTAGGTTCTGGTGCCATTGGGCGGCCTGCTCGGCCAGGGTAGTGGCGCGGTTGTGCTCGCGCAGGGCGATGACTGCCTCGTCTCGGACCTGTTGCCAACGCCGCCGGCGTTCGGCTTCTTGCTGTTCGCGCTCCAGACGGCGTTGCTCCGCGGCGGCCGCGCGGAGTTCCAGTTCCTGGACGAGGACTGGTAGGCGGTCGTCGAGGTTCATCGTTTTCGTGTCACTGAAGGCGGACTGTCGGACCGGGACGCCGCCGTCGATGGAGATGGTTAGCCGCCCTGAAGGAACCTTGTCGTACGTCGGAATCCGCGGGTAGCCCCACCTCTCGAAGTCGCGAAGTTCCTTCGCGGTTGGCTCATGCGGGACTTTGTCGTCGTTCTCGGAGACACGCAAGCCGTACGTGTGCCCAGTGATGGAGACAGCGAGGTCGGAGGGATGGTGATCGTCCCGGTTCCGCGCCGGGCAGCTGAGTTCCCACCCCCGTGCTGAGGCGCTTCTGGCTATCGCGTCGAGCAGACGTAGTGCCCGTTGCCGTACGTCGGGCTTGAATCGCAGTCGATGCTGCTTGTCGGCGCGGAGTGCGACGATCGCGGAGTGGGGTTTGATGAGCCGGTCGGAAACTTCGATCGGCTCCAGGGCGGCGGTCATCCAGGCTGGCTTGTCTACGAGCCGCAGCACCCTCTGGGGCCAGCTACGGCGCACTATCTCCAGCAGCTTGCCCTCGGGGACCTTGCCGTGCCGTATGGCTGATGACACGAGGTTGTCGTAATAGTTCTGGAAGTCCTCGACTTCCAGTCTCCCGCCTGCGGCCACAATGTCGGCGATCATTTGGTCAACCGGGCGCAAGGCAGTGACCTTCCGCTCTGCGCGTGCCGGGATGGTCGGTCTCGCCGGCGATGATGCCTTCGCGCTCCTTGCGCCTGAGGTGTCCGAGGCACTCGTCCAGTGTCCGGCAGGGTAGGAACCGTGCTCGGCGAAATGCCGACCAGCCTCCGTTGCCTCCGCCTTCCACACGCCGCGCTTCCTGGTCACGGTCGCCAGGCGACGATTCTGGAGCGCGATCGCAGTCGTCTTGTACGTCGTGTCGTCCATCACTCCCTCGGGACATCCGGCAACGACCCACTTCAAGACCTCAAGTTGACGTGCGTTCACAGTCCGCTGAGCCACGCAAGCCACCGTAGCGATGTATAGGGCCGATTGGTCCCACGTGAGGTCGGGAGCTGTGGCGCTCTCGAGCGCGAAGCGCGAGCGGGCGGGCCAGTCGATGTCCCTGCTATGGCGAGGGGCAAGGAAGCGTCACGTCGTACCCGGCGACCGTCGGGGCACCGCCAGATCATCGGCTACGCCCGCGAGAGCGGTACATGGTGAGCAAGTCGATGCTAGTGCATGGGTCTGATCTGACGGCTGTCGTCGAGGAGCTCCCAGGCCCGTAGCAAGTCGAGCGCGCGGCGCACGGTTCCCTCCGACACTCCGTGCTGTTCGGCAAGCTTCTTCGCCGGTGGCAGCGAGGTGTGCTCGGGCAGCAGGCCGGACTCGATGGCAGCGCCAAGCTTCGCCGCGATCGCCTCGTAGGGTGCCCGCGGGTTGCGCATGATCCGCTCGCGCTCGCTGAGCCGTTCTGGGCGGCTCGGGAGACGGTTGAAGAGCGCGGTCGCAGCCCGCTGGTCGGCCTCGGAGACGAATGCGGTGTAGACGCGGAGCGTAGTAGTGCCGCCGCCTCCGTGGCCAAGGCGTCCGGCGACGGTTCGGATGTCGACGCCGGCGGCGATCAGTTCGGTGGCCGAGTAGTGGCGGAGATTGTGCAGGTGGGTATCAATGCCGAGGCGGGCCGCCAGCTTGCTGTAGCGCTGCGAGACGCTGTCGGGTACCAGGTGCTCGCTGTTGTCTGGGGCAAGGGAGAACACGAACGCGTTTGGGCCGAGCTTGGTCTTCAGCTTCGTCGCGTTCTCGTCGCAGATCTCGCGGTGTTTGCGCAGAAGTGTCACGCTTTCGGCGTCCAGCGTAAGGCGCCGTTGCTGGTGGGTCTTGGTGTCCTTGAGCCACTTCTTGCTGCTGTTTTGAGCCACGCTGGTGTCGATGACGATGGTGCCTTGGTCGAGGTCGACCTTGGACCAGCGAAGGCCGCACAGCTCACCACGCCGGGCGCCGGTGACCATCGCAAGCCAAACAAAAGTGCCCCACGCCGGGTCGGAGAAGGCCTCGCCAAGAATTCGCGCGGCCTCGTCGGCGGTCGGGGGACGAGGATTCGGCTTTGGCGCAGATGGAGGCTTGCCGGTGGGCATCGGATTGACCGATACCCACTTCCACCGGACGGCCTGCCGAAAGGCACCGCTCAGGATGAAGTGAATCTGGCGGACTGTGGACGCGCCGAGCGGACGGCACTCGTGAGGACGGCAGCGTTGGTCGCATTCGTGCTGAGTCTTGGTTCGATGCTCGGTGAATGGCCTTCGGTCGCAATGGTGACGACAGCGACGGAGTTCGGCGTAGTAGGAGTCGAGGACATCGGCGTCGACTGCGCCGACCTTGACGTGGCCAATCAGCGGCTCGATGTGATTGCGTACGTACCCGCGGTAGGTGCGTCGGGTGGTCTCGTCCAGCTCGGCAAGCTCCAGGTGGCGCTCGATCAGTTGGCTCACACTCGCGTTGGTTCGAGGCTGCCGCCGTTCGTCGACCTGGCTCTGGAGTCGCCGGATGGCGCGCTCGGCCTCCTCTGCCGCCTTCGGCGTGTTCGCCGCGATCGTTTCACGGAGGTAGTGGCGGCGTTTCGTCACCGGGTCGATGCCGGCGTAGACGACAACTCGGAGCGCGCCGCTAGGCAGCTCCTCCACAGAGCCGCGGGCGCGCTGGCGCCTCTTCGGGGCCTTTGCCATGGTCCCAAGTCTAGCGACTCGCACCACGTTTGATCCCACGGACGGATACCGCGGCTGACGAGGTTCTGACGCTCACCCCGGAACCGCCTTGTTTTAAAGGCGATTCCGGCTGGTAGGCCCCGTGGGACTCGAACCCACAACCCGCGGATTAAAAGTCCGCTGCTCTGCCAGTTGAGCTAGAGGCCCTCTCACGAGGGGTGAGGGGAACAGTGTGTCAGGTTTGTCCAGGTGGTTGCTCGGTGGGGGCCGAGGTGGTTACGGCTGGTGACTGTTCGGGTGGGAGTGGTGGGCGTACTCTCGGCCTAGGGGAAGGGCGTGCGTGGGGGCGTGCGCTGGGGTCAGGGGGACTCGATGGGGGTTGTGGAGCGGGCGGCGATCGCCGGGTTGCATGCGGAAGTGGTGAACGCCTGGAAGGGGATCGTCAGCGAGGCGAGCACGCTCGGGCTGGCGGACCGGATCGTGATCTCGGTGAAGCTGAAGGCACGGGCGGACGCGTTGGCGGCGTACGAAGGGCTGGTCCGGGACGCGGGGGACCTGGCCACTGACGTACGGGCGTTCGCGACGGCCGTGAAGATGCAGAATCCGCTGACCGGGGTGGTCTGGGGGACCGGGCTGGCCTCTGGGGTGCTGGGGTTCTTCGGGTGGTGGTCGTTCGTCGCCTTGCGGACCGCGTGGTCCGACACTGAGGGCGGTATGGCGCAGACGACCGCGGCGGTGATCGGTGTGTTGACCGTGGCGTCCGGAGTCGTGATCGTGGCTGTGGTTCGCGCCGCGGTGATCGCGGCGCAGGCGGCATTGCAGACGCTCGACGACTTCAGTGCTAAGGAGCACCCGTCCGCCGAGCTGCTGCGCGAGGTGCGGCCCGCGGAGGAACGGTTGTTCGCCGTGTTCCGGCAGCGGGTGCCGGAGCCGCCGATCACCGCCGGGCCGTTGATCGTGCTGGGAGTCGTCGGGCTGCTCGCCGGCGTCCTCTTCGCGGCGATGACGGGCGTCGGCGCGCCGTCGGCCTGAAGGGTGACCCCCGAGCCGATTACGCTGTGTATTGCACAGTAGTCAGAGCGGTCGCGCTGGGGGTGTCGACTGGCGTGCTCGCTTCCTCGGGGGAGGAAGACGATGGGTTTCCGGATCCACTTCGGCTGCGCCGACCTGGCGCGTACGACGATCGGCCGCACGCCCGATCCATTGTGGGAAGTGCTGCTCGGTATGCACATGCTGCAGACCGAGGACGAACCGTCGGTCTTCGGGGCGTGGCGGCAGCGGGCCAGGGCGAAGCTCACCGAGCTCGAGCGTGAACTGCTCGTACTTGTACCACCGATCGGGTACTCGCCGGACTTTCTCACTCCGGCCGCGTCGGTGAACGGTCTCGACGCCGGGCTGGCCGCTGTGGCTGCAACCCCGCAACACCAGTTGGAGCAGGAGCTGCGGCGGTTGTCGGGCGAGGTTCGCTTGCCGGGCTGGACGCGACGCCTTGCGGCCGGGGATCCCGGCGTACTCAAGAAGGTGTGCGAAGGCCTGAAGCACTTCCACCGCACCAAGATCGCGCCGCAGCTGCCGACGATCGCGCGCGACGTGAAGCTGCACAGCGACACCGTGACGACCGGCGGCTTCGAGAAGCTGGCGAAGACGCTGCATCCCGCGATGCAGTGGGGTCCGCCGGTGCTGCACGTCGACATGCGCCACATCAACCGGGATCTGTACCTGCGCGGCCGCGGCCTGCGGCTGGTCCCGTCGTTCTTCTGCTGGCGGCATCCGATCATGCCCGCCGATCCGGACCTGCCGCCGGTCCTCGTCTACCCGGTGACGCATGACCCGGCCTGGTCCGAGCCGAGCGGGCAGCCCGCCGATCCGGAACGTGCCCTGGCCGACCTCCTCGGTCGTACGCGGGCGCCGTACTGCGAAGCATCTCGGTAGGCGCATGCTCCACCAGCGAGCTGGCCGCACGCGCCGGCATCTCACTGGCATCGGCCAGCGAACACGCACGAGTCCTGCATCGCACCGGCGTCGTCACCACCCGCCGGGCCGGCAACGCGGTCCGCCACACGATCAGCCCGATCGGCACCCACATCCTGACCGGCACCCAGGCCTGAACCCGCTACCGGACGGTCACGTCACAAAACCGAGTCGGTTCGGCCGTTGCCTCTCGCGGCGCGATCCATCGCAGTGGTATGGATCAGTCTTCGCCCGGGAAGTCCGGGTGCTGACAATCCCGCCGCGGGGGGAACCGACGGCGGGTTGGGGGGAATCGTGCATTTGTATCGTGCTGCGCTGGCAGCCGGCAGCGTGCTGGCTATCGGCGTACTCGCCACTGGTTGCGGACCGGCCCCGAGTACGACGGAGGTCGCCCAACCAACTGTGGTCGTGAGCACCGAGGCGACACCAACACCGGAGGCCACAGCCACACCAACTCCCACGGTCACGGCGCCGAAGCCACCGACCACCACGAAGACAACGGTGACGACCAAGAAGACCGTCGTCGAGTTCCGCACCATCCCGTTCAAGAAGAAGACGGTGACGGATTCGTCGATGGCGAAGGGCGAGACGACCATCCGGACCACGGGTGTGAACGGGGCCCGCAAGCTGACCTACCAACTCACCTACGTGAACGGCGTCCAGACGGACAAGGACCTGCTGCGGGATCAGGTGTCGAAGGAGCCGCGCTCGCAGGTGACCGCGGTCGGTACCAAGGTCGAGCAGCCGGAGTCGTCCGGCTGTGACCCGAACTACAGCGGCTGCGTCCCGATTGCCAGTGACGTCGACTGTTCAGGTGGCAGCGGCAACGGACCGGAGTACGTCGCCGGCCCGGTCCGCGTGATCGGCAGCGACATCTACGGCCTCGACAGCGACGACGACGGCGTCGGCTGCGAGGACTAGCGGGGACGGGGGAGGCTTAGGTCGTCTGGTTGTGATCGCGGCGGGCGCTGAGAATGCTCGCCGCGATCGCCCCCATGATCAGCAGGACTCCGATCAACTGCAGTCCCGGCGAGTCGTCCGATGCTCCGTAGATGACACCGGCAGCGCCGAGCGCGACCGTCACGACAGCAACGACGTACTTCATCAAGACCTCCCGACACCCGACAGGAACTCATCGAGTATCACCCGAATCCTATCGACTATCAATAGGCTCCCAGGAGAATCGGGGTCCACGCCAGTGCTTGTAGACGAGCGTCCGCTCCGAAGGTGCGTCGCCGGAGAAGCTGAGACCGACCTCGCCGGTGGAGCTGCTGACCACCAGGCTGGCCAGCGATGGCTCGTCGCGGCGGTGGCAGTCCTCGGAGAGCAGGTCGAGGAGGCGCCCCAGCCCGTTGATGGCGTGCGGGATGCCGAGGTCGGTCTTCATGGAGCCGTAGGTTGCCGTGCCGCCGGTAGTGGCTACCCCGATGAGGTAGGAGCGCATCCGGGGTAGCCACTCGACGTCGGCCGGGGTGACGGTGACGTTCCGGCCCTTGATCGGGAGGATCTCTCCGCGGTTCAACAGCAGGTCCATGGCCCGATCGTGACACGGCGGGTCCTCCAGCGCAGCAGGCTGGAACCGGTGAGATCAGTGCGGCCAGGAGGGGTTGCGGCCGAGGTGGGCGACGATCTGGTCCAGCGGGCTGTCGCCGTTCCATGGCAGCGCGGAGGAGAAGGGCGTGCCGGGGGCCAGGCGGATTTCGCCGGTGGGTACGACGTTGGCGACGGTCTGCGCGGCCGACAGGACCTCGGGGGTGAAGGTGACGGTGGTGCCGAGGGTTGCGGCGACGTCCCAGGAGTGTACGACGTAGTCGATGAAGTGGAAGCTGATCGCCTGGTGGCCGGGGAAGTCTGCGCCGAACTCAGTGAGCGGGAACGTCCGCTCGGTCACGCCCTCCTCGGCGAACGCGGCCAGCACGTGCTCGGCCGACGCGATGTAGGCCTTGGCCGGCTCGTCGCCCAGGTCCCGAAGCTTCCACAGTGCTTCGCCGCTCTCGCCCCGGGAGGCGGCGGCGAAGCCGTAGTGCTGCGTCGCCATGTGGGCGAGCAAGCCGTACAGAGTCCAGGCCCGGCAGGGCGTCGGCTTGGACAGGTCGGCATCGGTGATCCGCGTGGCGAGGTCGATGCTGGCCCGGACCGCCGCGGCGTCAAGGGATACGTAATCAACAGTAGGCATGCGCACATCATATGCGCCAGCGTATGATTGCGCCAGTGCTATCTTCGGCAGCGTGACCGCTGCGGACGAGCGCCCCGATCTCGCCGCGATGCTGTATCCGTTGGTGCGGACGCTCATCGCGGAGGAGATGCCGGTGCTCGCCGAGCACGACGTCTCGATGTGGGGCTACTCCGTGCTCGTCGCCCTGGACGAGACCCCGGTGCGCACGCAGTCCGCTCTGGCGGAGGCGATCGGCGCCGACAAGTCCCGCATCATCGGCACCCTCGACGAACTGCAGGATGCCGGCCTGATCGAGCGGACGCCGGACCCCGACGACCGCCGGGTCCGGCTGTTGTCGATCACCGCCAAGGGCCGTCGGGTACGACGCTCTGTCCGCAAGGGCATCCGGGTTCGCGAGGACCGGCTGCTGGCCAAACTCCCGGCCGCCGACCGACAGGGCTTCCTCCGCGCCCTCCGTGCACTCCACACCTCGAAATAAGGCTTCCCTTACCAAGCGTGAGGCGGGATCGCAACCGATTCGGAGTGTGATCTTCTCGTCACGATCCGTTGAATCGAACGCGGCCGTCGATCGTGGAGAAGAGAGCACCACCCCCGCCCCAACATCCTCGAGAGTGAGGCCCGATGAAGGTGCTCGAGCGTTATCAGTCAGAAGTGGTGCCGGCGTTCGCTTGGCCGTCCTGGTGGGCGTCCGCGATCCAGTTCGCCGCCGGTGCGCTGGTGATGATCGGGCTCGCCACCCGGTACGCCGCGCTGCTGTGTTCCGGATCGATGGCGTACGCGTACTTCACTGTTCACCAGGTTGATGCTTTGCTGCCTGTGCAGAATGGTGGCGAGAAGGCGGCACTGTTCTGTTTCGCCTTCCTGCTGATCGCATTCCTCGGCAATGGAACGTGGTCGGTGGGGCGACCGACACCTGTACGCGAGAAGCTGGCAGCAGCGGCGGAGTGACCGGAGCAGCCGGATCATGAGCACTCCGCACGACAGAGCAGGAGCGCCGATGGCCGATGACCGCGCGGCGCTGTTGCGTGAGCTGCACGACGTGCATGCTCCCGCGCTGTGGCGGTTCGTGGTCCGGCTGACCGGCGACGACCGGCTGGCCGAGGACGTCGTCCAGGAGACCCTGCTGCGGGCGTGGCGCCGGCCGCAGATCCTGACCGAGGACGAAGCCGGGGCCCGGGCCTGGCTGTTCACGGTGGCGCGCAATCTCGTCATCGACGACCGGCGCAGTGCCCGGGTCAGCCGCGAGGTGGCCAGCGACGACCTGCCGGAGAACCCGAGCGCCGACCACGCGAACGCCGTACTGGACGCCTGGCTGGTGGCCGAGTCGCTGGCACAGTTGTCCGAGGAACATCGGCAGGTGATCGTTCGCGCGTACTACGGCCGTCGTACCGTCACCGACATCGCCGCGGAGCTGAACATTCCGTCGGGCACCGTGAAGTCGCGGCTGCACTACGGACTGCGGGCGTTGAAGCTCGCGTTGCAGGAGAGGGGGGTGACGAGCCAGTGAGTGATCCGTACCGCGAATGGGATGCGGCGTACCTGCTGGGATCGTTGTCGGCGAAGGACCGGCGCGAGTACGAGGAACATCTGAGCACGTGTGACGACTGCGCGGCCGAGCTCGCGTCGCTCGCCGGCGTCCCCAGCGCGATGGCCGCGCTGCCGGACGACCGCGCGCTCGCGACCATCACCGAGGCGCCGCCGAATCTGCTGCCCGACCTGGTGCGGACTGTCCAGCGCGATCGCCGCAAGCAGCGCATTCGGCTCGGCGCGGTGATGTCCGGAGTCGCCGTCGTCGCCGCGGTGATCGGCGCGGTGATCGCGATCCCGCTCACCCACGAGGAGCCGCAGGGGGACTACGTCGTACTCGCGCAGACCGTGGCCAGCAAGCTGTCCGCCGACGCGCGGCTGGTGCCGGAACGCTGGGGTACGACGATCGAGATCAGCTGCCGGTACGACGAATTGGCCACGCCCAGCGAACGGGCGCGGGGCTACGAGTTGTACGTCACCGACTCCTCCGGGAAGGCCCAGCTGATCGCGAGCTGGACCGCGTCTCCGGGGACGACGGTCAAACCGGCCGCGACCACGAAACTGCAGCGCGACGAGATCCAGGCCCTGGACATCCGCAGCTCGGAGACCGGGCGGGTTCTGCTCGCTGTGCACTTCTGATCACTGTCGGCACGAATGAGCCTCCGGTGACGGGGCACCTGAAAGTCACGAGCGACGGTCGCTCGAGAGGCCGCCGAATCGAGACCCCGGTGTTCAGGGACGTGCACCGGGGTCGCGGCGTTTCCGGCGCCGCAGCGCCGGACCGTGAGCTGTCTGGAAGAATTTCGCCGGATTCCTGTAACACTCAGCACGTCACCAGCGATACACCGTGTGTAACGCCACTGAGGATCCCGTCCCAGGTCAACCGCCCGAAGGGCCTGGGGCGGGGTTTTCTTCGCCGCCAGGCGCCCCGGCAGCGTTACGCACGAAGGCCCCCGGTGAACCACCCCGGGGGCCTTCGCGCTGTTATCCCCTCCTCGGAAATTCAGCGCCTCCGCGGACTACGCGGCGCGCTATGACGCTCGTTCGGTTGGGCCGTCCGACTCCGGCAGTGCGATCCGGTCCGCCGGCAGGCGTTCCGTCCGCTCTGTCCCGTCGTCGCCCTTGTACTGCACCAGACCGGTCCATCCCGTCTCCTCGTGCTCACGGCCGATCAACCAGCCGTGACGCCACTGGTCGTCCGCGTGGACGACCACATGGCTGGGTAGCGGGAGGCGGGACACCAGGTCGGTGTCGGGCTCGAACTCAGTCATGGCCGAAGGCTAAGTGGTTTCGGCGCCAGGCGCCTCCCCCGCCGCGTGTTTCTCACACTGTTCTCAAGGCTGTAGTTCGCGGATCACGCCGACGCCGAGACCGAACTCACGCACCGATCCGGTCACCTTCAGCGCCCGACCGCCCGGGATGTGGGTGACCCACCCCTCGTGCAGTGCGTGACTGCACAGGGCCGCACCGACCGCGCCGGCGATGTGCGGCCGGCGTTCGGTCACGTCGAGGCACGACCGTACGGCGGGCCGGCCGTGGCGCCCTTCGAGCACGATGCCGAGATCGTCCAACCAGGCAAAGCCCTCCGGCGTCAGCGTGATCCCGTCCGACCAGTCGAGCAGCCCGCGCTCGGTCATCGCATCCGCGAGCGCGACGCCGAGCTTGCCGGCCAGATGGTCGTAACAGGTCCGCGCCCGCGCGAACGCGTCCCGTTTGCTGACCGCGGACAAGCTGTTCGCGACCTCGGTACGACGTGGCGCGAGTGCCGCGAGGCCCTCGATCAACTCGGCCGTATCCGGGCCGGCGAGCTTCACGTACCGGTGCCGTCCCTGCCGGACCTCGCTCAGCAGTCCGCCGTCGACGAGCAGGTTGAGGTGCTCGCTGATCGTCGGCCGCGAGACCTTCGCGAACCGGGCCAGCTCGGTTGCCGTCCACGCACGCCCGTCGAGCAACGCGAGGCAGACCGTCGCCCGGGTGGCGTCGGCCAGCATCCGGGCCCAGGAAGCCAGCTCCTGTCCTTCCGTCTGCGTGCTCATGACTCCATCATGCCGCTCCGACAGTTCGGTCCCGGCCTAACTGACCGCCGCCTAGCGTCGGACCCATGACGCATCTGACCATCGAACCGTCCATCCTGTACGTCGGTACGCCGGTCGCGCTGCTGAGCACAGTCAACGACGACGAGACCTTCAACCTCGCCCCGATGTCCTCGGCGTGGTCACTCGGGGATGTCGTCGTCCTCGGCGTCGGCGCCTCCGGCCAGACCGCCGGCAACCTGCGGCAGCGGCCTGAACTGGTGATCAACTTCCCGTCGCCGGACCAGTGGCAGGCGGTCGAACGGATCGCCGGACTGACCGGCCGCAACCCGGTGCCGGAGCACAAGCGTGCCCGGTTCCGCTTCGAGCGCGAGAAGTTCGCCGCGGCCGGCCTGACTCCGGTCGACTCCGAGCTGGTCGGCCCACCCCGCGTCGCCGAATGCCCGTTGCAGTTCGAGGCAACCGCCGCCGACGTACAGTTCGATGCTGACGGCAACTTCCTGATCATCCAGGCCAAGGTGCTCCGGGTGCACGCCGACCACCGGATCGTCGTACCAGGGACGTCGTACGTCGATCCGGGCGCGTGGTCGCCGTTGATCTACAACTTCCGGCACTACTTCGGCCTCGGCGGCGAGCGCGGTGAGTCGTTCCGCACCGAGACCCCTAGAGCAGCCGGAGCCGATCGACTTCTTCGTCGCTGAGGACGACGTCCAGGCCGGCCAGCACCTCGGGAAGTTCGTCCGCCGGTACGGTGCGGTGCGTGGTGCGGCCGTCGGCGTACTCCGTCGCAAGGTCGTCACCGACCAGGCGACGGACGATGCCGTCGGCAACGCGCATCACCACCGGCCGTCCGGTGAACGGGGAGTCCGGGTGGGTCGAGACGTAGTGGTGGTAGACCCGGTAGTCGATCGGCCGCACCGGCTCGTCGTTCGACGCGTGCTGGGGGATCCAGCCGTCCGCGGTCTTCTTCGCCAGCGTCCACACGTCGCCGTCGAAGGTGAGGCGGTGGTCCCAACCGCCCTGGTCGACGACAACGCCGTCCTTCAGCGGAGTGGGATAGAGCTGACCGGCGCCGAACCCGACATCGGCGAGGAATTCCTGCCCGTCCACACCCACCTTGAGGAGCGCGTGGGTTCGCGGTCCGGACTTGTGCGGTTGTACGCGCGCTACTCGGCGATCCACCGTGAAGCCGAGCCGCTCGAGGGCGGCGCCGAACAGCAGAGCGTGTTCGTAGCAATAGCCGCCGCGTTGCCGGCCGACAAGCTTGGTCTGGATCGCGTCCAGGCCGATGCCGGGGTGCGTGCCGAGGATCACGTCGACGTTCTCGAACGGGATCGCCAGCACATGGGCGCGGTGCAGGCTGCGGAGGCTCTCCGCCGACGCCGCCACCTTGGGATGCCCGATCCGGTTGAGGTAGGCGTCCAGGTCAAGTTCTTCGATCTGCCACATGACGCCTACCTCAACACTTCCAGTTCACTTGAGGTCAAGTTCGGTGAACAGGGTCAGCTGCAGTCCGCCCGGGGCCTCCAGCCGGGCGTTCAGCGAGTTCCACGGTGTGCGGGTCGGCTCCGCGATCACCGTGGCGCCCGCCGCGGCCAGCGTCCTGGTGGTCTCCGCCGAGTCGTCGACCTCGAAGGCGACCCGGTACTTCCCGGCCACCCGCCGGCCGACCTCGACCCGGTCGATGAAGTCGGCCTGGTTCGGATCCGCGATCTCGAGCGTCGCCCGCTCGACCTCGAGAATCGTCACCCGGCCGTCCTCCGACTCGTACGACTCGCGTTCGGCCAGGCCGAGCACGTCCCGGTAGAACGCCACCGCCTCGTCGTAGTCGTCCGCTGTCACGACCAACCGCAGCTCTTTGACCGTCATGACCTCAGTATCAGCCCTGCTGCACCCACGCCCGGCTGATCTTCGCCTCCGCGAACCGCCAGCCCTCGTCGGTCCGGACGGCCCTGTACTTCAGCCGCAGCCCAGCCTGCTGATGCGGCGCCTCGCCCTCGCGATAGAGGAAGGTCAACTGGTTGGCTGACACCTCCGCCCGGTCCCCGTCGATGCTGACGAGGATGTCGCTGTGGAAGTGCTGGGCCAGTTCGCCGTCGACCGCCGAACCGCGCAGGAACTCGATCACCGCGTCGATGCCCTGCAGTTCGCCGGCACGCGGAGACCGCACCAGCACGTCCTTCGTGTACACCAGCCCGATGTCCTCCGGCGTCCCTTCGTCCAGGACCCGCGCCAGTCGCGTGAACAGATCCTGGATCTCCCACCGGTCGGTCGTCTCAGTCATCCCGATTCCTCTTTCATTGGTTGTGCCAACGTTGGCCTCACCAACTATAGCCGGGAAACCTGATAATGGTCGATCAGCCAGGATTCGCCGGTCCGCCGCAGTACGACGCTCAGGTAGACGGACAGTGCCGGCCGGTCGGTGAACGCGAAGTCCACGGCGACGTACCCGAGGATCAGGTCCTCGCTCAGTCGCCGGTGCTCGAGGATCCGGTACGACGGCGACAGCCCGAGCGGCTGTGAGTCGTAGTACTCGGCGACGGCGTCCCGGCCCACGCCGTACGGGTGCAGACCCTGGAAGATCGCGTCCTCGGTGAAGTACGACGCGACCCGCTTCGGATCGTGCTCGATGATGGCGTCCTTCCACTGGTCGAGAACGCTGTGCAGGATGTCGAGATCGTTCATCGGAATCAGTGGCCTGCCTGCTGGCCGCCGTCGACGTGGAGGATCTCGCCGGTGACGAAGGCCGCATTCTCCAGGTAGGTGACTGCGTCGACGACCTCGTCGATCTCACCGAGCCGGCCGACCGGATGCAGGGCGGCCAGGAATTCGTGCGTCTCTTCCGGGTGCATCGGCGTACGGATGACACCCGGCGCGACCGCGTTGACGCGGATGCCGCGAGCGGCGTACTCGGTCGCCAGGGACTTGGTGACCGAGTTGAGTCCGCCCTTGGTCAGCGATGCGAGTGCGGACGGCACGCTGCTGAAGGCGTGGTCGGCGAAGGTGGTGGTGATGGTGACGATGTGTCCGCCGCCCTGCTCGACCATCGCGGCGATCGCTCGCCGGGTCAGATCGAAGAAGCCGCGCAGGTTCACGCCGGCCACGTGGTCGTAGTCGGCGTCGGTGTACTCGGTGAACGGCTTGGCGACGAACACGCCGGCGTTGTTGACGACCGTGTCGATCCGGCCGAACGACTCCAGCCCGGCCTCGACGATCCGGGTCCCGACACCGGCCTCGGCGACGTCGCCCGGCACGGTCAGCACCAGCGGGTCGTCGGCGGGCGTGATCGTGCGGGAGTTGGCGACCACCGCGTAGCCGAGCTTGCGGTACGCGGTGACGAGTGCCGCGCCGATGCCCTGGGACGCACCGGTGACGACGGCGACTTTCTGGGAACTCATGGTTCTCTCTTTCTCGAGGTTGTACTTCGATCGTTGTCGAACCATGTGCTGTTTTCCACGACCGGTTTGCTCCCTGCTGAGAGGCTCGGCCTACTACGATCAGCTGGTGGAGCTGCGGCAGTTGCGGTACTTCGTCGCGGTCGCCGAGGAGCTGAACTTCGGTCGCGCCGCCGCCCGGTTGCACATCGCCGGGCCTTCGCTGTCCCAGCAGATCAAGGCGCTGGAGCGTGATCTCGGGGTCCGGTTGTTCGAGCGCGATCGCCGTACCGTCGCGCTGACCGCGTTCGGCGAGACACTGCTGCCGCAGACGCGGGCCTTGCTCGATCAGGCCGACGACCTTCGCCGCACCGCGGCCGGGTTCGCGACGACCGAGCCGGTGCGACTCGGGTATGTCAGCTGGCGGCCGGCCGATCTGGCCGGGCGGGTCTCCGGGGTCGCGCAGCTGCAGGTCGACGCGTGGGTGATGCCGTCGCACACTCAGGCTGGGCGGGTTGCCGATGGCAGCATCGATCTGGCGATCTGCTGGGTGCGCGCGACCGATCTCGCCGAGCAGGATCTGGACGGGCGGTTGATCGGCGCGGACCGGCTGTTCGCGGTCTCGCCTGGTGCTGACGAGACCGCGGTTCGCGCGCGGGACACCGTCGTACTCGTGGATGCTGACACCGCGACGTGGGCGTCGTGGAACCTGTACGCCGTCGAGTTCGCCCGCGCCACCGGAGCGTCGGTGGCGCGTATCGACGACCACGGGATCACCGGGTCTGCGTTCTTCGATCAGGTACGTCGATTGGGCCGGCCGGTGGTCAGTTCGCCGAAGCGGGACGCGACGCCGCTGCCCCGTGGTCTCGTCCGTCGTCCGGTCGTCGAACCTGTGCCGATCTGGACGTGGGCGCTGGTGTGGCGGCGTGGCGAGACCCGGCCGGCCGTCAGGGCTGCGGTCGAGGCGTTGAGCCGCGACGTTGCCGTTGACCTCGGGCCGGAGGGCGCCTGGCTGCCGGCGGATGATCCGTTCAGGCCTGGTGCTGCACCGCTGCCGGAGTGAGGCGATAGCCGAGGTTCTCGGAGAACTCGGCGGACAGGGCGAAGCGGTCGCCGCGGACGAGGGTGTGACGCCATTCGACCGGACGGCTCTGTGACGTGCCCTGGCGGTTGATGGAGAACGCGGCCGCCTCGGGCGGGCAGCGGAGTACGGCGCGCTCGGCCGGGGTGGGTACGACGGCGCGGATGTCCTCGCGGCCGTGGTCCAGCCGTACGCCGATGCGGGTGGCCAGCTCGTTGTAGAGGCTGGTGTGGGTGAAGTCGGCGTCGAGGAGTGGTTCGGCCAGGGACGCAGGCAGCCAGACGCGGTCGAGCGCCAAGGGCTCGTCGCCGGCGAAGCGGAGTCGCTCCAGGTAGAGCAGTGGGCTCGACGCCTCCAGGTCGAGGCGGCTCGCGATGACGCCGTCGGCCCGGATGTCCAGGGCGCGGACGATGCTGTGCTGGGTCAGGCCGGACGCCTCGACCGAGGAGAACAGGCTGTACAGCGCACCCATCGGCTGGCGGATCTCGGGCGTGGTCGCGACCCGGGGCTGACGCCCGCGTTCGGCCACGATCAGGCCGTCCGCGCGAAGCTTCCCGAGCGCCTGTCGGACCGTGTGCCGGCTGACCTGGTAGTCCTCGACGAGCGCGAGCTCACCGGGGAACGAGTCGTCGAACTCCCCGGACCGCAGCCGCCGCACGAGGTCCTGCTGCAGCTGCTTCCACAGCGGCTGGCCGCCGGTGCGGTCGAGCCTGCGCTGGATCATCAGGGTCCTGCCTCCCGGGAGTGGGCTTGCCAAATGTCCGGTCATCTCCTAGCTTAAATGTGCGTACATTTTCAGCGAGGAGGAACCGGTCCGATGGTGCAGGTCGAGATTAGGCCACCGCACACCCCGGATGCCCCCGTCTCACGCCGCGCCCGCCTCACCGCCGCCCTCCACGGCCCGCACCCCCGCCTCATCGCCGCCCTCCACGGCCCGCACCCCCGCCTCAGCGCTGCCCTCGACGGTCTTCTGCACTCCGTCCGCGGTCGCCTCGACACCGTTCCACCTCACACCCACCATCGCGTCGGCTCCGCCGTGTCGCGGTTGCCCGGCTTGGTCGTCGTGCTGCTTCTCACTGCCATCGCCGTTCCGCTCGGGCGACTCGTACCGGTGGTCGGCGGACCGGTGTTCGGGATCGTGCTCGGGGTGCTGGGCGGTCTCGTGATCCCGGCCTTGCGGGCTGAGCGGTGCCGACCGGGATACGACTTCGCCGCGAAGAACCTGCTCCAGGTCTCGATCGTCGTACTCGGCACCGGCCTGTCCCTCCAGCAGGTGGCACATGTCGGCGCCTCCTCGCTCCCCGTCATGCTCGGCACGCTGGCCATCGCACTAGGCGGCGCGTGGCTCTTCGGCCGCCTCCTCGGCGTACGCGGCGACACCCAGACCCTGATCGGAGTCGGTACGGCGATCTGCGGCGGCTCGGCGATCGCCGCGGCGACCGCCGCCATCGGCGCCAAACGATCATCCGTCGCCTACGCACTCGCGACGATCTTCACCTTCAACGTGGTCGCCGTCCTGGCCTTCCCGCCCCTCGGCCACCTCATGGGCCTCAGCCCGGAAGCCTTCGGCCTGTGGGCGGGCACCGCGATCAACGACACCTCATCGGTGGTCGCCGCCGGCTATGCCTACAGCGCCGACGCCGGCGACCAGGCCCTCGTGGTGAAGCTGACCCGGTCACTGATGCTCGTCCCGATCGTCCTGACCCTGGTCGTGCTCAAGTCCCGCCGTGACGCGCGGACCGCCGACCGCGAGAACCCGGACCGCCCGCGGACACGTCTCCCGTGGCGCCGGCTCGTGCCGATGTTCCTGATCGGCTTCGTCGCCGCGGCGGGCCTGCGTTCGGCCGGGCTCGTGCCGGATGGGTGGCTCCCGACGCTCAGCCTGATCGGCACGTGCCTCATCACCTCGGCCCTGGTTGCGATCGGCCTGTCGCTGCGGCCGCGCGAACTACGCGACGCAGGGCCCCGGCCGCTCCTGCTCGGAGCGATCCTGTGGGCCCTGGTCGCGGTGGGAAGCCTCGGACTTCAGTCCTTCTCGTAAGCCGCCGGGCGGGTTTGCACGGTCTTGATCCGCGGCACGTCCAGCTTGTCGCTGCGGTCGAAGCGGTAGATGCCGTTCTCTTCCTGGAACACGTCGGTCAGCTGCGTGTAGCAGTAGCCGAACATCAGCGGATCGTCGAGCAGCGCGTCGACCAGACCGGTGAAGCGCGCGTAGAACGCCTCCTCGTCGACGACCCGCTGGCCGTAGCCCCAGGAGTCGGTGCGGTTGTCACCGGCCGACTTCGCAGCCTCCTCCGGGTTCCACCAGATGCCGCCGAACTCACTGCAGAAGTACGGCTGACCGGCGTACGGCTGGGAGATCGGCCGCTGCTCGTGCCCACCCGTGTTCCCGTACGGCGCTCCGTCCGCGAGGCCGGCCATTTGCCGGGCGAACTCGGCCGGGTCCTGCTCGTAGTTGTGCGAGTCCCAGACGTCGGTCTCGGGCACGCGGTGCGAGTACCCGGACGCGTCGAGCACCGGCCGGGTCGTGTCGGCCGCCTTCGTGGCCAGGAACATCGCCCGGGTGACGTCGTCCAGCTGGGTGATCCGGTCGTGCAGGAACTGGTGCGTCTCGTTCAGCGGGCACCAGCCGATGATCGACGGGTGGCTGTAGTCGCGCTCGACCGCCTCCAGCCACTGCGCCACGTACGACGCCGTCGGCTGCTGGTTGTCCTCTTGGGTGCCGTCGGCAAGGTTCTCGCCCCAGTCGCCGAACTCGCCCCAGACCAGGTAGCCGAGCCGGTCCGCGTGGTACAGGAACCGCTCCTCGAACACCTTCTGGTGCAGCCGCGCGCCGTTGAACCCGGCCGCCAGGCCGAGCTCGATGTCCGCAACCAGCGCCTCGTCAGAAGGCGCCGTCATCAGGCTCTCGGGCCAGTATCCCTGGTCGAGCACCAGCCGCTGGAACACGTGCTTGCCGTTGATCAGGATCGCCTGGCCGTTGATCGACACCGACCGCAGTCCGGCGTAGCTGTCGGCGCCGTCCACAACGTTGCCGTCAGCATCGATCAGCTCGAGGCGGACGTCGTACAGGTGCGGATCGGTGGTATCCCAGAGCCGGACCCGATCCGCCGGGACCTGCAGCGTCAGCCGCGGGGCGAAGTCGAGATCGGCGCGGACCTCCTGGGTGGTGACCTCGCCGTCGGCGTCCTTCAGGATCGCGCGGACCTTCCAGCCCGGCTTGTTCGCCGACACCGGTACGGCGAGGTGGAAGCTGGAGCCGGCCACGTCGGGGGTGATCCGCGGGCGGCCCAGGTGCACGGTCGGCACCGCCTCGAGCCAGACGGTCTGCCAGATCCCGGTCGTCCGGGTGTAGTGGCAGCCGTGGTTGAAGTACTTGGTCGACTGCTTGCCGCGGGCTTGCGCGCCGTACCGGCTGTCCCGCGCGCGGACGACGATGGTTGCCTCCTCGCCGGGCTTGGCGACCTGGCGGAGGTTGGCGCTGAACGGCGTGAACCCACCGCGGTGCCGCACCACCTCGACGTCGTTCACCCACACGGTCGCATCGTGGTCCACCGCCTGGAAGTGCAGTACGGCGTCCTTGCCGGACCAGTCGGCCGGGATCGTGACGGTCGTCCGGTACCAGACGGCCTCCATGAAGTCGACGTCCTCGATCCCGGACAGCTTCGTCTCCGGCGCGAACGGCACGGTGATCCGCTGCGCGAGCTCTCGCTCCCGGACCCCGCGCTCGAGACCGGAGTCCGACCGGTCGATCTCGAACTGCCACTCGCCGTTCAGATTCACCCACTCCGGACGAACGAACTGCGGGCGCGGGTACTCCGCACGAGGTTGAGTCATGAGCACTCCCGTGACGTGGTTTCTGAGGGTCGGCACGACAGTACAACGTTGGAATGCGCCCAGCAATGGGTCTTCCAGGTGTTGGTTCGAAGGTCCGTGTCGGTCTCGGGCACCCTCGTTCGTCGGGTTGGTGAAGGACAAGCGGAATAGGAGACTCCACATGCAGGTCGAGCCGACCATCGTGACCATTGCCCTGCCGATCGCGGACCGCCGGAGGTCGTACGAGTTCTACCGGTCCGGGCTCGGATTCACCACGCCCGGTGAGCCGGACCGCGACGGCGTACCTGAGCCGCTGCGCCTCACCCTCGGCGACCGCGTCCGGGTCATGCTGATCCCGAAGGTTGGTTTCGGGTGGGTGCTCAGCGGACGGAAGCAGGCCACGGCCGGGCGGAGCGAGTGCGCCGTGTCGCTCAGCCTGCCGACGCGGGCCGATGTGGACGACCTGCTGGCGCGCGCCGAGCAGGCCGGCGCGGAGATCGTCCGGCCGTCGGGCGAGCAGGACTGGGGCTACGACGGCGCCTTCGCCGACCCGGACGGCCACGTCTGGCATGTCGCGGAGGCCGGTGAGTTCACGACCTCCTGGCCTTAGGTGGTGCGTAAGGACAGGAGGTGTTGGGTCGTGGGGTAGTGCACCTACGCGTGGAGAGCTTGGCGTGTACACCGTCTCGTCGGTGTACTACCTGTTGGTCCGTACGCCTCGAGTGTTCCTGAAGAGGGCCGCGTTGAGGAAGTCGGGTCCGAAGGTGCCACTGCGGCCGGGGTGCACGGCGCGGAGTTCGACGGGTTCGAGGGCGGTGAAGACGGTTCGGAGGTCGTCCAGGGAGAAGGCCATGCCACCGTAGGTGTCTCCGCTCATCACGATGTCCAGGTCGGCTGGAGTCTCCATGCGTTCGGCGGCGAACGTCACGATGCCGAACCGGCCGCCCTCACGCACAGTCGGCAGCACGCGGTCGAGGTAGGTGATCCGCCGGTGTGGGGCGATGTGGTGAAAGCAGCCGGAGTCGTACACAACGTCGTACTGTCCGGCCGGCAGGGGATCTCGTAGGACGTCCGTCGCGGTGAGGTTCACCGAGTCGGGCATGCCGGGCCGGACGGATTCGAGGAGCGGCGCGGCGAGGTCGATGCCTTCGACCGTCGCGCCCTGCTCGGCGAACCATCTGCTGTTGCGGCCAGACCCGCAGCCGATGTCGAGTACTCGGGCGCCGTCCAGGTCCCCGAGCAACCCGCGCTCGTGCCAGTCGATCAGCGGTTCGTCCGGCAGTTGTGTGGCGAGCGGGTGGCCCGGTCTCGTCAGCATCTCGGTCCAGAACTCGGCCGCCGACGACTGTGATCGATCTCCGCGGGCGCTCGCCGCCACGACCTGGTCGAGGATGCTGAGCAACTGTTCGGTCGTGTGTATGCGCGCTCCGTTGACCACTCGGGGATTCTACTGAAAAGCAGATGATCGGAGCGGGTGCGATCGCTTAGGGTCCTGGTGATGATGCGTTTCTGAAGGCGCGCGCCACGGTGTGGCACTCCGGCATCGACTTCTCTGTCGTGCCGTCTCTTCGAGCTGCCGTGATGTGCGTGCGCCGCGCTTCGACTGTTCTGTCGATCGCGACTCTTCAGGAGCTTCCGCATGTCAGGCACTTACTCGCCGGAGCGCGTCATCACGCCCGGCCTCGATCAGCATGTCACCGACCGTCTCGTACTCCGCACCCTCGATGGCGCCGCGGATCTCCTCATGGAGGAGCTTCGCTCGCTGCCGTCGGTCCACTCGATCCATCAGCTGTCCAACGACTCCGTCGAATGCACGGTCGACGGCCGGCTGAGCGAGATCGCTGCTTGTTCTCTCTACTCCACGATGGCGATCGCCCTCCACGACGACTTCCTGCGCCCACTCGAGCAGTCGGGGCAGACCGGCGTACTCGCAACCCTGCCGACCCCCATCGGCTTCCGAGTCGGCTGCGACGATCCGGGGCTCAGGTACGCCGTGATCACGGCGATCGAGCGCGAGCTCGGCTGGGTCAATCAGCCTGGCAGCTGGGACGTCAACCTCACCCGAACCGCAGACGGCTGGATCGCGGAGATCGGTCCACTGTCGTGGATGCGGCGCTTCGGGCGGTTGGAACGGTTGCCGTGGTCAACCACCCCGCTCGTCGCGGAAGTCCTTGTGCGCTTGGCGAAACTCCAGCCGGAGCAACGCATCGCCGACCCGTTCTGCGGCACGGGTACCATCCTTCTCGCCGCACTCCGCCGGCAACCAAGCGGCCGCGTCCTCGGGACCGACCGCGACCCGCGGGCACTCGCGATCGCGGACCACAATCGACAACAGCTAGGTGGCCTCGCACAGGCGACAGCAGAAGCCCTCCCGTACGCCGCCGGCAGTGTCGATCGGATCATCACCAACCTCCCGTTCGGCAAGCTGGTCGGCACCCACCACGCCAACCGCACCCTCTACCCAGCAGCCCTGTCCGAGATCGATCGAGTCCTCACCACCGACGGTCGCGCCGTACTCCTCACTGAGGACAAACGCCTGCTCCACAAGGCGATCGAGCACCAGAGGGGCCTCAAGCTGGCCCGCCAACGTCTGCTCAGATACAACGGCGCCACTCCCACCGCCTACGTCCTCGCTCGGCCGCGGGAGCGGCGCTGAAGCCTAGGCTGCTCTGTCTCTCAGCTCTCGCAGCCTGGATGCCGTCAGTGTGTCCGGATCCTTGTCGGGCTCCAGCAGGATCACCGTGCAGGTTGCGGCGTGGGTCACGGCGGAGGTGATGCTGCCGTCGCCGAACTGTGCGATTGGTCCGCGCGGCGACCGGCCGAGTGCGATGACGCGGGCACCGACGTCGGTGGCATAGCGGGCCAGCGCGCGGCCGGCGGCGGCATGATCGCCGACGCTGGTGAGCACCTGCCCGGTCGCGGCGATGTTGTGTGCGGCAAGCCGGTCGAGGTGAGCGACGACGGCCGCGTGGGCCTGCTCGGCATCCTCGGAATCGAGGGCGACTTCCTCGACGACAGCGGTCTCGCGGACGTGGACGACCTCCAGCGTGGTGCCGGCGTTGCGAGCGAGGAGGGCGGCAGCATCGACGACCGCGGCCGCGTCCTCAGTGGCGGCGACGGCAACGATGACCGGCCGGTACTCCGCTGAAGGAGCGTCTCCGACCCGCTGCAGCGACGGCAGCACCGGGGACCCCTCGGCCGGGTTCTGCTCCGCCGCGCTGACCAGCCGATGGCCGGTGGCGAGTACGGCGATGGCGAGCAGGAAGGCAAGGCCGCCGAGATAGAACGGGACGCTGAGGTTGGTGGCGTCGGCAAGCTTTCCGGCGGCGAACGGTGCCAGGCCGCCGCCGATGAACCGGACGAAGCCGTACGCCGACGAGGCGACCGGCCGCTCGACCGGGGAGACGAGCATGACCGCCTGCGTGGTCAGCGTGTTGTTGATGCCGATGAACGCGCCACTGACGATGACCGCGACGATGACCACGGTCGGTGTGTGGACGCCTGCCGCGATGGCGGCCATCACGATGCCGAGCGCGAACAGGTTGACGTACAGCACCGGCGCCGTACCGAATCGCGCCTGCAGGCGTGGGGCGACGAACACCGAGAACGCGGCGACCAGCAGGCCCCAGCCGGTGAACACGAGGCCGAGCCGGTGGGCGTCGAGCTCCATCGGGTACGGCGCATAGCCGAGCATCGTGAAGAAGCCCCAGTTGTACAGCAGCGCCATCAGTCCCATCGTCAGCAGGCCCCGATGGCGAAGTGCCTTGAGCGGCGCCGCGAGCGATGTCTTGTGGTCGGGCTTCGGAAGTGATGGCACGAACACGGCGGTGGCCACCAGCGCGATGGCCATCAGCACCGCTACGCCGAAGAACGGCCCACGCCAACTGATGCTGCCCAGCTCGCCGCCGAGCAGCGGTCCGACCGCGATCCCGAGGCCGAGCGCGGTCTCGTACAGGATGATCGCGCCGGCGAAGCCGCCGCTGGCCGAGGCCACGATGACCGCGAGGCTGGTGGAGATGAACAGGGCGTTGCCCAGGCCCCAGCCGGCCCGGAAGCCGACGATGCCACCGATCGAGCCGGACGAACCGGCCAGTGCGGCGAACACCACGATGAGGGCCAGTCCGACGATCAGGGTCCGCTTGGCGCCGAAGCGGCTGGAGAACCAGCCGACCACGAGCATCGCGACCGCGGTCACGACCAGGTAGCTGGTGAACAGCAGCGACACCTGGCTCGGGGTGGCCTGCAGGCTGGAGGCCAACGCGGGCAGGATCGGGTCGACCAGACCGATGCCCATGAACGAGATGACGCAGGCGAACGCGACGGCCCAGACCGCCCGTGGTTGTTTGAACGGGGTGGAGGTCGTCCCGTGGGGTGAAGCCATGGATGGCACTTCCTAACGTGGGGTTGCCGATGTGGTCGGCTGGTCGTCGTCGTACGCCGATTCGACGAGCTGAGTGAGGACAGGGAGGGCGGCGGAGATGGTGGTCTGGTCCTGCGGGTCGAGCCGGTCGAGGAGCTCCTGCAGCACGTCGGCGCGTTCGGCTCGCATGCGTGTCCAGAGGTCCATTCCGGCCTCGGTCGCCTCCACGAGTACGCCGCGTCGATCGCTGGTGCTCGTCGTACGCCGTACCAGGCCCTCACGTTCCATCCGGGTGACCAGTTGCGTCATGCCGGGTTGGGAGATGCGTTGGGCTTGCGCCAGCTCCGTCATTCGCTGTGGTCCCGCACGCCCGAGGCGGCTCAACGTGGACGAAGCCGCGCTGCTCAAGCCTCCGACGGGGCGAACGAGCTGCACGAGCTGTTCGAGCACCACGAGGAGCTCCATGCCGGAGCCCTCACGATACATAATGGGGTTATGTATCTGCATAACCTCATTATGTATCTGCCCGAGCCGAACCACAAAGTGATCTGAACCTCACCGACTGATTCTGCTCAGTAGGACAGGCCGAGTAGGCGGGTGCCGTTGTCCCAGCAGACGGCTCGTAGCCAGTCGTCGCCGAGATCCAGCGACTCCAGTGCGGAGAGTTGGACGGCGTACTCGTAGGGGATGTTGGGGAAGTCCGTGCCGAGGACGATGCGGTCCTGGAGGTCGGCCAGGCGGGGCGTGAGCTCCCGGGGGAACGGCATGAGGGACTCGGTGAAGGGCGTGAGAGCCATCGTCGTGTCCAGGTGGACGTTCGGGTACGACGTGAGGGCCAGGTGCTCGGCGTACTCGGGCATGCCGAGGTGGGCGATGATCGCGGTCAGGCGCGGGTGCTTGCGCAGTACGTCGCCGAACGGTCCGGGACCCGTATGCCGGCCGGGGATCGGGCCGGATCCACAGTGCACAACCACCGGTACGCCGGCCTCCGCGAGCTGACCCCACACGTCGTCCAGTGCGTCCTCGCGCGGATCGTAATCACCCACCTGGACGTGGACCTTGAAGATCCGCGTCCCCAGGTCGAGCGCCTCGCGCACATAGTCCGCGGCACCCGGCTCGGGATAGAAGGTCCCGCTCGGCACACATCCGGGCGTCGCCGCGGCGAAGTCCCGGGCCCACGCGTTGAGCCACTCGGCCATACCCGGCTTGTGCGGATACACCAGCGCGGGGAAGGCCCGAACCCCCAACGTTTCCAGGGTTTTCAGCCGCTCCTCGACCGAGGTCCGGTAGGTGACCGGCCACTCGGTGCCGTAGTGCTGCGGCGCCTGGTCGAAGTACGCCCAGACCGCGTTCATCACCTGATCCGGCAGGAAGTGGACGTGCACATCGACCAGCCCGTCCAGCCCCAGCCGCCGCCACCACGCCGGTACGTCGCTGTCTCGCACCCGCCCAGGGTAAGGCGCTCAGCGCTACCGGGAAGCGACGTACCTCACGTGCAGGCTTTGCAAGAACTACGTACCTACGTACTATCCACAGTGTGGATATGGCTGTGGATAACCGACTCGCGGAGCTGGAACGGCGGATCGCCGCGCTGGAATCCGCAGCGGACGCGCGGGGCGGAGCCAGGCGGCGGACCTCCGCCGGGCAGGCCGAAGCGACCCGGGCGCTCAGCGAGCTCCGGGCATGGAATGACTGGTCAGATGTCGCGCCGGCACTCGCGGCGCTGGGCAATGCCGTCCGGCTGACCTTGCTGCGCGAGATCGTGCGCGGCCGAGCGACCGTCAGCGCTCTGAGTCAGGTCGACGGTCTTGGCACCAGCGGTCAGATCTACCACCACCTCCGCCACCTGACCGCCGAAGGCTGGCTGCACACCCCCACGCGTGGCACCTTCGCGATCCCGCCGCACCGGGTCACCGCACTCCAGGCGATCCTTGCCGCTCTCGAAGCCGACCAGACCGGTTAGCCGGCCTGGTCGGAGAGCCAGAGGCTGGTCAAGCCCCGGAAATGGGCCATGAACTGGTCCTGCTCGCGCTCGGGGTAGGTGGTGGCGACGGTCGACGTCAGGAGGCGGTCGAAGTCGGGGCCGGCGACCCAGTCGCGGACGCGGGCGTCGAAGTCGGCGAGGTGCTCGGTGCACCACTCGTGGTACTTCGTGGTCTCGAAGTGCTCGTCGGCCAGGGCCAGATAAGCCTCGATTTTCGCGTTGTAGTCGAGCGATTCGTCGTCCGCGATCGCGAAGTACCGCTCGGTCTGCAGGTCGATCGCGCTGCGCCGGCCGGTCGCGAGTGAGAACACCGACCACTTGACCAGCGCGCTGATCGCCCACGGGAAGTAGTAGTGCAGCGAGGTGACCGCCACGTCCGGGCAGGCGTTGGCGTAGTCGATCGGGTGGACCGAGTCGCCCTTCACCAGCATCTCGCAGGAGTTGAACTCCCAGCCGAAGAAGGCGTTCACGATCCGGCTGATCGCCACCGCCTCGTGCCCGGCGGACGGGTTGAGGAAGTCGTGCGAGACGGCGTACCGGTTGTGCATCGGCTCGTCGGGGCGGAAGTCCATCACCATCGTCTCGGCGCCGATCGACAGCGCCCGGGCGAACTTGTCGTACTCGATCGTCGCCTGCAGGTGCATCAGCATCTCGCCCGACTGGTCGTACGCGCGATGCAGGTCGACCTTGTCGTTGATCCGGGACACGCCCCGCCAGCCGCCGCCGTCGAACGGCTTCATGTACAGCGGATAGCCGAGGTCCTCGGCGATGGCGTCCAGGTCGAACGCCTTGTTGTACTGCGCCGAGGTGTACGCCCAGCGCACGTTGTCGACCGGGTTCTTGTACGGCACCAGCACGGTCCGTGGGATCTTCAGCCCGAGCCGGAGCATCGCGCAGTACGCCGAATGCTTCTCCATCGACTGGAACGTGAACGGCGAGTTCAGCAGATAGGTGCCGTTCATCAGCGCGGCCTTCTTCAGCCACTCGCGCGGGTGGTAGTACCAGTACGCGAGCCGGTCGATCACCAGCCCGACCCGGACCGGGTCGTTCAGGTCGAACGGCTCGATGGTCAGCCGCCGGGACCCGAACTCGTGCTCGGTCCCGTCGATGGTGACCGGCCCGACCCGCTGCAGCAGCGCCTCGAACGCCCGCGGCCAGTCCTCTTCAGCCCCGAGCAACAACCCGATCAAATGCCGTGAACGATCAGCCACTGAATCTCCTACAGGTCGGTGTCGGGAAAGGAAGGAAAGAAGAAGGGAAGGGGATCGGTCTCCTAACAGAATCGGGGCAGGTGGTGGGCGAGTTGCTTGCGCCACCAGGGCCAGTCGTGGGCTACGTCGTACCCCCACAGGTCGAGCTCATGCGGGATGCCTTTGGCCTTCAGTACGGCGGCGGTCGCGCGGGCGGACGGCAACGACCCGGTCGGGTTCGTCTCCCAGTCGCCCTGACCGACCGTGAGCAGGATGAAGATCCGGGTGCGCAACCACTCCAGGTGGTCACCGTCCAGATTCGGCAGGTAGTCGGCCGGGTTGTTGAAGTACGTCGCCTCGCCGCGCTCACCCCACGCGTGCCAGCCGGCCGCGTCGTAGTTGCCGGACTGGCAGATCGCGATCGGGAACAGATCGGCCCGTTTGAACGCGAAGTTGAGCGCATGGAACGCGCCCAGGCTGCAGCCGGTGGTGATGATGTCGGCGGTGCCGGGGGAGTCCGCGCCGATCGCCGGGACCACCTGCTCCAGGATCCAGGACTCGTAGAACCCGTGCCGCCGGGCCCGGTCCTCGAGCTGGATGCTGCGATCCGACCAGCTGACGTGATCGAAGGAATCGACGCAGTACAGCTTCACCCGGCCGGCCTCGATCAGGTCCGCGACCGCGTCGACCATGCCGTTGTTCTCGTAGTCCCAGGCGCGGCCCTGCTCGCTCGGGAACACCAGCACCGGGCGGCCGAAATGGCCGTACCGGATCAGCGTGCCCCGCCGGTCAAGCCCCGGCGCCTCCAACTCGACCTGCTCCCGCTCCATCTGCCCCACCCCAGCACCGTTGCAGTAGCTCCGTCAGCTCAGGATCCAGCACATCACGCCATGCTGTGAAGTTGTGCATGTCCGGCGTTTCGTCGAACCTCACCTCCAGCCCGAGCTCGGCCAGCTTCGCGGCCATCACCCGGTTGTTGTGGACGTTCTCCTCCGTCGTCCCCGCGGTCATCCCGATCAGCGGCGTACTCGGCGGCGTGGTTGCCGTCAGCACCTGCGCGACGAACCCGGTGACCTCGGCGTAGAACTCGAACCGGGACTCCTGCGGATCCGTGTCGGCGGTGAAGAACGACCCCGACTGCAGGAACAGCCCGTCGAAAGTGCCCGGATGGTGCCATTCCGCGAACAAGGCGGCCAGCGCACCCAGGCTCGCGCCCATCAGCACGGGCCGCCGGCTGCGGTACTGCGTCTCGATCGCGGGCAGCACGTACTGCGTCAGGGCGTCGGCGTACTGCGGATTCGCGGCGTACCAGAGGTTGCGGGTGGTCGGCCGGATCAGCGCGAGCCGGAAAGGCGGCAGTATGGACCCGGCGACCATCGCGCCGGCGTAGTGGGTCAGACCGGCGTACTTCGCGAGCTCGGGACCGTCGTGGGACAGGAGCAGCGGCAGCTCGAACGTCGGTGCGATGCCTTCCGGCGCCCAGACGTGAACGTCGACCTCGCCGACCGGGGTTTCCACACCGAGCGGAGTCAGCGCCGACGCGATCGGTGGGACGGTGATCCACGCGGGCTCGACGTACCCGGGCAGTGGCAGCCAGGAGTGTTCCCCGAACGCCCCGCCGACGACCCGCGGGTTGGTCGGGTCGATCCTCATCCCCAGGTCGGCGATGTCGAACAGGTACTCCATCCGGCGCACCGACGGCCGGGGCAACCGCAGCTCCCAGCCGTGGTCCACATGTTTGAATTCGAGCAGTTCGGCCGCCAGCCCGAGCTCTTGCCACAGCTTCACCCCGGTGAACGCATGCGAAGGATCGCCGAGGCGGAACACCACCTCAGCCCCTTCGACACCACTCACCACAGCAGGCATCAGACCACCGTACGCCGACCGGTATTCGTAGTGGAAACGGTGGACAGCGAGGCATACTCGAGGTGTCGCTGGCGCGATGGGGGTTGGCGCGATTCTTGGGAGGGGACCGTGCAGCACGGCCCATCTGACTACTCGCTGGCCGTGGAATTCGCGCAACTCGCGCTGAGCCTCCACGACGCGGAACATGTCGACGAGACCGTCGAGTCCGTCGTCCGATCCGCCGTGCAGGCAGTCGGGGGCGACGCCGCCGGACTGGTCCTGAGCCACCGGGGCGGGCGCTTCGAGGTTGCGGCCGTGACCGATCCGGTCGTCGAGACGATCTACCGGCATCAGGTGGAAACCGGCGAGGGAGCGATGCTGGCCGCTGCCGCGGCGGGCAGCCCGCTGCACGTCCGGGACGTGATGACCGATCCGCGCTGGCCGCGGTGGAGCGAAGTACTCACCAGCCTCGGCCTGCGCAGTGTGATCCACGTTCCGATGCTGCTCGGTGGCCGGGGCGCGGGGATCCTCAGCGTCTACGCCGCGCTGCCGAACGCGTTCAGTGCCGACGACGTCGCCGTCGCCCATATTCTCGCTCGGCATGCCTCGGTGGCTGTGGCGACGGCGCGCCGTCAGGAGAACCTGGCCCAGGCGGTCGACGCCCGGAAACTGGTCGGTCAGGCGATGGGCATCCTGATGGAACGGTACGGACTGGACGGCGATCGCGCGTTCGAGGTCCTGAAGCGCTACTCCCAGGACACCCACACCAAGCTGCGCGACGTCGCAGAGCACCTCATCCAGACCCGGCGACTCCCGACCGGCCCGGCCGACGATCAGGTGCCGCCGTCCACAGCCTGATCCCGGAAGGACTGAAAGCCCGGTGAAAGCTTTCCTCGGTAACGTCGGTTCGCACGACTGCGGTTTCTGGAGGGCTCATGGTGGGACTGGACGACATCCGGGCGGTGACGGCGGACCTGCCGCGCAGCTACGAGGTGCTGGTGCGGGACTCGATCAAGTACCGGGTCGGGCAGATCGTCTACCTGGCGGTCGCGCCGGACGAACAGACGATCGGGATCGCGTTCCCCCGCGAGGAACGCGAGGCCGCGCTGGCCGCAGAACCCGACAAGTTCTTCCGCCCCCGCCCGTCCGACGAGCGCTTCCGCTGGATCCAGGTCCGCCTCGACGCTCTCGAGTACGAGGAACTCCGCGAACTGATCCTGGACGCCTGGGCCATGGTCGTACCCAAGAAAGTCCAGGCCGAATACTTCGCACGGTAGTCATTCAGGGGCCTACGGCAACCATCTCATCCTCTGGTAGGAGCCGGTTGCGTCCCTGGGCCTACTGACGTCGCGCCAGAACCGTCCCGACGACCGATGGGTGGGGCGGTTTCTCCCGGCAGCCTGGAAGCATGACCGGAGACTTCCTGCCCCACCGCCGCCAATCGTCGGCCCGAGCCCAGGTACTGGCCATCCTCATCGTGATCGCCGTCGCCACACTCGGCATCTACCTGTTCACGTAGGAACTCTCCCCACGCACCCGCTCCGCGCGCTCCCGTCGTCGAGTGCTCGCGGCCGCCCCGCCCGGTCAACCGATCGTCGAGTCGTGGATTTGGTTCGGGTGTTGCGTGATTTCGGCGCGAGGATCCACGACTCGGCGGCCGCCGAGACGCTGTGAGCCCGCCGCATTCAGTCGGCCGGCAACAAGCGATTGGTCAGGTAGCTGAGGATCTCGTCTCTGGCCTCGACGGTCGGGTGTCCGTCCTCGTCGACGAGATGAGCGGTCACCACGCTGTGGGGTGTCTCGACGACCTCGCCGAAGAACGGCGGCGGGTCGGTCTTCGCGCAGCCGCCAGGAAGGACGCGACCGTCGAAGGCGTCGCCGAGGAGTGCTCGGTACGCCGCGAAGCGTTGGCCGGTGCACCAGCGGTCATTGTCGAACCTGTACGCCAGAACGCTCAGCCCATCCCGGTCGACGCGGTCCCGGATCGCACGCGCGTCCTCGTCGCTCAGCTCGAGTCCGGCCGGGTCGTCCAGCGGCAGGGACGGGTGGTTGACCACCGGCGCGATGACGGCCGGCTCGAGCGCCATGGTGAGGGCGAAGTTGCCGGTGAAGCACAGACCGATCGCGCCAACACCCGGACCGCCGCACTCGGCATGTGCCTGCCGGGCGAGCCCACGCAGCCAGACGGTGACCGGGCTCGTCCCACCCCCGGCGAACGCGCGGAACTCCGCACTGACGCAGGCGCGACGAACAACCTCCGAACCACCGTCGGCCGTGGGATAGGCGCCGTCGACCCCGAAGAGCGACGGGACGTAGACGGTGAAGCCGGCGTCCCGAACCCACCGAGCCAACCGAAGGACGTCCGGGCTGATGCCGGGCATCTCCGGCATCACGACCACGGCCGGCCCGGACCCCGCGACGTACACCGTCTTCACCACCCCGTCGACTTCGATGAGTTGGCGGGAGAAGTCCGCGATCTCGTCGTCACGTGTGCTCATGCCGACAGCGTGCTGCCAGGAACCGTCGTACGACGAGCGGCCAGATCGCCATAGTTGGAGGTAATCTCGCCACGAGCAATGAGGAGCGTGGAGATGGGTGTACTGCGGGTTGGTGTGTTGGCGTATCCGCGATGCTTCGCGTCCGAGGTGTACGGCGTACCCGATCTGCTGACCATGGCCACCCACCTCGGCGGGCCGGACGGGACCGGGTACGACGTGTCGGTCATGTCGCCCCGCCGTCAGGTCAGCGCGTCGGGTGGTGCGAGGCTGGCGGTCTCCGCGGTCCGTGACGTCGACGTTCTCGTCGTACCAGGGTTCGAGCTCTCGCCGGATCTTCTCCTGGACACGACGCTCGCGCCGCTCGCCCCGGAACTCGCTGTGATCCGCTCACATGTTGCCACCGGCAACGCGGTCGTCTCGATCTGTGTCGGCGCGTTCCTGCTTGCGGAGGCAGGTCTGCTGGCCGGCCGCCGGGCGACGACCTCTTGGATCCTCGCGGACGAACTGGCTCGTCGCTGCCCCGACGCCGATGTCTGCGCCGAGGAGTTGGTCATCACCGACGGCGGGGTGACGACGACCGGGTCGTTCAGCGCCATGTACGACTTCGCGCTAGGCCTGATCCGGGAACATAGCGGTACCTTCGTGGCCAGGGCGACCGCGAGACTTGCGCTCGTCGACGATGCGCGGTCCTCACAGACGCCGTACGTCGACACCCGGCTGCTGCCACGGGCCGGAAGCGAGTTCTCGCGAGAAGTCATGCGCCACCTCGACCAGAATCTGGCCGACCGTTACGACCTCACTGCCCTGGCCGCCACCTTCAGAGTCAGCACCCGCACTCTGCTCAGGCGCTTCGCGGACGAGACCCACCGAAGCCCTCTCGACTACCTCCAGGCGTCGCGCGTCTCCCGCGCCCGCCACCTCCTGGAAACCACAGACCGAACCGTCGCCAGCATCTCCTCCACAGTCGGCTACAAGAATCCCGGCACCTTCGCCGCGCTCTTCACCAAGCACACAGGCCAACCCCCCAGCACCTACCGAACAGCCTTCCGCCGATCCACCACCTGACCCATGGATGGGGGATCAGTCCCAGCGGACCTCAGCTTCGCCCGGCCGGACTACCCCGGCTTCGTAGGCGACCACGACCGCCTGGACCCGGCTGGAGAGGCCCAGTTTGGAGAGGACGCTGCTGACGTGGGTCTTCACCGTGGTCTCGCTGACGAAGAGTTTGGTGGCGAGGTCGCGGTTGGACAGCCCGCGCGCCATCCACACCAGGATCTCCCGCTCCCGCTCGCTCAGATGCCCAAGCAACCCAGTCCACCGGCCATCCGGCTGCGCCGGCGCGGGCTCCGCCGTACCACCCCCGACCTGCCGCTCCAGCTCCATGCACCGCTCGAGCAGCACGCGGGTCGACGCCGGATCGACCAGGGAGTCCCCACGATGCACCGCCCGCACAGCCGACACCAAGAGATCCGGATCCGTGTCCTTCAACAGGAACCCGGACGCCCCAGCCCGGACCGCGCTCAGCACATACGCCTCGTCGTCGAACGTCGTCAGCACCAGGACCGCGGGACGCGACCGACCAGCCGCCTTGTTGGCAGTCGTGATCCGTTCGGTGGCGACGAGTCCGTCCATCACCGGCATCCGGATGTCCATGAGTACGACGTCCGGGTCGTACTGCTCGACGAGCCGGAGCGCCTCTTCGCCGTCGCCGGCCTGGGCGACCGTGGTGAGGTCTGGTTCGTGGTCCAGGATCATCGCCAGGCCCATCCGGATCACGCCCTGGTCGTCGACAACCAGGATCCGGATCGGACTGGTGTCCGGTCCGGTCAGTTCTGCGGCGGCAGCCATGCCTGCACCCTCCATCCACCCAGTGGGCCGGCCGCGACGGCCAGTGTGCCGCCGACCGCTGTGGCCCGTTCCCGCATCCCGATCAGTCCGTTGCCGCGGCCGCTTTCGCTCCGCCGGGCGGACTCCAGCACGTTCACCGGCGGTGGTCCGCCGCTGCCGTTGTCGTCGATGGTCAGCAGTTCGCCCTGCGGTCCACTCTGCCAGGTGACCCGGGCCGCGGTCGCCTTCGCGTGCACCATCACGTTGGTCAACGCCTCCTGGATGATCCGGACCGCGGTCAGGTCGGTGGCCGAGGTCAGCTGCCGCTGCCGCGGCGGCAGGCTCATCGACACGTCGATGCCGACTGCCTTCAACCGCTCGCCCATCCGCGCGACGTCGGACAAATCGGGTACGGGCGCGGTCCCGCCACCCGAGTCCGGCGACGCCCCGACCTCGTTCGGTGAGGCTGTGTTGAGTACTCGGACCGTCTCCCGCATCGCGGTCAGCGCTTCCTTGCCGCTGGCAATGATCCAGCGAATCGCCTCCCGCAGTACTTCGGGTCGTTGGTCGGCGACTCGGTCGGCGGCCTGGGCCCGGATCACCACCGCACTGACGTGATGGGAGATGACATCGTGCAGGTCGCGAGCGATCCGGGTCCGCTCGGCGACCGCGGCCCGCTCGGCCTCGACCGCGCGCAGCCGGATCAGCTCGGCGTTGCGCTGCTGCAGCAGGGCGACGTTCTTGCGCCGTCGCCGCGCGTCCGCGCCGAGCAGCACCATGCCGCAGATCAGCGCCTCGGCGAACACGAACAGCGAGACGTCGATGTAGCTGTAGAGGCTGGCCAGGTCCGTGGGCAGGTTCTGGTACCGGTCGCCCCTCAGGATGTCCCGGTTCGCATGCCCGAGCACGATGGCGACCACGGTCGGCAGTCCGATCATCAGCCCGGCCAGGCTGCCCATGGTGAAGAACAGGCAGGTGAACCGCCGTACGCCGCTCGACGCGGCCAGATACCCGACGACGAGGAGCGGGACAAGGTGGATCTCGGACTGCAGCGCGGCGTCGCTGATCTCGGGCTGGCCGAAGACCCTGATCCCGACCTGCGCGGCCAGGCCGGTGCCGACCGCGGCGTACAGGAACGGGTACAGCACCGAGACGACCACGAGCATCGTCCGCGGAATCCGCCGTACGCAGGCGACCGTGGCGACCAGGAAGACGCCGGTGACGACGGACACGGCCGGGTTCTGCGGGCGCAGGCCGCTGTCGTTGATCAGGTTCAGCACCCCGAACCAGACCACGCCGATGATCGCAGCGAGCAGCAGGTCCTGCTGCAACTGCGTCAACCGGCGCCAAAGACTCCACACGTTGCCCAGCGTAGTCAGCTCGTGTTCGCCAAGGCTTCATCTGCCCGGAGGGGCAGCCTCTCCAACTTTTGGAGGAGGCTCGGCGTCCGAATTGATACTCAGGGGCTACTTCCGCGATGTGAGGACGGTCCCTGGGGCCGATGTGGCGACCGCGCCTGATCCGAGAGGCTGTACCCCATGACGAACGACATGCCACCGCGCCGGATCGGCTCGGACCGGCTGCGGTTGCTGTCCGTGACGGGTGCAGGCGTGGCGGTGCTGGCGGTCGGGTCGTTGGTGCTGTGGCACGCGCAACTGGGGGAGATGCTTGGTCTGGCCGCGGACAAGGAGCCGGTCATCTCGACCGTGAACGCTCCGGCGAACTCCGCTCCGCCGACCACGCTGGTCACCGAGACGCCGACGTCACCGCCCACCTGGCCGTCGACCCACAAGACCACTCCGGTCAAGCCCACGAAGACCCCGAAGCCGGAGAAGTCGGCCACGACCATGCCGAAGTACGGCGAGGAGAGCATCAACGGGCTGTCGCTGACACTGCGGACGCGGCTGAAGAAGGCGATGACGGCCGCGAAGGCCGACGGCGTCACGATCAGCATCACCTCGGGCCGGCGCAGTACCTCCAAGCAGCAGCGGCTGCTGAACGAGGCGATCAAGAAGTACGGCTCGTACAAGGCGGCGACGCGTTGGGTGCTGCCACCCAAGTACTCCGCTCATGTGAAGGGCAAGGCCGTGGACATCGGCCCAGCGGCAGCCATGACCTGGCTGAACAAGAACGGCTGGCGGTACGGCGTCTGCCGCCGCTACGACAACGAACCCTGGCATTTCGAGGCGCTCACAACGCCTGGGAAGAAGTGCCCGCCGCGCGAACCGTACGGCGTGGCCGGGCCCAGCTAGGCCGACTGATCCGACAACCCCGAACAGGAGCCGACCATGACCATGACCTACGCCCAGCCGATGCCCCGGCGCTACACCCGGGCCAGGCTCGCTGTCCCCGCGCTCTGGCGGCAGGTGATCCGTGCCAGTGAGAAGGAAGACGTGGCGATCGTGCCCGAACCGGATCGGTCGGCGTACACGCAGTTGGAGATCTACGACGGCGTACTGGCCGCGTTCGAGCGCCGCGACGAGGTGGCCGACGTACTGAACGCCTCCACCGACCGGGTGATCGCCGTCCAGCGGCTGCGGGAGGAGTTCGGATTGAGCCACCTGCAGGCGACCGCGTTGCTCGATCTGCCGCTGACGAACGAGTGCCGGGACCGCATTTCCCACCGTGCCGCCGAGCTCCGTACTGCCCTGAACCGCTGACCCACGCCACGCGCGCGAACCTGCGGGGTTTGCCTGGCGTGGGGAGGATGGAGGGGTGATCACGATTGAGCAGGCTGGGCGACTGCGCAAGGCCGGGGTGCTGTGGGCACCCGCGGCAGGGGATCGTTTCGTCGTACCGGACCGGGAGATGGACGACGACGTGTTCGTGGTGAGCGACATGACCGTCGAGGTGCACGACTACCAGGGCAGCAAGGTGATCGGCTTCAACGGCACCACCGAGTGGGCCCTGGACAGCATCGAGCAGCGTGAGGTCGTCTGGCTGCCGCGCGAGGAACAGTTGCGCGCTCTACTGGGCGAGCACTTCCGCAAGCTCGAGGCGGTCCCCGACGGGTATGCCGTCGAGTTGACCGACAGCGTGCACCGGGCGGACGACGCCGAGCAGGCGTACGCCGCCGCTGTCATCCACCTCCTCGGCGCCTGAATCACCGGCCCTGAATCACCGCGGCGTGGCCGGCCGCCAGTACTGCTTCTTGTCGCTGTCCTTCACCGTGTAGCCGAGCTTCGCCACCTCGCCGCGCAGCTCGCGCAGATCCGCCTTGCCCTTGTCGCCCTGGTCGAACGCCCTGGCCCGCACCTTCAGTACGGCGTTCACCGCCGGCGGCAGGTCGGGTTCATCCTCGACCCAGCGACGGAACCGGTCCGCGTGCGGATCGCCCGCGTCCGACCAGGGATATCCATGGGCGCGGAACGCGGCCGGGATCTGCCGTGCGTCGGACTTCAGCTGATCGTGCTTCTCCCGCGCCAGCTCGCGCGAAGTGGAGTCCTGCAGCACGATCTCCTTGCCGTCCAGGAACGCGACCGTCACCTGCTCCCGCGGGACGGTCACCGTCTTCTGGTTCTTACCGAACTCGACCGACCCGTTGGTGACGGTGACCTTCAGCGTGTCCTCGAGCGCCATCCCGGCCAGGATCACGCCGGCCACCAGGCCGATCACGAGGCAGACCGCGATCACCCACCAGCCGTCCCACCCCGAGATCAGCGTCAGCGGCCCCTGGAACGGCACCCAGTCCTGCCGCGCCGCCCAGTCCGCGATCCGCGGCAGGAAGAAGCCGAGCACCAGTCCGATCAGCGGCAGTCCACCGAACAGCACCACCTTGTCGGTGGTCGAGTGCCCGATCACCGTCCGGTCCGGCGTCCGTGTGGTCGACTCCATGGCCCGAACGTAGCGCAGCGATCCGGAACTTTAGTATCGAATCACAACGACCGAAGGAGGCCGGGTGGCTGACGGGATCTGGTTGCGGTTTCTGAGTGGTCCGGAGATCGACTCGCTCGGGCTGACCAGGCTGGAGATCGTGGACGCGGTCGAGGAGGCGGTCCGCGAACACGGCGAGGGCCGGACCAGCTTCGAACCGCGCGTGCACCTGATGCCGGACAACGGCGGGATCGGTCACTTCAACATCCTGCGCGGGCATCTGGACGGCCTCGGCGAGCACGGCATCAGCGGCGTGAAGGTGGTCGGTGACTTCGTCCCGAACTACCAGAAGGGTCTGCCCAGCGAGCTGGCGATGGCGACGCTGTTCGACCCGACGACCGGCGTACCGCTCGCGGTCCTGGACGCGACGATGGTCACCGCGGCGCGGACCGGCGCCATGACCACGGTCGGCGCCCGCCACCTGGCCCGGCGCGACAGCAAGATCCTCGCCCACGCCGGCGCCCGCGGGACGGCGTGGTGGAACGTGACGATGCTGGACGACCTCTTCGATCTGGACGAGATCCGGGTGACGTCGCGGCGGCCGGAATCGCGGGAGAAGTTCGCGGCCGAGCTGTCTGCGGAGCTGTCCACGCCGGTGCGGGTGGTGGCGACGGCCGAGGAGGCGTTCGACGGCGCCGACGTCCTGGTCGAGGCGACCCGGCTGACCGAGCCCGAACCTCTTCTCCGCACGGCCGCCGTGAAGCCCGGCGCTTTCGTCGTACCGTACGGGACGATCAGCGCGGTCGAGCTCGACCTGCTCGACGTGATGGACAAGGTCGTCGTCGACGACTGGCGCGAGGCCCAGTCCGGCCGGTTCGGAGCGCTGCGTCGGCACGTGGACACCGGCCGGTTGTCGCCGGAGACCCTGTACGCCGAGCTCGGGCAGATCGTCGCCGGGCAGAAGCCGGGCCGGGAGAACGATGCCGAGCGCAACCTTTTCTGGCATCGCGGCCTGTCACTGCTGGACGTCGCGATCGCGCACCTGATCCTGCGCAAGGCCGAGGCCGCCGACGTCGGCGCGATGCTCCGGTTCCATTGACATGCTGATGACATGCTGATCAACCAGCCGTCGGACCTCGACCCCGCGAGCCCCGAACCGGTCACCATCGCGCAGCCGCTGCTCGATCGCCTGGCCGCGATCCGTACAGACCTCCTCGCCACACTTGCCTCCGGTGACGCTGTGTACGGCGTCAACACCGGGATGGGCAACCTGAGCAAGCGCTGGCTCACCGAGGACGAGCAACGCGTGCATCAACGCAACCTGCTGCTCGGCCGAGCGGTCGGCGGACCTCCCTGGCTCCCGCACGACGAGGCCCGGGCCGTTCTGATCGGCCGGCTGCGCACGTTCCTCACCGGTGACGCTGGGGTATCGGTCGAGCTGATCCAGCAGTTGGTTGCCATGATCAACAGCGGGCGGGTTCCCGAGATCCCTGCCGAAGGAGCGGGTTCGGCCGGCGAAATCATTCCGCTGGCCCACGCGTTCGGTTCGTTCGAGGTGGGTCCCAAGGAGGGGATCTCCCTGCTCGCGGGCGTGCCGGGTGCGACCGGGCGGGCTGCTCTGCATGCCAAGCGTGCACACCGTCTCGCCGACCACCTGACCGCAGTCGGCGCCGGCGCGATCGCGGTGATCGGGGCGAACCGTTCCCCGTACCACCCGGCACTGGGCCGGGGTGATGACGTCCTGGCAGCCGAGTTCGCGCGGATCCGCGAGCTGGCCGGTCCGGAGCCCGAGCCCCGAGCGCTCCAAGCACCGGTGTCATTCCGCGTCGCGGGGCACGTGGTCGCGCACGTCCGGCGGTCCATCAGCCAGTTGGATGAAGCCGTCGACCGTGCGTTCACCGGCGTCACCGACTCACCGGCGTACCTCGATGGCGAGTTCATCGGCACGGCCGGCTTTCACGGGATCGGCTTGACGGCGTACTGCGACCACCTGACCGCGGCCCTCGCCCACGCGACCGAGGTCTCCGCGGCGCGGCTGCACCGCCTGCTCGACCCGACCGTCACCGGACTCCAGGCCCAGCTCGCGTACGAGCCGGGTCCACAGGCCGGCCTGGTCGCCGTCCACAAACGCGCGGTCGCCACCACCCACCTGCTCCGCCGCCTGACGTTGCCCTCAGCAATCAGTACGGCGGAGACGTCGAACGGCCAGGAGGACGTGCAGACCTTCTCCTGGGAGGCAGTCGGCACCCTCGCGGAAGCCGTCCGGCTGACCCGCGAAGTCACCGCCTGCGAGCTCCTGGCCGTGCATCAGGCCTTCGCCCTGTCGAAGCGCCCGATCCCGGTCGGCCTCCGCGACCTCCATCAGGCGGTGGCGGACGTCGTACCGCCGATCGAGGCGGATCGCCCGTTCGGCGAGGACCTGACCAGACTGCTGGAGTCCGTGCTCTAGCTCTGGCCGGCATGACGGCCGCAGCGGACCGGAATCGGAACAAGGCCATGGCGGATGCTTCCTCCGAAACGGATGGTCTAAGTGAGGTAAGCAACCTGATTTCTCAGCGACTCAGTCATGGGTTGATCGAAAAATCCAGCGCAACACGCGGACGGTTCGCAAGCCGCAAGTAGCCTGCGGTGGGTTTGTGTCGTTGGCCACTGTGCGGGCAGGGATTCTGAACGAAGAGCTGACCCGACCAGGCTGTCGGCCCCACCGGCCGATCCACTAGCCTGACGTGGTCCGGGCGGAGATGGAGGAATTCGTTGAAGCGGTTCGTGGTCCCTCCGACCTGGCCGTCGCCGCCCCGCCGTAGTTGGGTTCCACCGAAAACCTGGCGTCCCGACCCGTCCTGGCCACCGCCTCCAGAAGGCTGGCGATTCTGGATCGACGGCAAGGGCAACCCGGTCCGCGGTCCGGTCGGCCGGTACGGCGGTCCGTCCCGCCGAGTGCTGTACGCCGGGATCGGTGCGGCGGTGCTGTTCCTCGGGATCAACTTCTGGGCCTTGTCCGCGATCGGCCTGTTCAGCGGGGACTCCGACTCGCAGGCCGTGCCGGTGGTCGACGACCGTTCGGCGACCCCCTCGGCGACCCAGACGCCGGTCGTGCCGCCGCGGACGACGCAGCCGACCTCGGTGCCACCGCCGGTACAGAAGACGACCGTGCCGCCGACCACCAAGACGACCCAGCCGACACAGCGGCCGACCAAGACCCGGACCACCGAGGAGGCGGACGAGCCGGATCCCAAGCCGACCCGGACGACCAGGACCACGAAGCGGCCGCGGCCGAGCACCACCACTCCGAGCCGCGAGGAGATCCTCCGGCAGTACTGCATCCAGCGCGGCTGGGATCCGGAGTGGTGCGATCCGGACAACTGGCCGGACGACCCGGCCGACGATCCCCGCAACGAGCCCTGATCAGACCACGTTCCACTCCGCGCGCCGGCCGTCGTACCGGAAGCGGCGCGCGTCCAGCGGGCTGACGTCGACGAACGGCTCGCGGCCCAGGTAGAGGTCACGGATGATCTCGCCCACCGCGGGCCCCTGCAGGAAGCCGTGACCGGAGAAGCCGGTGGCGTAGAGGAACCGGGACACGCCGTCGGCCTCGCCGATCAGCGCGTTGTGATCCGGTGTCACCTCATAGAGCCCGGCCCAGCCACCGGTCAGGCCGACGTCGAGCAGTGACGGCGCGCGGCGTTCCATCGCGGCGGTCAGTCGCGGCAGCCAGGTCTCGGTGCGGTCCAGACGGAAGCCGGGCTCCTCGTCCGGGTCGGACATTCCGACCAGCAGACCGGGTCCCTCACGGTGGAAGTAGAACGTGCTGCTGAAGTCGATCGTCATCGGCATGCTCTGCGGCAGATCCGGGATCGCCTCGGTCACGACGATCTGCCGTCGCAGCGGGGTGACCGGCAGGTCGATCCCGAGCGGTACGGCGAGCTCCGCCGACCACGCGCCCGCCGCGCAGATCACCGTGCGGGTTTGGACGTCGCCATGGCTGGTACGGACCGCCCGGATGGCGTTGTCGTCCGCCTCGATGCCGAGCACCTCGCAACCGGTGACGAGCGTCGCGCCGAGCCGGCGGGCGGCCGTCGCATACCCGAGTACGACGGACTCCGGCGTACAGTGCCCGTCCGCCGGGGAGAAGCAGGCGCCGGCCAGACCGTCCGGGGCAACGATCGGCGCGAGCCGGACGGCTTCGTCGACGTCGATCATCCGGGTCGGTTGACCGGCCGCGTTCTGCAGCCGGGTGCTCTCGCGGAACAGCTCGAGCTGATCGCCGGTCTCCAGCAGGAAGAGATAGCCGACGCGATGCAGGTCGATCTCCTGCCCTGGCCGCTCGCCGAACCGCGCGAAGGCCTCCAGGCTGCGAGCACCCAGCGCGATGTTGAGCTCGTCCGAGAAGTTGGCGCGGACCCCGCCGGCCGCCTTGGACGTGGAACCGGAGCCGAGCTCGTTCCGCTCCAGCAGCAGCACGCGTTCCACCCCGGCCTCGGCGAGATGGAACGCGATGCTGGCGCCCATCACGCCGCCGCCGACGATCACCACGTCGGCGGCGTCCGGCAGGGCTGCGGCCATCAGAGCAGCTGGAAGGAGAGGTCGGCCTCGACCGTCTCGGTGTCCATCTGCGCCTTCTGCAGCTTGCCCGAGTAGTCCCAGTTCAGCGACTGCCACCGGGTGAACTGGTCGAGCACCCAGATGCCGCTCTGCCGGGAGCCGTTGCCGGACTTCCCGTTGCCGCCGAACGGCAGGTGCGCCTCGGCGCCGGACGTCGAGTTGTTCACGCTGACCATGCCGGCCGAGATGCCCTGCGCGAACCGGAACGCCTTGTTCGGATCGGTGGTGTAGATCGAACTGGACAGCCCGTAGCCGGACTTGTTGCCGAGGGCAATCGCCTCGTCGAGACTCGAGTACGTCGTGATGCCGACGACCGGGCCGAAGGTCTCGTTCATGAACAACTCGTCGTCCGCACGGACGCCGTCGACGATCACCGGATGGTAGAACAGCCCGGCCGCGGCATCCCCGACGAATCCGGACCGTGGGTTGTCCGCGGTGACCCGGCCGGTCGCGCCGATCACCTGGTGGTGAGCCGCGATCCAGCCCAGCGACTTCTCGAACCCGGCGGCGAACTTCTCGTCCAGCAACGGGCCGAACAGCACGTCCTGCGCCGGATCACCCATCGGCGCGTCCGCAACGGCACGGCTGAATCGGGCGACGAAGTCGTCGTGGACCGACTCGTGGACGATCACCGTGCCGAGCGAGGTGCAGCGCTGACCCGCCGTACCGAAGCCGGAGAACAGCGCGCCCTCGACGGCCAGGTCGAGGTCGGCGTCCTCGGTGATCACCATCGGGTTCTTGCCACCGAGCTCCAGGCACGGCGTCTGCAGGTGGCGGCCGCACAACTCACCGATCCGGCTGCCGACGGCGCTCGATCCGGTGAAGCCGACCTTGTTCACCAGCCCGGCCTGCAGTGCCTGCTCGAGTCCGGTGAAGGTGTCCGGCCCGTCGGCGTACACGACGTTGAAGACTCCGGCCGGTACGCCGGAATGCGCGAAGATCTCGTAGAACGCGTCGGACACCACGGCCGAGTACTCCGCCGGCTTCCAGACGACCGTGTTCCCGCACAGCAGCGCGGGCACGATGTACCAGGACGGTACGGCGACCGGGAAGTTGCCGGCCGTGATCACGACGACCGTGCCGACCGGCCGTCGGAACGTGAACAACTGCTTGTCGGGCATCTCCGACGGGACCGTCTGACCGTAGAGGCGGCGGCCCTCGCCGACGAAGAAGTCGCAGGTGTCGATGATCTCCTGCACCTCACCGCGCGCCTCGGCGATCGGCTTGCCGATCTCGCGGGTGACGAGCGCGGCCAGCCGCTCCTTGTTGGCGGTCATCAGCCGGCCGACGTTCGCGATCACCTGACCTCGCTGCGGAGCCGGTGTCGCGGCCCACGCGGCCTGCGCGTCCCGGGCGGCCTCGGTGGCTTTGACGAGAACCTCAGGCCCCGCGCTGCCGACCGTCCCCACCACATCGCTCAGCCGAGCCGGATTGGTCGACGGCGTACGCCGTACCACGTCCGCCACCCGCTCGCCACCGATCACCGACACAACCTCAGTCGCCATGAAGCATCCCTTCGCGCACGTTTGCCCCCACCCTCACCCACCACCCCACCCCCTGCCAACCCACGCCTCCCCGTCTGGTGGGTCAGCCCATGCGCGTGTGGGTTGGCCAGCGGCGTGCGGTTGGCCAACCCGCAGGCGGCTGGGTCAGCCGACGAGCGCGCGCGCTGGGCTGGGCGTGTGCTGGCGGTCTGGTGGGCTAACCCATGCGCCTGTGGGTTGGCCAGCGGCGTGCGGTTGGCCAACCCGCAGGCGGCTGGGTCAGCCCACGAGGCGGGCGTTGGGTGGGTGTGTGCTGGCGGTCTGGTGGGTCAGCCCATGCGCGTGTGGGTTGGCCAGCGGCGTGCGGTTGGCCAACCCACAGGCGGCTGGGTGAGCCCACGAGGCGGGCGTTGGGTGGGTGTGTGCTGGCGGTCTGCTGGGTCAGCCCATCAGACGGGGACGGTCAGGGGTGGGGGGATGGGGGTGGTGGGACTTCGTTCCCCGGGTAGAGATCCGGGATCGGGATCGGCATGCGCCAGAAGTGCGACTTCGGGCTGATCATGCCGTGCCGGATCGCGATGTACCGGAGCAGGCGGAGCGGGCCGGCGATCAGGATGAAGGCCAGCGGGAGCTCGACCAGGAAGGCGCTCAGCAGCGCCTGGGTGAGGTCGGCGCCGCGGTGGCTCGTCATCGTGTCGAACCAGGCGTCGCAGATCAGCAGGACGCCGGTCGCGAACGCGGTCGGGAAGACCAGCTGTTTGCGCTTCCACCCGGCCAGTGCGGTGAGCACCAGCATCGCCAGCAGCAGGATGTCGAAGCCGACCCAGGTGGCGACCCAGTTCCGGGCGACGTAGTGACTGGGCAGGGTCATCGCCAGGTAGACGGTCCAGGGGATCAGCGCGAGCGCGCAGAGCAGCATCAGCGCGGTCCGCCACTTGCGGATCCGCTCGATCGTCCGCAGCGACGGCATCCCGCCCGGTTGGTGCGGTACCAGCCGCAAGATCAGGTCCCGCCGTTCGGCCGGAGTCATTGCCGCGATCTCTTCGTCGGTCAGGTCCACCTCTCCAGTATGTCTTGTGATTGCATTCACAAGCCGGTAGGCTGACGCCCGGAAGCAACTGTCGATGAGACAGATGAGGTGTGTGGGCATGACCGAGCGCAAGCCAGCCAACATGTCGCAGCAGGACTGGGTCGACGTCCAGATCCAGCAGGCCCAGAAGCGGGGCGAGTTCGACAACCTCGCGGGTCAGGGCAAGCCGCTGACCAAGTTGGCCGATCCCCACGATCCGGACTGGTGGGTGAAGGACTTCATCCGCCGGGAACAGATCGACTCCGAAGCGCTGCTGCCGCCCGCGGTGCTGCTGCGCAAGGAGAAGCAGAAGGTCCAGGAGACGGTCGCCCGGATGCGCCGTGAGTCCGAGGTGCGCGACTATCTCGCGGATCTGAACAAACGGATCCTGGTCAGCATTCGCGACACCACCGGCCCGGTCGTTCCGGTCGGCACTGTCGACGAGGAGGCGGTCCTGGCACAGTGGAAGGCGGATCGGCCCGAGCCGGTGCGCAAGCCGTCAGGCGCCAGGTCCGCGGAAGCCCCGCCGAAGAAGTCGCTCTGGCAGCGGCTGTTCACCTGAGCAGTTCGCGGACCGCGATCTCGATCGTCCGCTCGCTGAGCAGCACCTGACGGGACGCGTCGCCGAGCGGGACGAACGAGTCCTCCGACGCCACCCTGGCCAGCCGGCCGGTGTAGCCGTGGTCGATCAGCGCGGCCAGAACGCCTTCGGACACGCCGCCGGACCGCCGGGTCTCGTCGACCACGAGCACGCGTCCGGTGGCGGTTGCCTCACGCAACAGATCCCCGATCGGCAGTGGCGCCAGCCACCGCAGGTCGAGCACCCGGACTCCGGGCACCCGCGCGGCCACCCGCAGACTCATCGGCAGACCGTTGCCGAAGGTGACGAGAGTCAGGTCCGTCCCATCGCCGTACGTCCGGCCGCGCCCGATCGGCACCGGTTGGTCCGGGTACGGCGCCAGCCACTGATCGTCGCCGTCGTCGTACAGATCGCGCCGGTGATAGAGCGCGATCGGCTCGAGGAACACGCTGACCGTGCCGCACGATCGCGCCGCCGCGGCGCAGGCATGCAGCATCGCGGCCGCGTCGTCCGGCCGGGAGGGTGACGCGATCACGAGTCCCGGGATGTCCCGCAGTACGGCGATCGCGTCGTCGTTGTGGAAGTGGCCGCCGAACCCTTTCTGGTAGCCGTAGCCCGCGACGCGCAGCACCATCGGATTCGAGTACTGCTCCTGCGAGAAGAACTTCAGCGACGCCGCCTCGCCGCGCAACTGGTCCTCGGCATTGTGCAGATACGCCAGGTACTGGATCTCCGGGAGCGGCAGCAACCCCGAGACCCCGGCGCCGAGCCCGAGCCCGAGAATCGACTGCTCGTCCAGCAGTGTGTCGAACACCCGGGCCGGTCCGAACGACTTCTGCAGTCCGCGGGTGACGCCGTACACGCCGCCCTTGCGGCCGACGTCCTCGCCGAACACCATCGCCTCCGGGTACGACGCCAGTACGTCGGCCAGGGCGCGGTTGATCGACTGGCTCAGCGTCAACCGTTCCGTCGTACGACTGGGTCGAGGCAGCGACTCCGCGACCGCCTCGGGGTCGGGGAACCGCAGCGGGGAGGCGACGGCCTCGGCGGACGACAGTTGCGGCAGGCCCGACACCTCGGCCGCGATCCGCATCACCTCGGACCGCTTGTCCTCGTACAACTCGATCACGTCGTCCGCGTCCAGCCCGGCGCCGAGCAGGAGCCTCGCCGTACCGAGCAGCGGGTCCAGCTCCTCGTCGGCCACGAGCTCGGCGGGCGATCGGTACGCCGCTTCCACGTCGGAGCCGGCGTGGCCGAGCAGCCGGACGGTCCGCAGCCGGAGGAAAGCAGGCCGCCGGTTCCGCCGGACGAACGTGGCCGCCTCGGTCGCCATCGTCAGCGCCGCGGCCACATCGGTGCCATCGGCATCGAAGTACCGCAGGCCGGGCCGCGATCCGTAGGCCTGCCTGATCCAGCCGTCCGGGGTCCGCACGCTGATGCCGATCCCGTTGTCCTCACAGACCAGCAGCAACGGCATCGGCAGGCCCTGGTACGACGCGTGCAGCGCGGCGTTGATCGCGCCCGTCGCGGTCGAGTGGTTCGCCGACGCGTCGCCGAAGCTGGTCACCACGATCGCGTCGGACGGCCACGGCGACGGTACGCCGAGCTTCGCCGCCCGGGCCAGCGAGAACGCGACACCCATCGCCCTGGGCAGGTGCGAGGCGATCGTCGACGTCTGGGGGATGATCGCCAGGTCGTGCCGGCCGAACACCTTGTGCCGGCCGCCGGCGATCGGCTCACTGGTCGCGGCCGCGACCCCGAGCAGGATGTCGCGCAGCCCTTCCTTCGAGCCGGCTTGGTCCGCGCGGGCGAGGTAGAACGCGCCGGAGCGGTAGTGCAGCAGCGCCGGATCGGTGGGCCGGAGTGCGGCGGCGACCGCGGCGTTCCCCTCGTGGCCGGCGGATCCGATCGTGTAGTAGCCCTGCCCCTGCGACTGCATCCAGCGGGCCGCGAGGTCCGCGTGCCGGCTGCCGAGCTGAGCGTCGTACAGGCTCCGCAGTTGGTCGGCCGTGTAGTCACAAGGGACGGGCTTGAGGGCGCGGACGCGCTCGGCGTACCGCTCGTCGACGGCGGTCACCGGGCGGATCCTGCGTCGACTGGGGCGGGGCGGGCGCGGTCAGAGTCCGCAGTCGAAGCCGGCGTCGTTCGGGTTGGCGTCGGCCAGGACGTCCAGGATGCGACTCGCGCGTCGAAGGTCCTCATCTGATACATGATCGGCGAAGAACGTCGAGACCACAGCTTCGACCACGGGTTGGGCAGCCGCGAGCGCCTCCCGCCCGGCCGGAGTGAGCTCGGCCCAGGTGGCCCGGCGGTCCTCGGGCGTGTTCCGGCGGACCACCCAGCCGTCCTTGTCCTCGAGCTTGCCGATCAGGCGGGTCGCGCCGCTGCGCGAGATCATCAGCTCCTTGGCCAGCGGGGCCATCCGCATCCGGCCGCCGGCCTGGTCGAGGGCCTGCAGGACCTCGTGCTCGAAGTAGCCCATCTTGAGCCGGCTGCGCAGCGTGTTGTCGAGATGGGCATAGAGCAGCGTGTCCGCGCGGTACAGCGCCCGCCAGGACTCGAGTTGCACGGCACTCATCTGCTTCGTCGGCATGGGCAGCAGTCTACGACGATGAGTACGCAATACAACTGTTGACGCGTGAACTGTTCTCCTGTGTATGCTGACCGGACGTTGCCGAGAGGGGGATGTCGTGGGCTCGATCCGTTGGAAGGCCGTGCGCCCGCTGCGGCACCGGGATTACCGGCTGCTGTGGACCGGGCTGGCGGTCGCTCTGCTCGGTAGCGGGCTCTGGCTGGTCGCGCTGGCCTGGCAGGTGATCGAGCTCGGCGGCGGACCGGTGCAGCTGTCGGTGGTGACAACGGCGTACAGCATCGGGCTGGTGGTCTGCGTGCTGTTCGGGGGGATCGCGGCGGACCGGTTGTCGCAGCGCAGCGTGATCGTCGCGGCGGACGGCGTACGCGGTCTGGTCCTGCTGGTCGTCGCCGGGCTCGCGTTGACCGAGCTGCTGGAGGTCTGGCATCTGGCGACTGCGGCAGTGCTGATCGGAGCCGGGGAGGCGTTCCTGATCCCGGCGTACACGGCGCTGGTGCCGAAGCTGTTGCCGGCCGACGAGCTGCTCGCGGCGAACGGACTGGAAGGGACGCTGCGGCCGCTGGCGCAGCAGGCGACCGGGCCGGCGCTGGGCGGTCTCGCAATCGCCGCGATGTCGCCCGGGATCGCGATCCTGATCACGGCGCTGACCTACTTCTTCTCCGCCGGCTGCGTCCTCTCGATGCGCGTGCGGGCGACTGCCGGCCAGGCGCCGGTGGACGACGTGCCGCAGACGATTTTCGGCGACCTGCGCGAAGGATGGGCCTACGTACGACGTACCCGGTGGCTGCTGGCGTCGCTGCTGTTCGGCACGGTGTTCGTGCTGCTGATCCTCGGGCCGCTGGAGGTGCTGCTGCCGTTCGCGATTCGCGACCAGCTCGGTGGTGGGCCGAGCGATTTCGGTCTGGTGCTGGCGGCGTTCGGCGTCGGAGGTGCGGCCGGTGCCTTGCTGATCTCGTCGCGGAGCCTGCCGCGGCGGTACCTGACCGTCATGACGCTGATGTGGGGCGTCGGCTCGCTGCCCTTCGTGCTGCTCGGGTTCGCCCGGGAGCTGTGGGTGATGGCAGCGGGTGCGGCCGTGGTCGGAGCGACCGGATCGGCCGCGATGGTGATCTGGGGCACGTTGCTGCAGCGCCGGGTCCCGGACCGTCTGCGCGGACGCATCTCCAGCCTGGACTTCTTCGTCTCGCTCTTGCTGATGCCGTTGTCGATGGCGTTGGCCGGCCCGGCGGGTGCCGTGTTCGGATTGACGGCGGTGTTCATCGTCGCTGGTGTCGGCCCGGCAGTGGTGTCACTGTTGGTCGTGTACTTCGGCCGGATGCCGTCGGACGAGATCGCTCACCCGCTGGACCATCCCGTCACGCCGGCCGACTCGCCCAGCGCCGCCTGATTGCGCGGCCCCGGGGCGGGGAACGGTGCAGAGGGGCTGTTCGTTCTCCGGGGTAGAAGTGTGGTTACGGGGTGGGTGACACGTGAGGTGTTCTGTGGCGACGAGTGAGTTCCGGTGAGGGGTCATTCCGCGTTGATGCGGCGGATGGCGATCGCGGCCGGACTCGGTGTGGGGACAGCAGGGGTGCTCGCGGGCGTCCTGCTGCTGGGCCCGCTCGCGGCCATGATCCTGCTGACGGTGGTGTTCGCACTGGTCTGGCCGCTGGCCGCGGTGATCCGGCACGTGTCGGACGAAGCGCCGTACCAGTCGTCGGCGACGGTCGCGGCCACTGCGGCCGCTGCTGTGCTGTGTTTGCCAGGGTTGGTGCGTCTGCTGGCCTGGGGCGCGGTCGGGTTCGCGGTGGCGCTGATCGCGGCGACGCTGTTCGTGCTGCTCGACCTGGTCCTGCCGGAGCGCCGGCACCGTACGTCGCGGCGGCGGCGGAAGCTCGAGCGGATGTCCGAGAGGCAGGGGTTCGAGGACGAGGCGCTGATCGCGTCACTGCAGTGCCCGCTCAGCATCGAGGAGTTGTGCGGCGTCTGGACCGAGACCGCGACCCAGCTTGCCCAAGGTGCCGGCCCACGCGACCGCCAGGCAGTCGCCGAGGTACGCCGGATCTGCCTCGACGAATTCGAACGCCGCAACCCCGACGGCTTCCACCGTTGGCTGGAAGCCGGCGCGCCCGCCAACCCGGGCAGCTACCTGCTCCCCACTCCGGGAGACGGCCCGACCGCCCTGTGAGTCAGGCCGCCTTCCTGCTCCTGGCGGACCTCTTGGCCGTCGCCTTCTTCGCCGTGGTCTTTTTCTTCGCGGTGGTCTTCTTCGCAGGCGACTTCCTCGTGCCGCGGGACTTGCGCGCGGACTCGACGCTGGCGCGCAGCGCGGCGACGAGGTCGGTCGGGTTGGTGGCCTGCGGCTCCTCCTCGGCGAACACGACCTCCTTGCCCTTGTGCTTGGACACGACCAGTTCCTTCACCCGCTCGGTGTAGGTGTCCTTGTAGGCGGACGGTTTCCACTCGCCGCTCATCGCCTCGATCAGGTCGGTCGCCATCGACAGCTGCTTGCCCGCCGACGACTTGCCCGGCAGGTCGTCCAGCTCGTCGGCGGGATCGCGGATCTCGTCGGCGAAGAACATCGTCTCCAGCACCAGAACCTTGCCCTTGGCCCGGATCGTGGCCAGATACTCCTTGTCACGCATCACGAACTTCGCGATCCCGGCCCGGTTCGTCTTCGCCAGCGCGTCCCGCAGCAGCGCGTACGACGACGCGTTGTCGCCGTCCTTCGGACCCAGGTAATAGCTCTTCTGGAAGTGGATCGGGTCGATGTCGTCCAGGTCGACGAAGGTGGAGATCTCCAGCGCCCGGGACTTGCCCGGCGCGATCTCGTCCAGCTCGTCGGGCTCGACGATGACGTACTCGCCACCGCCGACGTCGTGACCCTTGACGATCTTGTCGAAGTCCACCTCCCGGCCGGTCCGCTCGTTCACCCGCTTGTAGCGGATCCGGTCCGAGGTGCCCTTCTGGAACTGGTGGAAGTCGAGCTGGTGCTCGTCGGTGGCGCTGTACAGCCCGACCGGCACCGAGACCAGTCCGAAGGTGATGAATCCGCTCCAGATCGACCGCGCCATCCGTCTCTCCTCTCGTACCGCCCCCGCCGGTACCCAGTTCAGAGCCGGTTGTACCGCTTGCGCGCCTCCCGGCTCTCCTTCTGCGCGTCCCGGGCGGCCCGGCGGGCGTCGTCGAGCTCCCCGCCCAGCCGTCGTACCAGCTCCTGTGCCTCGGCCAGAGCCTCGCGCGCGTTGTCGAGCTGGGTGTCGAGATCCTCGACCGTGGATTCGGCCTCCTGGGCCGCGGTAACGGCGTCCTCGAACGCCTTCTTGGCCTTCGCCTTCTCGGCGGCCTCGCGTTCCTCCTCCCTGCGCTCCGCGGTCTCGCGCTTCTTCCGGGCAGTGGCCGACTCCTCATCGGCCTCGGCCTGCTGCGCCTTGCGCCGGTCGCGGGCGGCCTGGCGGCGTTCGTCGGTGAGCGGGGTGACGTTGGTCGGTTCGCCGGCCTCGTCGACGACGCCGAAGCCGACGTGCCGCAGCGCGCTGCTCAACCGGCCTTCGCGTACGGCGTCGCCCGCGGCCGGATCCACCAGCGCCGCATCGAGCGTCTCGCGCAGCTTCTGCCCGACGTCGGCGCTCACCTTCTGACCCTCGTCGCCGGCGACCCGGGTGGCTTCCTTGGCGAGCTTGTCCAGCAACTGATGGCGTCGCGGTGTCAGCTCACGCAGCCGGTCGCCGTCGAGATCGGTGGTCGCCTCGCGGAACTCGTCGCCCAGTGCGAGCAGGTCGTCGAGCTCGTCCGGCAGCTTGCGGGCGATCAGGTTCGTCACCCAGGCCGCGACCGTCGGCTTGCGCATCGCCTTCAGCCGGGTCGACCCGAGCTGGTCGCCGTCCGCCTTCAGCTGCTTGGCCAGCTCGTTGCGAGTAGCAATGAAATCGGCAGCCGGCGCCGCGTAGAGCGCATCCGCCGCCTCCTCGAAGTCCATGGCGGCGACGCTACCCGGAATTACCCTGTGGTGGGACCGGGACGCACGACCAGTTCGGCGCGCAGCCGCTCCAGGATGCCGCGGAGCAACCGGGACACCTGCATCTGACTGACGCCCAGCTCGTGGCCGATCTCCTCCTGGGTCAGCCCGTTGCGGAACCGGAGTTCGAGGATCCGCTTGTCCCGGTCGCCGAGGTTCGCCACGGCCGGCGTGAGGGTGTGGACGTCCTCGACCAGGTCGTAGCCGTCCTCGTCGTCGGCGACCGAGTCGAGCAGGCTGATCGTGCCGTCGACCGTGCCGGGCGCGTCCAGCGACAGCGTGCTGAAACAGCCGCGGACCGAACTGGCCTCGGCGATCTCGGCCGGGTCGGTGCCGAGCGCCTCGGCGGTCTCCTCGGCGCTGGGCACATGTCCGAGCCGCTGGATCAGCTCAGGCTCGGCGGCCGCGATGCTGCCCTGCATCTCCTGCACACGGCGCGGCGGCCGGACAGTCCAGGCACAGTCGCGGAAGTAGCGCTTCAGCTCGCCCCTGATCGTCGGTACGGCGTACGAGAGGAACGCTGTGGACGCGTCCAGCCGGTAGCCGTTCGCGGCCTTCACCAGGCCGAGGTAGGCGACCTGTTCGAGATCGTCGGGGTCCACGCCCTTGCTGCGGTAGCGCGAGGCGATCGAGCGGGCGACGGGTGCGTTCAGAATCACCACCTCGTCGAGCAGCTGCTGGTGCCGCGGATCCGGCACCTCATGGGCTTCGAGCAGGAGTTCATGGGTGGTTTCGGCTATGCGCTGCTTGGAATCCTCAACGCTGACAGCTGCGATCGTCACGGGAGGGACCTCGTCGTGTCGTCGTATCGTGCAGGTCGGGTGGCATCAGGGCTGAACCACTGACTCCACCAGATCAAACTCAGCCGCTGGTTTCAAGTAGCGAGGTGTTACAGGTGTTTGAAACACCTCACGTCTGCGCTCGCTGGGTCGCGACGGCTGGATGATCACATCCAAGGCCTCGTTGTCGTGCAGGACGCCAGGGCGTGCACCGCGGGTCAGGGGAGGTTTCCTACCCCGGTCCAACCCCGGTCCGGGCAGTTGTCCTCCCCGGACCAGGTTGTTGAACTCGCCGAACCGGTTTGGGGAGGCCGCCGAGCCCGCCGACGGCACCCCTCACGAACTGGCGGCACAGAGCCGGTCATCGGGTAACAACCCGCCAGCGGGCAGACCTGCCAGTGAGCAACTCACCTGCCGGCGAGTCCGCTGGAACCTTGGAATCGATGGTCTGGCGGTGCGGGCGAGCGCCGAAGCCTGACAGCATCTGTCAGGTTTCAGTGCTGGACTGGACCCATGGACGACTGTTGCGCCGTGGTGGACCTGCGGCAGTACACGCTGCATCCAGGGGAACGCGACACCTTGATCGAGGTCTTCGACGAACATTTCGTCGAAGGGCAGGAAGCGACAGGGATGCACATCGTCGGCCAGTTCCGCGACCTCGACGAGCCGGATCGGTTCGTCTGGATCCGCGGTTTCCCCGACCTGCCGACCCGCGCCGACGCGCTGAACGCCTTCTACTCCGGGCCGATCTGGCGCGAGCACGCCGCCACGGCGAACCGGACCATGATCGACTCCGACAACGCGCTCCTGCTCGCGCCCGTTCAGCTCGGCGCCACGTATCCCCGGCAGGACTCGCCCCGCTCAGCGCGAGGGACGACGGACGTTCCCGACTCGGTCGTGGCCGGAGCCGTCTACCACCGAGGTGCGGCAGCTGACGGCTTCGTCGAGTTCTTCACCGATCACGTCGTACCGGTCCTGACCGCCACCGGCGCGGAGCCGGTCGCCGTGTTCGAGACTTTGGTTGCCGAGAACAACTTTCCGGGGCTGCCGTTGCGGGACGAGATCGTGCTGACCTGGTTCGCCCGCTTCCCGGACGACGCGGCGTACGACGAGCATCGCCGGCGGCTCGCGGCGTCGGCGGTCTGGCAGCGGCAGGTGCTGCCGGAGCTGGTCTGCCGCTCGGCCGCGCCGGCCCAGGAACTGCGGTTGCGTCCGACCGCCAGATCGCAGTTGCGGTAAATGCGTTGCGCGTCCCCGAGCTGGCGTGCATCCTGAAGCAACCGTGCGGCGACGAACGCTGCCTGGACCTAGGGAGGGCTGACGGATGGCCATCACTGTGCTGCGGCATGTCCGCGTCAGTCTCACCTCACAGTTCAGGAGCACACCGGATGTCTTCCGACGTCTTTCGCACCACCGAGCAAGATCTCACCGATAACCTTTCCGACCTCGACTCCCGCTGGGGCGAACTCACCGGCGACGAGTCCGAACCTGATCCGGCCGACGCGTTCGTCTTCCGCTTCACCGAAGTCGACGAGCAACTAGGCCCGGATCAGCGCTGGTCCACCTGGCTGGACGTCGAGCGCGGCTCTCGCGGCCCGCAACCCCGACCCGACTGGGTCGTGACGGAACAGGCTGCGATCGATACCGAGCTCGGCGTCCTCAAAACCGGCAAGGAAGCCGACGTCTTCCTGGTCGAGCGGGCCGTCGAAGCCATCGGCGCGAACCCGGCCCGTTCCTCGCTGCTCGCCGCGAAGCGGTACCGCACCGAGGAACACCGGTCCTTCCACCGTAGTACGGCCTACGTCGAAGGGCGCCGTACGCGCAACAGCCGCGACACACGCGCGTTGGCGAAGAAGACCTCACACGGTCGCAACGTCGCCGCCGGGCAATGGGCGGGTGCGGAGTGGGGCGCGCTGTGTCAGTTGTGGAAGGCCGGCGTGCCGGTCCCCTACCCGGTGCAGGTGGACGGCACCGAGTTGCTGATGGAGTTCATCGACGACGGTGAAGGCGGGGCGGCGCCACGGCTCGCCCAGGTCCGGCCGTCCAAGGACTTGCTCGGTCAGTACTTCGAGCAGGTCCGCGACGGGATGCGCGAGTTGGCCAGGGCGGGGTTGGCCCACGGAGACCTGTCGCCGTACAACGTCCTCGCCCAGGGGGACCGGATCGTGATGATCGACCTGCCCCAGGTGATCGACATCGTCGGCAATCCGAAGGGTATGGACTTCCTGCTGCGCGACTGCCACAACATGGCGACCTGGTTCACCAACCGCGGGCTGGAGATCGACGAACAGGAGTTGTTCGCCGACCTGCTCACGATGGTGTTCTGATCGCCTGCTGCAGCAAGGGCACGAGTGGTACCAGCTGGTCGGGGTGGGCGTCGACGAGACCGTCGACGTGGTTGCCCGCCTCGACCCGCAGGTACGTGTGCAGTCCGGTGCGCCGAGCCATCGCGGCGTACACGTCGGAGTCCTGGGTGATCGGGAGCAGGCTGTCGTAGGTGCCCTGGATCGTGACCAGTGGCTTGCCGATCCGGCCGGTCAGTGCGATCCGCCGGATCGCCTTGTGTGCTTCAGGCCGGCGCGCGTAGTCGTAGTCGGCTTCACTGCCGGTGTACGACGGATCGAGCTCGGCGGCGTAGATCCGCTGGGTCAGCTTCCAGTAGACCGTGTAGTGGTAGTCCCAGAGGAAATCGGACTTCGGATCGAAGCCGGCGCCGGTGATCAGCTCCGGAGATTGTTGCTCGTAGCCCCTGATCGCCGGCGGCAGGAACGTGAACAGGTTGGGCCCGTTCGCGGTCCACAGCGTCCCTTCGAGGTCGACGCCCCGGGTGTAGAGGTCCGGGTGGTTCTCGAGCTGCCAGCGGACCAGGTAGCCGCCGTTCGAGATGCCCGCGGCAACCACCTCGCGCAGCGCGCGGTCGTAGTACTGTCCGACTGTCGCCCGGGCGGCACGGGTCAGCTGCGTCATCCGCAGGTTCCATTCGACGATCGCGTCGCCCGGTCGCACCCCGTCGGTGTAGAACTCGGCGCCGGTGTTGCCCTTGTCCGTCGCGGCGAACGCGTAACCCAGCGAGAGCACGTAGTCCGAGATCGCCTTGTCGTTCGCGTACTGCGCTCGTACGCCGGGCGACCCGGAGACGACCAGGCCGCCGTTCCACCGATCCGGCAGCCGCACGACGAACTGGGAGTCGTGGTTCCAGCCGTGGTTGGTGTTCGTGCGCGAGTTGTCCGGGAAGTACCCGTCGATCTGGACCCCGGGAATGCCCGACGGCGACGGCAGAGCCGCGTGCGTGAGACCCGCGTAGTCGGCCGGGTTGGTGTGGCCCGAGGCCACGGTCCCGGCGGTGGTCAGGTCGGCGAGACGGGCGACTTCCTGGTGCTGGGCACCGGGAACCCGGACCGGACGATGGGCGCTGGCCGGCACGGTCACACCGGTGAGCAGCAGGACGGCTGAGAGCAACGCGAGGCGGCGCATGGCGTCACGCTAGAAGTCGCCTCCTTCGCCAGACAGAGGGTCGGAGCACACAACCGTGCGCCTCCGGATGGTCTCCTACGACACCGCTTTGGCTGCCGCGCGTCCCGCCGTACGTCCGGTGAACAGGCAGCCGCCGAGGAACGTGCCCTCGAGCGATCGGTAGCCGTGGATGCCGCCGCCGCCGAAGCCGGCCACCTCGCCGGCGGCGTAGACACCGGGCAGCGGCGTACCGTCGGTGCGCAGTACGCGGGAGTCCAGATCGGTCTGCAGACCGCCGAGGGACTTGCGGGTCAGGATGTTCAGCCGGACGGCGATCAGCGGGCCGGCCTTCGGGTCGAGGATCCGGTGCGGTGACGCGACCCGGATCAGCTTGTCGCCGCGATAGTGCCGGGCGCCGCGCAGCGCGGTGATCTGCAGGTCCTTGGTGAACGTGTTGGCCAGCTCGCGATCGCGCGCGACGATCTGGCGCTCCAGGTCGTCGAGGTCGATCAGCTTGTCGCCGGTCAGGTCGTTCATGCTGCGGACCAGGTCGGGCAGGTTGCCCCGGACGATGAAGTCGGCGCCCTTGTCCATGAAGGCCTGCACCGGTGCGGTCGCGCCGCCGCGGGCCCGGCCGAGCACGCCCTTGATGTCCTTGCCGGTCAGGTCCGGGTTCTGCTCCTGGCCGGAGAGCGCGAACTCCTTCTCGATGATCTTCTGGGTCAGGACGAACCAGGTGTAGTCGTACCCGGTCCGCATGATGTGCTCGAGCGTGCCGAGAGTGTCGAACCCGGGGAACAGTGGCACGGGCAGTCGCTTGCCGGTCGCGTCGAACCACAGCGACGACGGTCCGGGCAGGATCCGGATGCCGTGCATCGGCCAGATCGGGTCCCAGTTCTGAATGCCTTCGGTGTAGTGCCACATCCGGTCGCGGTTCACGTACCGGCCGCCGGCCTGCTCGGTGATCGCGAGCATCCGGCCGTCGACATGCGCGGGGACGCCGCTGATCATCCGCTTCGGTGGCTCGCCCATCCGCTTCGGCCACTGCGAGCGGACCAGGTCGTGGTTGCCGCCGATCCCGCCGGAGGTAACGATCACGGCTTGCGAGGTCAGGCTGAAGTCGCCGGCCTCGACCCGCGAACTGGCGACCCCACGCGCGACGCCGCTCGGCTCGAGCACCTTGCCCGCGACTCCGTCGACCACGCCACCGGTGACGGTCAACTCGTCCACCCGATGCCGGAACCGGATCTCCACCAGGCCCTTGGCGGCGGCTTCGCGGACCCGGCGCTCGAACGGCGCGACCAGACCGGGCCCAGTGCCCCAGGTGATGTGGAAGCGGGGCACCGAGTTCCCGTGCCCGTCCGCGTTGTAGCCGCCACGCTCGGCCCAGCCGACCACCGGGAAGAACCGGACTCCCTGGGCATGCAGCCACGGACGCTTCTCGCCGGCGGCGAAGTCGACGTACGCCTCGGCCCATTGCCGGGCCCACTGGTCCTCGTCGTCCAGCCGGTCGAACCCGGCCGAGCCGAGCCAGTCCTGCAGCGCGAGATCGCGTGAGTCGTTGATCCCCATCCGGCGTTGTTCGGGTGAGTCGACGAACAGCAGGCCGCCGAACGACCAGAACGCCTGGCCGCCGAGTGAGGCCTCCGGCTCCTGGTCCAGCAGCAGCACCTTCCGGCCCGCGTCGGCCAGTTCGGCGGTCGCGGCCAGCCCGGCCAGACCCGCCCCGACGACGATCACATCCGCGTCCATCACTGTCCCCTCACCGCTCGGTGGTCCATGTATAGCGGACAACCGAAGGCGATGGACGGACCTGCGCAGACTTGCAAGGATTGGCGTCGTGACGATCCTTTCCGCGCATGATCTCGTTCTGCCCGCCGCCTCGCTCGGAGCAGAGAACCCGCTCGCACCGTTGCGCAGTCATCAGGAACTGCACCAGGTCCAGAACCTGGCCGACGTCCCGGCCGACCTGCGCGAGAACATCCAGTACGGCCGGCTGCACAGCACGCTGCCGTGCCTGAACCAGGACGGCTACGACCGCGACCTGGTCGACACGACCTTCCCCGCGCTGGTGCTGGAGAACGACCATGTCCGCGCGACCATCCTGCCCAGTCTCGGCGGACGGCTCTACTCGCTCGTCGACAAGGCCAGCGGTCAGGAGTTGCTGTACCGCAACCCCGTCTTTCAGCCCGCGAACCTCGCCCTGCGCAACGCCTGGTTCGCCGGTGGAGTCGAGTGGAACGTCGGCAGCACCGGCCACTGGACCGGCACCTGCGCCCCGATGCACGCCGCTCGCGTCGAAGGCCCGGACGGTACGCCGATCCTGCGGCTGTGGGAACTCGAACGAACCCGCAACCTCGTCACCCAGCTCGACTTCTGGCTGCCGGCCGACTCGGAGTTCCTCTACGTCGGAGTACGACTGCAGAACCCGTCCGATCGCGAAGTACCGGCGTACTGGTGGTCGAACATCGCCGTCGAGCAGTCCCCGGAGACACGGGTACTGGTGCCGGCCGATGAGGCCTGGCGGTTCGGGTACGCCGCCGCACCGGCGCCGGGCCGACGGCTTGATCTGGTCGGCGTCCCCGAGTTCGACGGCATCGACCTGACCTACCCGATGAAGCATCCGCGGGCGGTCGACTTCTTCTTCGAGCCGATGCCGGACGAGCGGCCGTGGATCGCCTCGGTGGATGCCGAGGGCAACGGTCTGGTGCAGGCGTCGACGGATCGGCTGCGCGGGCGGAAGCTGTTCGTCTGGGGCGAGGGAGCCGGCGGCCGCCGGTGGCAGGAGTGGCTCGCGCCGGGCCTCGGGGGACACGGGTACGCCGAGATCCAGGCCGGGCTGGCACGGACCCAGCTGGAGCACCTGAAGTTGCCAGCAGCAACTTCATGGCACTGGTTGGAGGCCTACGGCCGGCTGTCGATGGATCCCGCGGCCGCACACTCCGGCGACTGGCGGACAGCCCGTACCGCGGCCGCCTCGGTTCTGCGCCCAGTGGTCGACACGCTCGCCGACCGGGAGCGGAGCTGGCTGACGGTCATGGACGAGGCGCCTGTCGAGCGCCTGGCAGTCGGTTCAGGCTGGGGCGCACTCGAGCTTGCCCGGACCGGCTGGCCGGTTTCCGCCGGTACGCCGTTCGCCGACGACACGATGACCTCGCGGGAGCGCGCGTGGTTGCCGTTGCTCGACGGGCGGTTGCCCGCGGCAGACGACGTACCGGACGGGACGTTGGTGAGTTGGCGGGAGTTGCTGGAGCACGCGGACGACAACTGGCTGGTCTGGTATCACCGGGGTGTCGCTCGGCATTACGACGGTGATCGGGACGGTGCGATCGAGGCCTGGACGCAGGCCGGCGAGAACCCGTTCGCGTTGCGCAATCTCGGGTTCGTGACCGGGGAGCTGTCGTACTACGAGCGGGCGGTCGGGTTGCGGCCTGACCTGGTTCCGTTGGTTGCGGAGGCGGTTGCGCTCGCCCTGGATCTCGACCTGGTCCGGGCCGGCCGCATGCTCGACGACGCTCCGGATGATCCGCGGATCAGGTTGTTGCGGGTCAGGTACGCGCTGGACACCGGCGACGCGCAGAAGGCGCACGAGTTGCTGGCCGACGGCATCCGGTTGGCCACGGTTCGGGAGGGGGCCAACCCGCTGACGGACTACTGGCTTGCCGCGGAGAAGGCGCTCGGAACCAACCGGCCGGTGCCTGCGCAGTACCAGTTCGGCATGGGCGGAAGCTGACTCAGCAAATTGTTATGTCCTGACCTGGAACCGACCGGGTTCGGGTGGCGTCTCACGATTGTGCGGCAAGGGCCGCACAAGGCAGTTCGACTACGACGACCGCGTCGCGCGGGCGACGCGTCGGGGGTGAGTGCCATGTTGACGATCGTTGTGCTCGGCGGGTTCGGCTTGGTGCTGCTGATCACGGCATGCATCGTGCTGGAGGTGCTCGCCGGGGTCCGGCGGGACGAGATCCCTTCGGGTACGGAAGAGAAGACGGCCGGTCAGGTGATCCGGGTTCGTGGCCCGGTCCGCGGTCAGTTGGACGGCGGTGTACCGACGGAGTACACCGAGGTCACCGTCGAGTACTGCACTCGCCGCGGTGAGGGACCCTTCGAGGTCCACCGCCGGTTCCCGGTGGGTGGCAGGATTCCTTACAGCAAGGGCGACCGGGTCATCGTCTGCTACGACGTCCGGATGCCGCGCCGGGCCCGCATCGCCGGCCGGGTCAGCCACTGGCCCCAGCTCGGACCGCGGTCTTCGGACCCGGTTCCACTGCCCTAGAACCAGGAGTCGCCGTACGGCTCCTGGTTCCGCCCCAACCTTCTTCCCTCGCCTCGAGCGGGGGTTTTCCCGTTCAGGAGGGCAGGTGCGGGGCGAGCAGGTTGTAGAGGACCGGGCGGCCCTGAGTCAGGACGTACTCCGCCTCGTCCGCGGGCAGCCGGTCGGCCAGGTGAGCCAGTGACTCGCCCATCGTGATGCTCAGGGTGACCGCCAGCTGGAAGTCCCGGGTGTCGCGGGCGCCGAAGCGGACGGACAGCAGTTCGGCGAACTCGCCCGCGTGCTGGTCGTCGAACTCGCCCGGCTGCATCTCCAGGTCCGGATCGCCGAGCCCGCTCAGGGCGACCGCGCGGAAACCCGGATCGGTGCGGTGCATCTCGCGGAACGTGTCCAGCGTGACGTCCACCGCCTGCCGCCAGGTCGACACCGCTGCCAGCCGCTCCCGGACCGCCTCGGTGTAGCGGGCCTGGTTCCGCCGCTCGATCGCCTGGATCAGGCTCCGCTTGTCCGGGAAATACCGGTACACGCTGCCGACCGCGATCTCGGCCCGCTTGGCGATCCCGCTCGTCGACGCGGCGTCGTACCCCCGCGCGACGACCTCGGCGCACGCCGCGTCCAGGATGCGTTCGACCTGCCTGCTGGCCCGGTCCTGCGTCGGCGTCCGGCGCAGCGGATACGCCCCCGATGTCACCATGTTGCTCATTGTCCATCTTCGAGGGGACCTTCGTTGCCACCTTCCTGTGACAGATTGCCGTCAGATCGGCGTCATCTCCACCGATCGACACTCTGAGGACCCGCCACAGGAGGGGAAGTCTCCGCATGCGCATCAGCAGAACGGTCGTCGCCGGCCTGGCCTCCGCCGCGATCGCCGCGTCCGGCCTGGCCGGTACGGCGCTCGGCAACCACCAGACCCCGCAGTCCGCCGGCCAGGCCGACAACTCGGGGGTGCGGCTCAACCAGATCCAGATGATGGGGTCGCACAACTCCTACCACCGCGAGCTCAGCCCGGCCGAGCAGAAGGTCCAGCAGGCGCAGAACCCCGGTTCGGTCGACCTCTGGTACTCGCACGCGTCGATCCCGTCGCAGCTCGAGGACCAGAACATCCGGACCCTCGAGCTCGACCTGCTCCCGGACCCGGACGGCGGTCTCTACACGTACCCGCTGATCCGGAAGCTGACCGGACAGGGTCCGCTGACCGACCCGGCGATGGCCAAGCCCGGCATCAAGATCATGCACATCCCGGACTTCGACTACAACACGAACTGCGACACCTTCGTGCTGTGTCTGCAGCAGGTGAAGTCGTGGTCCGACGAGCACCCGGACCACGTGCCGATCACGATCAACCTCGAGCTCAAGCAGTCCGACCCGAACGTGGTCGCGGCCGGCGGTGTGCAGTCGCCGCCGTGGGACGCCGCGGCCCTCGACGGTGTCGACCGCGAGATCCGGTCGGTCTTCCCGGAGAAGAAGCTGCTCACCGCGGACGACGTACGCAAGCCAGGTCTGACGCTGGAGCAGTCGGTGCTGACCAAGGGCTGGCCGAAGCTCGACGCGGTCCGCGGCCAGGTGCTGTTCTACTTCGACAACGGCGGACCCGGCGCGATCCGTGACCTGTACCTGGCCGGCACGCCGAACCTGGAGGGCCGGGCGGTCTTCACCCGCGGTCCCGAGGGTCAGCCGGATGCCGCGATCACCCAGGTGAACGACCCGCGTGGCGCCAACCAGGCCGAGATCCAGCGGCTGGTGTCGAAGGGCTACCTCATCCGCACCCGCTCGGACGAGCCGCTGGCCACGATCCGGGACAACGACACCAGCCGGGTCGGTATCGCGCTGGCCAGTGGCGCGCAGGTGGTCACCACCGACTTCCCGGTCGTCGGGATGGCGGCCCGGTACGACAGTGACTTCGTCGCGGATCTCCCGGGGGACGATCCCGTACGATGCAACCCTGTGACAGCACCAAACTGGTGCCACGGAGATGTCGAGGGAAGGTGACCTGAGCATGTCGGAGCACGTGGTCGATGTCAGTTGGAGCCGGGGTGGGCACGAGTTCACCTACGACAGCTACGACCGCGACCACGAGTGGCGCTTCGACGGCGGCATCACCGTGCCCGGGTCGGCCAACCCGCAGTACCTGGGCAACCCGGGCCCGGTCGACCCGGAGGAGGCGTTCGTGGCGGCGCTGTCGTCCTGCCACATGCTGACTTTTCTGGCGATCGCGGCCCGCAAGCGGCTGGTCGTCGACGCGTACGACGACCACGCGGTCGGCGTGATGGCGAAGAACGAGGCCGGCCGGCTGGCGATCACCCAGGTGACGCTGAACCCGAAGATCGTCTGGGGCGGTCCGGAGCCGGACGCGGAAGCGCTCGAGCGGATCCACCACCGGGCCCACCTGGAGTGCTTCATCGCCAACTCGGTCACCACCGAGGTGGTCGTCGCCGGAATCGGCTGAGACAGACAAAAACCACCCGCCGGTCTGGCCTGAGCCTCGCGCAAGCGGCGTCAGGACAGCCGGCGGGTGGTTGTGGGTGCACCTCTGTGGTGGTGCACCGGACGGATCCGGCGGCGCCTCGCACGGGGCGCCTCTGCGTTGGTGCGTTCTCCGCGCGGTCTACCTCGGTGGGGAAGACCGTGCGGGCGGCGCCGCCTGGATCCGTTCGTCCGGTTCGCGCCAGTTACTGCTCGGCGGCGGCGTCGCTCCGGTCGTCGGTGGTCTGGGTCGTGTCGACGGCCAGCAGGTCCTCGAGCCGGCGGACCTGCTCGTTGGCCATCGAGGTCATCAGTCGGTGGATCGTCATGCCAGTGAGACGCACCCGGTCGGCGGGTATGACGGCGATCCGCCCGGATTTCTTCGTGTGACCTACTTCTCATCCAGCCCGTCGAGGCGGAGCGGGATCAGTCGCCGGGCCTCGTCGTACGACGTACCGGTCAGCTCGAGCAGGTCGACGACGGTCGATCGGATCTGCCCGAGCACCACGACGGCCGACAGGCCGGTGGGCAGTGGCATCTGCGCCGTACGGCGGCCGAGCTCGCCCAGCACGCGGTGTGCGGCGACGTCGGCGGCGGGCTCGAACAGCGACTCGGCGATCAGCCGGGTGCCGTCGGCGAGGCGTTCGAGCAGCATCGGGTACTCGGCCGGCATCGCCTCGTCACGCCAGACCGAGACGGCGCAGCGACGGACCAGGACGCGGATGTTCCGGATCGCCCGGTCCAGCGGTACGACGAGGTCGGCGACCTCCTGGACCCGGACGCGGTGCCGGCGGACGAACGGCGACAGCCTGACCACGGCGACGCCCTCGTCGGCCGCGCTGCGGAGGTCGTCCAGTTGAGACTCGCTGGCGCGGGCCCGGCGGAGCGCGTCGGTGACCGCCTCCTCGTCCCGGGCGCGGAGGCCGTCGGCGGTCGCGATCAGGATCTCGGCCAACTCGTTCAGCACCCCGGAGGCTTGTTGCCGGGGGCGTCTGATCGCGGTGGCCGGCGCGATGGTGGCGGCGGCCAGCGCGACCAGGCCGCCGAGTACCGCGTCGAGCCAGCGGCTGAAGCCGGCGCCCGGGTTCGGCAGGAGGGTGGTGACGATCGCGGCCTGGACCCCGGCCTGCGTGGTCATCAGGGTCCCGGCGCCGAGCAGGACCGCGACACTCATCGCCAGCGCGATCACGAACACGATCTGCGGGATCCCGGTGCCGAAGACGCGGACGAACAGGTCGCCGACCGCAACCCCGACCGCCACGCCGACCATCACCTCGGCGACCCGGCGCAGCCGCTGACCGAAGCTGAACCCGAGGCAGACCATCGCCGCGACCGGCGCGAAGAACGGTTGTCTGTGGCCGAGGACGTACCGGGCGAGGGCCCAGGCCACGCCGGCGGCTATCGCGCACTGGGCGATGAAGAAGACGCGGCTGCGCCACCGATCCACCCGGGTCCGGACCGACGCGCGCGAGCGGCGGACGGCCTGCGGCGCGATGTCGTCGCGCAGCTCCCGCAACTGGTCCAACGTCAGCCTGACCGGATCCACGGACTCCATTGTCCAGGCAACTGCCCGCCAGCTTGCTTCCCCGCCCCTAGGAGGTCAGGGTTGAGGCATGAGCGAGCGGAGCGAGCGAACAATCAGCACTGTCGAGATCTCGGTCGTGCCGGAGCCGAGCGCTAGCGAGGTGGAGGCATGAGCGAGCGGAGCGAGCGAACAATCAGCACTGTCGAGATCTCGGTCGTGCCGGAGCCGAGCGCTAGCGAGGTGGAGGCATGACCGAGAACAACCGTGAGGATTACGGCAGCTACAGCGTCGACGACGAGGACCAGCTGCAACCCACGGACACCCTGAACGACCGTGGTGTGGACGACCTGCTCGACGAGGGCTACTCGCCGCCGGAGAAGTGGTCCGCCGGTGAAGGATTCGGTACGACGCCCGACGAGGCGGTGCAAGGGGAGTCACTGGACCAGCGGATCGCCCAGGAGGAGCCGGACTCCGACCCGTACGCCGAGGACGGCGAGGACGTCGGCGGACCCGAGGTCGGCGTGGTCCGGTCCGGCCGCCTGGTCGCGCCGGACGAGGGCGCGCACAGTGACGACGACGATGAACTGGTCGCCGAGGACGTCGGCTTCGACGGCGCCGCCGCCTCCGCCGAGGAAGCCGCCGTCCACGTCGTCGACGACGAGGAGAACTTCGAACTCGACGACGAGGACGAGGAGGACCTCCCCTCCTACGAAAACGTAGACCTGGGCGACGTCACCGACCCCGAAGACTGACCACCGCCGCCTCCCACCACCCGTCTCGCCGGTCCGCCCTGGTCGCCTCCCCAAACCGCTTCGGGGAGGCCGGTTGCCCGGTTCGGGAGGTGGATCCTCCCCAAACCGATTGGGGGAGGGCAGTTGTTGCCCCCGGTGGTCGCGTCCCCGAACTGCTTCGGGGAGGCCGGTTGCCCGGTTCGGGAGGTGGATCCTCCCCAAACCGCCTTGGGGAGGGCTTGCGTGGGCGTGCTGGTCAGCGGGGGGTGACCTGGATCTCGGCTCCTCGGCTGGGGACGAGGGTGACGTTTTTGGGTTGGGCTGGTTCTGGTTTGGGGTGGGGGGCGGTGAAGTTGTAGGTGGCGAGGGCGGCGCGAAGGATCTCGGTGCCTTCCATCAGGGAGAAGCCGGCTCCGATGCACCGCCGCGCCCCACCGCCGAACGGCATCCAGGTCCCCGGCGCCGGCGGGTCGTCGTCCAGGAACCGCTGCGGCCGGAACTCCTGCGGCATCGGGAAATGCTCAGGGTCGCGATGCACCAGCCCGACCGCGGCCATGATCGTCGTACCCCGGGGCAGTCGGTAGCCGGCGATGTCCGCGGTCTCGGTCAGCCGCCGGCCGACCTGGTACACGACCGGATGCAGCCGCATGGCCTCCTTGAGAATCGCCTCCAGCTCATCGTCCGCACCCGAGTCCGCCGCCCGCTGACCGAACTCCAGGTCCTCGCGGCTCCGGGCCAGCTCGTGGAACGTCCACGCCAGCGCTGTCGCGGTCGTCTCGTGCCCGGCCAGCAGCAACGTGACCAACTGGTCCCGCAGCTCCACGTCCGACCAGGTGCCGGCGGCAAGCAACCGGGACAGTACGTCGTTGCGTCCGGCAAGGTTCCCGCGGCGCTCGGCGATCTCCTCGTACAGGATCTCGTCCACCTGCTGTTGCACGGTCAGGTAGGTCCGCCACGGCCGCACCCGGAGCAGGGCCGGGTAGAACCCACCCAGCATGATCACCGGCGAGACCGAGACGATCTTGTCCAGCAGCGGCCGGAGCTGGTTCAGGCGGTCGCGGTCCGTCACGCCGAAGATGACCTGGAGGATGATCTCGAGCGTCAGGTTCCGCATCCGCTGATGCACCTTGAACGGCTTGCCGGTCGGCCAGGTCGCGACGTCGGCGCGGGCCAGTTCGTGCACCATCCCGGCGTACCCGCGCAGGGCCTGACCGGAGAACGCCGGCATCAGTTGCCGCCGCATCCGCACGTGGTCCTCGTCGTCCAGCAGGAGCAGCGAGTGCGCGCCCATGATCGGCTTGAGGACCGTGTTGCCCTCGCCCGCGTGCATCACCGACGGCGGACTGCCGAACACCTCGCGGATGTGGTCGGGCCGGCTCAGGACGACGCACACCCGGCTGGACGGGACCAGGCGGATCGTGAACACGTCGCCGTACTTCGCCCGCATCCGGGGGAAGAACGTCCGGCGGTGACTGGCGAACAACACGGTCTGCGCCAACGTCGGCAACCGTGGACCCGGCGGGAGTGTGCGCGCCGTCTGCCGGTCGAGCGTCCGGCCACCGAGCAAGGGTGTCGAAGCCATACCTTCACGCTACGTCACCCGGGTGAACGACGGGCGTCGTACGAACCAAGGCCCGCGGCCCCGGCAAACCAGTAGACACCGCTTTCCCCGGTCTCTACCGTGACATCCGGTAGCCGCACGTCGGAAGGACCTGAGCGGAGATGCCCGCACCCCGTCGAGATAACGGACGTCAGTTGACTTAGCGTCCGTCGGAGCCACCAGGGCCGCAGCCTTGGGGAATCGCGCACCCGGGAGGAGCCGAGAGGCCCCCCGGTCGATCCAGTTCGACGGTGTCACGGCAGCTCCTGCGCTCAGCGCAGTGACGCTGCCCGGTCCTGTGTTCAGTCGACTCTGGAAGCGGTGCTCCCTTCATGAATTCTTCTTCTGACGTCCCGTCGATGCAGCCGCGGGTGATCGCGGCGCGGGATCTCACCAAGACCTATACGTTCCATCAGCAGCGCGCCGGGCTCGGCGGCGCACTGACCAGCCTGGTCCGGCGCAAGTACGAGACCAGGCTTGCGGTCGACCGGATCAGCTTCGGCATCGACCGTGGCGAGGTGGTCGGGCTGCTCGGCCCGAACGGCGCCGGCAAGACCACCACGCTGAAGATGCTCTCCGGCCTGCTCTACACGACCTCCGGCGACCTCGAGGTGCTCGGCTCCACCCCGTCGGACCGCAAGCACGACTACCTGCGCCGGATCGCGCTCGTGATGGGCCAGAAGTCCATGCTCTGGTGGGACATCCCGGCGATGGAAAGCCTCCTGCTGCACAAGGACATGTACGGCCTGGACCAGGACGAGTTCGAGCACAACGTGGCCGAACTCGCGGAGCTCCTGGACGTACGGGACCTGCTGAACATCCAGGTCCGCAAGGTCTCCCTCGGAGAGCGGATGAAGCTCGAGCTGATGGCGGCGCTGGTGCACGGCCCGGAGATCCTGTTCCTCGACGAACCGACGATCGGCCTCGACGTCGTCGCGAAGGCGCGGGTCCGGTCCTTCCTCGCCGAGGTCAACAAGCTGCGCGGTACGACGATCCTCGTCACCAGTCACGACATGGACGACATCGAGGCGCTGTGTTCGCGGGTGATGATCATCGACCACGGCCGCCTGCAGTACGACGGCGGCCTGGACGAACTCGTCCGGACCACGCGGCCACGCAAACTCGTCCAGGCGACGTACGCGACCACCGTCGACGGCCACCGGCTGACCTCGCTCGACGGGGTCGGCGCGGTCGAGAGCTCCGGGCAACTGGTGAAGCTCGAGGTCGATCGCGAGCGGACCGGCGATGTCCTCGAGCAGCTGACCCGCCTCGGCCCGCTGGTCGACCTCGACGTCGCGGACGCCGATGTCGAGGACATCATGCGCGACCTCTTCGTCCGCCGCAGTACGTCGGGCGACCTGTCATGAACACCTTCGTCCGCAACGCCCGGGTGCTGCGCCGGATGACCGTGGCCGAGATCGTCCAGCAGTCCGTCTACCGCGGCGCCTGGGTCATCTTCATGGCGGCCAACATCTGCGTTCCGGTCATCTCGCTGCTGATCTGGCGGACAGCGATCGCGAACGGGGCCGGGCTCCCGATCGACGAGCAGTACATCACGACGTACTTCGTGCTGCTCAGCTTCGTCACGATGGCGACCTCGTCGTGGCTGACCGGGTTCCTCGCGGACGACATCCGGCTCGGGAAACTGTCCCGCTGGATGGTGCGTCCGGCGTCGCTGCTGCTGGGCTTCGTGAGCAACAACCTGTCGGAGAAGTTCCTGAAGGTGTTCGCGCTGGTGCCGATGATCGGTGGATTGTGGTGGATCTTCCGCGACTCGATGAAGATTCCGGCCGGACCTGGTCGCTGGGTGTTGTTCGCGGTCAGCCTCGTACTGGCGGCGGTCCTGGTGTTCACCATCGACATCCTGATCGCGTCGCTGGCGTTCTGGATGGACGACGTCGCGGCGCTGGCGCAGGCCCGGTTGATCATCGCGAGTGTGTTGTCGGGTTCCGTAGTACCGCTGGCGCTGATGCCGGACTGGTCGCGGACGTTCGTCGACTACCAGCCGTTCCGGTACACGGTGTCGTTCCCGGTCGAGATCGTCGCGGGTGGTCTGAGCCGATCGGAGCTGCTGGCCGGCCTGGGGGTGCAGCTGGCCTATGTGGTGGGCTTCGGCGTACTCGCGCGGTTGGTCTGGTCGGCCGGGATCCGGGCGTACTCGGCGGTGGGCGCATGAGCGAGCTGCGGACGTACGCCGGCGACCGGGCTCCGCTGGATCGCAATCGACTGCACATGCATTGGCGCCACCTGCGGCTGTGGCGTCGGTTCCTCGCGCAGGCTGTCGTTCGGGAGACGCACTACCGGGCGCATTTCGTCACCACCCTGCTGGTCGGACTGGTCCAGTTCGGACTCGGGATCGTGCCGGTCCTGCTGCTGTTCGGATTCACCGGTCAGCTGCACGGCTGGTCGCGGGCCGAGGTGATCACGCTGGCCGGGATGTACCAGATCGTCACCGGGCTGATGGCTGCGTTCATCGCACCGAACCTGAACCGGATGACGTCGTACCTGACCGAGGGTGAGCTCGATGTGGTGCTGCTGCGGCCGGTGTCGAGCCAGTTCTACCTGACACTGCGGTGGATCAACGTGGCCGAGCTGAGCAACGTCGTCAGTGGGCTCGCGGTGGTGGTGATCGGGCTGGTGCAGTCGGGGGCGACGCCCGACCCGCTGGAGGTCGTTCAGGCTCTGGCGCTGGCGGCGTGCGGCCTGGTGCTGCTCACGGCGGTCTGGTCGGCGATGTCGTTCCTGGCCTTCTGGCTGCAGTCGGTGGGGCCGATCGGGAGCATCTACCTCAACCTGGTCGAGGCCGGGCGGTATCCGTTGGTGTTCTTCCCGGTGCCGGTGCGTGGATTCCTGACCTTTGTGTTCCCGGTCGCGTTCGCCTCGACGTTCCCGGTCCAGGCCCTGGGTGGAGATCTCGGGTGGTGGCCGGTCGGAGGTGGCGTCGGGCTCGCCGTGCTGGCGTTGACGCTCGTCCGGCTGCTGTGGCGGCGCGGTCTGCGGTCGTACGCCAGCGCCAGTTCCTGACCACAAGTGCCCGGCGCCGCTGTCGCGGCGCCGGGCGCGAGGTGGGGGGTCAGGAGCGGGTGAAGCGAAGGGTGAGGATCTGGAACGGGCGGAGTTCGAAGGTGACTCCGTTGTCCTGCAGGTCCCGGTCGGCCAGGTGGCGTTCGAGGAGGTCGACCTCGGTCACCGACGCCGCGCCGAACGACGGCGTGACGGTGGCGCGGGAGCGGCCACCGGAGGACTCGTAGAGGCGGACGACGACGTCGCCGGAGCGGTCGTCGGCCAGCTTGAGCGACTCGACGATCACGTTGCCGTTGTCGACGGCAACGATCGGCTCGGCGCCGTCGGCACCCGTGACGACCCGCTCGGGCAGGTTGATCCGGTAGCCCTCCTCGATCGCCTCCGGGATCCCGGCACCGACCACCAGCGCGTGGTTGACGGTGTGTACGCCCTGGTCGGTCTGCGGGTCGGGGAACCGTGGTGCGCGGATCAGCGACGTCCGGATCGTGGTGGTCGTGCCACCGTCCTCGCGTGCGGTCCGGTTGATGTCGTGGCCGTACGTCGAGTCGTTGACGACGGCAACGCCGTACCCCGGCTCGCCGACGTGCACCCAGCGGTGCGCCGCGATCTCGAACTTCGCCGCGTCCCACGAGGTGTTCTGGTGGGTCGGCCGGAAGATGTGCCCGAACTGCGTCTCGGACGCGGACCGGTCGGCGTGCACGTCGACCGGGTACGCCGCCTTCAGGAACTTCTCCGCCTCGTGCCAGTCCATCGTGGTCTCGATGTCGACCCGCTTCGTGCCGGGCCGCAGGCGCAGTGTCTGGTTGACCGTCGACCGGCCGAACGAGCGCTTCACGACGACCGTCGCGACGCCGGAGTCGGTGCTGAAGTCGACACTGTCCACCTCGGTCACGTCGCGGACGTTGTTCTTGTAGAACGAGTCCACGTCCCAGGCGTCCCAGTTGTTCGGGGTGTCCACGTGCAGCTGCAGAAGGTTGCCCACGGCACCCGGCGCGATCACCTCGCGGCCGGCCTCGACGTCGTACAGCGAGGTGATCAGACCGCGGTCGTCGATCGTGACCCGGATCAGCCCGTTGTCCAGTACGCCGTCCTGCACCGACACGGCCTGGCCTTCGCCGGCCGCGACACCAGCGCCGAGCCCGGCGATGCCGTTGCGCCCGTGCGGAGCGGCGTTGAAGACGATCTGGGAGTCGCCGGAACCGGCCAGCGCCTGCTGGGCCGTCGCGATGATCGCCTCGAGTTCGGAAGCCAACCGAGCGTACGTCTCCTCGGCTTCGCGGTGCACCCAGGAGATCGAGCTGCCGGGCAGGATGTCGTGGAACTGGTTCAGCAGCACGGCCTTCCAGATCCGGTCCAGGTCCTCGTACGGGTACGCGTCCAGCTTGCCAGCGACCACAGCCGCGGCGGACCACAGCTCGGCCTCGCGGAGCAGGTGCTCGCTGCGCCGGTTGCCCTGCTTGGTCTTGGCCTGCGAGGTGTACGTCGCCCGGTGGATCTCCAGGTAGAGCTCACCGGACCAGACCGGCGCGTGGTCGTGGTACTCCTCCTCGGCGGCGGTGAAGAACTCGGTCGGGGACTCGATCGTCACCCGCGGCGAGGACTCCAGGTTCGCCACCCGGCGCGCGGTCGCGACGAACTCGCGGGTTGGGCCGCCACCGCCGTCGCCGTACCCGAACGGGACGAGCGAACGCGTTGCCGCGCCGTTCTCGGCGAAGTTGCGCTGGGCGTGCGCGAGCTCCCGGCCGGACAGGTCGGAGTTATAGGTGTCGATCGGCGGGAAGTGGGTGAACACCCGGGTCCCGTCCAGGCCCTCCCACCAGAAGGTGTGGTGCGGGAACTTGTTCTCCTTGTTCCAGGAGATCTTCTGGGTCAGGAACCACTTCGACCCGGACAGCTTCACCAGTTGCGGCAGGGCCGCGGTGTAGCCGAACGAGTCCGGCAGCCAGACCTCCTGGGTGTCGATCCCGTACTCGTCCAGGAAGAACTTCTTGCCGTGCACGAACTGCCGGGCCAGCGCCTCACTGCCGGGCAGGTTGGTATCGGACTCGACCCACATGCCGCCGACCGGAACGATGGTGCCGTCGGCAACGGCCTTCTTCAGCCGCTCCCACACCTCCGGGTAGTTCTCCTTCACCCACGCGTGCTGCTGGGCCTGCGAGAACGCGAAGACGAGCTCCGGGTACTCCTGCGCCAGCGTGGCGACGTTGGACACCGTCCGGGCCACCTTGCGGCGGGTCTCCCGCAGCGGCCAGAGCCAGGCGGAGTCGATGTGCGCATGGCCGACCGCGGACAGCTGGTGTGCGCTGGCGTGGGCCGGCCGGCTGAGTACGTCGGTCAGCTGCGCGCGGGCGTCCGCGGCGGTGGCGGCGACGTTCTCGTAGTCCAGGGCGTCCATCGCGCGGCTCAGCGCCCGCAGGATCTCCCGGCGGCGCGGCTCCTGCACGGACAGCTGCTGCTGCAGGCCGTCCAGCGCCTCCAGGTCGAGGATCAGGTCCCAGACCTCGGCGTTGAAGACGGCGACGTCGGCACGGGCCAGCCGGTAGATCGGCGTACCGCCCGGCTCGGGCTTGCCGCCGACGTCGGTCGGTGCGAACGCGTTCGACCCGAGGACCTCGGGGTTCGCGGCCGCCTCGACGTAGAACTCGATCCGGTCGCCCGCGTGCGCCGGCGTGCCGTCGGGGCCGAGGATCGACAGCGGGGCGTAGGTCTGCCGCGGGTGCAGGCCCTTCAGCGGTACGCCGGACGTGGTGTGGACCAGGCCCTCCGCGGAGAACCCGGGGCCGCCGCTGAAGCCGAGGTCGATGACGGCCTCGATCTCGCTGCCGGCCCACTCGGCCGGGACCTGGCCGCTGAACTTGAACCACGCGGTGCCCCAGGCCGCACCCCACGGCAGCCCGATCGCGGCCGGCTCGTAGGTCTGGGCGAGTGCCTCGGCGGGGGACACCGGCTCACCGGGGGCGTGCCACACCTCGATGTCCAGCGGGACGGAGGCACCGTAGATCGCGGGGCGGATCCGCTCCCGCAGGGCGCGCTGGAGCCGCTCCTCGATGAGTTGACGGTCGTCGTGCACGAAATCATCCTCCGGCCAGGTCTGAATGGGCTGCTCATGCGATCCGCGCGACCGCTGCATGACAACGCTGTCACACCCACCCCGTACCCGTCCAGACGCAGTTCATCGCAGTACCTGCGGGTAGCGGTTCGGTTGCGGGCAGGGTACGTAACTACCCGGAGAGCCGGATGTTGTCTAGGTTGTCCTGCATGGATCGCCCCCGCCTGTTCACCCCCGACAGGAACAGCCTCCTCAGACCCGACGGAATGACCCGGCGCAGCCTGCTCGGTCTGGGGGCCGCGGCGGTCGCTGCGATGGCAGTGCCCGGATGTTCCCGCGGCCGCTCCGACGAGCCGGCACCGGACGGGCCGGGCATCTTCGCGACCGGCAACACGGGCGGCGTCTACAACCAGTTCGGCATCGACCTGTCCAAGCTGATCAGCGAGGTCACCGGCGTCACTCTGCAGCCACTGGTCACCGGCGGTTCGGTCGACAACCTGATCAAGGTGTCCAGCCAGAAGGCCGACATCGGTTTCTGTACGTCGGACACCGCGCTGGCGGCGTACGAGGCGACCGGGGTGTTCGCCTCCGGGAAGCTGAGGTTCAGCGCGCTGGCCCGGGCCTACGACAACTACGTGCACGTGGTCGTGCCGATGGCCTTCAAGGGCCAGGAGCTGAAGGCCCTCGAGGGCAAGGTGGTCAGTGTCGGCCAGCAGACGTCCGGCACCAGGATCGTCGCCGACCTGATCCTCAACACCGCCGGCGTGAAGGTGACGAAGCGGTTCCTCAGCCTGGAGGACTCGGTCAAGGCGCTGGAGGCCAAGGCCAACAACCCCAAGGCGAGGGGCGGCATCGACGCGCTGATCTGGAGCGGCGGCGTGCCGACCGAGCCGATCGGCAAGCTGCAGGACTCGATCGGCTTCCGCCTGCTCGACATCGGCAACGTCGCCCAGACGATCGCGCTCAAGGAGTTCGGCGGCTACGTGGTGTCCGCGATCCCGCCGTCGGCGTACAAGCTGGCCAGCTCGGTTCCGACGCTGGCGATCCCGAACTACATCGTGGCCAAGCCGAACCTGTCGGACTCGTGGGCCTGGTGGACGGTGAACACCTTGTTCCGCCGCCAGAACGACCTGATGGCGGCACATCCGGAGGCCGGCGCACTCGACCCGCGCTCGGCGATCGCGACGATGCCGATCCCGCTGCACCCGGCCGCCGAGCGCTGGTACCGCGAGAACCACATCTGAGCAGGGCGTACGCCGTACGACCTCTTAGGCGTCGTAGTCGTCGATCAGCGGGACGCGTACCTCGATCACCAGACCGCCGCCGATCGGCGGACGGGCGACGACGCGGCCGCCGACCCGGGCCGCTTCGGAGCGGACGATCGCCAGCCCCAGGCCGGTGCCCGGCATCTCCCGGTGGTGCGCACTGCGCCAGAACCGCTCGCCGACCTTCTTCAGGTCCCGCGAACCGAGGCCGAGCCCGTGGTCGCGGACCGACAGCACCACTTCGGTGCCGTCCCGCGTCACCGACACCTCGACCGGCGGAGCGCCGTACTTGGAGGCGTTGTCGAGCAGTACGTCGAGGATGTCGTCGACCTCGAGCTCCGGGCCCACACCGCCCGGCACCATCTCGCCGATGATCAGTTCCATGTCGTCGGCGGCGTACACGGCCTTCCAGCCGACCAGCCGCTCCTTCACCGACTGGGCCAGGTCCAGCGGCTCTTCGTTGCCCTCGGCATCGGCTCCGGGGCGGTCCGAGCCGGCCAGCCGGGACAGCCGCTGGACGATCCGGCCGAGCCGGTCGATGTCGCTGAGCGCGAACCGCGCGGTCGGCGACAGCCGGGACAGGCCCTCGATGTGGATCCGCGCCGAGGTCAGCGGCGTCCGGAGCTGGTGCGAGGCGTCGGCGACGAACTCTCGCTCACGCTGGCGGGCCTGGTGCAGGCTGAGCGCCATCGAGTTGAAGCTGTCGCCGAGGCGGCGCAGCTCCGGTGCGCGTCCGTCGGTGGACACCCGGGTGTCCAGGGCGCCGCGGGTGATCTGGTGGGTGGCGTTGTCCAGGTCGCCGAGCGGCCGCAGCACCCAGCGGGTGATCGGCCGGACGATGCCGATGATGATCGCGCCGATGCTGATCAGCAGCCCGCCGAGGAGCAGCAGCAGACCGCGCTGCACCTGGTCGCGGGCCTCCTCGGTCGGGACCCGCAGGACCGCTGCGCCGAGCACGCTGCCGTTGTTGACGACCGGACGGGCCACCACCATCTCGCCGGACCGCCACGGCCACAGGGCCGGAGGCTCGGGTGGCAGGCGGCCGGCCAGGGTGCTGTGCAGAGCGGCCTCGAGGTCAGGCTCGTCCACGTCGACGCCGGACACCGAGGTCGCCACGACGCGTGAGTCGACGTCGACGACGAACACCGGGGTGTTGTAGAGCTCCTGGTAGCGGACCGCCATCTCACGCAGGTTGGCGATGTCCCCGGACTGCAGCGGCGCCTCGGCCATGGCGGCGAACCAGTCCGCGTCGTTGCTCCGGGACAGGAAGAGAGTGCGCGACGTACTCGTGGCGATGTAGTTGGCCAGCGGTACGACGGCGACGATCGCCAGTGCGACGACCATCGGAACGAGGGACTGCAGCAGTCGACGGCGCAACGGTCAGTCCGAACCCAGGCGGTAGCCGACGCCGCGGATGGTCTGCACGAGCTCGGGCCGGCCGAGCTTGGCGCGCAGGCTCGCCACGTGCACGTCCATCGTGCGCGACGAGGCCTCGAAGACGGACTGCCACGCGTACAGGGCGACCTGTTCGCGCGGCACCACCCGGCCGTGGTGGGCGGCCAGCACAGCTAGCACGTCGAACTCCTTGCGGGTCAGGCTGATCGGCTTGTCCGCGACCTGCACCGTCCGGGCCTCGATGTCCACGGTCAGGTCGCCGACGGTCACCCGGGGGCGGGGCTGCAAAAGGCCGGTACGACGAAGTACAGCATCGATGCGGGCCAGCAGCTCGGATATCGCGAACGGTTTGACCACATAGTCGTCCGCGCCGCTGCGCAAGCCGCGAACGCGGTCGGCCGCCTCACCGCGCGCGGTGACCGCGATCACCGGTACGTCGGACACCGTCCGGATCTGCCGGCACACGTTGATGCCGTCCCCGTCGGGCAACCCGAGGTCCAGCAGGACCAGGTCGCCGGGGTCCGCCGCGAGGGCGTCCGCGGCCGTCCGGACGTGCGTCACCATCAGGCCGTAACGCCGCAACGCGGGTATCAGGGCATTGGCGATATCGAGATCGTCCTCGACCAGCAGAATCCGTACCGCGCCACTCATGCGGTGATCGTAGGCCAGGAGACGCTCATATGTGTCAGATCTTGGTAAAGACGTAATCACGCGACTGCGTGCTGTGTTCGGCAACATTAGCCTTCCGAACACAGGAGGAAACCGGTAGATGACTGTCGGTATCGGTACGGGGGCCGGCTTGACCGCGCCCTCCGACGAAGAACTGGCCGAGTACGAGCAGGAACGCCCGGCTCGGCGGCTCAGATCTGCCCTCGACCTGGTGATTTCGGTCTGGTGCGCGATCGTCAGCGTCGGCGTGCTCTGGCAGGTGTTCTTCCCCTTACCACAGGGAACGCAGTTTTACCTGGTGATCTTTCTCGCAGCCGTTCTGCCGATCACGCTGCTCTGCTACCGGGGCTGGAAGGTCCCGGCGTTCCTCAACCCGTTCAGGAACCGGGCCACCGACGACCCCGGGATCACCGACTGGATCCTGGCGGTGGTCGCGCTGGTGGTCTGCGTCTACCCGCTCATCGACTTCGACGGTTATCTGGAACGGCGTCAGGCTCCGACGACTCTCGACATCCTGGCCGGCACCGTACTGCTCGTCCTGTTGCTCGAGGCCTGCCGTCGTACCACCGGTTGGGTGCTGCCGGTGTTCAGCCTGGTCTTCATCGCCTATGCGTACTACGGCGGCTACCTGCCGTACACGTGGTCGCTGGCGCACCAGGGCTTCAACTTCGACGCGATCATCGCGCAGTTCACGATGGGCACGGCCGGGTTCTACGGCACACCGTTGGGCGTCGCGGCCAGCTACATCGTGCTGTTCACCATCTACGGCGCGGTGCTCGACTACTCCGGGGCCGGCAAGTTCTTCATCGACTTGTCCTTCGCCGCCTTCAAGCGCAGCCGGACCGCGCCTGGCCGCACGGTCACCTTGGCCGGCTTCCTGCTGGGCAGTGTGTCCGGCTCCGGTACCGCGACCGCGGTGTCGCTCGGCACGGTGTCCTGGCCGATCCTGCGTCGGGCCGGCTACCCGCCCGAACCGGCAGGTGGAATGCTCGCCGCTGCCGGCATCGGCGCGATCCTGTCGCCGCCGACCCTGGGCGCGGCCGCGTTCATCATCGCCGAGTTCCTGCGGGTCTCCTACCTGACCGTGCTCGGGTACGCCGTCATCCCCACGATCCTGTACTACCTGGGCATCCTGCTCGCGATCGAGATCGACGCCCGCCGGCACGGCACCACGTCGGCCGAGATCTCGCAGCAGTCGGCGCTGCGGCTGCTGCTGCGGTTCGGGTACCACTTCCTCTCGCTGTTCGTGATCATCGGCTTCATGGCGGTCGACGTACCGCCGTTCAAGGCCGTGGTCTACGCCGTGATCATCCAGTTCGGGTTGTCGTTCCTGGACCGCGAGCACCGGCTGACGGCCGGGCCTTTCGTCAAAGCGCTTGCCCAGGGCACCCGTTCGGTGCTGCCGGTGGCGGCGACCTGTGCGACCGCCGGCATCATCGTCGCGGTCACCACGCAGACCGGACTCGGGCTGAACCTGGCCGAGATCATCGTCAGCGCGGCGCACGGCCTGACCGAGAACCACACCGTCGTACTGTCCCTCACCGTGCTGCTGTCGGCGATCGCCGTGCTGATCCTGGGCCTGGCGGTGCCGGTGACGGCGTCGTTCATCATCGCCGCGGTGATCATCGCGCCGGCGTTGACGCAGCTCGGGGTGACGCAGCCCGAGGCGTACATGTTCATCTTCTACTACGCCGTACTGTCCGAGGTGTCGCCGCCGACCGCACTGGCCGCGGTCGCGACGTCCGCCATCACCGGCGGCAGGGTGATCCCGACGATGTGGCAGGCGTGGAAGTACACGCTGCCGGCCTTCCTGGTGCCGTTCGCGTTCGTGCTGACCGACAACGGCGCACACCTGCTCGGTCAGGGATCGTTCGTCGGCATGCTGTGGACGCTGGCCGTGTCGATGCTCGCCGTCGCCGCGCTCGCGGTGGTGACCGGTGGCTGGATCGTGGTGGCCACGAGTTGGGCCGAGCGGTTGCTGTGTGTTCCGGCGGCCGTGCTGCTGCTTTACCTCGCGCCCGTAACCATCACGGCCGGAATCGGTTTGCTACTTGTTGCCGTCGTCATCAATCTGGTCCGGCGGCAACGCCAGGCCGCCGCCGCCCCGAAGGAAGGACCCGTCCCCTCATGAGACTCCGTCGACTGCCCACCGCCGCGGTGGCGTTCGCTGCTGTCGTCTCGCTGGTTGCCTGTGGCGGGCAGCGTGAACCGACCGGCTCCGGTACGGCGGCCGGAGGCCGGCTGACGATCGCCACCGGCAACACGACCGGCGTGTACTACCAGTTGGGCGGCGCGCTGGCCTCGGTGATCTCGCAGAAGATGTCCGGCTACCGGGCGACCGCCAGTGAGACCGGCGCCTCGGTGCAGAACGTGCAGGGCCTGGTGGCCGGCAACTACGACATCGCGTTCTCGCTCGGCGACACCGCGGCTGACGCGGTGAAGGGCGAGAACAGCTTCAAGTCCAAGCAGGACGTGGTCGCCCTGACCCGGCTCTACAACAACTACACGCAGGTCGCGGTCCGTACGTCGGCCGGGATCAACTCGATCGCGGACCTGAAGGGCAAGCGGGTCTCCACCGGTTCGCCGAACTCCGGCACCGAGGTGATCGCCCGCCGGCTGCTCGAGGCGGCCGGCCTGGACCCGGCCAAGGACGTCACCGCGCAACGGCTCGGCTTGCCGGAGTCGGTGGACGCGATGAAGTCCGGCACGATCGACGCACTGGTCTGGTCCGGTGGCCTGCCGACCGGCGGTATCACCGACCTGACCACGAGCATGGGCAAGGGCGTGAAGCTGATCCCGATCGTCGACCTGCTGCCGAAGATGCAGGACAAGTACGGTCCGGTCTACAGTCAGGCGCCGATCCCGGCGGCGACGTACAAGCAGCCGGCCGACGTGGCGACGATCATCGTGCCGAACGTGCTGCTGGTCCGCACAGACATGAAGGACGAGCTGGCCGAGCAGGTGACCAAGGTGCTGTACGACAACAAGGACGCCCTGGTCGCGGTGAACGCGGCGGCCAAGGACATCACGCTCGACAACGCCGAGAAGACCGACCCGGTGCCGCTGCACCCCGGCGCGAAGAAGGCGATCGACGGACTGAAGTAATCCCCTGACCGCCCTCCCCCGCACACCAGGCGCAGCGGGGGAGGGTGTTGGGACCCATCTCCACACACCAGGCGCAGTGGAGGCGGGACCCGCCGGCTCCCACCACCAGGCGCAGTGAGAGCAGGCAGACCGGGCCCGGCCCTCGGAGGCATCCGAGGGCCCGGGCCCGGTCACTTTGCTTCTAGTGCTGCTCTTCCCGGTCCTCCGGCATCGCGGTGCCGTAGAGGTAGTGGGACAGGGCGGAATCGCGTTTCGGATGCACGTGGTACTTGGTCGGGACGACGCGTCCTTCGGCGCTGTCCCAGGCGTTGTCGGCCAATCGCCACATGCGGTGCACCATCCGGCCCGCCATGCCGGTGTGCGGCGAGTACGGATGCGCCCGCGTCGGCGCGACCTCCTCGGCTTCCAGGAGCTCTTCGGTCAGCGTGTTCACGTGCGAGTCGTCCAGTTGCTCACTGATCTGCTGGGTGCACGACGTCTCCAGCCGCTCGTGTTCGGCGAGCAGCCGGTCGACGGCCGTCCACACCTCCAGGTCGGTCAGGTTCTGCACCCGGCTGTCGCCGTACTGGCGTCCTTTCAGGAAGCGCAGTGACCGCTCCAGCTCCTTCGCGTTGCCGACGTACCTGGTGACCAGGCTGCTCCCGTCGGGGAGTCGGCGTACGTGCGGGAGGAGGACGTCTTCGGCGGCGGCCAGGTGCTGCGCGGCAATGGCGTAGAACCAGTCGGTCTGATGTCTGCGCTCGGGGTGCGCGGCGGCCGGGTGGTGAGCCTGCTGAGCCAGCTCACGGATCCGGGCATGTTCGTAGGTCAGGGCCAGTTCGAGCGTCGAAGCGGTCATGACAACCACCTCCAGGAGGGTTCTCCTCCAGCCTGTGCCCAACCCCGGGCCGCCGCAACCACCCGACCCCGTTCCGTAACCTCCCGGCGGGGCTTAGCTGTCCGAGCTCTTCTTCCACAGGTTGATGCCAGCCTCGACGGCGTCGGCGTCGATGGCCTCGAGCTCCTCCGGGCTGAACTTCAGATTCCGGACGGTCGCCAGGTTGTCCTCGAGCTGGGCGACGCTGGAGGCGCCGATCAGCGCGCTGGTGACGCGGTCGTCGCGCAGCGTCCAGGCCAACGCCAGCTGGGCGACGGACTGGCCGCGCTCCTTGGCGATCTCGTTCAGCGCGCGGACGTGCTTCAGGGTGTCCTCGGTGAGCGAGTCCGGGTTCAGCGACTTGCCCTGCGCGGCGCGGGAGTCGGCCGGGACGCCGTCCAGGTAGCGGTCGGTGAGCACGCCCTGCGCCAGCGGCGAGAACGCGATCACGCCGACGCCCAGCTCACCGACGGCGTCGAGCAGGTCCTCCTCGATCCAGCGGTTCAGCATCGAGTACGACGGCTGGTGGATCAGCAGCGGCGTGCCCAGCTCCTGCAGGATCCGCGCCGCCTCCCGGGTCCGGTCCGCCGAGTACGACGAGATGCCGGCGTACAGCGCCTTGCCCGAACGCACCGCGGCGTCCAGCGCACCCATCGTCTCCTCGAGCGGGGTGTCCGGGTCGAACCGGTGCGAGTAGAAGATGTCGACGTAGTCCACGCCCATCCGGGCCAGCGACTGGTCCAGCGAGGCGAGCAGGTACTTCCGCGAGCCGCCACCCTGACCGTAAGGACCCGGCCACATGTCGTAACCGGCCTTGGTCGACAGGATCAGCTCGTCGCGGTACTTGGCGAAGTCCCGGGCGAAGTGCGTACCGAAGTTGGTCTCGGCCGAGCCGTAGGGCGGGCCGTAGTTGTTCGCCAGGTCGAAGTGCGTGACGCCGAGGTCGAACGCCCGGCGCAGGATGTCACGCTGGGTGGTGAACGGCTTGTCGTCGCCGAAGTTGTGCCACAGCCCCAGCGAGATCGCGGGCAGCTGTAAGCCGCTGCGTCCCGTCCGGCGGTAGGCCATCTGGTCGTCGTACCGGTCCTGGGCGGCTACGTAGTCAGTCACGAGAACCCAGTCTGCCGCATGTCGTGACAAGTGCAAACCCCTTGTTTTACAGCAGAAACCCCAGCACTGAGAGCCAGAACCCCGCCTTCTTGATCAGGTCAGGTCACGCCACGGCCCGGGCGGTCCGGCGGCGAAGAACCTCAGCAGCCCGAGCACCCGGCTGCCGGGCGGAGCGGTCCAGTGCCGCTGCCCGGGCCACGGGTCGGCGGTCAGCTTCCCCAGCCCCCAGTCCAGGTGAAACCACAGCGCAGCCGCAGCCACCTCCTCCTCCCGTACGTCGGACCGCGTGTGGCGGACGTACTCCGGCAGGATCGCGGCGACCTGCTCGAGCGGCAGCTTGGCGAAGTCCATGCCACGCGGGGCCCGGGCGGCATCACCCCAGTCGATCAGCGCCCGCAGCTCACCGTCCGGACCGGCCAGAAGGTTGTGTGAGGCAACATCTCCGTGGATCAGCACCTTGGTCTCGTTCCGGTCGAACCGGCCGGACAACCGGGTGAACCAGTCGCTCAGCCACTTCGCCGTCCCGAGGTCGATGGTCCCGCGCTCCGACAGCCGGTCGACCGTCTGCCACGGATCGTCCCGGTCGTCCTGCGGCAGCCCGGGGATCTCGGTCTGCTCGTGCTCGTGCAGCCGGGCCAACTGCTCCGCCAATCCAGCCGGCGGTCCATTGGTCGGCTCGACTCCGTGCACCCGCTGCATCACGACGTACGGCGCATCGACGACCGACCGGCTCTCGTCGTACTCGACGATCGCCGGCGTCAACACGCCCGCAGCCCGGGCGACCGGCACGACCGCGGCCTCCTTGCGCAGATCGCCCTCGAACCCCGGCCGCGACATCCGCAGGAACAACTCCTCGCCGAGCACGAACCCGCGGTTGGCCACCCCGCCCGCGACCTCGACGATCTGCCCCGGGGCAATCCCGTGCCGTCGCCCGACCTCGGCGATCCCAGGCTCATCGTGGTGATCTCCCACACGTACCTCCGTCGTGGTCTGGCGTCCGTCGTCTCGATCCTTCAGCCGGTGCGCCACGGCGTCCACCGGATTTGATGTACTGCGAGCGTGCGAGTCGACCTGGATCCGGAAACCGTCGGACGGCGTGAGTTCTACGCGATGCTGAACTCGATCGTCGTACCGCGCCCGATCGCCTGGGTCTCGACCAGGTCCGCCGACGGTGTCCTCAACCTGGCGCCGCACTCGTTCTTCACCGTGGCGTGTGTGCAGCCGCCAATGGTCCAGTTCACCTCGGTCGGCCGCAAGGACAGCCTGAACAACGTCGAGGCGACCCGCGAGTTCGTGGTCAACTTCGCTGCCGAACCCCTGTTCGAGCAGGTCAACGCCACCGGCACCAACTTCCCGCCGGAGATCAACGAGTTCGAAGCCGTCGGCCTGACCACCGAACCCGCCCGCACAGTCGCTGTCCCCCGCGTCGCGGAGTCACCGGTCGCCATCGAGTGCACGCTGCACACCACCCTCGAACTGGGTGACTCCACCGTGGTGATCGGTCAGGTCCGCCATCTCGCCATCGACGAGGCCGTGATGGTCGACGACCGCCCCGACATCCACCTCCTTCGTCCGTTGGCCCGCCTCGGCAAGGACGAATGGTCAACCCTCGGCGAGGTCCGCTCCATCACCCGCATCCGCCACTCCGACTGGCCCGGCCACTTCAAGTCCCCCACTGCCTGATAACGGGGTGGAAGTGCTATCGGGGTGGCGGTGTGATCGGGGTAATGGGGCGCTTGAGCGGAGTGGCCGGGACGGTCATCGGGGCCACGATGACCGGTTGGCCCTGGGTCACGAGGATGGCATCGGTTCGGTAGTGGGCTCTCAGCTTCTTCTGGTCCGATGAGTTGCCCGACGTCGTCATCACCTCGACGCCTGAGCCGTCCGGTTTCGGCCCCGCACTGTTGACCGACACGCCACGCTCGCCCCAGTAGCCGATGTCACCGATCACCCGATCCCTCAGGTCCGCCATCTCGCGCTGGCTCATCCGTGCATCGCGCAGTTCCACGGTGACGCCCTTCACCTTCTCGCGCACCCGGACGTCGAGAGCGGCATCAGGCTTCCGGTACACGATCACGACGCGCTTGTCGTGATCGAGCACCAGGCCGGCGAACGATGCGGCGAAGTCCTGGAGCAGCAACGGATTCAGCAGATCCGCGGCAGCCGTCACGGCAGGGTCGTTACCGGACGGCACCGGCGACCCATACGGAATCCCCGGCAAGCCGCCTGCAGCCTCATCCCCGCAGCCGGCCACGACGCCGGCACCAACGACAGCCGCAACGACCACGGCGACCGATCCCAGCCGAACACTGCGCATCCACCTCACCTCACCCTGAGGACGCCCGGACCGGTCCCGGCGTGGCAGTTAGGGCGGAGGTTCTCGAGTGGCCAGAAGCTGCGTGAGCGACTGGAGCTGCGACGAGAGCCGGAGAGGGGTGTGGTCGGGGGAGGGAGCGGTGGCGGGATGCCAGGTCCACGGGGTGCCGGTGGTCCGGGTGACCAAATGGACGTCGGGCGACAGCGGGCCCGGGTCGTGGCTGTGGGAGCGGGCGGTCAGGTTCAGCATCAGGCCCAGGGCGGGGATGACCGAGAGGTCATCGATGACATGGATCAGCAGGAGGTCCCGCGAGGGGAGCGCGGCCAGTACGCCGTAGGAAGGGGTCTCGGTGTGGAGGGATTCTCGGAGCACCGTGTCGAGGACCAGGGCCCGGGAGGCGGCGTACGGGGAACCGGTGACGGCGGCGATCCGGAGGTCGTCCTGGGTCAGGTACTCGACGTGGTCGGTGATGCGACGCAGGTTGGTCAGGCCGTGTCGTTCGGCCTCGGACCAGGTGAGACCGAAGTCGGTGGGGTCCAGGTACATGGTGACCACGCCGTCCTCCGTGGTCGACGGAACGGACAGCACCCCGGGAAGGAAGTCGGGGCGTCCGGAGGTCCATTCGGTGGGCAGTGCGTCGCGGGGGACGAGACGCTGGATCAGATCCCGCTGGGGATCGGTCGGTGGGAGTGGCGGGCCTTCGCGGAGCCGCTCCTGGAGTTGGACGAAGTGCTCCTCGACCAGGGCCGGCCAGCGGTCCTCGTCGTACCGGGCGATGATGCGGGCCAGGTTGCTCAGGCCGAGAACCGGGCTGGATGCGGACGGCTCGACCGGTACGAGGGCGGCGCCGCCCTCGTGCGCGACGTCGAGACCGAGTCGGGCCGCGGTGGACAGGCCGAGGCTGATCAGCCGCGCGGCCTGGCCGCGGGTCAGGGGAGTCAGGACCGGATCCGGCCGGTCGGAGTGGTTGCCTTGGGCATGGTCGGTACACGTGTCGATGGTCATCGGGACCACCTCCTCGCCCAGAGAAAGTACGAGGATCGGCGCCCGTCGCGGCCGGTGATTTCGAACCTGTGGACAACCCGCCCGGGATAGTCTGCGCAGACCCGCCAGAAGGACCCACCCAGAAGGAGTCGGCATGTCCAGCACCCCGTCGTCCCGGCCGACGTCGGTGACGCGGTTGTCGTTGTCGCACATCACGGCGCAGAACGACACCAACCTGCTGGGGACAGTGCACGGTGGCGTGATCATGACCCTGGTCGACTCGGTCGCCGGCGTGGTCGCGGCCCGGCACTCCGGCGGCCCCGCGGTCACCGCGTCGATGGACGAGATGGTGTTCCTGGTCCCGGTCCGGGTCGGTGACGTCATCCACCTGAGCGGCCAGGTCAACTGGACCGGCCGGAGCTCGATGGAGGTCGGCGTCCGGATCACCGCGGACCGGTGGGACGCCGTCGGACCGGAGGTGCACGTCGCCTCGGCGTACCTGGTGTTCGTCGCGGTCGACGAGCACGGGAAGCCTCGCGAGGTCCCACAGGTGATCGCCGAGACCGACGAGGAGCGGCGGCGGCTCCGGGAGGCGGAGATCCGGCGGCACCACCGGCTGGCGCGCCGCGCGGCGATCATCGAGTCCCGCAAGGTGGGGGAGACCGGGACATGACCGTGGTCGGGAGTGCCCGGCGGCACCCGTCCGCCGTTCTGCTCGTGGTGCAGTTGCTCGGCGTGCTGGTCTACCCGGCGATGGAGGGATCCCGGGGCGGACGGGTCGCGTTCGAGATCCTCGGGATCGTCGTACTGGCACTGGCGGTGTTCTCGGTGCGGGCCACGCCGGGGCTGACCTGGGTCAGCATCTGTCTGGGCATCCCAGCCGTCGCCCTGTCACTGGTCGACGCAGCCAATCCGACCGAGCCGGTGATCGCGATCTCCGGCGTACTGCACGCCGCCTTCTACTTCTACGCGGCGTACAGCCTGCTCCGCTACATGCTGTCCGACCATGACGTGAGCGCCGACGAGCTGTACGCCACCGGTGCCACGTTCACCTTGGTGGCTTGGGGTTTCGCCTACCTGTACGTGTTCGTGCAGGCTCTCGTGCCCGGTAGCTTCACCGCAGCCGTTGACCCGGCCAGTGATCGCACCTGGATGGAGCTGCTGTTCCTCAGCTTCACCACCCTGTCCAGCACCGGGCTGAGCGACATCCTCCCGATCACGTCCTGGGGCAGGTCGGTGGTGATGCTCGAGCAGCTCGCCGGACTCGGGTACGTCGCCATGGTGGTGTCCCGCCTGGTCGGTCTGACCATCATGAGACGCGGCAACAACTAGATCCGCGACCAGGTGGCCAGCATGTCGGCGGCCGCGCGGCTCGCCACCTCGGTCGCGTTGTCCATCGCCGCCACCCGGTAGCTCACCAGCGCGCCCTCGTGCAGCAGGAGCAGACGATCCGCGAGCTCACCCGCGTCCGCAAGCCCTGCCAGCTCCGCCTGTGCCTTGAACTCGGACCGCATCCACTGCTTCTGCCCGACGATCACCGGCATCGCGGGATGGTCCGGCGCGGCCAGCTCGACGCTCGCGTTGATGAACCCGCACCCGTTCCGCGACCCCGCCACCCAGTCGGTCAGAGCCCCGAACAGCGCCAGGATGACCTCCTCCGGCGTACCGGGCTCGCGCGCTTCCAGCTGCTCGTCGAGGAACGCGTGCCAGACCCGGTTCCGTCGGTCCAGGTACGCCGCGATCAGCCGATCCTTCGACCCGAACCGGTCGTACAACGTCTTCTTGGTCACGTCGGCGGCCGCGGCGATCGTGTCCACGCCGACCGTCCGGATCCCCTGCTCGTAGAACAGCGTCGACGCCGCGGCCAGGATCCGCTCCCCGGCCGGCGTCAGCCGGGCCTCCTCGGACAGCCCGCGATCCACCCGCAGTCTCATCTGCTGAGCTAGCACACTGACAGTATACCGACCTGTATGTTTACCGTGTCCCCATGACCACACAGGCCCTTCCGGTACGGCGTCTGCCCGCGGTGACTGTGATCGCGGGTGCCGGGTTCGTCGTGTTCTGGAGTTCGGGGTTCATCGGCGCCCGGTGGGGGACGCAGTACACGACCGCCTTCGACCTGCTTGCCTGGCGCTACGTGGTCGCGGGCGCGTTGGCTGTGGTGATCCTCGCCGTCCGCCGCCCGCGAGTGACCAAGCGGGACCTGGTGACCCAGGTGTGGATGGCTGTACTCACCCAGTTCGTCTATCTGGGCCTCATCTTCACCGGGATCGACCATGGCCTCAGTGCGGGCGTCACTGCCCTCATCGGGTCGCTGCAACCGATCCTGATCGCCACAGTCGCCGGACCGTTGCTGAGCGAACCCGTCAATCGACGTCAGTGGATCGGTCTGGCCCTCGGCCTCGCCGGAGTGGCTCTCGTCGTCGCGGATGACCTCCACGCCGGCCACCTCTCACCGCTGCTCTTCCTGGTGCCACTCGGGGGCGTGTTCGGCATGGTTGTCGGCACGTGTCTGGAACGCCGCCGCAAGCCCAGCACCAGTTCACTCGACGCACTGTGCATCCAGAGCCTCGTTTCCACCGTGCTGTTCGTCGCGCTGGCCGCGACCACCGACCAGCTGACGGTGCCGACCGAGCCGGGCTTCTACGGTGCCGTCTTCTGGTTGGTGCTGCTGGCAACGGGTGGCGGCTGGGGTCTGTACCTGGTGAACCTGAAGCTGTCCGGTGCCACTCGTATCAGCAGTCTGCTGTACCTCGTGCCGCCGACCACGATGGTGTTCGCCTTCCTGATGTTCGACGAGACGATCGGTGCGCTGGCGGTGATCGGCATGCTGGTCTGTACGGCCGCCGTACTGCTGATCAGGCTGAACGAGCGTGAGGGAGCCGTACTGGCTACGCTGCGGGGATGGCGGAACCCCGGTGGCTGAACCAGACAGAGCAGCAGGCATGGCGAGCGTTCATCGCGGCCCAGCGCGTGGTGAACACCCGGATCGAGCAGCAACTGCAACGCGATGCCGGAATCCCGCACACCTACTACGAGATCCTGGTCCGGTTGTCCGACGCACCTGACGGCCGGTTGCGGATGAGTGAGCTCGCGGTCGCCACCCTTGGTTCACGCAGCCGCCTGTCTCATGCGGTCAACCGGCTGGAGCAGACCGGATGGGTACGGCGGGAGGCGATCGAGTCCGACCGTCGCGGTCAGGTGGCGATCATCACCGACCTCGGCCGGCAGAAGCTGGTCGAGACGGCACCCGGTCATGTGGAGGAAGTCCGCAAGTCGATCTTCGACGCGCTCAGCGAGGAGCAGGTCGAGCACCTCTACGACCTCTGCGCGACGCTCGCCCGGCACTCCGGCGACACGGTCGACCGCGCCGCCTGGGAGCGACGCTGACAATGAGGCATCCAGCCGCTCTGGTCCTGCTGACGGCTCTCCTGCTCGCAGGCTGCGGCGACACGGACTCTCCACCCACGGCGGGTCCGAGTACGGCGCCCTCGTCCTCGGTGCCGCTGCCGACAACGCAGCCGACGACCACCGAGTCACCCACCACGCCGACGCCGTCAGCAGCCCCGACCCCCACGCCGACCGCAACACCGACTAGTTGCGTCGACCAGAAGCTCAAAGCCCTCACGCTCAGCGAGAAGGCGGCCCAGCTGATCCTCACCGGCATCAGCGCCAACGGCATGACCTCGAGCCAGCGCTCCATCGTCCAGCAGGAGAAGCCCGGCGGCGTACTCCTGCTCGGTACCGGTGGCAGCCTCTCCCACACCCGTACGGCGATGGCTGCCGTCAGGACAGCCGCCACGGTCAAGGGCGTCCGGCCGCTGATCGCTGCGGACCAGGAGGGTGGACAGATCCAGCGCCTCAAGGGCCCCGGCTTCGACCGCATCCCGTCGGCAACCGTGCAGGGCACCTGGTCCAGCTCCAAGCTCACCAGCAACGCGGACCACTGGGGCGACCAGCTCAAGCAGGCCGGTGTGAACCTCAACCTCGCACCGGTGGCAGACGTCGTACCGAGCTCTCTCAAGAGTCAGAACGCGCCGATCGGCAGTCTGGACCGTGAGTACGGCAGCACCCCGGCCGAGGTCGGGCCGCCGGTCCAGGCGTTCGTACGCGGCATGGGGTCGGCCGGGGTGATGACGTCGGTCAAACACTTCCCGGGACTCGGCCGGGTGCGCGGCAACACGGACTTCTCGTCCGGAGTGGTCGACAACGTGACCGTCCGCGGGGACGCCGACCTCAAGCCGTTCGCGGACGGCGTCCGGGCGGGGAGCGACATGGTGATGATCGCCACCGTCACCTACGCCAAGATCGATCCGGAGAACCGTGCTGTGTTCTCGAGGACCGTGATCCAGGGGATGGTGCGCGGGGACCTCGGGTTCGGCGGAGTGGTGATCACCGACGACGTCGGAGCGGCCGCCGAGGTCAAGTCGGTGCCGGTGGGGCAGCGCGCCACGCGGTTCGTGGCGGCCGGCGGGGACATCGTGATCAACGCCACGGCGTCGCAGACCGCCACCATGGTGAACGCGCTGGTCACCAAGGCCGAGCAGGACAAGGCCTTCGCCGCGCAGGTGAGCAGTAGCGTGAGGCGTGTGCTGACACTGAAGCAGAAGTACGGCCTGGTGACCTGCGGATGACGGAGGAGTACGAAGACCGCGAACCCGACTACCGCTTCACCCTGGCGAACGAACGCACATATCTGGCCTACCTGCGGACCTCATTGGCCTGCTACGCCGGCGGTCTGTCCGCGGTGCAGTTCCTCGACCTCGGTCCGGATCGCTGGCCCGCCCGCATCATCGGTGTCGTTCTGGTCACTGTCGGTATCATCACCACGGCCGGCGCCTTCCGCCGCTGGCAGCAGAACCTGGCTGCGATCCGCCGCGGTGGGCCGCTCCCGTTGACCCGCCTGCCGCTGATGCTGGGGGCAACGATCGCCGTGGTCGGCCTGATCGCCCTGATCTTCTCGCTGTGGCGATGAGCACACCCGACCCCGGGCTGCAGCCCGAGCGCACCCTCCTCGCCTGGCGCCGGACCGCCCTCGGCCTGATCGCGAACGGCGTCCTGTTGCTTGCTTCCGGCCACGGTACGTCGGACGTCCGCACTGGCCTCGGCATCGTCGTACTGGTGCTGTCCCTGTCCTGCTGGGCAGCGGTGAGCGCCGTCTACCGGCGGACCGGAGGTGCTGCGGTCCATGCCCTCGGCCACGATCGGGTGCTCCGGATCGCGGCCGGACTGGTGCTCGTGGTGGGTCTCTTCGACCTGTACGCCGTGATCACTCGTTGAAACGATTCGGTTACTCTCCGGTCAGGTCCCCTTGGGGCAGTTCATTCCGACGCGCTACCTTGACCGGGCGGATGCCGCGTCAACCGCAGGTTCCCCCTAGCATGTTCACGGTTTGTCCCTCGTTCATCCGGAGCTTGAAGTGCCGTTACGTCTGCGTCCGAACGACCCGACGTTCTACGACCTTTTCACCGAGTCCGCCAACCACCTCGTGGACGGATCCCGGATCCTGGCCGAATTGCTCGGCAGCACCGCCGGAACCGGGCTGTCGTCGAGCCACCAGATCGCCGCCCAGATGAAGGACGCCGAGCACGCGGCCGACGAGACCACGCACTCGATCATCCGCCGGGTGAACTCGACCTTCGTCACCCCGTTCGACCGCGAGGACATCTACCGGCTGGCCTCCGATCTCGACGACGTGATGGATTTCATGGAGGAGGCCGTCGACTCGGTCCACCTGTTCAACCTGGACAAGTTGCCGGAGGAGGTCGCCGAGCAGATCGAGGTACTCCAGCGGATGGCGCAGCTGACCGCCGAGACGATGCCCCGGCTGCGGACGATGAAGGACCTGGCCGAGTACTGGATCGAGATCAACCGGCTGGAGAACACCGGTGACGCGGTGCACCGCCGGATCATCGCCAAACTGTTCAGCGGCGAGTACGACGCGCTGACCGTGATGAAGTTCAAGACCGTGGTGGACTTGCTGGAGGCCGGGATCGACGCCTTCGAACACGTCGCCAACACCGTCGAGCAGATCGCCGTCAAGGAGAGCTGAGCGTGGAGCTCACGCTCGTCATCATCCTCGTCGTCATCGCGCTGGCCTTCGACTACACCAACGGCTTCCACGACGCCTCCAACGCGATCGCGACCTCGGTCTCCACCCGCGCGCTCACCCCGCGGGTGGCGCTGGCGATGGCCGCGGCGTGCAACTTCCTCGGCGCGCTGGCCGGCACCGAGGTGGCCGAGACGATCGGCAAGGGCATCATCAGCACGCCGAGCGGCACACACGGCCTGGTGGTCGTCATCGCCGCACTCATCGGCGCCATCATCTGGAACCTGATCACCTGGTACTTCGGCCTGCCGAGTTCCTCGTCGCACGCGCTGATCGGCGGACTGATCGGCGCCGGGGTCGCCTCGTCGAGCATCGTGCTGTGGACGGGCATCCTCGACAAGGTCGTCATTCCGATGGTGCTGTCGCCCGGGATCGGCTTCTTCGGCGCGTTCGCGCTGATGACGGCGATCCTCTGGATATTCCGGCACAGCAATCCCGGCAAGGTCACCCGGGGCTTCCGGATGTCGCAGTCGCTGTCGGCAGCGGCGGTGGCGCTCGGACACGGCCTGCAGGACGCGCAGAAGACGATGGGCGTCATCTTCCTGGCCCTGCTCACCACCGGTCACGTCAACGAGAACGACGGCATCCCGCTGTGGGTCAAGATCTCCGCCGCGACGGCGATCTCGCTCGGTACCTACTCCGGTGGCTGGCGGATCATGCGCACTCTGGGCCGCCGGATCATCCACCTGGATCCGGCCCGCGGCTTCGCCGCCGAGTCGGTCGCCGCGACCGTGCTGTACGTGATGGCGATCGGCCTGCACGCGCCGGTCTCCACCACGCACACGATCACGTCGGCGGTGATCGGCGCCGGTGCGACCAAGCGGCTGTCAGCGGTCCGCTGGGGAGTCGCGCAGAACATCGTCACAGCGTGGGTGCTGACCATTCCCGCGGCCGGCATCATCGCGGCGCTCTGTTACGGGTTGGCCCATCTGATCTTGGAGTAAGTACTCCGGCTGTCCGGCTGTCCGGCTGTCCGGCTGTCCGGCCGGGTGGCCGACTCCGGCCACCACGGCCGCGGCGGGCTGAGAGGAGTACGGCGATGCACATCGACTGGAGTGCTCTCGGTGAGGTGGCCCTGGTCAGCCTGATCTTCGGGGTCGGGGTGGCGGCCGTGTTCTACGGGCTGTACCTGATCATCCCGCAGTTCCACTGACGTCAGCGGTTCCAGCGCCGTACCGACTTCGCCACGTCCTTCGAGCGGATCGAGCCGAGGTTGTACTCCCACGCGGCGGCCAGCCGGTCGCCGAGCAGCGCTGCGTCCAGGTAGGTCTGCGGGCGGACCGCGACGGCCCAGGTCGCCGCGGCCGCGTGACCCTGCTGGTAGAGCAGGTGGTTCACGGTCGCCTCGATCCGGCTCTGGTCGTCGCCGGTGAGCCCGTCGGTCGACCACTCCTGCAGGATCGTCGTGTCGTCGGCCGTCATCCGGGCCAGGTAGGTGAGCGGACCACGCCAGTACCCGCGGCTGCCGATGCTGTCCAGGCTCTCCAGCGGGAACCAGCCGTTCTGGCAGCGCCTGCCGTTCACCGCGGACTCGACCTCGCGGGCGCGGTCCGCCGGCAGGTCCTGGATAGCCCAGTCGACGAAGTAGACGCCGGCGTCCGGGATGTGCTCTGCGACATGCGGCGCCACCGCGAGCATCCCCGGTTCGAAGAGATGCAGCTCTTCCGGTGAATCGAACACAACCCTTCCCCGCCTACCCGAGTACCGCCGCCGACCGGCCGGCGTCACAGGGACCCCCCAGGTTTCCTGCACTGTCAACAAGAGCCTTTCGTACCCTCGGGGTCACCCGGGGGTCAAGGTCTTGTCCGCGTTACTGACGGTGTGCTTACTTGCGGCGGGCCGCCCGCCGGGCGAGCTCCTCCTGGTCCAGGCGTTCCGCTTCCGCGGGCGAGGGCGCACCACCGCCGTACGACGCGGGCAGCCACCAGGCGCCGGCCGGCTGCTCCGGGTAGTCGCGGATGGTCCGGTCCAGCATCCCGGCCATCGTCGTCCGCAGGTGCGCCGTCGCCTCGGCCGCGTCGTCGTCGGTGCCGACCGTCATCGGCTCGCCGACGGTGATCGCGATCGCGCGATGCCGGGAGAAGTCGCGCGGATGGTCCTTCGTCAGCATCCGCTGCGTCCCCCACAGGATCAGCGGGACGACCGGTACGCCGGCCTCCGCGGCCATCCGGACCGTGCCGGACTTGAACTCCTTCAGCTCGAAGGACCGGCTGATCGTTGCCTCGGGGAACACCCCGACGATCTCGCCGTCGGTCAGATAGCGGATCGCCTCCCGGTACGACGCCGTACCTGCCGACCGGTCCACCGCGATGTGGTGCATGCCGCGCATCAACGGACCGGAGTACCGGTTGCGGAACAGCACGTCCTTGGCCATGAAGCGGACCAGCCGCTTGCTCGGCACCGCGCCGAACCCGCCCAGGATGAAGTCGACATAGCTGATGTGATTCAGCGCGATCACCGCGCCGCCGGTTCGCGGCACGTTCTCTGTCCCGGTCAGCCGGATCTTCAGATCGAGCACCTTGAACGCGGTCTTCGCGAAGCCGATCACGGGCGGGTACACGAGGTCTCGCATCCCCCGACGCTACCGGCCCGGTCAAGACGAGAGGTTAGAGTGACCGTGACAATTGGAGATCGCGGGAGCTCGCACCGTAGCGGGCTGAGAGGGCGGCTGGACACATGTCCGGCGCCGCCGACCGCCGAACCTGTCCGGGTAATTCCGGCGTAGGGAGCAGCACAGTGACTGTCAGCACGATTCGGCCCACTGTCACCACCGGCCCCATCTCGGGCTCGGAGAAGATCTATCGCGGCGAGCTGGAGGTCCCGGCCCGCCGCGTCCACCTCACGAACGGCGAACACCTCGACCTGTACGACACCTCCGGTCCGTACACGGACGCGTCGGCGCGGATCGACGTACAAGCCGGTCTGCCCGCGCTGCGGCGGGACTGGATCGCCGGGCGCGCGCCACTGACCCAGCTGGCGCACGCGCGAGCCGGCACCGTCACCGAGGAGATGAGGTACGTCGCCCTGCGGGAGGGCATGGACCCGGAGTTCGTCCGGTCCGAGGTCGCGCGCGGCCGGGCCGTGATCCCGGCGAACCGGCGGCACCCGGAGAGCGAGCCGATGATCATCGGGAAGAAGTTCCTGGTGAAGGTGAACGCGAACATCGGCAACTCGGCGGTGACCAGCTCGGTCGAGGAGGAAGTGGAGAAGCTGGTCTGGGCCACCCGGTGGGGTGCGGACACGGTGATGGACCTGTCCACCGGCAAGAACATCCACGAGACGCGGGAGTGGATCCTGCGCAACTCGCCGGTGCCGATCGGGACCGTGCCGCTGTACCAGGCGCTGGAGAAGGTGAAGGGCGATCCGGCCGAGCTGTCGTGGGAGGTGTACCGCGACACAGTGATCGAGCAGTGCGAGCAGGGCGTCGACTACATGACCGTGCACGCCGGCGTCCTGCTGCGGTACGTCCCGCTGACCGCGCGCCGGATCACCGGGATCGTGTCGCGAGGTGGGTCGATCATGGCAGCCTGGTGCCTCGCGCATCACCAGGAGTCCTTCCTGTACACGCATTTCGCCGAGCTGTGCGAGATCCTGCGCGAGTACGACGTGACGTTCTCACTCGGCGACGGCCTGCGACCGGGATGTATCGCCGACGCCAACGACGCGGCCCAGTTCGCCGAGCTGCGGACCCTGGGCGAGCTCACCAAGATCGCCTGGGAGCACGACGTCCAGGTGATGATCGAGGGGCCGGGGCACGTGCCGATGGACAAGATCGCCGAGAACGTCCGGCTCGAGGAGGAGCTGTGCGGCGAGGCGCCGTTCTACACATTGGGGCCGTTGGCAACTGATGTCGCACCGGCGTACGACCACATCACCAGCGCGATCGGTGCGGCCCAGATCGGCTGGCTGGGTACGGCGATGCTCTGCTACGTCACGCCGAAGGAACACCTCGGCCTGCCGGATCGCGACGACGTGAAGACCGGTGTGATCACGTACAAGATCGCTGCCCACGCGGCGGATCTGGCCAAGGGGCACCCGGGTGCGCAGGCCTGGGACGACACGTTGTCGAAGGCAAGGTTCGAGTTCCGCTGGGAGGACCAGTTCAACCTCTCGCTGGATCCTGACACCGCGCGGTCCTTCCACGACGAGACCCTGCCGGCCGAGCCTGCCAAGACCGCGCACTTCTGCTCGATGTGCGGCCCGAAGTTCTGCTCGATGCGGATCACCGCCGACATCCGCGCGTACGCCGAGGAACACGGCCTGACCTCCACCGAGGCGATCGAGGCCGGCTTCGCCGAAATGTCGGAGACCTTCAAAGCCCACGACAAGCAGCTGTACCTGCCGCTGGCGGAGTGAGGGTCCTGGTTCCTGCTGACGCTCGGTGAGATCCGGGGGGCGAGTCGAGATGCCTCGCCCCCCGGATCCAGCGGAGAATTAGGGGATCGTCGGTTCCGCGGGGCGATCACGAGGAGTGATCGGATGAACCGATTCAGGTTTTTTCCTTCACTCTACGTGAATAAGACTGTAGCCTTAACGGCGTCGGGAAGGAGGTGCAGCACAGTGGTCTTCGTTCTCACGGTAGATCAGCGGGGCAGCCGAAGCATGACCGATCTCGTACCCGAGCTACTGAACATCCTGAACCGCCGGCCGAGGCGGACCGGTTTGCTCCGCAAGTTCGAGCGGACGGCCGGCGACGAGGTGCAGGGCGTGCTGTCCGAGGCGCGCGCCACGATCGACGTGATCGTCGAGCTGCTGCGCGCCGACACCTGGTACGTCGGGCTCGGAGCCGGTGAGGTCACGCAGCCGCTGCCGCGCAGCACGCGGGCCGGCAGCGGGGACGCGTTCGTGTTCGCGCGGGAGGCGGTGAACCGGGCCAAGTCGAGCCCGCACCACGTCAACGTGGTCGGCTCCGACGCGCGCTGCGCCGAGCAGGTCGAGACGGTGTTGTGGCTGATGGCGTCGGTGCTGCGGCGGCGAAGCGACCGCGGGTGGGCTGTCGCCGACCTGCTGGCCGAAGGGCTCACCCGGCGCGAGATCGGCGTGAAGCTCGGCATCAGTCAGTCCGCGGTGACCCAGCGGGCCCAGGCCGCCGGAGTCGCCGAGGAACAACGTGGACGAGTGCTGGCGGCCGAGCTACTCGACGCTGGGGCCACCGCGTGACGGCACTTATCCTGTCGTTCACCGCCGCCGGCCTGATCCTCGCCGTTCTGGCGTGGGTTCCCAAGGCCGGGTCGACCCTGGAGATCGTGCTCAGTGGCGTGATGCTGGCCTGCCTGATCACCGTCGGCGTCCTGCTGCTGGCCGGCGACGGTGTCGAGGGCTGGCGTGAGCGCTGGTGGAACGTGCTGCTCCTGCTGGCCGGCGGGCTGGCAGTGACCGGTGGCGGCCCACTGACGACATCTGTGCTGGCTCTCGTCGACCGGGGCAACACGAGAGCGCAGTCGACGCAGAAGGCCGGTGAGGTGCTGCGCGGCGGCGCTCTGATCGGTTCGCTCGAGCGCCTGGCCATCTACGCGGCGCTGGTTGCCGGCTGGCCCGAGGGACTGGCGATCGTGTTGGCCATCAAGGGCCTGGCTCGCTATCCGGAGCTGCGCAGTCCCGATCAGCCGGCGTCGGTCACGCCCCAGGCTGTCGCCGAGCGGTTCATCATCGGCAGCTTCACCAGTGTGCTGTGGGCAGTGACCTGCGCCGGCTTCCTGCTGTCGCGCTGACCCTCAGTCCTTGAGGACGTACGTCGACATGACCTTGTCGTGCCAGGTCTGCTTCTGGTCGTCCCACAGCGGCCACAGCAGGTTCAGGAAGCAGGCGTTGTTGAACAGCCCGCTGAGGAACTCGCGCAGGAACGACTTGCCGGCGCCCACCGGCTGGAAGTACGCAGAGTCGACCAGCCGCAGGTTCAGCGCGCTCTTGCCGACGCTGCGCCCGGTTCTGCCCTGGCGGAAGACCCGGTTCCACAGGGTCAGACCGATGCTCGCGACGATCCCGAGCACGAAGAGGATGATCGCGTAGGCCTGCGGGCCGTCATCGGGGTAGGTGTTGTTCTCGCGGGTCGCGATGTTCGCGATGAGCACGCCGTACCCGATCAGGATCGGCACCGAGCTGATCAGGGAGTCGATGAGGAAGGCGCCGGCCCGCGACCCCCAGTCGGCCAGCGGGACCTGAGGTCCGTAGCCGTAGCCGTACTGCGGCTGCCCGTACGGCGGTGGCATCTGCCCATACCCGTAGGGCGGCGGCTGGCCGTACGGCTGCTGACCGTACGGCCCGTAGCCCTGCTGATGGTGACCACCCTGGTGGGCCTGCCCGTACGGCGGTGGCATCGGTGTACTCACCGCGGCATCGTATTGCCCGGCGCCGGGAACGCCGAACGCCGCGGCCTGAGCAGGCCACGGCGTCCGGATGACCGCTACGACGTCAGAGCTTGATGACGTAGGTGTTGTTGATCTTGTCCGCGAACGTCTGCCGCTTCTCGTCCCACAGCGGCCACAGGTAGCCGATGTAGCAGGCCATGCCGTCCAGGATGTGGGTGATCTGGCGCAGGAACGCCTTGCCCGGCCCGACCGGCTGGCCGCTGATCCCGTCGATCAGCTTGAGGCCCAGCGCCGACTTGCCGAGGGTCTGTCCGGTGGTGCCCTGGCGGAACACGATGTTCCAGATCCCGACGCCGATGCCGACCAGGTAGAACAGCAGCGCCAGGATGGCCATCGCCGAGCTGTTGCCGCTCGCAAGCGCCGCCCCGATGCCGTACGGCACCCCGATGATCAGGACGTCGACCAGCCAGCCGCCGACCCGGTTCGGCCAGGCCGCCAGGTTGCTGGGTACGCCGTACGCGCCCGGCTGACCGTACTGCTGTGGGTAGCCCGGCTGACCGCCGTACTGCGGGTACCCCGGCTGCTGCCCGTACTGCTGGGGCTGCTGCTGCCCATACTGGCCAGGCTGCTGACCGTACTGGCCGGGCTGTTGCCCGTAGCCCGGCTGCTGGCCGCCATAGCTGGGCTGTTGCTGCCCGTACTGGCCCGGCTGCTGCCCGGGCTGCCCGTACTGGCCTGGCTGGCCGTACTGACCCGGCTGCTGGGGGTCCTGCGGGCCGTAACCCGGCGGTGGCGTCGGATTGCTCACGACGATCCCTTCTAGTGAATACAGATGAGGAGTGAGTTGCAGGCTAACGGTCCGACGGCTCAGCTCCGGCTACGGATCCCACGAGATGAGAGTTACCGTTGTCCGGTGAGTCTTTCGCTGAGCGTCGTACTCCGGCCGACCGGTCCGGTCCGCCCGCTGGACCGCCGAGTGCTCGGCGCGGCGGCCGTCGGAGTGGGTGGATTCGCGCTCGCGGCCGTGTACCAGTTGTCCGGCCAGCAGATCGGCATACCCTGCATCCTGCATGCGACCACGGGGCTGAACTGCCCGTTCTGCGGCGCGACCCGGATGGCAGCCGCCTTGCTGCGTGGGGATCTGGACGCGGCCTGGCACTTCAACCCGGTGGTGCTGGTGATCGGCCCGCTCATCGGCGTTGCCATCGGCTACCAAATGCTTGCCTGGGCACTCGAATCGCTGCGGCTGATCCGCTTGCCCCGGCTGACGGTCAGCCCGCGCACACTCGGCTGGCTGACCAAGGCGCTGGCCGTGATCCTGATCGTGTACGGCGTCGCCCGCAACCTCAACTGAGACGTCGCGGGCGGACCACCGCCGCCGCCCGCGACGAGCCGTCAGCTGTACTGCGTGATGGTGTAGATCGTCGAGAGCACGATCGAGACGATGCCGCCGATCCAGGCGACCTTCGCCAGCGTGTCCGGCTTGCCCTGCTCACGGAATTTGCCCTGGGCAACCAGACCGAGGACGACCGAGGCGATACCACAGCAGAACCAGCAGACGATGCCGATGATCGAGAGCACCTGCGGGGTGTTGTTCTGCGGCGCGGCCGGAGCGCCGTAGCCGTAGGCCCCGCCCGGGTACTGCCCGTACTGGCCCGGCTGGCCGGGCTGCCCGTACTGGCCAGGCTGCTGCTGTCCGTATTGGCCTGGCTGTTGGCCGTACTGGCCCGGCTGCTGTTGCCCGTATTGACCAGGTTGCTGGCCGTACGGCCCGGGCTGGCCGGGCGGTCCGTATTGGCCTGGCTGTTGGCCGAACTGCCCCGGCTGCTGCTGTCCGTATTGACCAGGTTGCTGGCCGTACGGCCCGGGCTGGCCGGGCTGCCCGTACTGGCCCGGCTGTTGGCCGTACTGCCCAGGCTCGTCGGTCCCGCTCTCGTCGGGGGTGTCCTGCGGCCTGTTCTGGTCGTTCTGATCATCGCCGGGGGGAGGCGTCGGAGTACTCACCGCAGTCCCTTCTGAGACGTCTAGGAATCCTCGCAGGCTATCTTTTCCACAGGTTCCCGGTCACGCCCCCGCGCCGCTCCCCGGCCCCCTACGCTGAGTGGGTGACCGAGAGCCCGATGCCATTCCCACTGCCTGTCCCGAATCAGCAGTCCTGGCAGCGGCTGCCCGGCGGACCGGTCCTCGTGACCATCGGCGACATCTCCGTCGAGCAGTTCCGGATCGTCAGCCCGGCTGGGGTGTTGCGCACGCACGGGGCGAACTGGTGGGCGATGGACATGTCGCGGACGGAGGAGCGGATCCCGGGCTGGGCGATCGCGTTGGCGATCGTCTTCGCGTTGGCCTGTCTGCTCGGGCTGTTGTTCCTGTTGTGCAAGGAGCGTAGGACGACCGGGTTCGTGCAGGTCAGCGTGCAGAGTGGCGGCCGCACGCACACGACCCACGTCCGGGTGAGCTCTGCGCACCAGGCCGCCGATGTGCTTGCTCGCGTGAACTACGCGCGGACCGTCTGCCTGTGAGACGGCGAACGGCCGTCGCGAGGAAACCCTCGCCACGGCCGTGCCATCGGGTCGAACGGATCAGCCGAAGCGGCCGGTGATGTAGTCCTCGGTGGCCTTCTCGGTCGGGTTGGAGAAGATCTGCTTGGTCGCGCCCATCTCGATCAGCCGGCCGGGCTTGCCGGTCGCGGCCAGGTTGAAGAACGCGGTCTGGTCCGAGACCCGGGCCGCCTGCTGCATGTTGTGCGTGACGATGACCACGGTGTACCGGTCCTTCAGCTGCTCGATCAGGTCCTCGATCGCGAGCGTGGAGATCGGGTCGAGCGCCGAGCACGGCTCGTCCATCAGGATCACTTCGGGCTCGACCGCGATCGCCCGGGCGATGCACAGCCGCTGCTGCTGGCCACCGGACAGACCCGCGCCCGGCTTGTCCAGGCGGTCCTTGACCTCGTTCCACAGGTTCGCGCCGTGCAATGACTTCTCCACCGTCTCGGTGAGCCGCTTGCGGTCCTTGACGCCGTTCAGCTTCAGCCCGGACGCGACGTTGTCGAAGATCGACATGGTCGGGAACGGGTTCGGCCGCTGGAACACCATGCCGACCACCCGGCGGACGGCGACGGGGTCGATGCCGGAGCCGTACAGGTCCTGCTGGTCCAGCAGCACCTTGCCCTCGACCCGGGCGCCGGGGATCACCTCGTGCATCCGGTTCAGGGTCCGCAGGTAGGTGGACTTGCCGCAGCCCGACGGGCCGATGAACGCGGTGACCGAGCGGGGCTCGATCGTCATCGACACGTCCTCGACGGCCTTGAAATCGCCGTAGTAGACGTTGAGGCCACTGACCTCGATGCGCTTGGCCATATCGACTCAGAACCTCTCGTGACTATTTCGACTTGACGGCGCTGAACCGGGCAACCAGCCGGGCCAGCAGATTGAGTGCCAGGACAAGGAGGATCAGTGTGAGCGCCGCCGCCCAGACCCGGTCCGCGGCCGGCTGCAACGCCAGCTCGGTCCGGTCCTGGTTGATCATCGTCGGCAGCGCGCCCATGAACCCGTTGAACGGGTTCAGGTTGATGTTCTTGGAGTAGCCGACCAGGATCAGCAGCGGAGCGGTCTCACCCATCACCCGGGCCAGGCCGAGCATGACGCCGGTGATGATGCCGCCGAACGCGGTCGGCACGACGACCTTGAGGATGGTTTTCCACTTCGGCACGCCGAGTGCGTACGACGCCTCCCGTAACTCGTCCGGGACGAGTTTCAGCATCTCCTCGGTCGAACGCAGTACGACGGGCAACATCAGCAGCACCAGCGACAGCGACACCGCGAAACCGACCCGGTTGAAGCCGAAGATCGTGATCCAGACCGCGTAGACGAACAGCGCGGCGACGATCGACGGGACACCGGTGAGGATGTCGATCATGAAGCTGACCGCCCGGGCCAGCCGGGTGCCCTTGCCGTACTCGACCAGGTAGATCGCGCCGAGGATGGCGATCGGGACCGCGATCAGGGCCGTGATCAGGCCCATGATCAGAGTGCCCATGATCGCGTGGTAGGCGCCGCCTCCCTCGCGCCGGACGGTGATCCCGCGCTGCGACTCGCTCCACCAGCTGGCGTCGAACAGCAGGTGGTAGCCCTTGCTGATGACGGTCCACAGAATCCACACCAGCGGGATCATGGCGAGCACGAAGGCGAGCGTGATCAGCACGGTGGCGAGAGTGTTCTTGAAGGCCCGCGCGCCCGACTTCCCGGTCAGGTCCAGAGCCTGCCCGTCGTACGCCGGTTTGTTGGCAGCAATCGTGGTCACGCTACGGCTCCTTCCTTCGCGGCGGTTCCGCCGGCGCTCTTGTTGCGCCGTGTCCGCTTCCCGCCCGGTCCGCTGCGGGCGACGATGATCCGGGCCGCGGAGTTGACCAGGAAGGTCACCACGAACAGCACCAGGCCGGCCGCGATGTAGGCACCGGTCTTCTCCGGCGAGTCGAACTCGGCGGCGTTGTTGGCGATCTTCGACGCGAACGTCTCGCCGCCGGCGAAGATCGAGGGGTCCCACGGGTCGTTGCCGTTCGGCACCGACAGGATGATCAGTACGGCGACGGTCTCACCGAGCGCCCGGCCGAGGCCGAGCATCGAGGCACTCACCACGCCGGACCGGCCGTAGGGCAGCACGGCCATCCGGATCATCTCCCACTTGGTCGCGCCGAGGGCGAGTGCGCCCTCGCGGTGCGCCACCGGTGTCTGGATGAAGATCTCCCGGCTGATCGCGGTGACGACCGGCAGGATCATGATGGCCAGCACGACGGACGCGGTGAACACCACGCCGACGTTGTCGCCCGGGGGTTTCTCGAACAGCGGCAGCCAGCCGAGCGCGGTGGCCAGGCCGTCGATCACCGGCCGCAGGATCGGCGCGAAGAACAGGATGCCCCACAGGCCGTAGATGATCGACGGGACGGCGGCGAGCAGATCGACCGCGTGCGCGACCGGCGTGGCCAGCCGCTTCGGCGCGTAGTACGTGACGAACAGCGCGACGCCGACCGCGATCGGGACCGCGATGATCATCGCGATGATCGAGCTGATCACGGTGGTGTAGAACATCGCCGCGATGCCGAACCGGGGCTGGTCGCCGCCGGGCTCCCAGATCCGGGAGAAGAGGAAGCTGCTCTGGTCGTCGGCCAAGGCCGGGATCGCCAGCGCCAGCAGGAAGATGCCGACGAACGAGACGATGGCGATCACCAGGCCACCGGAGCCGTGCGCCAGGCCGCTGAACAGCCGGTCGCCGAGGTGGCCGACCGGGCCGAGGTCCAGCTTCGGTCCCGCCTGGTCGTCGGTTGCTGCCACGGCGGCGGGTTCCGCCGGCCGGTCGGGCGGTTCCGTGCCGTCTGGACTACTCATCGATGGTGCTCCAAGCGCCTTGGTCGTGGGGTCAGGTCCGGACTGAGGATCACGCCGTACCCGCTCTGCCGGGTCCGACGAGGCGAAGCCCCGGCCGCTTCCGATGACTCGGACCGGCCGGGGCTCGCATCAGTGCTGCTCGTCGTCAGCTGATCGACCGACTCAGCTGATCGACTGGATCGCCGCGTCGACCTTGGTCCGGATCTCCTCCGGCAGCGGCGCGTAGTTCAGGTCGGTCAGCGACGCCTGGCCGTCCTTGCTCGCGAAGTAGGTCAGGAAGCTCTTCACCAGCGCGGTCTTCTCGGCCGGCAGACCCTTGGTGCAGGCGATCTCGTAGGTCACCAGGATGATCGGGTAGGCGCCCGCCTCCTTGGTCGCGTAGTCCAGCTTCAGCGCCAGGTCGGAGCCGGTACCGGCCGGCTTCGCGGCGGCCAGCGCCTTGCCCGCGGACTCGGCCGACAGTTCGATCGGGGTGCCCGAGCCGTTGTCGATCTGGGCGATGCCGAGCTTGTTGTCGACGGCGTACGACCACTCGACGTAGGTGATCGAGTTCTTGGTGCTCTTCACACCCTCGGCGACACCCGCGGACTTCTCCTTGCCGGCACCCGTGCCGGTCCACTTCTTGGCCGGTTCACCGGTCCAGGCACCGGCGCCGGAGGCGGCCAGGTACTTGGCGAAGTTCTCGGTGGTGCCGGACTCGTCGGAGCGGAAGAACACCGAGATCGGGGCCGACGGCAGGGTGACGCCGGAGTTCAGCTTGGCGATCGCCGGGTCGTTCCAGGTCTTGATGGTGCCCTGGAAGATCTTGGCGGCGGTCGGGCCGTCCAGGACCAGCTTGTCCACGCCCTCGACGTTGTAGGCGATCGCGACCGGGCCGATGACCATCGGCAGGTCGACGGCCGCGTTGTTCGCGCAGCGCTTCGTGGCCGCGGTCATCTCGTCGGGCTTGAGGGCCGAGTCGGAGCCGGCGAAGTCGACCTGCGACGCGTTGAACTGCTTGATGCCCGCACCGGAACCGGTCGGGTTGTAGTTCACCGTGACGTCGGCGCACTTCTCGTTGTACTTGCTGATGACCTCGTCGATGGCGTTCTTCTGCGCCGAGGAACCCTCGGCGTTCAGGGTGCCCTGCGGGCAGTCGGCGGCGGCCGAGGAATCCGAGCTGCTCGGGTTCGAGGAGCCGGACGGCTCCGGGTCACTGCCACAGGCGCTCAGAGCGAGCACACCGAGGGATGCCACGGCGACGGAGCCGACGCGGAGCAGGCGATTGACGGACACGAGAGTGTTGCCCTTCTGCGGGAATCAGACTTCTGAACTTCCACAGACGGTAGGGAGACCAGATGACCGACCGGTCCGTCGCCGGTGAACGACCGGTGAACGATTCCCATAGCGTGTGCGACGGTTGGCATGCCGTCAGGCGGCCAGCAGGTGAACTGCGTTAAGAGCCGTGACTCTGTGTAGATCCGAACGCTGTGCGGCGCACACTTCGGTGACGCTGAGCACATTCTCTTCGGTGAACAACCGGCGTCGGATTCAGCTCGAGAAATCCTCCGGGGCCACGCCGTCGAGGAACTGTCGGAAGCGTTCGAGCTCGGCCTGCTCCTCCTCGGGCGTCGCCACGCCGGCCTCGCGGAGCACCTGTTCGGTACAACGGATCGGCGTACCGAGCCGGACCGCGAGGGCGACCGAGTCGCTCGGCCGCGCGGACACCCGGGCACCGTTGCCGAGGACAAGTTCGGCGTAGAAGACCGCGTCGCGCAACTCGACGATCTCGACCGCCTCGATGTGGACGCCGAAGGCCTCGATCAGGTCGCGCATCAGGTCGTGGGTGAGCGGACGCGACGGGCGCAGGCCCTGCTCCTCGTAGGCGATCGCGGTCGCCTCGACCGAGCCGATCGAGATCGGCAGGTAGCGGTAGCCCTCGGTCTCGCGCAGCATCATCACCGGGGCCCGGTTGGGCGATTCCATCCGGATCCCGATCAGTGTCAGTTCTCGCATCATCGTCATGGTGCGCCCGAACCTCTCCTCAGGCCGGCACCCGGTGGGGCGCCGGTTCCTCGGTAGGAACATACCCGTCACTACCAGTGTCACCCCGGTGCCCCAGCGGCTGTGCCTGGATCGTCACCGAGCCGTGCCCGGGGTGTGTCAACGATCACCTTCAGGGGGCGCTGAAGCGTTCGTGCACCAGCCGCCCGTCGGCCAGCTGGTGCGCCACCACGAAGGCGCCGGGGGAGAACTTGCCCACCCTCAGCCCCAGCTCCCGGGCCAACGCCGGCAGCACCGGCCGGTGCGAACAGATGGCGGTCACCTTGCCCTCTCTCCAGGCCCGATCGGCCAATCCGCGGATCGCTCCCGGGTCGGCGTCGTACCCACGCTCGGAGATCTCCGGCCACAGGTGCATGTGCCGGTCGATCGAGGCGGCGTACGGCGTGAGGGTCGCGGCGCACCGCTCCGCGTCGCTGCTGATCACCCGGTCCACTCCCACGGCAGCCAGTACGTCGACCAGTCGCTCGGCAACCGCCGTACCGGTGTCGTTGAGCGGTCTGTTGGTGTCCTTGCCGTCCCATTCCTTGCGCTTCACCGCAGAGGCGTGGCGCACCAGGACGACGGTGGCGACGACCGGGATCACCCGGTCGAGGTTGTCCAGGATGTCCACGTCCCGCGGGTAGCTGAGCTTGGTGCGGGCCTTGTCCACCGGGAGCCAGGCGATCTCGTCCACCTCGTCGTTGGGGCGGAAGTCGCCGTCGTCGACGGGTGTGGCGGACCAGTAGTGCACCAGCTTCGGCACGGTCCCGCCGTTCTTGCGGACCGGGTAGCGCTGCACGCCGACCGGTGGGCCCAGCACGACCCGGAGTCCGGTCTCCTCCTCGATCTCGCGGCGGGCCGCACTCAGTACGTGCTCGTGCTCGTTCAGTTTTCCCTTGGGCAGGGACCAGTCGTCGTACCGGGGACGGTGCACCAGCAGCACCTGCCGGGTGTCGCGGCGCTCACGCCACACGACACCACCCGCGGCGATGACGGTCGCCGGGTTGCTCATGATTCCAGCCTAGGTAATCGGGTCAGCGGTTCTGCGTCGGCCACGCGTGGCGATGAGTCTTTCCTGCAGGTCGCGCAACGGTTCTCCGTCCGGTCCGGTCAGTTTCGCCTGCCAGGTGTCGTCGGCCTGCAGCCACCACGACTGGGTGCCCTCGTCGAGCGCGAGGTCGAAGAGCTCGTCGAGCTCGGTGATGTGGTCCGGCTGCTTCAGCTGGACCAGCACCTCGACCCGTCGATCCAGGTTTCGGTGCATCAGGTCGGCCGAGCCGATCCACACCTCCGGTTCACCACCGTTCTCGAAGTAGAAGACCCGGCTGTGCTCGAGGAACCGGCCCAGGATGCTGCGCACCTGGATGTTCTCGGACAGGCCGGGGATGCCGGGCCTGAGTGTGCAGATGCCACGGATCCACAACTCCACGGGTACGCCGGCCTGCGACGCCCGGTACAGCGCGTCGCAGAGAGCTTCGTCGACCAGGCTGTTCACCTTGATCCGGACCTTCGCCGGCCGCCCGGCCAGGTGGTGCTGCACCTCTCGCTCGATCCGCTCCATCAGGCCCCGCCGCACCGATTGGGGTGCGACCAGGATCCGCCGGTAGCCCGAGCTGCGGCCGAAGCCGGACAGGTGGTTGAACAGGTGGGCGATGTCCTCGGTGACCACCCGGTCGCTGGTGAGCAGGCCGAGGTCCTCGTACAGCCTGGCGGTCTTGGGGTGGTAGTTGCCCGTGCCGATGTGCGCGTAGCGGCGCAGGCCGTCCGGCTCGTCGCGCACCACCATCGACAGCTTGCAGTGGGTCTTGAGGCCGATCACGCCGTACACCACGTGGCAGCCGGCATGCTCGAGCTGGCGGGCCCATTTGATGTTGGCCTGCTCGTCGAAGCGGGCCTGGATCTCCACCAGCACCAGCACCTGCTTGCCCGCCTCGGCCGCGTCGATCAGCGCGTCCACGATCGGGGAGTCACCCGACGTCCGGTAGAGCGTTTGCTTGATCGCCAGCACGTGCGGATCGGTGGCGGCCTGCTCGATGAACCGCTGGACGCTGGTCGAGAACGAGTCGTACGGGTGGTGCACCAGTACGTCGCGCTGCTTCAGGGCAGCGAACATGTCCGCGGGATTGGACGTCTCCACCTCCGCCAGGTGCGGGTGGGTGGACGGTACGAAGCCGGGGTACTTCAGCTCGGCCCGGTCCAGACCGGCGATGTTGAACAGGCCACGCAGGTCCAGCGGGCCGGGCAGTTCGAACACCTCGGCAGCGGTGACGCCGAGCTCCGACAGCAGCAGCGCCTTCACCTGCGGATCGATCGACTCCTCCACCTCGAGCCGGACCGGCGGCCCGAACCGGCGGCGCAGCAGCTCCTTCTCGAGCGCGGCCAGCAGGTTCTCGGCGTCGTCCTCCTCGACCTCCAGGTCCTCGTTGCGGGTGACCCGGAAGGTGTGGTGCTGGGTGACCTCCATCCCCGGGAACAGCTGCCCCAGGTGGGTCGCGATGATGTCCTCGAGCGGGACGAACCGGCCCTCGGCGACCTGCACGAACCGTGGCAGCAGCGGCGGCACCTTGACCCGGGCGAAGTGGTCGCCGCCGGTGTCGGGGTTGCGGACCACGACCGCCAGGTTCAGCGACAGGCCGGAGATGTACGGGAACGGGTGCGACGGGTCGACCGCCAGCGGCGTCAGCACGGGGAAGACGCGGTCCCGGAAGAACCGGGTCATCTCCTCCCGCTCGCTGTGCTCGAGCTCGTCCCAGCGGAGGATGTCGATGCCCTGCTCGGTCAGCGCCGGCTGGACCGCCTTCTGCCAGGTCTCCGCGTGCCGGTCCATCAGCTCGCGGCTGCGGGCCAGGCTGCGGTCGAGCACCTCGCGCGGGAGCAGGCCGCTGGCCGCACGGACCGCGACACCGGCGGCGATGCGGCGCTTCAGACCGGCGATCCGGACCATGTAGAACTCGTCCAGGTTGTTGGCGAAGATGGCCAGGAACTTGGCCCGCTCGAGCAGCGGGATCCGGTCGTTCTCGGCCAGCTCGAGAACGCGCTGGTTGAACGCGAGCCAGCTCAGCTCGCGATCGGAAAAGCGGTCCTCCGGGAGGTCGCCGGCCGCCGTGATGTCGTACGGCGGCTCGACGTCGTACTCCCGGTTGTGGGACGCCAGCAAGTCTCCTGCCACGTTGTCCAGCATCCCACCCTTTGGTGAACGGGAGGTAGCCATGGGCATGTTCGATTCCCAGCCGGTACCGCCGCGGACCGGCTGCTGTTGCTAGCGTCTCGCCTTGTGAACCCACGACTGGACTCGCTGCTCGGCAACGCGGTGTCCGCCGTTCAGGCGAACGCGGTGAAACCGCTGTACGCGCTGCCCACGGCTGTCCGGAGGCGGCTGGCCGGTGCGCCGATCCAGATCGACGGCAACATCCTCGACCCCGAGGTGCAGCTGCTCCTGCGCGCCGACAGCTTGTTGCCAAGCACAACGAAATCGAACGTGGCCACGGCGCGTGCGCATCTGCGCACGGCGTGCAAGCTGGTCGCCGGGAATCCGCGAGAACTACACCGTGTGACCGAACTCACCGTCCGCGGTGCCGACGGCCAGCTCGGCGCCCGCCTGTACGTGCCCCGGGACGCCGGTCGTGGGCTACTCGTGTTCCTCCACGGTGGCGGCTGGGTCGTCGGCGACCTCGACACCCACGACTGCCTGTGCCGGGCGCTGGCCGACGACGCCGGTATCCGGATCCTCTCGGTCGACTACCGGCTGGCGCCGGAGGCGCCCGCGCCCACGGCCGCCGAGGACGCCATCGCGGCCTTCACCTGGGCGGTCGACCACGCCGAGGATCTCGGGGTCGATCCCGCTCTGGTCGCTGTCGGCGGCGACAGCGCCGGCGGCAACCTGGCCGCAGTGGTCGCCCAGCAGTGCGTCAGCCGCGACCTCTCGCGTCCGGCGCTCCAGGTCCTCCTGTATCCAGGGCTCGACCTCGTCCATCGTCGCCCCAGCCGGGACCTGTTCCCGGAGGGCTTCATCATCACCGAGCACGACATCATCTGGTACCGGGACCACTACACCCCTGACCCCGGGGTCAGACCCGACCCACTGGTCTCGCCCATCCTGGCCCCCGACCTCACCGGACTGGCCCCCACCTACATCGCCACCGGCGGCTTCGATCCCCTCCGTGACGACGGCAACGAGTACGCCGACGCCCTGAAGGCCGCCGGCGTCGCGGTCACCCACATCTGCCACACGTCGCTGACCCATGGCTTCTTGAATCTTCTCGCCGTCCCCGGCGCGGTCCAGGAGGCGCGCGCTCACCTCACCGATCACCTCAGAGCCACGCTCCGCTGATCGGTGTTGGGGGCCAGGAGCCGCCCGGCTGGGGGGTAAGAGGCACGGACGGCTCCTGGTTGATGGTGTGACGTGTCCGGCCGCGGTTCATGACGCGAAGTGAGCTGGTGGCTTCGCTGTGACGTCATTCACAGGGTGGCGGACGGTGCGTACTGGACGTCCAGCGCGGCAGTGGTGAAGCCCAGGGACGTGTAGAGCCGACGGGCTGCCGTGTTGGTGCCGTCGACGTATAGGACGACCGCATCGAGGCCGCGGTCCTCCTGGAGATGGTGGAGACCCTGGAGCGTCAGCGCCTTACCCAAGCCTCCGCCCTGGTAGTCGGGGGAGACGCCGACCACGTAGACCTCTCCGACCCCGCCCTCGACCTTCGTCCAGTGGAAACCGGCCAGATCGCCGCTCTTCGCATCCACCGCCAGGAAGAACCCGGCCGCATCGAACCACGGCTGCTGCAGCCGCTCGGCCAGATCCTCTGCCGTCCAGCTGCCCTGCTCCGGGTGGTCCGCGAACGCCCGCGCGTTCACCTGCAGCCAGGCCGCGTCGTCCTGTCCCTCCACAAACGTCCGTACGTCGATGCCCTCGGCCCACACTGGGTCGGGCAGTGCCGCCCGGGTACGCCGGAGGAAGTAGAGCTCCCGGGTGACCTCCAGACCCAGCCGGGTGGCGAGCTCGTCGGAGCCGGGCAGCCGTCCGTGGGCCCAGACCCGGATCCGGTCGCCACCGTGGTCGAGCAGCATCCGGAGCAGCGCCGTACCAGTGCCTCGGCGTCGTGCCGATGGGGTGACGACCAGCTCGGCGGATCCGTCGGCGGCCAAGGCGCCGTACCCGATGAGGTTCCGGGCGCTCTGCAGGCCGGAGACCTCGATGGTGCCGGGTTCGCCCTCGTACGCGAGGACGTGGACGTCGCCGGAGTGCTCGCCGTCGAGATGGAGCAGCGTGCGCTCCGACAACGGATTCACTCCGTCGCTCTGTGCCGCCGCATGGGCGAGCTCTGTGACGGCGGCGGCAGTGGCCGGGGGCAACGGTGAGGGTACGGCTTCGAGAGTCACCCGAATACCGTAAAAGGTCCGGACGAGTTCATGCTCAAGTCCTTTCAGAGGCCCGGCGAGTCGGGTAATTTCGCGGCACCGCGCATCAAAGGTGATCGCAACGACGACGGAGAAGACATGGCCTTGACAGGACGAGACAAGACGTGGCCGAGGAAGCGATGGGCCCTCGGGCTGGTCGCCGCCGGGACGGCCGCTGTGCTCGGCTTGGCCACGGGGGGAACCGTGACCCAGGCGGCGACGGCGAAACCGGAGCCGACGCACACCCAGATCCAGCTGCTCGCCATCAACGACTTCCACGGCAACCTGGAGCCGGCGACCGGCTCGAGCGGCAACATCAACGGCACGCCGGCCGGCGGGGCGGCGTACCTCGCCACGCACCTGAAGCAGATGCGCGCGGCCGCGGAGGCCAAGGGCCAGGATTCGGTCACGGTCGCCGCGGGTGACCTGATCGGTGCCTCGCCGCTGTTGTCGGCCGCGTTCCACGACGAGCCCACGATCGAGGCTCTGAGCGGGATGGGCCTGGAGGCGGCCTCGGTCGGCAACCACGAGTTCGACGAGGGCTGGCACGAGCTGCTCCGGATGCAGACCGGCGGCTGCCTGCCGGACGGCGACGGGCAGAACAACCAGAACTCCTGCCCGGACCCCAAGCACCCGTTCAAGGGCGCGAAGTTCAAGTACCTGTCGGCGAACGTGTTCTTCGAGAACACGCAGAAGACGCTGTTCGCGCCGTACACGATCAAGAGCTTCGAGGACGGCCGCAAGGTCGGGTTCATCGGCATGACGCTGGAGAACACACCGAACATCGTCACCAAGTCCGGTGTCGAGGGCCTGACCTTCAAGGACGAGATCGAGACGGCGAACGCGCTGGTCCCGGTGCTGAAGAAGCAAGGCGTCGAGTCGATCGTCGTGCTGCTGCACGAGGGCGGCTTCCCGGCCGACCCGCGGGCCTACAACAGCTGCCCGGGCATCTCCGGCCCCGTCGTCGACATCAACGCCGGACTGGACCCGGAGATCGACGCGATCATCTCCGGCCACACCCACCAGGCGTACAACTGCACGCTGATGGACAGCGCCCCGAAGCCGCAGCCGCGGCTCGTCACCAGCGCCTCGTCGTTCGGTCGGCTCGTGACCGAGGTCCGGCTGAGCATCGACAACAAGACCGGTGACGTCGACCGGCTGAACACGATGGCCAACAACCAGATCGTCACCCAGGACGTCCCGCAGGACCGCAAGACCAGCGAGCTGATCGCGAAGTACAAGACGCTCGTCGACCCGATCGCGAACAAGGTGATCGGCCACCTCACCACCCCGTCGGTGGTGCGCACGAACGACGACTCGCTCGAATCACCGCTAGGCAACCTGATCGCGGACGCGCAGCTGGCCGATCCGTCGGTGGTGACCGACGGGAAGACGCCGGTGGTGGCGTTCATGAACCCGGGCGGCATCCGGGCCGACCTGGCCTCGACCGGTGGTCAGGTCACCTTCGGACAGGCGTTCACGGTGCAGCCGTTCAACAACTTCCTGGTGTCGATGGACATGACGGGCGCCCAGATCAAGGCCCTGCTGGAGCAGCAGTTCTCCGGGGTCAACGGTCCGGAGCCGGCCAAGTTCAAGGTGCTCCAGGTCGCCGGCATCACCTACACCTGGAACCCGGCCGCCGCGGCGGGCTCGAAGGTGGTGGCCGGATCGATCCAGATCGCCGGTCAGCCGCTGGTGGACGCGACGTCGTACCGGATCGTCACGAACAACTTCCTCTCCGACGGCGGTGACGGCTTCCCGGCCTTCACCACCGCGACGAGCAAGTTCTTCGGCGGCCTCGACATCGACGCCTTCGCGAACTACCTGACCGCGCACGACCCGTACACGCCGGTGGCGACGGACCGGATCTCGATCGGTTCCTGACGTCAGACGAAGAACTTCACCAACACGATGGCCAGGGAGGCGGCGGTGGTCAACGCCGCCTTCCCTGAGCCGAAGCCGCGCTTGAACGCGGTGCCGAACACGGCGACCGTCAGCGGCACCAGCATGACCAGCAGCGTGATCCCGGCCGCATGCACTCCGACATGCGACCGCCCGGTCAGCACCAGGCCAACGACGAATGCGAACGTCAGCCCGAGCCAGGTCGTGATCTGGATCGGGCCGTCGTCACTGCGATGCCCGCGATGCGACGCTCGGGTCGCACGGCGATGCGAAGTCGGAGCAACGTGCGCCATCGGTCACCTTCCGAAAAGAACCGAGTACGCAAGGTAGCAGCATCTTCCCCAGAAGGTAAAAGCCCCAGCCACCCGCGAACAGTTCCCGGCCACCGCCGAATGAAGGAGCCTCGCGGCTACGACCGGGCGTGCGGCACCAACGCTCGGGACCGCAGACACCATCTGGGGTCTGAGGACAGGATCTGGGGACCTCGGACACGTTATGACCTGTCCGAGCCCCCCGGTTCTTGTCCGACGTCCCCGGTTCTTGTCGAGGTCTGCGGTTCCTGTCCGCGGTCCCCGGTTCTTGTCCGCGGTCCTCGGTTCCTGTTCGCCCTCGTCCATGGGCGCGGGCTGGCGTCAGCCCGTTGTGCGGCATCAACGCTCGGGCCGCGGACACCATCTGGGGTCTGCGGACAGGATCTGGGGGCCTCGGACACGTTATGACCTGTCCGAGGCCCCCGGTTCCTGTCCGAGGTCCCTGGTTCCTGTTCGCCCTCGTCCACGGCGCGGGCTGACGCCAGCCCGTTGTCCGGCGCCAACGCTCGGGACCGCGGACAGGATCTGGGGACCTCGGACACGTTCTGACCTGTCCCAAGTCCCCGGTTCGTGTCCGCGGTTCCAGTCCAAGGTCCGCCGTTCCTGTCCGAGGTCCTCGGTTTCCGGTTCGTGTCCGCGGGTTCGGGTGCCTGGGGTTGGCGAGGAGTGCCGGCGGGGGCGGGCTCAGCTGTCTGCGAAAGGGTGCTCAGCCCGGCGGGCGGTGGTCAGCCGCCGGCGAAGGGTGGGAGGGCATCGACCTGGGCGCCGGCGTGCAGTGGCGTGCCGGGGTCGGCGCGCTGGCCGTCCAGTAGGAACGTGCAGATGCCGAGCACCCGGGCCAGCTCGGGCCGGTCGGTGGAGACGGTGCCGATCAGGTCGCGGATCGAGGTGGCGTCGGCCGTCGCGGAGGACTCGCCGGCGGCGCTGCGTGCGGCGGCGAAGTACCTGATGGTCACTTCCGGCATCTGGGAGTACGCCTCACTGGTCGATAGCTCTTCCGCTATTATGTCAGCTTGCTGTTGCTACCCAGTGTGTCTCAGGTCCGCGGCAACGACGCCGCCGGGGCCTGACGACCGGGCACAAGGAGACAGCGTGAGTACGTTGCTTCTGCTGACGAACGCACTGCAGGCCTCCACGGAGGTGCTGCCGTCGCTCGCGCTGCTTCCGCATCAGATCCGGATCCTCCCCGCCGAGGTCGCCGCGCTGGTCGATGCTCCCGACGCGGATGCCGTCCTGCTCGACGCCCGCCGTGACCTGGTCGCGGTCCGGGGCGTCTCCCGCCTGATCCGGACCACCGGGATCGAGGTGCCGCTGATCCTCGTCGTCACCGAGGGCGGTCTGACCGCGGTGAACGCCGACTGGGGCGCGGACGACGTACTGCTCGACACTGCCGGTCCCGCCGAGATCGAGGCGCGGCTGCGGCTGGTGATCGGCCGCCTCGCCGCGGCCCGCGACGAGGACCCCGACTCCAGCCTCATCCGTACTGGCGATGTCGTGATCGACGAGGCGTCGTACACGGCGAAGCTGAACGGGCGGGCGCTCGACCTCACCTACAAGGAGTTCGAGCTGTTCAAGTTCCTCGCGCAGCACCCGGGCCGGGTGTTCACCCGCGAGCAACTGCTGCAGGAGGTCTGGGGCTACGACTACTTCGGTGGCACCCGGACGGTCGATGTGCACGTACGACGGTTGCGCGCGAAGCTCGGCCCGGAGCACGAGTCCCTGATCGGCACCGTGCGCAACGTCGGCTACCGCTTCGTCGTCCCACCGGTCAGTACCCGCGAAACGGCTGACGCGTCGGCCTGAACCAGGCGGCCGTCTCAGTCCTCCGGGCGGCCGCGGAGGCGCTTGGTCTGGCCTCGCCGTTTCTTGTCGTCGAGCCTGCGCCGGACGGATCCCTTGCTCGGCTTGGTCGGCCGCCGCTTTCTCGGCGGTGGCGCGATGGCCTCCCGGATCAGCGCCACGAGCCGCTCGCGAGCCGCCTCCCGGTTCCGCCACTGCGACTTGTACTCCGACGCCGCGATCGTCACCACACCGTCGACCAGACGCGACCCTAGCCGTTCCAGCGCACGCGCCTTCAGTACGTCGCTCAGTGCCGTGGTCGCCGCTACGTTGAAGCTCAGCTCCACCCGGCTGTCCGTCGTGTTCACCGACTGCCCACCCGGCCCACTGGACCGCGAGAACCTCCACCCCAACTCGCTGTCCGGAATGACCACCCCCGCCCGCACCACCAGTCCGTTCTCCACCCGCCCATTGTCCAGTCCGAGGAGTGAAACGGCTGGTTGAAGCGTAAACACTGCGACGTACTGTGGATTGCTATGAGCCTGGGGACGTGGGTACTGGTAGCGGCGGTAGCCGCTGGTGTCCTGTTCAGCCTGGCCAAGGTGTGGTGGGACGGGCGGTTCCGGAAGGTCGTGACGCGGGAAGTGGACGGCGTGGAGCGGGTTTCCGCGGCAGAGGTCGGTGCGGAACTGGGAGAGCGGGCGACGCTGTTGCAGTTCTCGTCGGCGTTCTGTGCACCGTGCCGGGCGACCCGGCGGACGCTGGCCGAGGTCGAGGGCATGGTCGACGGCGTGCGCCATGTCGAGCTCGACGCGGAGTCGCACCTGGACCTGGTCCGGCGGCTCGACATCCTGCGGACCCCGACGACGCTGGTGCTCGACCGCAGCGGAGTGGTCGTCAAGCGCGCCAGTGGTGCGCCGCGCAAACCCGACGTGATCGCAGCGCTGGCGACCGCGCTCGACCGCCAGCCGCACTAGACGGCGTCCGTTAGCTGCCAACCCGATGGCGGATGCACCGCCTCTTAGGGAATGCTGTGCCCGTGAGCTACCCAGCCGGTTGGTACGACGACCCACAGGACCCGACCCAGCAGCGCTACTGGGACGGCAACGCCTGGACTGATCAGCGCCGTGGCCAGCAGGGTCCCGGTCCGTACCAAGGTCAGCAGTACGGGCAGCCCGCCCAGCACGGCCAGGTGTACGGCGGAGGGCAGTCCGGCCCGCCGACCCAACCGCAGTACGGCCAACCCGCGCAGTACGGCCAGCCCGCGCAATACGGACAGCCCCAGCAGTACGGGCAGCCGCAGCAGTACGGGCAGCCGCAGTACGGGCAACCCCAGCAGTACGGGCAGCCGCATCAACAAGGGCAGGGCTACCCCGCGTACCCGCAGCAGCAGGGCGGCTACGGCTACCCCGGACTCCGGGTGGCCTCGACTCCGGACGGTCAGCCGCTGTCCGGCTGGTGGCGCCGCGTCTGGGCCCGTGTCCTCGACTCGATCATCGTCGGGATCATCGGTTTGCCGCTGACCGGCTACTTCTACTACCAGTACTTCCAGGTGATCTGGGACTACCTCGAAGACACCATGGACGCCGCGGCCGCGGGGAGCACCCAGCCGAGCACCGCTCTGCCGGCCGAGGCGTACAAGTGGATGATCCCGGCTGTGCTGATCGGCGTGGTTGTTGCCTTCGCCTACGAGTACTTCTTCCTGACCAAGAAGGGCGCGACGCCGGGCAAGATGGCGCTGGGTATCTCGGTCCGGCTGCGCGACGTCGCGGGCCTGCCGCCGGGTCAGGCGGTGGCGAAGCGCTACGGCTTCATCATCGGTCTCAGCTTGCTCGGCGCCATCCCGCTGATCGGCACCCTGTTCGGCTTCATCGCGCTGATCAACTACCTCTGGCCGCTCTGGGACGACAAGAAGCAGGCCCTGCACGACAAGGTCGCCGCCACGAACGTGGTCCGGACCAGCTAGGCCTGTCCGAAATCTGATCAGTTGTCTCACTCAATGGGACCAGGGTCGGACAGTCACCCGGGTTTCCGTAGTCTCGATCCGTGGCATACACGACATGGCTGACCAAGCGCCGGGCAGTGGACAACTGCCGGGTGCGCTCGTCGCTGTGTCGTCGCCGCTGACCAGGCGGCGTCCCGAGCGCTGCGGAACCGGTCGCTGAGCACGGTTCCGCGTACGTCGTCTCCCCGCAGACCCGGGCGGGTCCGGCTCGAACCACTCCTTCTCCGGGAGTCGTCATGTCCGATCGGACGGCGCAACAGCACACGGTGAAACACTCCCAGGTCGACCCGCGGGGACTCCGGTTCGCGGCCGGCGTCACCACGGTGCTCCTGGCTCTGACGCTCGTACTGAACAGCGCCTGGCCGCTCGCGGTGCAGACCGTGGTGTTCGCGATCTCGGTCGCGTTCGGCGTCCAGGCATCGCCGTACGGGCAACTGTTCAAGCGGCTGATCCGGCCACGGCTCGGTCCGCCCAAGGAGTTGGAGGATGCCGCTCCGCCGCGGTTCGCGCAGTTGGTCGGCCTCGTCTTCGCAGTCGTCGGTCTGGTCGGGTATCTGACCGGTGCGACGGTGCTGGGCGTCGTCGCCACCGGATTCGCCCTGGTCGCCGCATTCGTGAACGCGGCCGTCGGGCTCTGCCTCGGTTGCGAGGCCTATCTGCTGATCCACCGCATTCGTACGCCATCGCGTGACACCAACGCCGCTACCAACTGAGAAGAGGCAGCACACATGAGCAGGGAATCCGCGCTCGTCTCGGCCGACTGGGTCGAGGAGCACAAGAACGACGCCGGGGTCGTCTTGATCGAGGTCGACGAAGACGTCTCGGCGTACGACGCCGGCCACATCGCCGGCGCGATCAAGCTGGACTGGAAGGACGACCTGCAGGACCCGGTCCGCCGGGACTTCGTCAGCCAGGAGCAGTTCGAGGCGCTGCTGTCCGACCGCGGCGTGAAGAACGACGACACGGTCGTGCTGTACGGCGGCAACAACAACTGGTTCGCGGCGTACGCGTACTGGTACTTCAAGCTGTACGGGCACGGCGACGCCCGGCTGCTCGACGGCGGGCGCAAGCGCTGGGAGCTGGACAGCCGCGAGCTGACCGACGAGGTCGTCAAGCGCGAGGCCACCGAGTACAACGCGAAGGCGCAGGACCTGAACATCCGCGCCTTCCGCGACGAGGTGAAGGACGCCATCGGCGTGAAGAACCTGGTCGACGTCCGCAGCCCCGACGAGTACGCCGGCCGGCTGCTGGCTCCGGCCCACCTGCCGCAGGAGCAGGCGCAGCGCGCCGGGCACATCCCGACCGCGGCGAGCATCCCGTGGAGCAAGGCGGCCAACGACGACGGCACCTTCCGCTCCGACGACGAACTGCAGAAGCTGTACGCCGACGCGGGCGTCGACTTCGGCAAGGACACCATCGCGTACTGCCGGATCGGCGAGCGCTCGGCGCACACCTGGTTCGTGCTGCACGAGATCCTCGGCCAGGCGAACGTGAAGAACTACGACGGTTCCTGGACCGAGTGGGGTTCGCTGGTCGGCGTACCCGTTGCCCTGGGCGACGAGCCCGGAAAGGCCTGACACATGTGCGGAGCGAAGAAGGGCGGCCTCGACCTCAAGGGTGTCGACGTCGACAAGGAAGCCGTCATCCAGGGCCAGGTCCTGCGCGGCGAGGAGCCGGTCGGTGGCGCGTACGTGCGGCTGCTGGACTCCTCCGGCGAGTTCACCGCCGAGGTGCCGACGTCGGCGACCGGGCACTTCCGGTTCTTCGCGGCGCCGGGCAGCTGGACGCTGCGCACGCTGGCGCCGAAGGCCGACCCGGTCGACCGTCAGGTGGTCGCCCAGTACGGCGCGGTCGCGGAGGTGTCCGTCACCGTCTGAGTCGTCGATCGTTACTGATGGTGCCACCTCCACCTGACGGTGGCCCACCCTGAAGTAAGCCCCGAAGGGCCCGGACCTTGCGCGTTCGGGCCCTTCGGCATGTCCGGATCCGCCGCCGTACAGGGCTTTGCGGTCATCGTGCCCGAGTTACGGGTACGGCGGGAAATCTCGGCTGCCGGGCGGCCAGGTAACGGTTTGGTCTCGGAGCGGGGTCAGCTCGTCACCTACCGCAATCGGCTGAGTTGTGTCTGTGTCCTGACCCGCACTTCGGGTCACGTCATCACTCAGGGAGGAGGGGTCAATGCGACCCCGCATCGGATACAAGAAGCTCGCCGCCGTCGGAGTTGCGGCGGTTGTCGGCGTGGCTTCTACGATCGCGCTGACTTCGGGTTCTGCGTCCGCCTCGCCGGTTTTCGGATACAGCGGCTACTCGTACGGGACCGACGTTGAATCCGGGCTGGCGAACAGCGGCCCGCAGGTGGTCAGCAAGTTCGGTTGCACCACGGACGCCACGAAGGCCGACAAGAACGACATCGCCACGGCCAACGTGAACAACCAGGCGATCGCCCGCAGCGTGCGGACCGACACGCACGCGTTCAACGACAACAGCGGGACCGGCGTCACCAGCAACGCGACCGCCGTCGACATCAAGGTCGGCAACCTGCTCACGCTGACGGGTGTGAAGACCACCACCACGGCGAAGTACTCCAAGGGCCAGCTGTCCTACACCGGCAACACGACGTTCGCCGGCGTGAAGATCGGCGCCCTCTCGGTGCCGTCGCTGATCAAGCCGAAGTGGAACACCAAGGTCGCCGTTCCGGGCCTGGGCTACATCGTGCTGAACCGTGTCGGTGGCGTGAAGACCAGCTCCGGCATCTACTCGTACGCGCAGGCGGTCGTGCTGCACGCGACGGTGAAGAACCAGTACATCCCGGAGGGTGTCGACGTCGCGGTGCTGAAGACCCGCGCGGAGATCTCCAAGCCGGCCACCGCGCTGGTGATCGGTGACGCGTACGGCACCAAGGCCAACGCCGACAAGCTGGCCGTCTCCGGCCCGACGTCGCTTCAGACCACCTGCCAGGGTACTGAGGGCAAGACGGTGAAGGTGGCCGTCGGCGAGCTGAACATCCCGAAGGTCGCCTACGTGGGTGCGGTCTACACCACGAAGAACGGCGCCATCGGCGAGAACAAGTCCTACATCAACTTCACCTCGCACGTCGGTGGAGTGAAGGTCGGCAACCTGTCGATCGGCGCCATCGAGTCCTCGGCGTCGGCGTGGAAGACCAAGGACGGCAAGGGCGGCGTGAGCTCGTCCTCGAGCATCGCCTCGATCAAGGTCGGCAACAAGACCTACCCGGTCGCGACCGGCGAGAACAAGACGCTGGAGATCCCGGGTGTCGCCCGGCTGACCTTCAACCAGGTCCTGCGGCAGCAGCGGTACATCTCCGTGAACGCCCTGGTGATCGACGTCTACAGCCTGAACACCAAGGTCGTCGTCGGCCACTCGGCCGCCGGCGTCGTCAGCTGATCCAGCTCGACGCACCTTTCTGAGTCGAACCTCACCGACCCAGAACAGCACCCACCCGGCCCCGGGCCCGGATCTCACGATCCAGGTCCGGGGCTGGTGCTATTCCCGCCGCAACCGCGCCGCGAGGTCCGCGTTGCGTTGCGCGAACGTTCGCCAGGCAACCGGCGTAGCCTCCACCCGGTCGCGGGCGGTCGTCTCCGTCACCGCCTGCTGCGTCCAGGTCTGCATCCGCCCACCGAGCATCCGGAACCGCACCAGCACACCGTCCGACCAGCCGTGGACGTCGACATCCTGCGGCTCGAGCCGGGACACCTTCTGCTCCGCGACGATCCACTCGAACGCCGCGAGCTCGTCCTGCAGTTTGGCCGCGAACTCGAACCGGAGCCCGGCCGCGGCCCGATCCCGGCGACGGACGAGCTCGGCGCGCAACGCTGTCACCGCGGCCGGATCACGCTCGAGTACGGCGCACGCCGTCCGGGCCAGTGCCTCGCGGTCATCCGGCCCGATGCCGAACAACTCAGCGAACTCACGGACCGATCCGTTGGAGTCCGCCGTGTACTGCAACGGCAGTACCCGCTGAAGCGCCGAGATCGCCTGCCGTACGCGCAATCCGCCCAGGTACGGACCGAAGTGCGGCGCCGCCGGGCTGACGGTGTGCGTGAACCGCAGCCCCGGCCGCTGGGGTCCGTCGTCGAAGCGGATGTAGCCGACGACCTCGGCCCCGCCCTCCGTGCGGTTCCAGCGCGGCTTGGAGTGCTCCAGCAGGTTGCGCTCCAGCCAGGCCGCCTCGTGCGCCGAGTCGCACCACACGCTCTCGATCCGCGCGATCCGGTTGACCATCCGGGCCAGCCGCGGCCGGTCGCCGAGGTGGGTCCAGTACGACTGCACCCGGCGGCGGAGGTTGACCGCGCGGCCGATGTACAGAACCTTGCCGGCGTCGTCGCGGAAGCGGTACACGCCCGGCTCCTGCGGGAGCCGCCGAGCAACGGCGCGTGGGGCGGTCACGGGTGTCAGACGTCGAGGATGAGGGTGACGGGGCCGTCGTTGACGAGGGCGACGTCCATGTGGGCGCCGAACCTGCCGCGTTCGACCTTGGCTCCGAGTGACTCCAGGGCCGCGCAGAAGGCGTCGTACAGGGGTTCGGAGACCGGGCCTGGGGCGGCGGCGCTCCACGACGGGCGGCGGCCCTTGCGGGTGTCGGCGTACAGGGTGAACTGGCTGATCGCGAGGATCGGTGCCTGCTCGTCGGACGCGGACCGCTCGTCGCGGAGGATGCGCAGGGTCCAGATCTTGGTGGCGAGTGCCTTCGCCTTCTCCTCGGTGTCGTCATGTGTGACGCCGAGCAGGACCACAAGCCCCGGGCCCTCGATCGCTCCGATTACTTCGCCGTCGACGGTCACCGACGCCTGGCTCACCCGCTGTACTACAGCTCTCATGGAACCATCCTGCCCTGCGGGATATGGTCCGGTCATGGCGTCCACTCTGATCACCGTTGCCCCGACCGGTGCCGAGACCGCGAAGGCGGACTGCCCGGCCCTGCCGACCACGCTCGACGAACTGGTGGAGACGGCGAAGCGGTGTGAAGCCGCCGGGGCGGCGATGATCCACCTGCACATCCGCGACGGTGAGCACCGGCCGACGCTCGAGCTCGGCCGCCTGACCGACGCGGTCGCCGCGATCCGGGCGAACACCGGGCTGATCGTGCAGCTGTCGACCGGCGGCGCGGTGACGGATCCGTACGACCACCGGCTCCGGGTGCTCGACGCCGGCCCCGACTCCTGCTCGCTGACGATGGGCACCGTCAACTTCGGTGACGACGTGTTCATGAATCCGTGGCCGTTCGTGACCGAGCTCTACCAGCTGAGCCAGGAGCGCGAGGTGGTGCCGGAGTTCGAGCTGTTCGACCTCGGGCATGTGGCCGCGCTGCACCGGCTGCTGGACAAGTTCGGCCTGCCGTACGGCGGCCGCGTGCACTGCGACCTGGTGATGGGAGTCCCGGGCGGCATGCCCGGTACGACGGATGCCCTCGTGGCGGCCGTCAACGCGCTCCCCGCCGCCGTCACGTCCTGGTCAGCGACAGGCATCGGGCGTACGTCGCTCAACGTCGCGCTGGCCGCCTTGTCGAAGGGCGGTCACCTCCGGGTCGGTATGGAGGACACGCTGACGCTGGCGAAGGGCCAGCCGGTCACGCACAACGCCGAACTGGTCGAGCGCGCCGCTGCCCTCGCGACGATGGCTCAGCGCCCGCCGATGTCGCCGGACGAGGCACGCGACCTCTTGAGCGTGAAGCGCGACCGCTGAACCACGAACCACACCGCGCCGGCCACGATGATCGTTGCCTCCAGCAATAGCCAGTCGCGGAGGTAGTTGCGCGGCAGCACGGTCGGGTTGACGCCCTTGCCCTGCCGCAGCAGCAGCGGGAGCGCGATCAGTGTGGTCAGACCGACGTACAGCAAGGTGGTTCGGACCGTGCTGATGGTGCGGTGATGGTCCGGACCGGCGGACCATCGGGTCACCAGCCAGCCGGTTCCGATCGTGAGCGGGACAAGGAAGAAGTCGTCGGCCAGCACCGCGCCGGCAAGCCAGAGCGGCAGCCGGATGAGTGCTTGGACCTGCACTGCGTCCAGCAGGAGCCACAGTCCCCAGAGGCCGACGCCGATACCGGCAGCTGCGAGGGATGCTCGGAGTTTCATGCGATGACCTCCAGGCGGTGGACCCACTTGGTCTGCAGTACGCCGGGGCGGTTCGGGGCGATGATGCGGGCCGGGTAGCCGTGGTCGAGGGCCAGCTCACCGCCGTTCAGGCGCAACGCGAGCAGCGTGAGCGGATCGCCGGCGAACTCGGGTGGGAGCTCACTGGTCGCGTAGAAGCCGCCCTTCTCCATCGAAATCACCCGGACCCGCGAGCCCTCCGGTGCACCGCACAGCTGCAGGAGATCGCGGATCGGGATGCCCTCCCACCGGGCGCCCTGGCTCCAGCCTTCGACGCATGCGATCGGCAGATCGGACCGGCTCTGCGGCAGCTGCCGCAACTCGTCGAGTGTGTACGACAGCTCCTGCGGTCCCTTGATAGTGAAGCGCCAGTCCGGTCCGATCCCGGTGACACCCGCGTCGTGCGCCGTACGGTTGACCGGAAGGCCCTGCGGACCGACGTTCGGCTTGCGAGGCGCCAGCACCGCGACCGGGCCGAGGGTCGGCACGGATTGCCCGACCGACGTGATGCCGGCCAGCGCAGCCGCCCCGGCGACGGTCCGGAACAGGCCGCGACGGGTCAGTCCGGTGATTGCTGGCGGCAACGAGTCGGTCACCTCGTCCGTCGTACGCCGCCAGTGCGCGACGATCAGCGGGAACTTGACCGCGAGGTGGACAAGTAGTGCCCCGATGATGATCCAGGCCAGCGCGTAATGCGTTTGTTTGAAGGGAAACGGCCACGGATACCACTGCAGCGTGTTGACGAATCCTATGAACAACTCGAGTGCCATCGCGGACACCAGGACCAGGATCGACAGCCGCTCGAGGACGCTCGCGAGTGCCTGTCGGCTAGGCGGCCAAGGGAGCTTGGCGAACAGCTTGGGGTAGACGGTCCACAACTTTGCCAGCAGCAACGGTACGGCGATCGTGCCACTGAGGACATGCAGCCCCTGCGTCACGCGGTACAGGGAGGCCGGCCGGCTCGGGATGTGAAGCCAACCAGGGGTGTCCTGCTGGAAGTGGCTGAACAGCCCGGTGAGGAAGCAGATCGTCACCGCGATCCCGAGCCAGCGTCCGATCACCGTCGCGACCCGCGGATGGTGCAGCGGGGAGGGGAACGACTTTTCCGTCGGGGGCGCCGGAAGCTTCATGCTTCCACTACAACGCAGATCGCCCGCCTCGAACGCCGTTCACCGGTTACTGCTTGCGAACGGCCGGACCGTCAGTAGACGATCGCCTGCGTCCCGTCGGTGAGGATCTCCTCGGTGAACGCCGGGGCGCCGGCGATCCGGGTGCCGGGGAGCAGGTCGGCCTCGGTGAGGTCGCGGCGCTTCGCGCACTGGGTGCAGACCGTGAGTTGCCCGCCCTCCAGAACCGCGCCGACCAGGTCCGCCAGCGGCGCCGCGTGCGGAAGTTCGAAGGTCTCGGCGCGCCCGGGGACGGCGAACCAGACGGCGTCGCCGGTCAGCCATAGGGAGACGGTGGCTCCGGCGGCCACGGCGGTGGCGGCGACGGTGAACGCCTGGTTCGCGCGTTCGGCCTCTTCGGCGCCTGCGGTCAGCTTGATCACCAGGGTGCGAGACATCACGCCACGGTAACCGAAGCTTCCGGGCCGGTATCCCCTAGACTGGCCGACGTGTTGCACGTCATCTTCACCACGCTGCTGGTCCTGGTCGTTGTGTTCATGGGCTGGTTCTCGGCCTTCGTCGTCTACCGGCTGTACCGCGGCCGCAGCGCGAACTGAGTGATCTGATGGCGTTCGAGATCCCGCAGGACCTGCACCCCGACCTGATCCCACTCGCGTGGCTGCTCGGTCGCTGGGAAGGCCGCGGCCACGGCGACTACCCGACGATCGAGAAGTTCGAGTTCGGGCAGCAGATCGACTTCAGCCACAACGGCAAGCCGTACCTGCACTACGTCAGCCAGACCTACGTGGTCGGCGAGGACGGCACGAAGGAGCGCCCGCTGGCGGTCGAGACCGGCTTCTGGCGGCCGCAGCCGGACAACAAGGTCGAGGTCATCCTGGCCCACCCGACCGGCTTCGCCGAGATCTGGTACGGCGACATCGACGGCGCGAAGATCGAATTGCAGACCGACGTCATCGCCCGGACCGTGAGCGCCAAGGAAGTCACCGCCGGCCACCGCCTCTACGGCCTGGTCAAGGGCGAGCTGCTCTGGGCCTACGACATGGCCGCCGAGGGCCAGGCCCTCCAGCCCCACCTCTGGGCCACGCTGGTCCGCTCCTAACCCGCACACCTCCGCAGCCGCCCCGCGCCGCTCCCCGGACCTTTCTGCGCCGTGGTCTGGTGGGTTGACCCACGAGACTGCGGGTTGGCCCATCGCGTGCGGTTGGCCAACCCACACGCGGATGGGTCAGCCCACCAGAGCGGGCGGAGGGGCGGGGTGCGGGGCACACTGGGGTCAGCTCTCGGCGACCCAGGAGTACTCGACCTTCGGGCGTCCGCTGCGGCCGTCGTACCGCTGGGTGCGGAGCGCCTGTCCCTGGTCGGCGAGGTGCTCGAGGTAGCGGCGTGCGGTGATCCGGGAGGTGCCGAGCGACGTCGCGACCTCCTCGGCCGTCCATCCCTCCCGGTTGCCGAGCAGTTGTACGACGCGATCCAGCACCGAACCGGCCAGACCCTTCGGCACCGACGAGACGGTTGCTGGGTGCAACAACCGGTCGACCTCGTCCTGATCTGCGACCACCTGCCCGGCCTCGGCCGCTCGCCGCTGCCGTGCGTACGCCGTCAGCCGGTCCCGCAGAGTCTCGTAGGCAAAGGGTTTCAGCACATATTGCACGACGCCGATCCGTGCCGCGGCCTGTACCGCAGCGACTTCGCGCGCCGACGTCACCGCGACCACGTCGATCTGGTTGCCCAGGGCCCGCAGTCGGCGGACCACGTCGAGTCCATGCCCGTCGGGCAGGTTCATGTCCAGCAGCACCAGGTCGATCTCGCCACGGGCCAGGACCTGCAGCGCACGAGCCGCCGTACCGGCGACGCCGATGCAGGTGAAGCCCTCCAGGCGATCGACGTACGTCCGATGGGCCTCCGCGGCGACCGGGTCGTCCTCGACGACGAGGACACGCAGGTCAGGCACTGGCGCTCATCGCCCGCGGCAGCCGGACCCGGACAGTCAGCGCCGGTACGTCGTCCAGCTCGGAGTCCGGGTCGACCATCAGCGTGCCCTGCCAGCGCTCGACCGTGCTGCGCACCAGCACGAGGCCGAGTCCGTGTCCCGGCTCCGCCTTCGTCGTCCAGCCCCGGTCGAACATGTGCGCCAGCTCGGTCGCACCCAGCTCCGCACCGGTGTTCGTGACGATCAGGTCGATCGCGTCGCGCGTCGTACCGGCCCGCAGCTCGACCCGGCGTGGAGCGGGACCACCCCGCGCGGCCTCGATCGCGTTGTCCAGCAGGTTTCCGACGACCGTGACCACATCCTGCGCGGGCAACCGCGTGTTCAGCGGCTCCTGGCCGAGCTCCAGCGTCAGCACCACACCGCGTTCCTGCGCCTGTGCGAGCTTGGCGAGCAGCAGCGACGCGAGCACAGGATCGCCGACCGTACCGACCACCCGATCCGTCATCGCCTGTGCGAACTGCAGCTCGGACACCGCGAACTCGCGGGCTCGCTCCGGCCTGCCGATCTCGATCAGGCTGACCACGGTGTGCAGCCGGTTGGACGCCTCGTGGTTCTGCGCCTGCAGGGATTCGGCCAGACTTCTCACCGCATCCAGCTCACCGAGCAGCCGCTGCAGCTCGGTGTGGTCTCGCAGCGTCACGATGCGGCCCGAGCGTGACGGTTGCTGGTTCACGACCACCACGCCCTGCACTCCGAGGTGGAGTTCGTCGTACGCCGTTCTACCCGCGCGCAGCAACTCCGCGAGCGTGGAGGGCAGATGCAGGTCCTCGATCGGCGTACCCGGGATGACCTCGCTCAGGCCGAGTAGCTCCAGGGCTTCGTCATTGGCGAGCTGGACGCGGCCGTCGGCGTCCAGCAGGATCAGGCCTTCGCGGGCGGCGTGCAGCACGCCTTCGTAGAAGTCGAGCATCCGGGCCAGCGACTGGGTGCCCATGCCGCGGGTGGCCCGGCGGACCCGCCAGGTGACGAGCGCGTTGCCGGCGATCGCGACCCCGAGCATGAGGCTGGCGACGCCGAGCATCGAGCGCAGGTCGAGCCGGATCAGCTCCCACCAGCCGGGTGGCGCGACGCCTGCAGCCGCCGCATCCCGCTCGGCCTGGGCGCGGGAGCGGCTGACCATGGTGATCGCCACCATCAGGATCAGGATCGCGACCGTGACCGTCTGCAGCCAGAGAACCTGGCGGCGCAGTTCCCACGGCCGGCGACGCATGCGGACAGTCTGCACCGAGAACGATATGAACGAAACGCGCACTTCTCCTGTGCGTCACGTCACAGTTACCCAAGCAGCATCCGGCCCCTCCTCCATTGCCCGCCGGCCGATACAGGGAGTCCCACCATGTCGAGCCCGACCGAACCGCGACCGACCCCGGTCCGCAACGACCGGACCCATTTCCTCTACATCGCCGTCATCGTCGCCGTCCTGCTCGGCATCGGTGTCGGCTTCCTCTTCCCGGACTTCGCGGTCGAGCTGAAACCGCTCGGCACCGGGTTCGTGAACCTGATCAAGATGCTCATCAGCCCGATCATCTTCTGCACGCTGGTACTCGGCATCGGCTCGGTCCGGCAGGCCGCCAGCGTCGGCAAGGTCGGCGGTCTCGCGCTCCTCTACTTCCTGGTGATGTCGACGGTCGCGCTCGGTATCGGCCTGGTGGTCGGCAACATCGTCCAGCCGGGTTCCGGTCTGAACCTGACCGACAAGCTCCGCGAGACCGGCCAGAAGCAGGCCGCCGGCGCGCACGAGAGCACGACCGACTTCATCCTCGGCATCATCCCGAAGTCGCTGCTGTCCTCGCTGACCGAGGGTGAGGTGCTGCAGACCGTGCTGGTCGCCCTGCTGGTCGGCTTCGCGCTGCAGGCGATGGCCGCCAAGGGTGAGCCGATCCTGACCGCCATCGGGCACATCCAGCGGCTGGTGTTCAAGATCCTGTCGATGATCATGTGGACCGCGCCGATCGGTGCGTTCGGCGCGATCGCGGCCGTCGTCGGCGCCACCGGCTGGGACGCGCTGGTCAGCCTGGGCAAGATCATGCTGGCCTTCTACATCACCTGTCTGCTCTTCGTGATCGTTGTCCTGGGCACCGTTCTTCGCGTGGTCACCGGGATGTCGATCTTCCAGCTGCTGCGCTATCTGGGCCGGGAGTTCCTGCTGATCGTGTCGAGCTCGTCGTCGGAGACCGCGCTGCCGAGGCTGATCGGCAAGATGGAGCATCTCGGTGTCGGCAAGCAGGTCGTCGGTATCACCGTCCCGACCGGCTACTCGTTCAACCTGGACGGCACCGCGATCTACCTGACCATGGCGTCGCTGTTCATCGCCGAGGCGATGGACACGCCGTTCTCTATCGGCCAGCAGATCTCCCTGCTGCTGTTCATGATCGTGGCGTCGAAGGGTGCTGCCGGTGTCACCGGTGCTGGCCTTGCCACGCTGGCCGGCGGTCTGCAGTCGCACCGGCCGGAGCTGGTCGACGGCGTCGGCTTGATCGTCGGCATCGACCGGTTCATGTCCGAGGCCCGGGCACTGACGAACTTCGCCGGCAACGCGGTCGCGACCGTCCTGGTCGGGCACTGGGTCGGGGCGTTCGACAAGGAGCAGGCCAAGCAGGTCTTCGCCGGTGACGATCCGTTCGACGAGGCCGCGTTCGCGGCCGGAGACACCCACGCGGGCGACGTTCCCCTCGAGGACAGTCGCAGTACCGAGCCCAGCCGCAGTATCGACCACTGAGCCACCTGTCCCACCCCTCCGGCACTGCCCGTCAGCTCCCCCCCGCTGACGGGCAGTGCCGTCTTTCAGCTCCCTGTGAGCTTCTGGACCACCGGGGCCAGGTCGTCGAGGTACGTCGAGTTGACCGTGATGTACGTCGTACCGAAGGTGTCCCGCCGGCGCTCCAGCTCGTCCGCCATCTGCTGAGGCGTACCGCGCAGCATCATCAGCGAGTCGCTCGCCTCCAGTTCCTCCGGCTCGACGCCGGAGGCCTGCTTCGTCCACGGCGGGAGCTCGCGCGTCCCGGCGGCGAAGAGGTTCATCGCCAGCTCGATCTCGTCCGCCCGCGGTCCGGCCAGTTCCCGCAGGTCCTGGACGAGTCGCAGGATCTCCGCACGCGGCGTCATCGCGTCCTTGGCGATCGACACGATGTCGGCCCGGGCCGCGGCCAGAGCCAGTGCCCGCGGTCCACCGGCGGCGAGCATGATCGGCGTACGCCGTTCGCCGTCGAGGTCCGCCAGCAGGTCGAGGGTCTCGCGGACCTGGTCGCGGCGCTCCTTGCCCGATCCGAACGGCAGGCCGATCTCGGCCGCCTGCTGCTCGACACCCGGGCGACCGGTTCCGATGCCGAAGTCGAAGCGGCCGTCGGTGAGCACGGTCAGCGTATGTGCGTCCCACGCGGCCTGCCGAGGCGTCCGCAGCGGGGCCGCGGCCACGAAGGTCCCGACCCGGATGTCGGCCAGCGTCGCGGCCATCGCGAGCGAGGCGAACGGTGACGGCAGCTGCAGGCCGTCGGGCATCAGCACGCTGGTGTAGCCGAGCTCTGCGGCCCGTCGCACCGTCGTGGTCCACTGCTCCGCGGTAGTCGGGCTGCCCACGACGCCGAAGCGAAATCGCTTGTCACTCATCGCCTTGCTCCCTTCACTGGATCCGATGCCTCCAGCCTGCCGCTGGGCCGGGTTGTCCACATCCCACGACGGGAGGCGTTCGCCGTACGCCGGCCGACGTACTCTGGTGACATGTCACGGATGCGCAGCCCCCTGCTCGACCGCCCCGGCGCGGTCGAGGCCGACGGACTCGACGCCGGGGTCGCGGCCCACTACGGCTCGGATCTGCGGGAGCAACGCGCCCTGGTCGCGGGGAAGGCGTTCGTCGACCTGTCACACCGTGAGGTCGTCACGATCACCGGTCCCGACAGGTTGACCTGGCTGCACGCGCTGACGACGCAGTACTTCGAGGGGCTCACGCCCGGTACGTCGACAACCGCGCTGCTGCTGTCGCCGACCGGCCATGTCGAGCACGTGATGTACGGCGTCGACGACGGCGAGACGTTCTGGCTGCACACCGAGCCCGGCGCGGCCGCGGCCCTGGTCGAGTGGCTGCAGAAGATGGTGTTCATGTCCCGGGTGGAGATCGCGGATGTGACCGACGACTACGCGATCGTCTGGCGGCCCGGACCGGCTCCCGCGGACGGCCCACTGACCCGCAGCGGTGCGGACTCGCTCGGCGGTCACGAGGTGTTCCTGCCGCGCGCCGAGTTGGCGGGTCTGGAGGGTCCGGCGGCTGGAGTCTGGGCGTACGAGGCGCTCCGGATCGAGGCAGGCAACCCACGGTTCGGCCTGGACATGGACGAGCGCGCGATTCCGAACGAGCTGGGCTGGCTCGGCGTCGGCGTACACCTGGACAAGGGCTGCTACCGCGGCCAGGAGACGGTCGCCCGGGTGAACAACCTCGGCCGCCCGCCACGCCGGCTGGTGCGACTGCACCTGGACGGTTCGGTCGACCACCTGCCCGCGCACGGGTACGCCGTACGCGCCGGAGACAAACAGGTCGGGTTCATCGGGTCTGCGGCGCGGCATCACGAGCTGGGCCCGATCGCACTGGCGCTGGTGAAGCGGAACGTGGACCCCGAGGTCGTGATCGAGGTGGTCGCCGAGGACCAGCCGACGGTGACCGCGACCCAGGAGGTCCTGGTCGACCCCGAGGTGGGGCTGCACGTGCGCTCGCGGCTGTGAGCCGGATCATTCGCAACACTGCTTTTTGCACCTGTACAGTTCAGCCGTGACCGAACCTGTGATCCTGGCCGACGTCGTCCGCAGCGGCTTCGTGGAGGGCCACCACCGCGGCTCCGTCGTGGTGACGAACCCCGACGGCTCCGTCGCGTGGGCGGCCGGCGTGGTGGACCAGCCGATGTTCCCGCGCTCGTCGAACAAGCCGATGCAGGCGCTCGGCATGCTCCGCAACGGGCTCACCCTCGACGGCAAGCTGCTGGCCCTGGCCGGCGCCTCCCACTCGGGCGAGCAGATCCACCTCGACGGCGTTCGCGAGATCCTCGCGATGGCCGGCACGGACGAGACCGCGCTGCGGACCCCGGAGGCGTACCCGCTGGCCGACGCGGCCCGGGACGCCTGGGTGCGCGCGGGACACGGACCGGAGCGGATCACGATGAACTGCTCGGGCAAGCACGCGGCGATGCTCCTGACCTGCCAGGTCAACGGGTGGGCGTTCGACGACTACCGTGCCCCGGATCACCCACTGCAGAAGGTGATCCGGACCGCGATCGAGGACTCGGCGGGGGAGAAGGCCTCGTACGTCGCGGTCGACGGGTGCGGCGCGCCGATCTTCGGTCTCAGCCTCGCCGGCCTGGCTCGCTCCTTCGGCCATTTCGCGGCCGCTGCTCCCGGCACGCTCGAGGCGCGGGTGAGGGATGCCTACCGGTCCTACCCGGAGTACGCCAGCGGGACCACGCGGGACGAGGCCGAGTTGATGCACGGCGTCGACGGCCTGTTCTGCAAGGCCGGAGCGGAGGGCGTGTACGCCGTAGGTCTGGCCGACGGCCGCGGCATCGCCCTCAAGATCGAGGACGGCGCCGCCCGGCCCCGCAAGGTCGTGATGGCCGCCGTCCTCCAGCGCCTCGGCTTCACCGACGACGTCGTCGAGAGCCACCTCCGCTTCCCGCTGTACGGCGGTGGCGTCGACGTCGGCGCCGTACAGCCACACCTTCCGACGTTCAGCTGACGAGCGGGTGCGTCGGGGTCACCTCCGGCGTGTGGATCACGACGTCGAACCAGTCGGAGAGGCTGTTGCCGGTCATATACGACGCGGGGCCGTACTCCGGGAGGCCGCGCGTCCGGGCGGTGCCGTGCAGCCAGGCGCGGACCGCGTCAGGTTGCGGGCGGCTGTGGAGTTCGAGGACGAACTGACCCTTCCGGGCAGTCGTGAGTTGGTGCTCGAACCAGTCGGACGGTGCCGGCGGCAGCGTGACCGGGCCGAGCGTCGTGCCGTGGTCGACTGTGCAGCCGACGGAGCGGTAGCGGTCGCCGTACCAGTCACGAAGGTACGAACCGGCGTTGCGGAAGACGACGTCCGGGTCCGGTGGGACGGTGACGCGCAGGCCGGGCGCGTTCGCCGTGTGCGCGTTCGCGGCCCAGTAGATGACCTTGTTCCGGCTGAAGCCATGCCACCAGCGCACGTTCTCCGCTGCTCGGGCGTCGCGATAACTCCAGATCTCGGCCTCTGGCAGGCTGAACGCCGTGTAGAACGACAGGATCTGCCGGGCGTGGTGCTCGGTGAGCGCGTAGTCCCGGTCGTTCGGCCGATGGGGCAGCTTCCGGACCATGGCGTGCACCGCCTGCGCCTTTGCGACGTACGGCGCCTTGTCCTTGACTTCCTTCCAGTACCACTGGACATACGCACCGATGTCCTCGAGATGCGGCCGGATGGGCGTCAGGCTGCGGCGCAGTTCGGCCAGCCGGTGCGGTGCGCGGCGGGCGACGTACTCGTCGATGGCGTCGTACGCGAGCTGCCGGGTGGCGAAGTACTCGGCGCCGGCGAACCGCACCTTGTCCCGGTGCGTGGCGTTGTACCCGCGCAGGTAGTCGAACAGTTCGGCGATCTCGTGGGTCCGGCTCTCGGTGCTCAGTTGGCCGACGAGTGCGTTGAGATCACCGCGTCCGGTCAGCACGTACTCGTTCAGCTGGGTGCCCAGCGACCAGTCGTCCTCGAACGCGATCGCCCGGAAGCCGAGCCGCTCCACGAGGTAGCGGACCACCCGCAGCTTCAGGTGCGTGAGCTCGGCCGTCGCATGGACGGCCTCCCCGAGCCCGACGATCTGTGCGCCACCGATGGACCGGCGCAGGTGGTCGAGATCTCCCAACGGCTCGGCATTGCGGGCGATCCAGCTCGTGATCGGGTCGCCGGAGGCCTGCGCCGGCGCCAGTCCGGTCGCGGTCGCCACACCTACCGCCGAGCCGGCCAGGAAAGTTCTTCGTGTGATGGTCATGCCACACCACTCTGGCCGGGCGAGGCGTCCCCGGCATCCGCCGCTGGAGGGCTTCACAGATACGCCGTCCGTCGTACGCACGGAGTCCGCCGCAGGTCATTTGGCGCGGAGGCGGTCCACCCGGGGTGAGTTGATCGGGAGCGGGGCGGCCGGGGTGGGCAGACCGTAACCGGCGTACAGGCGGCGGCGAATGTCTTCCACGGGGAAAGTCTCGCTGTAGATCGCGAGCTTCACCGTGACGCCCTCCAAGGTTGCTCTGAGCAACATTTCCTCGACGGCCGGGTCGGCGGCACCGCGGGCGGCGAAGACGGAGCGAATGGCGTCCTCGACCTGGCTGACCCGGGCCGACTTGTCGGCCTCGACGCGCGCGAAGACGTCGTGGGTGGTGGGCTGCATCATCAGCGTGATCGCGAGCCGCTGGATCGGGAGCGTCATGGCGGCCGCCATCAGGGCGCCGTCGATGATGCCGGCCAGGCGCTCGTCCGGGCTGCCCTCGATCGTCAGAATCCCGGCGATGCCGTCCAGCCAGCGGTCCAGCAGCTCGGCGGCCAGCTCTTCCTTGGCGGCGAAGTAGTACGAGACCAGGCCACGGGACACCCCGGCGGCCTCGGTGATCTCGGAGATCGATGCGGCCTCGTAGCCCTTGGCGGCGAAGACCTCCAGAGCTGCGGCCAGGATGCGCTCCCGGGAGCGCTCTCGCAGCTCCTGGTTCACGGTGGCCGAGCGCGGCACGGTTCCTTCCCCTGCTGGTCGTTACCCCGGAGGCCGAGCTACCCCCCATTCAGGTGCTCGGCGCTCCCGGGCTCGGACCCCCCGTTGTTTCAGGCCCCTCCCCAGGCGCCTTCTATAGACTGGACGTCCAGTCAACAAATGTCAAAGGCCTTCCCGTTTCGTGGACACGTGCCGTCACCGGTAAGATGAAAGGGCTGCGCCCTGCGTCGAGTGGCCATCTCGTGCGACACAACACGCCGTAGCCGCCGCCTGACACCCAGTCCCCATTGCTTGGAGCGCTTCCCCATGCCTGTCCGTAACGACCTGCGCAACGTCGCGATCGTGGCCCACGTCGACCACGGCAAGACCACCCTGGTCGACGCGATGCTGTGGCAGTCCGGCGCCTTCGGCGCGCATCAGCACGTGGACGAGCGGGCGATGGACTCCGGTGACCTGGAGCGTGAGAAGGGCATCACGATCCTGGCCAAGAACACCGCCGTCCGGCACAAGATGGCCAACGGCGAGCAGATGACGCTGAACATCATCGACACCCCCGGCCACGCCGACTTCGGCGGTGAGGTCGAGCGGGGCCTGTCGATGGTGGACGCGATCGTGCTGCTGGTGGACGCCTCCGAGGGCCCGCTGCCGCAGACCCGGTTCGTCCTGCGCAAGGCACTGGCGCGGCAGATGCCGGTGATCCTGGTGGTGAACAAGGTGGACCGCCCGGACGCCCGGATCGCCGAGGTCGTCGACGAGACGTACGAACTGTTCCTCGACCTGCTCGACCACGACGCGGACCAGAGCGCCCTCGACTTCCCCGTCGTCTACGCCTCCGCGCGGGCCGGCCGGGCCTCGCTGACCCAGCCCGCCGACGGCGGCATGCCGGACTCGGAGGACCTCGAGCCGCTGTTCGAGACGATCCTGGCCAACGTGCCGGCCCCGGAGTACACCGAGGGAGCGCCGCTGCAGGCGCACGTGACCAACCTGGACGCCTCGCCGTTCCTCGGCCGGCTCGCGCTGGTCCGGGTGCACGAAGGCACGCTGAAGAAGGGCGCCCAGGTTGCCTGGTGCCGTCATGACGGCTCGATCCAGCGGGTCAAGATCACCGAACTGCTGGTCACCGAGGCGCTCGAGCGGGTGCCCGGCGACTCGGCCGGTCCGGGCGACATCGTCGCGATCGCGGGCATCCCGGAGATCATGATCGGCGACACCCTGACCGACCCGGACAACCCCAAGCCGCTCCCGTTGATCACCGTGGACGAGCCGGCCATCTCGATGACGATCGGCACCAACACCTCGCCGCTGGCCGGCCGGGCGAAGGGCACCAAGGTGACCGCGCGGCTGGTCAAGGACCGGCTCGACCGCGAACTGGTCGGCAACGTGTCGCTCAAGGTCCTGCCGACCGAGCGGCCGGACGCCTGGGAGGTGCAGGGCCGCGGTGAGCTGGCGCTGGCCATCCTGGTCGAGCAGATGCGCCGCGAAGGCTACGAGCTGACCGTCGGCAAGCCGCAGGTGGTCACCCGCGAGATCGACGGCAAGCGGCACGAGCCGGTCGAGCGGCTGACGATCGACTGCCCGGAGGAGTACCTCGGCACGGTCACCCAGCTCCTCGCGGTCCGCAAGGGCCGGATGGAGCAGATGACCAACCACGGCACCGGCTGGGTCCGGATGGAGTTCCTGGTCCCCGCCCGCGGGCTGATCGGGTTCCGCACCGAGTTCCTGACCGACACCCGCGGTACCGGCATCGCGCACCACGTGTTCGAGGGGTACGAGCCGTGGTTCGGCGAGCTGCGGACGCGCCCGAGCGGTTCGCTGGTGTCGGACCGGTCCGGCGCCGCGACGTCGTACGCGATGATCAACCTGCAGGAGCGCGGCACCATGTTCGTGGAGCCGACCACCGAGGTGTACGAGGGCATGATCGTCGGTGAGAACTCGCGCAGTGACGACATGGACGTGAACATCACCAAGGAAAAGAAGATGACCAACGTCCGGTCGTCGACCGCGGACGAGTTCGAGAAGCTCGTCCCGGCCCGCAAGCTGTCGCTCGAGCAGTCGCTGGAGTTCTGCCGCGAGGACGAGTGCGTCGAGGTCACCCCGGACGCCATCCGCATGCGCAAGGTCGCCCTCACCCAGGTGGAGCGCTCGAAACTCGGTCGCAAGAACAAGGCCTGATCCACCGCAGAATCCCACTGGTGTGATACACCATTCCTCGGTCGGTCCGGGGGGACAAAGTTCCGGATCGTTACAACCAGACGTGACCCGCTGACGTCTGTCATGTGCAAGCAACTCTTTGGGGGAAGGAAGCAGGACATGGGAATTCTGCGTAAGCTCGGCGCCACCGTCACGGCAGCCGCGTTCGTGGGGGTGGGCGCACTGACCGCGACCACGACGGCCGAGGCCGCCGTAGTGGCACCGATGGTTGCGCCCCAGGCCGTGGTCGCGCCACAGAAGGCGACCGCGGCGGCGTCGTCGACCACACTCGTGCGGGGCAAGCTGCGGATCGACAAGCGGTGTATGACGAAGGGCCGGGTGCTGTGCATCAACAAGCGCACCCGGAAGTTGGTGTACATGGTGAACGGCAAGCCGATCCAGATCGCCGACGCACGGTTCGGCGGCCGTAAGACGCCGACCCGGCAGGGCGTCTTCAAGGTCCAGCGCAAGTCGAAGAACCACGTGTCGTCGCTGTACCACTCGCCGATGCCGTACGCGATGTTCTTCAGTGGTGGCCAGGCGGTGCACTACTCGGCGGACTTCAAGGCCCGCGGGTACAACGGTGCCTCGCACGGCTGCGTGAACATCCGCGACAAGAAGAAGATCGCCTGGATCTTCGCCCGGGTGAAGGTCGGCGACAAGGTCGTCGTCTACAACGCCTGACGAGACCGCAGCGCGGTCTGGAAGGCCTTGTAGAGCCGGGGTTCGACCAGGCAGAACGTGGCTTTGCCGACGGAGGTCGTCGTACGGAGAAGTGTCCGTACGGCGACCTCCGCCGCTGACTGGGCCGGCCAGCCGTAGATCCCCGCGGACACCGCGGGGAGACTGAGAGTCTTGGCCCCGAGCTCGTCCGCGATCCGCAACGCGTTGCGGTAACAGGACTCGAGCAACGCCGGATCCCGTTGGCCCGCGGTGTAATTCGGCCCGACCACGTGGATCACGTACGACGCCGGCAGGGCTCCCGCAGTCGTCCAAGCAGCCTCGCCGGTCGCGGCTCCGTTCGGGTACCGCTCGACCAGCTCCGCGAGGATCTCCGGCCCGCCGGCGCGGTGGATCGCGCCGTCCACGCCGCCTCCGCCGCGCAGTGCGTGATGGGCTGCGTTGACGATCGCATCGGCTGGAATCGTGGTGATGTCCGCCGTACTCAGGACGATCTCCATCGGCTCCTCCGATCACGACTTGCTCACAAAAGCTGCACAATCCGCAGTTCTCAACCTACGCTGGACCGCCAACCAAAAGACCGGTGAGGACGTCCTATGTAGGTAGGACGGGGTCTACCAAAGGGGTTTCCGATGCGCGCGCTGATCATTCTCAACGTGCTGGCCGGCGTCGTCTCCGGTGCCGTGATTGCGGCACTTGCTGGTCTCGGGATGAACGCAACCGCGGCGCCGACCGCCACGACGGACCTGAAGACGGTGCCGTTCGAGGTCAGCGGCGAGCTGCCGATCTACCCGAAGGCGCTGTGGAAGAACGGCTCCTCCGGTGCCACCGTCCGCAAGGTCGAGGCCCGGCTGGTCCAGCTGAAGCTGCTGGAGAAGCGCTACCAGGACAACGACTTCGGCACGATGACCCGGTCCGCGGTGAAGAAGTTCCAGAAGTCCAAGGGCATCCCCCAGATCGGGTACGTCGACCAGAACACCTGGAACAAGCTGTCCGCGGCCACCCGCGAGCCGACCCAGGCCGAGCTCTTCCCGCCGGCGCCGGTGGTCAACGGCAAGAAGCTGGACGCACGCTGCGCGACGGGGGTGGCGCTCTGCATCGACAAGACCACCCGCAAGCTGCGGTACGTCGTCGACGGTGTGGTCAAGATGCAGCTGGACGTCCGGTTCGGCGCGGTGAAGACGGCGACCCGCGAGGGCAGCTTCACGGTCGGCTGGAAGAGCCGGAACCACGTCTCGAAGCTGTACGACTCGAAGATGCCGTACGCGATGTTCTTCAGTGGCGGCCAGGCGGTGCACTACTCGTCGGACTTCGCGGCCCGCGGCTACAACGGTGCCTCGCACGGCTGCGTGAACGTCCGGGACCTGGGCAAGATCAAGGTCCTGTTCGACGAGGTCAACGTCGGCGACAAGGTCATCGTCTACCGCTCGTAAGGCTTTACAGGGGGCGCGGTCCCCGGCGGCGCCGGATGCCCCAGCCGCCCCGGCCACGGCCGGAGGCGGCGCGCAGGGCCGGTCGGGCGTCGACCAGGTAGACACCGGCGGCGACGATGCCGATCAGGCCGAAGAAGCTGAGCCAGCCCTGGAAGATCTGACTGAGCGTGAACACGATCAGGATCAGCATCCAGCCGGGTTTGGTCAGCTTGTCCGCGGCGACGAACACCGCCCGAGGCCGGAACGCCGCGTCCAGCAGCGCGACCAGCTTGAGTCCGAGCAGCACCCACCAGATGATCTCGAGCGGACCTGCGAACCCGGGAAAGAGGTTCGGGAACGTGGCGAGTGGGAGCATGCACACGAGCCTAACCGAAAGACCGGGCGGCCCACCTCTGCTCGGTCGCAGATCGGGGCCGCCCGGTGCGGAAAACTACCGTCAGTCGCCGACCTTGTCGGCAGCGTCCGTTGCCGCCTTGGAGGCGGTCTTCGCGGTCCTGCGGGCGCTCGTCGCGGTCGCCTTCACGTTGCGGGTCGCGGTCTGCGCGGTCTTCTTCGCGGTGGTGCGGGTCGCCTTCGCCTTGCTCACCGTGGTCTTGGCCTGGGTGACCAGGTCCTCGGTGGCCTTCTGGCTGCGGATCCGCTCGACCAGGTCCTTGCCGCGGCCGGCCAGGTCCTCGTAGGTCTCCTCGGCCTGGCCGAGCACGGTGGTGAAACCGGCCTGCGCGACGGCGGGCAGCTCACGCAGCTTGGCCGGGGCGGTCTTCGCGTCGGCCACGAAGGCGTCGAAGCGCTTGGTGACCTCGGACTGCGCCTTGGTCAGCTCGGTCTGCAGGGTCTTCTGGTCCAGCTTGGCGAACCGGGCGGTGACGTCCTCGCTGACCGCGCGGAACTTCTCCACCGCGAGGTCGCCGGCGCCGGCGATCGCGTAGAACGGGGTGACAGGCGTACGGGTAGCCATGGGCTTCTCCTCGGATGGTTGCAGCAGGATGCGATTACTTGGTGGTGCGTTTGCTTGCCGGGGACTTCTTGGCCGTCGGCCTGGCCGCGGCCGGCTCGTCGGAGGGCGTGTTCTCGCGGACGAAGGACGCGTAGACGTCCAGCAGGACACGCTTCTGCCGCTCGTTCAGGACGGGATCGAGCAGCACCGCGTCGACCACACCGGAAGCGCTCCGGCTGTCGGAACCGTCGTCCGGATCGAGGATGCCGGCCCGCACGTACAGAGTCTCCGCGGAGATCCGCAGCGCCTTCGCGAGCTGTTGCAGCACATCGGCCGACGGTTTCCGCAGGCCGCGCTCGATCTGGCTGAGGTACGGGTTCGACACACCGGCCAGGTCGGACAACTGCCGCAACGACAGCTGCGCGCTCCGCCGCTGCTCGGCGAGGTACTCCCCGACGGAGCCCACCGAACCCGCGACACGATCACTCAACCTGGCCATGCGTCCAGTGTGCTAGCAGGGTGCTTGCAATTGCAAGCAGGCAGGCCGTGAGGCCGCTCACGTCAGGGAGGTACGGCGCTTCTACTGCACCCGGTGAACCTTGTGCTGCGCGGCCTGGGCGCGCGGGCGGACCGTGATCCGGTCGATGTTCACGTGCGACGGGCGGGTCGCGATCCAGGCGACGATGTCGGCGATGTCTTCGGAGGTGAGCGGTTCGGCCACTCCGGCGTACACGGCGTCGGCCTTGGCCTGGTCGCCGCTGAAGCGGGTCAGCGCGAAGCCCTCGCTGCGGACCATGCCCGGGGCGATCTCGCAGACCCGAACCGGCTGGTCGAACAGTTCCAGGCGCAGGGTGTCGACGACCGCCGTGGCCGCGTGCTTCGCGGCGACGTACCCGCCGCCGCCCTCGTAGGCGACCTGACCGGCGGTCGATCCCATCACGATGATCGTGCCCTTCCCGGCGACGAGGGCCGGGAGCAACGACTTGGTGACCGCCGCGACGCCGATCACGTTCACCTCGTACATCTGCCGCCAGGCCTCGAGATCCGCGTCCGCGACCGGCTCGAACCCGAACGCGCCGCCGGCGTTGTTCACCAGCACCTGCAGCTGCTCACCGACCGCCTCGGTCAGCGCCGCCACGTCCTCGGCGGAGGTGACGTCGCACTGCACCGCGCGTCCGTCGATCTCCTTCGCCAGCGCCTCGATCCGGTCCAGCCTGCGGGCCGCACACACCACCTCGAACCCCGCACGGGCCAGGTACCGCGCCGACGCGGCCCCGATCCCACTGCTCGCTCCGGTCACCACGGCAAGAGGACGGCTGTTGCTGGAAGTCATACCCCGATTCTCCCAAACCGCGGCGGAGTTACCCTGACCAGGTGACCGTACCGTCCGCTGACCGTCCCGTTCGGCGGGTTGCGATGATCAGCCTGCACACGTCGCCGCTGGATCAGCCGGGTACCGGTGATGCCGGTGGGATGAACGTCTACGTGGTGGAGTTGTCCAAACGGCTTGCCGGGCTGGGGATCGAGATCGACGTCTTCACCCGGGCGACCTCGTCGGCGCTGCCCGCCAGGGTCGAGCTGATGCCGGGCGTGATGGTCCGCAACGTCGCCGCCGGGCCGTACGAGGGCCTGAGCAAGAACGAGCTCCCCGCCCAGCTGTGCACGTTCGCGCGGGCCGTACTGCGGGCCGAGGCGATCCACGAGCCGGGCTGGTACGACGTGATCCACTCGCACTACTGGCTCTCCGGCCAGGTCGGGCTGCTGGCCCGCGACCGCTGGGCCGTGCCGCTCGTCCACACCATGCACACGATGGCGAAGGTGAAGAACGCCAGCCTGGCGGAGGACGACGTACCCGAGCCACCGGCGCGACTCCTGGGTGAGGAGCAGGTGGTCGAGGCCGCGGACCGGCTGCTGGCCAACACCGACGACGAGGCCAACGAGCTCATCACCCTGTACGGCGCTCAGCCCGCGAAGGTCGGTGTGGTCAACCCAGGCGTGGATCTGGACATGTTCAGCCCCGGCGACCAGGCCGCGGCCCGGCGGGAGCTCGGCGTACCCCAGGACGCCGTCGTACTGGCGTTCGTCGGGCGGATCCAGCCGTTGAAGGCGCCCGATCTGCTGATCCGGGCCGCCGCGCACATGCTCGAGCAGGAGCCGTCGCTGCGCAGCCGGCTGGTCGTGGCGATCATCGGCGGCCCGTCCGGCAACGGGATGGAGCACCCGGAATCGCATGCGGAGCTGGCCCGGGCGCTCGGCGTCGACGACGTGACCCGGTTCGTGAAGCCGATGGAGCGGCCCGGCCTGGCCCAGTGGTACCGGGCCGCATCGGTTGTCTGCGTTCCGTCGTACTCGGAATCCTTCGGGCTGGTCGCGCTGGAGGCACAGGCCTGCGGCACGCCGGTGGTCGCGGCGGCTGTCGGCGGGCTGACGACCGCGGTCGTGGATCGGCGGACCGGGCTGCTGGTGCGGGGCCATGGGGTCGGTGAGTTCGCCGACGCGCTGGCCCGGATCGCGACGGATCCGCACACCCGCGAGACGATGAGCCGGGCGGCGGTCAAGCATGCGCAGGCCTTCGGCTGGGAACTGACCGCCAAGAAGACGCTGGCCGCGTACCGCACGGCCACGGACACGATGGCGGCCGAGCTGGCCGCGGAGGTGGCTGGGTGAGAGTTTCGGCGGCGGACGTGATCCGCCAGGTGCTGACCGAGAACGAGCTCGAGTTCACCGAGACGAGTCCGGGGGAGTTCAGCGCCGACCTGCCGGGCGAGCGGAAGCTGAAGACCACCGTCTCGCTGATCGTCGGGGCGCAGGCGGTCCAGGTGCACGCGTTCGTGGCCCGGCACCCGGACGAGAACCACGAAGCCGTCTACCGCTGGCTGCTGGAGCGGAACCTCAAGATGTACGGCGTCGCGTTCGCGGTCGACCACCTGGGTGACATCCACCTGGACGGGAAGGTTCCGCTGCACGCGATCACCCCGACCGAGGTGGACCGGCTGCTCGGCGCGGTGCTCGAGTACGCCGACTCGTCGTTCAACACGATCCTCGAACTCGGCTTCGCGTCGTCGATCCGCAAGGAGTACGAGTGGCGCGTCTCCCGCGGCGAATCCACCCGCAACCTGGACGCTTTCAAGGGCTGGCTGGAGCCCAAGTAGTCTGAGAGCCATGACCTATCGCCTCATCCTGCTCCGCCACGGCCACAGCGACTGGAACGCCAAGAACCTCTTCACCGGCTGGGTCGACGTCGACCTGAACGCCCAGGGCGTCGAGGAGGCGCAGCGCGGTGGCGAGTTGCTGCGTGACCGCGACCTGCTGCCCGACGTACTGCACACCTCGGTGCTGCGCCGGGCGATCCGTACCGCGACCATCGCCCTCGAGGTCGCCGACCGCCAGTGGATCGACGTCCGCCGGTCCTGGCGGCTGAACGAGCGGCACTACGGCGGCCTGCAGGGCAAGGACAAGAAGCAGACCCTGGAGGAGCTCGGCGAGGAGCAGTTCATGCTGTTCCGCCGTTCCTACGACACCCCGCCGCCGCCGATCGAGCGCGGCTCGGAGTACGACCAGGCCGGCGACCCGCGGTACGCCGGGCTCCCGTCAGACATCATGCCCACGACCGAGTGCCTGAAGGACGTCGTCGAGCGGATGCTGCCCTACTGGTACGACGCGATCGTGCCGGACCTGCGCGCCGGCAAGACCGTCCTGGTCGCCGCCCACGGCAACTCGCTCCGCGCCCTGGTCAAGCACCTGGACAACCTGGACGAGAAGACGGTCGTCGGCCTGAACATCCCGACCGGTATCCCGCTGTACTACGAACTGGACGAGGACTTCCACCCGATCACTCCGGGCGGCGAGTACCTCGACCCGATCGCCGCCAAGGAAGCCATCGAAGCCGTCAAGAACCAGGGCCGCTGACCTCCGCCCGAAGCTGCTCGAGCAGGGCCTGCAGCTCAGGACTCCGAGCCACCAGCTGAGGATTGTCCTCCAGGAGAGCGAGCTTGCTCTTCTGGAGGTTTCTCAGCTGCTGCTCCACCGCGTCGAGGTGCGCGAGCATCTCGGCGCCGTCCATGGCTGACACGTCGGTGTTGACCAGCCGCTCGGTCACAGATTCGTCCATGCCGAGCAAGCTATCGGAAACCTCGCCGCCGCACGTAAAAGGCGCCCCCGGCAACTATCTGCCGGGGGCGCTGTTGTGTCCGGGTCAGTTGGTGCCGTTGGGGTTCGGCGTGGAGGCGCCGGCGCCGGAGCCTGCCGCCGTACCGCCGATGGCGACCGGGAGCTCGCCGGTGACCAGGTAGACGACCCGCCGGGCCATCGACACCGCGTGGTCGGAGATGCGCTCGTAGTACCGGCCGAGCAGGGCGATGTCGACCGCGACCTCGACGCCGTGCGGCCAGGCGTCGTCCATCATCAGCCGGAACTGGTTGGTGCGCAGCTTGTCCATCTGGTCGTCGGTCGACTCCAGCTTGCTCGCCGCCTCGACGTCGCGGCTCTTGATCACGTCGCCGGCGGCGTCGACCATCTTGCCGGCCACTGTGCCCATCTCCTGGATCACGTCGTGCAGCTCGTCCGGGATGGCCGGCGACGGGTAGCGCAGCCGCGCGATCTTGGACACGTGCGCGGCCAGGTCGCCCATCCGCTCCAGGTCGGCGACCATCCGCAGGGCGGCGACCAGCATCCGCAGTTCGTTGGCGACCGGCGACTGCCGCGCCATCAGCTCGAAGACCTTCTCCTCGACGCCCTCGCCGGCCGCGTCCAGCTGGATGTCCGAGGCGATGACCTCTTCGGCCATCCGGATGTCGGCTTCCAGCAGGGCCGAGGTCGAGCGGCGTACGGCGGTGGACACCGTGCGGGTCATCCGTTCCAGCTCGGCGAGGATGTCGTCGAGCTGCTCGTGGTAGGTGTCACGCATTGTGTTCGTTTCCGATCTCTGGTGTCCGGTTGCCGCGAGGGGCTGAGCGGGCCAGTGCCGGCCCGATACTCGCCCAACGGTGACCGTATGCCGTCGAGGTTGCCGGATGGCGACGAGTGGTGAACGCCTGATGAACAGTTAGGTCGCGTCCCGGTCATCCCGTGATCATTCGGTCTTTCCCTGCTGGTTGCCCGCGTAGCATCGTTGCCGTGGACCCCACGCTGGCTGCGGTGCTGGGCGGCGTCATCGGCGCGGCCCTGGCTCTGCTTTCACTCGGTGCGATGATGCTCAGTGAGCGGGCCCAGCGCAAGATCCCGGAGTCCCCGGACCCGATCGTCCCGACCGGCGTCGCCACGGTTCTGTCGGTACTGCGTTCGTCCGCCGTCGTGATGGGTCCGGAGGACCAGGTCCTGCAGGCGAGTGCGCCGGCCCACGTGCTCGGCATCGTCCGCGGCGAACGCCTGGTGGTCGACGACATCCTGACCATGGTCCGCGCGGTCCGCCGCGACGGTGAGATCCGGCAGCAGGACCTGGAGATCGTCCGCGGCCGGCTGGGTGCGACGCAGTACGTCAGCGCCCGGGTGGCCCCGCTGGGCAGCCAACTCGTGCTGGTCCTGGTCGAGGACCGGACCCGGGAGCGCCGCCTGGAAGCGATCCGGCGCGACTTCACCGTCAACGTAAGCCACGAGCTGAAGACGCCGATCGGCGCGCTGATCCTGCTGGCCGAAGCGGTCTCGGAGGCCTCCGACGACCCGGAGGCGGTGCAGCGGTTCTCCAGCCGGATGCAGGTCGAGGCGGCCCGGCTGAGCCGGCTGGTCAAAGAGATCATCGAGCTGTCCCGGCTACAGGGCGACGACCCGCTGGAGAACCCAGGCCCGGTCGACATCAACGCCGTGATCGAGGCCGCGGTGGACCGCTGCCGGGTCGACGCCGAGGACCGCGACATCAAGATCGTGGTGAAGACCGAGCCCGAGCTGGAGGTGATGGGCAGCGAGGACCAGCTGTCCATTGCCATCGGCAACTTGGTGGAGAACGCCGTCAACTACAGCCCGGACGGCACCCGGGTCGCGGTCGCCGCGCACCCGATCGGGGACCTGGTCGAGGTGACCGTCAGCGACCAGGGCGTCGGCATTCCGACCGGCGACCTGGAGCGCATCTTCGAACGCTTCTACCGGGTCGACCGGGCCCGCAGCCGGGAGACCGGCGGCACCGGTCTCGGCCTCTCGATCGTCAAGCACATCGCCTCCATCCACGGCGGCGACGTACGGGTCTGGAGTGTCGAGGGCCAGGGCTCCACCTTCACCGTGAGACTCCCGCTGCGGCTCGAACCCGCGGCGGGTCAGACCGACTCCTCCAGCCAGGACGAGCCGGCCCTTTATCTGACGCCTACCCCGTCGGAAAGAACCAAGGAGGCAGCTTCGTGACCCGAGTGCTGGTCGTTGAAGACGAAGAGAGCTACAGCGACGCGTTGTCGTACGTCCTGCGCAAGGAAGGGTTCGAGGTCGCCGTCGCGGAGACCGGCCCGGACGCGCTGGACGAGTACGACCGGGCCGGTGCGGACATCGTCCTGCTCGACCTGATGCTGCCGGGTCTGTCCGGCACGGAGGTGTGCCGGGCCCTGCGCAGCCGGGGCAACGTCCCGGTGATCATCGTCAGCGCCAAGGACACCGAGGTGGACAAGGTGGTCGGCCTGGAGCTGGGTGCCGACGACTACGTCACCAAGCCCTACAGTCCGCGCGAGCTGCTGGCCCGGATCCGTGCGGTGCTGCGCCGCGGCCAGGATGTCGAGCTGCTGCCCGACACGCTGGAGGCCGGGCCGGTCCGGATGGACGTCGAGCGGCACGTGGTGACCGTGTCCGGGACCGAGATCCGGCTCCCGCTCAAGGAGTTCGAGTTGCTCGAGATGCTGCTGCGCAACACCGGCCGGGTGCTGACCCGCGGGCAGCTGATCGACCGGATCTGGGGCGCCGACTACGTGGGCGACACCAAGACCCTGGACGTGCACGTGAAGCGGCTCCGCTCGAAGCTCGAGAAGGACCCGTCGAACCCGCAACACCTGGTCACGGTGCGTGGTCTGGGCTACAAGTTCGAGTCCTGACTCACATCGCCGCAGGTCGCCAGGGCCATCGGGGTTAGCTTAGGCTCTCCTTAGTTGAGGCAATCAGTCTAAGGAGAGTCACCATGTCCTGGTCCCGTTCCCGGGTGGTCAGCGCGGTCGCCGCCGTGGTGGTCGCGACCACCACGCTGGCCGCGTGCGGCAACGACGCCAACGAGCAGGCCGGCGGCTCTGCCAGTACGGCGGCCGCCGGGTTCCCGGTCACGTTGAAGAACACCTTCGGTGACACCACCATCACCAAGAAGCCGGAGCGGATCGTCACGCTCGGCTGGAACGCGCAGGACGTGGTCTACGCGCTCGGCGAGACGCCGGTCGGGATGCCCAAGGTGACCTACGGCCCGACCGCGGCCGGCGTCACCGCGTGGGACGCCGGCAAGTTCGACCCCGCGAAGACCCAGTTGCTCGACACCGGTGACAAGTACCCGTTCGAGAAGATCGCGGCGCTGAGGCCGGACGTGATCCTGGCGCCGTACGAGGGGTTCGACGAGGCGACGTACAAGACCCTGTCGGGGATCGCGCCGACGGTCGCGTACCCGGGCGCGCCGTGGCAGACCACCTGGCAGGACCAGACCCTGCTGGTCGGTGAGGCGCTCGGCAAGAAGGCCGACGCGGAGAAGCTGATCAGTGACATCCAGGACAAGATCAAGCAGGTCGCGACCGATCACCCCGAGTTCAAGGGCAAGACGATCACGGTCGGCTCGTTCGGTGCCGAGAACTACGTGTACATGCCGGGCGACCCGCGGGTGCAGATCCTGAACGAGATGGGCTTCAAGAACGCGCCGGGGGTCGAGGCGCTGGAGAAGACGAACACCAAGGAGGAGTTCTCGCTGGCCATCAGTAAGGAGAAGGTGGCCGACGTGGACGCGGACGTGTTGGTCGCGTACGTCGACGGACTCGGTGCGCAGAAGTTCCTGGCCGACCCGGTCTACTCCTCGCTCGGCGCGGTGAAGCGGGGCAGCGCGTACGCGATGGAGGACCAGCAGGTCATCTCCGGGATGAGCGCGGTCAGCGTGCTGAGCGTCCCGTGGGTGCTGGACAAGACCATCCCGAACCTGGCCAAGGCTGCCGAGGCGGCCGGCTGACGCAGGCCCGCCCTCCACTGACTTACTGGGGGCTACTACTCGGCCGGCGGCGGCGTCGGCGAGTAGTGGTTCTCGGTCAGCACCGGGATGTAGGTGGTGATCGGGCCGGCCTGGCCGAACGTGATCACCACGTTGATCATCTGGCCCGGCTTGCCCCCGGTGACGGAGATGCCCTTGCTGGAGTCTCCGCCCGGCGTCTCGGTCGGGTCCGCCGACGGCGTCTCCGTGGGGGTCGCGCTCGCCGTCGCTTCGCCTGCCGCCGGCGGCAGCATGGTCGACGTACCGGCCTTCAGGTCGATGGGCGCGAACTTGCTGAACGTGACCTGGCCCGGCTGGTCGCCGCCGGCCTGGCCGTCCTGCGTGCCGGGCGGGGCCTGCTCGATCTTGACCAGGGTGTCGTCGGTGCTGCCGTCGTTGACGATCGCGCTGTGCAGCTGGCCCTTGCCGTCCGCAGTGGCCAGCACCAGCATGTTGCGGACCTTGATCGAGCCGGAGTCGGCGTTGGTGCCCTCGGCGGCCTGGTACGGCTTCGCGGTCTGGGCGCCGAAGTTCGCGCCGCACGCCGCCAGCGCGATACTGAGAGTGGCGGCGGCACCGGCCAGCGCGGTACGCCGGACAAACCGCGAGGACAACGTGATCGGCACTGGAATCCCTCTTCTGCAAGCTGTTCGACGCCGTCAGGCAGCAGCCTCCGGCGCAGGAAAGCGTAGCCGGGGGCTGCTCCGGCCCCGACGGCGGGATGCCCGTCACGGGGTGTGGCGACGGTGTCCCCGGCAACCATTCACGCGCGCACGAGGCACGGCGGACAGCGTTTGTCAAGGCACGAATAGGCCTCTGACCAGCGCAAACGCCGAAACCGGACCACCCAGCACGTGGTAAGATGGATCTCGGAAAGGGGCACGTGACATATGACTTTCACAGTCGGCGAGACGGTTGTTTACCCCAATCACGGAGCGGCCGTCATCGAGGACATCGAGACCCGTCAGATCAAAGGTGAGGACAAGACCTATCTGGTCTTGAGGATCGTCGCTCAGAACGACCTGGTCGTCCGGGTCCCCGCGTGCAACCTCGATCTCGTCGGCGTGCGTGACGTCGTGGATCAGGCTGGCCTGGAGCGCGTCTTCGACGTGCTGCGCGCACCGCACACGGAGGAGCCGACCAACTGGTCGCGTCGCTACAAGGCGAACCTGGAGAAGCTGCACTCCGGTGACGTGATGAAGGTGGCAGAGGTCGTCCGCGATCTGTGGCGCCGTGAGCGTGACCGCGGTCTCTCCGCCGGTGAGAAGCGGATGCTGGCGAAGGCACGTCAGATTCTGGTCTCCGAGCTGGCCCTGGCCGAGCACACCAATGAGGACAAGGCGGAAGCTATCCTCGATGAGGTTCTCGCTTCCTGACTTCGGTCAGATCGCGTCGCATGAGCACTGCGGCCATCATCCCGGCGGCCGGACTGGGACTGCGACTCGGTGGTGAGAACTACAAAGCATTTCGAGAGGTCGGTGGCGACTCGCTGCTGGTCCACGCCGTTCGTGGACTGAAGGCAGCGACCGCCGCCGACCTCGTCTGTTTTGTCGTCGCCGTTCCGCCGGGGTTCGAGGAATCGGTGGCCAAGGAACTCGAGCCGTACGCCGGTGACGTCCGGCTGCTCGTGGTCCCGGGCGGCGCGGAACGCCCCGACTCGGTCCGGGCGGCCCTGGACGTGGTCCCGACCGAGGGCATCGACTGCATCCTGGTCCATGACGCTGCGCGCGCATTCGTCCCGGCCGACGTGGTCGAGCGGGTGGTCGCGGCGGTTCGTGGCGGCGCACCGGCCGTCGTACCGGCGGTGCCGGTGACGGACACGATCAAGCGGGTGTCGCCGACGGGCGAGGTGGTCGACACGCCCGACCGCTCGACTTTGGTCGCCGTGCAGACTCCGCAGGGCTTCGAGCCCGGCGTACTACGTCGCGCGCATGCCGCCGGCATCGATAGGGTGACCGACGACGCGATGATGTGTGAGCGGCTCGGGGTGCCGGTGATGACGGTCGAGGGCTCGCAGGACGCATTCAAGGTGACACGGCCGCAGGACCTGTTGCTGGCCGAGGCGCTGCTGGCGGAGAGGCGGCTCGGGTGAGGATCCCACGGGTCGGGAACGGCATCGACGTACATCCGCTGGAGGAAGGCCGCCCGATGTGGCTGGCCGGCCTGCACTGGCCGGAGGAGACAGCTGGGCTCGAGGGTCACTCCGACGGCGACGCGGCCGCGCACGCGATCTGCACCGCCTTGCTCAGTGCGGCCCGGCTGGGTGACCTGGGGTCGAACTTCGGTACGGCCGAGCCCGAGTGGGCCGGCGCGTCCGGGATCGCCCTGCTGACCGAGGCGGCGCGGCGGGTGCGAGCCGCCGGGTTCGAGATCGGCAACGTGTCGGTCCAGATCGTCTGCAACCGGCCCCGCATCGGACCCCGCCGCGAGGAGGCGGAGAAGGTGTTGAGCGCCGGCTGCGATGCCGAGGTGTCCGTGAGCGCGGCAACCACCGACGGCCTTGGGTTCACCGGCCGCGGCGAAGGCATCACGGCGTTCGCTACCGCCCTTATCTACTGACCGGCTCGGTCGAGAACCGGGCTGCCCGCGGATCGAGTTCGTCGCCCATCACCTGCGTCAGCAGGCCGTACAGCTCCGGTCGGCGACCGCGCATCCACCGTTGCCCGGTTGCCAACGGCACCAGATCCAGGTCGAGGTCCGCGGTCACCACGGCCTCGTCCGGTACCGGGGTCTCGGCAACGATCCGGCCGTACGGATCCAGGATCATCGCGTTGCCGGTCCGCAGTTCGTCGTCGTCCCGCCCGACACCGTTGCTGAACAGCAAGAACAGCCCGTTGTCGTGCGCCCGCGCCGGCAGCCAGCGCATCAGCCACTCCCGGCCGCTCGGCCCGTTGAACGCGGCCTCGACAGCCGCCGGATTCTGTTTCCTGTTCTCCCACACCTCCACCGGGATCGGCTTCATTCCATACGGGCTGCGCGAGTTGGTCCCGCCGGTCTGGTGTGGCGCGATCAGGACGGTTGCCCCGAGCAACGCGGTGATCCGGACGTTCTCGACCAGGTTGTTGTCCCAGCAGATCAGCACCCCCGCCCGGAAGCCCCACGGTGTGTCGAACACCGTGTACGACGATCCGCTCGCGATCTCCTCGTGCTCGAACGCGTGCAGCTTCCGGTGTACGTGGATGTCTCCGTTGGGGAGGCAGACGGCGTACGAGTTGAACAGCTTGCCGTCGGCAGTTTCCAGGAAGCCGACGCCGAGGCCGGCCTCCAACTCCTGAGCCAGGGCAGCGATCCGGCTGACCAGCGGTCCGTCGGCGGGCTCGGCCAGCTCGTGCAGCCGCTCGGCGGAATGGTTGCGGAGGTGCCAGTAGCCGAGCAGGCACATCTCCGGGAGTACGACGAGCTGGGCGCCGTCCGCGACGGCCGCCCGGGCCAGGCGCTCGACGGTGGCGAGGTTGGCCGCGGGCTGGTCCGGGACCGGCTCGAACTGGACGACGGCGCTGCGGAAGAGGGTCATGCGCCCATCGAAACGCCGATCGATCCATGACGTCCAATAGCGATTGGTCGACATTCCATATCCTGGGGTTATGGACCTCCGATTGCTCCGGACCTTTGTCACGGTGGCGCGGCTGCGGAACTTCGGGGCCGCGGCCGACGAATTGGCGACCAGTCAGCCGGCACTCACCAAGCAGATCCAGGTCCTCGAACGAAGAGTCGGATCCGTCCTGTTCACTCGCGGTAGGCACGGTGCCCGGCTGACGCCGGCCGGGGAGTTGTTGTTACCCGACGCACTCGAACTGCTCGAACGATCCGAGGCCTTCGACCGGCGCGCCGTACAGGTCGCAGCGGGTGACGAGGGATCGCTGGCGATCGGGTTCGGGCTCTCCGCGATCGACCTCGCGCCACGAGCCGTCGCCTTGTTCCGCAGTCGATGGCCGGGAGTGTCGATCTCCCTCGACGACATGTCCTCGGCGGTGCAATGCGAACGCCTGCTCGCCGGCAGCCTCCAGATCGGCTTCGTCCGGTTGCCGGTCCCGGCCGGCCTCGAACGCCTCCGGCTCCGCAGGGACCGGCTCGCCCTGGCCCTCCCAGTCGGTCAGGACGTACCACGCGACGTCGGCCGCTGGCTCGACGACCGTCCGCTGGTCCGCCTCACGCCGTCGCGGGGTCCCGGCCTGACCGCCCAGATCAACGGTCTGTACGCCGAACTCGGTTGCCATCCGCAAGTGCTTCAGGAGGCCGCCGACCTGCAGACGGTGCTCGCTCTCACGGCCGCCGGTGCCGGGCCCTCCGTCGTACCGCAGTCCGCCGAACGGATCGCCCCACCAGAGCTCCGCCTGACCCCGCTCCCCGGCCGGGCCGCGTCGTGGTGGATCGGCGCCGCTTGGTCCACTCGAACCCCGCTCACAGAACGCTTCCTGAAGGCCGCGGCGGAGGTCGCTCGCACCTAGCTCGCACCTAGCTCCTGGCTAGCGCCGCCGTGGAAGTTCGTAGGTGTCCAGCCAGGCGGCGAACAGTTCCAGGAGCGCTGGCTCGTTGGGGCTGAACGTCGCGGCCAGGCTGATGAAGTCGTCGGTGGTCACCGAGCCGTGGCGGTACGTCCTGGTCCAGGTCCGGAGCAGGTTGAAGAACGCGTCGTCGCCGAGATGCTTGCGCAGGGCATGCAAGGTCATCGCACCGCGCTTGTAGAGCCGGTCGTCGAACATCATCTCCGGCCCGGGATCCGACAGCATCAGGTCCGCCGACAGGCCCCTCATCCGGGTGTACGCCTTGGACACCTGCTGGTCGGCGGTCAGGCCGCCGGACGCCTCCGACCACAGCCACTCGGCGTAACAGGCGAAGCCCTCGTTGAGCCAGATGTGCTGCCAGGTCGACGGAGTCAGGCTGTTACCGAACCACTGGTGGGCGAGTTCGTGCGCGACCAGCCGCTCGGAAGTCCGCCGGCCGTCCACATGATTGCTGCCGAAGACCGAGATCCCCTGTGCCTCCAGCGGAATCTCCAGGTCGTCGTCCGTGACCACGACCGTGTAGCCCTCGAACGGGTACGGCCCGAACTGCCGGCAGAACAGCTTCATCATCTCCTGCTGCCGGCCGAAGTCCGTCCTGAACTGCCGCAGGTGCGCGGCCGGCAGCACCGCCCGGATCGGCACCGGTGACGCGGCCAGGTCGAGGACGTCGTACCGGCCGATCTGGACCGTCGCCAGGTACGTCGCCATCGGCGCGGCCTGGTCGAACACCCAGGTGGTGCGGCTCGCCTTCACCCGGCGCGACACGAGCCGGCCGTTCGCGACCACCTGGTACGGCGAGTCGGTGGTCACCGTGATCCGGTAGTGGGCCTTGTCGCCGGGGTGGTCGTTGCACGGGAACCAGGTGGCCGCGCCACTCGGCTGGCTGGCCACGATCACGCCCTCGGTGAGTTCTTCCCAGCCGAGTTCACCCCAGGGGCTGTCCTCCGGCTTGGGGTTGCCGGCGTACTGTACGTCGACGACGAACTCGGCGCCGTCCATGATCGCGGCCTGCGGCGTCACATGCAGCTTGCCGGCGCGGTGGACGTAGCGGGCGGCGCGGCGGCCGTTGACCGACACCTTCGCGACCCGCAGACCGGAGAGGTCGAACGTCAACCGGGACAGCGCCTGGTTGGCGACCGCGGTGATCGTCGCCTTGCCACTCAGCCGGTTGCTGTTGACCCGGTAGTCCAGGTCCAGCTCGTACGACTCCACGTGGTAGCCGCCGTTGCCGTGGGAGGGCACGTAGGGATCGCCTGCGGTCGACGCTCCGGGCTGCCCTGTCGTGCGGGCAACCATCAGCCCTGCCAGGGGGCGATCGGGTTCCCGGCCCAGCGCGTCCCGGCCGGCACACCTTCACCACGCATCACCAAAGACACCGGACCGATGGTAGCTCCCGCGCCCACCGTGGCGGCCGGCAGGACGATGCCGTGCGGCCCGAGGGTGGCGCCTGGTCCGAAGGTGACTGTGCTCATGGAGAGAACTCGATCATGAAAAAGGTGCGTCTGCAGCACGCAGCCGCGATTCACCGTGGCGCCGTCGCCCAGGGTGACCAGATCCGCCTCCGGCAGCCAGTACGTCTCGCACCAGACGCCCTTGCCGATCTTGGCCCCGAGGGACCGCAGCCAGAGCGCGAGGACCGGCGTACCCGCGGCCGCGTTCGCGAACCAGGGTGCCGCGACCAGCTCGACGAAGCTGTCCACGACCTCGTTGCGCCAGACGAACGAGCTCCACAGCGGGTACTCCACCGCGCGGGTCCGGCCGACGATCAGCCACTTGGCGACCGTCGCCATCCCGCCCGCGACCGCGCCGGCGGCGAGGATCACCGCGCCGGACAGCAGCAACGTCGCCCACGGGCCGATCCACAGATCCATCGCCTGCAGCCCGAACAGCACACCGAGTGCGATCAGCACCGTGCACATCATCGGCACGAACCGGCACAGCTCGACCAGCGCCCGGGCGACCTTCAACCGCGTCGGCGGATTGAAGGTGCGGCTCTGGTCGCCCTCGACGGCCTGCCGGCGTAGCTTCACCGGCGGCGAACCGAGCCACGACGTACCCGCCTTGGACTTCTTCGGCGCCGCCGACAGGACCGCGACCAGGCCGTTCTTCGGCACCGAGCGGCCCGGCGCGGTCATCCCGGAGTTCCCGAGGAACGCACGCTTGCCGACCTTCGCGCCGGCCACGTGCAGCCAGCCGCCGCCCAGCTCGTACGACGCGATCATCGTGTCGTCGGCCAGGAACGCACCCTCGCCTACCGTCGTCATCTTCGGCAGCAGCAGCACGGTCGACGCCTCGACGTCTCGGCCGATCTTGGCGCCGAGCGCGCGCAACCACCACGGCGTGAGGAGGCTCGCGTACAGCGGGAAGAGAAGGGTCCGTGCCGAGTCCAGCAGCCGCTCGGTCGCCCACACCTGCCACCCGATCCGGCTGCGTACTGGGTAATGGCCCGGCTTGATGCCGATGCCGAGCAGCCGTACGCCGATCAGTGTCAGCAGGGCCAGCGTGACGAATCCGACCAGCGTCATCAGCGGGATGGCGGACAGGGCCTTGAGCGCTGCCGCTTGCAGTGTCTCGGTTCCTCTGAGGGCGCGACCCAGTACGACGATCGCCGCGGCGGCAGCGGCCACCGGGATCAACGACATCACCGCGGACTGAGCGCCGTACGCGAGAACCCACCACGGCGCGCGGGCGGGACGGTGGTCCGGCCAGGGATGCCGGGCGCGGCCGACGCGGGTGGCGGGCGAGCCGGACCAGCGCTCGTTCGGGGGGACTTTGCGGGAGACGGCCGATCCGGCGGCGATCTCGGCGTTCCGGCCGATCTCGGCCCCGGGGAGGAGCGTGCTGCGCGAGCCGACGACCGCCTCGGCGCCGATGCTGATCGCGCCGACGTGGAGTTGGTCGCCGTCGGTCCAGTAGCCGGCCAGGTCCACCTCGGGCTCGACCGATGCGCCGCGGCCCATCGTGAGCATGCCGGTGACCGGTGGGAGCGTGTGCAGGTCGACGCCGCGGCCGATCTTCGCGCCGAGTGCGCGGGCGTAGTACGCGATCCAGGGTGCGCCGGCGAGGTTGGCCGCGCCGGCGGCGTCGGAGAGGTTCTCGGCCGCCCAGAGCCGGACATGGACGCTGCCGCCACGTGGGTAGGTGCCGGGTTTCACGCCGCGCAGGAGCAGGCGGGCGCCGACGACGGCGATGCTCATCCGCCCGGCCGGGGTGATCAGGATCAGCCAGCCGGCCAGGATCCACCACCACGAGACCGTCCGGAGCCAAGGAAGCGGGCCGACCAACTCGGCGAGCAGGTTGTTCAGCGTGAAGAGGTAGACCAGCCAGCGGACGCCGACGACGGTCTGGAGCACCAGGGTCAGCGCGGTCTGGAGTAGTTGCGTGGACTTCGGCGTAGGCCTGATCTCGCGGACCTCGACTGGGCCGGTGATCAGGACGGTCGACTCGTCGAGCCGATCGGCCAGGGCGCCTAGTCGCGGGTACTCGTAGATGTCGGCGACGGTCACATCGGGGTAGCGCTCGCGCAGCGCCGACACGAGCTGCGCTGCGGCGAGACTGCCGCCGCCGTGCAGGAAGAAGTCGTTGTCCGGGCCGGTGACCTTGGCGCCGAGGACCTTCGTCCAGCGCTCGGCCAGCCAGCCTGCCGTGCCGTCGAGCAGGGCTGCGGGGCCGTCGGAGTCCATGCCGGGCAGCGGCCAGGGGAGCGCGTTGCGGTCGACCTTGCCCGACGTTCTGGTGGGAAGTGTGTCGACGATCGCCAGCAGCGGTACGAGCGCCGCGGGGAGAGCTTCGCGGAGCCGCTCGGTTGCCTTGGCCTGGTCGAACGTGTCCGGGTCCTCGGGTACGACGTACCCGACGAGCAACTGGTTACCGGCGGCACTTGCGCGGACCGCGGCTGCGGCGCCGGTGACCTGGGGCAGGGCTTGGAGCGCGGCGTCGACCTCGCCGAGCTCGATCCGGCGGCCGCCTAGCTTGATCTGCTCGTCGGCGCGCCCCTGGAAGAGGAGGCCCTCGGGTTCGTAGCGGACGAGGTCGCCGCTGCGGTACGCGCGATCCCAGCCGAGGGTCGGCATCGGGGCGAACTTCTCGGCATCCTTGGCCGGGTCCAGGTACCGGGCCAGGCCGACGCCGCCGATCATCAGCTCGCCGATGCCGCCCTCCGGTACTTCGTTGCCGTCGGCATCTACGACGGCGAGATCCCAGCCGTCCAGAGGAAGACCGATTCGGACCGGGCCCTCGCCGGTCAGCTGTGCGCCGCAGGCGACAACGGTTGCTTCGGTCGGGCCGTACGTGTTCCAGACCTCCCGGCCGTCGACGGCGAGCCGCTCCGCGAGCTCTGGCGGGCAGGCCTCACCGCCGAAGATCAGTAGCCGGACCTGGTCCAGCGCGTCGGCCGGCCAGAGCGCTGCCAGGGTCGGCACGGTCGAGACGATAGTGATGCCTTGGGCAACCAACCATGGGCCGAGGTCCATGCCGCTGCGGACCAGCGACCGCGGCGCCGGGACCAGGCACGCACCGTGACGCCAGGCCAGCCACATCTCCTCGCAGGACGCGTCGAACGCGACCGACAGGCCGGCGAGTACGCGGTCGTCGGGGCCGATCGGCTCCTTCTGGAGGAACAGCCGTGCCTCCGCATCCACGAACGCGGCCGCCGAACGGTGCGTGACCGCGACACCCTTCGGTACGCCGGTCGAACCCGACGTGAAGATGATCCACGCGTCGTCCTCCGGTCGCGGACCGTCGTGATGCGGTCGCCGGGCGTCCGCCGTACTGGAGGAATCCATCCGGGCGCTGTAGGGGTAGTCGAAGTAGCCGTCGGCGTTCTCGTTGTCCGGGATGGGGCCTGGCTGCGGGCGTAGGACGGTCAGCTCGAGATCGTCGGCGACAGTCGCGGCGACCGCGGCCTCGCCGAAGACCAGCTCCGCGCGTTCGTCCGGGTCGTCTGCGTCGACCGGGACGTACGCCGCGCCCGCCTGCAGGGTGCCGAGGATGGCGACGTACAGGTCGTTGTGGCCGGACGAGATTCGTACGCCGACGCGATCGCCCGGGCCGATGCCTGCCGCGGTCAGGCGTCCGGCGAACTTGGTGACCTGGGCCAGCAGTTCGCGATAGCTCAGGCTCACGCTGCCGTCATCAAGCGCCGGCTCATCGGCGTACTTGTCGGCCGTGTCCTGCAGCACCCCCACCAACGTTCGCGCGGGCGCCGCCAGCTCCCCGCGTCGCAACGTCACGGCCGGATAATACGCTGCAAAGTTAACAATCCCCGCATTCCAACCAACCACCAGACACCCACTCCGCAACCACACATCCCTTCGTGAAACCCCTACGCCCACAAGCCATCCGATGTAACCAAGTACCCGCGGGCTGCTGCAGTTGTGGTGACAGGTGATCACCCCTCGGCCTCGGGTGTGGCTACTCGGTGGGTGCCTGTGGGGGTCACGTGGAAGGTGAAGCCGTTGGGGGTGGTCCATTCCACGGTGGATTGGTCGAGGCGGCGTACGTTCCAGTTGCTGTGGGTTTTGATCCGGTGGTGGCGGCGGCCGAGTGGAGCGAGGTTGTCGGTGCTGGTTTGGCCGGGTGGGCCGGCGGGGTTGTAGGGCTGGATGTGGTCGAGGTCGATGGTGTGGCTGGTTTCGCGGGCGCCATATGGGAAGAGCTCGATGGGGTGGGTGAGCTTGACGCGTTCGCGGATGCGGGTGGGGATCTCGTAGGCGTCGACGCTGATGCTGTCGTTGAGGTCGATGACGGGCTTGACGGTGTACGGGGCGTGGCCGATGAGTTCGGTGAGCTGGTCGGCGAGCATCGGGCCGAGGTTTTCGACGCGGAGGATGCCGGTGCCTGTGGCGAGGGTGTGGTCGGTGAGGTGGATGTAGACCTGGGTGTGTGCGGGGCGTAGCCGGGTGCGGGCAGGGTTGAGTGCGGCACCGGTTCGTGTGGCTGTGTCGGTGCCTCGTCTCGTGTGGGCGGTCTGTCTGATGTGGGCTAGGCGGGCATCGAGCGCGCGCTGAGCGTCGGCGTCGAGGGGCTCGCCGGGGTCTGTGGTGGTTGGGGTGGGCCAAGTGGGGTCGAGCGGCGGGCGCCGGGGCGGAGTGTCGAGGGGGTCGGGGAGGTTGCCGGAGCTGGGGTGGGGTGCGTCGCGGTCGGCCTCGTCGTCGGTGCCGGGTTCGTCCGGGCCAGGGTCGTTCAGCGCACGCTCGCCCAGGTCGAGTCGGTCGCGAACTGGTTCGTGCCGGCGTGAACCATCCCGCCCGCGTCCATGGCCGGCGCTGGGTCCGGCCAGGCGAAGGTCGCCGGGGCGAGGTTCGGCGGGGCCGGGTTCGGCAGGGGCCGCGTTGGTGTGCGGGCCAACAGGGGTGTCCGGCGTGTTCGTCCTGGGCCTGTTGTTGGCGCCGGGTTCTTCGCCGGCCTTTGGTTCGGTCGGGTCGGCGGTGGGTGGGGTGGGCGTGCATTCGCGGGCTTGGAGGAGGAGTTCGGCGGTGTAGTGAGGGTCGGCGATGATGCCGATGGCCTTGGCGCGGCGGCTAGCGAGGGTGGTGGTGTCGCCGAGGATGTGGAGGGCGTCGGCGATGCTCGTGATGGTGGCGTCGAAGCGGATGATGTCGCCAGTGGCGGCGCGTACGTAGAGGATTTTGGTGCCGTGGTCGTCGGAGTCGCCGACGTACACGCCGCGTTCGCGGGCCTTCTCTTCGGCGGCGGCGCGAGCGGCGGCGGGGTCGGCGTGCCACTGGGCGGCCTTGATGATCTTGTCCAGCCGGTAGGGGGTGACGGTGTCGACGATCGGGGCGAGCCGCCGGTCGACCATCGCGGCGGTCTCGAGCGAGAGGTCCTCGCACGCGGTGGAGATCTTGGCGGCGCGCCAGGGAGTGGCGTCGCCGGATTGGACGCGCGCCCAGATGAACGGGAACCGATGCCGCAGCGCGAGGGCCTGCCCGATGTAGCCGGCGGCGGCGCCGGTCGACATCCCCAGGACGGCGCCGAACTCGGCGGGGGCGAACTCGGTGATCTCGGGGCAGCCGTCGCCGCCGAGCACGATGCTGCGTTCGCGGCCTTCCCAGTCATGGAGCCGGGGGCGAGGTGGGCTGGTGGTGGGGTGATGCTGGTCGGCGAATTGCTGGGCGTGTTCGAGGAGGCGGGCTTCGAGACGGTTGATCTCGGCGCGGTGCTGCGCGGCCGACTCCAGCAGGTCGGCCGTCGGCAGCGCGGACAGATCATCGTCGAACATGCGTTCTAGTTTAGATCATATGCAAGCCTCGATCAGACGCTGGAATCCCTTATCCACAAGGGGAAACCTCACACCCAGGAAGCACGCATGAACGGATATACACCGGCGGACAGCAGCCAAACAGGTCGGATACTGTCGCGATGTGACAGGTCAGGATGGGTCGACGGTCTGGAAGGTTCTCGGCGAGCGGGTTGTCGACGACACGCGTCGACTGCGGTTGAGTATCGCGTCGGTTGAGCTACCGGACGGACTGCGGTTCGAGCAGTACGTGTTGCGGATGCCCAAGGCGGCGATCGTGGTCGTTCTCGATGACGCCCGCGAGCGCGTCCTGATGATGTGGCGGCACCGCTTCGTCATCGATCGCTGGGTCTGGGAGTTGCCGGGCGGGTACGTCGACCCGGACGAGGATCCAGCCGTCACGGCCGCCCGTGAGGTCGAGGAAGAGACCGGTTGGCGGCCGCGCAACGTCGTATCCCTGGTGTCGCTGCAACCATCTGTCGGTACGACGGACGCCGAGCATCTGCTGTTCGTGTCGCAGGGTGCCGAGTACATCGGCGAGCCCGAGGACATCAACGAGGCGGAGCGTGTCGAGTGGATCCGAATCGACTCACTCCGCGAACGCATCGCCGCCGGCGAGATCGTCGGCGCAGCCTCCCTGGTCGGTCTGCTGCATGTGATCGCCTTCGTGTAGTAGTGGGGGATGCAGCTTCGGGAGCAACGTCTGCAGGGAGTCCTCGACTCGCTGGTCGACGCGGGCGCAGCTGGGGTGCTGATGCAGTACTGCGACGCCGACGGACTCTGGAGTGATGCGAGCGGGGTGGCAGAACTCGGCACTCGGGATCCGGTGGACCCGGCGGGATCGTTTCGCATCGGCAGCGTCACCAAGACCTTCACCGCGACCGTCGTACTGCAGCTGATCGGCGAGGGCGTGCTGAGCCTGAACGATAAGGTCGACCGCTGGCTGCCCGGCCTAGTGCCTGCAGGCGACGGGATCACGCTCCGCCAGCTCCTCAACCACACGAGCGGCCTCTACAACTACACCGACGACCTGCCTGAGGCCGCGGGAATTGTCCGGGACCGATTCCTGCACTGGGAACCACTGCGCGCAGTCAACATGGCGACCGGACACGAGCCCTTGTTCGAGCCGGGCGCGAAGCGGTCGTACTCCAACACCAACTACATCCTGCTGGCGCTGGTCATCGAGGCTGCCACCAGCAAGTCGTACGCGACAGAGCTCCAGGACCGCATCCTGGACCCACTCGATCTGCGGCAGACCTTGATCCCCGGTGACGCCCCCAAGCTGCCGGAGCCGCATGCCCACGGCTACATGTCAGCCGACGGCGAGCTCGTAGACATGGCAGAGCTCAACGCTTCACAGGCGTGGTCCGCCGGCGGGATCGTCTCCACGGCGACGGACCTCAACCACTTCTACGCAGCCCTGCTGAACGGCGAGCTGCTCCGCCCAGCTGAACTCGAAGCCATGCAGACAACCGTGCCAACAGACGCCGCCTTCCACACCGGCGGCCTAGGCATCAGCCGGTTGAGCCTGCCAGGCCTGGTCCTGTGGGGCCACAGCGGCGGAATCTTCGGCTACCGCACCTGGAGCTATCACTCGGCCGACGCTACCCGGCAGGTCACCCTGTCCATCAACACCACCGACGCGGCGCCGCCCCAGACCTACGATCTGCTTGTCAGCCTCTTCGGCTGCCAGAACTAGACCGGCGTGTTGATGGAGTTGTCTCGGTGGGCGTGCTGTACGACGACGTTGTGCGCGGGGGGACCGGCAGCAGCCGCGAGGGCCGCGATCACAGCGACGATCTGCGAGAACATGAGGACTCCTGCTTCGAGCGGGGGCTGTGCCGCGAAGCCAAGTCCGGTCGCCTGGGACCCCTCCCGAGCTCAGTCGTCCAGTATGTCGACGTCCGACGGAACGAGTGTGGTCGACAGCAGCAGTTCGGCGAACAGGTTGTCGTTCAGCGCGTTGCCGACCGGTTCGCCGACCTCCTCGCGGGTGAGCCCAGCGACGCCCTCGCGGGACAGCCGGTTGCGTACGCCGGCGACCAGATGCTCGACCCGCTTGCCCGTCCAGCCGGCGTCCGGGTGGAGTTCGGACCGTTGGTCCGCAGCAACGCGCCACGCGAGAGGGAGTGGATGACGCTCGTGCAACAGGTACCGCTGGCCCACCACGATCAGTGCGAGCTTCTCGTCGGGGCTGAGGTACCAGATGCGCGGCGGCTGCGTCGGGTCGCGGTGCCGGAGTACCGGCCGGGTCCGCTGTCGCCGGCGACGTACACCTCGAGCAGATGCTCGCGGCCACTGGAGCCCTGCACATAGAGAGGTGTGTACCCGGCCGCAAGTGGCACCGGCGCTTCGGATGGGAACAGCCGCTGCCCCTATGGGAGTCGCAGTGGCAGCCGGCCGGTCGCCGTCACCCACCACTGCCCGGACCGGTACGTGATGGATCCGTGCTGGCGGCTCACGCGCTGGTCGTCCTCGCCGACGCACACATGCGCCTCCGGAAGCTTCCAGCCGATTGGATCCACGTCACCCATTCGGAAGCTTGGCCGCGGCGGCCTCGCTGAGCTTGGTGGCCAGCCCACACAGGGAAGCCGGCTTGCCAGGCCCTGACAGGACCAGCTGCACCAATTCGATCGCGTCGTCGTGGGCATCCAAGAACGTCCGGTACACGACCCGCACGGTGCAGGTGCCCGGGGCCCGTCGTCCTCGCTCTGCACGAACGCGGACCGCCCCGCCATCCTGACCGGCTGCCCGTCCGACGCGTCCAGCGGCTGGTCCCGGCCGAACCGCAGGGCCACGGACAGGTCGCTCGTCGTACTGTCCCAGCCGCACTGCCACCCGCCGAACGAGTGCTCCGGATGCGTCGCGTCGACGCCGGGGATCAGCTCCAGCGCCTTGTTGTCGAGCAGCGCACACGCGTCCAGACGTGCCAGCGACGTGTCCGGCAGTGGCTGGGTACGACGAGGTATCGGCCCCGCTCCTAGTATGCCGATCGCCTTCTGCGTCACGGCTTCCGCCATCCCGCACACGTCCATCCCGGACCCGTGGTTGTGCCTGGCCTCGACCCGCACGTTCTTGTGATCGGCCAGCACGAGTACCCGATTGCACTCGTCGTCCTCGGCCTTCTCCCGCACCACGGCGAGCAGGTTGCCAGCGTGCTTCTCGACCTCACCAGACGGCATCTCATCCGAGTCCGGCAGTTCGAAATCGGTGCGTACGTCGACCTCCTGGTCACCTTTGCCGGTCACCACTACGTCGCACCGGTCGAAGTTGCCATAGCTCGGCTCCAGCGTGGTCTCGCCGAATGAGCTCAACGACGCCTCGTCGATCAGCCCGCACGGGTCGACCGTCAACGGGTCACCCACCGGGTCACGCGTCGCGCGAACGGCCGATCCCTCGGGCGCCGTCGTGTCGCGCAACGCGTTGACGAGCACCAACGCCAACACCACTGCTACCACGACCGCACCGGCCGCGGTGGGGATCAGCCACCGCCGCTTCCTGGGAGGCGGCGGCAGAGGGGTGCCGCCAAGTTGATCGATCACCTGTACGACGCTCGGCCTCGCGGCAGGGTCGACCGCGAGCATCTGCGTGATCAGTGGCGCGAGTGGACCGGCCCGGCGAACAGGTTCGATCTCACCGTGTGCGGCCCTGCGCAGGACCGCAAGGGGATTGGGATCCGTGCCGAACGGCGAATGCCCTTCGAGTGCGGTGTAGAGCACGGCGCCCAGCGAGAAGACGTCCGACGCCGCTGTCGATTCATTGCCGTTGGCAACTTCCGGGGCGAGGTGGGCCGGCGTACCGACGGTTGAGCTGTCGGTCAGTGTCGCCTCGGCCCACAGCCGGCGGGAGATCCCGAAGTCGGCCAGCTTCGCCGTACCGTCCGTCGTGACCAGGACGTTGCCGGGCTTGAGGTCGCGGTGGATCACTCCGGCCGCGTGCACGGCCTGCAACGCCGACGCGAGCTGCAGGCCGATCCGTGCGACCTGGTCCGGCGGCAGCGTGCCGCGGTCCGCGATCAGCTCGTCCAGACTGCGGGACGGCAGGTACTCCAGCACCAGCCAGTGCTCGTCGCCGTCGCTCACCACGTCGAAGATCGTCACCACGTGCGAATCGTGGATCCGGGCACCGGTCCGCGCCTCGCGGCGCAGCCTCCGGCCGTGCGGGTCGTCCACACCGGGGTGCGCACGCTTCAGGGCGACCACACGGTCCAGCTGCTGGTCGTGCGCACGCCAGACCGATCCCATGCCGCCCGTGCCGAGCGGCTCCCCCAGTAAGTAGCGGCCCCCAATCAGCCGATCGGTCACTTCACCAGGTCCGCCGATACCGCGAAGGTGTTGCAGGCCTTGTTCTCACCGATGTTGAAACCGTTCTGGATCCAGAAGCCCTGACTGGTCGCCAGGCCGTGGGTCCGCTCGTCCTCCGGGGTGTCCGACGACTCGCCGAAACTGCTGCTGGACTGCCGCTTGAACTCGGCCAGCCGGCCGGTCAGCGGATACGACTCCTCGACCGCCTTGCTGAACACGCCGGCGAAGCAGGACGCCTGCAACTCGTTGCGGCGTGACGACTCGAGCTTCTGGTCCGGGTGGTCCTGCAGGTAGACCGCTCGCGCGTAGAACAGCCCGCTGACACCCTGCACGTGATGACCGTATTCGTGCGCGATGGTCATCAGGTACGCCAGGTCCTCGGTCGGGCCGAACGCCTTGTTCATCTGCGCGACGTCGGTGTACATCACCTGGTTGCCGTAGCAGTAGAACGCCAGTACCCGGCCGGACAGCGGTTCGAACCGGCCGCACGGGGTGGTCACCGGCTTGTCGAACACCACCAGGCCCGGGTCCGGCTTGTCCTGCCCGATCTCCTTGAAGATCGGCCGCCAGGCCTCGTTCAGGCAGCCGAACAGCTTCTCGTAGTAGACCTTCTGCGCGGCAAGACTTCCGTCACCGAGGTCGGCGGCCTTGCAGCTCTGCTCCGGCAGCGCGCCGGTGTCGTAGATGTCGGCGTGGAGCAGGAAGTCCTCGGCGCTGCCTTGCTGTGGGTGGCTGGTCGCGGTCGGCACGATCGACGGCCCGGTCACCCCGGGGCCGGCGGTGTTGTCGTCGCTGTTGCCGCCGGACATGATCATGCTGATCACGGTCAGCGAGACACCGAGGACCACCACGACAAAGACGCCGAACAGGATCAGCCGGAGTGCGCCGGACCGGCGGGGCGGTGGGTGGAACCCGTTGAACTGGCCCGGACCGCCGCCGTAGTACGGCTGCTGCTGACCCCACTGGCCCTGGTACGGCGGTTGCTGCTGGAACTGTGGCGCCGCTTGTGGAGGTGGCAGAACGCCGGGCGGCGGACCCACCGGCCGGTCCTGTGGACGACCGCCGTAGCCGTACTGGCTGCTCACGGATCCTGCCCTCCTGCCCCTGCATTGGACGAACCGGCACGAGACTACCCTCGACCCATGTCACTGAAGCGCCGCCTCCTGCCGGCTGCCCTGCTGCTGTCTCTGGCCGCCCCGATCGTTGCCCTGAGCACATTGCCTGCGCAGGCCGCGGACGACCGGATCACGGCGTACTCGGCCGAGGCGACGCTGACGAAGGACGGCAAGCTGCAGGTCAAGGAGACGGTCGACCTGGCCGCCGGTGGCAGCACGTTCAGCCGGACGCTGGCCACGCGGGTCCGCGCGGACGCCGAGCGGGACCGCACGTACGGCCTCAGCGACGTGTCGGCGACCGTGAACGGCCAGCCGGCCCAGGGCTTCCAGAACGACGGCACCGATGACGGCCGCCGGCTCACCGTGAACGTGTCCGGCCAGTCGAAGGTCGTCTACAGCTACACCGTGGACAACGTGGTGGCCGACTCCACCGAGGGCCGCGAGGTGAGCTGGCCGGTCCTGCAGGGCTTCGGTACGGCGGTCCCGAAGGCGAGCGTCACCGTCAATGTGCCGTTCGCGACCTGGGTGACCTGCATCGCCGGACGCGTCGGATCGAGCATGCCGTGTACGTCGTCGCAGCTGGCCGAGTCAGCCGCCTTGCAGATCGAGCAGAACGGCGTACCGGCCGGTGGACGGCTGACCTTCCTGACCGGACTGAGCGACCAGGCAACGGTGCAGCCGAACGCGGAGTTCAAGACCCGCTGGACGCTCGGCCACGCGTTCACCGCCGACTCCAGCACCATCGGCCTCGCAGTGATCGTGCTGGGCATCGGACTGCTCGGTGCAGCTGCACTCTGGTTCCTCCGCGGGCGTGACGCCGGCAAGGTCGCCGGAGGCGCGCCGGAGCGGCCGGTGCTGGACGGCCCCGACGGTCCGCAGTTCGCGGCGCCGGACGGGATCCGTCCGGGGCAGGTCGGCACGGTGGTGGACGAGACAGCCGACGTCGTCGACATCACCGCGACGCTGCTGGACCTTGCTGTCCGCAACTACCTCACCATCGTCGAGCTGCCGCGGGAGACGCACTTCGGCAAGCTGGACTGGGAGCTGCGCCGTCTCAACCAGGGCGGTCCCGAACTGCTGCCGTACGAGAAGGCCCTGCTCGACGCGGTGTTCGCCGACGGCACCACCGCGGTCGTCTCCGCGCTCGGCCCGTCGCTGCGGCCGCGGCTGAACCTCGTACGCGAGCAGCTGTACGCCGATGTCGTCACCCAGGGCTGGTTCAGCAGCCGGCCGGACGCCGTCCGGAACCGTTGGACCACCGCGGGTCTGGTGCTGCTGGGTGCGGGCGTCGTACTGACCATAGTCCTCGCCATCGTCAGCAAGTTCGGTCTGGTCGGCTTCGCGGTGATGCTGGCCGGACTGGCGCTCGCACTCGTCGGCCAGGTCGCACCGGCCCGCACTGCCCGCGGCGCCGCCGTACTCGGCCGGGTGGCAGGCCTGCAGCAGTACCTGGCCAACGAGACGTCGGCAGACCTGCCGCAGAGCCATCGGCTCGAGTTCGCCTCCCGATGCCTCCCGTACGCCGCTGTCCTCGGGCTGACCGAGAAGTGGGCACTGGAGATCGCAGCGACAGACGACGACGCCGAGGCGGACGCAGGCATCGGCTGGTACTCCGGTCCGGAGAACTGGAACCTGTCCGACATCGGCGAATCGCTCAGCAACTTCGTGATGGCGTTCGGCGGTTCGCTGACCGCCGGACGCCGTCTGTTCTAAGCCACCCGGGCGGGGGCAGCGGTGTACGTGTTGCAGTAGTTGGGCGACTTGCGGTTGTACCCGACGACGAGCCATCGGTAGTTGCTCACCCGGTTGCCGTGGCTGTGCACCCGCGGCCGCGAGTAGTCGTCACCGGTGTGGGCGATCAGGAACTTAAAGTTCACCAGCAGTGGACCGTTCATCGGGATGACCACGGCGTTCGCCCCCAGGTACGCACCGCCGAGGCAGGTCGCCTGGAGCTCGCGCCGCCGGCTCTCGAGCAGCTTCTGGGCCGGGGTCATCTTCTGGGCCCGGGCCATCGACGCGACCAGGATGCCGGTCAGGTACTGCACGTGGTGGCCGTACTCGTGCGCGAACGTGTTCAGCCGCAGCGCGCGGGAGTAGACGGCGTTGGACTTGAAGTTCTTGTTGTCCACGGCGTACGGGATGTAGATGGTCAGGTTCGACGCGCAGTACGCCGCCCGGACGCTGCGCTGAACGCCACACGGGCTGGCGACCTGGCCGGCGTAGACGACCGCCTTCGGCGGGACGAACCGGATGCCGGCCTTCTTCATCGCCAGCGACCAGGTGCGGTTCAGGCAAGGCAGCAGGCGGTTGTAGTAGGCCCGCGCGGCGGTGAAGTTGACCGGCGCGAACGGCGGCTCGGCGCAGCTCGCGGTGGCGATCGGACCGATCTTGTACAGCTTGTTCGCGGTGACGAGCTGGTCGTCGCGCGACGGGACCTGCTTTGTCGGCGTGGGGCTCGGGGACGGCGACTCTGAAGGGGACTCTGAAGGGGACTCCGACATTGCCGTCGACGGGGTGTTGGTCGCCTGTGGCGTGTCGTCGCCGGCGTTGCGGACCAGGAGGGTGATGCCGGAGCCGACGACTAGTACGGCGAGGACGACCAGGCCGATCAGAAGAGTGCGGGAGCTCCGCTTCGCCCGATGACCGCGGCCGGAGCCGGGTGGCTGGGGGATCGGGACCGGCGGGTACTGCCAGGTCGGCGGCTGCTGGACGGGCTGACCCATCGGGCCGGTCTGGCCGCCTGGTGTAGAGGCGTGGCGGGCACCGCCGGAGCGGGCGCCTTGCTGCGCGCTCGGTGGTGTTGGGCTCCAGGCTGAGGAGCCCTCCTGCTGCGGCTTGCCGAGCTCGGGCGGCCCCCACAGATAAGACCCCTGCGAGTACGGTCCCCCCTGCTGCGGCGGCTGACCTTGGCCAGGGCCGGACGGTCCGGACTGCGCTGGACGGGACTGTGCCGGACCAGGCTGCGAGGGACCGGACTGGGCAGGACGGTACTGCGTGGGACCACCTTGAGTGGGACCACCTTGCGCGAGACCGGACTGCGCGGGACCGGTCTGTCCTGGACCACCCTGTGCCGGAGCGGACTGCGTGGGACCGGACTGACGGGGACCGCTTGGAGCGGGACCGGCCTGTCCTGGACCGGGGCGTGCGGGACCGGGCTGGCCTGATCCTGACTGCCCCGGACCCTGCTGACCAGGAGCGGACTGCCTCGGACCACCCTGCACGGGACCCGACTGCCTCGGACCACCCTGCACAGGACCGGACTGCGCAGGACCGGACTGACGAGGACCGGACTGCCTCGGACCACCTTGCGCTGGACCACCCTGCGCGGGACCGGATTGCCGAGGACCGGACTGGGGTGGGCGTTGCTGGGCGGGCCTCGACTGGTCCGGGTTGGTTTGCCAGGTGGAGGGCTGGTCGGGGTCTACCGGGCGGCGGTTGGCCCAGCCTTCGCCGAACCACTTGTTCTGCGGGCGTTCGCCGCCTGACGGGTCCTGGAACTCGCGCTTGGCCTCGATGTCCTCTTCGGTCCACCACTGGCCTGGCCGACCGTCCCGGGCCGGCCGCTCCGGCGGACCGGTCGGCTGATCGCCCTCAGCCGGCTCGCGGTCTGCCGGGTCGTGTCCCGGGGGTGGGTTCCAGTTGTCCGACATCGATACTCCTCACGACCTTGCTGGGTGTTGCCGTCAACGTGATGCATCCGGCGCTGTTTCGGGGTGCCGAAGCCGCGCCCGGTCGGTTCCCCCCGGACAACGATGCACATCCCGGACATACTTTGCGTGATCCGGGCTCACCCAGGCTAGTCACCCCGGGCTCTCACCGCGCATCAGACCGGTGTCGGGCGGGCATTCCGGTCTACCGAACCTTCCCGGCCGAGGCGGCGAACGTGTTGCAGACGTTCGGGTTGCGGCTGTTGAAGCCGCGGGTGGCCCAGTACTGGTGGTTCACTCCGTCGCCGTGGTCGTTGTTGTAGTCCGTCCAGTGCAGGATCAACCACTTCCACTGGAACAGCGACTCGCCGGTGACCGGGTAGGTACGCCGGTTGGACCCGATGAAGATGTCGCCGAAGCAGGACGCCTGCAGCTCCAGCCGCCGGCTGCCCTCGAGTTCGGCTGCCTGGGTCGGCGCCTCGTACCGGATCCGGCTGTTGGCCGCGAGGATGCCGGTCATGTTCTGCACGTGGTGCCCGTACTCGTGGGCGAACTGGTGCAGCATCCACATCCGCGCCCACACCTTCTGATAGGCCTCCGGGTGGCGGTTGTAGTTGCCGATGTCCTCGCTGAGGTTCATGTAGATGGTCTCGGTGCTGCCGCAGTAGAACGGCGGACCGGTGTCGCTGTAGCTCCCGCACGGCGTTTGGATGGTGCCACTGAACGACAGCACGTGCGGTGACCGGAACCGGCCACCGGCCTTCGCGACGATCGACGGCCAGGCCTTGTTCAGGCACTTGAGCAGAGCGGAGTAGTTCGCCCGCGCACCGGACGCAGTGGACGGACGCGACCGGCTCTCCTTGCAGCTCACCGACTTCATGCCCCCGGACTTGTACAGCTTGTTGCGCAGCACCAGGTCGGCGTCGGTCGGTCCGGGCTTGGGCTTCGGCGTACTGGTCGTCCGCGGCGCGGTCGGCCGCGTGGTCGTCGGCTTGGCCGTGGTCCGGGTCGCTGTCGGCCGGCTGGTGGCCGGCGCCGGCGAAGGCTCCTCGGACGGCTCGTACGTCGGGCTGTCGGTCGAGGCCGGAATCGACGGACTGCTGTAGGGAGAGTCGTTGTGCTTCAGGGCGTTCGACACACCTGCCAGACCGATCCCACCGAGTACGACGACACCCAGGATCGCGAGCAGCACCTTCGCACCGCTGCCCTTCTTCCGCGGCGGCATCGGCCCACCAGGTGGTGCGCCCCACCCGAACTGTTGTGGCGGCGGACCGCCGTACCCAGCGAACTGTCCGGGCGGAGGAGGAGGGGGCGGATACTGCCCGGGCGGCGGTGGGCCCCACTGGTTGCCAGACACCCGCCCGACGCTATCCGAGCCCCGGCTCAACTCACTCTGGCCGCCGACGCCGTGTAGGTGTTGCACTTGCTGAGGTTCCGGCTGGTGAACGCCGACCGGCTCCAGGCGCCGTGGTTCTTTCGGCTCCCGTGGTCGCGGGGTAGCGAGGTGTTGTCACCGCTGTTGTTCACGATGTAGAGCCACTGCCGGTAGAGCCCGCCCGAGATCGGGTAGCTGCCCCGGTTGGCGCCGAGGAACGTGTTGCCCAGGCAGGACGCCTGCAACTCCATCCGCCGATTGACCTCGAGCTGTGCCGCCTGGTTCGGCATCTGGTAGCGGACCTTGTAGTACGCCGGAAGGATGCCGGTCATCTGCTGGACGGCGTGCGAGTACTCGTGGGCCACTGTGTGCATGGCCAGCGCCCGGGTGAACTGCTGGTTCTGCCGCCAGTACTGGATGTCGTCGGCAACATCCATGTAGATCGTGTGGTTCGACGAGCAGTAGAACGACAGACTCCGGTCGGAGTTGCCGCACGGGGAGTTCGCGCTGCCCACCCAGGAGATCAGTCCGGGCGTCCTGAACCGGCTGCCGGACGCCTGGACCTGCCGCGGCCACGCGCGGTCCAGGCAGGCCTTGACCGCGCGGTAGTAAGCCGTTGCCTTCGACCCGTTACCGAGCCCGGAGCGGGACTCCTTGCAGTTCACCGACCGCTGCATACCGGTCTTGTAGAGCCGATGGGTGGCGATGAAGTGCAGCGGGCTGACCTCCTTCGGCGCAGTGGTCGTCCGCGTCGGCTGAGGCGTCGGCGGCCGAGTGGTGGGTGGCGGCGGCAACGAGGTGGTCGTTGCCACCGGCACCGAAGGGGTCGGGTACGTCGGAGCGCTCGTGGCAACCGGCCGTGTCACGGCCACATCGTCGTCACCCTGGGCGATCTTGAGCGCGATGATGACCGCGGCCGCCCCCGCGGCAGCGAGCAGGCCGAGGACCAGGACGGCCACGCCGCGCGACTTCTTCGGTGGCTGCGGCGGCATCGGTCCCCAGCCGTACTGCGGGCCGGTCGGCGGCGGACCGTAGTACCCGGGCTGGCGTGGAGGTCCCCATTGGTTGCCTGACACGCGGCAGACGGTAGCGGAGCCCAGGCTCAACCACCGTTGAACGTGCGTCACGATATGGTGCCCAGGTCAACACTGACCCCTCCGATACGGTGTGATTGAGCAATGCGTCTTCGTCTGCTCGGGCTCTCCCTGTGTGCCCTTGGTCTTACCGCCCTCACCGGCCTCCCCGCCGGTGCGACCGGTTCAAGCGGTGCGGCCGACCCGGTCGTGACCAACTTCGACAGCCAGATCCGGGTCGAACGTGACGGCCTGCTACGGGTTTCCGAGACCTGGAAGCTCAGCAACGTGACCGGGACGTTCACCCGGTTCGTCGTCACCCGTGACCATCTGCCGGACGACGTCGACCACGTGCAGGAGATCCAGGACCTGCAGGTCAAGTCCGGCGGCGAGGACAAGCAGGCCGAGCTGAGCACGGACGGTGACGTCACCTCGGTGGCGGTCGCGGACATCAGCGGCGACACCCAGCTGGACTTCACCTACACGGTCAAGGGCGCGGTCGCCCAGACGCTGAACGGCACCGAGGTGCGGTTCGCCCCGCTGACCGGGATCAACCTGACCGTCCAGCAGGCCAACATCGTCTTCAGTACTCCGGAGGTCTCGCACGTCTCGTGCTTCGCCGGGGCGATCGACAGCAACACGCCGTGCACGCTGGCGCAGATCGGTGAGACGTCAGGGCCGACGTTCCAGCAGCAGAGCCTGCCGCCGGGCAACACGGTCCGGATGACGATCGGTTTCCCCGAGGGCGAGATCGCCGCGAACTCGATCGTCGAGTACCGCAAGACGCTGAAGCGCGCGTTCTCCACCGACACCGCGCAGCTGATCACCGCGCTTGCTGTGCTGTTGCTCGGCCTGATCGGACTGTTGCTGCTCTACCGGGTCCGCGGCCGCGACCAGGTCGACCCGCGCCGCGTCGTACCGGCCTCGTTGTTCAGCCTCGGCAACGACACCCGGATCGACTTCACCCCGCCGTCCGACCTGCGGCCGGGCGAGGTGGGCACGCTGATCGACGAGCGGATCGACCCGGTCGACGTCACCGCGACGATTATCGACCTGGCCGTCCGCGGGCACATCACGATCATCGAGCTGGAGCACGAGACCGAGTACGCGCGACCGGACTGGGAGCTGCGCCGGGTCGCGAACGCGCCGTCGGAGGAGCTGCAGCGCTACGAGAACGTCCTGATCCGCGCGATCTTCGGCGACGGGGACTCGGTGCTCGTCTCGGAGCTCGGCCGCCAGGTGCGGGAGAACCTCAGCCAGGTCCAGGACGCGCTGTACGACGGTGTGGTCAAGCGCGGCTGGTTCAACGAGCGTCCGGACCGGACCCGGTCGCTGTGGGCGACGATCGGTATCGCCACCACAGTGGTCGGCGTGATCGCGACTGTCCTCCTCGCACTGTTCTCGACCTGGGGCCTGCTAGGCCTGGCGCTCACCGCCATCGGCGTCGGCCTGATCGTGGTCGGCCGCTACATGCCGGCCAAGGCGCCGGCGGCCGGGCGGGTGCTCGGCCAGGTGGCTGCGATCCGCGGCGAGCTGCTCGAGATGGACGTCAGCGAACTGCCCACCGACCAGCACGCCGAGCTCTGCTCGCGCGCACTGCCGTACGCCGTCGTCCTCGGCGGATCGGAGCGCTGGATCGACGCGCTGGTCGCGACCGACGAGGACGCCGACGAGGACCAGGGCTTCCCGTGGTACCGCGGTCCGCGCGGCTGGCACCTGCAGTACCTGCCGGACTCGCTGCGCAACCTCACCACGAACCTGACGGGCGCGCTCTTCGCCCGCTGATCTCTACCAGTTGGCCTGTGGCCCCTGTGGTGGGAGCTGCAGGCTGCTCGGGTGGATGACGTACACGAGCCCGCCCGAGTGCGGCACCCACGCGTTCTCGAAGGCAGTCCGGTCGTACGTCGTCCGCACCTCGCTGTTGCTCGGGATCAGGTGCGAGGCGGGATCGTTGACGACCACGTTGCCGTCCTGATCGAACCCGACGATCACCATCAGGTGCCCGTTGGTCCCGTAACCCGCGCCGGGCAGGTCGCCCTTCTTGAACGACAGCGACGCGACCAGCGGGATGCCGGCCTTGATGAACTGCTCCGCCTCGGTCAGCGACCGCAGCCGGGTGATGAACCCGTCCACTCCGCGGGATCCGGCGTACGCCGTGTTGAACGGCCAGTTCCCCGCACCGTCGTAGGCGTAGTCGAAGACAGACCGGGCCGAGTGGTCCACCTGCGGATCCGCGTCGGCGGGGTCGACCCAGGACGTCTCGCCGGCGGTCGGCCCGGCACCGTAGTAGTCGAGCACCATCGCCGTCGACGTCGCCGAGCACCACGCCTCGCCGCCGCCGTCCCACTGCGGATAGTGCCCGAGGTGCGTCTCCTGCGAGTACGTCGGTACGTCGAGAACGATGCCCTCCGCACCGCCAAGGGGGCTCGCGGCAACCTTCTTCTCGTCGGGCAGCCGGGACGCCATCGCCCCGACCGACCGGACCACCGGGCTCTGCGTCGTACCGGTCAGCCGGTACAGGGTCACCTTCAGCTGCCAACGATCCAGCCAGCGGCCGGAGGCCGCGGTGAAGGTGTCGACGGCAACGGATCCGTCCGCGTCACCCTGACTCGGTACCGAGGTCCGGTGGATGTCACCGGCCGCGGTGTCGTCCCCGCCGGACCAGCGGCCGAGCACGTACCACTTGGTCGTGGTGCCGGCGTTCGTCTGGCCCGCCATCGAGACCTCGATCCAGGTACCGGGCGGCGTGGTCGCGTTCCAGGACGCGACCAGCTCGGTCAGCCCGAAGCCGGTGCTCACCTGCGGCGAGACCCAACTGGTCTGGTCGTAGCTCTTCGCGGTGCCGTCACCGAAGGGATCGACGTACGACGTGGAGCCGGTCGAGGTGCCGAAGGTCAGGGCGCCGTCGGTGACGGTGGTGCCGTTCTGGGCACCGGCGAGGAAGTCGGTGGTCGACGTCCACGTGTGGTAGGCGATCTGACGCGGCGGGGCGACCTTGGCGGCCTCGCTCGGTAGCGAGCCGGCGGTCAGCACGACCACACCGGCGATCAGGGCGGTGAGGGAACGGGCGGCGGTCATGCTTCGACGGTAGACCCGAGCCGGTGAACGCGTGCCACGATCGCGTGTCGCCCAGTCAGATAATTACGAGCGTTTGTCCCACTCCTCGGCGAGCATCGCGAACACGGCCTCGTCGGTCCATCGGCCCTTGAGGAACTCGTTCTTCACGAACGTCGCCTCGTGGCGCATGCCGAGCCGCTTGAGCAGGTTCGCCGAGCCGGTGTTGGTGGCGTCCAGCCGGCCGATGATCCGATGCATGCCGAGTTCCTCGAAGCCGATGCGCAGCAGCTCGACCGACGCCTCGGCCGCGAACCCGCGACCGTGGAACTCGGGATGGAAGACGAAACCGATCTCGCCGCCGCGGTGCTCCGCGTTCCGCACGAACAACGACACCTCGCCGACATGCCGGCCGGTCTCCCGCAGGATCACAGCGACGGTGAGCGCTTGACCGTCGGTGTCCATCGGTACGTCGGCCAGCCGGCCGGCGAGGGACTCCTTGACCTGCTCCGGCGTCTTCGGGTCGTACAGCAGAAACCGGGTGACGTCGGGGTTGGACTGCAGCTTCAGCAGGTCGTCGTAGTCGGTGTCGCGGTAGCGGCGAAGGGTCAGGCGGTCAGTCTCGATCGGCAGCGAGTAGGTCACCGATCGAGACTATGAGACCGCCGCAACCCGATTTCCCCGGGTCAGCCGTTGGCGAGGGCCACCAGCCGGGACTGGTCGCCGTTGAAACGGTCCTGGTCGATCGGGCTCGAGCTGTACTGCCAGATGGTGTGGAAAGGCCAGCCGCCCGGCAGGGTCCCGGGCGCCGAGGCGTAGCGGGCCACCCAGAGCGGATTGGTCGCGTTGAAGGCGGTGCTGTTCCCGGTGCAGCGGCTCCACCAGTCGAGGTTGGTGTAGATGACCGGGTCGCGGCCGGTGCGGGCCTTGTAGGTGTTCAGGAAGTCGCGGATCCAGCTGACCATCGCGGCCGCGCTCAGTCCGTAGCAGGTCGCGCCGTACGGGTTGTACTCGATGTCGAGCGCGCCGGGCAGGGTCTTGCCGTCCCGGGACCAGCCGCCGCCGTGGGCCAGGAAGTAGGTGGCCTGGTTGGCGCCGCTGGAGTCGTTCGGGGTGGCGAAGTGGTAGGCGCCGCGGATCATCCCGACGTTGTAGGACCCGTTGTACTGCTGGGCGAAGTACGGGTTCGTGTAGTAGTTGCCTTCGGTCGCCTTCACGTAGGCGAACCGTTTGCCGGCCGACCACTGCGAGGCCCAGTTGACGTTGCCCTGGTGGCTGGAGACGTCGATGCCTTCGACCGAGGCGGCCGGGGCCATCACCGCCGGAGCGGCGCTGGTCGTGGTGTTCTGCAGCCAGCCCATGTAGGCGTCGCCGGCCTTGTCGATGCCGTGCTGGCGGGCCTGCGGGGTGGGCTGGTGGGACGCGGTCGACGCGTCGGTGTTCGACGTACTGGCTTGGGCGGAGCCGATCGAGGCCAGGAGCAGGCCAAGAGTGACGGCGGCACCCGTGAGGACGGACTTCACGGTGAACCTCCACAGAGCGATGAGGGGCGGACAGAGCGCTCGCGGAGGTTCTACCCGGCCTCGGAAAGAATCAAACCTCCAGTGTGTAGCCGACGTGATTATTTACCGACTGGCTACTTCACGTACTTCGCGGCAGCGACATAGGTATTGCAGGACCCCGGGCTCCGGGTGGTGAAACCGGCCTTGGCCCAGCGCGGGATGACCGTCCGGCTGCCATGGTCCCGGACCGTCCCGTACTCGTCGCCCTGGTGCGAGTGCAGGAAGTCCAGTTCCCTCTTGAGCGAGCCGGTGAGCCGGTAGCTGCTCTTGTTCGCGCCCATGAAGACGTTGCCGAAGCAGGTCGCCTGGATCTCCGTGCGCCGGCTCATCTCCAGCGACTTGTCGCCGCTGAGCTCGTACTCGAGGTTGCTCTCGGCCTCCAGGATGCCGGTCATGGCCTGGATGTGGTGGCCGAACTCGTGTGCCACCGTGTCCGTCATATCGGCCCGCAGCCAGGTGGTGGCCACCGAGTCGTTGCTGTGCCCGCGGTACCAGGTCACGTCACTGCCCGCGTCCATGTAGATGGTCCGGTTCGACCTGCAGTAGAACGAACTCGGCGCGTTCCCGCTGCAGGGGGTGGACACGCTGCCGGTGAAGGCGATCAGATGCGGAGCGACGAAGTGAGCCCCGCCCGTGTTCACCTGCCTCGGCCACGCGCGGATCAGGCAGTTGAGCACATTCGTGTAGTACTTGCGTGCGTTCGCCATGCTGTTGGCCCGGGACTTGGACTCCTTGCAGCTCACCGTGTTCTGCACACCGGTCCGGTAGAACCGGTTCTTCGTGACGATGTCGGAGTCCGACGGCGGCGGTGGCGTTGTCCTGGTCTGGGTCGGCTTGGCCTGGGTCGGCTTCGTCGTCGGGACCTTGGTGGTGGTCGGGATGTACGTCGGCGCTGAAGTCGGCTCGTACGTCGACGACGTCGGCTCCGGCTGGGTGTAGTCGTCACTGTTCTGCTTCAGCAGGCTGCTGAGCACCGAGAACCCGACGACGGCGAGCGCCACGATGGCGATCGGCAGCACGATCCAGCCCGCCTTGCTCTTCTTCCTGGGCGGCGGTGGGAAACCGTTCGACCCCCAGCCGAATCCCGGCCCCGGCGGCGGGCCCATCGGCGGACGGCCGTGCGGTGGACCCTGCGGTGGTCCCCAGTACTGCGCTGGCGGACCCGGTGGCGGTCCGTACTGCGGGGGTGGCGGGCCCTGGTACGGCCCCGGCTGTTGCGGCGGCGGGCCGTACGGCGGCTGGTTCGGCAACGGATTCCTCCTGACAAGTGCTCCTGCCGGTATTTTGTCAAGAGGGAGTGCCACTTCCCGTTACCCTTGACCGGTGACACTTCGCTTGTACGACACCATGACGGCAGCAGTGCGGGATTTCGAGCCGGTCCATCCGGGCCAGGTCGGGATCTACCACTGTGGGCTGACGGTGCAGGGTGCGCCGCACGTCGGGCACATCTACAAGGAAGTCGTCTTCGACGTTCTGCGGCGCTGGCTGGAGCGGTCCGGGTACGAGGTCACCGTCATCGCGAACGTGACCGACATCGAGGACAAGATCCTGGCCAAGTCGGCCGAGCGCGGTGTGCCGTGGTGGGCGCACGCGTACGAGTTCGAGCGCGAACTGCACTGGTCGTACGACGTGCTCGGCTGCCGCCCGCCGACGTACGAGCCGCGCGCCACCGGTCACATCCCCGAGATGCTCGAGCTGATCGACGAGCTGATCGAGCGCGGCCACGCGTACGTCGCCCCGGACGGATCCGGCGACGTCTACTTCGACATCAGGTCCTGGCCGTCGTACGGCGAGCTGTCGCACCAGAAGATCGACGACATGGAGGCCGCCGAGGACGCGGACCCGCGCGGCAAGCGCGACCCCCGCGACTTCGCGCTCTGGAAGGGGTACACCGAGGACACCCCGCGGACGGCCTCCTGGCCGGCGCCGTACGGCCGCGGCCGCCCGGGCTGGCATCTCGAGTGCTCGGCGATGGCGGGCAAGTACCTCGGCGACGAGTTCGACATCCACGGCGGCGGGCTGGACCTGCGGTTCCCGCACCACGAGAACGAGCTGGCCCAGTCGACCGCGGTCGGGCGGAAGTTCGCGCGGTTCTGGATGCACAACGCGCTCGTCACCACCGCCGGCGAGAAGATGTCGAAGTCGATGGGCAACGGCGCGATCGTGCGCAACGTGGTCCAGCGGGTGCGGCCGATCGAACTGCGGTACTACCTGGTGCAGTCGCACTACCGCTCGGTGGTGGAGTTCTCGTTCGAGGCGCTGGACGAGGCCGCGAAGGGTTTCCAGCGGGTCGAGGGCTTCGTCACCCGGGCTACCGAGGTGACCGGCGGGGTCGAGCCGGCCGCCGAGTTGCCGCCCGACTTCGGCGCCGCGATGGACGACGACCTGGGGACGCCGGCGGCGTTCGCCGTTCTGCACAACACCGTCCGGGACGGGAACAAGCTGCTCGCGGACGGCGATTCGCCTGCGTTGCGGGAGAGCCTCGCGGCCGTGCGCGGGATGCTCGACGTCCTCGGGCTGGACCCGCTGGCCGACCCGTGGGCGTCGCGGTCCGACGTCGGCAGCGAGCTGACCGAGGTGGTGGACGGGCTGGTCAAGGCGCTGCTCGAGCAGCGGCAGGCCGCCCGCGAACGCAAGGACTACGCCGCGTCGGACGCGATCCGCGACCGACTGAAGGCGCTCGGCGTCGTCGTCGAGGACACGCCGCAGGGACCACGCTGGTCGCTGGCGGCACCGACTACAACCGACGAAGGAAGCTGACGTGCCCGGAAGTAGCCAGCGCAAGGGTGCCATCCGCAAGAAGCCGCGAGGCAACCCGACCGCCGGATCCGGTGGCCGGGTCCGCCGCGGTCTGGAGGGCAAGGGCCCGACGCCGAAGGCGGTGGACCGGACCAAGCACCCGGCGCACAAGCGGGCCAAGGCGAAGGAGCGTGCCAACGAGCGCGAGCGCAACCGCCGCCCGGCCCGCAAGGACAGCGACTCCACCGTCGAGTGGGTCTACGGGCGCAACCCGGTGGTCGAGGCGCTGCGGGCCGGCGTACCGGCCGCGGCGCTACATGTTGCCGAAGGCACCGAACGGGACGCTCGGCTGCGCGAGGCACTGCTGCTCGCGGTCGAGCACGGCGTGTCGGTGCTCGAGGTGCCGCGGGCCGAGCTCGACCGGGTCACCGCCGGCGGCGCCCACCAGGGTGTCGCGCTGCAGATCCCGCCGTACGAGTACGCGCATCCCGACGACCTGCTCGACCGGGCGTACGCCGCCGGCGAGGTGCCGCTCGTGGTCGCGCTGGACGGGGTGACCGATCCCCGCAACCTGGGCGCGATCACCCGATCCGCGGCGGCCTTCGGTGCCCACGGCGTACTGGTCCCGGAGCGTCGGGCGGCGTCCGTGTCGGCGTCGGCGTGGAAGACCTCGGCCGGTGCCGCGGCGCGGATCCCGGTCGCGCGGGCGACCAACCTCAACCGCGCGCTGAAGTCGTACAAGGACGCCGGCCTGATGGTCGTCGGCCTCGACATGGGTGGCGCCGTCGAGCTCCCCGACCTGGACGTCGCGACCGAGCCGCTGGTCCTGGTCGTCGGCTCCGAAGGCAAGGGCCTGGCCCGGCTGGTCCGCGAGAACTGCGACCTGATCGTCTCGATCCCGATGACGTCGGCCACCGAGTCCCTCAACGCCGGCATCGCCACCGGCGTCGCCCTCTACGAAATCTCCCGCCGCCGCGCTTGATGTAACTACATGAGGTAGGTACATTGAAGTCATGGAGACCATCGGGTTGCGCGAGCTGAACCAGAATCCGTCGAAGGCGGTGGCTCGGGTGCGCGCGGGAGAGACGATCGTGGTGACCGACCGCGGACGCCCGGTGCTGCGCCTGGTGCCGGAGAAGGAACGGCCGGGCACTCTGCAGCACATGATCGACTCAGGTGAGGTGACGCCGCCGACCGAGCTCGGCATGCCGGATCTGATGCTGGAGCTGGCCCCCGAACTCGACAGCCTCTCCGACCTACTGATCGCCGATCGCGACAAGGAGCGGCGCAGGTGATCTACCTGGATGCCTGCGCACTGCTGAAGTTCATCAAGCCGGAGGCTGAATCGGCAGCGCTGCGCGCATGGCGTGAGGCGCTGCCGGCGGAGACCGAGCTCGTGACCAGCGAACTGGCAAGCCTCGAGATCACCCGGACCCTCCTGTGCGCCGGAGTGAACCATCAGCAAGTCCCGTACTTCGCCGGCCAGGCAGTGCGTGGTGTCTACCTGGTCGATCTCACCTCGACGGTGCTCGGGCGCGCGATGGCCTACCGGACCACCCGGCTCGGCTCGCTCGATGCGATCCACCTGGCCAGCGCGGAGCCGTTTCGCACGGAGCTCTCGGAGTTCGTGACCTATGACAAGGAACTGAGCAGTGCGGCTGAGGAGCACGGTTTTCCCGTGCTCGCACCCGCGTGAACGGCAGCGCCCCGGACCGAGTGGTCCGGGGCGCTGTTGTTGTTGCAGGGGTCAGTAGACGCTCACGCCGTAGCGGGAGAGCGCTTCGGTGACGGGCTGGAAGTACGTCGTCCCGCCGCTGCTGCAGTTGCCGGAGCCGCCGGAGGTGAGGCCGAGGGCCTTGGAACCGGCGAACAGCGCGCCGCCGGAGTCGCCGCCCTCAGCGCACACGTTGGTGCGGATGAGGCCGCTGACGGTGCCTTCGGCGTAGTTCACCGTGGCGTTCGTGCCGGTGACCGAGCCGCTGTGCACACCGGTGGTGCTACCGCTGCGCTTGACGGCCTGGCCGACGGACGCGTTGCCCGCGGTCGTGATGTCCTGGCTCGTGCCGTTGTACAGATCCACCGTTCCCGGGTGGTTCGTGTACGACGTGCTGTACTTGACGATCGCGTAGTCGTTACCGGGGAAGCTCGACCCGAAGGTGGTTCCGAGCAGCGTGGTGTGGCTCGAGTTCGAGTACCAACTGGATGCGATGTTGCCGCAGTGACCGGCGGTCAGGAAGTAGTACGTGCTGCCACTGCGGACGTTGAAGCCGAGCGAACAGCGGTACTGCCCGCCGTAGATCGCGTCACCGCCGGCGATGTACTTGGTCAGCTTGCCGGAGATCTTCTCCAGCGTGACCCGGTCGCCGAACTGCTTGGTGACCCCGGTGAGCGAGGACAGCTTGGCGCCGGTGACCGTGTCGTCGTACGAGACGATGATCCGGCCGTCCGGGTTGGTCTGCCAGGCCGTGCCCGGGATGGACGCGTCCTTGCTCAGCGTGGCGGTGATGGCGGTCGCCGACAGTGCCGACGGGTTGATCGGGGCGGCGTTGGCCTGGGTGGCCAGCAGCCCGGCGGCGGCGAGCCCGGCGGCGGCCAGGATCGCGGTGGTACGGCGAATCGGAGAGAAATTCACGGTTTCAGCCTCCTCACGATGAGGACGCGCTCGGGGCGGGTGCGTCCTTGACGTAAAACCGTGAGCAGTAGTACCCAGATCTGTCCGTGGGTATTCGCCCGAACCCGGAGCGTGAGGGTAATCCTCCGTTCAGTACACGGCCACGCCGTACCGGGTGAGGGCCTCGACGACCGGCTGGAAGTAGCTGACGCCGCCCGAACTGCAGTCGCCGCTGCCGCCGGACAGCAGTCCGTAGGCGTACTGCCGGTAGAACAGTGGACCGCCCGAGTCGCCCGGCTCCGAGCAGACGCTGGACCGGATCATGCCGGTCACCCGGCCCTCGGGGTAGTTCACCGTGACGTTGAGCCCGGTGACCGTGCCGTGCTGCAGACCGGTGGTGCCGCCGGCGCGGTAGACGTACTTGCCGAGGTTCGGGTTGACCGCCCGGCTGATGTCCTGCGACCGGCCGTTGTACAGGTTCACGCTGCCGCCGGGCCGCGAGATGTCGGTCCGGTAGACGATCAGCGAGTAATCGTTGCCCGGGAAGCTGAAGTGGTGCCGCTGGCCGAGCCGGGAGGTCTTGGCCGAGTTGTTGTACCAGGTCGCGGCCTCGGCGCCGCAGTGACCGGCGGTGAGCAGGTAGTAGACGCCCCGCCGGGAGACGTTGAAACCGGCCGAGCACTTCACGTTCCCGCCGTAGATCGCACTCCCGCCGCTGATCCGCGTGGTCAGCTTGCCGGGCAGCTTCGTCAGTACGACGCCCTCCCCGAGCTTCTTGGTCACGCCCGTCAGCGAGGTCAGCTTGGAACCGGTGACGGTCGAGTCGTAGGACACCTCGACGGTGCCGTCCGGCCGGGTCATCCAGGTGGTGCCCGGGATCGCGACGTCCTCGTTCAGGGCAGAGGTGATCGCCGCGGCGGACAGTCGCGGTGGCTTGACCGGATCGGCCTTGGCAGGGAGTGCAGTCAGGGTCAGAGCGGTTACGGCGAGCGCAGCGGCTGCGCGCCGGACAGTGGAGGGTCGCATGGTCATCAGCCTTCCGTGGCGTGCGGTTCTGATGAGTTCGATCGCAGCTTCAAAACGTCAAACGCTTGGATGAGTCTAGGCCGCTGCAGGTCACCGTGCGCCGCAACACCTGCAGATCACCACGCAACACCGCGTGGTCGACGTCGACCGCCCACTCCGCGCCGGACAGCGTCACCGTCATCGCCCCGTTCTCGAACCACGGCCCGTGCGACAGCCGCCAGTTCGCCGCCACATCCCGTACGCCGGCCGACCGCGCGAGCCGGTGCAGCAGCGCGGTCATCCACCGGGTGCCGAGGATGTGGTTCGCCCATCTGATGTGCTGCGGCACCGGGTTCCGGAACGGCGACATGGTGAGCTGGCGGATCGCCGTACCCGGATGCTCGACGGTCGTCAGCCGGGCCTCGGCCAGGTAGCTGCAGTGCACGTCGCCGGACAGCATCAGGATCGACGCCGGCGGATCCTCGCCACCGACCACCTCGGTCAGCAGCGTGGTCACGTCGTCGAGCGACTTCCGGAACGACGCCCAGTGCTCCAGATCCATGCCCTGCCGAATCCTCTCGCCGACCCGGGCACCGCGTTGTCCCCAGGCGCCGGACGAGATCGCCTCGTCCCATCCCTCCAGGTGATGCAGTCCCGGCGCGAGCAGGAACGGCAGCGTGGAGGCCAGCAGCAGATGCCGGATCGGACGTGTCGCCCCGACCGTGTGGCGTCGTACCCACTCCCACTCATGGGCGTCGACCATCGCTCGCTCGTCCGGATCCAGGTGCCGGGAGCACCGTGAGTCGATCGCGAGCAGCCGGACGTCGCCGAAGTCGCGGTAGAAGCTCCATCGGCACGACGCCGGGTCCTCGTCCGCGGTCCACGCGAAGCTGTCCAGGTACGCCGTACGTTCGTCGTCGTCCTCGATCGTGAGCATCGCGCGGTACGTCGCGTCCTGGTCGAGCTGCTCGGGCGAGAGATTGCCGAGGTGCTGATAGACCCAGTACGACGCGTAGGCGCCGACGACCCGGTCGTGCCACCACGGCTGCGCGGTCACCCAGCGACGCCAGGTCAGCGAAGTGTTCCAGTCGTCGCGCAGGTCGTGGTCGTCGAGCAGCATGCACAGGGGAATCGTGGAGAACAGCCACCGCACGGCCGGCGTGGTCCAGGAGTCGTCGTACAGCCAGGTGTACTCCTCGAAGTTCCCGATCTCGTCGGCGACCTCGGACCCTGGCCGCCCACCATGGGCCTCGTGCAGTCGGCGCAGTACGGCGTCGGACGGGTCGTCGGCGTACACCTGGTCACCGAGGAGCAGGACCGCGTCCGGTTGATCACCGTCACCGGCTGCGACCGACTCGGCCAGTGCGACCAACGCGTCCGGGCCGAACTCCTTGAACCCCGTCTCGTCGAACGGCGCGGACCGGCGGCACGACCCGAACGTCAGCCGGAAGGTCCCGTCCGCAAGTGGCGTCCGGATCACGCTCGGGCCGTACGGGCTGTACGGAAGCGGCCACACCGTCCTGCCGTCGAGCTTCACGTCGTACGGCGTCGTGGAGTCCGGCGCGAGGCCCTCGATCCGGACCAGCGCGTAGTGGTGGCCGTGGACCGACCAGGTCCGGGCCTTGTGGCCGAGCACCTCGACCTCGGCCGGACCGCTGGTCTCCACCCAGACGGTGGCGCGGGTCTCGTCGACGTACCGCAGCAGCGGGCCCAGCCTGAGTTCCATCCGGAAAAGCTACAAGGTCAGTCCAGGCGCAGCGAGTGCAGAACGAACGACGCGAGCTCGCGGTAGGCCTCGGCGTCGTTGAGACCGGTCCGGCGGGCGATGTCGCCGCGCTGGATGGCCTGCATGGTGTGCGCGACCATCTCGGCCGCGAACGCGATGTCGACCTGCCGGAACGACTTGTTGTTGATCCCGTCCTCGATCAGCGACCGGACCCGGTCGGCCGCGATCCGGGTGTTCCGCTCGTACACCGACCGGGCCGGCGCGAACGTCGCGACGTCGTCCAGGAAGGTCCGGCTGGCCGGCCGGAGCGCGTCCGCGACCGCGTTCAGGTACGCGGCGATCCGCCGGTCGTGCCGGGTCTGCCGGGCGACCGCGGATTCGACCTGGGCGGTGGCATTCTTGAAGTAGTGCTTCACCACCTCGACGGCGAGCTGCTCCTTGCTCGGCGCGAGCGCGTACAGGGTTGTCTTGCTGCAGCGCAGCTCGGCGGCCAGGTCGTCCAGGGTGAACCGGCTGAAGCCCTGCTCGAGGAACAGGGTCAGGAGCCGGTCGAGCAGTTCGGACTGCCTGCGGGTACGGCGCCCCGGAACGACTGTTGTCATATCGAGACAGCATAGAACGATACGGAACTATGTGCTTCAGTATCGTTACGAGTATCATTTCGTCAGCCGTTGAGAGGGGTACCTGATGGCTGTCGATCGTCTCCTGCCGACCGAGGAATCCACCGATCTGCTCGCGCTGGTCCGTGACCTGTGCGCGCACGAACTCGCGCCGCACGCCGCTCAGGCCGAGGAGAGCGAGACCTTCCCGCGGGATGCGTTCCGCACACTCGGCAAGGCCGGCCTGCTCGGCCTGCCCTACCCGGAGCAGTACGGCGGCGCCGAGCAGCCGTACGAGGTGTACCTGCAGATGCTCGAGGAGATCGCCGCTGCCTGGATGTCGGTCGGCGTCGGGGTCTCCGTGCACACAATGACCAGCTACGGGCTGGCCACCTTCGGGACCGAGGAGCAGCGGGCCCGGTTGCTGCCGGACATGATCGGCGGCGAGCTGCTCGGGGCGTACGCGCTGTCCGAGCTGCAGGCCGGCTCCGACATCAGCGGGATGACCACGCGCGCGGTCCGCGACGGCGACTCCTACGTCCTGACCGGCACCAAGGCGTGGATCAGCCACGGCTCGCACGCCGACTTCTACACCACCTTCGCCCGTACGTCGCAAGACCCGAAGCGCGGCATCTCCGCCTTCCACGTGCCGGCGTCCGCCGAGGGCCTCAGTTTCGGCGCGCCCGAGCGCAAGATGGGCCTGACCGGGTCGACCACCACGCTGGTCAACTACGACCAGGTCCGGATCCCGGCTGCCAACCTGATCGGAGCCGAGGGTGAGGGGATGCGGATCGCCCTGTCCGCGCTCGACTCCGGCCGGCTCGGCATCGCGGCGTGTGCGGTCGGTCTGGCCCAGGCCGCGCTCGACGTCGCCGCGGCGTACGCGCTGGAGCGGCATCAGTTCGGTCAGGCGATCGCGGACTTCCAGGGCGTTCAGTTCCTGCTCGCCGACATGGCCGCCGCGGTCGAGTCCGCGCGGGCGACGTACCTGCAGGCCGCGCGCCGCCGCGACCTCGGCCGCTCGTTCACCCAGCAGGCCGCGATCGCGAAGCTGATCTGCACCGACGCCGCGATGAAGGTCACCACCGACGCGGTCCAGGTGCTCGGTGGGTACGGTTACACCCGCGAGTTCCCGGCCGAGCGGTACATGCGCGAGGCCAAGGTCACCCAGATCTTCGAAGGAACCAATCAGATCCAGCGGCTGGTGATCAGCCGAGATCTCCTGAGGAGTGTTCGATGAAGCTTGGCCCGTCCGACGTCGCTCTGGTCACCGGTGGCGGTTCCGGTCTCGGTGAGGCGACGGTACGGCGGCTGGCCGCCGACGGAGCCGGGGTCGTGATCGTGGACCTGGCGTCCTCCGCGGGCAAGGCGATCGCCGACGAGCTGGGCGACCGGGTGGTGTTCGCGCCGGCCGACGTCACCGACGAGGCGGCTGTGACGGCAGCGCTGGACGCGGCCGCCGGGCTCGGCACGCTGCGGGTGGTCGTCACCTGCGCGGGCATCGCGACGCCCGGCCGGGTCGTCGGCCGGAAGGGCCCGTTGCCGCTGGCAACGTTCCGGCAGGTGGTCGAGGTGAACCTGATCGGCACCTTCAACGTGCTCCGGCTGGCCGCCGAGCGGATGATCGCGCAACCGCCCGGCGACGATGGTGACCGGGGTGTCGTGGTAATGACCGCGTCCATCGCGGCGTACGACGGTCAGGTCGGGCAGGCGGCGTACGCGGCGAGCAAGGGCGGCATCGTCGGCCTCACCCTGACCGCGGCCAGAGACCTTGCGGACAAGGGGATCCGGGTCGTCACCATTGCCCCGGGCACCATGGAGACACCGATGCTGGCGGGCCTCCCGGAGGAGACCCGCACGGTCCTCGAGCAGCAGGTCCCGCACCCGTCCCGGCTCGGCCGCCCGGCCGAGTACGCCGCTCTGGTCGGTCACATCATCGACAACCAGATGCTCAACGGTGAGGTCATCCGGCTGGACGGCGCCCTGCGGATGCCACCGCGCTGATCACTCCGGTTCGGACAAGGTCGGGGTGGGCAGCGCAAGCTTCTCGTCCGGCTTGGCCGCCAGCACATCCTCCACGTAGGAGCGCGCGGCTTCCATCGTGTCGATCTCGTGGCCGGCCTGCTCGGACAGGAACCAGCGGTGTTCGAGCACCTCGTGGAACACCTCGGCCGGCTCGAGCTTGCGTTTCAGGTCGCGCGGGACCGAGCGGACCACCGGCTCGAACACCGTGGTCAGCCACTGGTGCGCGACGATCTCCTCGTCCTCGTTCTGCTGGTCGGTCGCGGCGGAGAACGCGTCCAGATCGTTCAGCAGCCGGCGGGCCTGGTTCTCCTCGACGTCCAGGCCGGTGAGCCGCAGCAGCCGGCGCGAGTGGTGCCCTGCGTCGACGACCTTCGGCTGGATCCGGACCTGGCTGCCGTCCCAGTCGGTGATGATGTCGATCTCGGCGACGTCGAAGCCGAGCTCGTTCAGCCGCCGGATCCGCGAGTCCAGCCGGTGCATCTCGTCGGTGGTGAACTCCTCCGGCGCGGTCAGCTCGGCCCACAGCGCCTCGTACCGCTTCTGGATCGACTCGACGGTCTCCTGCGGGTCGATGTCCGGGTCGAGCAGCCCGCCCTCCTGCAGGTCGAGCAGTTCGCCGAAGAGGTTGATCTCCGCGGTGTAGAGATCGTGCGCCCGCTGGCCGTCAGAGATGTCTTGGTGCAGCTCGCCGGTCTCGGCGTCCACCAGGTACGCCGCGAAAGCGCCGGCGTCCCGGCGGAACAACGTGTTGGACAGCGAGCAGTCGCCCCAGAAGAACCCGAGCAGGTGCAGCCGGACGATCAGCGCGACCAGGGCGTCGATCAGCCGGTTCACCGTATCCGGACGCAGCGTGCTGGAGAACAGAGCGCGGTAGGGCAGCGAGAACTGCAGGTGCCGGGTTATCAGGATCGAGTCGATCGGCTCACCGTTGCGGTCCAGCCGGTCGGTGATCACGCCGACGGGCTCGACCGAGGGCGACTCCAGCCGTTCCAGGTCGCGCAGCAGCCGGTACTCGTGCAGCGCGAGGTGCTCCATCACTTCCTTGATCGCGTACACGCTGCCGTTGACCCGGACGAACCGGACCACGTGCCGCGAGATACCGCGCGGCAGCGCGACCAGCTGGTCCTCGGGCCAGTCCTCCAGGGGCACGTCCCACGGAAGCGACAGCAGACCGGTGTCCGGGCGGGTGGCGACGAATCGGGGCACGGCTCCAAGTCTGTCAGGAATCCTGAGAGTTCAGGGAGGTACGCAAGCTATTGCAAGAACTTGCGCGATCAGGCGTAGAGTTTGCGTTATGACACGACGACTTGCAGAGGTGGCCAAGAAGGTCGGCGTCAGTGAAGCCACCGTGAGCCGGGTCCTGAACGGGAAGCCGGGTGTGTCCGAGGCGACCCGGGAAGCGGTGCTCACCGCCCTCGATGTCCTGGGCTACGAGCGTCCCACGCAGCTGCGCGGCGACCGGGCCCGGCTCGTCGGGCTGGTGCTGCCGGAGTTGCAGAACCCGATCTTCCCGGCGTTCGCCGAGGTCGTCGGTGGCGCGCTGGCGCAGCAAGGTTTCACGTCCTTGCTCTGCACCCGCACGGTCGGCGGCGTGTCCGAGGCCGACTACGTCGACCTGCTTTTGCAGCAGCAGGTGTCCGGGGTGGTGTTCGCCGGCGGCTTCTATGCCCAGGCCGACGCACCACACGCGCACTACGAGCTGATCCAGGAGCGCAAGCTGCCGACCGTCCTGGTCAACGCGGCGGTCGATCACCTCGGCTTCCCGCAGGTGTCCTCGGACGACTTCGTCGCCGCCGAGATGGCGATCGGTCACCTCCGCGCACTCGGCCACCGCCGGATCGGCATGGTGCTCGGGCCGCGCGACCACATCCCGTCGCGGCGCAAGCTGGACGCGTTCATGGCCGCGGACGAGGCGGATCCGGAGTTGGTCGAGCACACCATGTTCTCGCTCGAGGGTGGGCACGCGGCCGCGACCCGGCTGGTCAACAACGGGGTCACGGGCATCGTCTGCGCCAGCGACATCCTCGCGCTCGGCGCGATCCGCGCGGTCCGCCGGGCCGGCCTGTCCGTGCCCGACGAGGTCTCCGTGATCGGGTACGACGACTCCGCGATGATGAACTGCACCGACCCGCCGCTGACCACGGTCCGGCAGCCGATCGACGCGATGGGCCGGGCCGCCGTCGACATGCTGGTCGCCTTGATCGAACGGGCCGCCGTACCTGCCGACGAATTGCTGTTCGAGCCGGAACTGGTCGTCCGGGCCTCCACCGCACGCGCCAGGATCTGACCCACCACCCTCTCTGCAGCCGCTGACCGGTCACCGGTCGGCGGCTGCTGCCGTCTGCCCTGCGCGAGCCACCTTCCCATCTGAAGTCATGTTCTTGCAATCTTCTATTTGAGTATTGCGCAGTGCTGTCGAGTTGCCTACGGTGTCCGCAAGATCGAGGGAGAGGGTGGATCGATGAGGACAACGCGGCGCGGGCTCAGCCTGCTGCTGGTCGCGGGACTCGGGCTGGTGGCCGCGTCCTGCGGGTCGGGGGACGACGAACCGAGTGCTCAGGCATCAGCGAGCAGCGACGGCCCGGTGACCATCACGGTCGGCTGCCAGCCGCCGAAGAGCAATCCGAAGGAGCGGGAAGGCTGGAACGCCGACGTGGCCGCGTTCCAGCAGCAGCACCCGAACATCACCATCCAGAGCAAGGACGCGTTCCCCTGCATCAACCCGGACACCTTCCAGGCGAAGCTGGCCGGCGGCAGTCAGGAGGACGTGTTCTACGTCTACTTCACCGACGTCCAGAAGATCATCAAGGCCAAGCAGGCCGCCGACATCAGCCAGTACGTCGGTGACGTCAAGGCCGTCAAGGACCTGCGGCCGGACGTGATGGGCGTGTTCAAGGACGGCGACAAGACCTACGGGCTGCCGCGCAACAACTACAACATGGGCCTGGTCTACAACCGCAAGCTGTTCACCCAGGCCGGCCTGAACCCGGACAGCCCGCCGAAGACGTGGGGCGAGGTGCAGGAGGCGGCGAAGAAGATCGCCGCGATCGGGCCCGGGTACGTCGGCTTCGGTGAGTACTCCGCCGGCAACACCGGCGGCTGGCACTTCGCCGCTTCGCTGTACGCACGGGGCGGGTCGATGGTCAGCGACGACGGCAAGACCGCCGCGTTCAACAGCGCCGAAGGCAAGGCGGTGCTGGAGAACCTCAAGCAGATGCGCTGGAACGACAACTCGATGGGCAGCAAGCAGCTCCTCCAGTGGGAGGACCTGATGCGGATGATGGGTTCCGGCAAGCTCGGCATGATGATCGGTGCGCCGGACGTCGTGCAGGGTGTGAACAACGACTTCCAGGGCAAATTCGAGGACTACGGCGTCACCGCCGTACCGGAGTCCGAGGGCAAGACGTCGCTGAGTGGTGGCGACGGCTACATGTTCAACCCGAAGGCGACGCCGGAGAAGATCAAGGCCGGCCTGCTGTGGCTGAACTTCCACGAGCTGACGCCGGGTCAAGGGCAGTTCAACTACGCGCGGGCCAAGGAGCAGGGACGTCCGGTCGGGCTGCCGATCCCGGACCTGTACGGCGACTCCGCGCCAGGCAAGCAGATCGTTGACCTGCGCAAGCAGTACGCGACGGTCCCGGTCGACCACTTCTCGCCGTACGTCGCGGCGCAGTCGACCATCACCAACAAGCTCGAGCCACCGAAGGCGCAGGAGCTGTACGCCGTCCTGGACGTGGCGATGTCGGCCGTCCTCACGCGAAAGGATGCCGACATAGACAAGCTGCTCTCCGATGCGGAGGGCAAGGCCAACAAGATCCTGGCCAAGAACACCTGATGGTGGACAACCGAACAGAAGCCCGCCGACCCCGCTCCGCGGGGCCGGCGGGCGGTGGGGGAGGAGACCTCCGGGCCGGTGGCGATGCAGGAGCCGGACGCCGCAGATGGGCCCGGCGCGGCGCCGAGCGCCGCGGCTCTGCGGAGGGCACGTCGGGACGTGGGCGCCGCGGCTCTGTGCAGGGCGCTGGGCGCCGCGGCTCCGCGGAGGGCACGTCGGGAGGTGGGCGCCCCCTGGCTGGGGTGGGCGTTGCTGATCAACCCCCCATCCCCGACAGCCAGGGTGCTTTGCGGAGAGCACTCGGGCGGAATCTCACGGCGTACGGGTTCTTGTGTGGGGCGTTGATCTGTTTCGCCTTGTTTTCTTGGTATCCGATGGTGCGCGAGGTGGTTCTCAGCTTCCAGGAGAACAACTTCGTCGACCCGGGGAAGTGGGTCGGGTTCGACAACTTCCGGACCGTGATCGAGGATCCAGCATTCCGGTCCGCGTGGCTCAACACCGCGGCGTTCAGCGGTCTCGCCCTCGTGATCGGGTACGCCGTGCCGTTCGTGCTGGCCGTCGTACTCAACGAACTCAGGCACGCGAAGGCCTACCTGCGGTTCGTCGTCTACCTCCCGGTGATGCTGCCGCCGGCCGTCGCCGTCCTCCTGTTCAAGTGGTTCTACGACCCAGGCTCCGGCCTGTTCAACCAGATCCTCGACGTCTTCCACCTGCCGCCGCTGAGCTGGCTGGACTCCACCAGTACGGCGCTCGTGAGCCTGGTGCTGGTGTCCACCTGGATGAACCTCGGCACAGGCACGCTGATCTACCTCGCCGCGCTGCAGAGCATCCCGGGCGACCTGTACGAGTCGGCCGAGCTCGACGGCGCCGGCCTGTTCCGGCGGGTGTGGCACGTGACGATCCCGCAGACCAAGCTGATCCTGCTGGTGATGTTGCTGCTGCAGGTCGTCGCGACCATGCAGGTGTTCATCGAGCCGTACCTGCTGACCGGCGGCGGCCCGGAGAATGCGACCGTCACGGTCGCCTACCTGATGTACCAGTACGCCTTCAACTTCGGCGACTTCGGTGGCGGCGGCGCGCTCGGCCTGATGCTGATGCTCGTCCTGCTGGTGTTCTCCACGATCTACCTGCGCGTATCGCGCGAGGAGGAGGCCCGATGAGAACCTTGGTGTCGCCGCTCGCGCTGCGGACCCCGCGCGGCCGGCTGATCTACTGGACGATCCTGACGGTCGTCGTGGTCGGCTTCACCGGCGCGTTCGTGTTCCCGCTGTACTGGATGGTGACCGGCGCGCTCAAGTCTCCGGACGAGTTGGCCCAGATCCCGCCCAGCTTCTTCCCGAAGTCGTTCGACCTCGGGGTGTACGCCGATGCCTGGGAACAGCTGCAACTGGGCGTCTTCCTGAAGAACACCGCCCTGTACGCCGGTGGCGCGTGGCTGTTCACGCTCGCCGTCGACGTCACTGCGGCGTACGCGCTGTCGAAGCTCCGGCCGTTCTTCGGCAATCTGATCCTCGGCGCGATGCTGGCGACGCTGATGATCCCGCCGATGGTCCTGCTGCTGCCGACGTACCTGGTGGCCAAGGATCTGCCGATCTTCCACTTGAATCTGCTCAACACCCCGTGGGCGATCTGGTTGCCGGCGGCAGCGAACGGTTTCTTCGTGTTCCTGCTGAAGCGGTTCTTCGACTCGATCCCGCGCGAACTGCTGGAGGCGGCGGAGATCGATGGTGCCTCGCCGCTGCGGATCCTGTGGTCGATCGTGCTGCCGGTGTCGCGGCCGATCCTCGGTGTGGTGTCGATCCTGTCCGTCGTGACGGTGTGGAAGGACTTCGTCTGGCCGCTGCTGGTGCTGCCGGAGACGGACAAGATGTCGATCAGTGTCGGCATCGCGTCGCTGTCCGCGCAGATGCCACAGAACGTGCTGATCGCGTCGCTGGTGATCGCCAGCCTGCCGACGATCCTGGTGTTCTTCGTTTTCCAAAGAAGCATTATGGCCGGCCTCACTGCCGGAAGTCTCAAAGGATAGGAACAACATCCCGCCCCTCGCTCCGCTCGGGGCGGGATGGAGAGGGCGGGTCTGACCGCCGGAAGTCTCAAAGGACAAGGGGATTCGATGGCTGACGAGTGGTGGCGCGACGCGGCGATCTACCAGGTGTACCTGCGCAGTTTCGCCGATGGCAACGGTGACGGGATCGGCGATCTGGCCGGTCTGCGCGAGCGGCTGCCGTACCTGGCCGAGCTCGACGTGGACGCGATCTGGCTGAACCCGTGGTACCCGTCCCCGATGGCCGACGGCGGGTACGACGTCGCCGACTACCGCGCGATCGACCCGGCCTTCGGCACGCTCGAGGAGGCTGAGGCGTACATCGCGGAGGCGCACGCGCTGAACATCCGAACCATCATCGACATCGTCCCGAACCACGGGTCCGATCAGCAGGACTGGTTCGTCCAGGCGTTGCAGGCCGGTCCGGGGTCGCCCGAGCGTGAGCGGTTCCTGTTCCGTCCGGGACGCGGTGAGCTGCCGCCCAACGACTGGCAGTCGATCTTCAACGGCCCCGCCTGGACCCAGGTGGAGGACGGTGAGTGGTACCTGCACCTGTTCGCCCCGGAGCAGCCGGACTTCAACTGGCGCAACGCCGAGGTGGTCGAGGAGTTCCACGCGATCCTGCGGTTCTGGCTGGACCGCGGCGTCGACGGGATCCGGATCGACAGCGCCGCCGTACTGTTCAAGGACCTGGACAGTGTCGAGGAGTCGTACACCGACCACGACGAGGTGCACGACGTGTACCGCGGCTGGCGGCAGGTCACCGATGCGTACGCCGGCCGGTTCCTGGTCGGCGAGATGTGGATGCCGGATCAGGAACGGTTCGCGCTGTACCTGCGCCCGGACGAGATGCACACGGCGTTCAACTTCGACTTCCTGTCCCGCCCGTGGCAGGCCGACGAGCTCAAGGCGTCGATCGACCTCACGCTGACCACGCACGTCCCGATCGGAGCCCCGCCGACCTGGGTGCTGTCCAACCACGACGTCACCCGGCCGGTGACGAAGTACGGGCGCCCGGACACGTCGTTCTCACATCAGGACCGCAAGCACGGCATGCGTACCGACCTCGTCCTCGGCGAACGGCGCGCCCGCGCCGCGGCCCTGCTCGCGATGGCGCTGCCGGGTGCGGTGTACGTCTACCAGGGCGAGGAGCTCGGTCTGCCGGAGGTTGAGAACCTGCCTGACGAGCTGCTCCAGGACCCGATCTTCGCCCGCTCCGGCGGCACCGACCGCGGCCGGGATGGTTGCCGAGTGCCCCTACCGTGGTCGGGCAAGGAACCGCCGTTCGGATTCGGAACCGGTACGCCGTGGCTTCCGCAACCCGCCGACTGGAAGAACCTCACCGTCGAGTCCCAGCACGACGACCAGAACTCGATGCTCACCCTCTACCGCACCGGCCTGGCACTCCGCCGCACCTACCTCGGCGACGGGACGCTCAGCTGGCTCGACTCGCCATCGGGTGTGCTGACCTTCCAGCGGGAGAACCTGACCTGCGTCACCAATCTGACGGCCGCCCCGGTCGACCTGCCGCCGCACGACGAAGTGCTGCTGACCAGCACCCCACTCGACGCCGGCAGGCTCCCAACCGACAGCACAGCCTGGGTCAAGTAGTTGCCGGACCGGTCCAAGGAGCGACATCGAGTGAGCCCCATCTGTTCCGCCGATTGCGGAGATGAGCCGTGATCAGCTCGGCGATCCAGCGTGCCCGGCTCCGTAGCGAATCAGGGATCTTGTCTTCGCTGACGGCGTGATCGAACGCGGCCGGAATACGTTCTTTGATGGCTCTTGCTCTGCTCACGGATTCGTCGGGGCTCAGGCCGAGGCGGCGTCCGGTGATTGCCCAGTCCTGGTCGGTCACTGCAGCCATGTCCCACGTGTCGCCGATCCTCATCGCCGACTTGAGCCCTCGCTCTTGGTCGTAAGGCAGCATTGTCGCCACGTCGTAAAGAGGTGCCAGCCGGATGTCGCGAGAGCCGAGAAGGACAGAAAAGTTCTTCGCATGGGCGTCCGTGGCCCCGATGGCAACGTTGTAGACGATGTAGTCGAACATTCTCCGGAGGTTCTCCCGCCGCGAGACGCTGAGGCTGCTTCTGGTCAGCAAGTCGCCGATCTGCCGGATGCCCGGTCCACCATCTTCTTGATACTTCTTGATCGGAGGAACAGCCAGTGCTTGGCACATGTCTTCTTGGTGGAGCCGCTTCCATCGCCCCTCGGAGTCCAGCACGCGGTCGTAGCGGTGCGAGATGAGTACTTCGTAGCGGTCGCCGGCCAGTAACTCGGTTGATGCAGCGGGCAGGTCACACAGCTGTGCGGCTCTGAGACAGAGATGCTCATTGAGATGATGGCCCTGGTAGTTGGGCATCGACGGTTTGAGGATGTGTGTGGTTGGCGTCGAGTCGTGCGGGACTCCCCAACGCCCTTCCGGCGATCGGAACAACGCGACCTTGCTCTGCGCACCGGCGAGGCTCCACCTGCCCGTGTTCCGCCCTGGATCCCATGCGTCAGGGCTTTGAGCGAGTTCTGCCAATGTCTTGTCCAAGGCATCGTCACTGAGCCATTCGATGTCCCCTTGGCGGTTGGCGGCATCATGTGAGGCAACGTCCTCGGGCAGGATCTGGACTGCCCCCGCAGCGTCTCGGCCGATGTGTCGCAGCAGCGCGAAAGGGTTGTTCGGTGAGACGCCGTACTTGCGCCCGAGACGCTGGAGAGCGGCCTCGCTGTCGGGAAGCAGACCGGAGACAAAGGCGCGCGCCGGCTTGTTGGGATGCGCTTGTGCGGCCTTCGGCATCGAAAGGGAAAGCGGCGGGGTCCTCGGGTCCACACGGTAGTTGTCGTCGTACTCGAATGTCAGCCGGCCTTGTTGACTCTGGTGGAGGATCCCCGTCTGGATGCCGTCGAGATAGACGACGAGTCGATCCTCAGCCATTCTCGTCGCTTCCCTCTGATCGTGCTGACTGTGTTGGGCGGTTGGAGGTCTCATCAGGCGTGGGCGTGGCACCTGTCAGACCGGCCAAGACGTCATCCCAGGTAGTCCCATGGGACGTGTCGTCGGGCTCGCTCTCAGACGCGGTGAGTGCCAGACCCACGGCCGCGAGCGTGTCGAGCACCAGTTGCATCTCCAGGCGTGGGTGTCCGTGCTCGAGTCGCACCAGCCATTCGCGTGACACTCCCGCTTGCCGGGCAAGCTCGGCTTGAGTGAGGCGACGTTTGACTCGGGCATCGCGTACTGCGGCGCCTACGTCGCTGACTGTGTGGAGCTGCATGGCTCCCGCCTCCAAGATGTGATCGTACGTCCACATTAGCAAATGTTGCCGTACGTCCACAATTGAGTATGTGGCCGTACGGCAACATCTCACGATGTCGTCGTACGGCCACAGGTCCAGCGGTGCCTCAAGTGAGGGGACGGAATCGGCGCAGGCGGAGGCTGTTTGAGACGACGAAGACTGAGCTGAAGGCCATTGCGGCTCCGGCCAGCATCGGGTTCAGTAGTCCGGCGGCGGCCAGCGGAAGCGCAGCGACGTTGTAGGCAAAGGCCCAGAACAGGTTGCCCTTGATGGTGCGCAACGTGCTGCGGGACAGGCGGATGGCGTCCGCCGCCGCTCGCAGGTCGCCGCGGACCAGGGTCAGGTCGCTGGCCTCGATCGCCACGTCGGTGCCGGTGCCCATGCTCAGGCCGAGGTCGGCCTGGGCCAGGGCAGCGGCGTCGTTGACGCCGTCACCGATCATCGCGACGACCCGGCCCTCGCCCTGCAGCAACTTCACCGCGTCGACCTTGCCGGCCGGCAGTACTTCGGCGATCACCTCGTCGATGCCGACCTCGGCCGCGACCTTCTGTGCCACTGCCTCGTTGTCGCCGGTCAGCAGCACCGGCCGCAGTCCCAGTGCCTTCAGCTGGCCGATGGCCTCTGCCGACGTCGGCTTCACCGTGTCGGCGACCACCAGGACCGCTCGTGCCTCCCCGTCCCATCCGACCGCGACCGCCGTACTGCCCTCGGCCTCGGCGTGGTCCTTCGCGTGCGCGAGGTCGTCGGGCAGGTACTGGCTCCACTCCTCCAGCAGCCGCGTGCGTCCGACCAGGACCGCGTGCCCGTCGACGATGCCCTGGACTCCAAGGCCTTCGACGTTCCCGAAGTCCTCGACCTCGGGCAGCTGCCCGAGCTCGGCCTGGGCACCGCGGGCGATGGCCTGCGCGATCGGGTGCTCGCTGGAGTGCTCCAGCGCGCCGGCCAGACGCAGTACGTCGGCCCGCTCCTGCCCGGGAGCCAGCAGTACGTCGATCAGCTCCATCCGGCCCGTGGTCACGGTGCCGGTCTTGTCCAGGACCACAGTGTCGACGCGACGTGTGGACTCCAGGACCTCCGGACCCTTGATCAGGATGCCGAGCTGCGCACCGCGGCCGGTGCCGACCATCAACGCGGTCGGCGTGGCCAGCCCGAGCGCACACGGGCAGGCGATGATCAGTACGGCGACCGCAGCGGTGAACGCCACCTCGACCGGGGAACCGTTGCCGAGCCAGAAGCCCATCGTCGTCAGCGAGAGCCCGATCACGATCGGCACGAAGAACCCGGACACCTTGTCCGCCAGCCGCTGGACCTCGGCCTTCCCGTTCTGCGCGTCCTCGACCAGTCGCGCCATCTGCGCCAGCTGGGTGTCGGCGCCGACCCGGCTGGCCCTGACGATGAGCCGACCGCCGGCGTTCACGGTGGCGCCGACGACCGCGTCGCCCGGGCCGACCTCGACCGGGACGGACTCTCCGGTCAGCATCGACGCGTCGACCGCGCTGCTGCCGGTCACGATCACGCCGTCCGTGGCGATCTTCTCGCCGGGCCGGACGACGAACTCGTCACCCACGGCCAGCTGGTCGGCCGGGATCCGCACCTCGGCCCCGTTCCGCAGTACGGCGACGTCCTTCGCGCCGAGCTCCAGCAGCGCTTTCAGGGCCGCGCCGGACCGGCGCTTGGCGCGGGCCTCGAAGTACCGTCCGGCCAGGATGAACGTGGTCACGGCGGTGACGACCTCGAGGTAGATCTCCTCCGCGCCGGTGCCGCGGGACGGGATCAGCGTGAACGGCATCGTCATCCCCGGCTCACCGGCGGAGCCGAGGAACAGTGCGTACAGCGACCAGAGGAACGCACTGACCACGCCCAGCGAGATCAGCGTGTCCATCGTGGTGGCGCCATGTCGCAGGTTCGTCCAGGCGGCCTTGTGGAACGGCCAGGCCGCCCACGTCGCCACCGGGAAGGCCAGCGTCAGCGACGCCCATTGCCAGTAGTCGAACTGCAGCGCCGGGATCATCCCGAACGCGATCACCGGCACCGCCAGCACGATGCTGGCGATCAGCCGCTCGCGCAGCGGCTTCAGCTCGTCCGGCTCGTTCTCGTTGCCGTCGGCAACCGCAGGGGCCGGCAGGGTCGCGGTGTAGCCGGTCTTCTCCACGGTGGCGACCAGGTCGTCGGTGGTGATGCCGGCCGGGTACGTCACCTTCGCCTTCTCGGTGGCGTAGTTGACGGTCGCCGTGACGCCGTCCATCCGGTTCAGCTTCTTCTCCACCCGGGCGGCACAGGAGGCGCACGTCATGCCACCGATGATGAGTTCGACGGAATCACTCATGGCAAGCCTCCTCAGTGGCCGTGCGGGGTCTCTTCGTGCCCCGGGGCGGTCGTGGTTGTCGTGGCTGTCGGCACCGGTGTCGGCGGCACGATCGTGGTCCCGTTCGGGCCCACCTTCACGGTGAACTCGGCGGTGTGCACGGCACCCGCGTGCTGGAAGTCCAGGAACAGGCTGTACGTCGCGGCGGTCGGGAAGGTGGTGCCGAAGGTGATCTCGGGGCCGCCCTTCGACCCCGGCTCGGCGTGTTGTGCCGGGTGGTTGTGCAGGTAGGCGAGGTCGCCGCTGCGCAGCGAGACCAGGTGCCCGAAGGCGCCCAGGTACGGCTGCAGGTCGGTGACCGGCTTGCCGCCCCGGCTGACCCGGAACGTCAGCTCGGATTCCTTCCCCGCGACCGGAGTGCCTGACAGCGTCACGTCGTACCCGTCGAAGCTGTAGATGCTCGCCGGCTCGCTCAGCGGGACCGGGATGTAGAGACCGGAGACGTTGACGTCGGTGCCGAGCGTCAGGCCGCGGTCCAGTCCGGCCGGCTGGAAGTCGGCGTACAGCCGCCAGGTGCCGCCGGCGGTGAAGGTGAACGGGATGCTCCACGTCCCGCTCGCGTCCATGGTCGGGTGCACGTGGTGGAAGCCGGACAGGTCACGCCGGACCACGATCAGGTGCGAGTCCTTCTCGTGGGTCTTCGTGTACTGCGTCACCGGCTTGCCGTCCGGTCCCTGGATCGTGAAGCGCAGTTGGGTCTTCGCGCCGGACTGGTAGAACGTCGTCGCCGGCGCGAAGGTGTAGCCGGCGTCGGACACCGCCAGCCCGGGCAGCTGCCCGGGGGCATCGTGTCCCGCGCCGTGTCCTGAGGTCTGCTCCATACCGCCCATTTCCTCTCCGTGAGCCGGAGCCGCGGGCGTGTCGGCCGCCGCGATCGGGTCGACCGCGGAGCCGATCGCGTACGCCGCCCCGAAGGCGAGCGCCAGCGCACCGGCGAACGCGCCGAGCCGGAGCGCGACGGCCCGGCTCACGACGCCGCCAGTTCGTAGCCCGCCTCGTCGACGGCCTCGCGAACGGCGGCCTCGTCGAGCGCGGACTCACTCGTCACGTGCACCGCGGAGGTGCCACCCGCGACGAGGTCGATGCTGACCTCTTGCACGCCGGCCAGCTTGCTGAGCTCCTCGGTGACCGCCGCGGTGCAGTGGCCGCAGGTCATCCCGGAGACGGAGTAGATCGTGGTGGTCATAGCGGTGCTCCTAGCTCGAATGCGTTCAGGTGTGTCAGCTGCGGACCAGGCGGGCGATCGCGTCGGAGGCCTCGCGGACCTTCTCCTCGGCCTCGGCGCCACCCTTCTGCGCGGCCTCGACCACGCAGTGGGACAGGTGCTCGTCGAGCAACTCGAGGGAGAAGGACTGCAGTGCCTTCGTCGCGGCCGACACCTGGGTGAGGATGTCGATGCAGTACTTGTCCTCCTCGACCATCCGCTGCAGGCCGCGGATCTGGCCCTCGATCCGCCGCAGCCGCTTCAGGTGGCTGCTCTTCTCGGCGGTGTATCCGTGCACATGAGCGTCGGCGTCGGTGGTCATCTCAGGTTCCTCCAGCGGTCCGCGGCTACCCCTCGGGGGTATGTCGACAGGCATGAAGTTACCCCCTTGGGGTATCGAGCGCAAGTGCTCGGCTGATACGGGTGGGGGGTATCACATCGAGCGGTCCGGCAACAAACCTGTCACGCTGTGCGTCTGCCACCAGACGAGAGGGGCACGATGCCGGAACTGGCGATCAGTACGCGCGGTCTGCGCAAGACCTACCGGACCCGGCTGGGTCGCAAGGTCGTCGCGGTCCAGGGTCTCGACCTGGACGTGCCGGCCGGGGGAGTGCACGGCTTCCTCGGGCCGAACGGCTCGGGCAAGACCACGTCGATCCGGATGCTGCTCGGCCTGATCCGCGCTGACGCCGGGACGATGACGGTGTTCGGTCGCCGCGTGCCGGCCCAGTTGCCGGAGGTGGTCGGCCGGGTCGGTGCGATCGTCGAGTCGCCCAAGTTCTTCCCGGCGTTCACCGGTGAGAAGAACCTGCAACTGCTGGCCGAGGCGATCGGCGTACCCCGCCGGCGGGTCGGCGAGGTACTCGAGCAGACGTCACTCGCGGAGCGCGGCGACGACCGGTTCCGCTCGTACTCGCTGGGCATGAAGCAGCGGCTGGCGATCGCGGCCACGCTGCTCAAGGAGCCCGATCTGCTGATCTTCGACGAGCCGACGAACGGGCTCGACCCGGCCGGCATCCGGGAGATTCGCGAGACCATGCGCGGACTCGGCAACCAGGGCCGGACGGTGCTGGTGAGCAGTCACATCCTCGCGGAGGTCGAGCAAGTCGCCAACACCGTGTCGATCATCGGCCACGGCCGGCTGCTGGCCTCCGGCACTGTCGCGGAGGTGATCGGCGGCGGTACGACGACCACGGTCAAGGTTGCCGTGGACAACCACGAGGCGGCGACCCGGATCCTTGCCGCGGCAGGGATGACGGTGCGGGCCGATGGCAACTATCTGCTGGTGGACGGCGCCGGGCAACCGGCCGAGATCACGCGCCGGCTGGCGCATCAGGAGCTGTACGTGTCCGAACTCGTCCCCGTCCGCGCGGACCTCGAGTCCGTCTTCCTCGAGCTGACCGCGGAGGAGAAGATCTGATGGTCCGTCTCACCACTGTCGAGTTGCGCCGGCTGGTCGCGCGGCGGATGACCGTCGTCGGTGTGATCGGCCTCCTGCTGATCACCCTGCTCCTGTTGTTCGCGACCTGGCTGGAGGCACGGCCGTCGTCGCAGGAGGAGCAGCGTGCGGCCCAGTCGCAGTACGAGATCGCCCATCAGCAGTGGGTGGACGGTCACGTGGCGAACGAGGCCGCGTGCAACGAGCAGTGGGAGAAGCAGCCCGATCCGAAGCCCAAGCGCGAGGACATGTGCAGCTACCCCGAACCGAGGCCGGAGGAGTTCGGCAGGCCGCCGACGGTGTTCGCCGAGCTGATGCCCGAGCTGCTGCACGGACTGTCGTACCTGCTGCTGTTCGCTGCGTTCCTGCTGGGCGCGAGCTTCGTCGCCGCCGAGTTCAGCACTGGTGCCATCGGCAACTGGCTCACGTTCGAACCACGCCGGCTACTGGTGTACGGCAGCAAGCTGCTGGCGGCCGCGATCGGATTCGTGCCGGTGGCGGTCGTCGTCCTCGGAGTCCTCGTGGTCGGCACCTACCTGATCGTCGACCAGCTCGGCAGCACCGCGACCACGACCGGCAAGGTCTGGGGTGATCTGCTGGCGACCGCCGGGCGAGCCGTCGTACTGACCGCGCTGGGCGCGGCTGTCGGCGGCGTGGTCGGCCTGCTGCTGCGGCACACCGCGGCCGCGATCGGTCTCGCGATGGGGTACCTGGTCCTGGTCGAGGCGATCTTCGGCAACCTGCTGAACAAGGTCCAGCCGTGGCTGGTGAAGCTGAACTTCGACGCGTTCATCCGCCACGACACGACGTACTACGTCAACCAGTGTTCGTCGACCAGCGACGGCGGCTACTTGTGCAACAGCGTCGTGAAGACGCTGACGTTCGAACGCGGTGCGTGGTACCTGGGCGTCCTCGCGGTCATCTTGGTGGTCTTCGGCGCCGCGGTGTTCCACCGCCGCGACATCAACTCCTGAGCCGCCGCATCCGTCCGAACAGCGCCACACCGACAGCGACCGCAACGGCTACGGCGGCCAGTGCCAGGCCGCGCCACAGACCGGGTGGCGTGTAGCTGCAGTCGATCCGGTCGGCCGAGTCGCCGAGTGGTACGGCGATCAGACCCCCGAAGTCCCGGGGAGTCTTCGCTGCGCCGTCTCCGGCGGAGCAGCTCCAGCCGGGCAGCTTCGGTACGGCGACGACGGCGTACCCCTGGCTGCCCGCCGGGAGGGTCGCGCTGATCGAATGACCGCCCGCCTCGACGTCGGTCGCCCCGGTCGAGCGCAACGTCTCGACCGCCTTCGCCAGCGCGGGCTCGTCCAGGCAGCCGATCGCGCCCCGCGGTGCGAGGCCACGCTTCGCGTTCCCGAGGAACTTGACCTCCACGGACGCGGCGCCGGACGCCGGCGTAGTACCGAGGCCGACCACCCCGCTGTTCGTCGTCACGCCTGGCCGGCGGCTCGCGAGCAGGTCCGTCCATTTGGCGTCACCGGTCTGCCGCACCTGACCGACCGTGTGCGGCAGGTTCAGGAAGATCTTGGAACCCGGGCGGCACTGCCCGACGAGCATGACGTTTCCGCCGCCGGGCATCCGGCTGCCCTTGTACTCCGGCACCTGGTAGACCTGGGTCCCGAGCAGCCGGTCCTGGGCGACGAAGACGTTCGGCGCCTGGGTCATGCCGAGCTGGGGCCGGACCGTGACGAGCGGCGGTACGGTGGCGCGGGTGAACTCCGGGTCGCCGCCGTTCAGGTGCATCCGGGCCCCGACCGAGAAGATCGCGTCGACCACCGGGTTGTCCAGGTCGCGGTTCGCCCTGCCGTAGCCGGTCCAGCCGAAGCCGATATTGGTCAGTGTCTCGTTCAACGAGTACGGCAGCAGGCTGCTGTAGAGACCCGGACCCTGCCCACCGAGCAACACCGGGTCGTTCGGCGTCACCGTGGTCCCCGGGTCAGTCCGGTACGACGGCCAGTCGCCGGCCGCCTCCAGCGCGTCGAACCGCTGGGTCTGCCGCTCGTCCCAGGGACGCAGCGACGCGCTGAGGATTTCCTTGCGCTGCGCGTCCGTCACCACGGCGGACCAGGTCGTCTCCACCGCGACGACGGCCAGCACGAGCGCGAACGCCGCTGCCACCGGCCACTTCGACCGTCTCAGCGAAAGCGAGCGACGTACCGCCCAGATGATGGTGAGCGCTACCAGGGTGACGGCGCCGGAGATGATCAGCACGGTCACGGCGTACTCGGTCAGGTAGGGGCTCCCGTCCGACAGCACCGCGATCACGGCGACCAGGGCGCCGCCGCCGAGCAGGGCGATCGGACCGGGCAGGCGGTACGCAACCGACAACCAGCCCATGACCACGATCAGGCCGCACAGGACGAACGCCTCGCGATACTGGCTGCCGTTCGGCGTGTCGAAGCCGTGCCACATCGACTGCGTCGGCGCCCACCGGAACGACAGCGTGACCAGGACGGTGGTCACCACCCAGACCAGCTTGGTCCGGATCGGCACCGCCCGGTTGAACGGCAGTGTGCAGGCGAGCAGCAGCGCGACCGTTCCGACGTACAGGCTGGCCGTGCGGCCGACGCCCTCGGACAGCGGGAGCAGGCGGGACAGGAACTCGCTCAGCTCGTTCGGCGTGAAGATCCCGGGCGGCGACGGTGTTGCGTCGCCGTTGGCCATCAGGACCGGGAGCAGGATGGGCGCCGACAGGGCGATCCCGAGAACGAACGAGATTCCGTGCCGGACGACGACGCGCAGCCGGTCCACCCAGCGCAGGTCGCTGGTCAGCAACCGTGCGATGAGGTAGATTCCGCCGGCGATCGTGGCCATGTAGGCGGTGTAGAAGTTGGAGACCCAGAAGACGCCCACCACCAGCACGCTGACCAGGCGGTTGGTCCTTCGCAGTGACCATTCTGCGACCAGGAAGAACAACGGCAGCGCGATCAGACCGTCCAGCCACATCGGCACGTACGCGCCGTCGTCGATCGCCCAGCCACAGACGCCGTACGAAGCTCCGAGAATTACTGCAACCCAATGGGGTCCTCGATGCATCTTGATGAGTAGCACCGCCATCGCGGCGGCGGCGAGGCTCAGTTTCAGGACGGTGATGACGTAGACGGCCAGATCGATCTGGTCGCGGGGGAACAGCCCCACCAGCAGCGACAGGGGGCTGCCCAGGACGACGCCGTAGTCGCCGAGGAAGCCGACGCCGAAGCCGCTCTGCCAGTTGAAGAACAGGTCGCCCTGTGCGCGGCCGTGCAGGACGTCCCAGAGATGGGCGAAGAATGGGATGTACTGCGTGCCAAGATCATTGGTACTGCGGGACACAGAACCGAAGGGAAAGGTACCGCGGATGACTCCGGAGGCGGCGAACACCGCCGCCACCACTAGCCCGGCCACCAGCGCCGCTCTGCCCGCCTGGGCAGGCCGGTCCTGTACCGCCGTGCCTTGCTCCGATCCCACAGCCCGCCCCTTTGTTCGTTCGCCCCGGCGTGCAAAGCTAACGCCTAGTTCAGGTCTAGACAAAAATCGCATCGGCGCGGACGGGTGGGATCGATGAGAACGACGATGCGACTGAGTCTGGTCGTGCCATGCTTCAACGAGGCCGAGGTGATCGCCAGATTCCACCAGGCCCTCAGCCGGGAACTGACCGCCACCGGGCGTCCGTACGAGATCGTGTACGTCGACGACGGCAGCGCGGACGGGACGCTGGACGCGCTGGTCGAGCTGGCCGCCACGGACGAGTCGGTTCGCTACCTGTCCTTCAGCCGGAACTTCGGCAAGGAGTCCGCGATGCTGGCCGGCCTGCGCTACGCCAGCGGCGACGCCGTGGTGATCATGGACGCGGACCTGCAGCACCCGCCGGAGCTTGTCGGCCGGATGCTGGAGCACTACGAGCGTGGTTTCGACCAGGTGATCGCGCGGCGGACCCGGGTCGGCGACCCGGCGACTCGGACGCTGTTCGCCCGGACGTACTACTGGCTGATCAACCGCTGGGCCGACGTCGAGCTGATGGACGGGGTCGGCGACTTCCGCCTGCTGTCCCGGCGCGCGGTGGACGGGCTGCTGGAGCTGGGCGAGTACAACCGGTTCTCGAAGGGGCTGTTCGCCTGGATCGGGTTCGAGTCGATCCTGTTCGAGTACGAGAACGTGACGCAGACCGACCGGAAGAGCCGGTGGACGTTCCGGCGGCTGCTCGAGTACGGGCTGGACGGGCTGCTGTCGTTCAACAACAAGCCCCTGCGACTGGCGATCTACGTCGGTGGTGTGCTCACCGCGATCGCGGCCGCCTACGCGGTCTGGGTGATCGTGGTGGCCGCCGTGAACGGGGTGAAGATGCCGGGGTACGTCACGCTGATCGCGGCGATCACCGGTCTCGGCGGGCTGCAGATGGTGATGCTCGGGGTGATCGGCGAGTACATCGGCCGGATCTACTACGAGACCAAGCAGCGCCCGCACTACCTGCTCAAGCAGACCAACATGGACCCGGCCGACCGTCTGGACAAGACACCGGCCCCGGTTGGCAGAGCCACCCGAGGCCGGCGTGTGATGTAGAGCCGAGGATCAGGCGGTCAGCCGCTCGTCGGTGGAGGTGGAGAACAGGTGCAGCTTGTCCGGCACCGCCGCGAGGTGGATGGTCGAGCCCTTCTCGACCGGCATCCGGGCGTCGATCCGGGCGACGATCTGCTGGTGCTCGTTGTTGTGCTCTGCGGTGCCGTACAGGTACGCATCGGCGCCGAGCTCCTCGACCACGGCCACGTGAACCGGCAGGCCCTGGTCGGCGACCTTGAAGGCCTCCGGGCGAACGCCCACGGTCAGGGTCTTGTCGCTGCCGGCCTTGGACAGGATGCCGCGCTCGATCGGGATGACGTAGTCGCCCAGCTTCGCGCCGCCGTCGGTGATGTCGGCGGTAATCAGGTTCATCGCCGGTGAGCCGATGAAGCCCGCGACGAACTTGTTCTTCGGGTGGTCGTACAGGTTCAGCGGGGTGTCGACCTGCTGGAGCAGACCGTCCTTGAGGACGGCCACCCGGTCGCCCATCGTCATGGCCTCGACCTGGTCGTGCGTGACGTACACGGTCGTGACCCCGAGGCGCTGCTGCAGCTCGGCGATCTGGGTACGGGTCTGCACGCGCAGCTTGGCGTCGAGGTTGGACAGCGGCTCGTCCATCAGGAAGACCTGCGGGTTACGGACGATCGCGCGGCCCATCGCGACACGCTGACGCTGACCACCGGACAGAGCCTTCGGCTTGCGCTCGAGGTACTCCTCGAGGCCGAGCAGCTTGGCCGCCTCCATCACGCGCTTGGCGCGGTCCTCCTTGGAGACACCCTGCATCTTCAGGGCGAAGCCCATGTTGTCCGCGACCGACATGTGCGGGTAGAGCGCGTAGTTCTGGAACACCATCGCGATGTCCCGCTCCTTCGGCGGACGGTGCGTGACGTCGCGGTCGCCGATGTAGATGGAGCCCTCGTTGACCTCTTCGAGGCCGGCGAGCATCCGGAGCGAGGTGGACTTGCCGCACCCCGACGGGCCGACGAGAACCATGAACTCGCCGTCCTCGATCTCGAGGTTGAGCTTGTCGACGGCGGGGGTGTCACCACCCGGGTAGATCCGGGTTGCCGACTTGAAAGACACAGTGGCCATGACGATTACTTCCCTTCACCGGCAGGAACGTGCCGGACGATCCGAGTAAAGGCCCCCGGGCGGGGGTTCGCTTATCCTCGCCCGCCCCGCTCGTCCTGACAAGGTGTACGGCGTGTGAAGTGTCCGTACTGTTCACGTAGTGGACACTCCCACGCATCCTGCAAGTTCTTGCAGGATCTTGCTGCAAGATCAGCGGCAGGATCGGTACAGTGCCCCGCGTGAGTAGCAGAGCACGGCTGGCGGACATCGCGGCCAAGGCGGGGGTCAGTGAGGCGACGGTCTCGCGGGTACTGAACGGCAAACCGGGGGTCGCGGAGGACACCAAACAGTCGGTGCTGACCGCACTCGACGTCCTCGGGTTCGAGCGGCCGAGCCGGTTGCGGCGCCGGTCGGCCGGTCTGATCGGGCTGGTGATGCCGGAGTTGATCAACCCGATCTTCCCGGCGTTCGCCCAGGTGATCGAGTCGGCGCTGTCCCAGCGCGGCTTCACCCCGGTGCTGTGCACACAGTCCCCGTCCGGCGCGACGGAGGAGGAGTACGTCGAGATGCTGCTGGAGCGCGGCGTCTCCGGGATCATCTTCGTCTCCGGTCTGCACGCGGACACCGGCGCGGACCATGCGCGGTACCAGTCGCTGGTCGAGCGGCGGCTGCCGGTGGTGTTCGTGAATGGCTGGCTGCCCGGGGTGGAGGCGCCGTTCGTCTCGTCCGACGAGAACGCCGCGATGGAGCTGGCGGTCACCCATTTGGTTGCCCTCGGCCACCGTCGGATCGGGTTCGCGTCCGGGCCGGAGCGGTTCATCGTGGTGCAGCGCAAGCTGGCCGGCTACCGGACGGCGATGAAGGCCCAGCTCGGGCTGTCCGACGACGAGCTGGACCCGATGGTCGCGTTGAGCATGTTCGGTGTCGAGGGTGGCGCCGCGGCCGCTCAGCAGCTCGTGGACGCCGGCGTCAGCGCGGTCATCTGCGGCTCCGACATGATGGCCCTCGGCGTGATCCGGGCGGCCCGTCAGCGCGGCCTCTCGGTCCCTGGCGACATCTCGGTGGTCGGCTACGACGACGCCCCGATGATGGAGTTCACCGATCCTCCGATGACGACGATTCGCCAGCCGGTCCAGGCCATGGGCCTCGCGGCCGTCCAGTCCCTGCTGGAAGAGGTCCGCGGCCACGCCACGCCCCACACCGAGTTCCTCTTCCGCCCCGAGTTGGTGGTCCGCGGTACGACGGGACCCGCCCGCTGACGACGAGGCGGCCTGCCCGGGCATCGGGGCGGGCTGCCCGGGCAGACCGGAATGACTCCGGCCCGGCCGTCCCCTGCCGGACGGTCGAGCCGGAGAACCGGATCACTCGAGGTTGATCACTTGGCGACGTGACATCACTTGGCGACGTGACATCACTTGGCGATGTGGAAGGCGGCGCTGGGCAGGCTGGTCTTGCCGTTGGCCCACAGCGAGTTCACCCTCGACCGCTCGGTGGCGTCCGGGTAGGGGTTGGTGCAGGACGGGCCGGGGCCGCCGCCGGACATCAGTTCGGAGCACGGGCCGGTGTAGTGGTCCGGCAGGCCGAGCACGTGGCCGGTTTCGTGGGCGGTGATCCGGGTCGGGTCGTACTCCTGCGCCTGGGCGTAGTCGAGGAACACGTAGCCGCCGCCGTGCCCGTCGGTGGACGCGTACGAGCCGCGTGGGTCGTTGCCCTCGGTGTAGTAGAAGTCGTAGTTGCTGCCCTCGACCAGGTGGACGTTGCTGACCGAGGAGTTCCAGATCTGCGTGCTCGAGTTGATCTGCGACTGGAAGGTCGGCGCGTCGACGGCGTACGTGACGGTGACCGCGGCCACCTTCTGGCCGGACTTGGCCTGCTGGGCCATCTTGGCGCGGGCGGACTTCATCACCGCGTCGTAGAAGGCCTTGGTGGCGGCCTCGTCCTGCGGCGAACCGACGTACGCCGCCCGGGTCGCGGCGGTGGAGGCGGACGGGTTGGTGGCGGGAGCCGACGCAGTGGGGGACGCGGCGGCGAAGGCGGGGACGGCGAGCGCGGCGGCGGCGAGCCCCGCTAACGAACTCAAGACACGGCGATGCGACATGGGAGGGCCTCACTCCGAAGATCTGTGGCGGATAGCGACCAGCGGATTACTGTTCGCTACCCCCGGATGCTGCCAAGACTCCGGAAATTCCGCACTGGATCGCACCGAACTCGGGGGTTAACCCGCGACTCACCCAGCCGGTTCTATGTCATCCATAACGCCCTACCTATGACCTGACCCCTGCCTACGGTCAACCCGTGCGGGTCACTCGCCGGGGATGCCGACGTTGAGGATGCGGGCGCCGGGGCCGCGTTCGGCCAGCCGGTCGGCCTTGTTGTAGAGGTTGCAGCGCTGCAGGCTGAGGCAGCCGCAGCCGATGCAGCTGTCCAGGTCGTCGCGCAGCCGCTCGAGCTCGGAGATCCGCTCGTCGAGCCGGCCGCGCCACGCCTTGGACAATCGGCTCCAGTCCGAGCGGGTCGGGGTCCGGTCCTCGGGCAACGAGTCCAGTGCCCCCTTGATCTCGGACAGTGCCAGCCCGACCCGCTGGGCCGCCTGCACGAAGGCGATCCGCCGCAACGTGCTCCGCTGGTACTGCCGCTGGTTGCCGGCCGTCCGACGCGAGGTGATCAGGCCCTGGTCCTCGTAGAACCGCAATGCCGACGCCGCTACTCCGGACCGATGTGCGATCTCCCCGATGGAGAGCCAGTGCTCCTTGCTGGGGACGTTCTCCTGCGCCATACCGCCACCCTAGAACCGGGTTCCAAAAACTCAACCACACTTGAACTGAGGGTCCGTCTCCCGCCCTGGTCAAGGGGCGGGCCGAGGTCGGGTATACTTTTTGCTGTGTCGGTGCGCGCGTCGCGTCACCAGAGCATTTCCCAGGCGCTCCGACCCGTCGGTTTCAGCATCCCGCTGAAGGTTCCCGGCGACGAGGGTGCAACGCGATAGCACCCGCAGGTCGATGCCTATCTCCTGCCAGTTCGTCCAGACCGGCCAGTTTCTCCTGGCCGGCCTTTGCGCGCGGGTACCGGTCGGGTTTCGTCCGTGACGTTGAGAGAGAGATTGCGTGACCCAGCACCACCAGGACCAGCACGAGCCTGCCGCCGGCACCACCGCCGACGGCCGGATCAAGAAGCCGCGGCACAAGAAGTTCCAGACCCAGTCGTACGGCGAGCGGATGGCGGCCGAGGCCGCGACCGCTTCCCCGGCGGCCGGTGAGGTCCGGGACGACACCGCCCGCGGTGAACGCCGGGGCGGACCGACCCAGTACTCCGACCGCGGTGTGCGCAGCTACGACCGCGCCCCGGTGAAGGGCTACCGCGCCGAGCGCGCCAACCAGCCGCGCCGCGAGGACGACCGCCCGCAGTACCGCCGCGACGACCGCCCGACGTACAAGCGGGACGAGCGTCCGTCGTACCAGCAGCGGGACGAGCGTCCGTCGTACAAGCGTGACGAGCGCCCGTCGTATCAGCAGCGGGACGAGCGAGCGCGCAACGAGCGTCCGGCGTTCCAGCGGGACGAGCGGCCGCGTTTCGAGCGGGACGATCGCAGTGAGCGGCCGACGTACCGGCGGGACGACAAGCAGTACACCAAGCGGGACGAGGCGCCGGTGGACCTCGGAACTGTTGCTCCGGACAACCAGTTTGCCGAGCTCGGGCTCGCGCCGCGGCTGATCCAGCGGCTGGCGCGCGACGGCATCACCACGCCGTTCCCGATCCAGGCCGCGACCATCCCGGACGCGCTGGCCGGCAGGGACGTCCTCGGCCGCGGCCAGACCGGTTCCGGCAAGACCCTCGGCTTCGGTCTGCCGACGCTGACACGGCTGGCCGGTGGCCGGACCGAGTCGCGGCGCCCGCGCGGGATGATCCTGGTCCCGACGCGTGAGCTCGCGATGCAGGTGCACGACGCGCTCGAGCCGCTCGCGCACGTGATGAACGTGTCGCTGAAGCTGATCGCCGGCGGCCTGCCGTACCCGAAGCAGATCGACGCGCTGCGCCGTGGTGTCGACCTGCTGATCGCGACGCCGGGCCGGCTGATCGATCTGTGCGAGCAGGGTGCGGCCGACCTCGGTGCGGTGGAGATCGCCGTACTCGACGAGGCCGACCACATGTGCGACATGGGCTTCATGCCGGCGGTGACCACGCTGCTGGACATGACTCCGGCCGACGGGCAGCGGCTGCTGTTCTCGGCGACGCTGGACAACGACGTCGACAAGATCGTGAAGACCTACCTGAAGGACCCGGTGCAGCACTCGACCGAGTCCGGCCAGGCCACGGTCACCACGATGGAGCACCACCTGCTGGTGATCGAGCCGGGGCACAAGCAGTCGCTGACGGCCGAGCTGGCCAGCCGCGACGGCCGGACCATCGTGTTCGTCCGGACCAAGCTGGGTGCCGATCGCGTCGCGACGCAGCTGCGTGACCGCGGCGTGATGGCCGCGGCGCTGCACGGCGGTCTGACCCAGGGTGCCCGGAACCGGACGCTGGACCAGTTCAAGGACGGTTCGGTACCGGTGCTCGTGGCAACGGATGTCGCGGCCCGCGGCATCCACGTCGACGACGTCGGCCTGATCGTCCAGGCGGATCCGGCGGCGGACCACAAGGACTACCTGCACCGGGCCGGCCGGACGGCACGCGCCGGCGGCAAGGGCGCGGTCGTCACCCTGGTGCTGCCGCACCAGCGGCGCGGCATGGTCCGGTTGGCCGAGTCCGCCGGTGTCGACGCCGAGCCGGTGCGCGCGCGTCCGGGCGACCAGTTGGTCACCGAGCTGACCGGCGGCAACAAGCCGTCCGGGTACCCGGTGAAGCTGCCCGCCCCGAAGCCGCAGCGGTTCGGCAAGGGCGGCGGCAAGGGTGGCAAGCGGTTCGGCAGCAGCCGGCCGGGTCGTGGCCACGACAGCCGCGGCGGCAGCGGACCGCGTCGCAGCAACGGACCCCGTCGTACCGACGGCAAGTCGTACCAGCACTGATCGACGCGAGGCCCTGATTCCCTGACCCCAGGGGATCAGGGCCTTTGCTATGTCAGGATCGCCCAGAGCCGGGCCACTACGGCGGCGATCTCGGTGTCGTCCAGCGGGACGAGCTCGAGCATCAGCTCATTGGTGTCGACGCGATCGGTCATCACGTAGATCGACGGTGACCCGGCCTCGAGTTCGGTCGCCAGGCGCTTGGCGTCCGGGACCTTGAGCAGGGCTCGCGACACCTGCAGGCCGGTCGGATCCGGCACGACCTCGGCCACCACTCCGGGAATCTTGCCGGCGGCATCGGCGAACGCGACCACCTTCGCCAGCTCGTCCGCCTCCCACTTCATCCGGTCGAACGCCTGCCACTCCTCGAGTGCGGCCAGGACACCGATGACGGCCTCCTTGGTCGGCTTCATCCCCCGGCCGATGCCTCGCTCCTGGGCGCGTACGGCCTGGACGAGCGACCAGGTCCCGGCGACCAGCCCGGCCGTGGGCGAGCCGAGGTACTTCTGCCCGCTCACCAGGACCAGGTCCGCACCGGTGGACAACAGATCCGCGATCCGCGGGAACTGCGCGGCGCCGTCGATGATCGCGGGTACGCCGCGACGATGCGCGGCACGTACCGCGGCGACCAGATCGATCGGCTCGCCTTCGGTCAGCCGGGACGAGACGAGGAACAGGCAGGCGACGTCCGGTCCGTCGAGCTCCTCCTCCAGATCCCCAATGGCACAACGGGTTTCGTCCCCGGCGAGGTCCACGTGCGCACCGGCCAGCCGGATGCCCTGCAGGTTGGTGTGACCGTAGTTGACGACGTGACAGGCGGGCAGCACGACGCGGTGGTGCAGATCCGTTGTGTCAGGCAACGCTGCGATCCGGCGCGGGTCGCCGCCGGTCATCGTGGCCGCGACCGAAAGCGTGATGCCGGCCGCGGTGCAGTGCACGACGGCACCGGCCTGCGCACCGGTGAACTGCGCGATGGCCTCGCTGGCCCGATCGCCGAGCTCGTCCATCACGAAGAATTCAGGAAGTGCCTGTGCGACGGCCGCCGCCACCCCATCGGAACTGCGCGACACCCCCAGCGGGGTGTACGTCCCCTTGGCGTTGATCACCACACTCAACCGATACCGGTCATGGATGCTCATGGTGCGGCTGAGCCTAGTGGTCACGCACAGCAATTGGCGAGACCCCGAGCGCAAGATCTTGACCCGAAACCTACTGGTGAGTCATTCTCAGTTTTACTGAGCAGAGGAGGCTTCTTGTGCCCCGCCCCGCACGCCGAACCCACCTTCGTACGATCACCGCCGCAGCCGCCGTCACCGCCGTGCTGGCTGCCCTGCCGTCGCCGGGTCAGGCCAAGCCCGAAGCAGCGGCCGCCACACCTACCGACTATTGCGTCGGGCAATGTCGCGACATCCTTCCACCCGGTCAGAACGGCAACGCCACCTTCACGGATCTCCTTCTTTTCAAGGGACTCGGCGTCCGTCCGCCACACTTCAGCGACTCGCTGAAGCCGTACCAGAACCTGGTCTGGAACTCGCAAGGCATGACCGACGACGGCCTTGCGCCGTACTACGACGACGCCTCGTTCGGCGTGCAGCCGAACGACGTGGCGAGCACGATCCACCCGCGTTCGGACGTCACGATCGTGCGGGACAAGTCCCGCGGCATCCCGCACATCACCGGCACCACCCGCCAGGGCGTGATGTTCGGCTCCGGGTACGCCGGCGCGCAGGATCGGCTGTTCGTGATGGACGTGTTCCGGCATCTCGGCCGCGGTCAGCTCACCCCGTTCGCGGGTGGCGCGGCGGCGAATCGCGCGTTCGAGCAGGAGTTCTGGCGGACCGCGCCGTACACGGAAGCGGATCTGCAGCGGCAGTACGACGACGCCGACGAACTGTACGGCGCCGACGGCGTGAAGATGCAGCAGGACATCCAGGCCTGGGTCGACGGGGTGAACAACTACATCAACACCGTCGGAATCGCCTACCCCGGTGAGTATGTCGCGCTCGGCCTCGACTGGCCGATCCAGCCGTGGAAGGTGACCGACGTGGTCGCCACCGCGGCCGTCGTGGCGGGCATCTTCGGCACCGGCGGCGGCCAGGAGGTCAACTCCGCGTTGGCTTTGCTCGAGGCCCAGGCGAAGTACGGCGTTGCCGAAGGCACCAAGGTCTGGGAGTCGTTCCGCTCGCAGAACGACCCGGAAGCCAGTACGACGGTGCACAACGGGACGACCTTCCCGTACGGCGAGACGGGTCCGAACCCGGCCGGTCGCGCCCTGCCGGACCGCGGCTCGGTCACGCCCGAGCCCGAGGTGATCAACCAGACCGTCGCTTCGGGGAAGGCGGCGAAACCGGCACCCGCGGGTTCGGAGGCACTGCGCGGAATCTTCGACGGTGGCCTGTTCCCCGAAGGCTTTGGCAAGAAGGGAATGTCGAACGCTCTGCTCGTCTCCGGAGCGCACACCGAGAGCGGGAATCCGGTCGCGGTCTACGGTCCACAGACCGGGTACTTCGCTCCGCAACTGCTCATGCGTCAGGAGCTGCAGGGACCGGGGGTCAGCTCACGCGGCATCGCGTTCGCCGGCTTGAACTTCTACACGCTGATCGGTCGCGGCCCCGACTACTCGTGGAGCGCTACCTCCGCGGGACAGGACATCACCGACACGTTCGCCGTACCGCTGTGTGACCCGGGTGGCGGGACGCCGACGAAGGAGTCGCAGTACTACGAGTTCCGCGGTCAGTGCCAACCGATCGAACGGCTCGAGCGGCACAACGAGTGGTACTCCAGCCTCGGCTCGTCCGAACCGGCCGGGTCGTACACGCTGGTTGCCCTGCGCACCAAGTTCGGGATCGTCACGCACCGCGGCACGGTCGGCGGACGGCCGGTCGTGTTCACCAAGAACCGGTCGACGTACGGCAACGAGGCCGGCTCCGCGCTCGGGTTCATGCAGCTGAACGACCCGGATCGGATCCATTCGGCGGCCGACTTCCAGAGTGCCGCGAGCAACATCGGCTACACGTTCAACTGGTTCTACACCGACAAGTTGTCGATCGCGTACTTCAACTCCGGTGACAACCCGGTCCGCGCGGCCGGCGGCGACCCGAACCTGCCGACGTGGAGCTCGTACGAGTGGCGGGGCTGGAATCCGGCCACCAACCGGGCGACCTACACCCCGGCCGCGCAGCACCCGCAGGTGGTCAACCAGGACTACCTGACCAGCTGGAACAACAAGCAGGCGCCCGGGTTCTCCGCGTCGGACGGGCAGTTCGGGTACAACTCCGTCTATCGGAGCCAGCCGCTCGACGACCGGATCAAGGCCGTCATCGACAACGGGCAGAAGTTCACCCGCGGCAAGCTGGTCGAGGCGATGGAGGACGCGGCCACCGTCGACCTCCGCGGCGACCAGGTGCTGCCGTACCTGATCCGGGTCCTGAAGAGCGCGCCGATCACGGATCCGGCGGTCGCCGAAGCGGTCGCCAAGCTCACGGCGTGGGAGGCGGCCGGCAGTCACCGCAAGACGCCCAATGCCTCGTCGAAGACCTACGACCACGCCGACGCGATCCGGATCCTGGACGCGTGGTGGCCGCTGCTGGTCCCGGCGGAGTTCAAGGACCTCGGCCCCGACCTGTACGACGCTCTGGTCGCGAACCTGAAGATCGACGAGCGACCGAGTGCGCAGGGATCCGCGTTCCAGAGCGGATGGTGGGGCTTCGTGCAGCGCGACCTGCGCAAGGTGCTCGGCGATCCGGTGCAGACGCCGCAACCGGTCACGTTCTGCGGTGGCGGATCGCTCGCTGCCTGCCGCCAGGTGTTGGCGGACTCTTTGCTGGCAGCAACGAAGGTCCCGGCCGCCACGACCTATCCGGCCACTGCGGACTGCTCAGCGGGTGACCAGTTCTGTGCCGATCAGATCGCGCACAACCCGATGGGCGGCATCACCCAGGACCGCATTGCCTGGGTGAACAGGCCGACGTACCAGCAGGTGGTCGAGTTCCCGGCGCGGCGGGGTGACGACGTCAGCAACCTGGCGTTGGGGAAGACGGCATCCGCCAGCAGTCACGAGTCCGGGTTGTTCAACTCGCCGCCGGCGCAGGCGGTCGACGGGAAGCTGACCACGCGCTGGGCGAGCAACTGGTCCGATCCGCAGTGGCTGAAGGTTGACCTCGGCAACGAGCAGCAGGTCGGCCGGGTGGTGCTGCGGTGGGAGGCGGCGTACGGGAAGGCGTACCGGATCGAGGTGTCGCGGGACGGGACGACCTGGCAGCAGGTATATGCGACGACGACCGGTGACCGCGGGGAGGACGTGGTTCGGTTCGGGGCGGTTCCTGCTCGGTATGTGCGAGTGACCGGGACACAGCGCGGGACGTCGTACGGGTACTCGCTTTACGAGCTTCAGGTCTTCAGGCAATGACGACTCCGGGCCTGTCAGGATGAGGGCATGAACCAGAACTTTCCTCCGAACCAGCCCTACCCGCCGCAGCAGGGCTACCAGCAGGGTCCGCCGCCCGGGTACGCCCCGCCGCAGCAGCAGGGATATCAGCAGGGTCCGCCGCCGCAGGGCTACGGGCAGCAGCCCGGGTACGGACAGGCTCCTGGCAACTACCAGCCGGCTCAGCAGAACGCGCCGCACGTCGCGCCGCAGGGATCGCCGTACCCGGTGCTCGTCTCGACCATGAACGACCTGCCCGGATACACCGCGGACAAGGTGTTCGGCGAGGTCTTCGGGCTGACCGTGCGCAGCCGCGACTTCGGGTCGAACTTCGCCGCCGGCTTCCGGTCGCTCGGTGGTGGCGAGGTACCGGAGTACACCCAGATGCTGGCCGAGTCGCGGCATGTCGCGGTCATGCGGATGTGCCAGATGGCGCAACAGATGGGCGCCAACGCGATCCTCGCGATGCGGTTCGACTGCAACGAGATCGCGAACACGATGAGCGAGGTCGCTGCCTACGGTACGGCGGTCATCGTGCGCCAGGACGAGCCGCCGCTGCCGCAGGACACCACACCCGATGAGGATGATGCGAGTGACAGCTGACCTGTCTTTCGGACCCGGCTTCCGCTGGGGGGTCTCGACATCGGCGTACCAGATCGAGGGAGCCGTGGCCGAGGGCGGCCGCGGCCCCTCCACCTGGGACACCTTCTGTGCGGAGCCGGGCCGGATCCTGAACGGCGACACCGGCGCGGTCGCCTGCGACCACTACCACCGGTACGCCGAGGACGTCGCGCTGATGCGGGAACTCGGGGTGGACACCTATCGGTTCTCGTTCTCCTGGTCGCGAATCCAGCCGTCGGGGACCGGGCCGGCCATGGCCAGCGGGATGGACTTCTACGACCGGCTGATCGACACGCTCCTGGGGGCGGGGATCCAGCCGGCGCCGACGCTCTTCCACTGGGACACGCCGCAGCCGCTCGAGGATGCGGGTGGGTGGCTGTCTCGCGACATCTGTGATCGCTTCGCGGAGTACGCGTTGCTGCTGGCCGAGCGGTTCGCGGATCGGGTGCCGATGTGGATCACCATCAACGAGCCGATGGTGCTCACGTTGATGGGCTACTCCCTCGGTGCGCACGCGCCCGGGAAGCAACTGCTCTTCGATGCACTCCCGGTCGCGCATCACCAGTTGCTCGCGCATGGTCGCGCCGTACAGGCGTTGCGGGCGGGCGGCGCGTCGTACATCGGGATCGCCAGCAACCACGCTCCGACCTGGCCGGCCGGCGACAGCGTCGAGGACAAGGAGGCGGCCGGTCTCTACGACAATCTGATCAACTGGCTCTTCGCCGATCCAGTGCTGCTCGGTGCCTATCCGGCAGGGTTCGAGGCGGCGATGCCCGGGCCGGTTGCCGATGACTTGGCGGTCATCTCGACGCCGTTGGACTGGTTCGGGATCAATCACTATTCGCCGGTGTCTGTTGGCGCCGCGACGGGGCAGGCGGACACGGCGGCGACCGACGGGATCCTGCTGCCGCCTGGACTGCCGTTCGAGCCACGGCAGCTGACCGGGTACCCGACCACGGACTTCGGGTGGCCGGTGGTTCCGGCGGCGTTCGGCGAGATCCTGCGGACCTTCAAGGACCGGTACGGCGATCGGCTGCCGCCCCTCTACATCACCGAGAACGGGTGCGCGATCAACGACGAACCGGTCGACGGGGTGGTGAGCGATCAGCGGCGGATCGACTACCTCGACGGGTATCTGCGGGCGTTGAAGGAGGCGATCGACGACGGGATCGACGTCCGCGGGTACTTCCAGTGGTCCTTGCTGGACAACTTCGAGTGGGCTGCCGGGTATTCGCAGCGGTTCGGGTTGGTGCACGTCGACTTCGAGACGCTGGAGCGGACGCCCAAGGCGTCGTACCACTGGTTCCGTGACGTGATCGGCCGCGGATGATTCCCGAGCCCGGGGTCGTGCCTGCCGCGCTGGCGGAGCCGACCGTCCGGGTCCGGGCCGGGTGGACGTCGGCCGTCGTACTGGCGAACGTGGGAGTGTTCGCCGCGTGGCTCGGGCCGATCCAGGTGCTGCTGGCGCAGCAGTCCGAGGCGGTTGCTCCAGGCAACAAGGAGTTCGTGTTCGGGTTGGTGACCGGCGTCGGGGCCGCGGTGTCGGTGGTGGCCAATCCGGCGTTCGGGGCGATCTCCGACCGGACGATGTCGCGGCACGGGCGGCGGGTCCCGTGGGTGCTGACCGGGGCTGTCGGTGGGGTTGCCGGGTTGCTGATCTTGGCGGACTCGCGGGCTGTTGGGTTGATGCTGCTCGGGTGGTGCCTGGTGCAGCTGTTCGGGAATGCGTTGCTTGCTGCCATCACTGCGACCGTGCCGGATCGGGTCCCGGTCGCGCAGCGTGGGGTCGTTGGTGGGTGGGTCGCGATCTCACAGGTGCTCGGGGCGCTGGTCGGTACTGCGCTGGCGGCCGCGTTCGGTGGGTTCGCGCTGGGGTATGTGGCTTGTGCCGTCTTTCTGTTTCTGTCGGTAGTGCCTTATCTGTTGCGCAGTGGCGATGTGCGGTTGCTGCAGCGTTCGCCGCTGGTGGTGGGGGAGTTCCTGCGGGGGTTCTGGATCAGCCCTCGTCGGTATCCGGATTTCGGCTGGGCCTGGTTGACGCGGTTCCTGTTCAACGTCGGGAACGCGCTGGGCACGTTGTATCTCTTCTACTACCTGCAGGACGAGGTGGGGATCTCGAACGCGGACACCGGCGTACTCATCCTGACCGCGATCTACAGCGTCTGCGTTCTCACCACGGCGATCAGCTTCGGACGCTGGTCCGACCGGACTGCCCGCCGCAAGATCTTCGTGACGTGGTCCGGTGTGGTGATGGCGGTGGCGGGCGTCATCCTCGCCGTCTGGCCGACCTGGCCCGGCGCGATCCTCGGTGCTGTGATCCTGGGTGCCGGCTTCGGCGTCTACCTCTCGGTCGACTTCGCGCTGCTCACTGAAGTACTCCCCAACGCCCGCGACCGCGCCAAGGACCTAGGCGTCATCAACATCGCCAACTCCCTCCCCCAGGTCCTCGCCCCGGCCATCGCCGCCCCCATCGTCAAACACCTGGGCGGCTACCCGGTCCTCTACCTCATGGCCTCCTTCGTCACCGTCCTGGCCGGCGTACTGGTCACCAAGGTGAAGTCCGTCAGCTGACCGCTGGCGGGTTGTTTCGCGGATGGCGCCTATCAACCCGCCAGCGGTGACACAAGCCGCCATCCACCCTCAACTGCTGAGGGCTTGGGTGAGCGGTACGGCGGCGGGGGAGTTCGCGGTCACCTGGATGTGCTGCAGGTCGAGCCAGTGGGCCAGGAGGCGGAGCTCGTCTGCCAGGGCCTCGGTGAAGTCTGGGGCGTTGGGTTCTGGGGTGAGGGTGGGGACTAGGAGGGTGGAGGTGGGGCGGTCGGATTTCAGGTCTACTCGGGCTACGAGGCGGTCGCCTAGGAGGAAGGGGAGGACGTAGTAGCCGTGGGTGCGTTGGGTGGCGGGGGTGTAGATGCTGATGCGGTAGAAGAAGTCGAACAGGTGGTGGGTGCGGTCGCGGTTCCAGATCAGGGGGTCGAAGGGGGAGAGGAGGGCGCGGGCGTCGACGGGGCGGTCGGTGGACTCGTGCCAGCGGTAGCTCTGTTGAGTGATTCCTTCGACCTGGACGGGGATCAGTTCGCCGGAGTCGACGAGATCGCCGATGACCTCGCGGGCGGTTGCTGTGGGCAATGGGTAGTGGCCGATGCCGGCGCCGCAGAGGTCGCGGGTGGTGGCGATGCCCAGGCCGCGGGCGGCGACCCGGACCAGTTCCCGGCGGGCTTCGGCGGGGTCCAGCGCGGGCCGCGCGAGGACGTCGGCGGGCAAGACGCGTTCGGTCAGGTCGTAGAGGCGCTCGAAGTTCCGCCGCCCGGCGATCGCCACGCGGCCGGTGCAGAACAGGTACTCGATGGCGATCTTCGCGTCCTGCCAGTTCCACATCCGGCCGGTGCTCGGATCGGGGTCCGGCTCGGACCGCTTCCGGCGTACGCCGTCCGGGCTCGCCTCGCCGGCGGAGATCGGGCCTTGGTCGGTCACCCGTGCGAGTACTTCGTCGACGAACCCGGGCCGCTCGGCGGTCAACCGCTGCATCCCGACGACCACGGACCACGGCGCGGTCACGTCCGGGTCGAGCTCGGCGTCCCAGACCTGGCGCTCCGCCGCCCTCATCCGGTACTTCAGCAACGGGTAGTCGCTCAACGGGAGTAGCGCCGCCTTGTGTCCCCAGAAGTACTCGAACAGCTCCCGCGGCTCACCCCAGCTCATCCGATCGAGCGTCGTACGCGAGTAGTCCCCGGCGCGTGCGAACACCGGCAGATAATGCGACCGGCACAACACATTCACCGAGTCGACCTGCAGCACCCCGGCCAGCCCAACAGCCTTCCGCACCTGCCGTACGTCGCCCCGCCCAGAAGACCGTCGCCCCCCAAACCCCTGCGCCCCCAACGCAATCCGCCGCGCAGCATCAACCGCCACCGCATCCCCAACAACCCGCCGACCCATACCCCGAACTTATCCGGCGGCGTGCAGATGGACAGGAGGTACCGGGCGGTTGGTAGTGCACCTGAGCGGCGCCTGTGGCGTGTGTACGGCGTCTCGCAGGTGCACTACCTGTCCATCTGCACATTCCCCGTCTGTCGCCTACTCGCGGGATCTTCCTCCCATCGTGGAGTAGGTGGTGCTGAGGGTGTGGAAGACGGCTTTGCGAGACCAGGTGTGGTCGGGATTCAGGCGGATGACGCCGTACGACGCCATGTCCAGGTCCTACACTTCCGAGTAACCACGGCAGGTCAGGACCGGCATCGGTCAGGTGCGCGGTGCGCTCGAAGAGATCGTCACCGGGCAGGAAGCCAGGCGAGAAGCAGCTCGCCGCCGACGATGAGGACCACCTCGGCCCCGGACTGGCGGATCTTCTCGGCCCGCTCCGCGCACTCGGCGAACAGCGGCAGCATCTGCTCGGTGGTCAGATCGCAAGGGAACGGCGACAGCCACACCTCGAGCCCAACCGCGGCCGCATGCTCGGCCGCTATCGCCATCCGATCCGGATCGCTGCCGGAGATCCGTACGGCGGTGCAGTGCAACTCATCCGCGATGACCTCCAGCTCACGCCGTACCGTCACCGAGTCGAACGTCCGCCGGGTGCATCCACCGGCCAACTGGGCGCCGGTGTCGTAGTTGATCCCCTTACCGCGCATTCGCCTGCTCCATCGCTCGTTGCCGACGGCTCCGGTACCACAGCGCCAAGCCGACCAGGACCGCTAGGGCCGCGACATGCAGCACCGGCGACAGGTTCGCCATCAAGTCGACCGGCAGCGAGTAGATGAGCACCAACCGGACGATCGCGTCGGCCAGCAGTACACCGCCGAACACCGCGGTCAGCTTCATGAAGTGCCCGCGGAACGCCGGCTCGGTCCGCCACCGCTCGTCCCACTGCGCGAGCACTTCCGGCTTGCCGGTGTTGAACTTCCGCCCCAGCGTGTAGACCAACGGCTTGCCGAGCAGGCACGAACCGACCAGGAGCAGACCGGCCGCACCGGACAGGACCGACTCCTTCGCCAGCAGGATCCGCGGATCCCCGGTCAGCAGCGACACGATCACCAGCACCGCGAACGTGCCACCCACCAGGGCTGCGAGCCCGTCGAGCCGTCGCCGTACGACGGCCACGAAGCCGACGCGGATCACGGCCGCCACTCCACCGGCCACCAAGGCCGGGAGAACGTCGTACCCCAGCGCGCGGGCTCCGTAGAAGACCGCGGCCGGCAGGCCGAGGTCCCACAGCAACCCGATCAGGACTGCCTTCTTCTGCATCGTCATCTCCATCCCGAGTAAGATACTGCCAGTAGCTTAAGGTGGAAGAAATGAGCGCGAGCATGCCGAATGTCATGGGATACCCTGGGTATCTCTCAGGGGAGGTTGGGTGACAAGCGCAAGGCCGACCCGCCGCCGGGGCGCGGCGCTGGACGAGGCGATCCTGCAGGCGGCGATCGAGGAGTTGCACGCGGTCGGGTTCCGTAGCCTGACCATGGACGCCGTCGCCGCCCGCGCCGGGACCGCGAAGAACGTCATCTACCGGCGCTGGCCGAGCCGTGGGGCGCTCTGCGTCGCCGCCTATCTGCGGATGCTGCCGACCGACCCCGAGGATGCGCCGGACACCGGCTCGGTCCGCTCGGATGCGTTGGCGCTCCTCCAGCGGGCCAACGACCGGATGTCAACGCCGGTGGGGCAGATCCTGCGGGAGCTGGTGGCGGGGATCCAGGGCGAGCCCGAGCGGATACGCGACCTCCGCGAGCAGGCCTCGCGCGCCGGCGTCGCCGTCTGGCTGACGGTCCTGGCCCGGGCGGTGAGTCGCGGCGAGGTCGCCCCCTCCGCGCTCACCCCCAGAGTCGCCACGGTCGCGGTCGACCTGCTGCGGAACGAGTACTCGTTGAACGGCGCGACGTCCGTCCCGAACGCGGTCCTGGTCGAGATCGTCGACCAGGTGTACCTGCCGCTCCTGCGCTCGCATGGCTGACTAGGCCGGCACAGGCTCGGCGGCGTACCGGATGTTGAGGCGCTGGTAGGCGGTGCTGAGGAAGGCCAGCAGTACGACGATCAGCATCAGCAGGCTCGCGACCACGAAGGCCAGGGCCATGCCGCGGGCCTGACCGTCGCCCAGCAGCCAGCCGAAGGTGGACCGACCCGGCGCCGACTCCATGTAGGGGATCAGCAGGAACTGCGCGGCCGGGCCGATGATGAATGCGGCGATCGGGGTGGACGCGGTCTCGATGCTCTGCGCGACGCCGAACACCCGGCCCTGCTGCTGGAACGGGACCAGCCGCTGGAGGATCGTCTGCTCGGCCGCCTCGGCGATCGGGATCACCAGCATGAACCCGAACATCCCCAGGACCAGCAGCGACTGCCACTCGCGGACCGCCGTGCCCATGCCGATGATCGCGATGGCGACGTTCGCCACCAGCAGGACCCGCAGCGGCTGACGGCCCAGGCCGAAGCGGGCGACCAGCGCACCGCCGGCGATGAAGCCGATGCTGGTGATGCCGAGTACGACGCCCCAGGACTCCACCGAGAACAGGTTCAGGCCGTACGGGTCCATCAGCGCCATGAACACGCCCATGACGAGGTTGTTGAAGCTGCTGAACAGCACCAGCGGGAGCAGGCCGGGTACGCCGCGCAGCGTCTGCCAGGTGGCGCGGAGATCGAAGCGCGCCTGGTGGTGCCCCTCGGGCCGCGGCTCGTCGATGTGGATCGAGACGAGCAGGTCGACCAGGACGACGGCGGTGAACACGACGGCGATGGCGACGGTTCCACCCATGCCGAGCAGGCCGACGGAGAGTCCGCTGAGGATGCTGGTCAGCAGGTGAGCCACGCCGTTGACCGTCCCGACCAGGCCGTTGGCCTTGTCCCGGCGGTCCGCGGGGACCAGGAGTGTCACGGTCGTCGAGAGGGCGATGCTGCGGAGCTGGCCGGCGATACTGCCGACGAGGATCAGTCCGGTGAACGCCCAGAACCACGGTCCGTGCCAGTTGCTGGTCCGCTCGCCGGCGACGACGTAAACCGCGCCGGCTGTCGCGAACGCGACCCCGGTGATGGCACTCGACAGCGCCATCGCCGTCTTCTTGCGGTGGGTGTCGACGACTGCGCCGAAGATCGTGCCGGAGATGGCGCCGATCAGCATCGATACGCCGGACACGATGGACGCGGCCAGCACGGACTTGGTCTCCAGGTAGACCCAGAACGCCAGCGCGAACGACAGGAAGGTGGTCGTCACGTTCGCCACCAGCGTGTTCGCCAGCAGCCGCCGGAATGTCCTGGACTTCGCCGCGGTCCCTGTCGCGCTCATCGGATCGCCCTTCGCCTCGGTGAGTTCGTGTTCTCACCTGTACGTCGAAGTCCCCGACGAGAAATTGACACGCCCGATCAACAAACCATGACCGACCGCAACACCTCGAAATCCTCGACCGCGAGCGGGACCAGCCCCCGGCGAAGCTGGTAGCCCCAGTTGGGCTGCCGGGTGAGCATCAACTCACCGGTGACAGCGGCGAGGGCGGCACGCTCGACCACCTCGAAGTCGACCGCCTGCCGCCACGGCCGAACGACACCGTGAGCTCCCATCGACATCGGCTCGGCCTGGTATGGCTCGGAGTCGGCGACGATGCCGAGGGCGGTGAAGGCCCGGAGCGGCCGCTTCTCGTCGTACCGCTCGGTCGGCGAGTAGATGACGAAGCCGGCTCCGGGCCGCAGCCGGTTCAGGTTGTGCCGCTTGCCGTGGTTGAGCTGGATGAAGCCCTGGTCGGTGGCGCGGCGGGTGTGCTCGGCGGAGACGACGCCCAGCCAGGCGTGGTCGGGGGTCACGGTGATCATGTCCTCCACCGTGCTACTGAATAGCTGACACGTCTTGTCGTATTTTGCGGGAGCGGAGCTTCGCCAGCAGGGGCCAGGTGAGGAGGATGAGGATGACCGCGTAGATGACGTAGGAGACGGGGCCGCCGATGAGGCCGGAGGGGTCGCCGTTGGACAGTTGGAGGGACATCCGGGCCTGGCGTTCGGCGATCGGGCCGAGGATGACGCCGATGATCAGCGGCAGGACCGGGAGGCCGAAGCGGCGCATGGTGAAGCCGAGCAGGCCCAGCAACAGCAGGAGCAGCAGGTCGAGCGGTTGCGCGTTCACGGCGTACGCGCCCATCGAGGCGAAGAAGATGATCCCCGCGTACAGGTAGGGCCGCGGGATCTGCAGGAGCTTCGCCCAGGCCGGCGCCAGCGGGAGGTTGAGCAGGAGCAGCATCAGGTTGCCGATGAACAGGCTCGCGATCAACGCCCACACCAGCGACGACTCCCGCTGGAACAGCAACGGACCGGGCTGGATCCCGTACGACGTGAACGCCGCCAGCATCACCGCGGCCGTCGCGTTGGTCGGGAGCCCAAGAGCCAGCATCGGGACCAGCGTCCCCGCGGCCGATGCGTTGTTGGCGGCCTCGGGCCCTGCCACGCCCTCGATCGCACCGTGCCCGAACTCCTCCGGGTGCTTGGACAACTTCTTCTCCGTCGCGTACGACAGGAACGTCGGTATCTCCGCCCCACCCGCCGGCAGCGCACCGATCGGGAACCCGTACGCCGTCCCGCGCAGCCAAGGCTTCCACGAACGACGCCAGTCCGATCGACCCATCCACGGCCGTCCGACCGGAATCACCGTGCCCGGGTTCCGGCGCAGGTGCGCGGCCACCCAGAGCGCTTCACCGACCGCGAAGATGCCGACGGCAACGACGACGACATCGATGCCGTCGGCAAGCTGCGGCAGGCCGAAGGTCAGCCGCTCCTGCCCGGTCACCTTGTCGATGCCGACCAGTCCGATCACCAGGCCGAGCAGCAACGCGGCGATCCCGCGGATCCGGGACGAGCCGAGCACCGAGGTGGCGCCGGCGAACGCGAGCAGCATGATCGCCAGGTAGTCCGGCGCGCCCAGGCTGATCGCGAACTTCACCACCTGCGGTGCGACCAGGACCAGCAGCGCCGTACCGATGGTGCCGGCCACGAACGACCCGATCGCCGCGGTCGCGAGCGCCTGTGCCGCGCGTCCGGCCCGGGCCATCTTGTTGCCTTCGATCGCCGTCACCACCGAGGACGACTCGCCGGGGGTGTTCAGCAGGATGCTCGTGGTCGAACCGCCGTACATGCCGCCGTAGAAGATGCCGGCGAACATGATGAACGCCTGGACCGGCTCGAGGCCGTAGGTGATCGGCAGCAGCAGTGCGACCGTCATTGCCGGACCGATGCCGGGCAGTACGCCGACAGCGGTCCCGACCGTCACTCCCAGCAGCGCGAGCAGCAGGTTCATCGGCGTCAGCACATCGCCGAACCCGGTCAGCAGATTGTTCAGGTTGTCCATCACAGGATCCCTTGCAGTACGCCGGCCGGCAGGTTCACACCGAGGCCGATCGCGAACGCGTAGAACGTTGCCAGCGACAACCCGGCGGCGATGACCAGGTTGCGGAGGTGGTGCCGGCTGCCCAGCGCGAACGCCGAGCCCCAGAACAGCAGCCCGCCACTGATCACCCAGCCCAGCGGCTCGATCAGCACGAGGTTGACCACGAACGCGCCGACCAGCAGCAGGACCGTCCGCCAGTCGATCGGCGACGTCGGGTCGACGTCCTCGCCCTCCTCGGCCCCACCGGTGCCGCCGCGCGCGACGTCGACGGCGTACAGGGCGGCGACCACCAGGAGCAGTACGCCGAGCACGATCGGGACCGGCTTGGGCCCGATCGGGTCGTTGCTGTTGGCAATGTGCCGGAGCCGGGCCGCGTCGATGATCACCAGAACACCGACGACAGCCAGGAACCCACACACGGCGTACTGCGCCCGATCCTGCCGAGTCTCTACAGGAGGCTCGGCGGTGATCATGCCGCCAACCCCAGCTTGGTGAGGATGTCCGCGACCGCCTTGTCCTGGTCGGTCAGGAAGGTGGCGAACGCGTCACCGGTGACGAAGGCGTCGGTCCAGCCGCGCTTGGTCAGTTCGGCCTTCCACTCGGGGGAGTCGTGCATCTTGGTCAGCGCGTCGACCCAGATCTGCTTGTCCTCGGCACTGATCCCCGGCGGTGCCACGATCCCACGCCAGTTGGTGAAGACCAGGTCGATGCCGGACGACTTCAGCGTCGGCACGTCCTTCAGCGCCTCGATCGGCTGCTCACTCGTCACCGCGAGCACACGGACCTGGCCGCTCTCGACCTGATCGAGGAACTCACCGAATCCGCTGGCGCCGAAGGCGATCTTGTTGCCCAGCAGAGCCGGCAGCAGTTCGCCGCCGCCGTCGTACGAGACGAAGTTGACGTCCTTCGGGTCGATCCCGACGGTCTGCGCGAGCTGCATCGGCAGCAGGTGGTCGGGGCCACCGGGGGACGAGCCGCCGCCGACCGCGAGGCCCTTCGGATTCGCCTTCCACGCGGTGACCAGGTCCCCGATCGACTTGTACGGCGAGTCCTTCGGTACGACGATCGCGCCGGCCTCCTCGATCAGCTTGGCCAGCGGGGTGGTCTGGGTCAGCGTCGCCTTCGACTTCGAGGTGTACGTCGCCCCGACCACGCCGAGGCCCATCTGCATCGCGAGCTTGCCGTTGCCCTTCTCGTTCACGGTCCGCTGCAGGCCGACCGTGCCGCCGGCGCCGGGCAGGTTGAAGACCTGGACGCCGGTGGCGATCTTGGCGTCGTCCATCACCTTCGCCGCCACCCGGGCGGTGGTGTCGTACCCGCCGCCGGCCGTGTTCGGCACCATCAGGCGCAGACCGGTGGCCGGTTTGCCGTTGTCGGCGTCGGCGCTGTCCTCCTTGTCCGCGGTCGCGCCGCAGGCGGTCGCGGTGAACAGGGCGAGCATCGCTGCCGCGGTCGGTACCAGTAACCGGGGAGACCTCATCGGCGGAGTCCTTTCACGTCCAAGGGGTTCAGGCGATGATCGTGACCTTCCCCGCGGAATGCCGTCTGCCTTGTGTCAGCAGCGGAGGTTGAGTTCATTGTGGTCACACGCCGAATCCGGCCGAGAGGTGGCACAGCCGGCGCTCGACCGGTGATCATGCGGCATGGCATTGAGACTGGGCAAGCGGCCGACCCTGGCCGGTCAGCTGCTGGTACTGCAGCTCGCGATCGTGGTGGTGGTGCTGGTCGCCGTCGCCGCGGTCTCGCTCGCCCAGTCCGCGGCCACCTTCAACCGGGTCGAGGGACGCAGAGTGACCGCCCTGGCCGAGCAGCTGTCCGGCAACCAGACGCTGCGGTTCGGCATCCGGCACCCGGCGCCTGCCGAGGTCCTGGCACCTCTGCTCCAAACCACGCTGACCCAGTCCGGCGTCACCTCGATCACTATCGCCGACGCGAAGGGCCGTGTCATCGCCGCGACCAACCTGTCCGCGCTCGGCAGCACGCTGACGCTCGGTGATCCCGGAGTCGCGCAAGGCCGCGGCTGGTCCGGCGAACTGGGCGTCGACGACGGGACCGAACTGGTCTCGCAGGTCCCCGTGCTGAGCCAGGGAACGAACGCGGACAACCAGCCGGACGGGACGCTCGGCGACCAGATCGGCACGGTGATGGTCGGTGAGCGGGCTCCGTCGATCTGGCAGCGGCTCCGCGGCGCATCGTCGTACCTGGCCATCTATCTGGGCATCGCGTGTGTGCTCGGACTGCTCGGCTCGTGGCTGCTCGCTCGCCGGATCAAGCGGCAGACGCTCGGACTCGAACCGCGGGAGATCGCCGGCCTGGCCGAGCACCGCGAGGCAATGCTCTACGGACTCGCCGAGGGCGTCGTCGCGCTGGATCCGCACCTGCGGGTGACGCTGGTGAACGACGTCGGCCGGCGGCTGCTCGACCTGCCGGACAACGCGGTCGGCAGGAGCCTGCGTGAGCTGGGGATCGAGGGCCGGCTCCGGGAGGTGCTGGCCGGGGAGCACTCCGGTGACGAGGCCCGCGACGCGGTCGTCGTACGGCGTGGGCGGGTGCTGGTGATGAACCGGATGAGCGTCACCAAGGACGGGCACTCGCTCGGTTCGGTCACCACGCTGCGCGACCGGACCGAGTTGGCTCAGCTGGAGCGTGAGCTCGGCTCGTTCCGCAGTTCCGCCGAGTTGCTGCGGGCCCAGACCCACGAGTTCGCGAACCAGTTGCACACGATCTCGGGGCTGATCCAGATCGGGGAGTACGACGAGGTCGTCACGTACGTCGGAGCCCTCAATCGTTATCGTGAGTCGCTCGACCTGACCGTGACCCGGCGGGTCCAGGACACCGCGGTCGCCGCGCTGCTGATGGCGAAGTCCTCGGTCGCGGCCGAACGCCGTGTCGAGCTCCGCGTGTCCGAACGCACCACGCTGCTCCGGCTCGACCCGGAACTGTCGGCCGACGTGGCTACCGTGATCGGCAACCTGGTCGACAACGCGATCGACGCCGCCGCCCAGTCGGGCACGCCGCTGTCGCCCGCGTGGGTCGAGGTCGAGCTGCGGCAGGACGCCGCCAGCGTCGAGATCGTGGTTCGCGACTCCGGTCCCGGGGTGGCGCCCGAGCTGGCGCAGGAGGTATTCGCGCATGGCTTCACCACCAAGGCCGCGGCCGGCGGTGAACGCGGGATCGGTCTGGCGATGACACGGCTGGTCTGCCGTCGGCGTGGTGGCGAGGTCGCGGTCACGAACACCGAGGACGGCGGCGCCGCGTTCATCGCGCGGATGTCCGTCCAGCGCCTGCCCGAAGGAGCCCGATGATCTCCGTCCTGGTCGTCGACGACGACTTCATGGTCGCCCGCATCCACCGCGGTTTCGTGGACCGGGTGCCCGGTTTCGAGGTCGTCGGTACGGCGAACTCCGGTGAGCAGGCGCTGGACGCGATCGGGCAACTCCAGCCTGACCTCGTGCTGCTCGACCTCTACCTGCCCGACATCTTCGGCCTCGACCTGATCGCGCGGATGCGGGCCGCGCAGCCGGACTGCGACATCCTGGTCATCACCGCGGCGCGCGAGGCGGACGCAGTCCGAGGTGCGGTGCGGCAAGGAGTGGTCAACTACCTGCTGAAACCCTTCGGTTTCGAGGATCTGCGGTCACGGCTGGAGGAGTACGCGCGACGGCGGGCGAGTGTGCCCGATCAGGTGACGAGCCAGGCCGACGTCGACCGGGTGCTCGGACCGGTGCGGCCGACGGTCAATCGGCTGCCCAAGGGTCTGAGTCAGGAGACCGCGGCCCTGGTGGCGACGGCCCTCCGCGCCGCCGCGCAGAACCTGTCGGCCGCCGAGTGTGCCGAGAAGGTCGGCATCTCCCGCGTCAGCGCGCGCCGCTACCTCGAGTTCTTCTGCACCCGCGGCCAGGTCGAAGTCGCCCTCCGCTACGGCACGACCGGCCGTCCCGAACGCCGCTACCACTGGCGCAAGTAGGGTGCGGCGTATGCCGTTGTTCTCATTTGAGGGAAAGCGCCCGAGCGTGCATCCGGAGGCGTGGATCGCGCCGACCGCCACCCTGGTGGGCGACGTCGTGGTCGAGGCGGGCGTGTCGATCTGGTACGGCGCGGTGATCCGGGCCGACCTGGGCACGATCACCATCCGGGCCGGGGCGAACATCCAGGACAACACCGTGATCCACTCCGGCAGCAACGGCTGCGAGATCGGGCCGAACGCGACCGTCGGTCATCTGTGTCTGGTGCACGACTGCACGATCGGCGAGCAGGCGTTGGTCGGGAACGGCGCGATCGTGCTCGACGGCGCGGTCGTCGGCGAGCGCACGCTGGTCGCGGCCGGCTCGACCGTGACGCCGGGTGCGGTCATCCCGCCGGAATCGGTGGCGCTCGGCAGCCCGGCGAAGAAGATCGTCCCGCTGGACGGCACCGCCAAGCTGTTCGTCGACCACAACGCCGCCGTCTATCACAACCTCGCCGAACGCCACGCCGCCTCGATCGAGCAGGTCGGCTGAGCCCTCGGACGCCGGAAAGGGAAGTGATAGGACCCGGTGCGAGGTTTAGGTTGGCAGCAGACCGAGGGAGGGTGCTCATGACCGATATCGCGAACACCGGTGCCGTGGTGATCAACCGCGCGGACGGGCGGGACGACGGCGAGGAGTGGACCGAGAACTACACCGAGTTGCCTGGTGGCGCCGGTGTCTCTCTGATCCTGGAAGCCACCACTCAGGAGGGTGCCGGCCCGCGGCTGCACCTGCATCCGTACGCCGAGACGTTCATCATCCGGCGGGGTACGGCGACCTTCACTGTGGGTGAGGAGCAGATCGTCGGCAAGGCCGGCCAGATCCTCGTCGTACCGGCGAACACGCCACACAAGTTCCGCACCGGGCCGGGCGGCTACGAGGCTGTTCACATCCATGCCAACCCGACGTTCGAGACCACCTGGCTGGAGTAGTCAGCCGGCGGACCGCATCCGGTTGACGAGTGTCTCCAGGAGCTCGGGGCCGGTGCCGAAGTTGAGGCGGACGAAGCCGTTGGCGCCCGGGTCGTAGTCGCGTCCCGGGCCCAGGGCAACCTTCGCCTGGCGGAGGAAGAACTCGCTCGGCTCCTCGTCCAGCCCGAGCGCGCGGCAGTCGAGCCAGGCCAGGTACGTCGCCTCGGGCGGGGTCCAGGTGATGCCGCCGGGCAGGTGCTCGCGCAGGTACGCGCGGTTGTCGTCGAGCTGCCGCAGTACGGCGTCGAGCCAGTCGTCGCACTCGGCGAACGCCACCTCCGCGGCAAGGACACCGAGCAGTCCAGCCTGCTCGGCGGTATAGGGCAGGCGATCGACCACGCTCTGCGCGCGGTCGGTCGCGGTCACGGCCATCGCCGCCTTCAGCGCTGCCAGGTTGAATGCCTTCGAGGCGGACGTCAGCACGATCCCGCACTCGCGGGCCGCGTCGGACACCTCGAGCCACGGCACATGTGTCGCGCCGGGCAACACCAGCGGCGCATGGATTTCATCCGCCAGAACCCAGGCGTCGTACGCCGCGCAGAGCTCCGCGATGGCCGCGAGCTCCTCGTGCGGGAGCACCCGGCCGGTCGGATTGTGCGGGTTGGCGAGGACCAGTACTTCGAGCCCGTCGGTCAGCGCCTCGCGGAGGCGATCGAGGTCGAACCAGCCATCCTCACGCAGCGGGAGCAGCACGGTGCGAAGGCCGGTCCGTGGGATCTGGCTGAGGAACGGCGGGTACGCGGCGGTCGCGAAGCCGACCGACCCACCCGGTGCGAGGGCGAGACAGAGCTCGATCAGGCCGGCCATCACATCCGGCACCAGCGTGATCCGGTCCGGATCCACGGTCCATCCGAGCCGGCGGTCGGCGAAGCCGGTGAAGGCCTCCCGCAACGACTTCGGCACCTCGAAGGCGTACCCGAGATCGCTGCGGTCCACTGCCTCGTGCAGCACCCGCGCGATCGGCTCGGCGAGGTCGAAGTCCATCTCCGCCACCGTCGCCGAGATCACTCCCGGCGCGTGGCCGGACCATTTCTCACTGCGCCGCTGCTGCAACTCCGCCAGCTCGGCAATCTTCAGCATGCCGAGGATGTACCCGGTTCGTCATTCCGGTACGCGGTCGCCGGGTGGGGTGAAGGCGGCCAGGATGGTCGTGGTGATGTAGGCGGCGGCCTTGTCGGGGGTGACACGGCCGGCGTTGATCTCGTCGGCCGCGCCGTGCATCACGTTGTGCATGACGCCGACGAGCCAGGACGTCGGCAGGTCCTTCCGGAAGACGCCCTGTTTCCGGCCGCGCTCGATCAGCTTCTCGACCCGTGCCATCGGGTCGGCGTGCAGCTCGCGCACCCGGCCCGGCGGGAGTGTGTTCTGAGCGGCGATCAGGAGTGAGCGATACCGGTCGACCAGGCGCCAGCTGGACTCGATCAGCCGAGTCAGCGCCTCGCGCGGATCCCCGCTCAGGTCGACCTGGCCGAGTGCCTCCTCGCCGCCCTCGATCGCATGCACGAACACCGCGTCGAGCAGCTCGGCCCGGGACGGGAAATGGCCGTAGAGGGTGACTCGCCCGACACCGGCCGCCTTGGCGATCTCGCTCGTACTGGCCGCCGGATCGCGGCCCAGGCACTCCGTGGCGGCGTCCAGGATCGCCGCGATGTTGCGCTGCGCGTCCGCCCGCCTGCCCGTCGTACCTGCCTGCTTCACCGGCATGGGAACTCCCTTGTCGAACACTGCTGTACGAGTTACTGTACCTGCAATAACTCGAACAGTGGTGTTCGACTTGACTGGTGAGGATGAGAATCATGGAAGAAACCGGAGCGGACCCGCGTCGGTGGCGGCTGCTCGGACTGCTCGCCATCGCGCAGTTCATGCTGATCCTGGATGTGACCGTGGTGGCGATCGCGCTGCCGCACATCGGTACCGACCTCGGTCTGGATCGCAGCACGCTGACCTGGGTGGTCAGCGCCTACACGCTGATGTTCGGCGGCCTGATGCTGCTCGGCGGCCGGGCATCCGATCTGTTCGGATCCCGGGTCGTGGTGCTCACCGGACTGCTGGTGTTCACCGCGGCCTCGCTGACCAGCGGACTGGCCAACAGCGCCGAACTGCTGATCGGCGGCCGGATCGCGCAGGGCGTCGGCGCGGCGTTGCTGTCACCGAGCGCGCTGTCCGTGGTGACCAAGACATTCGACGGCGAGGAGCGGAACAAGGCGCTCGGCATCTGGTCCGCGATCGGCGGCGGCGGCGCGGCGATCGGCGTACTGATCGGCGGATTGCTGACCGCCGGACCGGGCTGGCAGTGGGTGTTCTACGTCAACGTCCCGGTCGGTCTGGTCGTGTTCGCGATCCTGCTCCGGATGCTGCCCGCCGACCGGCCGGCCGAACGTCAGGGCCGGTTGGACCTGCCGGGCGCGATCCTGGTCACGGCCGGAACGGGTACGGCGATCTATGCGCTGATCAACGCCGGCGACCGGGGCTGGTTGTCCGCCGCGACTCTTCTGACCCTGGCCGGCGCGGTCGTTCTGTACGCCGCGTTCGCCTGGCTGCAGCGGGTCGTCCGGTCGCCGCTGATGGACCTGGGGATCCTGACCCGTCGACCGGTTGCCGCCGGCTCCTTCCTGATCCTGGTTGCGACCGCGCTGATGATCTCGATCTTCTTCCTCGGATCGTTCTACCTTCAGCACTACCAGGGGTACGGCGCCCTCCGCACCGGACTGTCGTTCCTCCCGATCGCCGTCGCCACGACCATCGGGGCGCACCTGTCCGGACAGCTGGTCGGCAAGGTGGGTGCTCGTCCGATCGCGATGATCGGGCTGGCCGTCGCCGCGGTCGGCATCGCTGTCCCTGCGATCTGGGATGGTGCACTCATGGTGGTGATCGGGACGACGATCGGGGGCGCCGGGATCGGTGCCGCGTTCGTCGCCGCGTCGACCACGACGTTCAGCCAGATCGACTACCGGGAGGCTGGGGTCGCGTCCGGGATTCTGAGCACCTTCCATGAGTTCGGTGGTTCGCTCGGGGTTGCGGTGGTGTCCAGCATCGCCGCGGCCAGCCTGGCCGGCACCGTGACGACCGGATTCACCCGTGGTTTCACCTTCGCCGCGATCGTTGCGGCCGTCGCCGCACTTCTCGCGCTGGCCGTCGTACCGGCCGCCAAGCCCTCGACAGGAGCAGAAGCCCATGCCGTCCACTGAGATCCGCCGCGCGATCCCCGCGGATGCCGAGACCGTCGTGACCATGCTGCAGGAACTGGCCGGGTATCAGGACCAGCTGGCGTACGTCACCGCGAGCGCTGAGGACTGGCGCGGTTTCCTCGGTCGTTCAGAGGTGATCGTGCTGATCGCGGAGGTTGATGGGGCGGTGGCCGGTTATGTGTCGTCGCTGCGCCGGCCCTACCTGTGGGTCGGTGGCGACCAGTTGGCGCTCGACGACCTGTACGTCCGCGAACAGTTCCGCGACGCCGGCGTCGGCCGGGCCCTCATGCTCGAGCTGGCCCGGCACGCGCTCCCCGACCGACTCACGATCGGCTGGGGCCTACGCCTCGAAAACGAAGCCGGCTACCGCTTCTACCAACGCCTCGGCGCCACCCTCAACACCAAAACCGCCGCCAGCTGGAGCCCCGACGTCTACGAGAAGCTGGTGGGTGACTAATCCGCGTTTCGGCGCTGCGGCCCGGCGCCCTCGGGGATCTCTCCGTGAAGGTGCGGGATGTAGACGAGCTTCTGCGTCCGACCGTCGAGCACGGTCGACTCGACAAGCTCCAGGTCGAGTTCGGCCCCGCCGTGGAGGAGGGCCGCTGCCCCGGCGCGGCCGGCGACTGCGGGGAACATGATGATCTCGAGACGGTCGACGAGTCCGGCGGCGAGCAGTGCGCGGTTCAGCGCGACGCTGCCGTGCGATCGCATCGGGACGTCCGTGGTGCGCTTCAGGCGCTCGATCGCCGTCACCGCATCCTCGTTGAGAACAGTCGAGTTCTGCCATCCGAGCGGCTCTTCGAGCGTGCTGGAGAACACGATCTTCGGCAGCTCGTTCAGGCTGTCGTAATAGGGCTCGTCAAACTCGACGACGAACTTCCGGAACTGCCGGAACGTCGTCGCGCCGAAGACGAGGACCTGGTCTTGCGCGAAGGTGCGCACCCGGTCCTCGCGGATCTCGGGGCCCTCCTTCCCCCAGTATCCGGGCCAGCCTGTGGCCATGCCGTAGCCGTCCAGGCTGGAGAAGAAGTCGACGGTGAAGGTGGTGCTCATGTGGTAGTCCCTTCCTTTCCTGCGCGCCGCCTCAGGTGGGCCGGCGTCACCCCTTCTACGAACACGACCGCCCCGATCCGACACCTGTCTCGTACGGCAGGTTCACGGGGTGAGTGCTGCCAGCAGGTCGCCGCAGAAGGAGCGGATGGCGCGGTTGACGATCTCTGGCCGCTCCCAGGGCATGAAGTGGCCGGCGCCCTTGACCCAGAACGGACCGACTGCTTCGGGGAAGGCGAGCGCGCACCGTTCCTCGATGTGGTTGCGCATGGTCGCCTGGTCGGTGCCGATCAGCAGCAGGGCGCGGTGCTGGACCGGCCGGTCGATCATTTCCGGGGCCGACAGCGGCCGAGTGCCCATGGCGACCTCGTAGTCGGCGAAGGAGGCCCGCAGCCGGGCCGCATCGCCGTACGGCTCGGTCAGGAAGGCCAGCTCGTCCTCGTCGAAGGCGTCGGGCGGGCACCACAGGCGGTGCCCGTAGAACTCACCGACGTAGCGCCGACGCTGCTCGGGCGTAGCCAGCTCGGTGACCAAGGCGTCGGCGTCGTGGCCCTGGCGGCGCTGGTAGTCGTACACGGCGGGCTTGGGGTCGATCGGCGGGAGACCCGCCGCTGTGAACGCCGCACCGAGGTCGGGCATGGAGTCGTCCAGGATCACCAGGCGGTCCACCCGGTCCGGGTGGCGGGTGGCCAGGTCGATCGCGATCATCGCACCCAGATCGTGCCCGGCGACGACGGCGCGGTCCCAGCCGAGCCGGTCGAACAGGCCGGTCAGGTCGGTGTTGAACGCGTTGAAGTCGTAGAAGTCGTCGGGCGCGAAGTCGGAGTCGCCGTACCCGCGCAGATCCGGCGCGACCACGTCGAACCCCGCCTCGGCCAGCGGACCGAGGTTGTGCGACCAGATGCGGCTCGTGCACGGGAACCCGTGGATGAGCAGCAGCGGCACACCCCCGTCCCCACGCCGCCGCACCGCCAGGTGATGCCCCTGACCAACCTCGATCCGCACCGGCGGAACAACTTCAGCAGGAAGAACCATCCACCTGGTTTACACGATCAGCCAATGCGCCGTCGCCGGATTAACGGAGCTTGATCGTGACCAGGGTGGTTTCGATGTCGCTGTCATTGAGGTTGCCGTTGGCATCGAAGGCTTCGGGGCCGTCGGTCATACCGAAGTCGTTGTCGTTGATGACTACGAGCGTGTCGTGCGGCAGGAGCGCGACGCCCTCGATCTTTTGCGGGGCACCGGCGACGGTGTTCAGGTCGAGGAACAGCTCCTTCGAGAGAACCGGTACGCCGGCAGCCGCCGGGTCAGCGAGGGCCTCGTACGACGGCGTCGTGGTCGTCGAGTCCCACGCCGCACCCAGGATGTTGGCGGACGGTCGCAGTACGACGCGCTGCAGTCGGGCCGCGTTGTCGGTGCGCTCCTGGACCAGCAACGTTTCGGGGCCGGCGGCAATCACCGAGGAGATCTTCAGTTCGCTCGTGTCGTCCTCGCCCGGGTCGACGACGCCGACCGGGTCGAAGCGGTAGGCGTACTCCGCGGTGACCTTGCCCTGGTGCGGGGAGAACCGCAGCAACCGCGTGTTCAGGGAAGCCTCGCCGACCTTCTTGCTCGGATTGAGCAGCGGGCTCTGCAGCGCCAGCACCAGATCGCCACCCGGGAGTTGAGCCAGCCCTTCGAAGCCGCGGTTGATCTTGCGGGTCAGGAAGATCGACGGCAGCGCCTCGATCACCGGGTAGTCGGCACCGGTCAGGTTCAGGCCCTTCGGCACGTACCGCGCCAGCACCTGGCCGCGGCTCGAAACGTGGACCAGGGACGGGCTGTACTCGTCCACCAGCCAGAACGTGCCGTCGTGCGCGCGGACGATCCCCTCGGTGTCCAGCCCGTTCGGGTTGAAGGACAGCTCGGTGGAGGCGTTGAAGTTGTAGGGGAGTTCGTCCCGGCTCGCCTGGTTGGACAGACCGGTCACCGCCTCGCCGTGGCGGGTGGTGATCGGGATCGCCAACAGGACGCGGAGCTTGCGGCCGTCCACCTTCACCTTGACGATCGCCGGGTCGAAGCCGGGGACCGGGAAGGTACGCCGGTTCACGTCGTCGATCTTGATCTGCCCGTTCGGACCGCGGTCGGTGACGGTCCAGAACTCGCCGGGCCGGTCGGCCGGGTAGATGTCGCTTCCGATGCCGCCGAGGTCGACGCCGCGGTCGTTGGAGACCGTGTGCGGCAGCAGGCCGTTGGAGAACGTCGACAGCGACATGTCGGGGAGCGTCGCCGTACCCGTGACCCTGGGCTCATGCCCGCGAGTCGCTTGCGCTCCGCTCGCCAGCAGCGCCGCGGTGACCAGCACCGAGGTGCCCACCAGAGCCAGCCGGCCGATGACACGAGACATGTACGTGCTCCCCTCCACCAATACGTCAGCGTGACGCTCGCCGGACCAGGTGAACACCGCCTGACACCGTCATGAACCCTCGCAGGCGGCTAACCCAAGCAGTCGCGTACGGCGGCGATGAGGCGGTTGGCTCGCGCGTCGCCGTGACCGACCATGCGGTTGGCGACGTACGCGAATCCGACGCCGTACTCGTCGTCGCCGAAGGCGAACTGGCCGCCGGCGCCGTCGTTCCCGAAGCTGCGTGCACCCAGCATGGGCCGGAAGCTCGCGGAGTCGAGCAGATAGCCCGAGCCCCAGCGCGCGCCGGCGTCGAAGCCGAGGAATCCCTGGCCCGACGACACCTCGCACACCGCATCCGTCACGGTCTCTGCTGAGAGCAGACGGTCGTGGCCGTCGATGCCCGTCACGGCCGCGGCGTACAGCCCGGCGAGACCGGTCGCCGAGGCCACCGCACCGGCGCCGGGAAGCTCCATCTCGAGCAGCGCCGGATCGTTCCAGCCGTGCGGTACGTCGAGGCCCGGGAAGACGAGCGCGCCGTTCATCGTCACGATCCGCGTGAGGAGATGCTCCGGCCCTGGCATCGGCGGGCGGCCCTCAGCTTTCGCGAGCCTGGCCAGTGTCGGCAGCTCCGAGGCAGGCAGCCCGATCCACGCCCGCAGCCCGAGCGGATCGCCCACGACCTGGCGGAAGAACGCACCCGGTCGCTGCCCCGTGATCCGTCGTACCACCTCGCCGAGGACGAAGCCGAACACATGGCCGTGATACTCGTACGACGTCCCCGGTTCCCAGAGCGGCTTCTGCTCCTCGATCGCCTCGATGACCGGAGTCCAGGCGGCGATCTCGTCGAAGGACAGCGTCTTGTCCAGGACCGGGATCCCGGCCCGGTGCCCCAGCATCATCCGCGAGGTGATCTTCTCCTTGCCCTCCGCAACGAACTCCGGCCAGTACTGACCGATCGGTGCGTCCAGGTCGAGTCGGCCGTCCTGCGCGAGCAGGTGGACGCCGAGGCTCACGATCCCTTTGGCACAAGAGAAAACGGGTACGACGGTATCGCGATCCCATGGGCGTCCAGGAGCCGCCTCGCCGTCCCACAGCTCGACAACGGCCCGGCCGGCGACGTACACGGTGACGGCGGCTCCGAGCTCCGGGAACGCGGTGAAGTTGTCCGCGAACACATCGGCGACCGCGCCGAAACCCTCGTCTGCCCAGCCGCTGTTCATGCCTCCAGCGTAGGTGCGGCCAGGCGGCGACTCGACTGATTTACGGCAGCACCCACTTCTGGTTGGGGGCGACATGGCAGGTGTAGATGATCAGCTTGGTGCCGTTGGCACTGGACGCACCGGTGGCGTCGAGGCACTGGCCGGAGCGAACGTTCAGCAGCGAGCCGTCCGGGCGAGGCCGCCACTTCTGCCCGGCACTGCCGTCACACGTCCACAGCACCGCCGCGGACCGGATCGTCGTACCGCGCACGTCCAGGCACTTGCCGAGCGAGCGCACCGTGCCGTCCTCGTACTGCATCCACTGCTGGTTCGTTGCGCTGTGGCAGGTGTACAAGATCGTCGGCGTGCCGTTGTCCGTCCGCGCTTGGTAGATGTCGATGCACTTGCCGGCGATCCCGGTGATCGGCCCGCGGTCGCCGTACGCCCCGAACTCCCACAGCGCGTAGTAGTTGCCCACCGCGGGGCGAGCGGTGGCGTTGATCCGCACGTACCTCGCGTAGATCGCCCCGAACACCACGTTGTCGGTGCCGCCGTTCCCGACAGTGGTCGAGTAGACGGTCTTCCAGGTCTGCGCGTTGCCGGACACCTGGATCTGGTACGCCTTCGCGTACGCCGACGACCAGTTGAGCAGCACCTGGTTGACCACCTGGACCGAGCCGAGGTCGACCCGCAGCCACTGCGGGTCGCTGCGCTTGCTCGTCCAGGCCGTCGTCATGGACCCGTCGACCGCCTTCGATCCCTCCCGGCCGGCCGCGTAGACGCTGGACACCGCGACCGCCCGGCCGCGGGCGAGATTGCGCTTCGGCACGTACGTCGCCGTGTACGTCGCGGGCGTCGCCGGGGCGACGAAGTTGTGGTTGCGGGCGCCGTTGTCCGACCAGGAGGCGAACCGGTAGAGGTTGTTCGCCGACGACTGCAGGAGGCCCGCGGACAACGATCCGCTCGAGCCGACGATCGCCGTACCGGTCGACGGGGAGGCCGCGGTCTTGTTCAGGTAGGTCAGTTGCAGACCCGACGGTTGCGTGCCGAACGTGAGCTTCACCGTCTTCGGCTGCAGTTGCACGCTCTTGACGTCGGTCAGCCCGCCGGAGTCCTTCGCGGTCAGCCGCAGTTCCAGGTACGACGGGTACTCGTGATCGGGCGCGGTGAACGTGCCACTCGCTCCGGTCATCGTCGTGATTTGGTGCGCATGGCAATCACTCGGGCAGTGATGCATGATCAGCGCCCACGTCATCGCCGAGCCGGGAAGCGTGCCCTGCTCAGGATCTGTGGCAGTGCCGGCGAAACTGATGGTGTCGCCAACCTTCCAGGTCGTCGCCGGACCAGGTGACGTGATCAACGCCGTCGGTGCGGTGTTGGCGACGTTGATCTGGGTCGTCGCCGTACCGGTTCCGCCGTGGCTGTCGGTCACCTTCAGCCGGGCGATGGCGGCGCCGCTGGTGGTGTAGGTGTGCTGGACAGTTGGCGCCGTCGAATCGTCGTACTGGCCGTCGCTGTCCAGATCCCACGCGTACGTGAGCGCGTCACCGTCAGCATCGTTCGATGCGGTGCCGTCGAAAGTGACGGTCAGCGGTGTCGGCCCGCTGGACGGATCCGCGTCGATCACCGCGGTCGGCGGGTTGTTGGTCGCGCTGTAGACGTAGCGCAGGACCCTGCCGTTGTCGTAGTCGACGGCAAACACGTCGCCACCCGGACCGTTCTGCAGTCTGGTCGTTCCGTATCCCGACGCGAAGTTGACGATCTTGGCGGGGTCCGGGAGGCCGTTGCTGCCGGGGAGCATCGCCCAGATGCACTGCCGGCTGTAATCGGAGAAGAACAGGGCGCCGTCGTACTCCGGTGGGTAGTTGCCGTTCTCGTAGAAGGACATGCCGGAGAGCGACGAACTGCCGGTGCTGCAGGTCTCGCCTGTGACGATGTGCGAGGCGTGGTCGTAGGTGTAGTACGGCGTGGCGACCGCGGTCGCGCCGGCGGCGTACAGGTTCTCGCAGATGTTGAGGTTGAGGGCGTCGTAGGCGGCCGTGCGGCCCGGGCCCTCGTAGCAGGGCCAGCCGAAGTTCGTGACCTTCGCGGTGGGGCTGACGATGCGGTCGATCTCTTCCCACTTGGTCCAGCCGACGTCGCCGATCCAGAGTTCGTTGGTGCCGGGGCGGAAGTCGAACCGCATCGGGTTGCGCAAGCCGTGCGCGACGATCTTGCGGGTGTTCGGATCGGGGCTGCCCGCAGCCGGGTTGCCGGTCGCAGCGAGGCCGGTGTCCGGATCGATCCGGATGATGGAGCCGTCGAGGCTTGCGGGGTCGCCGCTGGTGCGTACGTCCTGGGCGCGCAGCGCACCGCCTTCAGCGGTAGGCGAGGTGAGCTTCGCACCGACGGGTGCCTGGCCGTCGCCACAGGGGTTGTCGGGGGTTTCGTCCGATGCCGGGAAGCCGTCCTGGCCGTAGTCGGCGTACCCGAAGCTGGCGCCGTCACCACCACCGGCGTAGATCATGCCGTCGGGGCCGAACTCGATCGAGCCGATCGAGTGGCTGGGGAACACCTGGCACCAGTCCTCGACGAGCACCTGCTCGGCGCCGTTCGGGGTGATGGCCGACAACCGGGCGCTCGCCTGGCACCCGTCGCTCGTCGGCCCGGGTGGTGACGGGCACGGATCGTCTGTGGCGCCGGCGGTTCCCCACTTCGGTGTCGGTCCGCCGATCAGGCCGTCGTGCGTGTACAGCACATAGATGCGCGGATCGGCGGGGAAGTCAGGGTGCAAGGCCATCCCGAGGAGCCCGCGGTCCCAGTAGTTGTAGACCTGGGTCCGCAGGTCGGCGAAGATCGACGGCGTCGGGTCGTCGAGCGAGTCGAACACCTTGATCAGGCCGCTCTTCTCCGCGACGAACACCCGCCCGTCGGGCGAGAACGCGACGTTCGTCGGGTTGCTCAGCCCGGTGAACACCACCTGCTCACTGAATCCACCCGGCACCGCCGCGGCGCTCGCTGATTCGGTCGTTGCCAACGGCACCAACAACAGCACACAGGCCGCAGCCACCCACCGGCGCAGTCCGGCGTAACGCCCCATCAAGCCCCCCAGGCCCACGTGTCCTCACCAGCCCTCACAGCCCCCCGTGAGCACCCAAGTGACCGCAAGCATGAAGCCAAGAACCCAGCCGCGCAATACCCCGTGCAAACGCCTACTTGGCGTCATTAACCGATCACTCCCGGCCGGTGATCTTGTCCAGCGTCAGCATCACGTCATCCGGCTCGAGCACCTTGTTCCTCTGGCGGAACTCGTCCGGCCCGGTCGCGCTCACGCCCGTACTGTCGACCACGTGCCCGGCGACGATCAAGACGGTGACCAGTTCAAGCCCGCCGGTCTTCCGCTTCACGCTCCTGCCTTGCATCTCCTGAGGTACGGGTGCCTGGATCAGCGCTCTGCCTCGCGCTGGACCTTCTTCTGGAGCTTCTTCTTGGGGAGGTCTGAGGTGCCGGGGATGCCTGCGTTGCCGGCCTGCTGGAGGAGTTGGTCGCGGGTGATGTCGCCGGGCTGTTGGCCGAGGTGTTGCTTGCGACTGGCAACGAACGCCTCCCCGAGCTCGCGGCGGCGCTTGTCCGACAGCTTGGCTCGCATCCCGGGGAGAACCTTGCTCTCTTCCTCCTCGACGTGGTGTGATACCGCGTCGATCAGGTTCTGCAGCACCTTGTCGAAGGCGACTGAGGCCGGATCGGTCGCGGCCAGCTTGGCGAGCAGTTGGTCTGCTTCGATGTGCTCCTGCTGACTGTGCGACACCTCCTCCTTCTCGCCAGCCTCCGACGCTGCGACTGGATAGACCTCCGCCTCCTCGGCCCGGCTGTGCGCGGTCAGCAGGGTCGTCAGTACCGGCAGAAGGTTCGGCCGCTTCTCCGGCTCGTCCTTCAGTTCGTCGAACAGCCGCTCGACCTCGCGGTGGTCCTGCATGATCAGATCGACAACGTCCCCGGCCATCTGTATGTCCTCTCGCCTCGTTGGTGGCGAGGCCGGTACCCAGGCCCAGTCGGCATATGCCAGGCATGGAGTCGGGTACTGAGGGGGTATGCGACTTCGGCGGAGCCATCCTGACGAGCCGGGCCTCGCGCGCCGGCGGCGTGGGCGTGGGTTCAGCTATCTGGATGCCGAGGGCAAGGTTCTGAAGGACACGGACGTGGTCGAGCGGATCCGGACGCTGGCGATCCCGCCGGCCTGGACCGACGTGTGGATCTGTCCGTACCCGAACGGTCACATCCAGGCGATGGGCACGGATGGGGCCGGCAGGCGGCAGTACCTGTACCACGACGACTGGCGCTCGGCCCAGGACGAGGACAAGCATGACCGCGTACGCCGGTTGGCGCGCAAGCTGCCAGCTTTCCGTGAGGCGGTCGACGCCGACCTGTGCGAGCGCGGTCTCGATCGGCGCCGGGTGCTGGCCGTGGCGCTGCGAATGCTCGACTACGGCGTCTTCAGGACAGGCAACACGGAGTACGCCGAGGAGCACGGCAGCCGGGGTGCGGCGACGTTGCTGCGCGACGACGTCCGGGTCAGCAAGGGCAAGGTCGTGTTCGACTTCGTCGCGAAGGGTGGGCAGCGGCGGACGATCGAGTTGGACGACGATCGGCTGGTGACCGCAGTACGATCGCTGAAGCGTGGCCGGCACCAGAATCCACGTCTGCTGATGTATCGCGACGACGACGGCTATCACGAGATCGACGCGGGCATGATCAACGAGCGTTTTCAGGAACTGGTCGGTGAGGACTACACGGTCAAGGATCTCCGGACTTGGACCGCCACCGTGCACGCCGCGGTGGATCTCGCCGAGGCGGACCCGCCGACGACGAAGAAGGCCCTGAACGCGGCGGTCAAGGAGATGCTCGAGGAGGTGTCCGATCACCTCGGCAACACCCCGACTGTCGCCCGTACGTCGTACGTCGATCCGCGCGTCGTCGAGCAGTACGAGCACGGCCACACGATCACCGACGCCGTCGACCGCGCCGGAACCGACCTCGACGACGACAAGGCCCGCGCCACCCTTGAACGCTCCGTCAACCGCCTCCTGGACCAGGACACCCGAGCGTAAGACGGCGCTTCAGCCCGAACCCCGCCGGGCACCGATCGGCAGATGTGGTGCTCCGCGCCGAGCACCGAACCCCAGTGCCAGGACGAGACCCGGCTCTCGAGCTTGGCTGCACTCGGCCTGGCCGGTGCTGCTCGACGCGAAGCGGTATGGCTGCCCGGTACCCGCGGCGAAACGCGAATGTGCGGCGTACATACGTCGGTGTGGCACGGGTACCGATTGGCGGTGAAGCGAGCAGGGGAAGTGATTGCGGGCCGGTACCGGATCGTGGGGGCGATCGGTCGCGGTGGGATGGGAGAGGTCTACCGGGCGACGGATCGGGTGCTGGGGCGGGACGTGGCGGTCAAGCTGATGCTGCCGGTTCCGGGGACGCTCGCGGCGTCGGAGCGGTTCCTGCGGGAGGCGCGGGCTACGGCGCGAATCCGTCATCCACACGTCGTCACGGCGTACGACTTCGGTGACCAGGACGGCTGCTGCTACCTGGCGATGGAACTGGTCAGCGGTCGGACGGTCGGCGACGAGCTCAGGCGCGAGGGCCCGTTGGCACCGGATCGCGCCGTACACCTGGTCAGGCAGGCTGCGGCTGGGCTGGCAGAGGCTCACCGGCTGGGCATCGTCCACCGCGATATCAAGCCAGGCAATCTGTTGCTGGCCGACGACGGGACGGTGAAGATCGCCGACTTCGGCATCGTCCGGTTTCTCGAGGACTGCACCACGACACTGACCTCGACCGGGCAGATTGTCGGCACGAGTCACTTCCTCGCCCCGGAACGCGCATTGGGTCGTCCGGCGGAGCCGCCGTCCGATGTCTACGCGCTCGGCTGTGTGCTGTATCAGTTGGTCACCGGCCATCCGCCGTTCCTCGCCGACGAGCCGGCGTCGATCATGTTCCAGCACGTGCAGCGCGAACCGGTGCCGCCGAGCGAACTCCGGCCTGAACTGGCCGGCGATGTCGAAGCGCTGCTTCTCTGGATGCTCACCAAGGACCCGGCCCGACGACCGACCGCGGCGCAGCTCGCGGACGGCGTCCAGCCACCGGTCGAAGCGGACCCCGGAGTTCTGCCGGTACGCCGGACGGCCGCGAGGCCGGTGCGCGCCGGGGTTGTCGCAGGATTGGCGTTGGTGCTGTCGGCAACTCTCGGTATCGTCTTCGCCACAAGGGATGTGAAGCTCCCGACGACGAACCGGCTGTCCCCGAGCGACAGCCGTATCACCCCACCACCCGCCGTACCGACGACGTCTCCACCACCGAGCCCGGCCGCGATCCAGACCGTCACCCAGACGACGACTCACCGGCCGTTGCCGCAGTCAGGTCCGAGCAAGCCGAAGCCGCTGGCCCCCGGACCCGCTGATCGCCCGAAGGACGACAAGCCGGGTCAGGACAAGCCGAAGAAGCCGAAGCCCTGAGCACACCTCGTCGTTTTGTGCTGATCGACATGGGTACCGCGTTCTCTGTCGCAACTGTCCGAACGGGGAGCTCGCAAGGAGGATCCCATGGGGATCGGCGTATCGGTGTTCCTGCTCGCAGTCGGCGGAGTGCTCGCCTTCGCAGTGTCCGATCGGCTCAGCGGAGTTGATCTGACCGTAGTCGGGTATGTGCTGATGGCGCGCCGGAGCGATCGGCCTGGCGGTCGCTCTCGTGCTGGCGAACCAGCGCAGCAGAACGACCCACACGACCGTCCAGGAGCGCCGCGACCTCCGCGACTACTGATGCGCCTGGGCGTACGTCGTACTCCGATGGCACGGTCGTGGAGACCCAGCCCGCAGTTCTGGCCGCACTCCACCGACCGTGCCATGGGCGCATGGGGTACCCGCGTCCTGTTCATCCATGCATAAGATGGGGTACTGGATCTGCGTAGGTAATGACCGTGGTCCGGAGGTGGGCTACGCCGTGACTCACGTCGCGAGGTCAGGTTCATGGTTCCCACCCAATCCGCCATGGTCGGCCCGGTCCGTAAGGACTGTTCGACTCCCGAGGACAGAGCCCGCCGCGAGGCGGCAACCTGGGCGTTGTTCGAAGCCAGAGAGCGCAGTACAGACGAGGACGAGCGGCAGCGGCTGCTCGAAGAGATCGTCGAGCTGAACGTCGAGATCGCCCGCGGGATCGGACGGCGGTTCCGCGGCCGCGGCGCAGAGGACGAGGACCTCGAACAGGTCGCGTACCTCGGTCTGCTGAAGGCCGTGCACAACTTCCGGCTCGACCACGGTACGCCGTTCATCGGGTTCGCCATCCCGACGATCCGCGGCGAGGTCAAGCGGTACTTCCGCGACTGTTCCTGGACCGTCCGAATCCCACGCCGGATGCAGGAACTCCAGGGCATGATCGCGGCCGCGGTACCGGTGCTCGAGCAGGAACTCAACCGGGAACCCACGCTCGCGGAGATCGCGGACCGGATCGGCGTCGACGTCACCGAGGTGAACGGGGCCGAGGCCGCGCGAGGATGCTTCAACGTACTGTCGCTCGATCGGCCCGCCACGGAGTCGGAGTCCCCGTTGGGCGAGACCGTGGCCGACGACAGCGACCGTCGGTACTTCGATCAGCTCGAAGCCGTCGACATGCTCGGCCCGGTCGTCGACGACCTGGACCCGCGCGATCGGCGGATCCTGGAGTTGCGGTTCGTGGAGGGGTGGACGCAGTCGGACATCGGCGACGACATCGGTGTGAGCCAGATGCAGATCTCCCGGCTGCTGAACCGGATCCTCAGGGATCTCCGCGGGAAGCTCGACCCACTGCCGACCGCCGCCTGAGCGCGGCCAGTGCCCGGTCAGTGCCAGAAGTGCAGGGGCATCGGGCACTGCGGTTCGGTGGCGACATCGTCGAGGTCGTACGCCACCAGCGGGCAGCGCCGGCAGTACAGGAGCCCGTCGTCGGGATTGGTGAACAGCTCGTGACCGTGTGTATCGCCCGCGACCGGGCAGGAGGTGTTCTCGATCTCGAGCCGGTCCACGAAGTGGGCGCCGCAGCGGATGCAGACCGACCCCGCGCTGAGACGTGCCAAGGTCGTCACCCGCGACACAGCCACGACCCGATGGCCGTTGATCTCAACGACGGATTCGTTCACGGTCCTCTTCCCGAAAACGCGGACAGATCTTCGGTGCCCCCCGCAAGGATTTCTACGCCTCCTACTCTGCGCCAGGTGGTGGCGTGTCTGTCGGTTGCGCGCTCGGTGAGTTGGTCTCGGGTGGTGGTGTGCTCGAGGGGGATGTCGGCGTCGACTCAGTGGGTTCGCTGGTGGTCGTGGTCTGGGTGGGCTCGGTTGGTGACGGCGTGTCCGACGGAGTGGCCGAGGGAGTCTCGGACGGGGTGGGTGACGGTGAAGGGCTTTGCGTGGGCTGAGTCTTCGTGGTCTGGTTCTGCTGATTCTCCGTTGCGGACCGCGATGGGTCGGTCGTGGTTGGGGTCGACCTCGCCGTACTCGGGGTCGGTTGCGGCCCGACATCGGTGGTCGGGGGCGGCGTGTCATTGCCGTTGAGGATGAAGCCGGCCATGACCGCGGCTGCCGTCGCGAGGACCGCGATCAGTCCGATCAGCAGGGCGTTCCGCCGTCTCTGGTCGGGCGGCGGTTGCAGAGGCTCGAGTGGGCTGGTCGTTCCTGGCCCTGCGGGCGAGGCCGCGGCCGCACCAAGGGACGCCGTACGGAGATAGCCGGCCGCGACCTCCTCGGCGGACGGACGGTCGGCGGGATCCTTGGAGAGCATCCCGAGCAGGCCGATCTCGAAGGAGCCGCCGAGTTCGGGGCGAATCAGACTCGGCTGACCAGGTGAAGCGTCGACGTGCTGGTAGAGGATCGCCGTCGGATGGTCCGCCGTGAACGGCGGCCGGCCGGTGACCAACTGGTAGAGCACGCACCCCAGCGCGTAGACGTCCGCCGGCTTACCGGACCGCTCGCCGCGCGCCCGTTCCGGCGCGAGGTAATGGACGCTGCCGATGATCTGGCCGGTCCCCGTCAGCGTGGTCGCCCCTTCTTCGGGGACGTGAGCGATACCGAAGTCGGCGACCTTGACGGTCCCGTCGGTCGTCAGCAACAGGTTGCTCGGCTTCACATCACGATGTACGACGTCCTGTCGATGCGCCGCCGCCAGACCCGCGGCGCTCTGCTCGATGAGGTCGATCGCCCGGTCCTTCGGCAGCGGTCCCTGCGCGGCGAGCTCGTCCGCCACCGACCCGCCCTCGACCAGCTCCATCGCCAGGAAGAAACCGTCGCCGTGGTTGCCGAAGTCGTACACCGCGACCACGTGCGGATCGTTCAGCCTCGCAGCGGCTCGCGCCTCCCGGTGGAAGCGCTCGGCAGCGCGCGGGTCCTTGTCGGACGGCAGCAGCAACTTGACCGCGACCGGACGCCCCAACTGCTCGTCCGTGCCGCGGAACACCTCGCCCATCCCACCCCGGCCGATGGAGGGCCCCAACCTGTACCGCTCCGCTACCAACATCCCGACACCCGTACCCACCCCAACCGTCACCGAACCACTACGCACCGCCCAGCCTAGCTAGGTCCGGCCAACCGGCGGGCCACCCCCGGCGAGCTCCGTCAGTACGTGCCGTGGGCGGCGGGCGAGGTCTTGACGTGGACAAGATGAGTACCTAGATTGTCGCCAATCTTGCGCACAAGAATGGAGGCGATATGCGCGTCTCAGTGCTGGGGTACGGAGAGGCCGGACGACGTCTGGCCGCAGATCTGCTGGCTGCCGGCGTCGAGGTGGCCGCTTTCGACGTACGGCGGGTCACGCTCGCCGAAGGGATCACACTCGCTCCGACGGCCGCCGCCGCGGTCGAGGGAGCCGACCTGGTGCTCAGCCTGACCACCAGTGCCGGAGCGGTCGACGCGGTCCGCGCTGCTGCGCCGTATCTCGGCCCGGAGACGGTCTACGCGGACATGAACGCTTCCTCGCCGGAACGGAAGAAGGAGGTCGGCGCCGAGCTCTCCAAGGGCCTCTATGTGGACGTCGCGATCCTGGCGCCGGTGCAGCGCGCAGGGATACGTACGCCGGTGATGGCCTGCGGTCCCGGTGCGAACCGGTTCGTCGAGCTGCTACAACCCGTCGGCGCCTCGATCGACGTCGTCGACGGCGAACCGGGAGTGGCGACTGCACGCAAGCTACTGCGCAGCATCTTCATGAAGTCGCTGGCCACCAGCGTGCTCGAGGCGTTGACTGCCGGTCGTGCCGCGGGATGCGAGGACTGGGTTCGCGGCCAGATGGTCTCCGAACTGGGGAGCGGTGGCGAAGCGCTGGTCGACCGGCTGGTCACGGGCACCTACCAACACGCCCGCCGTCGGCGGCACGAAATGGAGGACGCGCGCGATTACGGCCGCCGGCTCGGTACGCCGCACGAGATGACGCTCGCCTCGATCGAGTGGCTGGCGTCCATCGAGCGCGGCGAACGCGGCCGGGAGAGCTGACGCCGTGCCGGCCGCGATCACCGACGTCGCCACCGAACTGCTCCTGGTCCCCTTGGAGCCACGGTTGCGGGCCTACGGTTCGGACGTGGTCAGCATCGTCCGGGTGCTCCTGCGGGACAGCGACGGAGCCACTGCCACGGGCTTCACCTACACCCTTGGCGCCGGTGCCGGAATCGTCTGCCGAATGGTCGACGAACTCATCGGCCCGGCGATCGTCGGCTCGCGGACCGATGACTGGGGCGAACACCGCCGACGGCTGGCCGCGGACACCCGCCGACTGGGCCGATCGATGTTCGCGCCGGCGTTGTCGGCTGTCGACATCGCCGTCTGGGACCTGCGCGGAATCCAATCCAGCCGGCCGCTGTACGCCGTACTCGGTGGCAAACCGCGTGCCGTTCCGATCTATGGCTCCGGTCGCGGCAGTAACTCGCTCGGGCTCGATGAACTTGTCGAGCAGAGTCTCGGCTATCTGCGCGACGGCTATCCCGCGGTCAAGATCCGTGCCGGTGCGCGTTCTCCGAGTGAGGACCTCGAGCGGCTGCGTGCCGTGCGTGACGCGGTCGGCGATGCCGTGCCGCTGATGGTGGACTGCAACGAGCAGCTCACTCTTGCCGACGCGTTGTGGCTCGGCCGTCGATTATCGGATCTCGGCTACCGCTGGATCGAGGAGCCTCTGATCGCGGAGGACGTCGAAGGTCACGCAGTGCTCGCCGCGCAGCTCGACGTTCCTGTCGCCGTCGGTGAGCATCTGGTCGGCCGGTACGAGTTCGCGCATCACCTGCGGACGACTCCGATCGGGATCTACCAGCCGGACGCCGCACTGACCGGTGGTGTGACCGAGGCGGTGCGGATCGCCGATCTCGCGGAGGCCGGCAATCGCTCGGTCAACTTCCATTCGCTCCCGGAACTGCACATCCATCTGGCCGTCCGGTCGCCGAACGCCTGCTATGTCGAGGATTTCGGCATTCTCAACGGAGTACTCGCCGAAGTGCTGGCACCGCAGGACGGTGTCGTGGTGCCACCCGATCGCAGCGGTCACGGAATCGTCTGGGACTCCGGCGCGGTCGCCCGGTTCAGACAGTCGCTCTGATCCGAACCCTTGACAGGCCCTACTGTGTAACTAATATTGTGCACAATCTGGGCGAAATAAATGGTGATGATCTAGTCACCGTTGCCACCGTCAACGAGTGGCCAAGCCTCTGGAGGTCCCACCGTGTTCACACTGGACGGCGTCATCGACCTGCATGTGCATGCCGGTCCGGACGTCCTGGGCCGCGTCGGCGACGACATCGACATCGCGACCGGGTGCCGCGACGCCGGCATGGCCGGGATGGCTGTCAAAGCTCACCTGGAAAGCACGTCCAGTCGCGCGTACCACACCAACAAGGCGGTGCCGGGCTTCCGGTACATCGGTGGCGTCTGCCTCAACTACCCGGTCGGAGGCATCAACCCGGCGGCGGTCGACGCCTGCCTGCGGCTCGGTGGCCGGGTGGTCTGGATGCCCAGTGGGCACTCCCGGTTCCACGCCGAGGTGACCGGTGCCCTGGGCAACTGGGGTTACTCCGACATGGACATCTACAACCCGGCCGATGCCGCCGGCATCAGTGTCCTCGACGCGGACGGCGAGCTGACCCCCGCGACCCGCGAAGTGGTCGCCCTGGTCCATGAGCACGACGCACTGCTGGCGACGTCACACCTGTCACCACAGGAGATTCTCGCCTTGGCGGCGTACTGCCGGCCGCTCGGCGTCAAGCTGATCGTCACCCACATCCGGTGGACCCCGGAGTACGACCTGGAGCTGGCCCGCCGTGCCTGCGAACTCGGTGCCGTCATCGAGATCACCTGCTCGACTGTCGGCGGGTACACCAACCGTTTCCCGATCGACGAGGTCGTCGCGACGATCGACGAACTCACCCCGCAGCAGTTGGTCATCGCCTCGGACGCCGGTGGCGTCCGGCATCCGCGACCGCACGAGGCCCTTCGCGTGCTGGCCAGCAACCTGTGGGAACGCGGTGTCAGCGAAGCCGCCCTCACGACCATGCTGAAAGAGAACCCCGCCCGCCTGATCGCGGGCGGATGACCTCCAGCGAGCTGCACTTCTCGAAAGGACAGTGCTCATGCCGCAAGCCAGTTTCCTGCCGCGTGCCGTGGCGCTCCTCGCCGCCGCCGTACTCACCCTGACCGCCTGCTCCGGCACCGGAGACAGCGCGAAGGCCGACCCCTCCGGCCTGCGCACCGTCAACCTGATCAACACCAAGTACGCCGCCGAACTGCTCCCGGTCACCGCCGGCCTGTCCCGCGGGATCTTCAAGGCCCACGGCATCGACCTCAAGGTGACCCAGGCGAAATCCAGCGATATCGCCACGTCCGCCCTGGTCTCCGGCCGGCAGGACCTTGCCCTGCTGCAGCAGGCCTACGTCGTCTCCGCTGCCGCGTCCAGCGCACCACTGGTGATGGTGGGCAACGTGCTCGACGAACTCGACTACCACATCATCACGAGCAAGGACGTGACCAGCCTGGATCAGCTGGCAGGCAAGAAGTTCGGCGGTCCGGGGCCCAACAACGGCAACACCGCGGTGATGCGGTACGTGATGGACAAGGCCGGCATCGGGCAGGACAAGCTGACCTACGTCACGGTCGGCGTTCAGGCCGGCATCCTCGCCTCGATCCAGGCCGGACAGGTGCAGGCCGGCCTGCTGGTCGCGCCGTTCGACATCCAGGCTCGCAAAGCCGGGCTGCACGATCTCGGCACGGTGGAGAAGTACCTGCCCGGCGCCTCGGCCGCAGTGATCGCGGGGGTCTCCAACAAGTTGAAAGACAAGCCCGATCTGGTCCGTGACTTCATGGCTGCACTGATCGAGAGCACACGTTGGGTGGCGACCAACCCCGACGCCGCGGTGAAGTTGCTGGCCGACACCGAGAAGATGTCGCCGGCCGACGCCAAGGAGTCGTATCAGGAAGTGGCGAAGATCTACGCCAAGGACGGCACCATGGACACCGCCGCCCTGCAGACCTGGATCGACGTCGCGGTCAAGTACGGCGTGATGAAGAAACCGGTCGCACCGGGTGACATCTACACCGACGAGTACCTGCGTAAGTCGTCATGACGTCCGCCCGGACCATCAGCAACGGTTCCGTTGCCACCAGCAATGACTCGCCGCTGGTCGAGGTCGACAACGTGTCGTTCGCCTACGGTGACACCTCGATCCTGCAGGACATCAGCTGCACCGTGCGCGAGGGCGAGTTCGTCAGCATCATCGGTGCTAGTGGGTGCGGCAAGAGCACCCTGCTGCAGATCCTCGACGGCGCGCTCAGGCCCGCCCACGGCCAGGTCCGGGTGGCCGGCCGGCCGGTGTCGATCCGTGGTTCCGAGCGGGCGATGGTCTTCCAGAGTTTCGCGCTGCTGCCGTGGAAGACCGTGCTCGACAACGTCCGGCTCGGCGTCGACTACCGGCGGCGCGACCTGAGTCGCCGGCAGCGTGACGAGCTGGCACGGGACTACCTGTCTCGGGTCGGGCTGACGAAGGCGGCGAAGCTCTACCCGTACCAGCTGTCCGGCGGTATGCAGCAACGCGTCGGCCTTGCGCGGGCGTTCGCCGTACGTCCGCATCTGCTCTTGATGGACGAGCCGTTCGGTGCGCTGGACGCGCAGAACGCCGAGCTGCTGCGGGACGACGTACGCACCCTGGTCGCTCAGGAGCGGCGCAGCGTTGTTCTGGTCACGCACAACCTGGACGAGGCGCTGCAGCTGTCCGATCGGATCCTGCTGCTCCGCGCTGCACCCGGCCGGGTCGAGGACGACATCTCGGTGCGGGAGCTCCGTGAAGACGCCGGCACCTGGCGGCTCGAGTACGACCGGCACCGCGAACGGCTGTGGGACTTCCTCAAGCACGAGGTCGCAGCCGCGCAGAACCGCGGTCTGGAGGACGCGTCATGACCGACAGATCCCGCCTGGACTGGATGACCAGGTACCAGCAGCGCCTGTTGCCGATAGCAACTGTGGTGGTGATCGTGGCGATCTGGGAGATCGTCGGCCGGGTCGCCCACTGGAATCCCTTGTTCTTCGCCTATCCGTCGCAGATCTGGTCGGGCGCGGTGGAGCTTGCCCACGGCCCGCTCTGGAGCGATCTGCGGGTCAGCGGTACCGAGTTCCTGCTAGGGATGGTGTTGTCGGTCCTGATCGCGGTTCCGGTCGGGCTGGCGCTCGGCACCAGCCGACGCCTGTACTGGGCTTTCGACCCGATCGTCGGCGCGTTGTACTCGACTCCTGTCCTGGTGCTGGCCCCGCTGCTGGTGATCTGGTTCGGGCTGGGCATCGCGTCCAAGGTGGCGATCGTGGTGATCCTGTCGACCTTCCCGGTGATGATCAACCTGACCGAAGGTGTCCGGACCACAGATCGGGTGCTGCTCCGGGCCGCCCGGTCCTTCGGCGCGAGCCGCTGGAACCTGTACCGCGACGTCGTACTGCCATCGGTGACGCCGTTCTTCATCACCGGCCTGCGACTGGCGGTCGGCCGCGCGATGATCGGCGTCATCGTCGGTGAGTACATCGCCTCGACCGAGGGCATCGGCTACCAGATCAACGCCGACGCCGAGCTGTTCGCGACCCCGCGCTACCTGGCCGGCGTGATGGTCATCGTGGTCTTCTCCGTCGCCGTGATGGAACTCCTCAAGATCCTCGAGAAGCGGATGGCGCCGTGGCGCCACCAGTTGCTCGCCCGGGAGTGACGACCCGGATCGCCGTACCCCATGCCAATTCCCGTTCACCCCTTCGTTGGAGATACAGATGACCCAGCACCCCCGTCCCACCGACGCCGATCGTGAGTTCGTGGCAGGAGCCTACGACCTGCATGTGCACGTGGCTCCGGACGTGGTTCCCCGGTCGGTCGACGACCTCACCCTGGCCCGGCGGTTCGCCGAGGTCGGTCTGGCCGGCTTCGTCCTCAAGTCGCACTACGTGCCGACGACCGAGCGGGCGGCCGTCGTCCGGGCAGCGGTTCCGGGCGTCGACGTACTCGGCGCCCTGGCCCTGAACGTCGCCTCCGGCGGGATGAACCCCACCGCGGTGGAGATCGCCGCCCGCGGGGGAGCCCGGCTGGTGTGGTTCCCGACCGTCGACAGCGTGAACCAGCGCGAGTCGAAGGCCGAGGCGCCGGCCGGTTCCACCCCGCCGATGTGGGCCGCACTGCAGGCGGAATTGCGGGCCCAGGGCATCGACCCGCCACCCGTCCGGGTCGTGGACGCCGCCGGTACGGTGTGTGACGAAGTGGTTGCCGTGCTCACCTTGATGGCCAAGCACGATCTCGTCCTGGCGACCGGGCACCTGGCCGCCGCGGAGATCCTGGCGGTCGTACGGGCTGCCGCCGAGGCCGGCGTACGGCGCATCGTCGTCACGCACCCGGAGTTCACCTCCCAGCGGCTCACCGTGGACCAGCAGCTCGAGCTGGTCGAGCTGGGCGCGTACCTCGAACGGTGCTTCACCACTCCATACACGGGCAAGGTGGAATGGGAGGTGATGGTCGAGAACATCCGCCGCACCGGTCCCGCTCGGTCCTTCCTGTCCAGCGATCTCGGCCAGCCGTCGAACCCGCCGGTGGAAGACGGCCTGCCGTTGATGGCTCGCGATCTGCTCGCGGCAGGGTTCACTGCGGACGAGGTGCGGACGATGGCAGTGGACAACACCCGGTTCCTGGCCGCGCAGCCGGTGACCGCGGAGGCGGGCCGATGAGCGCGCGGCGGATGCTGGTGGTCGGTGCCCACAGCGCCGATTTCGTCTGGCGCGCGGCGGGTGCTGTCGCGCGGCACGTCGGCGAAGGTGGCGAGGCCCGTGTCGTCGCGCTCTCGTACGGCGAACGCGGTGAGTCCGGTGAGTTGTGGAAGGAGCCGGGCCAGACCGAGGAGAACGTGAAGAAGATCCGGCACGGTGAGGCAGCCACGGCCGCGGCGGCGGTGGGCGCGGAGTTCGAGTGCTTCGACCTCGGCGACTACCCGCTGGTCGTGGACGACGCGGCGGTCGAGCGGCTGGTCGAGCTGCTGCGGGACTTCGCTCCGCAGATCGTGCTCACCCACCCGCCGGTCGATCCGTTCAACCCTGACCACCCGCTCGCCTTCGAGGCAGTACGCCGGGCCCGGTTGCTGAGCTCCGGCGCCGTCGTGGCCAGTGGCTTCCGGACCGCACCGCCGTCGGAGTTCCTGGTCTTCGAACCGCATCAACCCGACCTGTGCGGCTTCGTCCCCAGTGTCTTCGTGGACATCACTTCGGTGATGCCCGCCAAGGTGGAGGCGATGCAGGCGATGGCGGCCCAGAAGTACCTGCAGACGTACTACGCCGAACGGGCCGACCACCGTGGGAACCACGCCCGCAAGGTGACCGGCGACAGCTCGATCCGGCAGGCCGAGGCCTTCCAGCGGATCGTGCCGAACGTGGTGACGGCGCTGTGACCGGGCGGCCGGAGGACGCGGTCGCCGAGCTGCGCGAGCTCGGGGTGTCGACCGTCTACGAGGCTTCGGGCCGTCAGGGGCTGGTCGACGCGGAGTACCACCAGTTGGTGCCCGGTTCGCGAGCAGCGGGACCTGCGCGGATCGCTCTCTGCGGGCAGAACGACAACCGGGCCGTCCATGAGGTGATGGACCGGCTGCAGCCCGGTGAGGTCCTGGTGCTGACGATGCCCGAACCAGCCCCGGTGGCGCTGGTCGGCGAACTGTTGCTGACCCAGGCGGCCGCCCGCGGCGCGGTCGCCGTACTCGTCGACGGGGCTGCCCGCGATATCGAGGTACTGCGGGAGTTCGACGTACCGGTCTGGTGCCGGTGGATCCGAGCACGCGGGGCGACCAAGACGGAACGCGGCGAGATCGATGTGGCTGTCCAAATGGGTGGTACCAGGGTCGCGCCCGGAGACCTCGTGGTGCTGGACTCGGACGGCGTTGTGGTGGTCGGGCCGGCCGACGTACCCGCGGTGCTCGAGGCATCGAAGGCCCGCTTCGACAAGGAAGAAGCGATGCGGACCCGGCTGCAGGCCGGGGAGCTGAGCTACGACATTCACGGCCTGCGCCGTGAGGATACGAAGGCGAGCTGATCATGACTGCGGTACTGCGGGTCCTCGACCTGGACAAGTCCTTCCTGAAGGGGGACAAACGGGTGGTCGCGCTCCAGGGGCTCAACCTGGACGTGGAAGAAGGGACTTTCCTGACCGTGCTCGGCCGGAGCGGCTGCGGCAAGTCCACGCTGCTCAACATGCTGGCCGGGCTCACCCAGCCCACGTCCGGACGGATCGAGTACCGCGGTCGCCCGGTCACCGGGCCTCACCACGATCTGGCCTATCTCACCCAGCACGACACCCTGATGCCCTGGCGGGACCTGCAGCGCAACATCGAGATGCCGCTCGAGGTCCGCGGAGTCAGCAAGACCGAACGCACCAGGGTGGCGGGGGAGCTGATCCAGCGCGTGGGCCTGTCCGGGTTCGAGAAGCACTATCCGCGGGAGCTGTCCGGCGGAATGCGCCGCCGGGCCGGTCTGGCCCGGATGCTGAGTGCCGCGCCGGAGACCTTCCTGCTCGACGAACCGTTCGGGGCCCTCGACGCGCAACTGCGCGCCGAGCTCCAGTCCGATCTGCTGCGGTTGTGGCGGGGATCGGGCAAGACGGTCGTCTTCATCACCCACGACCTGGAGGAGGCGCTCCTGCTCGGCGACCGGGTGATCGTGCTCGGCCAGCTCGGTCGGGTGCTGCTCGACCAGCCGATCGGGCTTCCCCGCCCCAGGGATCTGGACCAGTTGCGGGTGGACCCGGACTTCGTCGCACTGCACCGGCGTACCGCCGAGGCCTTGAGAGCCGGCTCACCCGGCACCGACCTGAGGAAAGAAGGGGCGGCGTGACCGCCATGACCGATCGATCGACCGACCTGGTGACCGCCGACGATCGAGTCGCCGCCGGACCGCTGGAGATTCCCGCCGGCCGTAGCTGGATGGACAAACACGGACGGGCCTTGTGGATCGCTCTTGCCCGGATCGCCTTGCTGGTAGTGGTTCTGGTGGCTTGGCAGATCGCCGCGGGGCGGTGGGTGGACCCGTTGTTCATCAGCCGGCCGAGTGACATCTGGGCCCAGTTGCGTGACTGGTTCGCCGACGGGACGCTGGGCACGAACACCGCGCTCACCGTCGAGGAGATCGCGCTGGGCTTCGCGCTCGGCGCCTCCGCGGGACTGATCGGCGGCTTCGTGCTGGCCATCCTGCGGGTCCTCGGTGACGTCCTGGACCCATACATGATCGCGCTCTACAGCATTCCCAAGGTGGCGCTCGCGCCGCTGTTCATCATCTGGTTCGGCATCGACGTGAAGATGAAGGTCTTGTTGTCGGCGGCAACGGTCTTCTTCCTGGTCTACCTGAACACCGCCGCCGGCGTGCGCTCGGTCGACCGCGGTCTGATCGACGCCGTCCGGCTGATGGGCGGCACCCGCCGGCAGGTGATCATGAAGGTCCTCGTGCCCGGCGCGATGCCCGGTGTCATCACCGGTCTGCGGATCGGCGTTCCGTACGCGCTGATCGGCGCCGTGGTCGGTGAACTGGTTGCCTCGAACAAAGGCCTTGGCTATCTCATGCTCGACTCGGCCAGTCAGTTCAACACCGCCGGCGTTTTCGCCGCACTCGCTGTGATCACGGTCATCGCCGGGATCCTCAACTTCGGGGTCAATCTGCTGCAACGCCGTTCGACTCGCTGGCAGGCCGTGGCCGGTGAATGACACCGGTCCGGGCCAGCACGTCTCGTCAGAAAATGGGTGACCTCACATGAAGGCAAAGTCAGTCAGGGCAGGTCTGGCCGTATTGGTCCTGGCCCTCACCGCGGCCGGGTGCCAGAAGCCCGCGACCGACACCGGTGGATCGGGCGCGGCCTCGGGCGACATGTCGCTGCGCGTCGTCCAGAGCAGTACGTCAGTGGCGTTCTTCCCGCTGTACGTCGCGAGCGAGGAGGGGTACTACGCGAAGGAAGGCCTGACCGTCGACAAGCCGGTGGTCGTCGGTGGTGACTCCAAGGTCGCCGCCGCCCTCGCCGGTGGCGCGGCCGACATCGGTGGCGGTGTCGCCACGACGGCGTTCCTGCTGGCCGACGGGCGTCGCGATCCCAGGATCGTGGCCAACCTGGTGAGCAGCTACTACGTCGACGTGATCGTCGGCAACCAGTTCCACCAGCCTGCGGCCGGTGCGTCGCTGGAGGACAAGATCAAGGCGCTCAAGGGCGCCCGGGTCGGGATCCCGGCCCCGTCCGGCGGTGGGGTGGCACTGCTGCAGTTCCTCTTCAACAAGGTCGGTATGGACGTCAAGAAGGACGTGACGCTGGTGAACCTCGGTGCCTCGAACGCCGGTGCGCTCGGTGCGCTGAAGACCGACCGGGTGAACGTGCTGGTCTTCTTCCAGCCGGTCAGCCAGGAGGTCGAGGCGCGCAAGGCCGGATCGATCTACATCAGCCCGACGCGAGGCGACGTACCGGACATGAGCAACCAGCCGCACGGGCTGGCGCTGTCCACCGGGGCGATCCTGAAGAAGAAGCCGGAGGCGATGGCGGCCTTCGTCCGGGCGATCGGCCAGGCCGAGAAGCTGATCCACGACAACCCGGACAAGACCCGGCAGCTGTTCCAGAAGTACCAGGGCTCGCTCGACCCGAAGACGGTCGAGGCGATGTTGCCGGTACTGCGGGCCGAGATCCCCGAGTCTCCGGTGATCACCGAGGACGGGTACGCGAAGGCGGTGAAGTTCCACCAGGTCGCCGGCCTGGCCAAGAACCCGCCCGACTTCGCGACGATCACGGACCAGGACTTCATCACCAAGGCGCTGGCCAAGTGACGGGGCCCGAGATGGCGGACCTCGTCGTCCGCAGTACGAGGGTGCACACCGGCTTGCGGGAGCTGCCCGCGCAGATCGTGATCAAGGACGGCCTGGTGACCGGCCTGCGTGAGCTGGGCGAGACCGTCGTCGCGGCTCGCGAACTCGATCTGGGTGACCAACTGGTCATCCCCGGGCTGGTCGACACCCACTGCCACTTCCGGGATCCGGGGTTCACCCACAAGGAGGATCTCGCCAGCGGCACCCGGGCCGCGGCCTCCGGCGGGGTCACGACGGTCTTCGACATGCCGAACACGGAGCCGCCGACGACCACACCGGATCGGCTGCGCGCACACCTCGACGACCTCGACCGCAAGTCCGTCGTCGACTACGGACACAACGCCTCGGCGGTCGAACCAGACCTCATCCCCGAGTTGGCCGCCGCCGGTGCGGCCGCCTTCAAGCTGTGGATGTCGTACGACGTCGAGCGGACCTACCCGCACTCGCCGTCGACGGCGGTCACGGATCGCGCTGTGCTGTACCGGGCGTTCGAGGAGGTGGCGGGCACCGGGCTGCCGTTGTACGTCCACCCGACAGATCACGAGCTGTACAACCTGAACAGCTCGCGCGCCAAAGAGCAGTGGGGTGTGGATCCGGCGTCGTACGCGCGATCGTTCCGGCTGGGAGACAGCGTCGCCTTCAACGCGGCGGTCGCGACGCTGCTCGAGTTCCAGCGATCGGTCGGGACGCGACTGCACGTCCTGCACCTGTCGTCGGTCGAGGGCATCCGGATGGTTCGAGAGGCGAAGGCCGCCGGGCGGTCCGTCACCGGTGAGGCGAACCCTTTCGCCATGTTCGTGACCAACGACTGGGACCGGATCGAGCAGCGGGGACCGTTCGTCCTCGGTCAGTGGGTACCGCCGGCGGACGACGTGGCGATGTGGTCGGCGATTGTCGACGGCACCGTCGACGTGATCGGCAGCGACCACGCGCCGCACACCACGGAGGAGAAGCTGCCGGGCTGGAAGGACATGTTCGCGGCGCCGAGCGGCAGTCCGATGATCGCGGACTATCTGCGGCTGTTGCTGACGGCGGTGCACGACGGTCGGCTCACGCTGGATCGCGTGATCGAGCTGTGCTGCGTGAACCCTGCGCAACTGGTCGGACTGACCGGGCGGAAGGGCACTCTCGAGCCCGGTGCCGACGCGGACTTCGTCGTACTCGATCTGGATCACGTCGCGCCGATCGACGGGAGTACGAGCCTGTACAAGTGTGGCTGGAGTCCTGCGGACGGGATCGTCACGCGCGGCCGGGTGCACCGGACTTTCCTGCGCGGTACGGAGATCTATCGCGACGGTGAGGTTCTGGTCGACGAGGGGTTCGGGCGGCCGGTGATCGGCTGAATGGGCAACCGGTCCGCGACGTGATCAGATCCGGCCGAACAGGCCGCCGTCGCCGGGCCGGTTCCCCTTCGTGCGGACCAGGTTCTCGGTGACGTGGAGCAGGTGGTTCCGCATCGCGGTCTCGGCGGCGTCACCGTCGTGGGCCGCGATCGCGTCCACCAGCTTCGTGTGCTCGGCGAACGACTCCTTGCCGCGGCCCGGCACCAGGATGGTGCGGTACTGGAACCGCACCATCTGTGCACGGAGGTTGGCCACCAGGCGCTGGACGGTCTGGTGGCCGGAGGTTTCGATGATCTTGGCGTGCAGCCGGCTGTTGCCCTCGGAGTACCCGAGCAGATCCTGCTCCGCGAGCAGACCCTTCATCTCGGTGAGGATCGCGCGCAGCTCGGTGATGTCCTTCTTGGTCGCACGCTCGGCCGCCTGCCGAGCCGCGAGCGCCTCCAGCACGGACCGCACCTGCGTGATCTCGACGGCTTCTTCCTCGCTGACCGTACGCACCCGGGCGCCGCGGTTCAGCTCCTTCTCGACCAGGCCGGCATGAGCGAGCCTCGTCAGCGTCGTTCGCACGACCGCTCGGCTGACGCCGAGGGCCTCGACCAGATCGGCCTCCACGAGGCGCTGTCCGGGGGACACGTCGCCGCGCATGATGCCCTGGCGCAGGCGCTCGTAGGCTTCCTCGCTCGGATCGGACGATCGGGGCCGGCTCGGCATCGGTCAGCCTCCGGTCAAAGTGGTCGGGATACGTACCGGCGCCGCCCGGCCCACCCGATTGGTGGCCACCGAACGCCGCCGAAGTGTTCACGATTTTAGTGACAATGTTGTTGGCAGTCAATCCGTGGTAACTCTCCGCGTCCTCGTGTTTGCGGCTTGGCGGAGTTGGTGGAGCACGACTGGGTCGAGCTTGCCGGGGACGAGCCGTTCTTCGTAGTTCTCCACGCTGGCCCAGATTTCGAGGGCGTCAGTCATGGTGTAGCCGAGCGTTTCGAGGAGGGTGGCTACTTCAGTGGCCAGGGCGCCTTCGAGGGGCAGGAGGCTTGCTGGGTCGGGTTTGCCGAAGTAGAGCTCGTGGAGATCCAGGAGACGGGCCAGTTCGTCGACCGGGGTCAGGTGGTCGTCGACTCGGAGGTCGATGGCCATGTCGAGCGCACCGCCGTACGCCGCTCCCTCGCGCCACACGCGCAGTGCTGCGCTTTGGCGGCCGCGGCGGTCACCGCCGGCCTGGTCGCCGGCCGTCAGCGCGGCGAGCAACCGTCGCTCGAACGGGTCTCCGGTGGTTGTCCGCCACGTCTCGGCCATGGCCGCCACCACCTGTGGGCCCGCGAGGATGTTGCCCTGGACCGCGAAGCCGTCGCCGGCCATGCCACCCGCCCAATCCAGGCACGAGTCGCCGGTGAACGTTGCTCCCCGCCCCTGGCTGTCGACCACGCCGACCTGACGGTGTTCACGCTCGTCGTCGCCGCCGGTCAACTGTGCGATCACCTGCTCAGCAGCGTTGCCCTCGGCAAGTAGCTCGAGCCCGTCCGGCCCGAACGAAAGCTCAGCCATCGCCTGCGTAGCAACCGCCCCGGCCCCGGCCCGCCCCCAAGGCACCACCGCCCCCACCGCCAGAAACTTCGACGCAACCGCAATCCCCCAAGACCCGGACCCCGAATCAAACCCCACAACCGAAAACGTCATCCCACTCCTCCACTCGCCGGTAGTCAGTCGCCCAACCTATGGTGCCGGTCATGGGAGTTTGGCGGCGGAGTGGAGGGCTAGGCCGTCTTGGGGGGCGATGTCGGCTCTGAACCAGCCTGCTGAGTCGACTGTGTACGTCGGTCCTGTGCACTGGCCCGCGGAAGAGTCGCCGTGGAAGACGTCGCAGTACACGCCGGCCGGCAGAAGGCTGAGGCCCATCGAACCATCCCCTTCCGACAAAGTCCGGACGGGCAGCGTGTCGGACCGATCCGCGACGCGGTCCACCCCGAACGCCTCGGGAGGCCTGGGGGACTGGACTGCGACGGCGGAGGGATCGGGATCATGCGAGTGCCCAAGCTCATCAAGGCACGCCAACGACGACGCCACGGACGGCATCGCCGCGGTCGGCCGGCGGCTCAGGGCCGCTGGCAGTTGGCGGGTGCGGGCGCTGCGGTGATCACTCTCGCTGCATTGGCGGCGGCGTCACTGCCGAGCAGTCCAATGACCGGTTCGTACGACGACACCGCCGCCGGGCTTGTGGACTCACCAGCGGCCGATCCGTTCATCGAGGACGAGACGCTGGCCGAGTTCGTCGCTCCGGAGCAGTTGGCGGCGGTACCCGTAGGGCCCGGTCGGGTGGCGAAACCTGTGCAGATGGTGCTCTCGGGTGCACCGGTGATCAAGACGCTCGGCGAGAGCGGGATCCCCGAGGTTGCCGTACGGGCGTACAAGCAGGCGGAAGCGCGGTTGGCAGCCAGTGATCCGGGCTGCGGAGTGCCGTGGACGCTGCTCGCCGCGATCGGTCGGGTGGAGTCCAACCATGGTCGGTTCGGCGGCGCCCAGCTTCGCGACGACGGCTCGGCGACCCGGCGGATCCGCGGGATCCCGCTGGACGGCCGGCCCAACGTCGCGGTGATCCGCGACAGCGACAACGGCGCGCTCGACGGCGACACCGTGTACGACCGCGCGGTCGGGCCGATGCAGTTCATCCCGTCGACGTGGCGCTCCGTGAACGCGGACGGCAACGGCGACGGTGTCGGCGACCCGAACAACATGTTCGACGCCGCGCTGGGCGCTGCGCAGTACCTCTGCACAGGTACGTCGAACCTCCGCGACCCGGCCGGGGCCGCGCAGGCCGTACGTCGCTACAACAACGCCGACTCGTATGTCCGCGTCGTACTCGAGCTTGCCCGGATGTACCAGTCCGGCCGCGTGGTCGGGCTGCCCTCGACCGGCGAACTGCTCCCGAACGAGCCCGTCGACCCGCCGGCTCTGCGACCTTGGCCGGCGGGTCCGTCGCCAGTGCTCCGACCTTGGCCCGCTGGCCCGTCGCCGGACGTCACGGCGCCCGCTGAGCCGTCTCCACCACGGACGACGGCTCCACTGCCGAAGCCGGCCGCGCCGGTGAAACCCGTCGTACCCGAACCGCCCACCACCTCGGAGCCTCCCGTCGCCCAACCACCGCGACCGGCAACCCGCCCGACCCCGGCCGCCCCTCAGCCGACGCAGACTCGCCCCTCCGAACCCAAGCCGTCAACCAGACCGTCCGCGCCGGACACGACGCGACCGTCCGCACCGAAGCCGACCGACCCCCAACCCTCCGAGCCCAAGCCGACTCAGCCATCCGATCCCGGTCCCTCGGAACCGAAGCCATCCGCTCCGAAGCCATCCGCTCCGAAGCCGTCCGAGCTGACGCCGTCGGAGTCCGACTCGCCAACCCCATCCGCCGAACCCACCCCGACGCATGAGCCGACCACGGCCGCAGTCGGCTGGGCCCCGGCAATGCGCCAGGTAGTCGGCCGAACCCTGACCCGACCCACCTGCGCCCAACCCGCTACACCCCGAACCACCACGCCCCCACCGGCTCAGCCCTCGAAGACCTGCCCCGACGACTCCGCGGCTCCTGTCGACAAGAACCGCGCCGACAAGACCCGTGGCGACAACAACCGGAGCGACAAGGCCCCGGGCGACCAGGCCCGAGGCGACAACGACCGGGACGACAAGGAACGGGACCGTTGCACATCGCAGAACGTGTGCAAGGCCCCGGGATCCCCACGCACGCCGGCCAGGTCCGCACGCTGACCGACCACGCTCCGGAGTGCACCGTCGTACAAGAGCTGGGCACGCAACGCCAAAGACTCGACCGGGCCGGTTGACGAGACTGCTGACATCAGTTCCGACAACCGTCTCGGGAGAGTCATGAACACGGGAAACCTCCGCCGGCTGACCATCGGTGCCGCCGCGCTGCTCGCCGTACCGGCGTTGCTCACGGCAACGGCCCCGGAGAGGTCGACGGCAACGCTGTGTACGCGCTGTGGACGCAGGGTCCAACCGCAAGCCCGTAGTCGAGTGGGACGGCGGCGACCGTGGGTGCGACTCAGCGCGGTTCGCAGTCGGCGCCATCTACATGAAGCTCTGCGGGAACACGAACCACGGCACCGGCGCAGACACCTGCACCGACTGGATCCGCGTCTGACACGTCGGGAGCCGCGGCTGGTGCCGAGCCGGGGGAGGGGCCGTCGGATGGTCAGTGGCGCTTCCGGCGGTCCGCCTTCGACTGCGCACGACGACGCTTACGCTCGTTGCGAGCGCGGTCTTCCTCAGCGTGACTGGGAGCGCTGCTCTTCGTAGCCGCGCTACTCCCGCGAGCCTTGACCTGCGCATTCCGGATCAGAACCACGACCACGCAGAGGATCGCCAGCCCGGCGAACATGAATACGTACCACATGCTGATCCCTCCCGCTTCCAGCCGATTCTCGGCGGCCTGACCGGTCCGCGCCTCATCCCTCACGGGTGACAGCCGGACCGGCATAGGGTCAGCCCGACGCGGCATTCATGACGGAGGATCGGCGGCAGAACGTGGACAAAGGCACCCGAAGTGAGCTCCTCAGCCACCTGGCCGAGGCGGTCGGATCCGTCGCGAACGCGCACCCGACGCGCGTCGCCGTCGACGGACCGCCGGCCGCCGGCAAGACCACGCTGGCCGACGAGCTGGCCGTCGTACTGAGCGCGCAGGGCCGCGAGGTCATCCGCGCGACGATCGAAGACTTCTTGACCCCGCGGTCACAACGCTATCGGCGCGGCGAGGACTCCGCCGAAGGCTGCTATCACGACAGCTTCAACTTCGACGCGCTGCACGGCGTACTGCTCGATCCGCTGGGCCCAGGCGGAGACCGACGGTTCCAGCAAGCGGTCTACAACAGGGTCACCGATACCCCAGTGTCCGAGCCGATCATGACTGCGCCCGCCGACGCCGTACTGCTCTTCGACGGCGTCTTCCTCATGCGCCCGGAACTGATCGACCGGTGGGACCTGCGCATCTTCGTGTCCGCCCCGTTCGAGAACACAATGGATCGCGCCCGGACCCGAGACCAGACCTCGTCCAGATCCGCCGCCGAGGTCGAGCGCCGCTATCGCAGCCGCTACATGCCGTCCCAGCAGTTCTACTTCGACACGGTCCGCCCGACCGACCACGCCGACATCGTCGTCCACAACGACGACCCCCACCGCCCAGCTTGGGAAGCGGGACGATGAAGGGTGCCTTCAGCAAAGGTGCGGCCAGGCTCCGGTAGAGCACCGGAGCCTGGCCGCGGGGGGACTATCGACCGAGCGGAACGGCCAGGTCGACGACCTGGAAGTCACGCGGGAACGACCCGAGCCGGGTCGCCTTGCCGGTGGTCAGCTCGACGTCGTACAGCCGCATGCGGTCGCCGGTGCTCAGTACTGCGAGCCCGCGGTTGCCGCCCTTCTGCGTGGAGATGTCGAACCCGGCCCACGGGCCGGCATCGACCGTGAGCTTGCCGGTCGGCGCGAGCAGTCCGGCGTTCGCGGGCGACTGGATCACGACCTGGTCCAGCATGGTGTCGATGTCGAACAGCGTCGTCGCGGTGTTCGGATCGAGGTCGTTGTTCGTGTACGCCGCGGCCGTCACCCCGGTCGCGGTGGTCGCCGGAGCAGGCGGCACACCCGGGTACGCCAGCGTCCCGTCGGTGGCCGTGATACCAGCCGCGGGCGCACCAGCAGGGTCGTCGATGTTGTGACGCAGATTCTGGCCAGTGTCACTGATCACCCGCAGCCGGTTCGCCGCCGGGTTGAAGTCGACCCCGAAGTTCTGCCCGTCCAACGCCACGCTGAGCTGCGACACCTTCGTCGTACGGCCGAAGGACGCCCCGGTGTTGATCGTGTAGATCCCACCGCGGTCCCCGACGCCGTACAACTTCCCGTCCTGAACCCGGAAGTCGATCCCCACCAGCCGCCGATCGTCCTTCAACCCCAGCACCCGCGCCGCATCGCGAATCCTGTCGGCCGAAGTACTACGGAACTTCACCAACCGCCCCTTGTCCGTCAGCCCGACCACATCAGAACTCTGGGAGAGACCCTTCGCTGCCACAGTCGTGGCCACGCTGTCGCCGGCCGTCGCCTGCGTCGCACCGCTGAGCACCAGGGCCGTAGCAGGCAACGCGATCGCAGCCAGCGTCGCGGCGACGATACGAGCACGTCGTCGTGGTTGATACATGCCGATTCACCTCTCGGTAGCGGCGCCGTCCACCTCTCGCGTCCGGTCGCCAGCAACACCACCGGTCGGGCCCAACTCCCGCGGCATCGCACCACCACTTCGGCACCAACAGCTAACCGGATGTGCCCAACCACCCCGCCATCCGATAACCGCCAACCCCAACAACCGCCGCCGCCGTGGTTGGCGTGACGCAAGGGCCTTCGAGGTGTGCTGAACCGGGGTGATTTGGGGGTCAGCGGTCCGGGAGGTTGAGGCGCTTCAGGCGTTCGTAGGCGCCGAGGATGTGTTTGTCGATTCCGTCCTGGGCGGCTTGCGGATCGCCCAGGGCCAAGGCGTCTCGTAGTTCCTTGTGCTCGCTGTACCCGACGTCGAGGAAGTCGGGGAAGCTCGCGTTGCGGGCGCGGAGGAAGACCGTCACCTGACCGCGGATGGACTCCCACACGCGCAGCACCCGGGTGTGGTCGCAGTAGGCGTAGATGATGTCGTGGAACTGGAGGTCCAGCCGTACGGCGTCCTCCGGGTCGATCTTGGTGTCGACGCTCTTCATCTGCTCCAGGACCGCATCCATCTCGGCGAATCCCTGACCCTGCATCCGCGTACACGCCCGGCTGACGGCCAGTCGCTCGATGGCGCCGCGGAGGGTGTGCACTTCCTCGACATCGGTCCTCGTCAAGGTGCTGACGAACGCGCCGCGGTGCCGCCGGAGCTCGACGTGGCCCTCTTCCTCGAGTCGGGCCAGCGCCTGCCGGATCGGCCCGCGGCTCACCTTGAGTGCCTCGGCCAGCTCGGTCTCCTTGAGGTGCTGTCCCGGCTGGAACCTGGCGCCGGTGATCATCTCCCGGAGTACGTCGGTCACCAGATCACCAAGAGCGCGCTGCGAAGGCAGCGAGGGCACGACGTCGTCGGACATCATGCCGACCACCTCCTCGAAGCAGTTACCGCCAGTATCCGAAGTAGGACGACTCTAACCCCTGTCCGGTCTCTCTGTAGATTGTAAACAGTAAGTCATTGACAGTAAATCAATCGCAAGAGCAGACTCGGAACCTCCACTCAGGCAAAGGCCGGCGCGAAGCCGGCCGACCGTGAGGCAGCCCGATCCCCCAGGGCAGAGAGGGTCACGACGATGACCACCGACACAGCGGTTCACACCGGACGCAAGTCACTCGGCCCGTTTCCGCCGGCCGCTCCCCGGAATCCCGATGCGCCGCACGTCACCACGGCGACGATCGACGTCGACGCCGCGGAGATCGAGGGTCCGCTGACGCGCATCTGGGAGAGCTTCGGGTACGACGAGTTCAACTGGACGTACACGCCGACCGGCAAGCGGCTGCTGCAGACCTTCGCCGACTTCTCCGGCGGCGGCTACTTCGTCCGGCCGCACTACATGTACTGCTCCGGCAGCGGCTTCGGGATCCCGCACTGGAGCAACGGCAACGTCTACCACGAAGACGCCGACGGCAATCCGTACTACGACTTCACGCTGCTGGACCAGGCGTACGACGCGATCGTCGGCGCCGGACATCACCTGCTGGTGGAACTCGGCTTCACCCCGCGCGATCTGCTGCCACCCGAGGCCGCTGAGCTGACCGTCGTACCGAGCCCTACGGCGTACACCAACTACGAGGCAGGCGCCTGGGGATATCCGCCCAAGGACTACGCCAAGTGGGCGGGCCTGATCAGCGCCACGGTTAGGCACTGCGTCGATCGGTACGGCGAGGCGGAGGTGAAGACCTGGCTCTGGGAGCTGTGGAACGAGCCGGACATCAGCTACTGGCGCGGCACTCTCGATCAGTACAACGAGCTGTACACCGCGACCGTCCAAGCGATCCGGGCCGTGCTGCCCGAGGCCAAGGTCGGCGGACCGGCTGTCACCAGCGGCGGACTCGAGTTTCTGCGGGGCTTCCTGGACTACACGTCGCGCCGTGCCGAGCCGCTGGACTTCATCGCCTATCACACCAAGGGCTGCCGCTTCCCGACCCGCGACTACCGGCCGTTCGCCGAACCCGCGGCCGAGCTGCTCAGCCCGTCGTCGACGAAGATGTTGTACGACCTGCGCGAGTTCAACCGGCTGATCGGTTCGTACGACGCGTACGCCGACCTGCCGGTGATCGTCGACGAGTGCGACGCAGCGGTGCCGGCGCACTTCGGACGCTACGACAACCGCAACTACAGCTTCCAGAACACCGAGTACTACCCGGTCTTCCAGGCGAAGCTGATGAAGAAGATCCTGGACCTGAACGCCACCGAGCCGGCCCAGGTCGCCTACGCGACCTCCTGGAGCTTCTACTTCGAGGCCGAACGCTACTTCGAAGGCACCCGGTCCTTCCTGACCGCGGGTGGCGTCGAGAAGCCGTTCCTCAACGCCTATCGGATGCTGTCATTGCTCGGTCCGGATCGGCTCCGCGCGACCTCGGACGCGGCCTGGCAGGTCGGCGAACTCGAGCACACCGACGGCAGCAGCATGCCCGAGGAAGTCGACGCCCTCGCCTCGCGTGCGGAGGACGGGAGCGTCGCCGTGCTGGTCTGGCGGCACATCGATGACCAATACCAGACCAGCGAGGACCTGACGCCGGTGAGCGTGACGGTACGCAACCTGCCGGCCGGGTCCTACCGGTTGCGGCATTTGCGCATCGACGCCGACCACAGCAATTCCTTCACCGTCTGGCAGCAGCTCGGCTCACCTCAGGACCCGACCGCCGAACAGCTGGCCACGATCACCGGCCGGCAGGGTCTCGAGGAGTTCGACGGCGAACGCCGCCTCACGGTGGACGGCGACGTGTCCCTGGAGGTCACACTTCCGTTGCCCTCGGCATCGTTGCTGATCCTCGAACCGAGCAGCTGACGGACGAGAGGGCAGACGATGGACCAGAACGTGATCACGCTGAACAACGGCGTACGGATCCCTCAGCGCGGCTTCGGCGTCTTCCAGGTCCCGCCGAGCGAGACCCAACGCGCGGTCGAGCAGGCGATCGAGACCGGATACCGGCACATCGACACGGCGGCGGCGTACAACAACGAGGCCGGTGTGGGGGCGGCCGTGCGGGCGAGCGGGCTTTCCCGCGAGGAGCTGTTCGTCACCACCAAGCTCCGCAACGGCGAGCACGGCTACGAGTCGGCACTGACGGCGTACGACGAAACTCTGCAGCGCCTCGGACTGGACTACGCCGACCTGTATCTCCTGCACTGGCCCAATCCGGCTGCCGATCTCTATGTCGACAGTTGGCGTGCTCTGGAGCGGATCCACACCGAGGGGCGGGTGCGGGCCATTGGTACGTCCAACTTCCTTTCCGAGCACCTGGACCGCTTGGCCAAGGAGGGCGAGATCGTTCCGGCGGTCAATCAGATCGAGCTGCACCCCACGTATCAGCAGCGCGAACTGACCGAGCTGTGCCGCGAGCGGTCGATCGCGGTCGAGGCGTACTCTCCGCTCGGCCAGGGCGGCGACCTCGATCATCCTGTACTGGCGTCGATCGCGAGCGATCACGAGGTGACTCCGGCCCACGTCGTACTGCGTTGGCATCTGCACCTCGGGCACATCGTCATCCCGAAGTCCGTCAATCCCGAGCGGATCCGCGCCAACTTCGAACTCGGCGGCTTCGAGCTGACCGACGCCGAGGTCGCGTCCGTCACCGCGCTGGAGAACGGCAACCGGCTCGGCAACGATCCGCGCACGTTCGCGATCAGCCAGATCAGGTAGCCCGACGATGACGAGCAGATCAATGCAACTCAGCAGGCGGCAGGACCGCCGATCGAGGTCCGGCACGGCAGCCGTCGACCGACCACGTCACGGCTGGCAGAAGACCACCTGGATCTGGATCTTCCTGCTGCCGACCGTGGTCCTGTACGGCATCTACACGATCTATCCGATCATCGCGAGCTACTGGTACTCGCTGGTCGAGTGGAACGGGTTCGACTCCGGCCAGAAGTTCGTCGGACTGAGCAACTACCGCGAGGTCTTCGCCGATCCGCTGTTCTGGAACTCGTTCAAGGTCACGCTGCTCTTCATGCTGCTGGTGGTGCCGGCGCGGGTCCTGCTCACGTTGCTGATGGCAATGATCCTCAACTCTCCGAAGCTGCCACTGATCGGCGTACTGCGATCGGCGTTCTTCATCCCGGTGGTGACCACGACCGCGATCATCGGCGTGGTGATGCGCTTCGTCCTGGACCCGGCCAGTGGTCCGGTCAGTTCCGTACTGGCCAAGCTCGGCTTCGGTGGCGTCGACTTCCTGGGTGACCAGCACCTGGCGCTGCCGGCGGCGGCCGTGTTGTACATCTGGAAGTTCTTCGGCGTGACGATGATCTACTGGCTCGCCGCGCTGCAGACCATCCCGTACGAGTTGTACGAGGCGGCCCGGATCGACGGCGCCGGCACCTGGCAGCTCTTCCGGCACATCACGCTGCCGATGCTCAAGCCGTTCCTGATCATCATCACCGTGCTGACGATCGAGGAGACCTTCCACAACTTCGACCTGATGTACACACTGACGTCGGGTGGGCCGTACTTCCACACCGAGATCATCGAGATCTACATCTACCGGTGGGCGTTCGCCGCCCCGATCCCGCAACTGGGGCACGCGTCCGCGGCCGCCGTGGTCTTCGGGCTGCTGGTCGCGATCGTCGGCGGCCTCCAGCTGTGGGCCCTCTACACCGGCCGTCGGCTGAGAGGTGACCAGCGATGACCGCTGAACTGACTGTCCAACGCTCGGACCGGCAACGACGCATTCTGTATCGACTGCCATGGTGGATCGCCGCGATCGTCCTGGTCGGCATCGCCCTGGTCTGGATCTTCCCGTTCCTGTGGATGCTGTCGGCATCGCTGAAGGACAGCATGGAGATGTTCTCCGGCGGCTTGAAGCTGTGGCCGGACAAGTTCGTCTGGGACAACTACGCGCGAGCCTGGAACGACGCGCACTTCGGCCGGTACCTGATCAACACCGTCCTGGTGACGGTGATTACCGTCGTGATCGTCACTGTCCGGTGCGCCCTGGCCGGCTACGTCCTGGCCCGCTACCGGTTCCGCGGATCCAAGCTCTTCCTGGGGATCCTGGTCGCGACGCTCTTCGTACCCACCGGCTACACGATCATCCCGGTGGTCAAGATCTCGATGCAGTTGCACCTGATCGACTCACTCAGCGGAATGATCCTGGCGCTCAGCGGTGGGGCGTACGTGTCCGCGATCTTGCTGTACTACGGCTATTTCCGGCAGATCCCCCGGGAGCTGGAGGAGGCCGCGCTCGTCGACGGCGCCGGCTTCGTCCGGACGTTCTTCTCGGTGATGCTGCCGCTGGCGATGCCGGTCACGGCGACGGTCGCAGTACTCACCTTCATCGCCACCTGGAACGCCTTCTTCCTGCCCTTGGTGTTCACCTTCAGCCGGCCCGATCTCCGGACGGTGAGCGTCGGCATGCAGGCGTTCGTCGGGGAGACCGCGACCGACTGGTCTGGTATGGCCGCGGCCGGCGTGATCTCGATCGTCCCGGTCGTGGTGCTCTTCATCTTCCTGCAGCGCTACTTCGTCGAGGGAATCTCCGGCGCAGTCAAGTCTTAGCTCTTAGCAACGCCCGAAGGAGTGGAACGATCATGACCGGAATGACACGTCGCAGTCTGCTCGGCGCATCGGTACTTGCCGTCGCCGGCGCCGCGGTGGGATGCAGCAGCTCGACCGACGAGGCCGGCGGCACGAGTGGCGGCGGTGCCACCGGAACGCTGGACTGGTGGGATCACTTCAGTTCGTTCAAGAAGCTCAATGACGACTGGGCGAAGAACCAGTCGTCGGCGCTGAAGACCAACGTCGCCCACACGTATTACGACGCATCCAAAGCGCCGCAGGCGTTCCAGTTGGCGCATCAGGCCAACAAGATGCCGGACATCTACTCCAACGTGGTCGGGCTGCCGTTGTCAGCACTGGTCAGTGGCAAGTGGGTGCACGAGGTGACCCTGCCGGCGGACGTCAAGTCGAAGCTGCCCAAGGACGCGTTCACCGAAGGCATCACCCAGTTGGACGGCAAGCTCTACGGGTTCCCGATGTTCAGCCACCGGCAGAGTTCGACGCTGGTGTGGGTGAACAAGGATCACTGGGGCAAGGCCGGGCTCGATCCGAACAACGTGCCCAAGGACTACGCGGCGTTCAAGGACGCCCTGGGGAAGCTGAAGGGGGCCGGGCTCCAGCCGCTGACGCTGGCGATCGGTGCCGACGGCGGGCGCATCCGTGACCAGATCGACGACATGGCGCAGACGGCGGGATTCCCCGGCTACCAGGGTCTGCAGTTCACCACCGGTGAGTACGCCTACCACCACGACGCCTACGTCACGGTGATCGAGTTCCTCAAGGAACTGAACGACGCCAAGCTGATCATGCCGGGCTCGAACAACTTCGGTGTCGTCGACGCCCGTACCCGCTTCGCCTCCGGCGCGGTCGGGACCTTCATCGACGGCATCTGGTGCGCCGGTGGATCGAAGGCACTGGCGCCGCCGATCGTCGACAAACTCGCCTCCGGATGGGTGCTGGCGCCGACGGCCGACGTGAAGCCCTTCTGCTACCGCGGCCGGCCCTCTTCGGGGTACTTCGTTTCCGCGGACAGCAAGAACCCCGATGCGGCCGGGAAGCTGCTCGCGTCCTTCATGACCGAGGACTACCAGAACGGGATGATCGAGGCGATGGATCAGCCGCCGCTGGATCTTGAGCTCGTGGCGTCGTCGAAGGCGATCGACGCGTACAAGAAGGGCGTCGAGTTCTGCAAGACGAACGTGTTCCTGATGCCGCAGGCGATCGTGAAGAACCCCGCCCAGGCCAAGGTGGACGCGCTTCGCAAGCCGGTCACCCCGCACGTCGGCAACATCGTCCAGGGCTACCTGGGCGGATCGATCAGCGACCTCAAGGCCGAGCTGAAGAAGCTGAGCGACGCCACGACCGCAGACCGGGCCCAGGCGCTCCAGAAGGCGAAGGCAGCCGGAGCCAAGGTCTCGGAGGACGACTACGCCTTCACCGACTGGAAGCCCGGACAGGACTACGAGGGAGCCAAATGAGCCGTACCGCAGTTGTGACCGGTGCCGCCTCTCCGCGCGGCATCGGCCGTGCCACAGCGGTGTTGCTCGCCGAACAGGGGTGGAACATCGGCATCCTCGACATCGAACCCGGCCACGCCCTGGCTCAGGAGATCACCGAGAAACACGACGTCAAGGCCCTCGCGGTGACCGCCGACGTCTCCGACGAAGCCCAGGTCCGTGCGGCGATCGACGAACTTGAAGCCTATTTGCCGCCGCTCGCAGCCCTGGCCAACATCGCCGGCGTCAGCTCCCCGGTCCCGTACCTCGAACTGACCTCCGACGAGTGGCACCGCGTCATCAACATCAACCTGAACGGCGTCCACTACGTCACCCGCCGGGTCGCCGAATCCATGGTCCGCCACAACTACGGCCGAATAGTCAGCGTCTCCTCCACCTCAGCCCAACGAGGCGGCGGCACCTACAGCAAAACCCCGTACTCCGTAGCCAAAGCCGGCGTAATAGGCCTAACCCGAGCCCTAGCCCGAGAACTAGGCCCGTATGGAATCACCGTCAACGCAGTAGCCCCCGGCCCCATAGACACCGACATCATGGGTGGCCCTCTAACCCCCGACCGCCGAGCCTCCCTAGTCAACGACCTAGTAGTCACCCGCCTAGGCCAACCCCAAGACGTAGCCACCGCAATAGCTTTCCTAATGTCCGAAGCCTCCGCCTACATAACCGGCCACACCCTAAACACCGACGGCGGCCTCTACATGCACTGACGTGTCGCGGTCTGCTCCGGTGGCTGAGCCAGAGATGAGAGCATGCACGTGCTGGCTGGCTTGTTTGAAACGCTGCTTGAATCCGGCCAGTGCTGCCGGGGCGGTGGCGCGACTGGTCTGCCGGGCTGTGCAGTTGCATCTTGAGTTGCTCGATCTGCGACACGGCTGTTCCTCCCGTGGTTGGACCGGCAGTTGACGCCGGCTGGATTGACAAGGTGCGTGGTGGCGCGGGAATGATGTGCCCGAGACGGGAGGACGGTCGGTCAGATGATTCGTCGTAAGAACGCTTTGCTAGATACGGCGCTCGCGTGTGTGGAGCGCTGCATTCCGGTGCGTGCGGCAACTATCGCGGGTGCGCCCGTTGGTGACTGGATCACCGACATCGACGTAGCCCGTGCGGCTTGGGACGCTGATGAGCCGCCGAACGTGGCGATCACGTCCTGTCCGGCGGTTGCAATCTGGCGTCTGCCGCGCATCGCGGGGGCGTATGGCAAGCGCCTCTATGAGCAGGAGCGGCCCGGCGTCTGGCCGCCAACCATGAAGCTGCCAGACGGCGGCTGGATCACCTGCACCCTCCAGCCGGCAGGCGATCTCGGGCCGCTGGCGTCCGGCGTCGAGTACGTCGTACCCGGCACGCTGGTGGTGATTCCGCCGTCGATCACGACGGATGGCGGGCTGCGCTGGGATGGGTCGAAGTTCCCGCTTCACCAGCTGCCGACCGCGGACGCAGTGCTGTCGAAGGTTCTGCGTGCGGAGCAGGAGTACGTCGAGCTGCACGGCCGGATCACCTGACGCTTCACCGACCGCGCAGCAGTGCAGGGCGCTCAGCTCTTCTGGCCAACGGCTAGGAACAGTGAGCTGGCTGCCACCAGTTCCGGCATCCGATCGGCCAGTCGCGAACACTCCAGCGCCGTGTCCAAGGGGTCATGCGCGGCCAGCTTGTCGGAGTAGGGCTGCGATTTGAAGTGGGCATCGATCAGGACCGTCAGCCAGCCGCCAGGCCCGGTGAGGCCGACGATGTTTACCGGGCGTATACCGGCGCTCGCCAGTTCGCTGCGCAGTTCGGTTTCGCGGTGGTAGTAGCAATGAGCCATCCGCTCGTTGTCGGTGCTGTGGCCAGTCTCGAGGATGTCGCGCACGATGCCATGGCGCGCCATCAGCGTGTTGGCAAGGGTTGAGCCGATGAGGTTGGCTGCTCGGTTGATCGCGACTGCGGCCAGGACGCCGCCCGGGCGGAGAACTCGCAGGGCCTCGCGCAGCGCTAGCGGCGGTCGCTGGGCTCGGGCAGGTGGTACAGCGGTCCGGCCATCAGGGCCGCGTCGAAGGATTCGTTGGGCCACGGCAGGCGGCGCGCGTCCCCGAGCTGAGCAGGAATGCCTGCGCCTGCAGCTTGGTCGATGTGGTGCTGCACTGGGTCGAGCAGTGTGACGTCGTACCCCTGGTCGCGCAGCCATGTGGCGTGGATGCCCGGGCCGCCGCCGATGTCGGCGATGCGAGCAGGTGCCGGTGGGAACCACTGCCGGAGGAAGTCGTGGAGCCTGGCCTGTTCCAGGCGACCCTTGACAGTTGAACTCAAACGGACAGCTTCGTCCCAGCGGCTTGCGTAGTGGGTCTCGATCGCGGGATCGACTCTTGGGTCATCGATCGGGATTACTGGCGTTTCCACTGCACTCCCATTGTCGAGGTGGAACAGCGGGCGGGCGTCCGCTCTGCAAGGCTGTGCGCCCGCCCGCTGGTCTGTGGTGGAGCCTTCGCCCTCGGGACCGAGGGCTCCGGGCCGATGTGCGAGGCCGCCGCCCAGAGCGACGACTACTACTTCGCGCCCGAGGTTGGATGCGAGTCTCGCCGGTTCGGGGATGGCGATACGGCCACGGCGGGCTCGGCGTACTCAGTCGGGATGCAGCGCAGCCGGCGGCCAGGCAATCCCGTGATGCGCAACTGGATCACGTTGGCGTACTCCTGAGCCAGCTCGGCTGGCGCGACGTGCTCCTCGATCAGGTGGTCGCCGAGCCACAGTTGCACACGCCAGACTGACGCGGTGGTCACTGCTCATCCGGGAGCGGCTCATTGCTGACCCGCAGACTCGGAAAGCGGCGTCGCATCGCCTCGGCATACCGATCGGCCTGCGATGCGCTGCCGCGGAAGTCTGCGATCGTGACTTCACCAAACCAGACCCGAACTCGACGCCTGTCGGCTTCGGCTTCAGTTGTCGTCATTCGCCGCGAACTTCACGTGCGATATCGCGCAGCATGAATGCGTACAGCACTGCCGCGATGATCGTTAGGATCAACACTCCAGGCCTCATGTAGCCTCACCCGATCCTTGCACTTGGCACTCTTCGTGCAGGGAAGCTTCCCGCCGATCGGACTGACTGAGCCATGAACTACATCGGCCGCTTGCCTGTCATCTGACTGCCATCCAAGGCCGGTGCGGCGCGTCACCATCCAAGGTGCGGACGACGCCTCAATGGCAGATCTGCCATTCGCCTGCCATCCGACGGACGTTGTGCTGCCGTCGACGCGCAGAGCCGCCCGTCAGGCCACCTTGCTGACGTACCGTGAAGGCGTGGCTACGGCGCAGTACAGAACGCTGCTCGAACAGCTTGTCCACGAAGGCCCGTGGACCGTCGATGAAACCTGCTCGGCGTTTGAAGTCAAGGCGCAGGAGATGCGGGAGTCTGCGACGCTTTCACCACGTCAGTTGGCGCGGTGGATGCGCGGCGATGTTGCTCAAGCTAGGCCAGTTGCGCGGCGTGTTGCCGAAGCGTTCTGGGGACACCGGTTCGAGGTCTTGCTCGGCGGACCGCAGGTACTGCGCGAGTCTGAGCGTCACAACGGACCGGCTGCGCCGAGCCAGTCCGTTGACGTCGAGTCCTTGGAGGCAGCGGCAGACATGGCCGCCCACGAGAGCTTTGAACACGCAGCCCGAATCGCCGGCTCCGTCGATTCCACAGACATTTCGTTGCTTCAGGAATCAGTCCTTGAACTGGCCCGCGACTACCAGAACCGGCCACCACTGCGACTTTTGACTGACGCGCGACACATCCGCAACGTCGCCTACCTGCTGCTCGACAAGACCAGGCGTCCAGAGCAGACCGCTCAACTTTACCAGGTCGCTGGGCAAGCCTGCGGCCTACTTTCGGTGGTGTCGTTCGACCTGGCGCGTTGGGATGCTGCCGAAGAACAGGCGCGCTCGGCACGGACCTATGCGGAGCTGATCGGTGACGCCAACCTGGAAGCCTGGGCACGCGGATCGCAGGCTCTCATCGCCAACTGGCGCGGGCAAAGTCGACGGGCGATCGACCTCATCGCCGCCAGCATCGGCATCGCACCAACTGGTGCATCGAGGGCCAGATTGCGAGCGATTGAAGCACGAGCGTGGGCGGAGCTGGGGCGTCCAGACAAGGTGACGGAAGCGCTGCGACTGGCCGATCTGGAAATGGAACAAGTTCGCGACGATGGGTTGTACGGCGCGGCAGGTGGCGAATTCGGATGGGGGCCGAGCCGGCACGCAGCCTGCGCCGGAACCGCTCTTCTCAAGGTCGGACGCGGCGAGACGGCCGTGACGCGGATCAGCGACGCCATTGGCTTGGTGGCGGAGGACCCATTCGGCGGGCTGGCGCCGGCACGTGTACAAATCGACCTCGCGACCGCCGAACTGCTGGTCGGTCGGATCGACGCGAGCGTCTCTGCGCTCGAAACGGTGTGGACGATTCCGGCTCCGAATCGGCGCCATGGTCTGACCGGCCGTATGGATCAGCTGGCCCGACAACTGACCGGCCGCGACTGGCGCGAGACGCCGCAAGCGGTCGAGCTGCGCGATCAGATCGAGGTCTTCAACGCCGAGGCGATCTCGCGTTTAGCGCTGCCGGGTGCGTGACGTCTGTTCGCTGCCCCACAGGGCGAGCAAATCGGCTTCCCGCTCTCGTGTCATTCCGAGCTGAGCTTGGCGAGGATGCTCGATCAGTCCGTCGCGGTCCAGCGCCAGCTTGAAGTCTCGCAGCGTCTCGGCCAGAGGACGACATACGAGGCCGGCTGTGGCTGCACGTCGGCCGTCGACCTTCCAGGTCCCTTCGGAGACGCGCCAAAGCGGGATCTCTGTCCACTGTCGGACGCCTTGCTCGATCAACCACTGAGGATCTACCCAGGTCGGTCGAGCACGGCATCCTGTCAGTTCCAGTGACATGTCGATGAGCTCGCCATACGTCGAGTGATCTTCCGGCGCGACGACGTTGTACGCGCCATCCATCTGGTGCTGGATCGCATCGAGTAGAAACGTTGAAACGTCGCGGACGTCGACGGGCTGGATCGGTTGTTCCGGCGGTGCCGGAAGCAGCCAGCGGCCCCCGTTGGCTGCTCGCTGCATCAGCTTGAGCCCGCGGCCGACGTACTCGCCGGGACCGAGGATGACGCCCGGGCGAATGATGAGGCTACGGGCAGCGCCAGCCACAGCGGCCACCTCACAGCCAGCCTTCAGCGTTCCGTACCGTTCGCCGATAGTCATGTCGGCGAGCTCGGGAGAATCCTCGGTGTAAGTGGCTGCGGACGGCCACAGCGGCGATGCCTCGTCAACTGTGATCGTCGGCCAATCTTGATACGCACTGACGGTTGAGACGAGCACGTATTGAGCGACGCTGTCGGCGAGTGCCCTCGCCGTACGTGCGACATCGATCGGCTCATACGCGCTCGTGTCGATCACAGCGTCCCAGGTGCCATCGCTGCTCAACCGACGGAGATCTGGTTCCTTCGTCCGGTCACCAATCACGTGCTCCACACCAGCCGGTGGCTGCCCGCTCCGGCCTCTCGTGAATGCTGTGACGTCCCATCCTCGGGCCATAGCGTCCACGGCGAGCGTCCTGCCCAGAAACCAACCACCACCGAGGATGAGGATCCGCATAGACCGATGTTGCCATGCCTGTAGCTCAGAAGTTGTTCCGACGCGTGCCGCACAGGATGTGCTCGCGTCGCGGCTGCGCTCGTTCCCAGACGTTGAGATTGCCTTTGCTTGTTGTGATTAGAGCCGGGCGGGCGCTCGATCTGGAGGTCTGGATGGGGAGGCAGTAGCTGCCGGTGGGACGTGGGGAAGATCTCGTCCCGGACTGTGCGTCCGGGTGCAAAGGGTGCGGACAAGTTCGAGGCACGCGGCTCAGCGGGTCTGCGGAGATCAGGGTGTCGGTGGCTGTTGAGTTGTTCTGGCTGAGACTAAGGAGCTTGGGAGCAGGAGGTATTGGCGCCGGCGCATCAGTTCCATCGGTATCAATACAGCAAGAACACCTCGTACTGCTGGTTGCCGAGAGTTGGCTTGTGGAGTTGACGACGCCGCCGTGAACGACGTGATCCAGGAGATCCGGAACGAGGTCAGATGGCTAGTGCCATGACCTGCAAGAGCATCCTGTCGGAGTGGCTTTCGTTGCTGACTGAATGCATCGGCCCTAATCGGTGTCAACTCCTGTCAGCAGGAGGTCAAATATCTGTTGTTCACGCTTTGTCTTGTAGCCGGTCAACAAGGTGGACAGATCTGAGCCAGCTGCGTACTTGATGGCGGCGGCGAGCGCATCGGTTGCTTCTTGACCCTCGAGGGACATGTCGGCGCCAACCAGGCGAAGCGCCTGCGCAAGCGGTTTGTCTGGCACATCCGGCAGCCTCTCGACGTCGAAGGTTCCGTCCCAGCGAAAGATCAGGAAGACCTCGTCACCGATGCCGAGGTCATCGGCCACGAGGAAGCGCTTTATGCTGCCGTACGCAGGTTGATGGTTCTTCCACGAGAATTTCTGCGGACCAAACCGGGTGGGCAACTCGGCGTTCTCGCCCTGCGATAGGCCGACAACCGTGGCGATGGCGGTCGACGCGCCCCAGCCGCTTCCTCGCAGATGATCACGGGTGAGAGTCGTTCGGTGCAACCAGTCGTCGCCCCGCCGGTAGTACCCCTGGACCTTCGCTGGATTCTTTCCACCGACGATTCTGACCGACTGAGCACGCACGACTCCATTTCGCAGTTCGTACGGCGCGCTTCCGGCGTACACGTTTACCGACGACGCCGATACTCCGAATCCTTCGACGAGTGAGTCGACCACAGTGGCCAGTGGAAGCTCACCACCAGCTTGCTCGAGCAGCTTGCCGATCTCCGCACGGATATTGCTATAACCCTCCATGCCCCATGACGTCAGTGCCCAGTGCTCGACGCCGACCTTGTGGAATCGAGGTTCAGCGTTGAGCTGGTTCCGGAGGCTGCCCAGCGATCCGCGGTTCACCCGATCGAAGAGGGTCTCGAGCGTTAGTGGCCCACCTTCAGTAGAGAGCAGCGCTGCCGCCAGGTCACCGACCGAGCTCGTGCGCAGTAGAACAAATTCGCCGCGGACGTCATAGCCAAGGTGCGCCAGCCAATCCGTCAGCCACGGCAATGCTCCTGGCTCCTCGGTGCCGACCAAGCCGACATCCGCGAGCCTGACCACACCGAACTCGTCAGCTAGCTCGTCGAGATAGATCGCCATCTCACGTTTCGCGGCCTCGAGACTCGGTTCCGCGCACCAACCGTCGGCAATCTCGTATGAGTCATCGAGGATGTCGATCACACGCCAAGCCGGCTGGCCGACACTCTCGACCAAGTGATCAAGCGCAGGCGCTTCCGCAAGGACCTCTCTCAGCGGCCTGACACCGCGGACCTGGCTTCGAACGAGAGCAGCGATCTGGCACACCGGAGTGCCGTCAGTAACCAGCTCGTACAGCTTGGCCCGGGCTTTGGACTCGAGTTGGCGCACTCGTTCTCGGGTCACCCCGAACTCTTGACCGAGGACCTCTAGCGTCGCCGAGTCCCAGGCGAACAGGCGCCGAGCAAGAATCATGCGAAAACGCTCGTCCATTCCGAGGATCGCCTGCTCGAGCACATCGGCCACACTCGGAGTCGACGAGGGCAGCACCTCTGCGGACGACAGCGCAACGACTCGATCTCGAGCTGCGACGACCTCCTTCGGCACTCCCAGTGGAAGGGGAGCGAGCACTCCGCGAACGGTCTGACCCGTCAGCTGATTCCAGTCAGCTAGAGCCTCGATGTCCCTGATTAGACCGCCGAGCCACGGCTTGGGTGGCACAAGATCGACGTCAGACGATGCGTGGTTCGCCAGCGAAGCTTGAGGCAGCGAGGTCGAACGGTCCGCCAGTATCCGAAGGACTGCCGTCACAGCTCCGATGCCTACATGGCGGTAGGCCAGGAGATCATCAAGAGATAGGTCGACCAGATCACCAGTCGTCAGCCGCTTCTCCCGATAGAGGGCGTTGTAGGCACGAACTGGCAAGCGGAGATCCTCAATCCGGACGTCCAACGGCACACCAGGAAGGATCTCCCCGATCGACCACCGACTGAGGCGGTCGACCGCGAGCGACACAACCTTGTCGAGGATTTGTTGACGGCAGACAGCATCCGTCGCGTCGATTGCTTCCTCCTGCCACGGTTCCTGGCAGTCGACGTCGCTGGACGTCACGCCGGCGAGCCACGGAAACGCTTCCGACCAGACCCTTGGACGGAGATCAACGAACGCGAAGTCAGATGTCATGACGTGCTCACCTTTACGCCGCGTCAGGATCGTCAACGACAGTGTCGTCTGGTTTGTCTGGCACAACGACCGTCCATTGGATCAGGTCGCGCTTGCTTCGGACAGTGTTGTCGGGGACTCGTAGTGAGATCAATCCAACGACGTCAGAGCGACCAACCGCAGCGGACTCGTCGTCTTCGATCTGATCGGCAACCAAAGAAATCACAAGCACGCCCCGAGTCCTGCTCTTCCCCAAGACCGGGAATTCTTCGCCTTTGGGCACGGCGCTGGCAGCGAGGATGTTGCGCTTGTTCTCGCCAGTGAAGTCGATGCGTGGAGCCTGCCGACGCGCACGTTTCCAGATCGGGGCCTCCACCGGCAGCTCCTCGAGCCGGAGGGTGCGGCCAAGCTCCCGCCGTTGAGGCCAGACGATTGCCCAGTCCTCGATTCGCCCGCTCTCCGTCGCGGTCTCGAGGAACGATCGAAGTGGATCGATTACGCTCAGGTAGTCAGGATGCCACTGCAGCTTGTCGAAGTACTCCAAGAACTCCGCAGCGCCAACTGAGCCTATCTTGACCTTCTGCTCCTTCTTGAGTTTCCCGTCCAGGTAGGACAACTCCACATCATGGGTGGCGTTCTTCAAGAGCGGCAGTATGACTCTGTTCAGGTTCGCTTTGTGCTTGCTCTTCTCGTCTCTCGCCGGAACCGACGAAAGTTGATGAAAGGCACCAACCGACGCACGCGACTTCACGACAGCGTTGAACATCTTGTTGCGCGCAGTCGGTTTGAGCCATGGCAAGTGCTGGCTCACGAGGGGTGGGATCTGCCGCGGCTCGACGATCGGTTTGCCGTCCTCGTCAAAGCCTTCGTACTTCGCCAGCTCGTCGCGGAAGGCTTCCTCGTCTAGTAACAAGGCCTCGAAAGCCTTGTAAAGATCCACTCTTGGGTCGCGCCGGATGTACAGACGGACCAGGTCGCGGTACCCGTCCCGGAAGCCGAACCAACGGCCAGCTTGCATAAGGGTGTCGGCTTGTCCCGCCCTACGACGGAAGAAGGACACCGTAAGGCCTTCGACAGTGAAGCCTCGGCTGAGCTTCGCGCCGCCGACGAGAATCCGCCACACCTTTCCGGCGTCGAAGTCGAGCGCCTCCTGCTGCTCTTGGACAGCCTTGTCCGAATTGACGACGAGCACAGGGTCGGAGCCCCCGCTTGTCATCTCATAGACGGCTTGGCCGACGTGGAGCTTGACATCGTCGAAACACGCTGGCATGGGATCGCCGGTGTCGCGTGCGACGATCACGGGCTGGAAGTCATCGTCAAAGAGTTTCCGGAGCCGCGCGAGCCCTTCACGAGAGGTGAACTTGCCGGTGTTCCACAGCGAGCGCACCAGCACGGCCGAATCGCGATGCGTCTTGTTACTCAGCTCTTCGTGCACCAGCATCGTGTGATGCCGATACGGCTTGTTGGTCACGGACTCGCGATATTTCTTGATCGCGCCGCTCAAGACCCAGGCATCGAGTGCCTCACCCAGCTCCTCCTTGTGCAAGGCTGGATCGTGATACGGCTCACCAACCAGCGAGCGCACATATGCAAGCTCGTTGGACGTGGCCGCTGTCTTCGTCTCGGTACCCCAGTCGCGGTCGACGTCATGAAACTCCTGGACGCCCATGTATCCGTCTGGCCTCGGCAGCGAGAGGACAAAATCCGACGGGAAAAGGTTGCTGTCATCGTCCGGGTCGATGAACACGTTGGCGAAGGGTGTCGCGGTGTAGCCGACGTATTGCGCACGTGGGACGATCGCCATCATTTTGGTGATGCGTTCGTTGATCTTCGTGCGCTCTGTCGACTTCTTCGGATCCTTGGTGTTGACCGATGCGAGGTCTGACTCGTCGTCGATGATCAGCGCCGGCAGCTCCTTGAGCACGGCCTGCAGCGGTCGCAGATCCTTGATCAGCTTGTCGAGCGGAGCCGTGTTCTTCTTCACGATGACGACGTAGGCGTCGGTGTGAAAGAGGTTCTCTGGCGCGTTGAGTGGCTTCGTCTTGTCGTGACGTTCGTAGCGGAGCTGTGACATGCCCTGCGGAAGGCTCTTGTAGTCGTTGTGATGCGTCGTGACGCGACGGATCCGTGCAACTCCGGGCTGATCGAGTGCTTGCTCGGTGTGTTCGACGAATCTCTTCGCGAGCCAGTCCTCGTCCTGCTGATAATCGAGCCCCTTCGCCACGTCCAGATCTGAGGGGTCTTGGCCAGCTAGGACGTTCTCGACGCCCATGAGTTCCATGTCGATGCGACGTTGCGTCTGGGCACGAAGGATCTCGATCGTGCCCGTCATCACGACGATCAGACGGTAGCCAGCGTCTACGGCTTTCGCGATGACGCCGGTGAAGTTGGCCGTCTTACCACTCTGAACGTAGCCGACGACGAGCCCTTTCGTCTGCTTGATCTCCGCGCGAGTTGGGTCGGTCAGGCGCTCGATCACCGAGTTCGTACTCTGGTCGAGTGTTGTGATGGATGACGCGGGCCACTTCTTGATCTCGGCCAGGTACTGCTCATAATGATCCCAGTAGAGACTGCTGCGCTGGTGCCGAGCTTCCTCGTACCAGGGCTCGAACTCCCGGCTGATGACGATTGTGTCTTCTTGATGGATTGGGATGACGTCGCGGATCGCCTCCTCTGTCTCCGACGACAGTCCCAGAGCGTCAGCCACCGCGAGCCGCCGCGCGAGGGTCCCGGAACTTGTTTCGGCGCCCTCGTGGTCGAGCAGTACGATGTCGTCACTTGCATCCCATTTGGCGAACGCTAGCCGGAGCGCGATCATCGCATTGTTGTTGATTGGCGCCATGCGAATGAACTCCACCAGCGCGTCTTCGGACACGTCACCGCCGAAGATTGCGAGCGCCGGCAGCAGCGGTCTAGGCGCCTGCTCGGCGAATCCTTGCAGAAGGTTGCGGAGCGGCATAGCCCACGCTGGTGACGCTCCGACTTGAAGCTCGGTCATGGATGCTCCGCATCGATGGTGACGAGAGCTGCCAAGGGTTCAGGCAGATCGGTTGGCTTGAAATGAGTCAGATCGACGGCGTAGGAGAGATTGCTAACTGCCGGGAAGTTCGGGATCGCCGCAGCGAGACGATCCGCCGTCAAGGCTGGGAAGCGCTCGTCGACGTCGTACGCCCGCGGGTCGTTCCGCTGTGTCCAGAACGTCTTGTACAGCTTGACATCCGTGTCATCCCAGCCCAGCGCTTCCAGGCTGGCATCAACCATCGGTCTATAGCCGCCGGCCTTCACGCGGACCCGCGAGATCAGCTGTCCGAGGGTCAGTCCGCCTTCGTGATTGCTTCGCGTCAGCTGGATGGAGATCAGCTTCAGCGGAATGCCTCGCAACGGTTCGAGCTGAGTGATCCCGTGCATCATGTGCTTGCGCTGCTCGCTCGCCGTCGTCTTGATCTCCAGGTGCACCTCGCTGAGAACGAAGTCGTGCTCCTCGGAGCGCGGACCCTGCCAGGACTCGACGGCATGACCTGGGCCCATCCGTTCGATGAGGAACTCGAGGATCAGCAGCTCGCCGAAGAGTCCCAATTCTTTTTCATTGCTGAGGCCTGTCCTGCCGGCGAAGAGGTTCCGGTGCTTCGTGATTGAGGTTGCGACTGCTGAGGCGATGGGCTCTCCGTGTAGTTGTAGCTGATCGGCCACGCTGGTGAGGAGACCGTACGCGCCGTGAAGGTTGTCCTCAACCGTCACACTGAGCTCAGCGAGTTCTCCATCATCGGAATCGACCAGCCTAAAGGTGATGTTGCGCCACTTCGCAACGTCGGGCTCTGGAGGCGTGAAGGCGGTGATCAACGTGACCGTCCCGTTGGGTGGGTCGATGTCGAGTTTGCACGTGGGCACACCGACGATCGGAAGAACGACAGGGTTTCCCGACATCCACACGACGTCGACGTTCGCTACCGACAGGTGGCGCGCGCCTTCAGATGTCGCGGTAAGGTTCGATGCCCCGCTACTCACCGCGCATTTCCTCTTCGGCCTCGACTGCGGCACCGAGGACCGCGCGCCACAGCGCGATGTTGTCCTTGTCCTTCGGGCCTAGATGTGCGCCTTCGAAGACGTTGTGTGTCAGCAGGAAGAGCAGCGCCTTGACTAACGGGGCGTCGTTCAGGCTTCCGCGCTCGGGAGCGAATAGGTAGCGATAGCGGGCATTGAGCCACAGTGTGCTGTTGCCGAAATCGATGTCGATGAATTCGCCCTCGGGAAGCTTCTTCCACTGGAGGTTGAGGGAATCGGATCGAAGCAACGGGAGCTCTGCGCCGATCGACTTGCGTAGCTTCGGGGCGAAGCCCTTCTCCGGTGCAATGACTGGCTGCCGCCGACTGATACGTCTGTTTCCTTCGACGTAGCAGGCCTCCGCGTCTTTCAGATACGCGTCGAAGGTGGTGCCGTCATCCGCTGCGGCGTGAGCCAATGCGTCCCGGAAGACTGGCTCGAACCGAAGGCCGGCCTTCTCCGGGTTCATCGTCAGGAAAGACCCGATCGCGGCCTCGTCGTCGAGCACCACCCGGGCAAGCTGCCGCTGCAGCGAGAAGTTGGCGATCGCCGACCATCCGCCCACTTGCAAAAGCCGATCATTTCTGTAGATGTAAAAACCCTGGAAGCGATCGCCAGGCTTGCCGTTGATCCGGAACCCAGGAATGTCGACCTTCGGTGGCCAGATGTGACAGTGCATCGCTATTCGCTGGCCGCCAGACTCCGCGACGATCGTCCTCGGGTAGTCCGGGTGACCAGATCTCGCGTAGGCAAAGGGGTCGATCGCCTTGACGGGCGTTCCGATGGCTTCGTCGGCGTACTCCAACTCGTCGACCAGGATCTCGATGTCGAGGGTGTTCTTTGCGATGAGGCGATGGAACGTGACACCCAGGTGAGACCGAAGGCTGCGCTCCGCGTTGGCCATCCACGTGCGGGCCTCCTCGGTGTTGGCGCCACGGTAAGTGCCGCGCAGCTCAGTCCAGACGACCGACGTTCCCTGGCCCGTGCCAGTCACGCGCCTGCGGTGGGCTTCAGCATCCGCTGCGGCGTGTCCAGACAGCACTTCGCAGGAGAAGTCCTTGGAGAAGTCGGTCCTACGGATCCGCCGACCTACTGGCGTCGCGCCGTACCTGGATGACCAGACGGTGAGGACGTCGGCATGACCGAAAGACGCGGCCTTCATGCCAATGCCGAAGTGACCGAGGTCGTTGACCGCGTACTCGCGCTGATGGCCGAGAGTCATCGCCAGATCGGCCGCGGTCGAGTCCATCCCGTTGCCGTTGTCGATCACCTCGACCTGCACCAGTCGATCGCGCCCTGTCAGGAGATGGATGGCAACCCTGGTCGCTCCAGCGTCGAGGCAGTTGTCGACGAGGTCAGCGACGGCAGTTTCAAGGATGTGATTGGCGCCGAGACTCTTGACCAGACCAGCGTCGGGCTCAAGTCTGATGGTCTCGACGACATCAGAGGCGGTCATCGTTCGCTCGTTACGCGTCGGCGCCGCGAATCTTCTCCGCCGACGAACGCGCAACTTGTCGTCCGGCTACCAATTTCTTGCATCAACTTCCCCCAAACTGGCGCTCCCCAGCGCTCCCCTGACAAACCACGCCCAGCTCGCATGGACCCATGAGCCGTCGAGCAGTTCGATTGGACGGGTATGCGTCGCGATTGCGACGCATCGTCTATCCCTCCCCTATGGACCATCGGAGCAGGCGGTTCGATCGTTACAGTCCGTTGCCAACGTGCCAGCACGCAGCCCTTCGACGATCGTCGAAATGGCCGTTGAGCTGACGGCGCTCGCGGGCTTGGCCGGTGGCCGGCGAGTCGCTCTAGATCGGGTGGGCACTGCCCGCTTCTGTCGCAACGGTGCTCTCGCGGAAGCGCGTCGAGCTAGCGGGGCTACCCACGGATGTGGATACCGATGACCCGCGCACCAGCAGCACGCGTTGACTTCGCGCGTTCGGACCTGATCCCCCGATTATCCCAAGCGACCTGCGGACCTGTGCTTGGATCAGGCCCGGGACCAGTTGGAGGCGGCTGCCATGAGTATCCAGGCGTTGAACAGACACGACTGGTTAACCCATGGCGGTCGAGAACCCGGGGAGGGAGCCGGTTCACCCTTCACGCTCAACGCGCATCGACGGCGAGCTGGTCCCGCGCAGACTGCGATCGTCTCGAAACTTGGCTGGGAAATGGATCAGTCTGACCGAGCCCGTCGGGTGAGGCTGGAGGCGGGCCACCGGTCGTTGCCGACTCGGGGGAGCCGCCGCAGAAGAAATGCTGACCAGCTCGGGCACTCCGGGATCTCGTGAACGGTCGACGGGTACGCCGGCCGAGTTCGTAATCCGAAGGCGGCGGGCCTGTTGGTCGAGGCGCTGAGAGGCATCCATCAGCAGGATCGAGAACAGCCGCAAAGCCCTACGGTGTAGCCAAAGCGGTCAGTTGGACCCATCAAAGGATGCCCTCACGGCACCTTCGCAGGTCTGAGAGCCGGTGAGGGGACTCGAACCCCTAACCACCGCTTTACAAGAGCGGTGCGCTGCCAGTTGCGCCACACCGGCGGGTGTTTGCTGGACCATCTTAGGGGATGGGAGGTGGGGGGATGGGGGTGCTGCGGGAGGCACGCGGGTTTCGGGTGTTGTGGGTGGCTCGGGCGGTGTCGTTTCTGGGGGACTCGCTGGGGCTGGTGGCGTTGTTGTTGTACGTCGAGGCTTCTACGGGGGCTGCGCTGGCGGTGGCCTTGTTGTTGCTGGCGGGGGATCTGACGCCGGGGTTGTTCGGGGCGTTCGCGGGGGTGGTGGGGGATCGGTTCGATCTGCGGCGGGTGATGGTGACGTGCGACGTACTGCAGGGTGCGCTGGTGGTCGTGATGGCCGTCACATTGCCGCCGTTGCCGGTGTTGCTGGTGATGGTTGCGGTACGGAGTGTCGTGGCGCAGGTGTTCCAGGCGAGTTCGCGGAGTGCGGTGCCGGCGTTGGTGCGGGATGAAGATCTGGAGTCGGCGAACTCGACGCTAGGGGCGGGGACGAACGGACTGGAGGCAGTCGGGCCGTTGATTGCGGCCGCGTTGTTCCTGGTGACGGATGTGCGGGGGATCTTGCTGATTGATGCGGCGACGTTCATGGTGTCGGCGGTGCTGCTGAGCCGGTTGCCGAAGATGCCGCCTGAGGGTTCGGGGGAGGTGAAGACGGGCGTCTTCAGGGATGCTCGGGACGGGCTGACGTACATCTGGCGGACGAAGGCGGTTCGCGTCATCGGGATCGCGTTCTTCGCCACGGTGGCGTTCAACGGGGTGGACGACGTCGCGATGGTGTTCCTCGCCAAGGACGAGCTGGGCGCGGGGGACTCGGCGGCCTCTGCGTTGTACGCCGGGGTCGGGATCGGGCTGGTGGTCGGGTTCGCGGTGCTGGCGCGGTACGCGCGCCGGTTCCGGATGACGACGCTGATCTTGCTCGGGTTCGCGGTAAGCAGTCTGGGGAACCTGGTCACGGGGCTTGCCTGGGCGGTGTGGGCCGCGTTGGCAATGCAGGTGATCCGGGGGTTTGGTATCGCGGGCGTCGACGTGGGGATGAACACTCATCTGCAACGCATCGTGCCGCCGCACCTGCGGAGCCGGGTCTTCGGCAACCTGTACGGCGCTATCGGTCTGGCTGCCGGGGTGTCGTACGTCCTAGGTGGACTGCTGCTCGAGCACACCGACGCCCGGGTCACCTTCGTTGCCGCAGGCACCGGTGGACTGCTCGCTACGGCTGCGGCTGCTCTCGCAGTTCGTCGATCGGCCGACGAAGGGCCCGAGCACCCGGTACGGCGATCAGCGGGATGACGGCCATCACCAGGAAAGCCGCCGTTGGGTAGTCGACCAGCAGACCCACCACGGTCGCGACCAGGAGGCCGCCGAGGTTGCCCGACATCCAGATCAGCCCGGCCGCGGTCCCCTCGGCCTCTCCCGTACGACGTTCCACCAGCTCGAGCACGATGGGAAGCGCAGGCAGGAGGAGCAACCCGATCAGCCCGATCGCGACGAACCCGGTGAGGACGCCAGGAGCCAGCGCCAGTACGACGCAGGCGATGGAAGTCACCGTCAGACTCAGGACCAGCAATGCCGACTCGGCCCGGCGTCGCACGACCACAACAGGGATGATCGCGCTGCCGAGTACGCCGGCGACGACGGTCACCAACAGGATCGTGCTCGCCGTACCGCCGGAGACGCCGGCCGGTTCGAGCAGTGCCTGCGCAAAGGTGGTCATGGCGACGAAAACACCGAACGGGAAGAGGGCGAGGACGCAGAGGCGCCGGATCAACGGGTCGCCCCAGGCGATCTTGAGAGCGCTCCGGTCACGTGATGGGGCAGCCGCCGCGACGGAGTGCGGGCCTTCGTTGCGGAGCGCAACAATCAGCACCACAGCGGCAGCCACACAGAAGATCGCGGTCACAGCCAGCATGGTCCCCAACGAGTCGCCGGTGGTGAAGATGGCGTCCAGCGAGAACGCGATCACCATGCCGGCGAAGATGCTGGCGGTGCCGACGGCGATGCCGGTCGGGCGGTCGTCCTCCTCGAGGTACCGCCCCGTGATCCCGGTGACAGCGTTCAGCACGAGCGGTTGGGCGACCGAGGCAACGATCTGCCCGGCCAGCAGCCAGCCGAAGTCGTCCCCGATCAGCCGCACCAGCGCACCCACCGCGGTCAAGACCGCGCCGGCAAGCAACCCGGCCCGGAACCACCGGTCCAGGATCAGACCGCACGGGATCGCGAGTACGACGTACAGCAGCGGGAACACCTGGGCGAGCCACCCGATCGCGCTCTCCGAGACGCCGTAGTGCGCGGCCGCGACGGTGGTCACGCCGGCGAAGTTGAGCCAGACGAGCTGGGTGGCCGCGCCGACCAGGGAATAACCGACGATCGCCGCCCAGCGACTCCCGGTCACCACTCGCGCCATCTGATCCCTCCGATCTCGTACCCCCAGGCCATCACAATCGCGGCAGGTACGTCGCCGCACGCGGGAGCGGGCTCCGGGCGAGTCATTGTGATGGCCTGGCGGTTCAGCATCCGAACTGTAGTGCCGTCACACGCTGGATCACACGATCCCGGCGTACAACGGAGACATGGTGGATTGGGATGGCCCGCTGACCGAGGCGTACGAGCGGGCGACGACGTACCTGGCCGGGCTCCCCGAGCGGAGGGTCGGCCCGCGCGCAACTGCGCCCGAACTGCGGCAAGCACTCGGGGGAGCGCTGCCGCAAGGCCCGACGGATCCGCAGGAGGTGATCGCGCACCTGGCCAAAGGCGTGGAGGAGGGGCTGCTGCCGAGCGGGAGCGGCCGGTTCTTCGGCTTCGTGTTCGGCGGCGCGACCCCGGCCTCGCTCGCCGCCGACTGGCTCACCACGACCTGGGACCAGAACGCCGGCCTGTACGCCGCCTCACCCGCGGCGGCCGTGGTCGAGGAGGTCACGGCGGAGTGGCTGGTCGAGCTGTTCGGCCTGCCGAGAGGTACGTCGGTCGGCTTCGTCACCGGCGCTCAGATGGCCAACTTCACCGCTCTGGCCGCTGCCCGGCACGAGGTACTGCGGCGGGCCGGCTGGGACGTCGAGCGAGACGGCCTGATCGGCGCACCAGCGATCCGGGTGCTGGCCGGGGCCGAGCGGCACGACACGATCGATCGCGCCCTGCGGTTCCTCGGCCTGGGCACGAACTGCATCGTCCCGATCGCCGTCGACGACCAGGGCCGGCTCAAGCCTGAAGCTCTCGCCGAGGCGCTGAGCGACGCCGGCCCGCAGATCGTCTGCGCCCAGGCCGGCAACGTGAACACGGGCGCGTTCGACCCCGTCAAAACGATCTGCGACCTCGCGCACGACAAAGGCGCCTGGGTGCATGTCGACGGTGCCTTCGGCATCTGGGCAGCCGTCAGCGACAAACTGCAACCGTTGGTCGACGGCATCGACTGCGCCGATTCCTGGGCGACCGACGCGCACAAAACCTTGAACGTCCCGTACGACTCCGGCCTCGTCTTCTGCGCCCACCCCGAGCCGCATCGGGCCGCCATGTCCATCCGGGCGGCGTACCTGATCCAGGACGAGAACGGCGAACGCGACTCGCTCGACTTCAATCCGGAGTTCTCCCGCCGGGCGCGCGGGTTCGCCGTGTACGCCGCGATCCGCGCCCTCGGGCGGTCGGGGATCGCCGAGATCGTCGACCGGTGTCACGCGATGGCCGTCCGCTTCGCCGAGACCTTGGCAGCAAATCAAACCGAGACCTTGGCAGCAAACCAACTCGCAATACTCAACGAGGTCGTCCTCAACCAGGTCCTGGTCCGCTTCGGGGACGACGACGAGCTGACCCGGCGAGTCGTCCGCGCGGTGCAGGACGAGGGCACCTGCTGGATGTCGGGCACCACCTGGCAGGGCAAGGCGGCGATGCGCATCTCGGTCTCCAACTGGACGACTGACGAGTCAGACATCGACCGATCAGCGGCCGCAGTTCTGCAATGCCTTCAACGAGCGTAGGACTCGAGGCGGCCGAGGGCGGCGTCGAGCGAGTCGCGCAGCGGCTCGACCCGGCGGAGGGTCTGAGCCAGCAGTACGCCGCCCTGCATCGCCGCAAGCATGGTGTTGGCCAGCGCATCCGGGTCAGCGTCGGCGCGAAGCAGCGCCCGGTCACGCATGCCAGTGAGGTCGCGCCGGAAGCGGTCGAGCCAGCGGCCGTACCCGTCTGCCAGGTGGGAACGCGTCTGCGGGCTCGACTCCACGAGTTGCCCGGCGAGCGAGCCGAAATCGCAGCCGCCCTGGAACTTCCGCCCGGTGTGCCGCGCGACGATCTGGTCGGCCCAGCGATGCCAGGCGGCGAACGAGTCGAGCGCCGGTTCGTGGTCCGCGACGGCCTCCGCCTGCCAGGCGATCACGTCGTCGATCAGCGTCCGCTTGTCGTGGAAGTAGTGCGTCAGCTGCGATCCGCTCACGCCGGCGGCCCGGCGTACGTCGTCCAGCTGGGTCCGCGTGACGCCCTTGCGCCGGACCAGTTCGGCCGTGGCGGCGAGGATCCGGGCGCGGGTCGCCCGGCCCTTCGCGGTCAGTCGATCGTCCACCTCATCGAGACTAGCCGCTTCTGGGGTTCTGAACCCAGAAACGGAGGCGCATGATGGTCCTATGGGTGAGGGGATTCTCGAGCTGGCGCAGGAACTGGCCGAAGTGAGCCGGCTGGTCGAGGACGATGACGTCCCGACCACGCTGGGCCGGTTCGTGCACCGGGTCGTGCTGACGGTGCCGGACTGCGAGGAGGCCGTGATCACGGTGCTCGCCGACGATTCGGCCGAGATCGTGGCGCGGTACCACAAGACCGCTGATCCGGTGGCAGAGCCGACCCGGTCCACACTGGCCGAGCAACTGACCAAGGGCGGCGGTCCGCTGTTCGACGCGCTCACCTATGGGGAGCCGCGCCGGATCGGCGACCTGGCCGCCGATCACCGGTGGCCCGAGTTCAGTGCCGCGGCGATCAACGCCGGCTATCGCAGCTGCCTGTTCCTTCCGCTGCCTGCCGGGGGTGACGCAGCGGCCGCGTTCAGCCTGTTCTCGGCCAAGCCGGATGCGTTCGGCAGTACGTCGTACGACATCGTGCTGATGTTCGCCATGCATGCCGGGGTTGCGTTCGACAACGTGCAGCTGTTCAACGACAGCCGAACGCTGATCGAGCAGTTGCGGACGGCGCTCGGCACCCGGACCGTCATCGGTCAGGCCCAGGGGGTGCTGATGCACCGGTACGGTGTCACCGCCTCAGTGGCGTTCGACGTACTCAAGCGCTGCTCCCAGGACACCAACGTCAAGCTGCGGCAGCTGTCCCTCGAGCTGGTCGAGGCGCACAACCAGGGCAGACTCAACGCGGCGCTGCGCAAGTACGGCCTGAACTCCGACGAGTGATCCTGTCGAATTCCGGCTCGGTCGCTCGACGCAGTGATGTACGGCGCAGGAGGCGCCGATCACGAGGAGGCTGCAGCGATGTCGTTCCAGGCGTACTTGGACAAGATCGAGGAGAAGACCGGCCTGACCCCGCGGGCGCTGGTCGACCAGGCGAAGGAGCGCGGGTACGACGCTCCGGGCGTGAAGGCCGGCGTGATCTGTGACTGGCTGAAGGCCGACTACGACCTCGGCCGCGGGCACGCGATGGCGCTGGTGCACGTGATCAAGAACGGCCCGGGGATCAGCGACAAGCACGTCGGCAGCACCGGCACCCACCGGGACCCGTCGGACACCCTGTGGCTGGATGGGAAGGCGACCAACCCGGCCGGCTGAACGGCGTACCGTAAGCGGGTGGATTCGAAGAGGTCACCGCGGGACAAGTGGATCACGATCTACGGGCGCAAGCCCGTGCTCGAGGCGCTGCACGATCCCGCTCTGTCGGTGGCGAAGGTGGTGGTGGCGGACAACGCCACCGGCGGTTCGCTGCAGGAGATCCTGCGCGCCGCGGACAAGTACGGGACGCCGGTCGAGCGCGCGACGGCCAGCCGGGTGAAGTGGCTGGCTGGGAACGGCAAGCACGACCAGGGTGTGGTCGCCGATGTCGACGCGCCGCGGATGACGCCGCTGGAGGAGTTCGTCCGGGCGCGCGGCCGCCGCCCGACGAACGTCTTCCTGCTGGACGGCGTCACGAACCCGGGCAACGTCGGGATGATCCTGCGGACCGCGACCGGAGCCGGCTTCGACGGCGTGATCCTGCCGCGCGCCGGGACGCCGCACGTCGGGCCGCTGGTGATCAAGGCGTCGGCCGGGATCGCGTTCCAGGCCCCGATCGTGAACACCTCGACCGCGAAGGCGGCCGTCGACCTGCTGCGCACGGCCGGCTACCACGTGTACGGCTTGTCGGCCCGGTCGCACGACTCCCTGTTCAAGGCCGAGCTCGCGCCGCGCGCCGTCTACGTCCTCGGCGGCGAGACCAACGGCATCACGGTGTCGACCGACTCCGACCTCCAGATCCCGCTGCACGCCGGTGTCGAATCCCTCAATGTCGCGGTCGCCGCGGCTGTCGTGGCCTTCGAGGTCACGAATCGCTGATCGGCCGTGCAACCCGTTGCCGGCGCCGATGCGTTGATATCGGGACAGTGCACCCGGCCACGTCGGCGTCGCGACGGTCAAGGACGGCTTCTACGCCTACCGCCGAGTCGACCAGTCCCCGTGGCCCGGCCCGATCCCGGGCGCCGTGGTCAGGTTCCGGTACCCGGGCCAGGGCGGGTACGTCGCCGCGCACAGCTGAGACAGACGAAGAGCCCGACCGCGGGGGGATGCGACGGGCTCTTCTGAATTGTGCGGCCAAGCACAATGCAATGCCGGAGGGGGGATTTCCGGCGGTGCCCTTCTACGGTCTCGCGGCGGTCGGTACGGCGGCAACAACGGTGGCGAAGGGTCCATCCACAAAACGAAGTCCACCGATGGTTCTCGACGTGGCGCGATCCGGTGGTCGAGACTGGCGGTGTGGGTGGGGGATTGCCGGCGGGGACGGTCTCGATGGTGTTCACGGACATCGAGGGCTCGACCATGCTGCTGCGCCGGTTGGGGGAGCAGTATCTGGAGGCATTGAAGGGGCATCGCGGGATTCTTCGCGGAGTGTGGGGCGAGTACGGCGGGATCGAGCTCGGGACTGAGGGGGACAGCTTCTTCGTGGTCTTCCCGTCGGCCGACAGCGCGGTCGGGGCGGCGGTCGAGGGTCAGCGGCGGCTGGCGGGGAACCGGTGGCCGGGCGGGGAGCGGTTACGGGTGCGGATGGGGATCCACACCGGTACGCCGGGCGTGTACGAGGACGACTACTGGGGCATGGACGTCCACCTGGCGGCGCGGATCGCGGGGTCCGCGCACGGCGGTCAGGTGGTGATCTCCGCGGCGACCGGCGACGTGGCGCGACTGCCCCAGGGTGCGTCGTTGCGTGATCTCGGCATGCACCATCTGAAGGACATTCCCGAGCCTGAGCACCTGTTCCAGGTAACGGTCGCGGGTCTCGAGCAGGACTTTCCTCCGCCCCGCACCGTCGGGACGGCGAGCAGTCTCCCGGTGCCCGCGAATCCCTTGCTGGGAAGGGAACCCGACCTCGCGCGCCTGACCGGGTTGATCCGTCAACCGGAGATCCGGCTGGTCACCCTCACCGGGCCCGGCGGTGCGGGCAAGACGCGACTCGCGATGTCCGTGGCCGCCGAGCTGACGAACCAGTTCCCCGGCGGCGTGTATTTCGTGCCGCTCGCGGCGGTGACGTCGGAGCAGGTGATGTGGACGTCGATCGCCGAGGTTCTCGACGTACCCCCGCGCGAGCGCAGTCCCGCGCGGCTGACGTCGTACCTGGCGAATCGTGCGCTGTTGCTGGTCCTCGACAACCTGGAGCAGGTGGACGGTGCCGGCACGGTCGTTGCCCAGATCATCGAACGGGCGCCGCAGGTCGAAGTCGTCGCGACGTCGCGGCGGCCGCTCGGGCTGATGGCCGAGCACCAGCATCCGGTGATGCCCCTGAACACGGTCGCCGAGGACTCGCCCGCCGTACAGCTGTTCGTGCAACGCGCGCAGGCGGTTCAGCCTCGATTCACTCTCAGCCCGGCCAACGTCGCCGACGTGGTGGCCATCTGCCGTCACCTGGACGGACTGCCGCTGGCTATCGAGTTGTGTGCTCCGCGCGTCCGTGTGCTCAGCGTCAGCGAGCTGCTCGGTCGCATCGACCAGAGGCTCGACATCGCCTCCACGAGCAGCGTCACACCGGACCGGCAGCGGACGTTGCGCGACACGATCGCCTGGTCCTACGAGCTCCTCAGTCCTGAGCATCGCCGCATCTTCCGCCGCCTCGCCGTCTTCTCCGGCGGCGCCGACTTGGCCGCGATCACCGCCGTCGCCTGCGACGCCGAGGATCCGCTCGACGCGGTTGCGGAACTGAACGACGCCAACCTGATCACCATCTCCGAGGGTCCGGAGGGGCGCAGCCGGATCGGGCTGCTGCAGACGATCCGGCAGTACGCCGGCGACGAACTGGAGGCCACCGACGAGGCCGATGCGGTGCGTGCGGCCCACGCGTCGTACTACGCCGGCGTCGCCGAGAATCTCCAAGCCCTGCGGGAATCCCGGCACAACACGGCCCTCGAACTGGCCGAGTCCGAGCTCGGCAACTTCCGCACCGCGCTGACCTGGTCGACCTCGGCCGACATCCCGACGAGCCGACGTCTCTGCGCGGCCCTCGGCTGGGCCTGGCTGATGGCGGGCTACATCGCCGAGAGCCGGCGGTGGCACGAGCAGGTCGTCGCGCAGTCCTCCCATCGGTCGGCGGACCTCGCCGCCTGCCTGCGTGGACTCGGCAATCTCCTTCTCCTCCAGGGCGAAACGGATCGGGCCTACGAGATCGCGCTGCGAAGTCTCGAGATGTCCAGAGCTCTGGACGACCGCCCCGGCATCGCCTATGCCATGGCTCTCCTTGGTACGACGCAACGTCAGCAAGGCGAACTCCACGCGGCCGAGCGCACTCTCGTGGAAGCGCTCGACTTGCATCGCCACCTTGATGACAAGAGCCGGCTGGCCCGGGTCCTCGGCCACCTGGGTGGCATCGAGGAGGAACTGGACCGGCTCGAGCGCGCCGAGGCGCTGCTGCGCGAGTCGCTCGCGCTGTACGAGGCGCTCGGTGACGTGTACGAAGCCGCCGTACAGGGGCAGAACCTGGCCTTCCTCCTCGTGGTCTCCGGCCGGGTCGTCGAGGCGGGCGAACTGGTCCGTGAGCTGGCCAAGACCATCCTCGCCATGGGCAGCCCGAGTCTGATGCTGGCGTTCGCCAACACCGCGATGAACATCCTCATTCGGGAGGGTGATCTGGTCGGAGCCGCACACCTCTTCGGCGCCGAGGAGGCGATGGGTGAGCGGCTGGAGATCGCGAACCCTTACCTGGAAGAGGAACTCGAGGAGGCGGTTGCCCTCATCAACGGCGTGATGTCGCGGGCGAAGTGGGAGGACCACCGCCGGACCGGCCGGTCGATGCGCGTCGAGGAGCTGCTGGCCCGACTCTGAGTCCGGCACTGGTAGCGCTGAGTGGTTGTGCGGGGCCCCGAAAGGACTCCATACTCTTCTCACCGCCGTCGGCGGTTCTGTGGGGGCAGAAGCATGTCTGGGGTTCATTGAAGTGGGGGGCTTTACTGTGCGTGCTTTGAGGACGTTTCGTGCTGCGCTGGTAACGGCGCTGGTGGGTGCGGGCCTGGTGGCCGGCACCCAGGTGGCGGCGGCCGCGCCACCGTCGAGTGTGATCGAGGTCAGTACGACGTCGGTCGCTCCTGGGCAGACCTTCACGGTCACCCAGACGCTGTCGAACGACCGCGACTTCAGCATTCTGGGATCGAAGGCGGGGATGTACGCGAAGGAGCCGGCATCGCTGCCCGGCCTGGTCGACCTGGTGGGGTGCGCGGGGGCCGTCGCCTGTGACCAGTTGGGCAGCAGCTACCGGTCCGGGCTGGGCGACATCCCGCCCGGTGAGTCCAGGTCGGTGACGTGGACGTTCAAGGTCAAGGACGACGCTCCGGCCGGGACGATGACGCTGCAGCACCAGTTCATCGGGGAGAACTACGCGTTCGAGATCTTCGACGGACCGGCGCTCACGATCGAGCAAGGGACCATGGACGCCGACGTAGCGGTCAGCATGACCGCGTCGGTACGGACGCTGCTCATCTCGCGGATCACCTACACGGTCACGATCAAGAACAACGGTCCCTCGGCGGCCACCGGCGTACGGGTGGTCGGTGCCTACCCGACCCGGCTCGTGTACGCCGGCGGAAACTGCACCCGGGTGGGGACGACCAAGACGGTGAACTGCGACGTCGCTTCGCTGGCGAGTGGCGCCGGCGTGACGCGGACGTTCGCCGCCGACGCCGGCCTCCTCACGATCGGCCCGCTGCTTGCCACGGCACAGCGCACGGGCAGCTCGCCGACCGACCCGGTCGCGAGCAACGACAAGGCCAGCCGCACCTGCCACGCGCTCACCAGCCTGCTGGTGCGCTGCTGATCACCCGGTAGGTCACACATCCGGCCGGCGGCCGCGGGTTCTCGAGTTCCGCGGTCGCCGGTCTTTTCGTGGTTCACGCCTTGCATCGATGGGTGGAGGGGGCTTACGGTCCCGGTTAACGTTTAAGTGTGCGTTAGTGAGCACTTGTCGAGAACTTGGAGCAGCTATGGTCAGTCGTCGGCGATTCCTTCAGTTGGGCGGTGCCGTGGTCGGGGCGGCTGTCGCCGGTCCCACGCTCGCGGCCTGTGGTGACGGTGGTACGGCGAACGGTGGTGCGAAGGCGTCGGGCGACCTGGCGCTGCCGACGTACAAGCCGTTCGAGGGCGTGCGACCGGATCTGGCCGGGGCGGAGTCGGGGCTCGAGCCCGGGTTCCTGCGCTTCCCGCCGGACGCGACCGCGAGTGTGAAGGCGCCGCCGCTGAAGAACGCGGTGACTGCGCTGACCGAGACGTTCGCGACGCCTCCGCCGCCGATGGGCAGCAACCCGATGTGGCAGTCGCTGAACCAGGCACTCGGCGCCGAGTTGCGGCTGACCATCGGCACCGACCCGGGCTACCCGGAGAAGTTCGCCACGCTGCTGGCCAGCGACTCGCTGCCGGACCTGATGTGGCTGCCGCCGAACCAGGGCATCCCGAACATCGGCCCGATGCTGGAGGCCAAGTTCCAGGACCTGACGAAGTACCTCTCAGGTGACGCCGTCCTCGAGTATCCGAACCTCGCCGCGCTGAAGCCGGCGTCGTGGCGGACCGCGGTGGTGAACGGCAAGATCTGGGGCGCGCCGATCCCGTCCACGCCGTTCGGCCAGGTGATGATGGGCAATCCGCGCACCTGGCAGAAGGTCGGCGGCCTGCAGTGCAGCACGGCGGACGAGTTCTTTGCCAAGTGCAAGGAGCTCACCAACGGCACCAACTACGCGCTCGAGCCAGCGATCATCAACATGCTGCACATGTTCGGCGAGTGGTTCGGCGCCCCGAACGGCTGGCGGGTGAACCAGGATCGCTCGCTGACCTACCTGTACGAGACCGACAACTACAAGGCCGCGGTCGAGTACGCCGCCAAGCTGTGGGCCGCGAAGGTCTTCTACCCCGACCTGAACCTGGCCGACGCCACCCCGAAGACCGTGAACGGCCAGATCGCCGCGCAGGTCACGGTGGGCCCGCGGGCGACCGCCGACTTCCGCGCGATGGATCCGACGCTGTTCGTCGACACGATGATCCCGTTCGGCCACGACGGCAAGGCGAAGCCGGTGTACGACATGGGCTACGGCACCGTCGGGTTCACGCCGTTCAAGAAGACCGACGAGGGCCGGATCCGTGAGTTGCTCGCGCTGATGGACTACCTGTCCGCGCCGTTCGGCACCAAGGAGTACCTGCAGAAGAACTTCGGCGTCGAGGGTCAGCAGTACCAGCTGGACGGTCAGAAGAATCCCGTGCTGACGAAGGCCGGAACGCAGCAGGGGCCGGGTCTGGTCAGTGCGCTGCAGATCATGACCGCGCCGGAGAGCGTCATCTTCAACCCGGCGTTCCCCGAGGACACCAAGAAGATCTACGCGACCGAGCAGAAGCTGCTCGAGCACGCGATGCGCAACCCGACCGCCGGCACGTACTCCGACACCAGCAGCAAGGTCGGCCCGAAGCTCACCGCGGCGTTCCGGGACACGATCGTCGATATCGTCACCGGCCGGCAGAAGCTGGACGCGTACGACGAGGCCCTCAAGCGCTGGAAGAACGGCGGCGGCGACAAGATGCGCGACGAGTTCGCCGCCGTCCTCCCGTCGAGCGTGCCGGTCACCGGGTCCTGAGTGATGCTGAAGCGAGCCTCCTCGACGACGCGGGTCAAGAGCGGTCTGCCGTTCGCGGTGAAATGGCGCCGGGACTGGCAGATGGTGCTGCTGATGATCCCGGGGGTCGTGTTCCTGCTGGTGTTCTTCTACCTGCCGGTGCTCGGCAACGTGGTCGCGTTCCAGGACTTCCAGCCGTACCTCGGCATCATGCACAGCGAGTGGAACGGGCTGCAGAACTTCGTCAATCTCTACGACAACCCGGACTTCTGGGACGCGCTGCGTAACACCTTGGTGCTGGCCGCGGTGCAGTTGCTGTTGTTCTTCCCGGTGCCGATCGGGCTGGCGCTGATCGTGGACTCGCTGGTCAGCAACCGGGTCCGGCGCTGGTTCCAGACCATCGCCTACCTGCCGCACTTCCTGTCCTGGGTGCTGGTCGTGACGTTGTTCCAGCAGTCGCTGGGTGGGGCGGGGTTCCTGAACAACCTGCTCCGGCAGGCCGGGCTGGATCCGATCCCGTTCATGACCAACCCGGACACCTTCCCGCTGCTGGTGGTCGCACAGCTGATCTGGAAGGACGCAGGCTGGGCGATGATCATCTTCCTGGCCGCGCTGACCACCGTGGACGTCTCGCTGTACGAGGCGGCCGCGGCCGACGGGGCCGGCCGCTGGCGCCGGCTCTGGCACATCACACTGCCCTCGCTGCGGACCGTCATTGTGCTGCTGCTGATCCTGCGGATCGGCGACATCCTGAGCGTCGGCTTCGAGCAGTTCATCCTGCAACGCGATTCCGTCGGCCCGGGTGCGGCCGAAGTACTCGACACCTTCACGTACTACGCGGGTGTCGTCGGCGGCGACTGGAGCAGTGGAGCCGCGGCCGGTCTGGCCAAGGGTGTGGTCGGCGCGCTGCTTCTGTGGGGCGCGAACTCGCTCGCTCATCGGCTCGGTGAGCCGGGGATCTTCCAGAGGCGCTCATGAGACCTGTGTGGAAAGAGAATCCGTCGCCGGGCTACCAGGCGATCAAGGCCCTCGTCCTGGGTGGATTCGCGCTGGTGATCGTGATTCCGATCCTGGTGGTGATCTCCACGTCGCTGGCCAGCGATCAGGACATCATCGACGCCGGCGGGTACGTCCTGTGGCCGTCACATCCGACGATCAAGGCGTACCAGACCTTGTTCAGCGGCGGGCTGATGGGACGAGCGATCCTGGTCAGCGTTTTCGTCACGGTCGTCGGTACGGCGATCGCCGTCGCGGTCACGATCGCCTTGGCCTACGCGACATCCCGGCCGGTGCTGTTCGGACGGCCGGTGCTGCTGATGGTGTTGTTCACGTTGCTGTTCGCGCCCGGGATCATCCCGATGTTCCTGGTGGTGAAGCAACTCGGGCTGCTGGACAGCCTGTGGTCGCTGATCCTGCCCGGTGCGCTCGGCGCGTTCAACTTCGTTGTCCTGCGTACCTTCTTCATGAATGTGCCGGGCGAACTGCTGGAGAGCGCGCGGATCGACGGCGCGAGCGACTTCACCATCCTGCGCCGGATCGTGATGCCGCTGTCGAAGGCGGTGATCGCGGTGGTCGGGCTGTTCTACGCGGTCGGCTTCTGGAACGCCTTCTTCAACGCGCTGCTGTACCTCAACGACACCTCGAAATGGCCGGTTCAGGTGATCCTGCGGACGTACGTACTGCAGGGCAAGTCGCTGTCGGCGGACCAACTCGGGGTGGAACCGCTGCCGCAGCCGCAGTCGCTGCAGATGGCCGTGGTGGTGGTCGCACTGGTGCCGATCGTGCTGCTGTACCCGTTCCTGCAGCGACACTTCACCAAGGGCGTCATCACCGGAGCCGTCAAAGGCTGACGGTCTGCGAGAATCGACCGCATGGCGATGGGGCGCACGCAGGACCGGCCGACGCTGCGGATGGTCGCGAAAGAAGCGGGTGTCTCGGTCGCGACCGTGTCCTACGTGTTGTCCGGGCGGCATCGCAGCCACACCATCAAGGACTCGACCGCCGACCGGGTCCGGGAGGCCGCGACCCGCCTCGGTTACCGGCGCAACGACGCGGCCCGCGCGATCCGCACCGGCAAGTCGGACCTGGTCCTGCTCTCGCTGAGCGTGCTCGCCGACCCGTGGTCGCAGGCGGTCGCGGCCACGGTCAGTACGGCGGTCGGCCCGTACGGGAAGACCGCGCTGATCGTCGCCGACGGCGACTGGCGGACCGTGCTCTCGAACCGGACGCCGGACGTGATCTTCATCGACAGCGTCAGCGCGGACCCCGAGCAGATCGCCGAACTGGAGGCGTTCGCGGCGCAGGGTGTGCAGATCGTGGCGTTCAGCGAGACGCTCGAGCCGCGCGGTTTCGACGTGATCCGGTCCGGCGCCGAGCCGCGCTGCCATTTGGCCGTCGAGCACCTGCTGGAACACCACGACCGGGTCGGTGCGCTCACCTCGCGGACCTCGGGCTTCGCCCGCTTCGACGCGTACCTGAACTCGCTGCGGTCGGCCGGCAAACCGATCCGCGAGGACGACATCGCGATCTTCGAACGGCACCCGGAGGGCGCCTACCGCGCCGCGATGGCCCTGCTGAGCAAGCCGGACCGCCCGACGGCGATCTACTGCACGACGGACTTCGCCGCGATCGCCGTCGTCCGCGCGGCGCATCGGCTCCGGATCGACGTACCTCGGGATCTGGCCGTGGTCGGTGTCGGCAACACGCCGGAGGGTGAGCATCTGGATCCGTCGTTGTCGACCGTCGGGCCGGTGGGGTTCAACGGGGCGCTGGCCCGGATCATCGTCGGGCGGCTGACCGACCGTGAAGGCGCACCTGGCGAGGTGTTCGACTTTCCGTGGCAGCTCATCGTCCGCGACTCGTCGAAGGTGGTTCCTGGTTGAAGGGCTGGGAACGGGTGACGATCGGGGAGTCCGGCGCTGACGTGTTCCGCCGGGGCGACGTGTTCGCCAAGCGCTGCGGGGCGGACGGGGTGCGGGCTCTGCGAGATGAGCGGGACCGGGTCGAGTGGCTCGCGGGAACGGCGATTCCCGGCGCGACGGTCGTGGACTGGGTCGAGTCGGCGGACAGTGCGTGCCTGATGACGACAGCGGTGCCGGGCGTCCCGGGGGACTCGCTGGCTGTTGAGGACCGGGTGCGCGCGATGGCCAGTCTCGGGCGGGTGTTGCGGGAGCTGCATTCGCTGACCGGCTGCCCGTTCGAGCGTCCGCTCGCGTCGGTGGTGGCGCTCGCGGAGGACGTCGTACGGCGGGGTGCGGTGAATCCGGCGTTCCTCACCGACGAGTGGCGGAAGCTCGAGCCGGCAGAGCTGCTCGAGCGGGTTGTTGCCGAGAGCCCCTATATCGAATCGGTCCAGGAGCTGGTCGTCTGCCATGGCGACCTCTGCCTGCCGAACGTGCTCTTCGACCCGTCGACGCTGGAGGTCACCGGGCTGATCGACCTCGGCCGCCTCGGGATCACCGACCGGTACCTCGATCTGGCGCTCGCCACCATCCAGATCCACGACGAGTGGTCGACCGACCCCGCCCCGTTCCTCACCTCATACGGCCTCCCCCACCCCGACCAGCGCCGCCTGGACTTCCACCGGCTGCTCGATCCGCTGACCTGGGCTGACGGGCCGTACTGTTGATCGGGTGGGCATTCCGGTCGAGATCGTCGCGCTCGTGGTCTCGCGGATGCATGCGTTCGAGGGCCGGCCGCAGGACGGTCCGCAGCCGGATCCCGAGTCGGTGGGCCGGTCCGAGGTCGAGGTGCGTGCGGGGCTCGGCATCGTGGGGGACCGGTACTTCGGCCAAAAGGTGCACCGGAACGCGGCGGTGACCTTTGTGGACGCAGCGTCCCTGGACGAGCTGGCCCGCGCGCTCGATCTCGCGACACCGCCGGACCCGCATCTCATGCGTCGCAACATTGTCTTGCGCGGGTTCCCGATCGACACGCTGGCCTCGCACCCTGGCAGTCCGGGTCGTCGGTTCAGCCTCGACTCGGGGTCCGGCGCGGTGGATTTCCAGGCTTATCGGCCCGCCAATCCGTGCGCGTGGATGGACGTCGTACTGGCGCCTGGCGCCATGAAAGCTCTCCGGGGGCACGGCGGCGTCCGCACCACCCCGCTGAGCGACGGCACTCTCCGTCTCGGGTCGGCCACGCTCACGCTGCTGGACTGAACTTTCGGGCGGTTTTCGGTGGAGTCGCTTACCGTCGGAGGGTGAGGCTGGCGGTAGGGCTGGTTCTGGTGGTGGGGCTGGTTGGGTGCAGTGATGTGGCGCCCACCGCCGACTCGTCGCCCGCCCCCACGCGATCCACCGCACGGACCTCCGCGCCGCCCACCACCGCGCCCAGCAGCCCCGCCGAAACGCCGACACGGAAGCCGACCCCCAAACCCACGGTGTCCGGGCCGGTGAGTATGGCGATTCCGGCGGTCGGGGTACGCGGGTTGCGGGTGGTGGCCTACCCGGGGACGGCGGACGATCGAGCCGGGACGCGCATCCAGGACCGGGGCGTCGCGGCCAGTCCGCGCGGCCCGGCGGGTGGAGTGGGACCGGGACAGATCGGGAACTTCATCATCACCGGGCATCGGACCAGCCACGGGCGGCCGTTGGGGCAGGTGCCGGAGATGGTGAACGGGGACCACATCCTGATCACCGTGGGCGGGACCGTGTACGACTACGTGGTGAACCGGACGATGACGATCTCGTTCCGGAAGCCGGCCGAGAAGGCTCAGCAGAACGCCGCCGTACCGGGACGCCCGGGCGTGACGCCGACGCAGGCGATGATCACGATCTCCACCTGCGCCACCCCGGAGGACCACGCCGCCGGCAACTTCTGGTCCGACGACCTCGGCAACCCCGAGCACCGGATCAACAAGATCGGCACCCTCGTCGCCACCCACGAGGCGTGATCAACCGGCCGAGCAGGTCTTGGATCAGCGTGGTCGGCTAACCCGCGCGGAAACCGGCCGGTGCACCACGGGGTGTCAGCTGCGGCCGAACTTCCACCACTTCGGCTTGTTCATCTTGATCTCGTCGGCCGTCATCGGCGGCGGGACCGGCGGCCGGGACTCCTCGGTGAGGAAGTTGCCCGACTCGGTGTCGTACGGCGTGACGCCGAGACGGTGGCTGATCTCCATCACGAGCGGGATCGAGCGCGGACCGTCGTTCAGGTAGAACGTGATGTCGCGGACCTCGACACCCTTGCCGATCGTCATCTCGACGTCGTACTCCGGACTTCGCAGCGCCAGCCAGGACGGTTTGCTCGCGTCCACGTCGGGCACCAGCTCACGGACAATGGCCACCACGTCGGCCGACGTACCGACCGATGGTGGCTCATAGCCGTCGGGAATGTCGTCGAGGCGACGTACGCCTCCTGGCCCTCGCATCGCGTAGACAGCCCAACTCATGCCCCCAGCATCCCCTACGTCTGGCCGACGAGCGAGCCGGGTTCAGGATTTGCGGGCGGCGAGGATCGCGAAGGTCAGGTACTCGCCCTGGTCGGACTCGACCATGTCGAGGGTGCCCTCCCGCTCACCCCGGTACGCCGAGACCGCGCGGGACCAGGTGAGCCAGTCGTCCCAGCCGGACTCCTGCAGCCGTGCGGCGGTGACCTCGACGAGGTCGGTGATCTCCCACTGGAACCGCCACCAGTCCGCGGTGTGCCAGGCGAGCGCCTCCCCGCCGACGACCTTCTTGATGTGGTCGGGGATGAAGCCGAGGTCGCGGATCTCCGCGCGCAGCGCGGGGGTGGCGACGCCGAGCTGGCCGCCCGGCTTGAGGAAGCTGGTGAGGTAGGCGAGGTAGGTGTCCGCGGTGCCGAAGTACTCGTACGCGTCGACGCACACGATCGCGTCGAAGAACTCCCGCGCGAACGGCAGGGTATGCGCCTCGGCCTTCAGGGTCACCACGCCGTCGACGCCCTGCGACGCGATGTTCGCGGCCGCGTCGCTCGGGTCGATCCACAGGTCCGCGGCCCACACCTCAACGCCGTACTCCTTCGCCAGGAACACCGAGGTCGTGCCCTTCCCGGACCCGAGGTCCAGCACCCGCATCCCCGGCCGCAGGTCGAGGTCCCGCGCGAGATCTTCCAGCAACCACAAGGGATGCGGGCCCATGTCCCCACCCAGCACCCAGTCAGCGTCGTACTTGTTCGACCGCGGATACCCATCCCTGCGCAGTTCCACCATTCCCCCACCCAAACAACCCCACCCCCGCACCGCAAACGGGTTTCCGCGTCGCTTGCCTGGGTGCAGATCGACAGGACGTATACGCCCACTGCCCGCCGCTCCCCGCCTGAGCCCACCGCGTCTCCCGACTCGATCGCCGGACACCTCCTGTCGTACTGCACCAATCACACTTCGGCACGAGCCCGGAAGAACCTCGATCGGGATGCCGTCTCCCCCTTCGAGAGTCGCATCGCGTCAGAAGACGGAATATCCGCCATCGATCAAGAGGACGCTGCCGGTCATGAAGGAGGACGCGGGGCTGGCGAGGTAGACGACGGACGGAGCGATCTCCTCGGGGGTGGCGTAGCGCTGGAGCGGGGCGTCCAGGATCCAGTTCTGGCGGAACTCGGGCTGGTCGACGGGGGACATGTCGGTCTTCACGTAACCGGGGGCCAGCGCGTTGACGCGGATGCCATGGGGTGCCCACTCGGCGGCCAGGCTGCGGGTCAGGTGGTGTACGGCGGCCTTCGACGCGTTGTACGACGCCTGCCACTGCGGACGGTTCACGATCCCGGCGGACATGCTGCCGACGTTGACGATCACGCCACCGCCGGCCTCGATCATGCCGGGGGCGACCGCCGTACTGCAGTTCCACAGCGCGGTCAGGTTGAGGTCGATGACCTGCTGCCACTCCTCCGGCGGTATGTCGAGGGCCGGGCGGTGGATCGCGATTCCGGCGTTGTTGACCAGGATGTCGATCCCGCCGAGTTCCGCGGTCACGTCGGCGACCAGGCGCCGTACGTCGTCCGGAGCTGTGATGTCGGCCTGGATGGCGAGACCGCGCCGGCCGCGGGCCTCGATCTCGCCGGCGACCGCGGTGTTCCGCTCGGCGTCCCGGGCGGCGATCGCGACGTCGGCGCCGGCCTCGGCCAAGGCGAGCGCGAAGGCCCGCCCGAGACCGCGGTTCCCGCCGGTGATCAAGGCCCGCTTGCCCGTTAGGGCAAAGGTGTCCAGGACGTTCATGCGCTGCTCCTCTGTTCATGGTTACCCGGAGTAAGTCTCCCGGCAGGACCGGGTCGCGAAACGGTGTCAAAAGCTGCAGGCCGGTTCCCGCGACGTTCGTCCAGCGCTTAATATCGCTCGTCGGTCTGGGACAGGGGGTGTCCCGGCCGTTTCTGACGAGTGGGTGGGACCGGCGGAGTCCGGTACTGGGGAGAAGCGGGGAAGCATGGCGGACAAGCCAGCGCCTAGGCCTGGCCATTTTCTGCCCGGCGGCGAGGGGCACAACAGCCCGGCCGACGGGGAACCGCAGCGTGGGTCTACCCCGCTGGCCGCGCCGACGCCGCGGCTGAGCGGGGACGCTCCGGACGCGGCGCCGGTTCTGCGCGGGTCACGGATCGAGTCGAAGCGTACGACCCTGACCGGCAGCCGGCTCGGCCCACCGCCGCCCGACGACCCGGCGGCCGCGGCGTACCAGGCGGTCTTCCACCCCGAGCCGATCCCGTTCGTCCCGAAGAAGCGATCCAAGATCACGGTCGCGGCCATCGTGGTCGTCGGCCTCCTGATCACCGGTGGCGGCATCGCGCTCGCCACGCAACTGCTCTCGTCGTACGACGACCTGGTCGCCAACCCGATGGGCACGCCGTCGGTCCGGCCGAGCAACGGCGCGGCCGTGCCGGCCGGCAAGCCGAAGCCGGATGCCGAGGTGGTCAGGCAGAACCCGTTCTACACGGCCGGGAAGCTGCCGGCGGTGAAGTGCCAGGAGCCGGCGTACCGGCCGACCTCGAAGGAGAACGTCTACTCCTACTACCAGGCCCTGATCGCCTGCATGGACAAGGCGTGGAAGCCGATCGTGACCAAGGCCGGGTTCGAGTTCCGGTCGCCGCGGCTGATCGTGTTCGACGAGGGCGACGAGACGGCGTGCGGCTTCCAGAAGGACGTCTCGTCGTACTGCCAGGACGACCAGGGCGGCAGCGTGACGATGCCGTGGCAGGACCTGATGGACGAGTACCCGAAGAACAAGGCGTTGGCCCGGGTCCAGATGGCCGAGTCGATGGGCTTCGTGTACGGCGCCCACCTGCAGAACCTGGTCGGCATCTTCGAAGCGTCCGGCAACCTGCGGGACACCGCGGCGAACAAGGCAGGCCAGCTGGAACAGGACCGGCGGGCGGCGCTGCAGGCGAGCTGTTTCTCGGCGGTCTTCTTCGGCGCGGCCAAGGCCAGCTTCCCGCTGCGCGGCGAGCTGCTGCGGCAATGGACCCTGCTGATCCAGCACGGCGGTGACGAGCACGCCGAGGACAAGGTCCGGAACAACGGCTCCGGCAAGAGCCTGGCGCTCTGGATGAACCAGGGGTTCGCGAGCACCAACCCGGGCACCTGCAACACTTTCGTGGCATCATCCGCGAAGGTCAGTTGACGGTACGGACGAACGAGGGGGATGAGCGATGCCTGAGGAGCACCCTGACGGTGCCGGCGCGCCCGAGCCGGGGCACTTCATGCCCGGCGGCGCCGGTGACGTCCTGCCAGACGGCAGCCGCGCGGGCCTGCGTCCCCTCACTCTGAGCCGCCAGCTGCCGGGCAGTCTCGGCAAGGCTCGCGAGCTCCACGGCACCGTCAACCCGGCTGCGCGCCGGACGGCACAGCCGCTCCCGACGGATCCTGACGCGGCCGGCGATTACGGCGCACCTCCGCCGGCGCCGCTCGCCGGCGCTCCGCTCACCCCGCTGACCGGCACCCGTCGCCCCGGCGGATCGCGTCCGGTCGGCTGGCACTCACCGGCGTCCCGTACCGGCGCCCAGTTCTCCGCCGACGCGCCGCTGGTCAAACCCCCGCGGCACTATTCCAAGGCGATCATCGTCACCCTCTCCGTCCTCGTCGTCATCATGCTCACGGGCGCGACGATCGGCGGCTTCAAACTCATCGACTCCTACGACAACCCCGTCGCCAACCCGCTGGCCCGCCCCTCGGTCAAGAACACCGAGCCGCCGCTCCCGGTCCCCGCGGACCCCACCGTCACCGTTACCGCCCCGGTCGTCCCGGACCTCGTCCGCCTCCAGAAGAACGAGATCTACAAGGCCGGCAAGGTCGCCTCGGTCGCCTGCAAAGAGCCCGCGATCAAGCCGAACTCCCAATCCGCGATCCTCAAGTACTACAGGGCCCTCCTGCCGTGCTTGAACCAGGCGTGGGCCCCGGTGATCAAGAAGGCCGGGTACGAGTTCCGCGCGCCCAAGGTCGTGCTGCAGAGCGGCACGATCGTGGCGTCGTCGTGCTCCGGCGAGGAGAACGTCGCCTACTACTGCCCGTACGACGAGAGCATCAACATCAGCTGGAAGAACGATCTGAAGAACTACCGCAGCGACGCGCTCGGCGCCCGCGTGTGGATGCTGGACACGATGGCGCACGAGTACGGGCACCACGTTCAGAACATGACGGAGATGCTGACCGCGGCGTCGTCACGCGAGGGCTGGGCGAAGACCAAGGCCGAGGAACTCGAGTGGAGCCGCCGTACCGAACTCCAGGCGGGTTGCCTGGGCGCGGCGTTCCTCGGCGCGAACAAGAAGCCGCTCGGGCTGAAGGGCACCAAGCTGGAGGTCTGGGAGTACGAGACCCAGCACAGCGGCGACGAGTACAACCCGAAGAAGATCCGCGACCACGGCTCCCGCAAGAACCACTGGGTCTGGGGCCAGCCGGCCTTCAAGTCCGCCAGCCCTGCCTCCTGCAACACCTTCTCCGCGCCCGCTAGCAAGGTGAGCTAGTGCGTGGGGTTGTGAGGACCGTCGGGCTGGCGGTTCTCGTGGTGGTGGTGGCTCTGGTTGCCGGAACCGCTGCGCGATCGACGGTGACGACTGTCGCGGCCCCGGCGACGGCAGCCACCGCGACCGCGCCACCAGGTGCCGGCGCATCGCCGCGGCCGACGCCGCCGGTGACGCAGAAGACGACACCGTCGAGCACGCTCTCGATCGACATGATGTCGATGACCCTCAAGAACAAGCTCTACACGGCGGGCAAGGTTCCGGCGGTGTCCTGCAAGGTGCCCGGATCGGCGCCGAAGTCCAAGACCGCGCTTCTGGCGTATGCCCGCGTCATGGTCGACTGCATGTACCGGGCCTGGGCACCGGTCGTAGCCCGCGCGGACGTCTACTTCGATCGTCCGGTCGTCGTCGCGTACAAGGTCGGGGCGAAGTCGGCGAGTGCGGCCTGCGACGACGGTCCGACAGACACCGATGCGTACTACGAGCCGTCTGCGCGGACGATCTGCTTCGAGTGGGGCGAGTTCGTCGGCTCCGGTGACGCAACCTGGGACCTGGTGGACTTCCAGACCATGCTGGCGCACGAGTTCGGTCATCATCTGCAGACGTCCGTCGGGATCCTCACGACGTACTGGACAGGCCATGCGCAAGCGTCCAAGGCGGTTCGGCTCGAGGACGAGCGCAGGCTGGAACTGCAGGCGAGTTGCTTCGGCGCGGCCTTCCTCGGCGCGAACCGAAGGCCTTTCCGTCTGACCGGCTGGCGGTTGGAGATGTGGGAGGACCAGGTCACTCACACCGGCGACGAGTACGCCCCGGACAAGGTCCGCGACCACGGCTCCCGCAAGAACCACGGCTACTGGAGCCTGCGCGCCTTCGACTCCACGAACCCCTCCTCCTGCAACACCTTCGTCGCACCCGCCAAGCGAGTCAGCTGATGTCCAGTACGGCGAAAGCCGCGGTACTCGCGAACGTGGCGGTCCTCCAGCTTCGGCGGTGACCGGGAAGCGATCCCCCACAGCTGCCCCGTGGGCGAAGATCAAGTGAGCTTGAGTTTGAAACCTTCATGGGTGTTGAGGAAGCCGAGGCGGTCGTAGAAGCGGTGGGCGGCGGTCCGGGACTTGTCGGAGGTCAGTTGGACCAGGGTGCAGCCTCGGGTCCGGGATTCTTCGATGGCCCATTGGATGAGCGTCGTACCGAGGCCGGAGCCGCGGGCGGGGGCGGCGACGCGGACGGCTTCGATCAGGCCGCGGGAGGAACCTCGGCGGGACAGGCCGGGGATGATCGTGAGCTGCAGCGTGCCGACCAGCTCGTCGTTGCGTTCAGCAACCATCAGCAGCTGGTTCGGGTCGGTGTCGATGCGCTCGAACGCGTCCAGGTACGGCGTCAGGTCGTCGACCGACTCGCGGGTCGCGCCGAGCTGGTCGTCGGCGATCATCGCGACGATCCCGGCAACGTCGGCGCTGGTGGCGCGGCGGATCACCACATCGTTCATACCGGCAGCATCTCAAATCGCTGAATCGGTTCAGCAGCCGGGGTAACGACCGTAGTTCCGAAACGGTGCTTGCCTTATGCAAGGACCTTTCGCCGTCACACGCCGGTGTCATCCGTTTGCCCTGCGCAACGAAGGGTACGAGTGATACTGGACACCACTGCATCCGCCCGTGCCGGGGTCGTGTGCGGTGTGCGCGGCAGCGGATGCGGGCCCAGTTCCGGAAAGGTTGGTCCGATGTCCGCGTTAGCGATCGACTTCACACAGCCGTTCGAAGATGCCTTCAGCAAGCTTCTCTCGTTCGTCCCGAACCTGCTCGGCGGTCTCGTCATCCTGGTGATCGGCTATTTCGTCGCCAAGGTGCTCGGGAAGCTCGTCGGCAAGCTGCTCGGGCGGGTCGGGTTCGACCAGTGGATGGAGCGGGCCGGTGTGTCCGGTGTGCTGCAGCGGTCCGGCACGGGGCTGACCGCTTCGGCGATGCTGGGCAAGGTCGTGTTCTGGTTCGTGTTCCTGATCAGCTTCACGATGTTCGCCTCCGCGCTCGGCGTACCGGAGATCTCGAACTTCATGAGCGACATGCTCGGCTACATCCCACGGATCTTCGCCGCGATCGTGATCATCTGCCTGGCGGCGCTGTTCGCGAACTTCCTCGCCGCGATCATCCGGGGTGCCACCGGCAACGAGATGCTCGCCAAGGTGGGCAAGTACGCGATCCTCGTGTACGCCGCGTTCGCCGCGCTGACCCAGCTCGGGATCGCGGTCCAGCTGACCGGCAACACGCTGCTGATCGTGCTCGCGGGTGCGGCGCTCGCCCTCGGCCTCGCTTTCGGCCTCGGGGGTCGCGAGATGGCCGGCCGCGCGCTCAGCAACCTGTTCGACCGAGACATGATCAAGAAGTCGGCGACCGGCTCGAACGGTACGACGGCCTACCCGGCTGATGCTGGTTACGAGCCCCAGCCCGGCTACCAACCCCAGCACGGCTACCAACCCCAGCCGGGTGAACAGCACCCAGCCACTCACGGTGCCCCGCAGAACGGCGGCTGGTCCAACGGCTCCACCCCGTCCAACGGCAACTGGCAAGGCGGCGGCCAACCCTGATCAACACCCGCGTGCCTCCGCGCTCCGCGCGGAGGCACGCGGGGTTGCGTGTGTGTTTTAGATGGTGGTGGGGAAGCGGCCGCCTAGGAGGCGGGTGGCGTGTTCGGCGGATTCGACCAGGAGGTCGAGCCAGTCGAGGCAGCGGTCCAGGGGCATGCGGATGGTGGGGCCGCTGATGGTGAGGCAGCCGGCCAGTTCGCCGTTCGCCTTGAAGACGGGGGTGGAGAGGCCGGAGGCGCCTTGTTCGCGCTCGCCGATGGTGATCGCGTAGCCGTCGGCACGGGTCTCCTTGATCACCGCGGCGAGCTCGTCCGCGCTGGTGATCGTGCTGTCGGTGATCGATCCGAGCGGTTGCGCCAGCACCGACTTCGCCAGTTCGTCGTCCCAGGCCAGCAGGACACGGCTGGCCGACCCCGCGTGCAACGGCATGATCTTGCCGACGTGCATCTCCCGGCGCAGCGCATGGTTCGTCTCCGCCAGCGCCACGCAGACCCGGTGCCCCTGCTCGGCCCGGAAGAACGCGGCCGTCTCGCCGGTGGCGTCGCGCAGTTGCCGGAGCAGCGGCACGATCAGGTCCAGTACGTCGACCCCCTTCACCGCCGGCGCCGCCCAGTACGCCATCTTCACGCCGACCCGCAGCTGGTCGCCCTGCCGGTCGAGGAACCCGAGCGCGACCATGTTGGTGACGAGCCGCTGCACGGTGGAGGTCGGGAACCCGGTGGCGTCGCGGATCTCGCTGAGGGTCAACGACGGCCGGTCGAGCGAGAACGCATCGAGGATCTCGCCGATCTTGCCCAGCACCAAAAGGGGCTGACCGTTCCCACCCACCGGATCCGCAGTCGCCATGGAGTCAGGGTATGCGACCTGTCGTCGCAGCGATCTGTCGCCGATCATCCCTCGATGCCTCGCTCAGTACTCCGGATCACGACGCCCAGGGAAAGGACGTCGTACTGGCCTGTGCGCCCTGGCCGGCGCGGGAACGGTTCGGCTCGCCGAGCTCGGCCAGCAGCCCGCCCGCCAGCCGAACCAGCTCGCCGAACTTCGCGGGGGTCAGCCAGTCCGGCCGCAGCGCGAACACCAGGTCCTCGGTCGCCGTGTTGCCCGCCGCGCCGGGCGCGAACGGGCAGCCACCCAGCCCCCCGAGCGATCCGTCCACGACGGTCGCGCCGGCATCGATCGCGGCCAGGCTGTTCGCCACGCCGAGTCCCCAGGTGTCGTGGCCGTGATACACGATCGGCCGGTCGTCGACGGCGGCCGTCCGGCCGACGAGGTGGTGGACCTGTTCCGGGATCGCCTGGCCGAGCGTGTCGCAGAGTACGACGTCGCTGGTTCCGTCGGTGCGCGGATCGAGGACGATGTCCAGCACCCGGCCGGGCGGGACCTCACCCTCGAACGGGCAGGTGAAGGCGGTCGCGATACACAGCTGGACCTCGCCCGAGACATCGGCCGCCAGCGCCAATGCCTCCGGCAATGCAGCCAGGCTGTCAGCGGTCGAGCGACCGAGGTTCGCCTGGTTGTGCTTGTCCGACGCCGACAGGCAGTACTGGAAGTTCCGCGCGCCTGCCTCGGCCGCCCGCGCCACGTGACGCGGCGTCGCGACCCAGATCCAGCACTTCTCCAGCTCCGCGGGCGTCAACTCGCGGATCACGTCGAGCGTGCCGTCCATCGCCGGCACCAGATCCGGCCGTGCCATCGACCCGATCTCGAGGGCCGGAACCCCCAACGCCAGCAGGGATCTGACGATCTCGACCTTCCGGGCCACGGGCAACGGTTTGCCGGTGAGCTGCAGACCGTCCCGCAGTGTCACATCGCGCAGTACGACGGTCATGACGCCTCCTCCAGGTCCTGGGTGCCGCGCCGGATGTCGGCCGCGGTCAGGCCGAGCAGCCCGCCGAGCACCTGTTCGGTGTGCTCGCCCAGGTCGGGCCCGAGGCTGCGGATCGGCAGCGATTGCTTGCCGATCACCGGGACCACACCCGGGAACCCGACATCCTTCAGTACCTCCGCCCCGTTGGAGACGTCGAACCGCTGGATCATCGCCCGCGCGGCGTACTGCTCGTCCTGGCTGATCTCCCGCGCGGTGTAGATCGGTCCGCACGGAACCCCGGCCTGCTCGAGCTCCTCGATCGCGCTCGCCGCCGACCGTCCGCCCGTCCACGCACCGATGGCCTCGTCCAACTCGTCCCGCCGGGCCCATCGCCCGGCGTTCGACCGCAGGTCGGGGTCATTGGCGAGATCGGCACGACCGATCAGTTCCATCAATCGCTGGAAGATCCGGTCGCCGTTGCCGGCCACGATGATGCTGTCGCCGTCCTGGCACAGGTACGCGTTCGACGGTGCGATGCCTTCCATCCGGCCGCCGATCCGCTCCCGCAGTACGTCGTACGCCTCGTAGTCGGGGATCAGCGACTCCATCATCGACAGCATCGACTCGTTCAGCGCCACGTCGATCACCCGCTCGGTCAGCGGCGCCGGCGGCAGTCCCGCCGTACGCCGGACGTCGCGCTGGAAGAGCGCCATCACCGAGCCGAAGCCGGCGTACAGGCCGGCGATGGAGTCGCCGATGGAGATGCCGACCCGGGCCGGCGGCCGGTCCGGGTGACCGACCAGTTCCCGGAAACCGCCGTGCGCCTCGGCGACCGCCGCGAAGCCCGGCCGGTCCGACATCGGCCCGGTCTGCCCGAAGGCGGAGATCCGGGTCAGCACCAGCTCGGGGTTCGCCGCGCTCAGCACCTCGGGGCCAAGGCCCCAGGCCTCGAGCGTGCCCGGCCGGAAGTTCTCCAGTACGACGTCGCAGTGCCGGACCAGATCGAGCACCGTCCGGCGGCCGAACTCGCTGCGCAGATCCAGCTCGATCGACTGCTTGTTGCGGTTGATCGTGCGGAAGAGCAGCGACGTGGTCCCGGCGTACAACCGCCAGTTGCGCAGTTCGTCACCGGTGCCGGGCCGTTCGACCTTGATCACCTCGGCGCCGAAGTCCGCCAGCAGGCGTCCGGCCGTCGGGGCGGCGATGTAGTTGCCCAGCTCCAGGACCCGGACTCCGGCCAGTGGCGCCGGCGACTCGCTCGTGGTCATAGCAGTGCTTCTCCAAGGGTTGGTGGGTCAGAACAGCAGGCTGATCGGCATCAGCAGGAGGATGGCGACCACCGAGGCGACCGACACCCCGATCGTGCAGCTCTTCAACGTGCCGCGGGTGGTCTGGCCCATCAGTGCCTGCAGCAGCCAGAAGGTGTTGCTGGTGACATGCACCGCGAACAGCGAACCTGCGCCGGCGGCCAGTGCGATCAGCACCGGGCCGAGGCCGAGTGCCGGGGCGATCGGGGCGAGGATGCCGGCCGCGGTGATCGCGGAGATGGTGACCGAGCCGACCGCGACGTGCAGCGCGGCCGCCATCACCCAGACCACCAGGAGCGGGGCGACGGTGTTCGCACTGAAGTAGCCACGCAGGATGTCGCCGAGGCCGCCGGCCGCGACCACTGCCGCGAGCGAACCGCCGACTGCGGTCAGGGTCAGAATCTGGCCGCTCTCCTTGAACCCGCGGGCGATCGCCTTCTCGACCCGCGGCTGTCCCATCGCGTACCGGCCGATCAGGCAGGTGCCGACCAGGCCGACCAGCAACGCGACGACCGGGTCTGAGATCAGCGCGACGACCTTGTTCTCCCAGTCGGCGGCCTCGGCGATCGCGCCGAAACCGATCAGCACCAAGGCCGACAGCAGCGGGACGAACAGCACGAACAGCGGCGGCTGGCCGGTCTCGTCCACGTCGGCGACATCACCAGTGCCGCCCGCCGAGCCGGTACGACGGACGTCCGTCGAACCGCTGCCCCCGCCGACGGTGACGGTCTCCTTCACGTCCTCGTCGATCGCGACGGCCTCGCCGGCGACGGCCCGCTGCTCGTCCACGGCCTGGTTCCAGAAGCCGCGGCGGAACAGGAACGTCATGATCGTGATCGCTATCAGCACGGTCGGGATGATCAGCACCAGACCCCAGACCAGCATCTTCCCGAGCGGGACGTGCAACAGGGCGGACAGCGCCAGCGCGCCGACGCCGGGGACCATCAGGACGATGCCGCACTCCAGGCCGATCGCCAGCGCGGTCGCCATCCGGGCGTTGCCCAGCGGGCCGATCCGCTTCGCCGCGGAGCGGGCCAGCGGAGCCGAGATCACCAGCAGAACGTCGAGGTAGATCGACTGCAGCAGCGTCGCGATGGTGAGCGCCATCGAGTACGGCAGCCGTTTCGGGCCGAACAGTTGGAGCAGGTGCTTGACCAGACGCTCGATCGCGCCGAGCTCCTGCAGGATCGAGCCCATCAGGACACCGAAGGCGATCAGCAGGCCGACCTCGGCCATGATGTCGCCGAAGCCCTTGGTGATGGTCTCGACCGTCTTGTCCAGCCCGAGCTTGCTGACCAGGCCGAGATAGAGCGACCCGACCACGAGCGAGATCACCGGGTTGACCCGGAACCGGACGATGAGGACCACGATGGCGAGGATCGCCACCGCGGTGTTGATCAGTACTCCGACGTCAGAAGTCATGGGGGCAGAAGTCCTTCGAACGGGGATCGCGGGGACAGTGCGGGCATCTTCTGGCTCACAATGTGAACATAGACCCACGAAGTAGGCAAGAGGTTGAACCTGGCACGTTCCCCGGAATCTCCGCACAACGACAACGGCGGCCGCTCCCAGAGGGTGCGGCCGCCGTGGCGACGGGTGATCAAGATCTCAAGCTGTAGCTGCTGCTCCGAGTACTCAGTCGGTCGCGGCGTCGGGGCCCGCGCGGCGGACGTCCTCCACCTTGGTCATGGCGTCGCGCAGGTCGGCGAGCCAGGATTCGCTGTGCTGGGCGACGAGTTTGACGCACCAGCCGAGGGCGTCGCTGCGGGAGCGGGCCACGCCGGCGTCGACGAGAGTGTCGAGGACCTGGCGCTCGGGCTGGCGGAGCCGGGTCATCACCGGCGCGGACAGGGACGTGAAGACCGTCCGGGTCTCGCCGCACCGCACACCCCAGGCGACCTTGCGGCGGGTCGCGTGCTCCAGCTCGCGGGCGATCTCGATCCGGCGCTCCCGGGTGTCCTCCCGGTACTGCTTGATCCGGCCCTCTTCGGCGGCCGACCGCTCGGCCGCGCTCACGTCGTCACTCTGCTCGGGCGCCGCGATCCGCCCGACGATCAGGATCTCGTCCCGGTCGATACTCAGTTCCGGCTCACCCTCGAACCACTCGGCCGGCAGCCGTCCGGTCAGCCAGCCCCTCACCCGTTCACTCTCTGTCTGTGTACTCATGTAATCATGATTACACCTCAATCAAGAGACGTTCAAGCGGCCGGAGGTCCGCCGACCAGCTCGAGCCGGTCGGCGTCCGGGTCGACCAGGACCAGCTCGGTGACCGGCAGCGAGTCAGTCAGCCGGGCGAAACCGTCGACGAGTTCGGGCGTGTAGGTGGATCCGCCGCCTACGACTGTGAGTTTCATCCGGGCTCCTGCGGGATGGGTGGACCTGCGGTGTCGAACACTTCGTCGCGGGTGACGCTCAGGGCGGATTGCAGAGCGCCGGAGAGTACGGGGTCGATGTGGATCGCGGTGAGCAGCAAGCGCGGCCGGGGTACGGCGAGATCCGCGAGCTCGTCCTGCACGAGGCCGCGCAAGCGTTCGCCGCCGGCCGTGATCACACCGCCTGCCAGGACGATCAGCTCGGGGTCGACGACCGCGACGATCGCTGCCAGACCGACTGCGAGCCGGTGGGCGAACTCGGCCAGAACTGCGTCGCCGGCGCCCTCGCTCTGCAGCGCGGCTGCGATCGCTGCCTCAGCCGTCCGCGCATTCAGGCCGTGCGAGCGGGCCAGCTCCAGTACAGGTTCGCCACCGGCGAGCTCCTGGAAGCCACCTGCGTTGTTGCGACCGACGTTGCGGACCAGCGGCGTACCGGGCAGCGGCAGGAAGGCGACCTCGCCGGCGCCGCCGGTCGCGCCGCGGTGCAGCCGGCCGCTGATCACGACCGCCGCACCGATGCCCTCCTCGCCCCAGAGCAGCACGAAGTTGCCGGTGTCCCGGGCGTGCCCGATCTGCTGCTCGGCGATGGCGGCCAGGTTGACGTCGTTCTCGACCTCCAGCGGTACGGCGATCGCGGCGGCCAGCTCGTCGAGCAGGTGCGGCGCATGCCAGCCGGGCAGGTGGGTCGCGTACCGGAGCCGGCCGGTGGTCGGGTCGAACCCACCGGGCGTACCGATCGCGACGCGGCGCAGTCGCTCGCGTGTCAGCCCGGCTTCGCCGACGGCGCCGTCGATCGCCTTGAGCACACGTTCGACGGTCCCTTTGGCGCTGCGGCCCGGGGTGGGCAGCTCGTAGCTTCCGACCACCTTGCCGGTCAGGTCGGCGACCGCGGAGCGGATCCGGGTCGGCGTGACGTCGAGGCCGGCGACGTACGCGATGCCGCCGTTGATCTCGTACAGCTGGGCGTTCGGTCCCGGGCGGCCGGCGCTGGTGCCACTGGCGCGGACCAGGCCGGCGGCTTCCAGCCGGGCGAGCAGCTGCGACGCGGTCGGCTTCGACAGGCCGGTGAGGTTGCCGAGGGTGGTGCGGGACAGCGGGCCCTGGGACAGCAGCAGGTCCAGGGCGGCGCGGTCGTTCATCGCCCGCAGCAGGCGGGGAGTTCCGGGTGTCGTTGCCATGAGCTAACCCTGCCTCCCTCCGCCGCTCCCGTGTGGTCGGCTCGCTGATCTCCAAGACTGTTAGGAAAGTTTCCTATTAACGCGTGACCGTACGGCGGACCGGCACAGGTGTCAATCACTCCCGGTCGGTCAGAGTTACCTAACTATGTCGACTGGGGAGCTGTTGAGGCTCAACGCGCTGGGCTTCGGTCCGGTGAGCTGTTGTCGATCGCGGCCTCCGATGCGGAGAAGGCTGCGCTGATCATGCGAGGCGTGTCGGTCGCGTGCGCCGCGTGTACGGCGCTGATCGTGTCCTCGGTGTCGCTGCTGCTGATCGACGCACCGGTTGACGCAAGCCGAGCATGCGGACCGGATCGTCGTACTGGACCACGGACGGGTGGTCGAGTCCGGTACGCATGAGTCGCTGCTGGCTGACGGTGGGTCGTACGCCCAGCTGTGGCGCAGCTGGGCTGGAGTGCCTACGCCTGACTCGCCAGCAGGGCGAACGACACGAGCCAGTGCGTCGACATGAAGTCGCCATCGGTCACGGTCGGCAGGACTGCCTCGAGCTGACGGTCTGCTCCTTGGCGTAGCACCTCAGCGACGTCAGGCAGTGCGGGTGCGATGGTGCGGAGCTGCCAGGCGCGGGACAACGCCAACCCGGACAGGTGTGCGAGCTGTCCGTCGCCGGAGTCGTCGGTGATCGGCACCTCCAGCAGGTGCTGATGTGCGTCGCCGCCGAGGCCGGGCAGGAAGGCAGTCAGCCAGGTGGTGAACTCGTCGGCCGGCAGCACGCGACGCATCAACTCCGCCTCGGTCAGCGCCGGCGACAGGAAGTCGGTGCCGGACGGCTCGAAGCGCGTGTCGTACGCCGTGTCCGCGCCGAACCACTCGAGCGCGCGGGCGCGGATCGCGTCGACCACATCGGCGCGGCCGAGGTCGTCGTACGCCTCGAGGAGCAAGGCGAGTGCGAACGCGCTGTTCAGGTGGACGCCGTGCCGGACCGGATAGGCCTGGCGTGGCAGCCAACCGAGCACGAGGTCGGCGATCGTGTCGCCGAGCGGGGTCAGGGCGTCCGCCCAGTTCTTTGCCTGGGGCAACTTGTTGGCGGCCGCGACCAGCATCGCCGCCCAGGCCCAGCCGTACGGGCGTTCGTACGACGGGTGATCCCGCAGGTACGCCGCCTCGGTCGCGATCGCCTCCGGAGTCAGTCGGTGGTCGAGCACCTCGATCGGGCGGTGGCCGGCCTGGTCCGGTGCCAGCGTGAGCAACCGGACCAGGGACCACTGCATGTGTGCACTGGAGTGCCAGTCGTACGAGCCGTGGAACGCCGGATGCAACCGGTCCGGTGTCACGTCCACGTCGTCCGGACTCGCCGACGCGTGGGCGGAACCGTACGGGTACGGGGTTTCGAGCACCTCACAGGCGATGGCGGCCCAGGCGGCGGCGTACTTCATGGGGCTCCTTCTAGAAGGCGAAGACGTACATCAGGACGATGTTGCAGGCCAGCAAGGGAACCGCGGTCGGGACCTGGGCCTTGATCGGGCCGTACTGGTCCTTCATCTCGAGCAGTGCCGCCGGGACCAGGTTGAAGTTGGCGGCCATCGGCGTACACAGGGTGCCGCAGAAGCCGGCCAGCATGCCGATCGCGAACACGACCGCGGGCGTACCGTCGAACTGCTGCACCAGCAGCGGCCAGCCGACCGCGGCCGTCATCACCGGGAACGCGGCGAACGCGTTGCCCATGATGATCGTGAAGACCGCCATCCCGATGCAGTACAGGGCCACCGCCGCGATCAGCGAGCCCTTCGGGATCAGGTGGTCGGTCACTCGGCCGACCGCCGTGCCGACGCCGGAGGCGTTGAAGAGCAGGCCGAGCGTGGCCAGCATCTGCGGCAGGATCGCGGTCCAGCCGATGTGCTCGAGCGGCCGTCGTCCCTCGTGCAGCGGGACCGCGGGGGACTTGGGCTTCAGCAGCACCATTCCGACCGCGAGGGCGAGCAGCGAGGCGACGCCGAGGCCGATGATGGTGGCGGAGCCGGACTGCAGCAGGAGCCTGCCGTCACCCACATGCACCTTGGCGAGCCAGGCGCCGAAGATCGCCGCGACCACCGGGATCACCAGCGCCGGCAGGAAGAGCTTGTTGCCGAACCGGTCGGCGAAGCGCATCCGCTCCTCCGGGCTGGTGGTGCGCTCCTTGCCCCGGCCGGGGAAGCCGGCTCCGGCCAGCAGTGCCAGTCCGATCACCGCGATGCCGAGCAGCCAGGACGGCGCCTGCTTGTTCACCACGAAGGTGCCGTAGCCGAACGAGAGACCGAGGATGCCCCAGAACGCCGCGGAGCCGATCCGCTTCGGGTTGCTGCGGTCGTTGATCACCTGCGCCGCGATCAGGACGAAGAAGATGCCGCAGAGCCAGTAGAACCACTCGACCTTGATCACTGCGCCACCTCCTTCGCGTTCGCGCGGTCCTCGGCGGCGAGCTTGTCCAGCTGGCGATCCAGCAGGAACAGCCGCACGCCGTGGATGAGCAGTGCGCAGATACCGGTCGGGATCGCCCAGAGCGCGATGTCGATCGCCTCCAGGTGCAGCCCGTACGTCGTGTCGACGAAGCCGGTGATCAGCAGGATCGAGCCGATCGCGACGAAGATGTCCTCACCGAAGAACAGCCCGACCGTGTCGGCGCTGGCGGCGAAGCCCTTGATCTTCTCCTGCACCCGCTCCGAGAGCGAGCCGTAGCGGCGCTCCGCGGCGCCGGCGGCCATCGGATGGATCAGCGGCCGGACCGCCTGGGCGGGACCACCGATGCTGGTCAGGCCGAGGGCCGCCGTACCCTGCCGGATCAGCAGGTAGACGGCCAGCAGCCGGCCGGTGGTCATGACTTTCAGCTTGCCGATCAGCTTGCGGGCCTGGTGTTGCAGGCCGTAGCGCTCGATCAGCCCGATCACGGGCAGCGTGACGATGAAGACGGTGACGGACCGGCTGCCGGCGAACCCGTCGCCGAAGGCGTTCAGGATCTTGACCGGTGACAGGCCGCCGATCAGGCCGGCCACGATGCCGGCCGCGGTCACGACCAGCATCGAGTTCAGCCGGAGGGCGAACCCGACGACGACCACCGCGATGGCGAGCAGAACCCACATGGTTCCTCCCGGGGACGGAACGGTGTTGCATCGATTGACGCGAGTCCGGCCACCTTAAGAGATTGTTGAACGATCCTGCAATGCATCATTCAAACAAGTTTCGACGGAGGAGAGCGATTACCCGCCGACGATCAGATCCCGCAGGCGTGCGACCGGCACGACGCCGTCCGCCTTCGCGGCGAGCTCGGCGTCGAGGCGCCGGCTGGTGGGTCAGCCCACGAGACCGTGGGTGGGCTATCCGTGTGCGGTTGGCCGACCCATTGCCTGGTGGGTCAGCCCACGAGACGGGGACTGGTGCTGGCTCGGGCGGCTGGTCGGGGCGCCGGCTGGTGGGTCAGCCCACGAGGCCGTGGGTGGGCTATCCGTGTGCGGTTGGCCGACCCATTGCCTGGTGGGTCAGCCCACGAGACGGGGACTGGTGCTGGCTCGGGCGGCTGGTCGGGGCGCCGGCTGGTGGGTCAGCCCACGAGGCCGTGGGTGGGCTATCCGTGTGCGGCTGGCCGACCCATTGCCTGGTGGGTCAGCCCACGAGACGGGAGTGGTCGTGCGGGCAGGCCAGGTTGCCGGGATGCTGTCGGTGCAGGCGTGGATTTACGGGAAATTGACCGATCTTAGGGGAGGCGCCAGTCGATTGGGGTGGTGCCCTGCTCGACCAGGAGGGTGTTGACGCGGCTGAACGGGCGGGAGCCGAAGAAGCCGCGATCGGCCGACATCGGGCTCGGGTGCGCGCTCTCGACGTACGGCGTGCTGCCGAGCATCGGCTTCAGGGTCTGGGCGTCGCGGCCCCACAGGATCGCGACGAGCGGACCGCCGCGGTTCACCAGCGCGTGGATGGCCTGCTCGGTGACGGTCTCCCACCCCTTGCCGCGGTGCGCGCCGGACTTGCCCGGTTGCACGGTGAGCACTCTGTTGAGCATCAGCACGCCCTGCTCGGCCCAGGGCGTCAGGTCGCCGTTCGACGGAGCCGGTACGCCGACGTCCGCCATCAGCTCGCGGTAGATGTTGGCCAGGCTGCGCGGGATCGGCCGGACATCCGGCGCGACCGAGAAGCTGAGCCCGACCGGGTGCCCGGGCGTCGGATACGGATCCTGGCCGACGATCAGCACTTTGACCTGCTGCAGCGGACTCTTGAACGCGCGCAGCACGTTCTCCCCGGCCGGCAGGTACGGCCGCCCGGCCGCGATCTCCGCCCGGAGGAACTCGCCCATCCGTGCGACCGTCTCTTCCACCGGCGCCAGCGCTTCCGCCCAGTCCGGCGCCACCAAATCCGTCAACGTCTTCGGGCTCACCCGCCACAGTTTCGCAGCACCCCACCCACCCGCGCACCTCGGGTTGTCGACACCTGTTCGCGTGTTGGTCAGCCCCCGGCCTTGCGCCCCACGGTACAAAGGACCCGGCCCCGCAAAGGTATGAGCTTGCGGGGCCTTTGCTTTGGTCAGCGGGTGGCGAGGCGGCGGAGGGTTTGGGTGTAGCGGCGGGCGGCGAGGTGTTGGGCCTTGCGGGTGGCAGGCCCGCCTAGGCGGCTGTACCAGGTGGCGGGGCGGCTGTAGGCGCGGACGGTGAAGTGGATGCCGTCAGGGTCGCGGGTGACGACGAAGGACTCCTCGCCGGACGCCGGGTGGCCTTCGAGCGTGCCGTAGGCGAAGCCGGTGCGGTCCGGTTCGTCGACGGTCCAGACAACGCGGCACGGGACGGGGAATCCGAGCAGGCCGACCGGGGACAGCGTGCGGAGGCGGCCGACGAGCATGCCGGCGCCGAGCCTGCCGAGGCTGTTCGTGCCGATGGCCGGCGGGGTGTCGGTCGCCGTCATCGGCAGTCCCGCCGCACGGTGCATGCGCCAGCCCAGCAGCGCCTCACCAGCACGCCGGAAGACCTCGTCTCCCTCGCCGATCCGCTCCCGGTAGTCGAGCCGGTGGTATCCCTGCGGCGTCTCGTCATACCGCGTCGAACCGACCGCGTCGTAGTTGAACCGCAACCCGGCCAGATCCTCCAGCCTCATCGAACCCCTTCCCTCAGCCGTCGCCACGCCAGTACCCCGCACAACGCAAACCCGACCGCGTTCGCCAGGCCGTGTGTCGCAACCATCCACTCCAACGGTAGGTACGGCGTACCAACCACATGCCCCGCGGCCCAAGTCAACGCCAACACCATCGTCACCACGAGGACCGACGCGGAGACGATCAGAAGGGCGGCGGTGGCTCGCCCGGCCTGCCGTGACCGAAGCCAGAGGTTCCACCCGACCAACCACATCCCAGCGGTCAGTACGGCGGCACCCGCGAGTTCCACCGCGTCGCCGAGGAAGAAGCCGAGCAGGACGATCCCGGTGCCGAGCGGGACGCTGACCGCGGCGGCGGTGGTTGTCGTGCCCGGACGATCAGAGACCAGGTAGGCGATCAGCGCGGCCGCGAATCCAGCGAAGTGGAAATGGGCGACGGTCAGGGTGAGGACGGTCAGGCTGAAGCCGAACAGTTCGTACGACGAGCGTTCGGCGACCAACGCGAGAGCGGCGATGGACGGCGTCGCCAACGCCGTGTAGAGCGCGACCTCGCGAGGGCGGATCGCCTTGTGCTGCAGGAGATGGCGGGCAGCCAGCGTGATGAGCACGAGCGTGCCGGCGAGATAGATCGACGCGAGGGTGATCGAGACGGGGCCGCGCGGGAGCCAGAGGGCGAGTGCTCCAGGGATGGCGAACGCGAACCACCAGCGGGTGCTGGTGGTTCGCGTTGGGAGAAGGGTGAGACCGAGCGGTACGACGACGAGCATGCCCAGGCTCACGACAGCATGGACGAGGACGGTCAAGCGCTCTTGAGGCCGCTCGTGTCGTCCTGCTTGAGGGCGTTGAAGAGCGCCAGCGCCTTCTTCTGGTCCCACCTCACCGCGACGCTGCCGTCCGACAGGCGGTAGTTGTCGTCGCCGATCGGGACGGTCAGGCTGACACCGCCGCTGCCCGAGACCGCGCGCATTCCGCGGGCGAAGCGGATGAAGTCGAACAGGCTCATGTCGTTGTCGACGGTCAACGCGTCCACACCCTTGGTGGCGACGTTGAAGTACCGCACCGGGTTGAGGAACGTCGACGGCGAACTGGCCTTCTTCGCGACCGCACCGACCATCGCGCGCTGCCGCTCCACCCGGCCGAAGTCGTTGTTGCCGTCGGCCTTCCGGGACCGGACGTACCCGAGGGCGTTCACACCGTCGAGCTCCTGGCAGCCGGCCGGTAGATCGATGTGCGCGTCCTTGTCTTTCATTGCCTTGGGCAAGCACATCTGGATGCCGCCGACACTGTCGATGACGGAGGCGAAGCCGCCGAAGCCGACCTCGACGTAGTGGTCGATCCGCAGGCCGGTCGCGTTCTCGAGGGTCTCGATCAGCAGTGCCGGGCCCTTGTTGAAGGCAGCGTTGATCTTGTGCTTGCCCTTCATCCCGGGGATGGTCACGGCACTGTCGCGCGGGACGCTGATCAGCGCCGTCGGTCCGGAGTCGGGCACGTGCATGATCATGATCGTGTCGGTCCGGGCACCGCTGTCGGAGCCGGTGTGCAGTCGGGCCCGCTCGGCACGGCTGAGGTCTTCGCGGGCGTCGGAGCCGACCATCAGGTACGTCGTTCCAGGGGTTTCGGCCGGCCGATCGCCGGTCGGCATCGCGTCGATCTTGTCGATCCGGCTCCAGGCGTAGAGCGGTACCGCGACGAGCATGAGGATGAACAGCAGGACGATCAGTCCGACGGTCCGGAGGAACCAGTTGCGCCGCTTCTTCGGTCGTGCCTGCGGCGGCCGGCTCACGTAGCGTGGGTCGATGGGCTGCGGTTGACTCATACCCACGACCGTAGCGGTGCCGGGTGCTGGTGCACGTCACCCCACTGAACGGTTTTACATGGCGGAAAGTCGATCCCGCCTCCTCCGGAAGGAGGAAATCCGGCCCGAAACCGAACCGGAACGCCGGAAGCCGCCGGGCGAAAGCCCTACCCGGGCGGTGAACAAGCGCGTGAAGTACGCCGGATCGTCGTACCCGACCTGCCGGGCGACCACGGCGACGGACAGGTCCTCCTCGGCGAGCAAAACCTTTGCAGTGTTGAGTCTTGTGGTCAGGACCAGTTCCTGCGGTGTGGAGCCAGTGGTACGACGGACCGCCTCGCGCAGCTCCTTCACCGTGAGCCCGAGCTCAGTGGCGTAGTCCTGAATGCTCATCGGCGTACACGCCAACTCGCTCAACCGCCCGGCCACATCATCAGCACGCGGCGGTGCGGCCGCCGCGAGAAGCTCATACAGCGCAGCCACCGTCTGTACGGCGTCATGCGTCCTACTGACTCGCAGCAGTCGGGTGAACGCGCGGTCGACCGGTCGCGCGTCGGCATACCGTCGTACGGGCTCGGACAGGTCGAGATGCCCCAGTGTGGTGAGTGCGGTGGTGGCTGGACCGCTGAACAGCGCCCACGCCTGACGCCAGCTGGTCGTCGGCCTATAGCCGTGCAGAACGCCGGGATAGAGCCAGAGCATCGCGGGTGCCTTCACCTCGTGCAGCCGGCGGTCGGGGCCGTGCAGAAACTGCCCGCGGCCCTCCTTGATCCAGACCAGAGCGTGGCAGCCGAGGGCTCGCTCCGGAGGTACGCCAGGCGGATGGTCCTGCTCGCCGGCTCCGAGACAGAAGAGTCCAAGCTCACGCTCAGGAGCGCCAGGGGTCAGGTAGATCGACCAGTTCGGCATGACACAAGAGTCCAAGAACCGGGTCCCGGCTGTCCATTCCGGAGCGGCCGCAGGCCCGGATGCAATGGAGGTGTGCTGACTTCGAACGGGTATGTGCTGGATGAGCGGCGGCTCGGTGAGCTGAGCGTCGTGCCGGAGCGGGAGCGTCGGGACCGCTCGCGGTTGCGGGAGAGGTTGCAGCGGGACGGGTATCTGTTCCTGACCGGGCTGCTGGATCCCGAGGAAGTGCTGGCGTTCCGGCACTACTACTTCGGGCTTATCGGGTCGGTGACCGAGCGTGCGACGTACCGGAAGGTGCTGTTCGGTCAGATCGTGCCGGGGGCGGAGTACGCCGCCTTCTGCACGCAGCCGGCCTTGAAGGGGTGGTTCGAGTGGTTCCTGGGTGGTGACCCCTTCCTGCACAAGCGGAAGATCATCCGGCAGACCGCACCGGGCGAGAACGGCATTGGTACGGCGACGCAGGCCCACTACGACCTGGTCTACCTGCGTGGGGGCAGCGACCAGGTGCTGTCGGCGTGGATCCCACTGGGCGACTGCCCGGTGAGCCTCGGCGGCCTGACCTATCTCGAACGCAGCCACCACAGAGTCCTCGCAGACGAGGCCTCAGGACGACTCAAGCGACCCGCCGCCTCCATGACCGCCGACCTGCCGGGCCTGGCCGAGGAGTACGACGCCAACTGGCTGGTCACCGACTATGCGGCCGGAGACGTGGTGATCCACACCGCCCACACCATCCACGCGGCGCTCGACAACGTGTCCACGGACATGCGGCTCTCCACTGACATTCGCTACCAACGGGCCGACGACGCCGTCGACGCGCGCTGGCAGAACCACTGGCATGACCAGGACGGACTTTGAGCAACTCAAGACGCTGACCCCGCCGGCGAAGTTCCCGCTCCGGCGCAGTCGACCGGATTCCGGGCGCTTCTCGCTAACGACAATCATTTCGGTTACGGTTCCGGTCGAAGGTTAGCGAATCGGAGGAGAGCCGTGAACCGCAACGAGCTGGTCGCCGGGGTGGCGCAGAAGGCGGGCATCCCGCGGAACCAGGCCGAGAAGGTCCTCGACGCGCTGGGCGACGTCGTCACCGAGGCCGTGCACAAGGGCGACAAGGTGTCGCTGACCGGTCTGCTGAGCATCGAGCGGGTCCTGCGCGCACCGCGCACCGGCCGCAACCCGCAGACCGGCGAACCGCTGGCGATCCCGGCCGGCTACTCCGTGCGCCTCTCGTGCGGCAGCCGTCTCAAGGCTGCCGCACGAGGCGACCTCCGGACCGTTTCCTGACCCCCGATCACCCCTTCAGGAAGCGGATAGGGTCGCACTGGCCGTCGTCGGCCGAGTGCTTGACCGGCGAGATCTGGACCGCGGTGGCCCAGTACTCCGTGGTCGGCGTCGGCGGTGTGGTGAACCGGGCGTTCGGCAGGTAGAGCCGGTTCCCGAACGCCGCCGCCGTGGTCGGTACGTCGAAGTCGTCGCTGGTGATGCGCCGCTCCACCATCCCCTTGGTGCCGGCGGAGTTCAGGCTGACGACCGCGATCGTGTTCAGCCGGTTCTGGACGACGTACAGGGTCTTGCCGATCAGCAGCAGGCCGTCGCCGTTCGTCATCACCTCGGTGCCGAGATCGACGCGCGTCGTCACGCCGGTGCGCGGGTCGACCCGGAAGAGGAAACCGGTCGACGACTGCACGATGATCAGGCCGCGGCCGTCCGGAGTCAGCGAGATGCCGTTCGCGTTGGTGACGCCAGGGGTGTGCTGGTAGGCGCCGCTGAGCGGGACGGTCCTCACCGCGGACTGCCCGGCGAGCCGGCCGTGGCGGCCGAACGGAACCTTGTAGAGCACCGGCTGCTGCGAGTCGGTGAACCAGGCGGCGTCCTTGCCCAGGATCACGTCGTTCACGAACGTCGTGGTCGAGGTGGTGAACGTGTAGCTCTTGAGGATGCGGCCGGTGCGGAGGTCGACCACACGGCCGTTCCCGGCGCCGGCGCCGGCTACCCACAGCCGTTGGGAGCGGTCCACCTTCATCCCCAGGGAGGCGGTGCCCGGTCCCTGGCTGAACACCGTCCCGGTCCCGGTCCTCAGGTCCGCCCGGTAGATGTCACCGTCCACCCGAGAGCCGAAGAACGCGTTACCGCCGGCGATCGCGATGCCTTCCGGCTGGAACCCGTCCGGCAGGTCGATGTGGGCCGGGAACTTGGTCGTGGTTTGGGTCGTGGTTTGGTTCATGGCCGGGGCGGCGTCGGCCGGCGAACTCACCAGGACCAGTAGCAGAGCGGGCACGCTCAGCACTGTGGTGAGCCGGCGGACAAGGTTAGACATGGGCGGGCCCTCCTGATCCGATGTCCTTTACAGGGACAACGACGCATCCCTGTGGATGGTTCAAATCCTGGTCCGTGCGAGCGGGTACTGTCACTGGCAGCAACTCGACTTCGGGAACAAGGGGCAGGGATGACAGCAGGGATCGACAGTTCCGGCACGGTGCGCCCGCAGGACGATCTGTACCGGCACGCGAACGGGCCGTGGCTGGCCGAGCACGAGATTCCGGCGGACAAGGCCATCTACGGCGCCTTCCACGCGCTGTGGGACACCGCCGAGCAGGACGTCCGCGCGATCGTCGAGAAGACCGTCGCGGCCGGGCATCCGGACGGCAGCGAGGCGCGCAAGATCGGCGACCTGTACGGCAGCTTCATGGACGAGGACACCATCGAGCGTCTCGGCGCCGAGCCGATCGCCGAGCAGCTGGCCCTGGTCCGCGCGATCGAGGACGTCCCCGGCCTGGTGTCGGCGCTCGGGCAGCTCGAGCTGCAGGGCGTGCCGGGCCTGTTCCACTACTGGGTCGACGCGGACGCGAAGAAGTCCGACGAGTACGTCGTGTACCTGATGCAGGGCGGCCTCAGCCTTCCGGACGAGTCGTACTACCGCGAGGACAACTTCGCCGGCGAGCGGACGGCGTACGTCGCGCATGTCGCGCGGATGCTGGAGCTGGCCGGACTGCCCGATCCGGCCGGGTCCGCCGAGCGGATCATGGAGCTCGAGACGCGGATCGCCGGCCACCACTGGGACCGGGTGAAGAACCGCGACGTCACGCTGACCTACAACAAGGTCGACCGGTCCAGCCTGGAGACACTGACCCCGGAGTTCGACTGGTCGGTGTGGCTGGCGGGAGCCGGCGTACCGGAGGGTGCCTTCGAGCAGGTCGTCGTCCGTGAGCCGGACTTCTTCACCGGGGCCGCCGCGGCCGTGCAGGACGCCGGGCTGGACCGCTGGAAGGAGTGGCTCAGCTGGCGGATCGTGCACAGCGCGGCGCCGCTGCTGAGCAGGGCCTTCGTCGACGAGAACTTCGCCTTCTACGGCAAGACTCTGACCGGTGCCCCCGAGCTGCGCGAGCGGTGGAAGCGCGGCGTCGGTGTGGTCGAGCAGGCGCTGGGCGAGGCGCTCGGTCAGCTGTACGTCGCCGAGCACTTCCCGCCGGCCGCGAAGGCCCGGATGGTCGAACTGGTGCAGAACCTGGTCGAGGCGTACCGGCAGCGGATCGAAACGCTTGACTGGATGGGCGCGGACACCCGGCAGCGCGCGCTCGACAAGCTCGGCACCTTCATGCCGAAGATCGGCTACCCGGACAAGTGGAAGGACTACAGCGCGCTCGAGATCGATCCGGCCGACCTGTTCGGCAACGTCCGCCGCTCGGTCGCGGTCGAGACAGCGCGGGACCTGGCCAAGCTGGGTCAGCCGATGGACCGGACCGAGTGGAAGATGACGCCGCAGACGGTCAACGCGTACTACAACCCGCGGATGAACGAGATCGTCTTCCCGGCCGGCATCCTGCAGCCGCCGTTCTTCGACCTGGACGCCGACGACGCGGTCAACTACGGCGCGATCGGCGCGGTGATCGGGCACGAGATCGGCCACGGCTTCGACGACCAGGGCTCCAAGTACGACGGCGACGGCAACCTGAACGACTGGTGGACCGACGCGGACCGGACCGCGTTCGAGCAGCGCACCGACAAGCTCGTCGCGCAGTACGACGTCCTCGAGCCGGCCGAGACGCCCGGTCAGCACGTGAACGGCAAGCTCACCCTGGGCGAGAACATCGGCGACCTGGGCGGCCTGTCGATCGCGTACGTCGCCTATCAGCTGTCGCTGGACGGCGCCGAGCCGCCGGAGGCCGACGGGCAGCGGTTCTTCATCTCCTGGGCACACGCCTGGTCGACCAAGACCCGGCCGGAGGAGGCCGCGCGGCGGCTCGCGATCGACCCGCACTCGCCGCCCGAGTTCCGCTGCAACGCGGTCGTGAAGAACATCGACCAGTTCCACCAGACCTTCAACAGCACCGAAGGCGACGGCATGTGGCTCGCCCCCGAGGAACGCGTCCGGATCTGGTAGCAGACAAGCGAAAGGGGCCGCACGATCCTGGTGCGGCCCCTTTCGGCTGTTCTACGAAGCCATCCAGTTGTGGATGCCCTCGACGTCGCGCGGCATCGCGTCAGAGAGGTTCTCGGCGCCGTCGTCGGTGACGAGGATGTCGTCCTCGATCCGGATGCCGATACCGCGCAGATCCTCCGGCACGGTCAGGTCGTCGGCCTGGAAGTACAGACCCGGCTCGACCGTCAGCACGTAGCCGGTCTTCAGCTCGCCCTTGCGGTACTTCTCCGACCGCGCCGCCGAGCAGTCGTGCACGTCCAGCCCGAGCATGTGGCTGACGCCGTGCAGCGTGTAGCGCTGGTAGAGCATGCTCTCCGGGTCGAGCGCCTCCTCGGCCGAGACCGGCAGCAGGTCCATCGCGTCGAGCCCGTGGACGATGACCTCCATCGCCGCCTCGTGCGCGGCGCGGAACCGCGCACCGGGCTTGACCGCCGCGATGCCGGCGTTCTGTGCGTCCAGCACCAGCTGGTAGAGCTCGCGCTGGCGCGGGGTGAACTCGCCGCTCACCGGCAGCGTGCGGGTGATGTCCGCGGTGTACAGCTGCCGGTTCTCGACGCCCATGTCGAGCAGCATCATCGTGCCGTTGTCGACCGTGCCGTCGTTCTCGATCCAGTGCAGCGTGGTCGCGTGCGGGCCGGACGCGGCGATCGAGCTGTAGCCGAGATCGTTGCCCTCGGCCCGGGCCCGGCGGAAGAACGTACCCTCGATCCAGCGTTCGCCGTACTCGCGGACCTTGTCCATCTCGGCCAGTACGTCGGAGAAGCCGCGGTGCGTGATCGCGACCGCGTCCCGGAGCTGCTCGAGCTCGAACGGATCCTTGACCAGCCGCAGCTCCGACAGCGTCGCCGCCAGCTCGTTGTCCTTGAGGTCGTCCGTCCGTGCGCCGCTCAGCAGCGACGCGATCGACTCGTCCTCGTCCCGCCGGACCCGCGTGGGTACGTCGCCCTTGAGCGCGTCCGCGAGCTGGTCGACGTGCCGGGTCTCGATCCCGAACTCCTTGGCGGTCTCGGTCAGCGACGGACGCCGGCCGGCCCACAGCTCGCCGTACATCCGGTCGCGCCAGAACTCCTCGCCCTCGCTGCGGTCCGCGCGGGGCCGGAAGTACAGCACCGAGTCGTGGCCGCTGGTGCCGTTCGGCTCCAGCACCAGTACGGCGTCGGAGGTCTGGTCGCCGGCCAGCCAGACGTAGTCGGTGTGCGGGCGGAAGACGAAGTCGGTGTCGTTCGAACGGACCTTGTAGGTGCCGGCCGGGATGACCAGTCGCTCACCCGGGAACGCCTGCGACAGCGCGTCCCGCCGCTTGGATGCCCACACACCGACGTCGCTGAGCGTCACGTCGTGTCGCTCCGAGTCGGCCCAGCCCGAGTTCATGAACGCGCGCAGCTTCGGGTTCGGCTCGTTGTCGTGCGACGCGGTCTTCGGTGCGGATTCGCCGGTCGTGGCGGCGGTGGTGTCAGCGGTGGTCTCGCCGGGTTCGGTCATCCTGGACCAGTCCTGTCTCAGCGCGGGGTGTGCAGTTGGTCGCCCCGCAGCGTGCCGGTGTCAGGCAGCGCTTCGGCGGGGTCCGAGCCGATGCGGGTGATCGCATTGTGCTCGTTCACGAAGACTACGCTCGGTTCGAAGACCTTGGCCTCGGTGGTGTCGAACATCCCGTAGGCGATCAGGATGACCAGATCGCCCGGATGGATCAGGTGCGCCGCGGCCCCGTTGATCCCCACCACCCCGGACCCGCGCGGTCCCTCGATCAGGTACGTCGACAGCCGCTGACCGTTGGTGATGTCGACGATGTCCACCTTCTCGCCGGGCAGCAGATCGGCCGCATCCATCAGGTCCGCGTCCAGCGTGCACGACCCGACATAGTGCAGATCCGCCTGCGTCACCGTCGCCCGGTGGACCTTCGCCCTCATCATCTCGCGCAGCATGCGCGTCATGATCCAGGCAGGCCCGGATCCTGTCAGTGGCGGCGGTCACCCAACTACTGAGGTGTGCAGGGCGTCAGACTGTCCCAGAGGAGGGCGGCTCATGCGTGTGGTGATGCTGTGTGGTGGCGAGAGCTCGGAGCGAGACGTCTCGCTGTCTGGTGGCTGGGCGTTGGCGGGTGCGCTGACCGAGCGCGGCCACAAGGTGTCGGTGATCGATCCGGCGGCAGCCGAGCCGGTGCTCGCGGAGACGATGGAGGGGAACGGAACGTCGTACCCGATCCCGAAGACACCGCCTGCGATGGACGAGCAGCCGCTCTGGCGGGAGCGGATGTACGCCGCTCTCACCGGCGGCGACGTGCTGCGCCGGATGCGCGCGGCGGACCGGCTCTTCATGGGGCTGATCGGCGGCTGGAGCGAGGACGGTCACGTCCAGGCACTGCTGGAGATGGCCGGCATCTCGTTCACCGGTGCGGGCAGTGCGACCTGCGCGCTCAGCTGGCAGAAGGACCGCTGCCAGGCGCTGCTCGGCGCGTATGACGTCCCGGTCGCCGAACGAGTCGTACTCCGGCCCGGCGCCGGGCTGCCGGACCGGGTGAAGGAGTTCCTGGATGCCGGTCCGGTGGTCGTGAAGCCGATCGCGGACGGCTCGAGTGTCGATGTCCGCCAGGTCCGGACCCTCGAGGAGCTCGCCGCGATCACGCCCCGGACCGACCTTCTGGTCGAGCCGTTCCTGCCCGGTCGTGAGTTCACCGTCGGCGTTGTCGGCGACCAGGTCCTGCCGGTGGTCGAGATCGAGCTGTCCACGGCGATCTTCGACTACGAGACGAAGTACCAGCCGGGTGCCGCGCGGGAGATTTGCCCGGCTGAGGTGACGCCGGACTTCGCCGCGCGGCTGCAGGAGTTGGCCCGCACGGCTCACGATGCGCTCGGCGCCCCGGCGTATTCACGGGCGGACTTCCGCTGCGACGCGTTGGGCAATCCGTACTGCCTCGAGGTGAACGCTCTGCCTGGCTTGGCTCCGGTCAGCCTCGTCCCGCGAGCGGCCGCCGCCCACGGCTGGAGCTATGCCGACCTGGCCGAGAAGATCCTCACGACCTAGAGCGCAGAGGCTTGCACGGCCAGCTCGCGGAGCGCTTCGTAGCGCGGACGGAGTGCGGCGACGCGGTCCATGTCGGCCGGCACCGGGTCGAGGTGCTCGCCGCCAGGTTGTGGCGACAGGCCTAGGGCCACAGCCGCGGCACCGCGCGCGCCGACCTCGGCTTCGGCGCAGACCGTGGTGGGCCGGGCGAAGGTCGCGGTGAGGCAGCGACGCCACCAGGCAGAGGCGTCGATGCCGCCACCACCGAGGACGACGGACAGCTCGCGTCCGAACAGCGAGTCCAGCATCCGCAGCCCGCGGTCGACCTCCAGCGAGGCGCCCTGCATCGAGGCGGCCAACAGGTCCGCGGCGGTGTCGTCGAAGGACAGGCCGAAGTACACCCCGGATCCGCTCGGCACCGTGGCCGGCGGCCTGGTCCCGGCCTGGAACGGGATCGCGATCACTCGCGTCGCGCCGATCTCCACACCGGTCGGCTCGTCCGAGGTCAGCCGCAGTACGCCGGTCAGCCACGCATGCAGATTCCCCGCGGCCGAGAACGCCATCCCGGTCACCGCCCGCTCGTCGTCGACGCGGTACCGCCACAGCTCCCACGGCAGCTCCGGCGCGCCGTCGATCGGATGCACGACCCGCACCGCGGCCGATGTCCCCACGGTCACAGCGGCGGTCGTCTCGTCGTACCCACCGGTTCCGACGTTCGACGCGGCGCCGTCGCCGGTCGGCGGATGGACGGGTACGCCGACGAGCCCGGGCCACCGGCGTTCGTACTCGGGGGACAGGCGAGCGGTCCAGCCGGTCGGCACGATCGACGGCAACCGGTCGGCCTTGATCCCGGCGATCTCCAGCGCCTCGTCGTCGTACTCGCCGGTGGAGAGGTCGAGGGTCCCGGTGCCGGAGGCGATCGACACCGACGTGACCCGCTCGCCGGTCAGCCGCTCGATCAGCAGGTCGGGCAGACCGGCGAAGCCGGCCGGGGATCCTTCGGACAGCAGCCAAGGGATCCGCCGCGTCCAGTAGAGGCGATGCAGCCAGGATCCGGTCCGCGCGTGGAAGGCGTGCTCGTCGAACGACGAGCCGAGGTCCAGATCGACCGACCGCGTGTCCGCCCAGGTGACGACCGGAGTCAGTGCGTCGCCCCTGTTGTCCAGGGCAACGATCGAGTGCCACTGCGACGAGACCACGATCGCGCCGATGTCGTCCAGGTGCCCATTCTGCTGGAGCTCGTCCAGGCAGCTCAGCAGGCCCTCGACGTACTGGTGCAGGTCCAGGGTCGCCGAGCCGCCGGTGCCGTAGGTGGGGGAGATCTTGTGGCGGGCCAGCGCGCCCGGGACCGGCGCGGCGTCGCCGGCCGTCAGCACCAGGGCCCGCGCCGACGACGTCCCGAAGTCGAGCGCGAGCACCCGGCCGTCAGTCGTCGTCATGCAGGGCCTTCAGGAAGGACTGGGCCCAGACGTTCACGTCGTGCGCGGCCAGGTGCTTGCGCATCGCCTTCATCCGGCGGCCAAGCTGGCGGTCGTCGGTGTTCATCGCGTCGACGATGGTGTCCTTCATGCCGTTGATGTCGTGCGGGTTCACCAGGAACGCCTGCCGGAACTCGTCCGCGGCGCCGGCGAACTCGCTCAGTACCAGCGCGCCGGTGTCGTCGTACCGGCAGGCGACGTACTCCTTGGCGACCAAGTTCATGCCGTCACGCAGCGGCGTCACCACGGCCACGTCGGCGGCCCGGAACAGCGCGGCCATCTCGGTCCGCGAGTACGACGTGTGCTGGTAGTTGATCGCCGGAGTACCGATCCGGCCGTGCTCGCCGTTGATCCGGCCGACCAGCAGCTCGATCTCGTCGCGCAGGACGCGGTACTGCTCCACGCGCTCCCGGGACGGCGTCGCCACCTGGACGAACACCGCGTCGTCGACGGAGATGCGCTTCTCGTCCAGCAGTTCACCGAACGCGCGCAGGCGCTGCCGGATGCCCTTGGTGTAGTCGAGCCGGTCCACCCCGAGCAGGATGTGCGCCGGGTCGCCGACCTCCTTGCGGATCTCGCGGGCGCGCTGCTCGGTCTCCGGCTGGCGGGCCAGCTGTTCCAGCTCGCCGACGTCGATGGAGATCGGGAACGCCTTGGCCCGGACGATCCGGTCGTCCGGCAGGTGGATGCGGTCGCCGCGGGTCCGCAGACCCATCCGGTTGCGGGCCAGGCGGGCGAAGTTCGACGCGGCGCCAGGTCGCTGGAAACCGACCAGGTCCGCACCCATCAGCCCGTCCAGGATCTGCCGCCGCCACGGCATCTGCGCGAACAGCTCGGTCGGCGGGAACGGGATGTGCAGGAAGAAGCCGATCCGGACGTCCGGACGCAACCGGCGCAGCATCGCCGGCACCAGCTGCAGCTGGTAGTCGTGCACCCAGACGTCGGCGTTGTCCTCGGCGGCGTCCGCCGCGGCCTCGGCGAACCGCCGGTTCACCGCGACGTACGACTCCCACCACTCACGATGGAACTCCGGCGCCACGATCACGTCGTGGTACAGCGGCCAGAGCGTCGCGTTCGAGAAGCCCTCGTAGTACAGCTGAACGTCCTCGGCCGACAGCATCACCGGGACCAGGTGCATGCCGTCGTTCTCGAACGGGTCGACCTTCTCGTCGGCGCTACCGGTCCAGCCGATCCACGCACCGTGGGCGCGCTGCATGACCGGGGCCAGGGCGGTGACGAGACCGCCTGGGCTGCGCCGCCACGCCGTACTGCCGTCGGGCATCTCGATCCGGTCGACCGGCAGCCGGTTGGCCACCACTACGAAGGAACTTCGTCCGTTCGGCATATTCAGTTCATCCACTCAGGTCGTCGTCGTCACCGGGGTAACGGACCCCGATCTGTCTCCGTGTCTCGTCGAGGAGTTCGAGGATCCCGACCGTGGCGGCATGCGGCAGCGACGGGACCTCAACCAGTCCATCGCGCAGCGCCTGCATCACTGCGGCGGCTTCGTGGTGGTACCCAAGCCCATGCGTCGGTACGTCGATCCGCTCCGCGCCGGACGCCGTACTGCGCACGTAGTACTCCGGGTGGTGGAAGCGGTGTGGGAGTTGCAGACTGCCCTCGGGGCCACTCACCGAGGCTGTCCAGGGGTTCTGTGAACGTAGGCCGCAGGTGATCGCGGCCACCGCGCCGGAGTCGTACCGCCAGGCCATGGCGACGTTCAGATCGATGCCGTCGTCGTTGAGCGAGCCGACCGCCTTGATTTCGGCGGGTCTCCCGAGGGTCATGTAGGTGAACGTCATCGGGTAGATGCCGCCGTCCATCAGCGAACCGCCGCCCAGCGCCGGATCGAGCAGGCGTGCGGGCAGCGACGGCTTGTAGAACGCGAAGTCCGCGACGACCTGCTGCGGTTCGCCGATCACGCCGCTGTGCAGATCGGCGAACATCGCCTGGATCACGGGGTTGGTCCGCATCCACATCGCCTCGGCGAACAACGTGTTGTGCTCGGTGGCGACGGCGATCAGGTCCCGGGCCTGCTTGGCGGTGAGGGTGACCGGCTTCTCACACAGGACCGCGATACCCGCCTGCAGTGCGGCGCGGGCGATCGCGTAGTGCTGTGGGTGCGGTGTACCGATGTAGATCACGTCGACGGTGCCGGATTCAATCAGTCGGCGATAGTCGTCGTACGCGTGCTCGATGCCGAACTCGGCGGCGAACCGGTCCGCGCTGTGCTGCGACCGGGACGAGACAGCGGTGACCACGGCGTCGTCGGCGAGTAGCTTCAGGTCCCTCGTGAACGACGTCGAGATGTTGCCAGTAGCAACAATGCCCCACCTGACGCGATCTACACCCACTGTGTGAACTCCGGGGTCGGAAACGGTCCGTCTGCCTTGATTCTCGCCGTTTCGAACGCATGAGCCAAGCGAATGAGCGTGGCGTCACTCCGGCCGGTGCCGCTGAAGGTGATCCCGACCGGTAGTCCGGAGACCGTTCCGGACGGCACCGAGAGCAGCGGATAGCCCGCCAGCGCGGCATGCGAGGACGAACTTCCGAGCACGTGGTCGCCGTTCACCAGGTCGATCGTCCAGGCCGGCGAGTACGACGGCGAGACCAGGGCGTCCAGCTGGTTGTCCTGGAGCAGGTTGTCGATGCCGTCCCGGCCGGCCCGCAGCGCTGTCAGCCGGGAAGCGACGTAGATCGGGGAGCCCAGGCCCTCGGTCTCCGCGGCCCGCTCGAACAGTTCCTGACCGAACCACTGGAGCTCGACGTCCGCATGCGCCTTGTTGAACGCGATCAGGTCGTCCAGCGTGCGTGGACCCCCGGGAACGCGGGTGGACAGGTAGGCGGCCAGATCGACCTTCAACTCGTGGGCCAGCACCTGCAACTGGTCCTCCTCGCCACCGGGCGTCGGCAGCGACAAGTGGTCCACCAGCGTGGCGCCACAGCGACTGAGGATCTCCAGAGCCCGCTCGCTGACCTCGTCGAGGCCGATCGAGTACCCCCACAGCGGTCCTCGCGGTACGCCGATCCGCAGGTCACTGAGATCGTCACCACGGCAGTGCTCTGTGTAGTCGGTGTCACCACCGGTCAGCACGGTCAGCAGGGCAGCGGCCTGGAACACGGTCCTGGTCATCGGACCGGCCGTGTCCTGCGAGTGCGAGATCGGCACGATGCCCTGCTGCGAGACGAGGCCGACCGTGGGCTTCAGACCGACGATGCCGTTCAGCGCGGCGGGGCAGACGATCGACCCGTTGGTCTCGGTGCCGATGGCGTAGTCCACCAGCCCGGCGGCCACGGCTGCGCCGGATCCACTCGAGGAGCCGCCGGCCGAGCGGTTCAGCGCGTACGGGTTGCGGGTCAGGCCGCCGTACGCGCTCCAGCCGGATGAGGATGACGAGCCGCGGAAGTTGGCCCACTCGCTCAGGTTGGTCTTGCCGAGGACGACACAACCCGCCGCACGCAGCCGGCGGACCAGTGGGGCGTCCTCCGGTGGCGGCGGCTGATCGGCCAGCGCCAGCGAGCCCGCGGTCGTCGGCAGGTCGGCGGTGTCGATGTTGTCCTTGACCAGAATCGGTACGCCGTGCAGTGGGCCGCGGACACGCCCATCGTCACGCTCTGTATCGAATTGGGCGGCATGGGTGAGAGCGGCAGTGTTCGGCGTGCAGATGGCGTTGACCAGCGGGTCCACCTCACGGCTCCTGGCCTGCAGCTCTTCTACCAGCGCCACGCTGGAGAGAGTTGAGCTCACACCGTCGATCCTGCCAGAGTTGGCCACGTCTGGCTGTCCGCTCAACGACACGCTTCGTGTCGGTCACCGGTGAATGACATCGCTGTTGTTCAGCACGTACAGTGGAGCGCGGACGGACGATCACCGACCGCACAGGAGTCATCAAACAGATGGACAGCGCCAACGCCAGCTCTCCCGGTCCTGCCGAGGCTGCGCCGCCGGCTGTCGCCGGGCTCTCCGAGCGTGACGGCGCCATCCTCGCCTTCGAGCGGCACTGGTGGAAGTACGCCGGTGCGAAGGAGCAGGCGATCCGGGACCAGTTCCAGATGTCGGCCACCCGGTACTACCAGGTCCTGAACGCACTGATCGACCGGCCCGAGGCTCTCGCCCACGATCCACTGCTGGTGAAACGGCTGCGCCGCCTGCGTGCCGCCCGGCAGCGAGCCCGCTCCGCACGCCGGCTGGGCATCGAGGTCTGAGAATGTCCCGCCCGACGGACGAACGGGGCCAGGTCCTCTCGTCCCTCGTCGCCGTGCTCGCCGTCGTTGCGATCGTCGCCGGCCTGCTGGTGCTGTTCGGCACGCGCGGCGGCGACAGCACCGCGGACCAGCCGTCCAGCGCGACCAGCCCGAAGCCGAGCACCAAGCCGACGACCGGGCCGTCGACGATCGTCGCGAGCGTGCCGAAGCCCGGTGAATCCGAAACGCCTGTACCTCCCACGACCGAGCCCACCGGTGCGCCGACTCAGGAGCCGACCCCTGAGCCGACGCAGCCGCCGTCGAGCGAGTCGACCACCGCGCCGCCGGCCATCCCGCCGGACGAGCGGCCCGCGGTCGAGGTCTACAACAACACCGGGCGCAAGGGCCTGGCCGACTCGGTCGCGGGCCGGGCGCGGCAGGCCGGCTGGACCGTCGCCGGTGCCGACAACTGGCACGGCAAGATCGCCGAGAGCACCGTGTACTACCCGCCGGGCATGCTCGACGCCGCCAACCAGCTCGCCCGCGACCTGGGCGTCAGCCGGACCAAGGGCGCGCTGGACAACATGAAGAAGGACCGCCTCACCGTGATCCTCACCTCGGACTACACCGGATGAGTACGCCGGTCATCCAGACGGACGCCGGTCGGGAGGGCTGGGAGGCGATCGTCGCCGACCCGGCCGGAGCCGTCATCTCGTCGGACTTCGACGGGGTGCTGTCGCCGCTGGTCGAGGACCCGGCGCGAGCCCGTCCGGTCGACGGCGCCCTGGACGCACTGGCCCGGCTGGCCCGGTCGGTCAAGCAGGTCGCAATCGTCACCGGTCGTCCGGCCCTGGTCGCCACCGAGCTCGCGGGTGTCACCGGCCACGCTGGTTTGGGGAGTCTCGTCGTACTCGGGCACTACGGTCTGGAGCGGTGGGATGCCTCCACCGGGCGGGTGACCAGTGAGCCGGTGCCTGAGGGTGTTGCTGTGGCCCGCTCGCGGCTGCCAGGACTGCTGCAGGAGGCCGGTCTGCCGGACGCCTTCGTCGAGGACAAAGAGAGCTCGCTGGCTGTCCACACCCGCCGGCTGCCGGATCCGGTCGGCGCGCTGGAGCGCCTGCGTGCGCCGTTGACCGAGCTGGCCGCCGCCACTGAGCTGCGGCTGGAGCCGGGCAACCTGGTGCTCGAGCTGCGGCCGCCCGGTATCGACAAGGGCGTCGCGCTGCGCGGTCTGATCGAGTCCACCGGTGCTGAGTCGGTTCTGTACGCCGGGGACGACCTTGGCGACCTGGCGGCGTTCCGGGCGATCGACGAGCACCGCAAGGCCGGACTGCGCGCGGTGCTGCTGGCCACGCGGTCGTCCGGCGCGACCGAGCTGATCGAGGCCGCGGACATCGTGGTCGACGATCCGACCGGCGTGGTGACGGTCCTCACGGCCCTTTCGGACGCGATCGCAGCCCGCTGAACGCCTGGGTCAGGGTCTGACCGATCGGCTGGATCGGCCGCTCGACGTACCCGCCGTCCTTGAGGCTCGCCATCCGCTCGAACGGGTTGCGTGACGCCGGATCGCCGGTGAGCAGGAACGAGACGATCACACCGACGACGTACAGCGGCAGCATCGGCAACCCGAGCAGCCAGAAGTACTGCCACGAGTGCCGCTCCTCGTGCCGCACGAGAGCCTCGTCGTCGAAGTACGAGCGCTCGTGCTTGCTCAGCACCACGTTCCCGATCGTGAACGCCCCCGCCACCGGGAACTTGATCCGGTACCCGTTCGCGAAGTACAACCCCCGCGGCCCCCGACTGACCCGAGCCCGCCCGATCGCCCCCACCAGCAACCCGGCAACCGTCGTCAGATTCACGAAGTTCCCCACGACCTTCACCCACTGCCACCCACCCATGCGGCCAGTATCGAGCCGATGTCCTGATGTCTCAATTCTCAGGACATCGGGACCCCGGACTCGGCAGCGTTATGGCCAGGACAACGGTGTTGGTCATCGACCGCCGGTGTACCGCTCGACAGGTAGTGCACCTGCGATACGCCGTACACAGGACGCGCCCTGCGCTCAGGTGCACTACGGGCGGCCTGACACTTCCTGTCGATCTGTACGACGCCTCCCTCTACCGCGATGCAGGGATGTCCGTGGGGTGAGTCAGACTTGGCGGGTGAGTTCGGTGGTGCGGGTTTGGCGGGCTGGGCGGATGGTTGATCCGCATTCGGTGATCGGAGGGTTGCGGAAGGGGCCTGGCGACCCTGCGTACTACTTCGAGAGCGGTCGTCGTACGGTCTGGCGGGCCACGCGGACGCCGGATGGGCCGGTGCTTCTGCGACTGACCCCGTACGCCGGGGAAGTCGAGGCGGAGGCGTGGGGGCCGGGGGCGGCCTGGGTGCTCGACGGGGTGCCGGAGTTGCTGGGCGAGGCGGACAGCTGGGACGGGTTCGAGCCGTTGCCGGAGCATGGGGCGCTGGTGGATGCGGCTCGGCGGTTCCCGCACGTTCGGGTGCCGCGGACGCGGGCGGTGTTCGAGGCGATGGCGGCTGCGGGGATCGAGCAGGTCGTCACCGGCAAGGAGGCGTTCCGGGCCTGGCGGCTCCTGCTGCGTGAGTACGGTGAGCCGGCGCCGGGCCCGAGCACACGGGATGGGCGCGTGATGATCGTCCCGCCGTCGCCGGAGGAGTGGCGGCAGATCCCGTCGTGGCAGTGGCTGCGGGCCGGGGTCGAGGGCCGGCGCTCGCGGGTGGTGGTGACGGCGGCCACCCGGGCCAAGGCGTTGGAGCGGACGCTGGAGCTGACGGACTCGGCGGAGATCGAGCGGCGACTGCGGTCGCTGCCGGGCGTCGGGGTGTGGACCGCGGCCGAGGTACGGCAGCGGGCTCACGGTGACGCCGACGCGTTCTCGTTCGCGGACTACCACGTGTCCCGCGACGTGTCGTACGCGTTGATCGGCGAGGAACTCGACGACGACGGGTGCGCCGAGCTGATCGAGCCGTACCGCGGCCACCGGTTCCGGGTGCAGCGGCTCCTCGAGCTGGCCGGCATCCGCCACCCCCGCTACGGCCCGCGCAAGTCCCTGCCCACGCACACCCCTGGCGCGACTCATCGCTTGAGGTAGCTGTCACCGGGGCACTGGAGCGCCACCATGACGATCAACGGGGACGGGCTCTACCTGGTGGCGGGGCTGGCTCTGCTGCTCGGCGCAGTGCTCCCGCGTCTCCTCCGCCGGTACGCCGTCTCCGCGCCGATCGCGTTCCTCGGCGCCGGCCTCCTGCTCGGGCTGGCGGTCGGCGACCGGGAGCTCAGCCCGATTGCCGAACCCGAGGTCACCAAGCACCTGGCCGAACTGACGGTGATCGTCGCCCTGATGGGCGTCGGTCTGGCCATCGACCGCCCGATCAGCCTGGTGCAGTGGAGAGTTACCTGGCGACTGCTGTTCGTCGCGATGCCCGCAGGGGTCGCTGCACTGACCGGAGTCGGCTGGCTGCTCGGCCTCGCGCCGGCGACGGCGCTGCTCATCGCCGCCGTACTGGCGCCCACCGACCCGGTGCTGGCGTCCGACGTCCAGGTCGGCGGGCCGACCACCGGGGAGGACGCCGAGCTCGACGAGGACGACGAAGTACGGTTCGCGCTGACCTCCGAGGCCGGCCTGAACGACGGTCTGGCCGCTCCGCTCGTCTACCTCGCCGTGTTCATCGCCACCAAGAGCTTCTCGCCGGTCGAGTGGCTGGCTTGGGACGTGGTCGGCAAGTCGATCATCGGAGTCGCCGTCGGCTTCGGGGCGGGCTGGTTGCTGGGAAGGATGACCTTCTCGGCGCCGGCGCGGAGCTTCCGCCTGGCGGACTCTCGCGAGCCGGTGCTGGCGCTGGCGATGACCCTTGGCGTCTACGGGCTCACCGAGGTCCTGCATGGGTACGGCTTCATCGCAGTGTTCGTCGCGGCGCTCACGCTCCGGGCGGCCGAGCGTCGTCACGACTTCCACGAGGAGCTGCACGACTTCATCGGTGAGCTCGAACACATCCTGACCTGGGGAGTGCTGCTGCTCCTCGGTGTCGCGATCACCGGCGGTCTGCTCAGGCCACTCACGCCGGCCGGCGCAGCGATCGGCGTACTGCTCGTGCTGGTGGTGCGCCCAGTGGTTGCCTGGCTGTCGCTCGCGCGCACGGAGCTGGACCGGTCGGAGCGCTGGGCGACTGCGGCCTTCGGGGTCCGTGGGGTGTCGTCGATCTACTACCTGGCCGCGGTCGGCGCGCACTTCCGCTCCGATCTGCCGTGGTTGTGGGCGACGCTCGGTTTCACCGTGGTTCTGAGCGTCGTACTGCATGGCATCGCGGCCACGCCGGTCATGCGCTTTCTGGAACAGCGGAGTTAGGCCTGAGATCGGTCGTCTCGGATAGTGGGAAGTGAAGACACAATATGGACCCGATTGGGTAATCTCGGGGGAGCTCATCCAGAGGGACTGAGGGAAACGGCCCGTTGACGTCCCGGCAACCCTCCCCGTTGAGGTCCCAGTCCGGGGCCCTCGCGGCGGAACGGTGCCAAATCCGTCCCGCGCCGAGATCCGGCTCCCGGGGAAGATGAGAGGGGAACCTCACTCATGAGCCTGACCGCCACCCACACGATCCGTGAAGGTGCCTTCGGCAACGGTACGCACCTGAGCTGTCGCGCCTGCGGGGCGAAGTCGCCGCTCGGTCCGTTCTACGCCTGTATGGAGTGCTTCGGTCCACTCGAGGTCGGGTACGACTATCCGGCCATCACCCGCGAGCAGATCGAGGCCGGACCCAAGAACATCTGGCGCTACCAACCGCTGCTGCCCGTCCCGGTCGACGTGGCCAGCTTCCCGAACACCGAGCCGGGCTACACCCGGCTGATCGACGCCGGCAACCTCGCCCGCGAACTCGGCCTGCGCAAACTGTGGGTCAAGGACGACTCGGGCAACCCGACGCACTCCTTCAAGGACCGCGTGGTCGCGTCCGCCCTGAGCGCCACCCGCGAGCTCGGCCTGAAGGTCTTCGCCTGCCCCTCCACCGGCAACCTGGCCAACGCCGTCGCCGCGGCCGCCGCCAGGGCCGGCATCCGCTCGGTCGTGTTCATCCCGCACGACCTCGAGCGCCCGAAGGTGATCACCACCGCCGTGTACGGCGGCACCCTGGTCGCCGTCGAGGGCAACTACGACGACGTGAACAAGCTGGCCTCGGAGATCGCCGGCGAGGAGGAGGGCTGGGCGTTCGTCAACGTCAACGTCCGCCCGTACTACTCCGAGGGTTCCAAGACGCTGGCCTTCGAGATCGCCGAGCAGCTCGGCTGGCGGCTGCCGCAGCAGATCGTCATCCCGGTCGCCTCCGGTTCGCAGCTGACCAAGATTGACAAGGGCTTCACCGAGCTCGGCAAGCTCGGCCTCGTCGACGCCACCGACTACAAGGTGTACGGCGCGCAGGCGACCGGCTGCTCGCCCGTCGCGCAGGCGTTCCGCGACGGCCACGACGTGGTCAAGCCGGTGAAGCCGTCGACGATCGCGAAGTCGCTGGCGATCGGCAACCCGGCCGACGGACCGTACGTGCTGGACGTCGCCCGCCGTACCGGCGGCGCGATCGCGGACGTCAGCGACGAGGAAGTGGTCGAGGGCATCCAGTTGCTGGCCCGGACCGAGGGCATCTTCACCGAGACCGCGGGTGGGGTGACGGTCGCGACGCTGAAGAAGCTGATCGAGACCGGTCAGCTCGACCCCGAGGCCGAGACGGTGATCATCAACTCCGGCGACGGGCTGAAGACGCTCGACGCCGTGGCCGACCGGGTCGGCCCCAAGGTGACCATCCCCGCGTCGTACGACGCCTTCGTGAAGGCAGGCCTGCAGTGAGCGTGAGCGTACGGGTCCCGACCATCCTGCGGCCCTACACCCAGGGCGTGTCCGAGGTGTCCGCCGAGGGCGCGACGCTGGTCGAGGTGCTCGACTCGCTGGACAGCTCCTACCCCGGGATCAAGGGCCGGGTGCTGGACGAGTCGGGTGAGCTGCGCCGGTTCGTGAACGTGTACGTCGACGATGACGACGTACGGTTCGCCGACGGCCTGCAGACCTCGATCAAGGACGGCGGCCAGGTCTCCATCATCCCCGCGGTCGCCGGCGGCTGATCTTCCCGGTGGTTCCGGGCGCCGTTCGTCCGGAACCACCGGTACCGTCGCCTGCATGGCGACGAAATGGACCATCGGTGGGGATGCCGCCGACCCACAGAAGCTGGCGCGATTCTGGGCGGCGGCCCTCGGCTACGTGATCGAGCCCGGCTTCGACGAGCCGGACCTGGCGGGGATCATCGATCCCGACGACGTCGGGCCGGCGATCTGTTTCGGCCGCGTCCCCGAGCCCAAGACCTCGAAGAACCGGCTGCACATCGACATCCGCGTGGCCGGGCCTGGCGAGCGCGACGCCGCCTCCGCGGAGCGCATGCGCACGAAGGCCGCCTCGTTGGTCGAGCTCGGCGCGACCCAGGTGCGGGAGGACTTCTACGGCCCCGAACTCGGCCACATTGTGATGCTCGATCCCGAGGGCAACGAGTTCTGCGTGGGCTGACTACGATGCCGCCATGCGCGCTGTCGTTGTCGAGGAGTACGGCGTACTGCCCGTCGTACAAGAGGTTCCGCCGCCCGAGCCGGCGGATGGTTCGGTCGTTCTGAAGGTCGAGGCGACCGGGTTGTGCCGGAGCGACTGGCACGGGTGGATGGGGCACGACTCGGACATCGTGTTGCCGCATGTGCCGGGGCATGAGCTCGCCGGGACGATCGCCGCGGTCGGGTCCGGCGTACAGGGGTGGCAGGTCGGGGCGCGGGTGACGACGCCGTTCATCTGTGCGTGTGGTGCGTGTGAGCAGTGCCGCGAGGGGAATCAGCAGGTCTGTCCGAATCAGCTGCAGCCCGGGTTCAACTACTGGGGTTCGTTCGCGGAGTACGTCGCGGTGCCCTACGCCGAGGTGAATCTCGTCAGGCTCCCCGACGACTTGGACTTCGCGACCGCTGCCGGCCTCGGGTGCCGCTTCGCCACGTCGTTCCGCGCAATCCACCAGGTGGGCAAGGTGGTCGCCGGGGAGAACGTGGTGATCTTCGGCTGCGGCGGCGTCGGTCTGTCGGCCGTGATGATCGCGGCGGCTCTCGGTGCGCGGGTGATCGCCGTCGACACCAATCCAGATGCCTTGAAGCTCGCCCGCGAGTACGGCGCATCCGACACCCTGCAAGCGGGGTCGACCACCGTGCAGGAGATCCGGGACCTCGGTGGCGCACACGTGACCATGGACGCCCTCGGCTCCAACGACATCGTCCAGCAGGCGCTGCACGCACTGAAACCGCGTGGCCGCCACCTCCAAGTCGGCCTCCTTCCGTCGGGAGTGCAGCTGGACGTAGGCCGCCTCATCGGCCAGGAACTCCAATGGCTCGGCAGCCACGGCATGCCCGCGCACGCCTACCCCGAAATGCTCGGCTTAGTTGCCGCCGGCAACCTCAAGCCCGCCGACCTGATCACCCGCACCATCACCCTCGACGAAACTCCGGCCGCCCTGGCCGCCCTGTCGACCGGCACCCCCGCCGGCGTCACCGTCATCCACCCCGGCACCCGCTGATGGGCTGACCCATCAGCGGGTGGGTTGGCCCACCGCGTGCGATGGGTGAACCCACCGTCTGATTGGCCAGCCAGGCAGACGGGGGAGCGTGGCGGCTACAGGCGGATGAGGTAGACGGTGGGTGGGCGGCCGGTTCGGCCGTGTTGCTGGCTGCCTATGGGGTCGGCGAGGCCGGCTCGTTCGAGGCGTTTGAGGACTCGGCGGGCGGTGCGGAGCTGGACGGCCAGGTGGTCGGCGACGTCTTGGGTAGTGAGGCCGTCGGGGAGGGCGGTGGTGAGCTCGCGCATTCGGGCCAGGGTTTGGGTATTGAGGCCGACCCGTCGCGCCAGCAGCGGGAGGCTTTCGGTGCCGCGTGCGGCGGCCGGGTGATCTCCGGACGGCTCGATCACGATCTCCACGTCGTCGGACATCGACACCACCCCGGCGACCGTGCCGATCGAGCCCGCCCGGCTGACCGCGCGACGGGCGAGTGCCTCGGCCTCGGCCGCAGTACGTCCGACGCCGAAGCCGACGTACGCCGTGCTGTGCCTTGCGGCGAGGTGGTCGAGGAGGGGCATCCGGGAGAACTGTTCGGTCGCCTGCTCGAGCAGGCCGCGGGTGGTGACGACGAGGTGCCGGCCGTCGGGGAGTGCGGCCAGGCTGCCGCCGAGCGTGATCAGGTCGGCGGCCAGGGCGTCATCCGGCTCGGGGAGGTCGATGATGCCGAGCGCGACCTGCGCGTCGCCGACGTGCTGGCCGGTCGTGGTCAGAACCAGAGCCTGCAACGTCGACCGGATCGAGTACCGCGACGGTGCGAGCCGGACCGAGGGCATCTCGTTCTCGAGCAGGTGGAACGCGGAGCCGAGGCAGCTGATCGCGACCTTGGTGTCGTGCTTGTCCCGCGCGGCCCGGTGGAACTCGACGATGTCGTCCGACGTCAGGCCGGGCCGGTACGGCAGCACCTGGATCTGGTCGGTCGGGAGCTTGGCCTCGATCAGTGTCTCCATCACCTCGCTGCGGCGCAGGGTGTCGATGGAGAACTGGGTGACGTTGTGACCGAGCCGAAGCAGTTCGACCAGGGCACGCAGCAGCGTGGCGCCGTCGTACGAGACATACATCGCGGGCCGGTCGATCACGCCGGCCCCGATGGCGATCGTGTACGGCACGACGCCGGTGAACAGCAGCGCGTCGACCTTCTCGTGTGCCTGCTCGACCAGTTCGACCGCTTCGGTCTCGTGCCGGTAGGGCAGTGGGAGCAGATTCGCGCCGCTCGGCGGACCGACGGCGATGACGCGCTGCACCAGGTCCTCGGGGCCGACGACGCCGACGGTGAGGGCCATCAGGACACCGCGCCAGGGGCTGAGCTCATCTGCACGGCACTCCTTCGAAGACTTCTGGTCTGGCCCTTAAATCGCAGGATAGTGGCTGAGTTCCTCGATGCAGCGGATCACCAGGTCGCGCTCACTCGCCGGCAGTTCCGGCCCGTAGGGGTCATGGGCCGCGTCCTCCGGAATCAGGCCCTCCCACACGGCCGCCCAGAGCATCCGCTGCACGTAGCCCTCGATAGGTGCGTAGAAGGTCGCCGCAGCGAAGCGGTCCAGCCGTTCGGAGGCCGTCAGAAAGCCGCTGTGGTCGCCTGACGTCCAAGTCCGCAGTACGGCGGCCGACAGCTCGACCTGAGCCGCGGCGATCCCGACCAGGGCCGTGTCAGCGCCCCACATGAACGACGGGCCGTACATCCGGTCCTCGCCAGTGATCAGGAGCTTGCCAGTGCCGCGCCCGGCCCAGATGGCGTCCTGGCAGCCGATGGCGCGGTCCAGAGTGGCCGTCTTGACCCCGAGCATGGAGTCCAGGCTCAGCAGGTCGCGGATCAGTTCAGGCGAGTACGGGTACCCGCCCGCCTCCCCGTGCAGGTAGAAGCCGACCAGCGGCAGCCCACTCTCGGCCGCCACGCGCTCGTGCAGTGCCACTGCCTGCGCATGCCCGTCCGGCAGGTCCCCGAGAGCAGCCAGCGGGTAGACCATCACCGCATCGGCTCCGCCCGCCGCCGCCTGCTGTGCCATCGCCACAGTCGCGTCGGAAGCCTCCTGCAGGCTCTGAGCCGATTCAGACCTGGGTACGCCGACCCCCGCGACGATCGGGAGGTCCGTGGCCTGTCGCCAGGTCTCCAGCACCTTGGACCGGTCGGCTGCCGTCAGATAGAGCCCTCGCCCGGTGTGAGCCCAGACGGCCAGCCCGCCGATGGGCTGAGCAGCGAGAGCACCGGCGTACGAGGCCAGTACGTCGTACGCGACGACACCCTCGGTGGACATCGGAGTGACGACTGCGGGAAGCAGCGTGCCGCGGAGCCGTGAGACGAGTGCGTGCATGGGACCTCTCAGACGTCGTGGCCGAGGCCTGGTCGCTTGGGTACGTCGATCCAGCCGTCACAGTCGGCGAAGACGGTCGGAGCGAGTGGATCCTCGTGCACCATCAGCGGACCGACCAGATCGGCCGCGACAGTGGCACCCGGTACGGCGGCGGCCAGGTGAACCGCCGCCAGTGTGGCCACGCCCAGCTCCGGCATGGAGCCTACCTTCACCGCCAGCCCGGCAGCCTCGGCCACGTTGGCGATCTGCAGGGCGCGGTGCAGTCCGCCGACCTTGAGGATCTTGATGTTCAGTACGTCGGCCGCACCACGCCGCGCGATCTCGAGAGCGTCGTGCAGCGAGTGCATGCTCTCGTCGACCATCAGCCGAACGTCGAGGCGCTCCCGCAGCCGGACCAGGCCGTCCAGGTCCCAGCGCGGCAGCGGCTGCTCCAGCAGTGTCATACCGGCGTCCGCCATCTTCGCCAGGTACGGCAGCGCGGTCGCGTCGTACCCCTCGTTGGCGTCGAGACACAGCTCAGCGTCGGCGGGGATGACAGAGCGGACCGCGCGGATCAGTTCCAGGTCGTCGGCCGGTACGTGGCCGCCCTTGACCTTCAGGTGGCTGAAGCCCTTGGCGGAGTACTCGGCGGCCTCGGCCGCCATCTCGTCCAGCGTGCCCAGCCCGACCACCCAGGTCGTCTGCACACGGTCCCGGACGCTGCCGCCGAGTAGCGTGTGCACCGGCCAGCCACTGATCCGGCCGGCCAGGTCGAAGAGCGCGATGTCGAGGCCGGACTTGGCCACCTGCTGACCGCGCAGGACTGTGTCCATCACCACATGCGCCCCGGCCCGGTCGAGCGGGTCGTGGCCGATCAGAGCCGGGGCGAGATGTTCCTCGATCGCGGCGGTGACCCCGGCCAGCGTCTCCCCGGTGTACGCCGTCATCGGGGAGGTCTCACCGATGCCGACGGCACCGTCGGAGGTGTGCACCTCGACGACCAGGCTGACCAGTTCCGTGCTGGTCCCGCTGCTGATCCGGAACGGCCGTCGGTACCGCGCGCTCACCACTCGGGTCTTGATCGCGCTGATCGGCCCCGAGCCGGTCCCGGCGGGCACCCCGACCGGATGCGATGCAACACTCAATTCCGGCTCCTAAGGGTCGCAATCTGACGCGAAAGCATTTACGGTCAAGACCGTAAATACCGCGAGCGCTCTCTGTCAACGGAAGGTGGCACCCCCGATGCGGCTGGGTCTCTATCTGAACCTCTACGGCACCCCCGGCGAGCGGCCCTTGCTGGCGGACGCGGTGGAGCAGGCGCGGCTGGCCGAGCAGGCCGGGTTCGAGTGGATCGTGCTCGGGGAACGGCACCTGCACCGGCCCGGGTACCACGAGATCCTCAGCTCGCTGACCTGGCTGGCGGCGAAGACCGAGCGGATCGGGATCGCCACCGCGGGGATCGTTGCCCCGCTCTACCACCCCGTCGTCCTGGCCGAGACACTCGCGCACCTCGACGTACTGTCCGGCGGCCGCGTCACCGCGGGCTTCGTGCTCGGCTACCGGCCGGAGGAGTTCGCCCTGTACGGCGTGACCCAGCCGGAGCGGGTCGCGCGGTTCGAGGAGTGCCTGGAGATCGTCACCCGGCTCTGGACCGAGGACGAGGTCTCGTACGACGGCAAGTTCACCAGCATCCAGGAGGCATACCTCTCGCCACGTCCGGTGCAGAGCCCGCGGCCGCGGCTGTGGAACGGCGGCCGGGTGTCCGCCGTCCTCGAGCGGACCGCGCGGATGTGCGACGGCTGGACCACGTCGTTCAACGAACTGGACTCCGACCTGCCGGACAAGATCGCCGAGTACCTGTCGTACCCGCGCGGCGAGGGCACGCTCGATGCCGAGGTGATCCTCTGCCGGGAGGGTTTCTGCGCCCCGACCTCGCAGGACGCCCGGCAGGCGCTGGAGGAGCCGCTGCGCGACCTGTACGACGCCTACACCGGTTGGAAGCGCACCTCGACGGACGTGAGCCGCTACACGCAGGGCTGGGACGACATCGCCGCACGCAGCGTGATCGGATCCCCGGCCGAGTGCGCCGAGCGACTGGCGCACTACGAGGAGATGGGTGCCGACGGCATCATCCTGCGGATCCAGCCGCCCGGCATGCCGCAGGCCGACGTACTCCGCTCGATCGAAGCGTTCGGGGACATCACCCAAGTCGGATGATCCTTTGACCGCCTGTGCGCGCTTAGTCTCGATGAGCACTCGGCACCCATTCGGGGTGGCCGACCACTGAGGGGTGGGCGCAGATGACCCAGGAAGAGACCAACGACCGGCGACAGCAGTCCGTGTTCGCCATGACCGGTGTCATGTTCGCTGCGACCATGATGGTCCTGCTCGGCGCGTTCCAGGTGATCGTCGGGCTCGCCGCGATCATCGACGACCGGTACTTCGTGACCGCCCAGGGGTACGCCTTCCACCTCGACACGACGGCCTGGGGCTGGATCCACCTGCTCCTCGGCCTGCTCATGGTGGTGGCGGGCTTCGGGCTGTTCTACCGGGCCACCTGGGCCGGGGTGACAGCGCTGGTCCTCGCGATCCTGAGCGCGATCGACAACTTCTTCTTCATTCCCTACGCGCCGGTGTGGTCGTTGCTGCTGATCGCCCTCGACGTCTGGGTGATCTGGGCCCTGACCCGGCCGAGAATGATCAACACCTGACCGGGTCCCTGCGGACATGAGCGTCGACGTTGTCTTCTGGACGGTGGTGCTGGCGCGGTTCCTCCTGCCGCTGCTCATCCCGCGCTACCCGCTGCCCGCGATCGTCGCCTGCTTGTTGCTGGACGGCGTCGACCAGACCATCTTCCAGACCTTCGGCTTCGACCCGCCGAACTACCAGAGCTACGACAAGGCGATGGACGTGTTCTATCTGGCCGTCGCCTATCTGGCCAGCCTGCGCAACTGGACCAACCATGCGGCGGTCAAGGTCAGCCGGTTCCTGTTCTTCTACCGGCAGGTCGGCGTGGTGGCCTTTGAACTCAGCGGCGCCCGATTCCTGCTGATGGTGTTCCCGAACACGTTCGAGTACTTCTTCATCGCCTACGAGATGGTCCGCGCCCGGCGCAATCCGCTGCGCTACTCGTTCCGGTTCTGGGTGCTGGTGGCCGGTGGGATCTGGATCTTCATCAAGCTGCCGCAGGAGTACTGGATCCACATCGCCCAGCTGGACCTGACCGACACCATCCGGGACGTCCCATGGTTCCTGCCGGTCCTGGTGGTGGCGATCCTCGCCCTCGCCGCGGTCCTGTGGTTCGTGGTCCGGCCCCGGCTCAGTCCGGCCGACTGGCCACTGCGACTGGCGGCCGACCCGCTGCCGGTCGAGATCGACGAGGCCGGCGAGCGGGCCGCGTACCAGGCCGCGCACCGCAAGGTGTTCGACCTGGCGTCGGTCGAGAAGATCTTCCTGATCGGCCTGATCAGCGTCATCTACGGACGGGTCCTGCCGGGCGTCGAGACGAGCGATTTCCGGCTGTTCTCCGGCATCGCCGTCTTCGTCATCCTGAACTCCGCGATCGGGCTCTGGTCGGCCCAGCGGGGCTACGGGTGGGACTCCGCGGTGATCTCCTTCGCCGTCGTCTTCGCGGTCAACGTCGGACTGGTCGTCGTCGCCGAAGTGCTGCTGCGGCGCGGGAACGGCGATCTGCGGCTGAGCGACACCCTCTTCTTCGTCTTCCTGGTGAGCATCCTGACCATGCTCTACGACCGGTACCACCCGGTCGCCGACTACCGCGCCGCCCATCCGGAGGCCGTGGAGCCCCCACCACCACGAGTAGGAGGTCACGATGTCGGAGACTGATGCCAACCCCACCTCGGCGAGGCACCGGCAACCGCCGGCGCCGGGTGAGGTCGAGGTTCCGGAATGGCCGAGCCGGTGGGTCGGCTGGATCCTGTTCGCCGGCGTGATGATGATCGTGCTCGGCATGTTCCACGCGTTCCAGGGTTTCATCGCGCTGTTCGAGGACGACTACTTCCTGGTCGGTAGACGCGGTCTCACCATCCACCTCAACTACACGGGCTGGGGCTGGATCCACCTGTTCCTGGGGCTGGTCGTCATCGCAGCCGGGATCGGGCTGCTGAACGGCCGGTTGTGGGGACGTATCGTCGGCGTGGTCGTGGCGGTGGTCAGCGTCATGGTCAACGTGGCGTTCCTCGCGGCGTACCCGATCTGGTCGATGATCATGATCGCGGTCGACATCCTGGTCATCTGGGCGCTGACCGTCCACGGCGACGAGATGCGCGTCATCCGGGAGAGCGGGCCGGAGGTCAGCCCTTGAGCCCGGACATCGCGATGCTGTCGGTCAGGTAGCGCTGCAGCAGGCCGAACACGAGCAGGCTCGGTACGACGGTGATGGTCGCGCCGGCCATCACCTGGTTGATCGGCACCGCCTGCGTCTGCAGTGTCGCCAGGCCGACGGTGAGTGTCTGCATCTCCGCGGACTGACCGATCACCAGCGGCCAGAGGAAGTCGTTCCAGTGCCACAGGAACACGAAGATGCCGAGCGTCGCCAGCGCGGGCCGGATCAGCGGCAGCACGATCTGGGTGAAGATCCGCCACTCCGGCGCACCGTCGATCTCGGCCGCCTCGAACAGTTCGTCCGGCAACTGGCTGATGAACTGCCGCAGCAGGAACACCGCCTGCGAGTTCGCCAGCGTGGGCACGATCAGACCCCAGAAGCTGTCCACCCAGTCCAGTCGCGAGACCAGGATGTACGACGGGATCAGCGTCGCCTGGAACGGCACCATCAGGGTGGCCAGGAAGGCCCAGAACATGATGTCCCGGCCGGGGAACCGCTTCTTCGCGAAGGCGTAGCCGGCCATCGAGGCGAACAGCAGCACGCAGACCACCGACACCAGCGAGTACAGCAGCGAGTTGACCGTCCAGCGCGGGATGTCCGAGCTGGACAGCACCCGCTCGAAGTTCTCGAACGTGAAGTTGGCCGGGTTGAGCGCGTCCGGGAACGTCCGGCCGCTCGGCGGCGCGAACGCGACCAGGACCATGGCCGCGAACGGCACGACGGTGACGATCGCGGTCAGTGCCAGCAGGGTCGGCAGGGTGAGCCGGGCGACCGGGCGACGGTCGACCCGCGGCGACTCGGTCCGGTCCTGGACCTTGGGTCGTTCGAGCAGGTTCACCATCAGTCGTCCCTCCCGACGAGCCGTCGCTGTACGAGCGAGACGATGAGCACGATCAGGAACAGCACCAGTCCGATCGCACTGGCGTAGCCGAAGTCGAAGTACTTGAATCCGCTGTCGTAGAGCAGGTAGACGAGCGAGTAGCTGGAGCGGACCGGTCCACCGCCGGTCATCACGTACATCGCGTCGAAGACCTGGAACGCGCCGATGGTCTCGATCACCAGCACGAAGAACAGCACCGGGCGCAGCTGCGGCAGCGTGATGTAGCGGAACCGCTGCCAGCTGCCGGCGCCATCGATCATGGCTGCCTCGAGGTACGACTTCGGCACCGCCTGGAGCCCGGCCAGCAGGATCAGCATCGAGTAGCCGAAGCCCTTCCAGGCCGACGTCACCGCGATGGACGGCAGTACCGATCCGGACTGGCCGAGGAAGTCCACCGGCCCGACCGACACCAGCCCGAGGACCGCGTTCAGCAGGCCGTCCTGGGCGTCGTAGATCCACTTCCAGATCACCGCGGCCAGCACGATGCTGGTCACGTACGGCAGGAAGAACACGCTGCGGAAGAAGCCGCGGTTCCAGACCACCTGCTGCAACATGATCGCGGTGCCCAGCGACAGCAGCACGGTGAGCGGGACGAAGATCACCGTGTAGGTGAGTGTGACCACCAGGCTCTGCCGGAACAGGTCGTCCTGGAGCAGCCGCGTGTAGTTGTCCACGGCAACGAAAGTCCAGCGGCCGCTGAGCCGGTAGTCGGTGAGCGAGAGCAGGAAAGCGCCGACCACCGGCAGGAACCGGAACACCAGGAACAACGCCAGCATCGGGGCCACGAACAGCAGTCCGACCCAAGGGCGCCGCCCCGGTCCGCGCCGCCCTGCGGGCGGCCCGGACCGGGAGAAGACGGAGCGGCGGCGGGAGCCGTCCCGTACCTGCTGGGTGACGGTCAACGCTGTCTCGACAGGAGGTCGTTGGCCTGCTTGGCGGCGTCGTCGAGCGCCTGCTGCGGCTGCTTCTTGCCGGTCAGTACGGCCTGGATCTCGACGCCGAGCAGCGAGTTCACCTGCCGGGCGGCCGGGTTCGGTTCACCCGGGAAGGCGTACTGTAGCGCGTCGGCGAACTTCGCCGCGGTCGCGTCCGCGGCCGGCGCCTTCACATCGGTGCGCGGGGTGTAGAACCCGGACGCCTTGCTGAGCGCCTCCAGTTGCGGCGGCTGGATCATGAACGACATGAACTTCTTCGCGGCGTCCTTGTTCTCCGAGGCGGCGTTCAGTACGAGCCCGCCGGGCAGACCGAAGCCGACCTGCTTCTGACCGGTCAGCGGCGTACCGATCTCGATGTTCGCCGCACCCCACGTCTTCGCCACGGTGCCCGCGTCGGCCGGCGTGCTGGTGAAGGCCATCGCCACCTGGCCCTTGCCCAGCGGTGAGTCGGCGACGATGTTCCCGTTGCTCAGGGCGCTCTTCGGGATGCCGCCCTCGTCCCACAGGGACTTCAGGAAGGTCAGCGCCTCCAGGCCCGGAGCCTGGTTGAAGGCGACGGACTTGCCGTCGTCGGCGAACACCTTGCCGCCGGCCTGCCACAGCAGCGGGTAGAAGTTCAGGTTCAGCGACGCCTCCGGCGAGGCGGAGTAGTCCAGCGTGGAGAACCCGGCCGCCTTGATCTTCGGCGCCGCGGCCTTGATCTCGTCCCAGGTCTCCGGCGGCGTGGTGATCCCGGCCTTGGTCAGGATCGTCTTGTTGTACATCGTCGAGGTGACGGTGTGGTAGATCGGTGCGCCGTACACCTTGCCCTCGACGCTCAGGCCCGGGATCGCGGCCGGCAGGAACTTGTCCTTGTCCGGCGTCACCACGTCGTCGACCGGCTCGAGCGAGCCGTTGGTGACGTACTGCGGGATCTGGTCGGGGATCATCAGCAGGACGTCCGGGCCCTTCTTGCCGGAGAACGCCGCCGCGAGCTTCTCCTCCCGGTTCGCCCACGGCTGCATCTCCAGCTTCAGGTCGATGCCGGAGTTGGCGGCCTCGAAGTCCTTCTCGACCTTCTGCCAGTAGGCGTCGCTGGCCGCCTGGTCGCCGATCACCGGGTACATCCAGAGCGTGATGCTCTTGGTCTCGGTCGACGACGAGCCCGAGTCGCCGCCGCACGAGGAGAGTGCGGCGGCGAGTACGAGCGCCGTGAGTGGTGCCGCGATGCGGCGGACGGTCGTGTGAAGCATGGAAGACATCGCACCCCCAGGGTGTCCGGAAGTCAGGGCCGGAAAGTAGATCGCCGAATAACGGTCAGGACCGAAAGTAGCTGGGTCGAATTTCGGCTGTCAACGGCTGATATCAACTCGGAACAGCTCGGAGCCGCTGGTGAGCAGCAGCTGGTGATCTCCCCGGACCCCGAGCCGCCGGTGGGCGTGCTCGACGAACAGCGTCGGGGTCTGCTTGTTCCCCGGCGCGATCCGGTAGACCTTGTTGAGGTCGATGCTCACGTACACCGCCTCGTTGGTGGCGACGATGTCGCCGCTGGACGTGGTGGTCCCGAGCGTGAAGGACCTGACCAGCTTGCCGTCTCGGGGGTCCACCGCGAACGCGGTCTTGCCGGCCACGCCGTACAGCAGCCCGTCCGGGCCGATGGTGACCGACGAGACCGTGGCCGCACCGGGCACCGGCACGGTCTCCCACAGCTTGCGGGACCTGGCCGCGTCCCAGGCGAACACGGTGCCCGCGTCGCGGGTGGGCGGGGTGGTGGACAGTCCGCCGACGATCGACGTACCGCCGTAGACGATGCCGCGGCGGGCGGTCAGGCCGAAGATGCTCTCGTCCTGGACCACGTTGCGGAAGGACTGGGTGGTCCCGGTCTTCGGGTCGAAGATGGCCAGCACGCCACCGAGCCGGTCACCGTCGGGGACGGTGCCGACCGCGATCTTGCCGTTCACCTCGGCCAGGGCGCGGGCGCGAGTCTGCAGCTCGGAGTGCAGATTGACCGCCAACGTCGGGTTGTCCGGCGTACCGGGCGGTCCGGGGGAGTACTCCGGGCTGCTCCAGGGCTGCGTCTGGTCGTACGAGTACAGCCGGGCCTCCGGGTAGGCGCCGATCCACAGCTTGCCGTCGGAGCCCTCCATCAGCGCCTCGGTCTGGGAGAACCTGTTGTACGCCGCTTCGCCGGTGGCCGGGTCGACGACGGAGACGCCGCCGTTCAGGAACCCACCGGCGTACACCTTGGACTCGCCGCCGGCGACGGACAGGATCTCGATCGGCTCGCGGCGGACCTTGGTCTCGAAGATCTCCGACTTGCCGGTCTGCGGGTTGTACCGGAACTCCTCGCCGCGCCAGAGCGTGCCGACGACGCTCGTGCCCGGGTAGTCGGGCAGGTCGAGGTCGGCGTACCCGATCGCGCGGGCGTTCTGGATCCGGCCGGTGAAGGTCAGGCCGGTCCCGGTCAGTGTCTTGGTCGCCGGGTCGTACTTCTTCAGCTCACTGGCCTGGATCAGGTAGATCTCGCCGTTCGCGCCGACGGGGGAGATGTCCAGGCCGTGCGCGTTCGGGATCTCGTCCACCCAGGTGCGGGAGGCGATGTCCCAGACGTACAGCGGGCCGGGGAAGGCGGTACTGATCCGGGCGTACACGCGGCCCCCGCGGGCGTTCAGGTCGTACACGACCTTGTCGGCCGGGTCGCCGAGCCCCGGCGGCGACGGCAGTTCGGTGATCGCTCCGCTGGCGACGTCGAGCTCCATGATGTGCGCGTCGGGCAGCGAGCCGGTGTAGATCTTGCCGTCGGCGTAGTCGATGCTCTTGACGTACGGCTGGCCGGCCTTCAGCTGGCCGTAGTCGCGGACGGCGCCGGTCTGGTCGTCGTACCGGAACACCTTGCCGTTCGGGAACGTGCCGCCGTACACATTGCCCTGCTCGTCAGTGGTGATCCGCCAGATGAACGTCTCGGAGGCGATCGGGCGGCCGAGGTCCTCGACCGTGCTCCCGGAGCCGGGACGCAGACGATAGAGGTGGCCGTTGTTGTACGTGCCGACATAGATCGTCCCGTCCGGGGTCGCGGCGACCGCGTAGCTGCCGTCGGCGCCGGGCAGTGCCGCGGACAGCAGGCTCTCGCCGGTGGCCGGGTCGACGGCGTTCAGGTACGCCGGACTGCCGGTGGACACGTTCCAGATCGCGGTCTTGCCGTTCGGGCCGGGGGCGACGGTGCCCCCGATCAGGAGTACGTCGGACAGCGGGATACCGAGTGACACAAGCTTGCCTGTCGGTGGTGTGTGGTTCGCCTGGGCGGGAGTGGTCAGGGTCGTCACGAGTACGGCGGCAAGTGCCACCGCGATGAGCGAGCGGGCTGATCGCATGCGAGGGGCCTCCGGGGTGCCGTATTTACGGTCCTGTCCGAAAGTGAAGCCCTGGGAATGTGGCCAAGTCAACCGCTCGGGCCAAATGCGGACGGTCTGTTTACGGCCTCGGCCGTTAAGAGGCGGGCAGCCGGGTGAGCAGGGTCTCGAGCTTCTCCCGAGTGGCGGCGAAGTAGCTGTTCTCCCTGTGCAGGGCCCGATGGAAGGCGGCCAGTTCCTCGGACGAGATGCTGTTCGAGAACGTGCTGATCTCGGTGAGATCGAGCCGCCGGTTGAACAGGTTCACGGTGTCGCGCCACCGGTGCAGCAGGCCGACCAGCTCCGAGTCGCGGTGCAACCCGAGAGCTCCCGAGACGAGCGCGAGGTCCACGGCGGACACCACGAGCCGCGGGTACACCTGCCGGGTCGTCGGCGTCGCCGGCGAGAACCGCTCGTCGTTCAGGAGCCGCGTGTTCTCCTCCAGTTCGTCCGCGACAGCCCGGAGTACTTCGGTACGACGTTCAGCCTCGGCGGTCAGGCGCTCGACGAAGATACCGGTCAGCCCGGCGACCAGGGTCAGCGAGTTCACCGCCGGCTCCCACCGGGAGTTCTCCGGCCAGAAGAACCAGATCACCCCAAGGGAGAACGCGAGGCCCAGCAGTCCGTAGCTCAGTGCGGTGACCGCCGTCCGCCGCGCACTGGCAGAGATCATGTCGACCAGATGTCGTCGGCGAGGGTGGTGACGGCCGGGCCTTCGACGGTGCCCGGAGCGAGCAGCAGCAGATCGAGGCCGAACGGGCTCGGCCGGCGGGTGTGCCGGAAACCGGAGTGCGCGTGCTCCATCGGCGTCAGGTCACAGGCGGCGGTGAGTCGCTTCAGCCGCTCGGTGGAGAACTTGCGGGTGGTGTACAGCAGGATCGTGTCCTCGGGGTCCAGCACCACCTCGGTGTGGTCGGGCAGACCCATCACGATCGGTTCGCCGGTGTTGTTCTGCCAGACGATCTTCACCCGCAGGGCGTCGTCGGTCTCCACCTCACCGCGGAAGTCGATCCGGTCGTTGTCGATCTTCAGGTCGGTGTTGTACCGCAGGGCGCTGGTGACGAACTCGGCGAACGCCCGGGTCTGGTGGTACTCGTCGGCTGCCGCCTTGGCGGCGTCCTGATCCAGGCTGCTCGTGCTGGCCACCTCGAGCAGCAGCCGGTCCTGCGGGCGCAGGCCCCGGGTGATGGTGCGGAGCAGGTCCTCGTCGCTCTCGAAGTTCGCCAGCGTGTTGCCGGTCAGCGTGTACAGCAGCGGGTCCTTGCCGACCAGCCGCGCCAGCATCTGGGCCAGCTCGCTCATGTTGTCGTCGATCGAGAAGTCGAGCTGCACCGGCAGCACCTGCGACATCGGGAAGCGGACGCCGCGGACCGACTCCAGCGTGCCCATCCGGAGCATCTCCGAGCTCATGTCGACCGGGATGTAGTACATGCCCCGGTTCTGCCGGCGCATGTCGCCGAGGATCGTGCGGTCCTTCACACCGGTGCCGACGCCGAGGCTGACCAGATGGAAGCCGCCGTTCTCGACGTGCGGGCGGACCTTGCGCCAGTGCCGCAGGAACGACTCCGCGCCGGCCTTCATCACCAGGTAGAACGGGTCGTTGGTCGCGTTCGCCCACGCGATCGTCGGACCGATACCCCAGTAGGAGAAGCCCGAGGTGATCTGCTTGCCGTCGCCCGTCGTCGAGTACGGTCCGCGCAGGTCGCCGGTCAGCGTGGCCAGCTTGTCGGTCTGGTCCTCGCCGACCAGCAGCAGCGACCAGGCGAAGTCGTCGTCGGCCAGCGCCTGCTCGAGCCTGCGGATGACGGGTACCGGCTCTGTCACGTCTCTGACCCTCCCAAGGTGAGGTGGTCAGGTTATCGGTTGACGACTCCCGGTGCAGTCCGGAAACCGGGGAACGGCGTGGCCGGGGGCAACAGCTTTGCGCGGTCGGTCCTTCGCGTGGTCAGACCGGAGTGACCGTGTCGGCCTCGCGACCCTTCGGCCCGTCGACGATCTGGAAGTCGACCTGCTGACCGTCCTCCAGCGTCTTGTAGCCGTCGGAGACGATCTTGCTCCAGTGGACGAAGACGTCGTCCTGTCCGTCGACGGCAAGGAAGCCATAACCCTTGTCGGCGTTGAACCACTTCACGGTGCCGCGCACCATCGGAACTCCTTGACAACGGGGCCCGCTTCACCCAGGCCCCTCGGGTACTCGCCCCGGCCGAAGCCGATGAGCGGTCCACAAGCCTAACCGAGCCCCCGGCCCCGGGGGGGACGCGGTCAGGGCGAACACGCACCATCCGGCCAGCAAGATGCCACCGGCAACGAACACCATCCGGTTGCCGCGTCGGTCGGCGTACCGTCCCGCGGTGGGGGACCGTCGCGACGGCGGTCGATCGAATTCAGCCGCGGTGGGAGGCGGCGAGGCCGATGACGCCGGCGGCGACGAGCAGGAGGGCCGCGGTCAGGCCGAGGTCGTCGGTCTGCAGGACGCCGTTGTCGGTCAGCATCCAGACGGTGGCGCCGCCGGACAGAATGGTGCCCGCGATGACGCCCGGGACATCCGGCTTCGTCTTCCTCATCCGCGCTCCACTGTGATGCTGCCGACCTTGAGGTCGAGGTCGAGGGTGACCTGCTGCGGCCCGGCCTTGTCGTCGGGTCCCAGGTCCCTGATGTTCAGCTCCGCGTTCCGGCCGCCGTGGTGCTCGTTCAGCCAGGTCACGTCACCCATCTTGGCGGCCAGGTTGCCGTCGATGTCAACGGTCTCGGGCAGTTTCACCACAACCTCGCCGACGCCACCGTGCACCTCTACCTTCGCACCCGGTGCGAAGGTGGCCTTGGTCAGGTCCAGGTGCACCGATCCGGCGTCGAAGGTGTACGACTGCCCGGTCGCCCCGATCTTCTCACCGGTCGGCGCGACGTAGTTGGTGTCGGCGAAGTTGCGCGGCACCTCCGTGAACACGGTGCTGACGATCGCGCCGACGGCGAGCAGGATGCCCAGCGGCAGCAGCGCGACGGTCTTGCCGACGAAGCCACCGACCAGCATGCCGCCGCCCAGCGTGATCAGGCCGATGATCAGCATCGTGGCGGTCGAGGCACCGGCGGCCGCGGCGATCGCGATCGCGATACCGGTCAGCACGACGATGATCGACTTGACCCCGCGCATTCCCTTGGCGGGTGGCTCGGCCTTCGCGGACCGGGCCGGCTCCGACGGCGGTCCGGCCGGCGGCTCGTCGACGTACAGGCCGAGGGGGTCGTCCTCGGTCCACACAGCCTGGACCGGTTCGACGGTGCGGTCCTGGGGTCTCTGTGTGGCCGAGGACGACGGACCCGTCGGGGGAGCTGACGGGCCGTTCTGGGGTGCCATGTACGCCGAGGTGCCGGTCGGCTGCTGGTTCGCCGCAGTGGAGTCCTGCGGACGCGGTGCGGCGGGCTGGCCGCCCTGCCACTGCGTTCCGGGACCGGCCCAGCCTGCGCGCCGGCCACGCCGATCCCTCCGGCGGTGCCGCGCGACCAGCCAGATCACGGCGAGCACGATCAGCGGCCCGGGGACGAACCGGCCGATGTTGAACGACGACATCATCGCGATGGCGACGAACACACAGACGCCGATGATGACAGGCCACAGCCACGGGTGGTCCGGCCGGATCCGGTCGCCGAGCAGGCCCTGGGCCGCGGAGCGCTGGCTGCCCTCGTCGGGCATCAGCACCCAGGCGGCGATGTAGAAGATGATCCCCGGTCCGCTGATGATGAGCACCGCCATCACCACGCGGATCAGCACCGGGTCGATGTTCAGCGCGCGGCCGATCCCGCCGCAGACACCGGCCACCATCCGGTCCGACCGGCTACGCTGCCACGTCTGCACGTCCTGCAGGCGGCTGCGGTCGAACCCACCGGGCCCGCTCGAGTTCTGCTCCATGTCATCGATACTGGCTCGCTCGGCGGCGGTACAACATCGGGGATACCCCCTGAGCACCCCCGGAGTCGCCAGGAGTCGAGCACCGGTTCGGGGTTCTCCCCGAGCCGACCCTGAGCCTGGCGGACCGCCTCTGAGGAGCCGGCCCGGGACAAGCCTGCTGGTGCCGGCCCTTCCGGCGTGTGACGATCGTGGGGATGAGTCATCCAGCCGCAGCCGCGCCGTCGGGCGGGTCCTCCACTTCCGGGACCCCACCCGAGCCGACGCCTGCGCCGGGACAGGGACAGGGACCGGGACAGGGCCAGCAGAACGACGGCCAGTGGCAGTACAAGGGCTGGGGCCCGCAAGGACCTGGACAGTACCAAGGCCCGTACGCCGCCTACGCCGGACAGATCCCGCCGTACGCCGGCCCGCCGTACTCCGGCCAGGGCCCGTACTCCGGTCCCACGGGAGCCGCGTACGCCGGAGCAGGCCAGCAGACCCGCCCGACGCCGGATGCGCCACCGGTACGCCGGGCCTACCGCCGTACCGAGGGACGGATCATCGCCGGTGTGGCCGGTGGGATCGCGGACCACCTCGGCGTGTCGGACACCGTCGTACGCCTCGTGCTCATCGCCACCACTGTGTTCGGTGGGTTCGGCGTCCTGATCTACGCCGCGCTGTGGTTCCTGATGCCGCTGGCGCCCCCGGGGATGCCGGCGGCGCCGGGGCTGGCCGCGCACACCCGAAGCGGACTGCGGTCCGACGAGGCACCGCCCCCGGTCACCGAGGCCAAGGCGCGGCGGCGGGAGAAGAGCAAGAGCCAGGTGACGGCCCTGGTCGCGATCGGTGTCGGGCTGCTGCTGCTGTTGCAGGTGGCCGGGCTCGGAATCGCCGGGAAGATGTTCTGGCCGCTGGTGTTCGCCGTCACCGGTCTGGCGCTGATCTGGCGGCAGGCCGACGAGAGCCAGAAGGCCGCCTGGACCCGGGACTACGGGCGCTTCTCGTTCCTCGGCATCCTGCTCGGCAAGGGCGGCTGGAAGTCGCTGATCCGGATCGGCATCGGCGTCATCCTGCTCGGGACCGCGGTGACCGTGTTCCTGGTGCAGAACGGCCGGCTCTCGATGGTCGGCGACGTACTGATCGCGTTGCTGCTCGCGGTCGTCGGTATCGGCGTCATCGCCGGGCCGTGGGTGCACCGGCTGACCCGTGACCTGAACACCGAGCGGTCCGAGCGGATCCGCTCCCAGGAACGCGCCGACATGGCCGCGCACCTGCACGACTCGGTGCTGCAGACGCTGGCGCTGATCCAGAAGCAGGCGAACGACCCGCGCGCCGTCGCCACCCTGGCGCGGTCGCAGGAGCGTGAACTGCGGTCCTGGCTGTACGACGAGGACGACAAGACCGACCAGACGCTGGCGGGAGCCGCCAAGCGGGCCGCCGCCGAGGTCGAGGATTCGCACGGGGTTCCGGTCGAGGTGGTCACGGTCGGCGACTGCGACATGACCGAAGGGTTGTCGGCGATGGTCCGGGCCGCCCGGGAGTCGATGGTGAACGCGGCCAAGCACTCCGGTGCGGCCAAGATCGACGTGTTCGTCGAGGTGGACGGCGACCGGGCGGAGATGTTCGTCCGGGACCGCGGCAAAGGGTTCGACGTCGACGGCGTGCCGGACGACCGGCTCGGCCTGCGGCACAGTGTGATGGGCAGGATGGAACGGCACGGCGGCCGCGCAACGGTGCGGTCCGATCCGGAGACAGGCACCGAAGTGCGACTGGAGATGGACAGATGAGCAGCAGGCGCGTTGTCGTCGTCGACGATCACGACATGTTCAGGGCCGGGGTGCGCAGCGAGATCGGCACCTCGGTCGACATCGTCGGGGAGGGATCCGACGTCGACACCGCTGTGAAGGCGATCGTCGGGAACGAGCCGGACGTCGTGCTGCTCGACGTCCACCTGCCCGGTGGCGGTGGCACCGAGGTGATGAAGCAGGTGCACCAGCGGCATCCGGAGGTCAAGTTTCTCGCGCTGTCGGTGTCGGACGCGGCCGAGGACGTGATCGGCGTGATCCGGGCCGGCGCCCGCGGATACGTCACGAAGAACATCAGCGGGACCGAACTGGTCGACGCGATCAACCGGGTCGCCGACGGTGACGCGGTCTTCTCACCGCGGCTGGCCGGCTTCGTCCTGGACGCGTTCTCCGGAGCGATCGACATCGCCTCGGTCGACGAGGACCTGGACCGCCTGTCCCAGCGCGAGCGCGAGGTACTGCGCCTGATCGCCCGCGGCTACGCCTACAAGGAAGTCGCCAAGGAGCTCTTCATCTCGGTGAAGACGGTCGAGACGCACGTCTCCTCGGTCCTGCGCAAGCTGCAGTTGTCCAACCGCCATGAGCTGACCCGCTGGGCCACCGACCGCCGCCTGGTCTGATTGCCGCTGGCAACTGCCCTATCGGTTGGCCGACGTGTAGGGGAGGAGCGCCATCTCCCGGGCGTTCTTGATCGCGCGGGCGACCTGCTTCTGCTGCTGCACCGACAGGCCGGTGACGCGGCGGGAGCGGATCTTGCCGCGGTCGGAGATGAACTTGCGCAGCAGCGCCGTGTCCTTGTAGTCGATGTAGGTGATGCCGTCGCGGTCGAGCGGATTCTGCTTCGGCTTGCGCTTGCCGGTCGGGGCCGGACGTCGGGGCATCTGCTGTCCTCCTTTATTTGAATGTCGTTTTCATTTAGCATAACGCAAGGCCTCGCCGGTGGCGGGTTTTGGACAGGGCATTGATTCGCCACCCCGGCGGAGGCGCTACCGGCTTGGTCGCTGTTATACCGTCGACAACTATGGAGCGGAATCTCACAGCCGAACAGCTCGCGCTCTTCGAGAAGGAGTTCGCATCGAACCCGCAGTACCGGGTGATGCAGAACGCCGTCACGCAGACGCCGGTCAATACCATCGCCCTCGACCGCCAGGTCGTCACCTCGATCGACCATTCGGTGTCGAACCTGCTGGACGACTGGAAGGTGACCAACCAGAAGAAGAGCGGCCGTTGCTGGCTGTTCGCCGGACTCAACCTGCTCCGCGTCGGCGCGGCCGGCAAGCTGGGCGTCAAGGACTTCGAGTTCTCGCAGAACTACGTCCTGTTCTGGGACAAGTTCGAGCGCTCGAACTTCTTCCTCGAGGCGATCATCGAGACCGCCGGGCGGGACGCCGACGACCGGACCGTCGCGCACCTGCTGTCCGACCCGATCGGCGACGGCGGCCAGTGGAACATGTTCGTCGCGCTGGTCCGCAAGCACGGCCTGGTGCCGAAGACGGCGATGCCGGAGACCGAGAGCTCGTCGGCGACCGCGCAGATGAACGACATGCTCCGCAAGCTGCTGCGCCAGGGTGCGCGCGACCTGCGGGCGCTGGACGGCCAGGAGGCGCAGCGGGACCGCAAGCAGGAGATCCTGACCACCGTCCACCGGGTGCTGAGCATCCACCTCGGTACGCCGCCGCAGAAGTTCCTCTGGCAGTGGAAGGACAGCGACAAGGGCTTCCACCGTGACGGCTGGACCACGCCGGCCGAGTTCGCCGCGGCGTACGTGCAACTGCCGGTCGACGACTACGTCTGCCTGGTGCACGACCCGCGCGAGTCCAGCCCGGTCGGCAAGACCTTCACGGTCGACTACCTCGGCAACGTCATCGACGCGCCGCCGGTGGTGTACCTGAACGTCGACATCGACCTGATGAAGCAGCTCACCCAGGACGCGATCGTCGGCGGTGAGCCGGTCTGGTTCGGTTGCGACGTCGGCAAGCAGATGAGCGGCGACCTGGGCTTCTGGGACGCCAAGCTGTACGACTACGGCTCCGTCTACGACACCGAGTTCTCGCTCGACAAGGCCGAGCGGCTGGTGCACCACGAGACGCTGATGACGCACGCGATGCTGTTCACCGGTGTCGACGTGGTCGACGGCAAGCCGCGCCGCTGGCGGGTCGAGAACAGCTGGGGCGACGAGAAGGCCGACAGCGGCTTCTGGACCATGAACGACTCGTGGTACGCCGAGCACGTCTTCGAGATCGCGGTCCGCCGCTCCGCCCTGCCGGCCGAGCTGCAGGCGCGTCTCGACGACGAGCCGATCGTGCTCCCGGCCTGGGACCCGATGGGCGCCCTGGCCGACTGAGGTAGGCCGTCAGCTGATGAGCGCCCCCGGCCTCGCCGGGGCGCTCCAGCGTCGGCAGGTGCCCGGCCCACGGCAGGTCGATCCGCTCGACGTTCGGCAGCCGCTCGGCCAGGTACGTCGCGCAGTCCGCGAAGAACTGGAAGTCGTGCGCACCGGTGATCAACCGCACCGGCATGGCCAGCTTGTCCGGCTCGACGGCGTACTCCTCGTTCTCGACGTCACCCGCCGCGAGCTGAAGCTCGTACGCCCGCTTCTGCATCGCCCGGAGCAGTTCCCGCGCGTCGTCGTCCGCGTCCGGCCCGATCCAGCTCCGCACCATCAGGTCCGTGGCGCCGTCGACGTCGCCGGCCTCGATCAGCTCGTTCTCCTCGGCCCACACCGCGCGCAGGTCGTCCGTCGGCTGCACGTCATCCGTCGGTGCACAGAGCAGCACCAGCCGATTGAACCGCCCCGGCTGCCGGCTCGCCGCCTGCTGCACGACGTACCCGCCGTACGACGATCCGATCGCGGCCACCGACTCGGCGCCGACCTCGTCGAGCACCGCGAGCAGATCCCCGGCGTCGGAGTACTTCGCGCCCACCTCGAGCGGAGTCTCGCCGTACCCGCGCAGATCCACCGTGATCACCCGGTGGTCCTGGCGCAGCTCTTCGACCTGCCGCGCCCACATCCGCGCATCCGCCACGCCCGCGTGCACAAACAGCACCGCGGGCCCCTCTCCAACCACCCAATGATTGATCGTCATGCCCGCACCCTGTCTCCTCGCCGACGTGCCCGCAAAGCAATTAGGTCGTGTCGCCCTAGCGCAGCCGGATGACCGTGAAGTCCTCGGCGTAGTGGTTCGGTGGCATGCCCGCGCCGGTGGCGACCTGGGCGAAGTGCGCCCGGATTCCGGTGCGGAGGCCCTCGGGGTCGCGGTGCTGGCTGGTGTGTGACATCAACGCCGCCAGCTTCTGGTCGAAGGTGTCGGTGATGTCGACGTAGTGGTTGATCTCCGGGTGGTCCATCATCCAGAGCTCGTCGACGTCCCAGGCTTCCTCGGCCACGTCCGCGTACGCGTACGGGTTGCCGGCGGCCGGGTAGAACGCCCGGACCGTGGCCTCCGCCGCGGCCAGGTGGTCGGGGTGCGAGACCTGCAGGCGCGACCACACCCGCTCCGGTGACTGGGTGAGCAGGCGCTGTGGACGGACCTGGCGGATCACCCGGCTGATGTCGCGGACCAGCTCGAGTGTCGGCTCGACCGCGCCGTCGGTGTAGCCGAGGAAGTGCAGGTCCCGGACGCCGACGTGCTGCGCGGCGGCGGTCTGCTCGGCCCGTCGTACGGCGGGAATCTCGGCACGGTCCCGATCCGGTTCGAAGCCGCCCGCCTGGCCGTCGGTGACGATGCAGTACTGCACCTCGATGCCGGCCTTGGTCCACAGCGCCACCGTGCCGGCGCCGCCGAAGTCGATGTCGTCCGGATGGGCGACCACCACCAGCACCCGCTCGATCTCGTTGTCCGGACGCGGATTCCCCTCAGGCACGCTCACCTGATCGACCCTAACTTGTCCTGCGCGGCAAGCTGGTTGACAGGGGGAGGTGAAGGCGATGGATTTCGGCGGCGACTGCGAACCGCGCGACGCCGGTCTGGACGCCGATCGGCTGGGTGAGGCGATCCAGCTGGTCCGGAGCCGTCCCGGGGTCGCGCAGCTGTGTGTGGTCAGGGACGGCCGGGTGGCCGTCGACCTGTCGTTCGGCTGTCCACCCGACGCGCTGTTCTGGCTGTTCTCGGCCGGCAAGCCGTACATCGCCGTCGTGATCCACCAGCTGGTCGAGTCCCGGCGTCTCCACCTGGACGATGCGGTGGCGGCGTACTGGCCCGGGTTCGCGCACAACGGCAAGCGCGACATCACGGTCCGCCAGGTGCTGCAGCACCGCTCCGGCCTGACCGTGGGCAAGTCGTACCTCGGAGACGTGCGCTCGATGGCGGACTGGGACCGCTCGCTGGAGCGGATCGAGGAAGCCGGACCCCGCTGGCCGCTCGGCACCGTCGCCTACAGTCCGCTGGCCTTCGGCTTCATCCTCGGCGAGGTCGCACACCGGTGCAGCGGTCTCCCCATCGACGAGCTGGTACGGCGCTTCGTCCTCGAACCACTGGGCGTCACCGACACCTATTTCGGGCTGCCCGCCGACCAGTGGCACCGGCACGTCCCGGTCCGGGTGTCCGGACCGGCCGGTCCGTTCATCCAGTCGGTCCTGAACCGGCGCAGTACCCGTGAGGCCGTCGTACCGGCGGCGGGGATCTCCACCACCGCACGGGATCTGACTGTGTTCTACCGGGCCCTGTTGAACGGCGGAGTCGGTCCGGCCGGGCGGGTGCTGCGGCCCGAGTCACTGGCCGTGGCCGTGGAGCCGACCAGCGAGGGTGAGCTGGACCGGACCGTGCGGGCGCCGATCCGGTGGTCGCAGGGTTTCCAGCTCGGCGGTCCGCGGTTCCTGCCGGACGCCATCTCGTCGCTCGGCACGACGAGCAGCCCGCGTGCGTTCGGGCACAACGGCAGCAACTGCTGTGTCGGCTGGGCGGACCCGGACCGGCGGATCGCTTACGCGTACCTGACCGACCGGCTCGGGCGCCCGAAGGTCGACATGGCTCACCATGCCGCTGTCGCCGACGCGGTCCTCGCCGCCGCTGACCTCACCTCGCGCGGGACCGCAGCCTCAGGCGAAGGCGGCCAGTGACACCCGGTGCTGGATCACCTGGTCGACGATGCCGTACTCCTTGGCCTCCTGGGCCGTCAGCACGTGGTCCCGGTCGGTGTCGTGCCGCAGCCGCTCGATCGATTGACCGGTGTGCTCGGCCAGGATCGACTCCACCTGTCCGCGGACCCGGACCACCTCGTCAGCCTGCAGGATCAGGTCCGGGATGGTGCCCTGACCGCGGGCGGCCGGCTGATGCAGGACCACGCGGGCGTGCGGCAGGAGAGCCCGGCGCCCCTGCTCGCCGGCGGCCAGCAGGACCGCGCCGGCCGCGATCGCCTGCCCGACGCACAATGTCGAGATCGGCGCCTGGATGTACTGCATGGTGTCGTAGATCGCGAGCATCGCGGTCATGTCGCCACCCTCGCAGTTGATGTAGAGGTTGATCTCCTGGTCGGGCTTGTCCGCCTCGAGGTGCAGCAGTTGCGCGATCAGCGCGTTCGCCACGCCCGCGTCGATCGCTGTACCGAGATAGATGATGCGTTCGCTGAGCAGGTGCGAGTAGACGTCCATGATCCGCTCGCCCCGCGGATGCTGAGCGATGACATTGGGAATCGTGTAGGTGCTCATCCACGTCCTCGCTTCGCTCCGGGCGCGGATGAGACACGAGATGCGCTGTGCTTGATGATGAACTCACTCCGTTCGTTCATGCGGCGGCCGCCTTTGCTTGGGGCATGACTTGGTCGAAGGTCTCGACGATGTGGTCGATGAAGCCGTACGTGCGGGCCTGTTCGGCGGTGTACCAGTGGTCGTGCAGCGAGTCCTCGTGCACGGTGTCGAACGACTGCCCGGTGTCCTCGGCGATCAGTGCCAGGACCGTGTCGCGGATGTGCCGCAGGTCGTTGGCCTGGATCTCGATCTCCACCGCGGACCCGCCGATCCCGGCCGAGCCCTGGTGCATCAGGACCCGCGCGTGACGCAGTGCGTAGCGCTTGCCCGGCGTACCGGCCGACAGCAGGAACTGCCCGGCGCTGCAGGCCAGCCCGATCGCCAGCGTCGATACATCGCACGGCACCAGCCGCATCACGTCCCGGATCGCCAGCATCGACGGCACCGAGCCGCCGAGGGAGTGGATCCACAAGGCGATGTCGGTCTTCGGGTCCTCGGCCGCAAGCGTCAGCATCTGGGTCGCCAGCAGCGTCCCGTTGTCGTCGTCGAGCTGCCCGTCCAGGACGACGATCCGCTGCGCGAGCAGCCGTTGCCGCGTGGTCTCGTTGAACAGCGGAGGTTTGTTGTCTTCAGCCATGCCCTCAACACTGACCGGCCGAACCGGCCCACCCCAGTTTTTCTGCTGACGGCAAGTCTGCTCAGAGCAAAGCTGTTCCTGTGGCAGGCTCCTGCGGGTGAATCTGGGCGACAACGCGATCCTGGTGGCCGACGACCTGTCCGATCAGGAACGCCTCCTGCTGGAACTGATGGCCACCCCGTCCGCCACCTTGCTCGGCGCGGTCTCGGACATCCTGCGTACGACGCTGTTCGGCGAGGATCCGGCCGGTTGGGTCGACATGTGGCAGGCGCGCCACAACCTGGCCCGGGTCGAGTGGCTGGACGGCCCCGAGCTCGCCCACGTCGTCGCCCACCTCGCCGCCAAGGACTACGAGGGCACGATCGAAGGCGTCCCCGGCCTGCGCGTCACCTCGTGCGACGACCACACCGCCAAGATGCTGTGGCTGGGCGCTGCCATCCCGGTGGAACTCCACCTGACCCGCCAGCTGTCCTGACCGTCAGCTGAGAATCTTCTCCAACCGGCTCGAGAAGTCGATGGGGACGGTGTGAGCCAGGCCGGGTAAGCGCTCGATCGTGAAGCCGAACGAGGTCAGCCGCACGGCGGCCCCGTCGACCACCTCGAGCAGGTCGTCGTCGGTGCCGATCAGAATCGTTGCCGGAGACAACGTCCCGGCCGAAGTGGCCGGGAGCTCGCGAATGGCGGGAGCCACCAGGACCGCACCGGAGACCTTGACCGGGTGTGCGGTCAGCGCCCAGTCGAGGGCAGCGCGCCCGCCGGCGGAGAAGCCCGCCGCGATCACCGGTACGCCGTTCAGCTCGGCAGGCAACTGGTCGAGCGCTCGGGCGATGTCGTCGGCGGCATGCTCCCGATCGGGCCAGGTCCGGTACATCGGCGACATCCGCTGCGACGACTCCACGCACACCAGCCCGTAGCCGAGCTCGAGCACTCCAGCCCAGTCCTGCGCCGAGTGCGTCGCCCGCAGTCCCGCACCGTGCAACGCCACCACCACACCAACAGCCGGCCCGGCGGGCAGCACGACGAGAGGAGGTAGCGGGTCGTCCGCGACCCGCTCACTCGACACCGCGACCAACTCCTGGAACTCAGGTCGCTCCTGAAGCGCGGTCAGATCGTCGTCATCGGTCAGGATCGACGGCTGCCACCATGCCCCTGCGGCGCTCGCCGCCTGGAGAGTCCGCAGTGCCGAGTCCGCATCTCCGGAAGCGCCGTACAGACAGGCTTTGAGGTGGGCCAGCTCTGCGGTCCACTCGTCCAGTCCGCCGCTCTCGGCCTCCATCAGGCCGAGCGCCGTACTGAACTGCTCGTCGTTGTAGAGCACCTCGACCTGATCGACCAGTGCGGTGTACCGGGCTTCAGCGCTCTGCATCAGGAGTCCTCCGGGCGGACGGCGCGGCCGAGGATGTGCGGGGCGGCCGGGTTGGAACCTGTGGGCGGGAACTTGAAGTGGTCGAGCTCGGTGATGGTGAAGCCTGCGGTGGCGATGGCGGCAGCCGTGTCCCGATGCAGATGGCAGCCGCCCGACACCCGCGGATAGATGGTCGCGTCGAGGACCTTCTGGACGGTCTCCATCCGGCCGGGTGCGGCGGCGACGTGCTCGTAGAAGCGGAGTTCGCCGCCCGGACGCAGCGCGCGGAAGGCCTCCGCCAGCGCGACCGCCTGGTCCGGGACCGAGCACAACACCAGCGAAGTCACCACGGCGTCGACCGAACCGTCCGCGAGCGGCAGGCGTTCCGCCGTACCGTTCACGACCTCGACGCGGACGCGTGCGAGCGCGGCCTGCCGTTCGGCTTTCGAGCGCAGATACGGCTCCGGCTCGACGGCGATCACGCGCGTCACCTCGGCCGGGTAGTGGGCGAAGTTCCCGCCGTCGCCCGCACCGATCTCGACGATCTCGCCGGCCAGTCCGTCCAGCAGGCGCTTGCGGTGCCCCGCCACGCCGTGCTCGTCGAGGCCCGGACGGACGCGCGCGTAGATCCGCGCGAACACCGGATGCGACCCCCGCTCACTCATCGATGCCACCCAAGGCCCATCCGTGGGGTGCTGTCAACCACAACGCCGACACCCGATTCGAACCGGCGTTCGGTAACTGTCGGCGGGAGCGCCTAAGGTGTTGGTGATGACTACGCTGTTCTCGCCTGATGAGCTGCCGGTGCCGCTGGAGGAGCCCACGACGCACCGGACCGATCCGGAGGCGCTGCTCGAGGGGCTCAATCCGCAGCAGCGTGCCGCCGTCGTGCATGGCGGCAAGCCACTGCTGGTGGTCGCCGGTGCCGGCTCGGGCAAGACCCGGGTGCTGACCCGGCGGATCGCCTACCTGCTGGCGGCCCGCGACGCGCACCCCGGGTCCATCCTGGCGATCACGTTCACCAACAAGGCCGCCGCCGAGATGCGCGAGCGGGTGGTGGACCTGGTCGGTCCGCGGGCGAAGCTGATGTGGGTCTCGACGTTCCACTCGTCCTGCGTGCGGATCCTGCGCCGCGACATCAAGCGGTTCGGCATCAACTCGACGTTCTCGATCTACGACGACACCGACTCGCGCCGGCTGATGACGCTGGTCTGCCGCGAGCTCGACCTGGACGTGAAGCGGTACAACCCGCGCGCCGTGCTGAACTGGATCAGCACCCAGAAGAACGAGTTGATCGACCACGAGACCGCCGCGGCGAAGACCTCCAACCATCTGGAGGAGACCTACGCCGAGTGCTACCGGATCTACCAGGAGCGGCTGGCCCAGGCGAACGCGCTGGACTTCGACGACCTGCTGATGACCACGGTCAACCTCCTGCAGGCCTTCCCGGAGGTCCGGGAGTACTACCGCCGCCGGTTCCGCCACGTCCTCGTCGACGAGTACCAGGACACCAACCACGCGCAGTACACGCTGATCCGCGAGCTCTGTGGCGAGGACGAGCCGGGCCGGATGGGCCCGACCGCGCCGCCGGCGGAGCTGATGGTGGTCGGCGACGCGGACCAGTCGATCTACGCGTTCCGTGGCGCGACGATCCGCAACATCCTCGCCTTCGAGGAGGACTTCACCAACGCCGAGACGATCCTGCTGGAGCAGAACTACCGCTCCACCCAGACGATCCTGTCCGCGGCGAACGCGGTGATCAGCCGCAACGAGGGCCGCAAGGCGAAGAACCTGTGGTCCGACCAGGGCCAGGGCGAGCAGATCGCGGTGTACGTCGCCGACAACGAGCACGACGAGGCACAGTTCGTCGCCGACGAGATCGACCGGCTCACCGACGCCGACGGGGTGAAGCCGTCCGACGTGGCGGTGTTCTACCGGACCAACGCACAGTCCCGGGTCTTCGAAGAGGTCTTCATCCGCACCGGCCATCCGTACAAGGTGGTCGGCGGCGTCCGGTTCTACGAGCGCAAGGAGGTCCGCGACGCGCTCGCGTACCTGCGCGTGCTGGTGAACCCGGAGGACACCGTCTCGCTGCGCCGGATCATGAACGTGCCCAAGCGCGGCATCGGCGACCGGGCCGAGGCGGCGATCGAGTCGCTGGCGGCGCGGGACCGGACCTCGTTCGCGCAGGCGATGCGCCGGGCCCACGACGCGCCGGCGATGGCTTCCCGGTCCGTGAACGCTGTGCAGGCCTTCGTCGACATCCTCGATGAGCTGACCGCGATGGTCGACTCGGGCGCACCGCCGGACGACATCCTGGACGTCGCACTGCACCGCTCCGGGTACTACGAGGAGCTGCAGAAGTCGACGGATCCGCAGGACGAGACCCGGCTGGAGAACCTGGACGAGTTCATCTCGGTGGCCCGTGAGTTCGTCGAGGAGCGCACCGCTGCCGGCGAGGCGGCCGACCTGCAGGCGTTCCTGGAGCGGGTCGCCCTGGTCGCCGACGCGGACCAGATCCCGGACGCGGCCGACGACGGTGGCGTGGTCACGCTGATGACCCTGCACACCGCGAAGGGCCTGGAGTTCCCGGTGGTGTTCCTGACCGGCATGGAGGACGGCGTCTTCCCGCACTCCCGGTCGCTGACCGACATGAAAGAGCTTGAGGAGGAGCGCCGGCTCGCGTACGTCGGCATCACCCGGGCCCGCCAGCGACTGGCGATCTCCCGCGCCGCGGTCCGTTCGGCGTACGGCGCGCCGCAGCACAACCCGCCGTCGCGGTTCCTGGAGGAGATCCCGGCCGAACTGCTCGACTGGCGCCGGGACGAGTCGGCCATCACCCGCTGGTCCGGCACCGGTACGTCGACCGGCAGCGGCATCCCCAGCCGCTACGAGCCGGCCCGTCGTACCGCGTCCGACAAGCCCGTGATCAGCCTGAACCCGGGGGACCGGGTGGTTCACGACACCTTCGGGATGGGCACCGTCGTGGTGGTCCGCGGCGACGGCCAGCAGGCGCAGGCAGACATCGACTTCGGGTCCGAAGGTGTCAAGCGCCTCCTGCTGCGCTACGCGCCGGTAGAGAAGATCTAAAGACGCCCCGGGCATATCCCCGTCAAGCTTTTGGACGTTTACATTGCGTCCCAGCCGGAGATTGAGACAATCAAGGCTTCTTCGGCCCCCTCCCGGAAGCGTCCTCCCATGTCCAAGTCGTCGGCTGGCAGCAACCGCCGGATCATCCTGGCGGGGGCCAACCCTGGGCTGCGGCTGTTCGACGAGAACGGCAAGGTGACCGCGTACGCCTCGATCTGGATGGTCGACTGGTCCATCCGCGGTTCCGGTACGGCAGTCGTGCTCTGGTTCGACGGCATCGTCCGGGTGGTGTCGGAGGACGTCGATCTGGCCTCCTGGCTGGAGCGGTACTTCGTTCGCTCGTTCATCGAGGTGCAGGGCCTGCCGTGGCACGAGCCGGCGGTCGAGCGCGACCTGGTCCAGGTGTCGATGAACCTCGCCGACGGCCTCAGCGCCAAGGCGGCCGACATCCAGATCGAGATGGGCGGCGTACTGGACCGGCGGCTGTTCGCCACCGACGACTTCCCGCTCGCCGAGGGCAGCCACAGCCTGAGCCTGGTGATCGCCCCGGTCCGCTCGGCGACGGTCTCGATCGGCGGCGCGTCCGTTCCCGGCTTCGTCCAGGTCGACGGCTCGCCCGACAAGCCCGGCTCGTCCGCGTTCCTCACCACCGCCGAGGTCTGGCAGCGCTGAACCCTGCCTTACGCTGTACGAATCAAGCGTAGGAAGGGAATCCGCGTGGCAGTGCAGGCGAACTCCGAACCCCGGATCCCGTTGAGCCGGGACCGGGTACTGCGGGCCGCGGTCGCGATCGCCGACTCCGACGGGCTGGAGTCCGTCACGATGCGCCGGATCGGCGAGGCACTCGGAGCCGAGGCGATGTCGCTGTACTACCACGTCGCGAACAAGAACGACCTGCTCGACGGCATCGTCGACGTACTGATGGCCGAGCTCAACGAGACCGTCGACCGCGATGACGATGCGCCGGGCGACTGGAAGGCCGCGATCCGGCGACGGATCCTGACCGCCCGGCAGGTCATGCTGCGGCATACCTGGGCGCCGAGGCTGCTCGAGAGCCGTACGGCGATGCGCCCGGCAGTGGTGCTGTACCACGATCGCCTGGTCGGGCTGATGCGGTCCGGAGGATTCTCGTACGACCTTGCCCACCACGCCCTGCACGCGCTGGGCAGCCGTGCGCTGGGGTTCTCCCAGGAGCTGTTCGATCCGTCCGCCGGCGGTGCGGGCGACCAGTCCGAGCGGATGATCGTGGACTTGGCGGACCAACTGCCGAACCTGGTCGGCATGCTGTCCGAGATCGCCCACGACGACCCGGAGTCCACGCTGGGCTGGTGTGACGACCAGGCCGAGTTCGAGTTCTCCCTCGACCTGATCCTCGACGGTCTGGACCGGCTCAAGTAGATCGCCTCCCCGCGAGCCCTTGTATTTTCTTACGCCGTAAGGCAGCCTTACGACGTAAGAAATTTGGGGGTGGATGCGATGAAAGCCATCGTTCAACGCCGGTACGGATCGCCGGACGTTCTGGAGTTCACCGACGTCGAGCAGCCGGTGCCGGCCGATCGCGAAGTGCTGGTCAGGGTCCGTGCGGCGTCGGTCGATGCCCGCGACTGGCACGTGCTGCGCGGCGATCCGTACGTCGCCCGCCCGTCCGCCGATCTCGGCTGGCGCCGGCCCAACGTCCCGATCCGCGGCACCGACTTCGCCGGCACCGTCGAGGCGCTCGGCCCTGCGGTGACCGGGGTGCAGCTCGGCGACGAGGTGTACGGCGAAGCGCCCGGAGCCTTCGCCGAGTACGTCGCCGTCCGCGCGCAATCGTTCGAGACCAAACCCACCAACCTCAGCCACGAGCAGGCCGCGGCCATCCCGCTGGCCGCGAACACCGCCCTGATCGGCCTGCGCGACACGGCGAAGCTCCAGCCCGGCCAACGCCTGCTGATCAACGGCGCATCGGGCGGCGTGGGGACGTTCGCAGTCCAGATCGGCAAGGCGCTGGGCGCGGAGGTGACCGGCGTGTGCAGCACCGGGAACGTCGACCTGGTCAGGTCACTCGGCGCTGACGACGTCGTCGACTACCGGCAGACCGACTTCAGCCGGACCGGTCAGAAGTACGACGTCGTGCTCGACCTGGTGGGGAATCGGTCCCTGACGGCCCTCCGCCGGGCGCTGGTTCGCCGCGGCACCCTCCTCCTGTCCGGGGGCGGGCTGTTCACCGGTGGCAGCCTCTTCGGTCCGCTCGGGCTGATAGTCAGAGGGAAGTTGTCAGCCCCCTTCGTGCCGCAGCGAGTAGCGCTCTTCAACGCGGTCCCGAGCCGGGGCAATCTGGCGACGCTTCGCGACTTCGCCGAGGCCGGCAAGCTCACGCCGGTGGTCGACCGGACCTACCCGCTCGCAGCCGCCGCCGACGCGATGCGCCATATCGAGACCGGCCACGCCCGGGCCAAGGTGGTCATCACCGTCTGAGCGCCCACCAGTTGTCCATCCGCTCCACCGCGTCCTGACCGCCGCCCAGCACCCGCTCGATCCGGAACAGGTACGCCGCAATCCCGGCCGTACCCTGCATCCAGCCCACGCCCGGTGGCAGCAGCGGATCCTCGTTCTTGTGCTCCACGAACCGCCAGTACGCCGACCCGCCTTCATGGATCGCCCGATCCACCACGGCATCCGCGAGCCGTACGGCGAACTCCAGGTCCCGCGGGTCGCGATCGCGGTGCCACGCGTCCAGGAACGCGTCGCCGGCTCCCGCCGTACCGCAGCAGCGTCCGTCGTTGTCCCAGAAGCCTGGGTGGAGTCGCTCGGGGATCCCGGAGTACCGGACGCTGTCCAGACACCGTCGGCGCCAGATCGTCGGCGACTCACCGGCGACCTGGTCCACGCCGGCGTACTCGAATGCGCTGAACAGCAACGCCGTACCCGCCCCGCCGTGGCACCAGTTGTACGTGTACTCGTCGCCGTGGCGCTCTGCCCACGGGATCACCCGCGGCACCCGGAATCCCTTGCTGTCGTTGATCCCCAGTGTCACGAGATGCTCGGCACCACGCCGTCCCGCATCGATGAACTCCGACCGCTCCAGCTCAACCCCGGCGACTGTCAGCACCGCCGCGATCCCTGCCAGTCCGTGCGAGAAGTTCGGCATCTCGAGCGGTTCCTCGGTTTTGAATCGTCGCGACACGAACTGCCAGTTCGGACCGGTGGGCAACTCCTCCTTCTCGCCCAGCAGCAGGTCCGCGGCCCGGTCGGCCAGGGGGCGGGCGTTCTCGCCGCGGCGGAGGACCCACAGCGCGGCCATCAGTGCGGCTCCGGTCCCGAGCGTGACGTCGTTGGCCACCGCACCCGGGTAGTAGCTGTCCTCCGCCTCCAGGAAGCCTTCGGGCCAGCCGTCCTTCGTAGCGATCTCCAGGGCCCGCCTGACCGCGCCGCCGGAACCAGGCTCGCCGAGCGCGGCGAGGACGCCGATCGAGCTGGCCAGGCCGTCGAAGTACGTGATCGAGGTGTCCGACGGGATCGTCGTGCGGATGCGGTCGGCGAGGGCTGACGCGAGGCGTTGCTCGCCGGCGGTCCACGGTCGGGTGAGTTGGATCTCGGCCAGGGTGTGGGCGAGGCCGCCGATGCCGCTGTGCATGCCGTCGCGGTACTCGGTCGGCTTCTCACCACCGGCTGCCTCCGGAATCCACGGCCCGTCGTCGTCCCATTGGACCTGCTGGAGCACCCAGTTCCAGGCCGCTTCGCCCAGATCGCCGTACTGCGTCACGGGCGGGCGTTGCGGAGCCGGATGCCGCTCCACTCGAGGGTGCTGGTGGTGGTCTCCGCCCAGAAGTCGTGGAGGCGGGGCAGGACACGTAATTGAATGCCGGCTTCGTCGTGCAGCTCGAACAGGTCGCCGACGCGTTCGGGCGGACCGAGTGGCCGGACCTCCGCGGTCGCGACGAACGCCGCGTCGAACTCGTCGAACTGCTTGGCCGGCAGGCGATAGGCGTACAGCTCGACGGAGCGCATCGCATCCAGCCAGCCGTATTCGACCGCGTGCACGCGAGTCCCGGAGCCGACGCCGATGATGCGGTCACGGTCGTCAGGGGTGGTGCCGGGCCCGACCCACGCCATCGCGCGCGGGCACTGCCGGGGGAACCAGTAGTCGGGCGCGCGGTCGTAGCCGACGGCCCAGACATACGGAGTGGCCTCTCGCGTCGTCTTGGCGACGTGCGGCCGGAAGACCTCGATGGTCGGATCTTCGGAGAAGTGCAGGACCTCACCAGCTGCCGGGCGCATGCTCGGCAGCTTAGTCAGATCGCCGGGTGAGGGCCTGAGGATTTACGGGTTCAGGCCGCAGTGGTCGCGCAGCCACGGCATCGGGTCGATCGCCTCGCCGCCGTCCGGGTGGACCTCGAAATGCAGGTGTGGGCCGGTGGTGTTGCCGGTCGAGCCGACCGCGCCGACCTGGTCACCGGCGTACACGGTCTCGCCGACCGAGACGCTGAACTTCGACATGTGGTTGTACCAGGTGACCGTGCCGTCCTCGTGCCGGACCTGGACCTGGCGACCGTACGCGCCGGCCCAGTCGGCGAAGATCACCACGCCCTTCATCACGGAGTGGATCGGGGTGCCGGTGTCGGCGGCGAAGTCGGTGCCGGTGTGGTTGCGGGCCCAGCGGCTGCCGCCCTGACCGAAGGTCGCGGTGATGTGGTAGCCGGTCAGCATGATCTCGCAGCGGGTGGCGGACTCGCGGGCCTTCTTCTCCGCCGCGTCGGCCGCGGCCTTGGCCTTGGCGAGGGCGGAGGCACGCTTGCTGGTCAGCGCCTGGGTTGCGGTGAGCTTCGCGGCCCGGGCCTTGGCCAGCTGAGCGGCCGCGGCCTGCTTCTTGTTCGTGTCGTTGCCGGCCAACTGGACCCGGGAGGAGTCACGGGTGGCGAGCTGGCGGGCCTGGATGCGGGCCGTGGTGATGCCGGACATCGAACCGTTGTCCAGGCTGAGCGCGGCCAGGTTCACCGCCGAGTTGGCCTGCGTCGGCGAGGCAAGGGTGCTGTGGCTGAATCCCACAGCTCCTGCCGCCGCAGCCAGGGCTGCGGTCAGACCGACGATCTGGGTACTGCTGGGGGTGTTACGCCTGGCGACGCGATGCTTGGCACTGTGACGTCCTGCGCCGGGATTTCGCGCAGCGTTGCCGGGCGTGACGCGGTCTCCCGCGGCACGGTGCTGGGACACAACGTGGCCTTTCGGTCACAGGGGAGGGGCTTGAGGAGGAGGGCTAGGGGTGGGAGGGACTAGGAGGGGCTTGAATCTATGCACCCTCCGGAGGATTTATTCCCCCGGCGGGCTCATGCACCATAACGGATGGGTCACGAGGCCACAAACCCCGCCACCCCCTTTTGGCGCCGTCCTTCACGAAACCTTTGCATGAGCGGCTGCACGTGCATTCGCCGTCGGCGCTGGAGAGCTGCCCGGACAGCGGCTTGGAGAGCTGCTTGGTCAGGCGGTTCCCGCGGCGGCGTCCTGCTCGTCCAGGTGGGCCAGCATCTCGGTGATCTGATGCACGACCTCGCCGTGGAACGGCAGGGACAGGTGGCCCACGCCGCGGACCCGCAGGTTACTCGCGACCAGATCGGCGTGCCGGATCCGGGCCCGCCGCTGCGGCACGATCAGTTGGTCGACATCGCTGTAGAACGCGACGAACCTGGTCCGGCACCCGGGCGCCGGCTCGGCCAGTTCGGCCATCAGGTCGCTGTCCGGCCGCACCTGCTTCACCAACGGCCACGGCAGCAGCCGGGCCGCGACCGTGCCCTGGTGCGGCGTCCCGAGCGTGACGCAGGTGTGCACCCGCTGATCACCGCCGAGCCGCTGGACGTAGTACCGAGCGATCAGCCCGCCGAGGCTGTGCCCGATCACGTGGATCTGGTCCGACCCGGACGCCTCGCAGATCGCCTCGATCTCCTCGCCCATCCGTTCCGCGGTACGACGGACGTCCAGCGTCAGCGGTGAGTACGAGAACGTGTGGATGCTGCTGAACCCGCGACGCACCAGCTGGCGGCGCATCAGCGCGAAGATGGTGTGGTTGTCGATGATCCCGTGCGCCAGCAGGATCGGCGTACCGGCGGCTCTGACGTCGCTGACCAGCAGGCTGCGCTGGGCCGGAGTCAGACCGGTCAGGGTGAGCCGCTCGGTGCGGGAGCCCGAGCTGCCGACCAGGCCGAGTGGGTACATCGCCAGGTGGGTCGTGAGCCAGCCGATCTCGACGGCCGCGCCCTGGAGGACCCGCGGTGAGACTGCGGACCGGGCGCCGTACAGGAGTCCGTCCAGCGCGCCGCGTACGCCGTCCTGCCAGGCACTCATCGGCGCCTCCTCACGCAACCAGACCCCCCGATCGGTCCGATCCCTTCCACGGTAACCACTTCCCACCTGGCGTGTCGGGGAACACACGCGTTCGTGTCTTATCCGGGATGAAGGGACCGGATAGCCTGCGAGCATGCCTCCTACGAGTCCTCTCCGGGTCGTTGTCGCCAAGCCTGGCCTGGACGGCCACGACCGTGGCGCGAAGGTCGTCGCGCGGGCGCTGCGAGACGCCGGCATGGAGGTCATCTACACCGGCCTGCACCAGACCCCGGAGCAGATCGTCGAGACCGCAATCGCGGAGGACGCCGACGCGATCGGCCTGTCGGTGCTGTCCGGGGCGCACATGACGCTGTTCAAGCGCGTCCGCGAACTGCTCACCGAGCGGGATGCCGACGACATCGTGGTGTTCGGCGGCGGCATCATCCCGGACGCCGACCTGCAGCCGCTGGCCGAGCTCGGCGTCCACAAGATCTTCACCCCCGGCGCGACCACCACCGAGATCGTCGAGTGGGTCCGCGCGAACGTCGGCGACGCCTCCGCCTCGACGGCCTGACCCGGGCGATTCGCTCCGGAGCGTGATGACGACTGCCCGGAGTCGTTCTGAACAGTCACGGCCTGTTCAGCCAGGTTACTAACCGGTAATACCGAATCGTTAAGAAGCACCTGGTTGTGCGGGCTGTCGAATCGCGGTCGCATACAGCCATGCGGCTGTCCGTTTCACGGCTGATCAGCGGCGGGCTGTGTGGCATAGAACACATAGCCCTCGATGTCGGTTACTGTCCGGACAGGCGGGGACACGGTGCGGTGGGGGACGGTGACCCGTTCTACGCAGGACCAAGCGATATCCCATCGGGAGAGGGCAGGTAGACGATGAGGTTTGAACGATCACATACACGCAGGGCCGCGTTCGTGGCCGTCGCCAGCAGCCTGGTGCTGCTCGCGTCCGCGTGTGGTGGCGGTGACGACGAGAGCAGCGGTGGCAGCGGCTCGTCCGGGGGCGCAGCGCTCGAAGGCCGCGGTCCGATCACGTTTGCCACCGGCAAGGACACCTCCGGGAACCTGACGAACCAGGTCGCGGCGTGGAACTCGCAGCACCCGGACGAGAAGGTCACGGTGTCGGAGTTGCCCGAGTCCGCGGACCAGCAGCGCGCGCAGATGATCTCGAACGCCCAGAACAAGTCCGACGCGTTCAGCGTGCTGAACCTGGACGTGGTCTGGACCGCGGAGTTCGCGGCCAACCGCTGGGTCACCGAGCTGCAGCCGGACCAGTTCCCCGACCTGGGCAAGCTGCTGCCTTCGACGGTCGACACCGCGAAGTACCGCGACAAGCTGTACGCCGTACCGGTGACGTCCGACGGTGGTCTGCTGTACTACCGCAAGGATCTGCTGGACAAGGCCGGTGTGCAGCCGCCGAAGACCTGGGAAGAGATGGTCGCCGCCTGTGCCAAGGTGAAGGCACTGCCGGAGGCCAAGAACATCGGCTGTTACGCCGGGCAGTTCGAGAAGTACGAGGGCCTCACGGTGAACTTCTCCGAGGCCGTCAACGGTGCCGGTGGTGTCGTCGTCGGTGATGACGGCAAGCCGAACGTCGACACCCCGGAGGCGCTTGCGGGTCTGACCGCGCTGACCGAGGGCTTCAAGTCGGGCTTCATCCCGAAGGCCGCCATCACCTACCAGGAGGAGCCGGGCCGGCGGGCGTTCCAGGAGGGCAACCTGCTCTTCCACCGCAACTGGCCGTACGTGTACGCGCTGGCGGGCAAGACCGACGGCTCGTCGAAGATCGCCGGCAAGTTCGCGGTCGCGCCGCTGCCGGGTATGACCGGTCCGGGCGTGTCCACCCTGGGTGGTCACAACTACGCGATCTCGGAGTTCGCCAAGAACAAGGCGACCGCGGCGGACTTCATCAAGTTCATGTCCAGCGAGGAGCGGCAGAAGGCGAACATCGAGAAGACCTCGCAGGCGCCGACCTGGGCCTCGTTGTACGACGACGCGACGCTGAACAAGCAGTTCCCCTACCTGGCTCCGCTGAAGGCCTCCATCGAGGGCGCGAAGTCGCGGCCCAAGGTGGTCAAGTACGGCGACGTCACCACCGCGATCCAGGAAGCGGCGTACGGCGCACTGACCGGCACGATGACGCCGAAGGACGCGTTGTCGGGTCTGCAGACCAAGTTGAGCACGCTCATCACTCAATGACCGAAGCGGCGGGGCCGGTGCGCAGCTTCACAGCTTCGTGCCGGCCCCGACCTGTCGCTGCCCGCTCGAAGCGAGCAGAGAGAAGGAGGCAGAGGTGAGTACATCCGCCCCGGTCGCAAAGCGGCCGACACCGGAGACCACCAAGACGCCCAAGCGGCGGAGCTCGTTCAACGAGGGCACCGGCCGGCTGGCGGCGTTGCTGCTGTCGCCGACCATGATCGTGCTGATCCTTGTCGTCGGGTTGCCGATCCTCGCCGCGCTGCGCGAGTCGCTGTACCAGAGTGGTCAGCGGATCGACGCGTCAGGCTTCATCGTCCAGGGCTCCGAGTTCGTGGGTCTCGACAACTACACGGCGATCTTCTCCGGCGAGACCGGCCAACGATTCTGGAACGCCTTCTACAACACCACGTTCTTCACCGTCGCCTGTGTGGTCATCGAGACCATTCTGGGTGTCGCGATGGCCCTGGTGATGCACAAGGCGTTCAGGGGCCGCGCCATCGTGCGGGCCAGCATCCTGGTCCCGTGGGCGATCCCGACCGTCGTCTCGGCGCTGCTGTGGAAGTGGATCTTCCAGGCTGACGGTATCGCCAACGAGATGCTCGGCACTCAGATCCTGTGGTCCACCGAGGGCTGGCAGTCGGTGCTGTCGGTCATCGTCGCCGATACCTGGAAGACCGCGCCGTTCATCGGGTTGCTGGTTCTCGCAGGCCTGCAGACGATCCCGGACGAGGTCTACGAGGCCGCCAAGGTCGACGGGGCCAAGGCGTGGTCGGCGTTCGTCCACATCACGATGCCGTTGGTGAAGCCGGCGCTGCTGGTGGCAGTGCTGTTCCGCATCCTCGACACACTGCGGATCTTCGACCTGCCGTTCGTGCTGGTCGGCCCGAACAAGGAGTCGGTCGAGACACTGTCGATCCTGGCGTACCTCGAAGCCAACCAGACCCGGTACGGGCCGGCGGCGGCGTACGCGACCCTGCTGTTCATCTACGTCGCTGTGGTCGCGTACGTGTTCGTGAAGCTGCTGGGTGCCGACGTGTTCGGTGACGCGATCCAGCGCAAGTCGAAGAAGAAGAACGGCAGGAACGGGCGAGGCCGGGGCAAGCAGGCGGACCCGGGCGCCCCAGTGGCCGGACTGACCGCCGGTGGCGGATTGGGAGGTGAATGATGGCTGTTGTTGCTGAGAAGGCTCCCGCAAGGATCGACATCAAGGCTGCCGAGGCGCCGTGGTACCGGCGCTGGCTGCCGCTGATCGGTGTCGCGCTGATCGTGCTCTACTGCCTGGTGCCGTTCTTCTGGATGGTGGTGTCGTCGCTGCGGCGGCCGACCGACCAGTTCGAGAACTCGATCATTCCGTCGCCCATTTCGTTTACCAACTTCACCGACGTGTTCAAGCCCGGCACCGGGTTCCAGCGTGGTCTGCTGAACAGCCTGATCGTGGCGGGCACGGTGACGATCCTGACGCTGATCATCGGCATGGTCGCGGCGTACACCCTGGCCCGGCTGGAGTTCCGGGGCAAGAACTTCGTGCTGGCGATCATCATCGTCACCTCGATGTTCCCGGGGATCTCGCTGGTGATCCCGCTGAAGAAGCTGTTCGTCAACATCGACTGGATCAACACCTACCAGGCGATGATCGTGCCCAGCCTGTCGTTCGCACTGCCACTGGCGGTGTGGCTCCTGACCGCGTTCTTCCGGCAAATGCCACGAGAGCTCGAACAGGCCGCGATGGTGGACGGCTGTACGCCGGCCCAGGCGTTCCGCAAGGTGATCCTCCCGCTGGCCGCACCGGGTGTGTTCACCACCGCGATCATCACGTTCATCGCGGCCTGGAACGAGTTCCTGATCGCGCTGAGCATGGTGAACAAGAAGGAGTACCAGACCGCCAACGTGGTGATCTCGCAGTTCACCGGTACGTCGGGACGTGACCAACCGTTCGGCAGCCAGATGGCCGCCGGTGTGGTCGTCACGATCCCGCTCGTGGTCGCCGTCCTGATCTTCCAACGCCGAATCGTCGCCGGCCTGACCGCAGGCGGCGTCAAGTAAGGCCCTGAGAACGAAGGCCCGCTCACCCGAAACGGTGAGCGGGCCTTCGTCGTTCTCACGCTTCGAGCCAGGCGGTGGTGTCCGGGGGGAGTTGGTTGTTGGTGAGCGGCTGGCTGCTCAGGAGGAGCTGCTGGTGGGGCGGGAGCGGGATGGGGGCGTCGCTGAGGTTGACCAGGCAGCGGAAGCCGTCGCGGGTGAAGGACAGGACGCCGGCGGGGGGTTCGTCGTCCCAGGTGAGGCGGCCTTCGCCGAGGGCGGGGTGTGAGCGGCGAATGCGGAGAGCGGCTTTGTAGAGGTTGAGGTGGCTGTCGGGGTCGTTGGCCTGGGTCTCGGCGGTCAGAGCTGACCAGTCGGCAGGTTGGGGAAGCCAAGGCTGGTCGGTGCCTGGGCCGAAGCCGAAGGGCGGCGCCGAGCCGCTCCACGGGATCGGGACGCGGCAGCCGTCGCGGCCACGGACGGTGTGGCCGGAGCGTTCCCACGTCGGGTCGTCGAGAACGTCCTCGGGCAGATCCTCGACCTCAGGCAGCGCAAGCTCGTCACCCTGGTAGACGTACGCACCACCCGGCAGCGCGAGCTCGAGCAGCGCCGCGGCACGTGCCCGACGGCGGCCCAGCTCCAGATCGGTCGGTACGACGCCCGCACCCTCCAGCGCGTCCCGCTGATCCCGGCCGTACCGCGTGCGATGCCGGATCGTGTCGTGGTTGCTCAGCACCCAGGTCGCCGGTGCGCCGACGGCCCACAGGTTCTCCGTGGTGTGGTCGATGACCTCCCGCAGGTCCTTCGCGTCCCACGCACACTGCAGTACGTCGAAGTTGAACGCGGAGTGCAGTTCGTGCGGCCGCACGTACTGCGCCAGCCGCTCGGCCGGCGACAGCCACGCCTCGGCCACGAACACCCGCGGCCCTTGCGGCGTATCGGCGTACTCGTCGGCGATCGCCCGCCAGCGCTGGTGGATCGTGTGTACGCCGGGCTGGTCGTAGAACGGGTTGCCGACGTACTTCTCCCGCGTCGGTTCCCCGTTGTGCAGCGGTACGTCGGGCAACGTGGAGTCCTTGGCCATCGAGTCGGCCACGTCGATCCGGAAGCCGTCGATGCCACGGTCGAACCAGAACCGCAGGATCGCGTCGAACTCCTCGATCACCGTCGGGTTGTCCCAGTTCCAGTCCGGCTGGGAGATGTCGAACAGGTGCAGGTACCACTGCCCGTCGTCGATCTGCTGCCAGGCGCCGCCACCGAACGCGGCCGGCCAGTTGGTCGGCGGCAGGCCGCCGTCCTTTCCATCGCGGAACCAGAACAGGTCCCGCTCCGGAGAGCCCTTGCCGGCCGCCAGCGCGGCCTTGAACCACGGGTGTTCCCAGGAGCAGTGGTTCGGCACCAGGTCGATCAGGATCCGCAGGCCGAGCGCGTGCGCCTCGGTGATCAGCGCGTCCGCGTCCGCCAGCGTGCCGAACTCGGGGTTGATGTCGCGGTAGTCGGACACGTCGTACCCGCCGTCGAGGAGCGGGGACGGGTACCACGGGCTGATCCAGATCGCGTCGATGCCGAGGTCGGCCAGGTACGGCAGCCGGGCGCGGATGCCATTGACGTCACCCGTGCCGTCACCGTTGGCGTCGGCGAAGGATCGCGGGTACACCTGGTAGACGACGGCGCTACGCCACCAGTCGTCAGCTGGTCTGGTCCCAGAGTCGAACACTGGATCGGTCATGCGTCCCAGCCTGGCACGGCCTGGGAAGAATCCTGTGACGGTCGTCTCAGCGTGTACCCCGGCTGTTGCCGTGCCCGGCACGGTGGCTAGTCTCAGGCCGACGGAACGCGCCGGCGACCGTACCCCTCCATTGGGTTCAGCCCGCCTGCCGCGGCCTACTCGAACAGGTGCGAGAGAGGGACCACAGTCGTGGACTTGATGGAATACCAGGCGAAGACGGTCTTCGCCAAGCACGGGGTGCGGACGACCGTGGGTGCGGTCGTCACGACTCCCGAGGAAGCCCGCGCGGCGGCCGAGAAGATCGGTGGCCGAGTGGTCGTGAAGGCCCAGGTGAAGACCGGCGGCCGCGGGAAGGCCGGTGGCGTCAAGCTCGCCTCCTCGCCGGACGAGGCGGAGGAGAAGGCCCGCGAGATCCTCGGGCTGGACATCAAGGGCCACGTCGTCAAGATCCTGAACATCGTGCCGGCCGCGGCGATCGCCGAGGAGTACTACTTCTCCTTCCTGGTCGACCGGGCCAACCGCAACTACCTCTGCATCGCGTCGGCCGCCGGCGGCATGGAGATCGAGGAGGTCGCGCACACCAACCCCGACGCGGTGGCGCAGATCTCGATCGACCCGGCCGCCGGAGTGGACGAGGCGAAGGCGCGGGAGATCGCCACGGCGGCGAAGTACCCCGCCGACGTGATCGACGCCGTCGTACCGGAGATCGTCAAGCTGTACGACGTGTTCATCGCCGAGGACGCCTCGCTGGTCGAGGTGAACCCGCTGGTCAAGCTCGCCGACGGCAACGTCGAGGCGCTCGACGGCAAGGTCACCCTGGACGAGAACGCGGACTTCCGGCACCCGGACCACGCGGAGTTCGAGGACGTCTCGGCGACGGACCCGCTGGAGGCGGCGGCCAAGGCCAAGGGCCTGAACTACGTGAAGCTGGACGGTTCGGTCGGCATCATCGGCAACGGCGCCGGCCTGGTCATGTCCACGCTGGACGTCGTCGCGTACGCCGGTGAGGAGTTCGGTGGCCAGAAGCCGGCGAACTTCCTCGACATCGGTGGCGGCGCGAGCGCCGAGGTGATGGCGAACGGGCTGGAGATCATCATCTCCGACCCGCAGGTGGAGAGCGTGTTCGTCAACGTCTTCGGCGGCATCACCGCGTGTGACGAGGTCGCGAACGGCATCGTGCAGGCGTTCGAGCTGCTTGCGAGCCGCGGCGAGGCCGTCGGCAAGCCGCTGGTCGTCCGGCTGGACGGCAACAACGCCGAGGAGGGCCGCCGCATCCTCGACGAGGCCGGCCTGGCCGGTCTGGAGCGGGTCGACACCATGGACGGCGCCGCCAGGCGGGCCGCCGAGCTGGCTGCGAAGTAAGGGATCGCTGAACATGTCTATCTTCCTGACCAAGGACAGCAAGGTCATCGTCCAGGGCATGACCGGCTCGGAAGGCACCAAGCACACCACCCGGATGCTTGCCTCGGGCACCAACATCGTCGGCGGCGTGAACCCGCGCAAGGCGGGCCAGAGCCAGGACTTTGACGGCAAGTCGGTCCCGGTCTTCGGGACCGTTGCGGACGCCGTCAAGGAGACCGGCGCCGACGTGTCCGTCATCTTCGTGCCGCCGAAGTTCTCCAAGGACGCGGTGCTGGAGGCCGTCGAGGCCGCCGTACCGCTGGTCGTGGTGATCACCGAGGGCGTGCCGGTGCACGACACCGCCGCGTTCTTCGCCGCCGCGCAGGCGTCCGGCACCACCCGGATCATCGGCCCGAACTGCCCCGGCATCATCACGCCGGGCCAGGCGAACGCCGGCATCATCCCGGCCGACATCGCGGGTGCGGGCCGGATCGGTCTGGTGTCGAAGTCGGGCACGCTGACGTACCAGATGATGTACGAACTGCGGGACTTCGGGTTCTCCACCGCGATCGGTATCGGTGGTGACCCGATCATCGGGACGACGCACATCGACGCGCTGCAGGCGTTCCAGGAGGACCCGGACACCGACGCGATCGTGATGATCGGTGAGATCGGTGGTGACGCCGAGGAGCGGGCGGCCGCGTTCATCAAGGCGAACGTGACCAAGCCGGTGGTCGGCTACGTCGCGGGCTTCACCGCGCCGGAGGGCAAGACGATGGGCCATGCCGGTGCGATCGTGTCCGGATCCTCGGGTACGGCGGCCGCGAAGCAGGAGGCCCTCGAGGCCGTCGGCGTGAAGGTCGGCAAGACGCCGACCGAGACCGCCAACCTGATGCGCGAGATCATGCAGGGCCTGACCAAGTAGGCATCAGCAGTAGCAAGCGGGACCTGCGGCTTCGGCCGCGGGTCCCGTTGCTGTTGCAGGGTTACTTGTAGGCGGCGGAGCGCTCGGTCGCGCGGATCAGCGTGTCCCGGAAGCCGCTGTCGGTGACGTCGAGGCCCTTCAGGACCGGGAAGAGCAGGTAGACCACGCGATTTCCGGAGGCCGCGACACCGATCCGGTAGGTGAACTTCTTCCCGTCACCGGTGTCGAACGACGCTTCCCAGGTCTCGCCCTTCATCACGCTGGTCGCGATCTCGCCGGTCGAGTCCACCTTCGCGTTCGAGACGGTCTTCCCGCAGCCGTCGACGTTCTTGCGGATCTGGGCGGCGAAGGTGCTCGCAGCCTTCGCGGTCGCGAACTTGGCCACCGTGTCGTCCAGGCCGAACTCCGTCGGCACCTTCGCATCCGGCGTGAGGTACGTCTGGGAGCCGTACTTGGTCGCCTTCGCCTTCTTCGGATCGAAGTTCTCGCACTGGGTGCCGGGGCCGGTCTTCGCCGGGGTGCTCACCCACGGCTTGTCGATCTCGGACAGCACCGGCAGGTCGACCGGCGCCATGAACCCCGGGGCCTCGGTGCTCGGCAGCAGACTCGGCTTCGCCAGCGGTGCCGCCTTGCTGCAGCCGCCGGACTGCGCGCAGATCCGCTTCGCGGCCGCGGCCGCCGTGGCCAGTACGGCGTTCGGCGGTGGCGGCGTCCCGGCGATCGTGTCGTGCTCCAGCACCATGGTCGCCTGACCGGCCACCGAGACGGCGATGGTCTTGTACTTCGTCTTGGTGCCCGAAGGCTGCCCGAACACGGCGATCCAGCCGCGTTCACCGACGCCTGTGGTCAGGTAGCTGGCGGACAGCCGGGTCTGCTTCTCGGAGTTGCACTGGCCGAGCCAGCCGACGATCGAGTTGTACGCCTTGCCGGCCGCGGCCGCGTCGTTCGAGACCTCGACGTACTGGACCGCGGTCTGCTTGGTGGCCGCGTTCTGGAACGTGCGGACCCAGGTGCGCAGTCCTGCCGGGTCGGCGAACCGCTGGGACTGGCAGGCGAACGCCCGGTCCGGCGCGGTGCTGCCGTCGGCGGTCTTGGTGATCGTCCAGGCCCCGGTCGCGCCCAGGGGCTTCGCGGTGGCGCCGTCGAGCAGGGCCTTGTCGTCGGTCAGCACCTTCGAGTCGGCGGACTTGTCGTCGGAGGCGCCGCTGGCGTTCGCGCCGGGTGAGTTGTCGCCGCCGAACGCGTTCAGGGCGGCGACACCGCCGCCTCCGACCAGCAGAACGACCGCGATACCGGCCGCGATCGTCTGGTTCCGCTTACGCGCCTTCTGCCGGCGCGCCTCCCGGACAGCGGCACGACCGCCGCCGCGCGGTGCGCGGTGGGAACCGGCCAAAGCTCGACCTCCTGACTGATTCCACCCGACAGTACCGGGTGGATCCCGGTCGCCCACAGTCAGCTACCCGCCGGCCAGAGGGGGTGAACCGAGCGTGAGCAAGCGCGCCGAAGTCTTCCATATCCGGCGTGTCAGAACGAGTGGCGTCTCGCGGCAGGGTGACGATGGGAGTCAGATGACCGACATGTTGAGCCGCCCGGGCGCCCGTGACGGCGGACCACACCAGACGCCCGGGCCCGCCCCGTCCGACGTCGTCGCCCCGACCAAGCCGGTAGTCCTGTCGGCGGCGCTCTCGGCCGGAGCCTGCCTGCTGACCGGTCTGCTCACCTGTGCGGCGGTGGCCGTGATCGGCTGGCTGGCCGCGACCTTCGGCGGCGCCTCCGGGGCTCTCCGCGCCGGCGCATCCGCCTGGCTGGTCGCGCACAAGGCCGGTGTGACGCTCGGCAGTGGTTCCCTCACGATCGCACCGCTCGGTCTGACGTTGTTCTTCGCCTGGTGCCTGTACCGCGGTGGCAAGTCCGCCGCCAGGAACAGCGCGGCCGACCGGACCGGGGACCTGATCCTGCTGTCCGGAGTCTTCGCCGTCGTCTACGGCCTGGGCGGGCTCATCGTGGCGCTGCTCACAGCGGACGGGTCGCTGAAGGTGCACCCGCTGGCGGCGTTCCTCGGTGCCGGGACGATCGCGTTCGTCGCCGGGACCCTCGGCATACTGGTCGAGTCCGGTGCGGCGGCGGACATCGCCGACGCGACACCGATCGGTCTCCGCGACACCGTGCCGGCCGCGGCGGCCGCGGTCCTGACCGTGATCGCGATCGCATCGACGCTGTACGGCGTACTGCTCGCGATCCATTTCTCCCGCATCACCGGGATGCTCGAGCTGCTGGACGCCGGTGTGATCGGGTCGGTCGTGCTGTTCGCCATCTGCCTGATGCTGGTGCCGAACATGATCCTGTACGTCGTCTCGTTCCTGGCCGGACCCGGCTTCCAGCTGGGCGTGGGTACGACGATCGCCCCGACCGGGGTGGATGTCGGCAATCTGCCAGCGCTGCCGCTGCTGGCTGCAGTACCTGAAGATGGCGCAACACCGACGTACCTGCTCGCATTGACCGCTCTGGTCCCGCTGGTCGCTGGTGTGGTGGCAGGGCTGGTCGTGGTGCGGCGTGGTCTGGTCGATGAGGAGGCGGATGCACTCGGGTGGGACGCGTTCGCGCTCCGCGGTGGTATCGCGGCTCTGATCGCGGGCGTGATGCTCTACCTGCTGATGGCGTTGTCGGGCGGCTCGGCCGGCCCCGGGCGGATGTCGGCCGTGGGGATCCCAGCCGCGTTGCCGGCCGCTGGCGTACTGGCTGCCGGGATGGCGATCGGGGCGTCGATCACCGCCGCGGTGATCGCCTCCCGCCGACCGGCTGACGTTGCGGCGGACACCGCGGGATAAGGTTTGCGGCGTGACAGACCCGGTTGCGCCTACTCCTGAACCTGCACGCCTCGTCGTGCTGGTGTCCGGATCGGGATCGAATCTGCAGGCCCTGCTGGACGCCTGCGCCGACCCTGCGTACGGCGCTCGCGTCGTCGGCGTCGGCGCCGACCGGGACGGGATCGCCGGGCTGGACCGGGCCGCGACCGCCGGTGTGCCGACGTTCGTGCACAAGGTCAAGGACTACGCCGAGCGGGTCGAGTGGGACCGGGCGCTGACCACGTCGGTGTCCGAGCACAAGCCTGATCTGGTCGTGTCCGCCGGCTTCCTGAAGCTGGTCGGCGACGACTTCCTGGCCGCGTTCGGCGACCGGTACATCAACACCCACAACGCGCTGCTGCCCGCGTTCCCCGGCATCCACGGGCCGCGGGACGCGCTCGAGTACGGCGTGAAGGTGGCCGGCGCGACGCTGTTCTTCGTGGACGGCGGCGTCGACACCGGGCCGATCATCGCGCAGGTCGTCGTGCCGGTCGAGGACGACGACACCGAAGACACCCTGACCGAGCGGATCAAGGAGGTCGAGCGCCGCCAGTTGGTGGAGTGGGTCGGCCGGCTGGTCCGCGAGGGCTGGACCATCACCGGACGAAAGGTTCGACTGAAGTGAGCACCGACCGCAGGCCGATCCGCCGGGCGCTGATCAGCGTCTACGACAAGACCGGTCTGGAGGAGCTCGCGACAGCACTGTCCGCGGCCGGCGTCCAGCTGGTGTCGACCGGTTCCACCGCGGCCCGGATCGCGGCGGCCGGCGTACCGGTGACCAAGGTCGAGGAGCTGACCGGGTTCCCGGAGTGCCTGGACGGGCGGGTCAAGACGCTGCACCCGAAGGTGCACGCGGGGCTGCTCGCCGACGTACGCAAGAACGAGCACGTCGAGCAGTTGGCAGAGATGCGGGTCGAGCCGTTCGACCTGCTGGTGAGCAACCTGTACCCGTTCACCGAGACCGTTGCGTCCGGTGCGTCGACGGACGAGTGCATCGAGCAGATCGACATCGGCGGCCCGTCGATGGTCCGCGGTGCGGCCAAGAACCACGCCAACGTCGCCGTCGTCGTCTCGCCATCCCGCTACCCGGAGATCGTTGCGGCGTTGGCCGCCGGTGGATTCAGCCTGGAGGAGCGGCAGCGGCTGGCCGTGGACGCCTTTGTGCACACGGCGTCGTACGACGTGGCCGTCGCTTCCTGGATGGGCAGTGCGCTCACCGACACGTCCGACGGCAGCGGGTTCCCGGCCTGGGCCGGTGCGACCTGGGAGAAGGCGGCGGTACTGCGGTACGGCGAGAACCCGCATCAGCCCGCGGCGCTGTACACCAACGGTCGTGGCGGTCTCGCGTCTGCGGAGCAGTTGCACGGCAAGGAGATGTCGTACAACAACTACGTCGATGCCGACGCGGCCCGGCGTACCGCGTATGACTTCAGTGAGCCGGCCGTCGCGATCATCAAGCACGCGAACCCGTGCGGCATCGCGGTCGGCAAGGACATCGCCGAGGCACACCGTCGCGCCCACGAGTGCGACCCAGTCTCGGCGTACGGCGGTGTGATCGCGACCAACCGGCCCGTCTCGGTGGACCTGGCCAAGCAGGTCGCGGAGATCTTCACCGAGGTGCTGGTCGCGCCGGCCTATGAGGACGGCGCTGTCGAGATCCTTCAGGGTAAGAAGAACATCCGGCTGCTGGTCGCGGCCGCACCGACCGACGGCGATGCGGTTGAGATGCGCGGGGTCAGCGGTGGGTTGCTGATGCAGCATGTCGATCGCTTCCAGGCTCCTGGCGACGATCCGTCCGCGTGGACGCTGGCGGCCGGTTCCCCGGCCTCGCCCGAGGTGCTGGCCGACCTTGCGTTTGCGTGGAAGGCGTGCCGCGCGGTCAAGTCCAACGCGATCCTGCTCGCCTCCGACGGCGCCTCGGTCGGTGTCGGCATGGGCCAGGTCAACCGCGTCGACTCCTGCCGCCTCGCCGTCTCCCGCGCGGGTGAGCGCGCCGCCGGCTCCGTGGCTGCCTCCGACGCCTTCTTCCCCTTCCCTGACGGACTAGAGGTCCTGATCGAGGGTGGCGTCAAAGCCGTAGTCCAGCCCGGCGGCTCCATCCGCGACGAAGCCGCCATCGAAGCCGCGGAGAAGGCCGGCATCACCATGTACTTCACCGGAACCCGCCACTTCTTCCACTGAGCCCAGGCAGCTGACGGCTTCAGACCGCGGACACCAAGTGGGGTCCGGGGACAGGAAATAACCTGTCGCCGGACCCCACTTCCTGTCCGAGACACCCGCTGCTGGTGCGCTCTTGCCTTACCTGTTGAGGTCGTGGCGGAACATCACTTGGTGGCCGTCGGCGCGGGTGGTGCCGTCGGCGTACCAAACTGTTGATTCGTAGAAGCGTTGGCCCTGGGGGTAGTTGGCGAGAGTCCACAGGACGGCTTGCTGGTAGGCCGCGAGCGCGTCGAGTGCGGTGTGCATGAGGTTGGTGCCGAGGCCGGTGCGCCAGTGGGCCGGGTCGACGGCGATCGTGTCGAGCTCGCCCAGCTGGGGATCGACCGGATCGCGGCTGGGCCCGATGCCGACCAGCCCAGCGATGGAGCCGTCGGCTTCGGCGACCCACCAACTGGTGCGGTCGTTGGCCAGATCGGTTGCCCAGCGTTGGATCCTGGCGTCGTCGGCCTCGATCGGTGGCATCAGGCCGGTGAAGCCTGCGTTCCAGGAGTCGACATAGATCTCGACGACCCGCGGTGCGTCCTCGGCTGTGGCTGCACGGATCTGAACGGTCACGGCGTCAGTCTGCTACACCTGGAATGGCTGGGAGTCGACCAGGGCCAACCCAGGTTCGGGGCCCAGATACCTCAGGGTCGGGTGTTGACGGCTGTTCTGGTTGCTGACGCGTTTCGTTGCGGCCATGAACCACGAGCGGTACGTGGTTTCGGGTCGTGGGTCCCACGTTTGTTCCAGGGCACGGCTGAGCAAGCCGCGTCGTTGGTGTGCGGGACCGGTTTCCTGGGCCGTCTCCGCGCTCAGGGATGCGGAGACCGCCAGCCGGGACGGGCCGGCGCCGGTGAGCACCTGGTAGAACAGCGGCTCGGGGCGGGCCAATCCGAGGACCAGCGTGTCCGATCCACAGGTGTCCGCGACCGAGACGATGCGCGCACCGGTCGGGCATTTCGACCAGAGTTCCTGGAAGAAGTCGTCCAGCAGCGGGCCGTCCGAGCACGCGAAGACCTCGTCCTTCAGATCCTGTTCCGGGATCGGGTCGCGGTCACGGACCTGGAACCCGTGACCGCAGAGAACGAGGATCATCAAGTCGTCGGGTTGCAGTTGGCTGACGACGCTGGTGAGCCGGTCCTTGATGACGGCGACCCTGGTGTCGTACTCCGTCACCCATTCGCGAACGGTCAGGGACTGCGCAGGGATCACACCGGGCAGGAACCCCCTGTACCAGGCGATGTCGTTCAGCACACCCTGCAACGACGCGAAGGAATACCGGTCGCCGTCGTACCTGAAGGCCTGCGGCGCGGGTACGCCGATGAGGACCACGACCGCCTTCGGCATGACGACTCAGCCGGTCGGCGAGGCGGACGGGGTGGCGGGCGCCGACGGATTGACCTGCGGATCCGCGCCGGACTCGGCACCGGCCAGCCGGATCGCGATGCCCGAAGCGACGACGAGAATCGCGACACCCGCGGCCAGCACCGCGATCGTGCCGCGCAGGCCCTTGGCCTTGTCGAGGACCTCGGCGACGCCGTCGAGAGCGCCACGCTCGGCGATGGCCTGCTGTGCACGGAGACGTCCACGGGTCTCCAGCGCCGCCAGCCAGAGGCCGCCGAAGATGAGGATCGCGCCGATCACCACCAGGACGAGAGCCAGTATCCCGGAGAACCGCTGCGCCCAGGTGCCGGTGACCTGCTGGTTGTCCCCGACGATCGAGATCGTCCCCGGAAGGTCTATGTCGAGCAGCAGGTACACCAGCAGGCCGCCTGTCAGGACGGCGGCCAGACCTGCCGCGATGCCGCTGATCAGCGCGAACTTCGGGTCGTACTCACCGGGCGCGACCTCCGCCACCGTGTTGTCAGGTTTCGGCTGCTCCTCGGCGGCACGCTCCGTCAGACTGACCGCTGCCGAGGTGAGTGTGGAGCCGTTGACCGTGGCAATCACCTGATACTCGCCCCAGGAGTCTTCGGCCGCGCTGAAGACGTACGGGTTGGGTGTTCCGGCCGCCAGGGCCGCGCCGTCACGGTTCCACTCGAACCTCGCTGGATTGGCTGGATCGACAGGATCCACGCCGGCAGTCAGCGTGACCTCGGTCCCGGACGGGACCTGCAGGATCATCTGACCGGACTCTGTCGTCTCCGCGGCCGAACCGCCACCTTCAGCCGACAACTTCACCTGTGCAGTCATCGCGGCCCCCCGCCCCCTGATGAAATCGATCCCCCGAACGATGCCGTGATGGTGACACGCAGTTACGACATTGTCCACAGTCCGCCGCAGGGCGATATCTCTTTGCGACCTGCGAGGAGCTCGGAAGGCTGGCCGGGATGAGTCCTCCCGGACCCGACGACTTCAAGCAATTGCTCGGTGCGGCGTTGGCTGCGCCCGCGTCGCACTGGCGATTTCCGTTTCGGGCGGTTGTTGACGGCGGCAACTGAGTCTTATGCGCCCAAGGTGCCGGTGGCCGCCAGAACCCTTTGCACCGTTGGGGATTCGGGTAGTGCAGGTGGAAGGTGGCACCTCTGCTATGCGTGGGGCGCGCGCCGGCAAACCCTTCAGTTGGGGACGATGAGGCCCAGGGCGGCGATGGCGGCGCCGGCGGCGATCAGGAAGGCGGTGTCGAACATGCGGCCGCGGACGTGGAGGAGGCCGGCGGCCGTGTCGGAGAGGGTGGCGCGGAGCAGGCCGGCCAGGACGACGCTGCCGGCGAAGATCAGTACGCCGTTGCGCCAGTCGTAGAAGGTGAGGATGACCAGGCCGGTCGCGGCGACCAGGAGCGAGAGCACCAACGGCCATTCGCTGCTGCGCTGAGCCTCGCCTGCCATCAGCACGTCACGCTCTTCTCGTTCTGTCCCGGCCGGGTCACTGCGCCAGGCTCGCTTCGGCGGCCTCGACCACGTTGGTCAGCAGCATCGCCCGGGTCATCGGGCCGATCCCGCCCGGCATCGGCGCGATCCACGAAGCCTGCTCGCGGGCGGCGGCCTCGATGTCGCCGACGATCTTGCCCTCGGCGTTGCGGCTGGTGCCGACGTCCAGCAGGACGGCGCCCGGCTTCACCATGTCCGCGGTGATCAGCCCGGCCGACCCGGCGGCGGCGATCACGATGTCGCCGGTGCGTACGACGGACGCCAGGTCGGTGGTGCCGGTGTGACACTGGGTCACGGTGGCGTTCTCGCTCCGGCGGGTGAACAGCAGACCCATCGGGCGGCCGGCGGTCACGCCCCGGCCGATGACGACCACGTGCGCGCCCGCGATCGGAACGTCGTACCGGCGGAGGAGCTCGACACAGCCCTTCGGGGTGCACGGCAGCGGGCCATCCTGGCCGAGGACGAGCTTGCCGAGGCTGACCGGGTGCAGGCCGTCGGCGTCCTTGGCCGGGTCGATCAGGCCGAGGATCGTGTTCGTGTCGACGTGCTTGGGCAGCGGGAGCTGGACGATGAAGCCGGTGCAGTCCGGGTTCTCGTTCAGCTCGCGGACCTTCGCGGCGATCTCTTCCTGGGTCGCGGTGTCCGGCAGTTCGACCTGGATCGACGCGATCCCGACCGCCGCACAGTCGCGGTGCTTGCCGGCCACGTACGCCCGGCTGCCCGGGTCGTCCCCGACCAGGATCGTGCCGAGCCCGGGCACCACGCCCTGCTCGGCCAGCTTCGCGACCCGGACCTTCAGCTCGTCCTTGATCGCCGCCGCGGTGGCCTTGCCGTCCAGAATCTGCGCCGTCACAAAGCAGGAGTCTGCCATGCGGACCGCCAGGCCATCACAACTGCCACCCAGCGCCGAGCTCACGTGCGCGCCCCGCCGCGCCACGTGATTGTGATGGCGTGGCGGTCCGGGAATCCACCAGGCCTTGCCGCGGTTCAGCCAGATAGTTTATTCTTGAACTACTGAGCAGCGAGGAGACCACCATGCCCGCCGTGACCGTCAGCGACATCACTGTGCTGCCCCGCGTCCACCAGCCGGATCCGGCCGTCGCGCACGAGCGGGCGGTGAAGTCGGTGACGTCCGCGCCGAGCGGCTTCGAGGGGGAGGGATTCCCGGTACGGCGTGCGTTCGCCGGCGTGGACCTCCGCGACCTGGACCCGTTCATCCACATGGACCAGATGGGTGAGGTCGAGTACGCGCCGGGCGAGCCGAAGGGTACGCCGTGGCACCCGCACCGAGGCTTCGAAACCGTCACCTACATGCTCGACGGGATCATGGAGCACCAGGACTCCAACGGCGGCGGCGGTGTCATCTCGAACGGCGACACCCAGTGGATGACCGCGGGCAGCGGGCTGCTGCACATCGAGACGCCGCCGGAGCATCTGGTGCTGAGCGGCGGCTTGTTCCATGGCATCCAGCTGTGGGTGAACCTGCCGAAGGTGCAGAAGTGGGCGCCCCCGCGCTACCAGGACATCCGCGGCGGTGACGCTGCCCTGCTGTCCACGGAGGACGGCGGCGCGCTGATCCGGGTGATCGCGGGCTCGGTCGACGGCCATGACGGTCCTGGCTCGACCCACACACCGATCACGTTGGTCCACGCGACCGTGAGCCCGGGCGCCGAACTGGTGCTGCCGTGGCAGCCGGACTACAACGCGCTCGTCTACGTGCTGGCCGGTCAAGGAACGGTCGGCGCCGAGCACCGCCCGTTCCGCAAGGGCCAGTTGGCGGTCTTCGGCCCAGGTGACACGATCCGCACCGCGGCGAGTACGACGCAGCCGCAGGCGGAGCCGAACCTGGACGTCCTGATCATCGGCGGCCGCCCGATCCGCGAGCCGATCGCGATGGCCGGGCCGTTCGTGATGAACACCCGCGCCGAGGTCGTCCAGGCCTTCGAGGACTTCCAGGCCGGCAAGCTCGGCTCGATCCCCGCCGTGCACGGCGCTCCGACCGAACTGCGCAGTACCGAGTAGCGTTGCCCTGGACAACCTGAAACCCCGGTTCTACCTTCAAATGAAGGGGAAACGGGGATTTCAGGGGGCATCATGTCGCGTTTCCGGAAACTTGCGCTGATTGTGTCCGCGGTGGCACTGACCGTCGCCGCCGGCGCACCCTTCCCGGCCTCGATCCCGTTGCCGAAGGACTTCCAGCCGGAGGGCATCGCCACCGGGCCCGGGGCAACGTTCTACGCCGGATCGCTCACCACGGGTGACATCTTCCGGGGCAGCCTGCGGACCGGCAAGGGTGCGATCTTCGTTGACGCGCCGCCGGGCCGCTCGGCCTCCGGGATGAAGGTCGAACGAGACGCGAAACGGCTGTGGGTGGCCGGCGGCGCGACCGGACATGCGTACGTGTACAGCACCCGCAGCGGCTCGACGGTCAAGGATCTGGTGCTCGCCACCGGCGACAGCCTGATCAACGACGTCACGGTGACCGAGCACGCGGCATACTTCACCGACACGTTCGCTCCAGTGATCTACAAGGTGCCGATCGGCCACCACGGCCGGATCGGCACGCCGCAGACGATTCCGCTCAGTGGGCCTGCCGCCGTGATGGGGGTGTTCCCCAATCTGAACGGGATCGACGCGCCCCGGAGCGGGAAGTGGCTGATCCTCGGGCACTCGTCCCGCGGCGAGCTGTACCTGGTGAACCCGCGGACCGGTGCCAGCCGGACGATCGCGATCACCGGCGGCACCATCACCCCCGGTACACCAGACGGGATCCTGCTCGACGGCCGGACGCTGTGGGTGGTGGAGAACTTCGCTGAGCGGCTGGTCAAGATCAGGCTCAGTGGGGACCTGACCAGTGGCCGGATCACCGAGACCTTCACCAGCAAGCTGTTCCGCATCCCCACCACCGTGGCCAAGTCCGGCGACCGGCTCGCGCTCGTGAACGCCCGCTTCGATCTCGGCTTCCCACCGCCGTTCGGGCCGGGAGCACCAGCAGGCACCGACTTCGACGTGGTGCAGATCAACAAGCCCTGAGGTCAGCCCTCCGGGTAGAACAGGAACAGGGTGCAGCCCTTTTCCGACTGCGGCACATGGGACGACCCGGCCGGGGCGTGGATGAACGAACCGGCTGGGTAGTCGCGGGTCCCGTCGTTGAACACACCATCGACGACGTAGACCTCCTCCGGTCCCGGGTCGTGTACGTCGATGCCCTCCCAGCAGGAGCCTGGGTCCATCCGGAGCACGTGCGCCGAGGCGACGCCGTTGGTCCACAACGATCGCAGGGTGATTCCGGGGAACAGTTCACGGACCGGCGCGTCGTCGGCCGACGCCCACTCGTAGTTCTGCATACCTACGATCCTGAGATATCCACAGAGATATCCCCAGTGTCTGGATAGTCTCGTTCAGGTACTTTTCTGTCATGAGTCCGCATCGGGTCGTCGCGCTGGTGTCCGCACCGCAGGGGAGCTTCGAGCTGGGCTGCGCGGCCGTGGTGTTCGGCAACGACCGGTACCGGTTCAGCGTGTGTGCCGAGCGGCCTGGCGCGGTCCGGACGCTGGGAGGGTTCGACCTGCTGGTGACGTCCGGGTTGCGGGCGCTGGACCGGGCCGACACGATCGTCGTTCCGGGCTGGCTGCCGGTCGGCCGGATGCCGTCCGACGCGGTGCTGCGCGCCTTGCGGCGGGCCCATCGACGTGGTGCCAGGCTGGTGAGCATCTGCTCGGGTGCGTTCGCGTTGGCGGCGACCGGTCTGCTCGACGGTCGCCGCATCACCACGCATTGGCGGCAATGCGACGTACTGCAGCAGCAGTTCCCTGCGGTCCAGGTGGATCCGGACGTGCTCTACATCGACCACGGTGACATCGCGACGAGCGCCGGCTCCGGCACCGGGATCGATCTGTGTCTTCATCTCGTCCGCAACGACCACGGCGCCGCGTACGCCGCTCAGATCGCGCGGACGATGGTGATGCCGCCGCACCGGGAGGGCGGCCAGGTCCAGTACCGGACCGACGACCGCCCACAGTCTCCCGATGCGTTGGGTGCCCTGCTGGACTGGGCGACCGAGCGACTCGCCGAGCCGATCACCGTGGACGACCTGGCCGCGCAGTTGAACGTGTCACCGCGGACACTCGCCCGACGCTTCGCGGTCGAGCTCGGAGTCGCTCCGGGGCAGTGGCTACTGGCGCAACGGATCGCCCGGACCCGTGCCTTGCTGGAGGAAACCGACCTCCCGATCGAGACGATCGCGACCCGCGTCGGCCTTTCGTCGGCAACCAACCTGCGCCGCCGCTTCCACACGGCCGTCCGCACGACGCCCAGTGCCTACCGCCGGGCCTTCCGAGCTCAGAAGTCCCCGGAGTTGTCGAGATCGATGTAGTAGCGGATCCGTGGGTCGTCCGGTTCGCCGCCGTACGCCTCGACGAAACGCCGAGCCGCGGGAGGACCGCCATACTGCGGATTGAGCTCGCCGGACAGACTCTTGTACATCAACGCCAGGTCGACGTAGCGGTCACCGGAGCCGAGCCGGCTGAGGTCGAGGATGCCGGTGAAGCGCAGCGTCTCAGGGTCGATGAAGACGTTCGGCGCCGCGTAGTCGCCGTGGGTGACCACCTCCCGCTCACCCGGGAACGGCGACAGGAACGGGCAGTCGGTCAGCTCATGCAGCGCACGAAGGCCGTCCGCGATCGCGGTAAGGACGGCCGGCCGGTCGCGGGCCGGCCACGGCTGGGACGCGTCCCGACCGGGCAGCTCGCTGGTCAGCAGCCAGTTGTTGCCTCGGTCAACGACTGTCGGACAGGGGAAGCCGGTCGTGCCGAGCCAGGCCAACCGGTCGGCCTCGTCGTCGCTGCCCGGACCTGCCTTGTAGAACAGGCGTTCCCGGCCTCGGTCGAGTCGTACGACCGTAGCCTCGGAGTTGCCGAGGTGGATCGGTTCGGCGCCGACCGCGCCGAACCGATCCACGAGGGAGTTCAGATCCACTCAGCGAAGATTACGGTGCAACGCCGAGATCAGCTCCCCATTTCCGGTGTCGCCGTCGAGCGACCAGATCATCGCGCCACCCAGATCGCGCTTCGAGATGTACTGCGCCTTGCGCTTCATCTCCACCGGGTCGTCCCAGGTCCAGAACGTCGTACCGTCGAAGATCCAGGCGAAACCGGCCTTGTTGTCGCGGTAGACGGTGTAGTTGGACAGCTGTGCCTTGAGATAGCGGTAGTCGTCCGTACCGGGCTCGAACGTGCCCGGTGCGGCGCCCGTCGAGGGCTGGAAGAGACCGTGGTTCTGATCGGTCACGCCGGTCCAGCCGTGGGAGTAGAACGGCACGCCCATGACCAGTTGGCTCCGGGGTGCGCCCCGGGCCAGATAGGCGTCGATCGTCACCTGCGAGCTGAACTCCGGTGTCGTCGGGTCACCCGTCGGTCCGTCGATCGCGGACTGCTGGTTCGTCAGCTGCTCCCACGGGCCGTGGTAGTCGTACCCCTGCGTCGTACCGAAGGTCAGGTCCTTGAACAGCTTGCGGACCTCGAACCCGTTGTCGATCATCGCCGGATTCGCCGGCAGGAACGCGGTCAGGTTGTAGCGGCCCTTGAACGGCCAGGACAACTGGTCGAGTTGCGTGCGGTACTCGTGGACCAGGGCGGTGAAGTTCTGCTTGTCCTCGGGCCGGATCACGTTGCCCGGGTTGCCTTCGCTGCCGGGCCACTCCCAGTCGAGATCGATCCCGTCGAAGACACCCTTGGCGGCACCCGCGGGCAGGCCGGGCAGGTTGCCCTTCAGCCACATGTCCACACAGGACTTCACATGCGCGGCCCGCGAGGCCGGCGTGAGTGCGGCGTCGGAGAAGTACTTCGAGCCGGTCCAGCCGCCGAGCGAGATGCTGATCCGCAGCTTCGGGTACTGCTTCTTGAGTTTCCTGAACTGGTTGAGGTTGCCGTTGAGCACCTGCCCCGGCTCGTCGGCCTTGCCGTCGACGCTCTGCTCGGCGCTGAACGGCCGCTGGTAGTCGGCCCACGCGTCGCTGCTCAGGCAGTTCCCGGCAGCGTCGACGAACCCGAACGCGTAGTTGATCTGGGTCAGCCGCGCGGCCGACCCGTTCTTGACCAGATCGCTGACCAGGAAGTTCCGGTCGTACCCGCTCCAGTTGGTGTAGTAGCCCACCACCCGCTTGCTGTCGTGCGCCTCGGCCGGTACGGCGGCAATGCCCGCCATCCCGACCCCGGCCGCGACCAGCAACGCCACACTCCGACGTCTCATTCGACTCCCCACCTGGCGGTTCGAGGGACAAAGTGCGCTCACAGTAGGACTGTTCCGACGATTTACACAATGTCTCTACCAAAAAATCTCTGACCTAGAATTCGCGGATGATCAGACCCGCGACGGACGGCGACGCGGACGCGGTCACGACGATTGTGAAGACCGCGTTCGAGGGCTACATCCCGCGGATGGGCGTGGCCCCGATCCCGATGGTGATGGACTACCGCGCGGCCATCGCGGCCGGGAAGGTCTGGGTGGCCGGAGAGCCGATCGCGGGCCTCGTGGTGCTGGAGGACGAACCGGACTCGCTGCTGCTGGACGTGCTCGCCGTCTCGCCCGACGCCCAGGGCCGCGGCATCGGCGCCGCCCTGCTGGCCTTCACCGAGTCCGAGGCGAGGGCTCGCGGCTTCGACCGGATCACCCTCTACACCAACGCCGCGATGACCGAGAACCTCGCCTACTACCCGCGCCACGGGTACGTCGAAACCGGCCGCGAGACCGTCGAGGACCGGCACCGCGTCTTCTTCCGCAAGGACCTCACGTAGGGTCGCCGGCATGACGGACGTGCGTGTGGATCTGGCGCCTACGGGTGCGTTGCGGGCTTCGATCAACCTGGGCAACCCGGTGCTGGCACAGGGGACTCCCGAGCAGCCGGGTGGGGTCACGGTGGACATCGCCCGGGAGATCGGGCGGCGGCTCGAGGTACCAGTGGAGCTCGTGTGTTTCGACGCCGCGCGGAAGTCGTTCGAGGCGATGGCGACCGGCCAGGCGGACATCTGCTTTCTCGCCGTCGATCCCGCGCGGGCCACGGAGGTCGCGTTCACCGCGCCGTACGTCGTCATCGACGGCGTCTTCGCCGTACCGCGAGACTCTGCCCTCACGACCGTCGACGAGGTGGACAGCCCGGGGGTCCGCATCGGCGTGAAGCAGGGGTCGGCGTACGACCTCTACCTCACCCGGGAGTTGCGGAACGCAACCGTCGTCCGCGGCAACGAAGGTGTTGACGTGTTCCTCGCCGAAGGCCTCGAGGCCGCGGCCGGGATCCGGCAGCCGATCGCCAGGTTCGTTGCCGCCACCCCCGAGGTGCGGCTGATCGACCACCGATTCATGGAGATCCGGCAGGCCGTCGGTACCACGAAGGACCGCCGTCCGGAGACCGTTGCCTTCCTCCACGACCTGGTCGAGGAGCTCAAGGCGAACGGATTCGTTGCCGACTCCCTCCTTCGGTCCGGGCAGCCCGACGCCTCGGTCGCTCCGCCCGCCTGACGCTCGGTGCCCGATGACGCACGAAGGCCCCCGGGAAAACCCGGGGGCCTTCGTCCGTGCGGAGGATCAGCCCAGCAGGTTGAGTGCCTGGACCGCGTCGCGCTCTTCGGCCAGCTCGGCGGTGCTGGCGTCGATCCGGGCGCGGGAGAAGTCGTTGATCTCCAGGCCCTGGACGATCTCCCAGTTGCCGTCCTTGGTGGTCACCGGGAACGAGGAGATCAGGCCCTCGGGGACGCCGTACGAACCGTCGGACACGACCGCCATCGACAACCAGTCGCCGTCGGCCGAGCCGCGCAGCCAGTCGCGGGTGTGGTCGATGGTGGCGGCCGCCGCCGACGCCGCCGAGGACGCGCCCCGGGCCTCGATGATCGCCGCGCCGCGCTTCTGCACGGTCGGGATGAAGTCGCTCTCCAGCCAGGTCTGGTCGTTGACCACCTCGGCCGCGTTCTTGCCGGCCACCTCCGCGTGGAAGATGTCCGGGTACTGGGTCGCCGAGTGGTTGCCCCAGATCGTCATCTTCTTCAGGTCGGTGACGTGGACGCCGGCCTTCTTCGCCAGCTGGGCCAGCGCGCGGTTGTGGTCCAGCCGGGTCAGCGCCGAGAACCGCTCGGCCGGGATGTCCGGCGCGTTGCTCTTCGCGATCAGCGCGTTGGTGTTGGCCGGGTTGCCGGTCACGCTGATCCGGATGTCGTCCGCGGCGTGGTCGTTCAGGGCCTTGCCCTGGACCGTGAAGATCGCGCCGTTGGCCTCCAGCAGGTCACCGCGCTCCATCCCCTTGGTCCGCGGTCGCGCGCCCACCAGCAGCGCGACGTTGACACCGTCGAAGACGACGTTCGGGTCGTCGCCGATCTCGATGCCGGCCAGGGTCGGGAACGCCGAGTCGTCGAGCTCCATCACCACACCCTCGAGCGCCTTCAGCGCCGGAGTGATCTCCAGCAGCCGCAGCTCGACCGGAGTGTCCGGCCCGAGCAGCGCGCCGCTCGCGATCCGGAACAGCAGGCTGTAGCCGATATTCCCGGCGGCTCCGGTAACGGCCACCTTCACCGGTGTAGTGCTCACGACACGCTCCTCGAACTGATTTGACTGTGTGCTTCGGACGCTAGCAAGCCGTGCGCCCCACTCCAACGCTGGGGCGTCGCCGACTTCCTCACATCTGTCTTCACCACCCCGACACCTGGCGTCCTCGGTGCGGCCCCCGCGATGTAGCTCCCCGACCTGAAGGTGTGTCCAATTCCTGACGTGTAAGGAGAAGCACATGAAGCGAACGGTGCTGCCCCGCCGATTCGTCCCTGTCGCCGCCTCGGCGCTCGCGGTGACCGCCGCGGTCCTGGTGCCCCAAGCGGTCCCGCAGTCGGCTCCGGCGGCCGACACCGCGGCTCAGTCGGCCGCCCACCACCACGACGATTTCGTCATCGTCGGGCACCGGGGTGCGTCCGGCTACCGCCCTGAGCACACGCTGGCGTCGTACGAGCTGGCCGCCCGGATGGGCGCCGACTACATCGAGCCCGACCTCGTCACGACCAAGGATCGCGTCCTCGTCGCCCGGCACGAGCCGGAGATCGGCGGTACGACGGACGTCGCGGCGCACCCGGAGTTCGTCGGCCGGAAGAAGACCAAGTTGCTCGACGGCGTCGCGGTGACCGGCTGGTTCACCGAGGACTTCACCCTCGCCGAGCTGCGGACGTTGCGGGCCAAGGAGCGGATTGCGGACGTCCGCCAGCACAACACGGTGTTCAACGGGCACTACCAGATCCCGACCTTCCAGGAGGTCATCGACCTGAGTCGCCGGCTGTCCAAGGAGCTCGGCCGCCCGGTCGGCATCTACCCCGAGACCAAGCACCCGACGTACTTCCAGCAGCAGGGCCTCCCGCTCGAGCCGGAGTTGGTCAAGATGCTGAACCGCAACGGCCTGAACCGCAAGGACGCCAAGGTGTTCGTGCAGTCCTTCGAGGTGTCCAACCTCCAGGCCTTGCACAAGCAGTTGCGGGTCCCGCTGGTCCAGCTCACCAGTTCGTCCGGGGCGCCGTACGACTTCGTCGCCGCGGGAGACAAACGCACGTACGCCGACGTCGTCAGCCGGGACGGCCTGCGTGAGGTGGCGACGTACGCCGACGGGCTCGGTCCGTCGAAGGACCAGTTGATCCCGCTGGGCGCGGCCGGCAAGCTCGGCAAACCGACCAGCCTGGTCGCGGACGCGCACCGCGCCGGTCTCGTCGTCCACCCGTACACCTTCCGGGTCGAGAACACCTTCCTGCCGGCCGAGTTCGACAGCTCCACAGTGGCCACCGACTCGGGCAATCTGTTCGGCGAGATCGCGGCGTACCGCCAGGCCGGGATCGACGGGCTGTTCACCGACAACACCGACATCGCGGTGGCGCAGGAGAAGGAAGCCCGGTAACTGAAAAGATGGGTGGGTGGAACGCAAGGTCGGATCCGGGACCGCGACCGTCGAGGCGGACGCCGATGGGACGTTCGTGCTGCGGGTCGACGGGTCGCTGCAGTCCCAGGTCGACCTTGCGGACCCCACCCACCTGTCGTTCGAGTACATGCGCCGGATCGGCGACGTGATCGACGCCGTCGCGCCACGGCGCCAGCCGGTCGCGGTCGTCCACATCGGTGGGGCGGCGCTGAGCCTGCCGAGGTACGTCGCGAGCACCCGGGCACGGTCGCGGCAGATCGTCCTCGAACCCGACGAGGACCTGACCGAGTTCGTCCGGGAGGCGCTGCCGCTGCCGAAGCGCTCCGGCATCAAGGTGCGCGCCGTCACCGGCCGGGCCGGGATCACCCAGTTGTACGACGATTCGATGGACCTGCTGATCCTGGACGCGTTCGAACGCGAGGCGGTGCCGGCGAACCTTGTCACCAGCGAGTTCTTCACCGAGTGTGCGCGGGTGCTGCGGCCGACCGGCGTACTGGTCGCGAACCTGATCGACGGCTCGGCCGGCCTGCCGTTCATCCGCCGGGTCGTGGCGACCGTCCGCGGGGTGCTCGGCGACGGCGTCGTCCTCGCCGAGCGGAAAGTCCTGCGTGGCAAGGGGTTCGGCAACGTCATCCTGGTCGCGTCACCACAGTCCGTGCCCGAGCTGACCGCGGCCGGCCGACGGGCTCAGCCGCCGTACGACGTGATGCCGCTGAGCGAACTGGCCGGGAAGGCGGCGCCGCTTGTCGACGCGGAAGGGTTCGTCACGCCGCCGGCACCGCCGGGGACCTTCCGGAGCTGATCCGGTCGACGGCCTGCGCGACCGCCGCCCGCTCGGCGGGCGTCGCGCCGATCGCCCGCACGAGGTGGTCGAGTCGATCGCGACCGGCCAGACGCGTGCCCTGCAGCCACCCCTGAATGGTGGTGCGCGGGATGCCGGTCAATCGAGCCAGAGTCCGCAGCGATCGTGGCCGGGCCAGCGTGGCGAGAGCGCCGCCCAGGTCTTCGAGCGTGGTGGCGAGCTGCAGCAGCCCGAGGACGTCCTGCGGATCGCGGCCCGCGGTCTCCCAGTGACGCCGCCACACGGGCATGAGGTCGGGTGGGACGCCACAGCCGGTCAGGAACGCGGCCGTCACCTCCCAGGTCGGCAGCTGCTTGCCGCCGGCCGCGCGAACCAGGTGCGCGTGTGAGTAGTGCGCTCGCTCGGCCAGTTCGCGGTACGTCAGCCCGGCATGTCGTCGTACCCGCTGCAGTGCCGCGGCGAAGGCTTCCACATCCTGCATTGCGACCTCCTCGCGATCAAACATAATCCAACATGAATGAACAGATCAAGTGACAGGAGTCAAGGTAGGCTTGGCCAATGTCCGTTGCGAAGGTCGCCGCTCTGGCCTACTACCCGGTGAAGGGTCTGTCCGGTGTGCCGGTGGAGCACGCCGAGGTGGGGCCGACCGGGCTCCGGCACGACCGGAACTTCATGCTGGTCGAGCCCGACGGCACGTTCCTGAGCCAGCGCAGCCTGCCCGCGATGGCGTCGCTGCGCGCCGAGATCCTCAGCGACGGTGACGCGCTCAGGTTGTCCGGCCCCGGCGTACCGGACGTGGAGGTCCAGGTCCGGTACGACGGCAAGCGGCGCGACGTCAGCCTGTTCGGCAAGTGGTTTGGGCAGGGCGTCGTCCAGGACCCGGCCGCGGACAGCTGGTTCACCGAACGGCTCGGCAGGCCGGCGGCGCTGGTCCGGGTCACGCCCGAGCACGAGCGGCCGGGCTGGGGTGTGCATCTGGGACAGACCGGGTTCGGCGACGCGCACGCGCTGATGATCACCTCGCTGTCGTCGCTCGACGGCCTGAACGAGCGGATCGTCGAGCGCGGCGGCGACGCGATCCCGATGAACCGCTTCCGCCCGAACGTCGTCGTGGCCGGCTGGCCCGAACCGCACACCGAGGACAAGGTGCTGCGGATGTCGGCCGGCTCGGTCGAGATCGGATACTCGGCCCGCTCGATCCGGTGCGCGGTTCCGACCGTGGACCAGGCGACCGGCGAGAAGCGCGGGCCGGAGCCGACCCGGACGCTGGCGACGTACCGGCGTCAGCCCGACTACGGCGGCGGCGTCAGCTTCGGCATGAAGGCCGCAGTACTTGCCGAGGGCACCCTTCACGTGGGTGATGAGATCTTGGTACACGAATGGATCCCGGCCGGGGCGGACCCGGCGCGGACCGAGCGGTAGCGTCCGAGACTCCACCCGACAGCGAGGGGGAGTCGTGCACCGGATCCTGTTGTTGCTGTTGGCACCTGCATGGTTGCTCGTCCCGGCGACTGCCGAGGTTCCGCGGACGCCGTCGTACCAGGTGGAGCTGACCAGCAACGCCGATGGCAGGACGTGGTCCGGGCGGGAGAGCGTCACCTTCACGAACACGTAGACGGATCCGATGGCCGAGATCTACCTGCGGCTGTGGGGCAACACCGGCGGGTGGGGCGCCGGCGATGGCGCGGCTGCTGACGACCTACGCGCGCGACCATTGGTTCGGGGTGTCCACTCCGGCCGATTTCAAGGCTGCCGCGCAGGCCGTCAGTTCGACCGACCTGACGTCGTTCTGGAGATCACACGCCGTCGGTTAGCGCCGTCGCGACGCCGTGATCCAGGACGCGCAGACGGTCGCTCAGTCCCGCGGCCGTGAACGCCGCCGTCACCTTGTCGGGGCCTTCGGAGAAGTGCGCCCAGCCCTCGGTGTGGACCGGGACGATGACCGCAGGGTCGAGGAGGTGCGCGGCCTCGACCGCGGCCTCCGTCGTCAGTGTCAGGGGTGCTCCGTCCAGGAGCGCCGTACGTGCTGCGCCGGCGAAGAGGACGGCGACGTCGAACGGGCCGAAGCGGTCGGCGATCTGCTTCACCAGATGCACCGAGGCGTTGTCGCCTGACACGTAGACGGTCGGCAGACCTTCGCCGCTGAGCACGAAGCCGGTGACGACTCCCATGACCGCCTCCGCGCCCTCAGGGCCGTGCAAGGCGGGTACGCCGGTCACCGTCAGCACGCCGCCGTCCGGTCGCTGCAGGTCGTACGAATCCCAGTTCGCCAGACCGTGGACGCCGGGGATCCGGGTGGCCGCACCCGGAGTCGACAGGACCGCGGGGATCGACGGCAGCAGCGCGCGGCCGGCGTTGTCCAGGTTGTCCTTGTGCTGGTCGTGCGACAGGAGGACGGCATCGATCGTCCCGAGCTCCGCGGCCGGCACCGCCGGACCGGTCAGCTTGGTCATCACCCGCCCGCCCGGCAGTTCGTAATCCTGGGGTTCGTCGAAGGCGGGATCGGTCAGCAGGTTCAACCCACCAAGGCTGATCAGGGCGGTCGGGCCGCCGATGTGCGTGATCTTCATACCTCGATCTTCCGGCGCGGCGGCGCCGTCCACCATTGGCCCGCGAGCCACAGTTCCTGAAGATCGGGCCATACTGGTTCCATGCGTACAGTCGCCGTCCTCGCGTACAACGGGATGAGCCCGTTCCATCTGTCCGTGCCCTGCCTGGTCCTCGGCGACCGCCAGGGTGCGCAGGGTCAGTACGACGTACTGGTCTGCGCCGAGGAGCCGGGGCAGCTGCGGACCAACGCGGGCTTCGGGATCACGGTCGAGTGCGGGCTCGAGGTGATGGATCGGGCGGATGTGGTGATCCTGCCGAGTTGGGATCCGGACCGCGATCCGTCCGCCGTACTGCTCGACTCCATCCGGCGGGCGCATGCGCGCGGTGCCACTGTGGTCGGGCTGTGCATCGGGGCGTTCCTGGTCGCCGCCAGCGGGATCGCGGACGGCCGGGAGATCGTGACGCATTGGCGATGGGCGGATCGACTGCAGGAGCGATACCCGGGCATCACGGTGCGCGCCGACGTGCTGTGGTCGGATCTGGGAGATCTGCTGACGTCCGCTGGGACGGCCGCGTCGCTCGATTGCTGCCTGCACCTGGTGCGCACCCACCACGGTGTCGAGTTGGCCGAGCGGTTGGCCCGGAGCATCGTGGTGGCGCCGCATCGCAGTGGTTCGCAGGCGCAGTACATCCCGGTCCCGGTGCCGCCGGATCCCGGCGATGACGTGATCGAGAGGGCGATGCTGTGGGCTCGCGCTCGGCTGGATCAGCCTTTGTCGCTGGATGAATGGGCGGGTGCGGTTGCGCTGTCGCGGCGTACCTTCACGCGGCAGTTCCGCGCGCGGACCGGTAGCTCGGGGCAGGCCTGGCTACTGCGGCAGCGGCTGGACCGGGCCAGGTTGTTGCTCGAGACCACCGATCACCCGGTCGAACGGATCGCGACCGACAGCGGCTTCGGCAGCAGCGCGGCCCTCCGCCACCACTTCCACACCATCCTCGGCACAACCCCCCAACGCCACCGCCAGGACTTCGCCGTCTGACCCCGCTCTTGGTGGGGAGGGTCAGAGGATGAGGAGGAGCATGTAGAGGGCGGGGGCGGCGAAGGTGATGAGGAGGATCCAGGCGATCATCCGGTGCCGGGGCTTGTCGCGATCCAGCGACGAGGCGAAGTAGAGGACGGCGCCTTCCTCGGTGTGCCGGCTCAGGCCCATCCGCCGTGCTTCCTCGGGCCGCGGATCCGGGCGCTCGTCCGCGAGCGCGTCCGGCGGGATTCCGAAGTGCGCGGGCCGGGCTGGGTCCAGATCATCACGTTCCCCGTACATCCGGCCTCCCGCAGGGTTGGTGGACCATGAGTCGTTCCTACATGGTCGCACCAACAACCTACGAAATCCGCGTGCGTCTTACGAGAAGTCAGCCACCCAGGCGTTCAGGGGGGTCTTGCCGGTGAGGCACAGGAAGCTGGTGCAGTGCGACGATGAGCCGTAGCCGACGCCCAGCGTCTTGTGACCGCAGTTCAGGATCGTCTTCGAGCTCTGCGACATCATCTGGTTGTAGGCGTCCTGGACGCTCCACCGATCGCCGCCTGCCGCGCTCATCGAGCCGTTGCTGTCGTTGACCGAACCCGACGCGGCGTTGTTCTCCGCGTCGTCCCGAGCGCCGCTGGTGATGTTGCTGTCGCGCTCGAGTGGCGCACAACCGTTGTTCTGGCGGGCGTTGTCGATCATGGTGAACAGCGCCAGTTCGTCCGAGGTCATGCTGCCGTCATCCGCCGGTGGTGGGGGCGGGTTCTGCGTTGCCGGGGGCTTGGACGGGGACGTGGTGGTCGGGCGGTCGTCGGGGGTGGCGCTGGGGTCCGTCGTCGTACGACCCTCGGTTGGGCTCGCGGTCGGGCGATCGGTGGTCGACGGCGTGGTGCTGGGAGTCGCCGATTCCGAGGGCGTGGGAGTCGCCGACGGCGGGACCGTCGGCGTTGCCGTCGGGGTCGGTGGTGCGACGACCGGCTTGGTCGTCGGCGTGATGTAGGTGTCGTCGGTCCGGGTGACGATCGGGATCGACGCGTCGGCCTGGTCGTTCTGCGGCTGGTGCAGCAGGATCCAGGAGATCGGGGTGATCACCAGGATCACGGACGCGACCGCGATCAACGAACGCCGTCCTCGGGCAGCCTTCCCGGCCGCCGCCGCACGAGCCGCACTCCGCGACCCGCCACCGGAACCACCGGCGCCGCCGAGACGACGCCCAGCGCCGGAACCACTCGCGTCGCGGTCCGCGGTCCGCTTGTTCCCCGCTCCGCTCCGAGCGCCGAGCTCAGCCCCCGTCGTACCAGCGCCAGACCCAGCGCCCACAGACTCGCCGGCCCCAAGCCGGCTCGTTGGGTCCGCAGTACCAGTAGCGCCACCAAGTCCGGTAGCCCCGGTCCGCGACCCACCGAGTCCGGTGGAGCCGGTCCGCGGGCTGGTTCCCAGGTGAGCGGTCCCGGTCGCGGTCAGCGTCCCGAACTCGTTCCCGATCCCGGTAGGACCCGCGGTCCGAGCCTCGTACTCCGACCCGCTCGTGCCGCCGCTCGGAGCGCTGTACTCCGACCCGCTCGTGCCGCTCCGGGCGCCGTACTCCGTCTCCGTCGGGCTGCCGGTTCGGCCGTACTCCGTCCCGGTCGTGCTGCTGCCCCAGGCGGTGGAGTCAGTGCCAGTTGTGTCGCTGGAACCGGTGGGCTTCGTGCCGGCCGAGTCCGCTCGGGAGGTGAAGTCCCAGGCAGATGCCGGGGTTCCGCCCGAGCGTCCTTCGTCGGGGTTGGTGAAGTCCCAGGCGGAGGCGGCCGTGCCGGCGGGTGGTTCCGAGGTGCGGGCGCCGGCTTGGGATGCGAAGTCCCACGCCGAGGCCGGAGTACCCGAGGCTTGTCCGCGGTCGCGGGACTCCGCCTGCGCGGCGAAGTCCCAGGCGGATGCGGCGGTCCCGGCCGTGCGTCCGCCGGACTCGGACGAGGTCCTGGGGGCTGCGACCCGGCGCGCGTTGTACTGCGGGGTGTCCGAGGACGCCGGCCGGCGGGCGCTACGTCGCGCTCCGCTCTCGGTCGATACCTCGTCCTCCGGCGCACCGGCCGTCGACTGGGTGACCCACGAAGGAGAGCCGCCGGCCGCGCGCGTGCCCGAGCCACTGAACCCCGGCTGTGACGACCCGAAGCCCGGCTCGGACGACCCGCCGAAGCCCGACTCGGGCGAGTTGAAGCCTGAGGAGCGCGGGGCGTACTGCGGGGTGGTGTCGGGGCCGGACCAGAGGGGTGCGTCGTCGGTCGGGCGTGGTGCGTACCGCGGTGGTTCTGGAGGGGCCGGCGGGTTGGTGTTCTCCGCCGGGGTGGACCGGTTGGGCCGGGCTGCTCGCGAGGAGGCGCGGGTCGCCTTCCTGCGTGGCTTGTACCGGCCGCTGCCGCCGGACTCGGACATTATGTCGTTGTTCCCTTCACTGTCGCCCCAAGACGTGCCTCGTCAGTCGTATCACCGGAGCCCCCCAGGACGGACCGGCGACCTGACAAGAACGGACCTACCCGCAGTGACCGGCCGTCAACCGGCCGGACATTGTGACCGTGAGACAACGTCTCCGCCACACTCTGTGTTTTCCGCACAATGACAGCCCTCAGCTCCGGCCGAAGTCCTGGACCCAGCTGCCCGGGCCCCAGTCGGACCGGACCTGACCGGAGTCGTAGCCGATGCCGATCGAGGTGAACCGGCAGTTCAGGATGTTCTTGCGGTGCCCGTCGCTCTGCATCCAGGCGGCGACCACCTTCTGTGCGGTGGAGTAGCCGGCGGCGATGTTCTCGCCCCAGCTGGAACCGCGGTACCCGGCGGCCGCCATCCGGTCGCCCGGATCCTGGCCGTCGGGGTTGGTGTGGTCCATGTAGTGCCGGCGGACCATGTCGGATGCGTGCCGACCGGCCGCCTTGACCAGTGCGCTGTCCAGCCGGAGCGGACCGCAGCCTTGCTGCTGCCGGATCTGGTTGGTCAGGTTCAGCACCTCACGCTCCTGCGAGCTGGGGCCGCCATCTCCGGACGGCGGCGGGTCGCCCGGGTCCGTGGTGACCGTGCTGGTCGGCGTACTGTGGCTGGGCCGCGGCTTCGGCCGGTCGCTGCCGTTCGTGGTCCGCGGTGGTGCCGGGGTCACCGTCACCGTCGTGACCGGGTCGGTCGGCGTGGTGAGACCGTCCGTGGGGGTGGCGCTCGGGGTGCCGCTGGTCTGCGGCGTGTCCGACGACGTCGTGGTCGACGCGGCCGCACCGAGGGTCGGCGGGAGAATGGTGGTCGCGCCGTTCGGCAGGGTCTTGGTCACGGTGATGCCCGGCGTCCCCGGCCGGGTGTCGTCGCCCGTGGAGTCCTGCCGGGTGTCCTCGGAGACGTTCAGAACCTTGGTCGCGTCCTCGACCGTGGAGGGGTCGCGTGACATCAGCCAGACCACCGGGCCGATCGCGAGCAGAACCGACAGGGCACTGACGGTCGGGCCGATCAGGCCGCGACTACGCCGGGGCGCACGTCGGGTTCCGCGGTGTCGCCGGGGGGGAGGCGAATCCGTCATGGGTGGGCGAGTCCTCTTCGTCTTTCGTCGTACCGAGTACTTCGTCGTTCCCCTCGGGGTCCAGCCAGGTCCCCCCTGGTGTCAGGCAGTGACCCTAACCGATCAGATAGGTCACCGTTACAGATCCGCGATCCCTCTTAACGATCCCTGAAGGTTGGCGGAAACCGATCTACCACCGGCTCGCCCACGGGCCGGTGGCAGCGATGTGAACGGCGCGGATCAGCCGCCGAAATCCTGTACCCAGGAGCCGTTCGACCAGTCCGGTTTGACCTGGCCGGAGTCGTATCCGACGCCGAGCCACTTGTAGGTGCAGTTGAGGATGTTCTCCTTGTGGCCGGGGCTGTTCATCCAGCCCTTCACCACGGCCGCGGCACTGGAGTAGCCGACGGCAATGTTCTCGGCCATCGCGCCGCCGCTGTAGCCGGCCGCCTTCATCCGGTCGAACGGACTACGGCCGTCCAGGCTGTCGTGCGCGAAGTAGTGCTTGTCGACCATGTCGGACGCATGCGCCTCGGCGGCCCGGGACAGCGCACTGTTCATCCGCAGCGGCCCGCAGCCGGCCTTCGCCCGCTCGTCGTTGGTGAGCGACAGCACCTGTGCCTCGGCAGTGCCCGATCCACCGGACGGCTTGGTCGTCGTCCTGGTTGGCCTCGGAGTAGAGGTGTGGCTCGGCTCCGGCGCCGGCTTCCGGGTGGCGTCGCGGCTGGGCTCCGTACTCCTCCGGGTCGGTGTCGGGCTCTTGGTCTTCGGCCGCGTCGGCGTCGCTTTCGGGGGTGTCGGCGTCGGACTCGGTGTGTACGCCGGAGTGCTCGGGCTGATCGGCGTCGACGAGGCGTCGTCGGTGATCGAGGGGATCGGCTGCTCCTGGCTGGTCGGCCTGCCCGAACCGGTGTCCCGCAGCACGAACCACCCGATGCCCGTCAGCAGGACCAGGGCGGAGAGAGACGCGAGGATGGGACCGGCCACTCCGCGACCAAGCGACCGTTTGTGGTTCGTCATGGTGTGCAGCCTTGCCCGCGGCAGTACGGCGTCACTCCCGCCCGAGCCGCACTTCACGAAGCTTTGACAAACTCATGCGTTTGAACGCCGGGTCAGCGAGAGCGGGCGATGATGATGTCCGCCACGACCTTCCACCCCAGGCTGCGGTACAGCCGCAGGCCGTCGATGGACGCGATCAGGATGCCGCGCTTGGCGCCCTGGGCCGCGGCCGTCTCGACCAGCGAAGCCATCACCGCACTACCGAGACCGCGCCGCCGATGCGCCGGATCGGTCTCGATCCGGTCCGCCACGGCGTCCGCGCCGACCACCGCCATCCGGCCGCTCGACACCACGCCGCCGTGCAGGGTGGCGCGAGTAATGATCAGGTCGGACTCGAGCTCGGTGTGCAGGGCATAGCGTTCGTGCAGCTTCAGCGCCGGCTGCTCCGACAACTGGATCGTCATCAGCCAGTCCTGGTCCTGCTGGACCTCGAGGCCGAGATCCTCGAGCTGCTCGATCCGGGCCTCTTTGTCGTCGGTGGCCAGCGTGATCCAGCCCGCCCCGCGACCACCGCCCTCGGCCAGAGCCAGCTCGGCCGCGCGTTCGACGCGTTCCGGTTTGTCGTCGGCATCCAGGACGACGTACTCCATCGCGCGGTTGTCCTCACCCGCACGGACGGTCAAGATGCCGTCGTTGTCGTCCTCCACAGTGGTCCAGCCCCGCGAGACTGACCACCCGGCCTGCCAGCGGCGGACCAGCTCCTCACGATCTCTCACCCGTCGATTCAAGCAGCCAGATGCCGAGACGGCGAGGGGAAACGGTGTGGTCTGGCACCAACTGGCCGTACTCCGCCGATTCCGGGGGGTGACCACTACCGCCCGGACCGGTGAGTCCGCAAGTCCTGGGTCCGTCCGATTCCGGCCGTACGGCGGTCAGCCCGGCACCCGCTCCGATGCGAGCAGGTCGAAGCAGAAGTGGTCGACGTACGTCCCGTCCCGGCGTGCCGCCGCCTGCCGCATCCGGCCGAACTGGGTGAAGCCGTTGACCTCGGCAACGTGCGCCGACGCGCTGTTGCCCTCGGCAGCCAACAGGACCAGGCGGCGCCGGCCGAGACCGCCTTCGGCCACAGGCTTGAAGGCGTGGTCGACCAGCAGTCCGACCGCGGTCGACATCACCTTCCGTCCGCGCGCGTCCGGGTGCATCCAGTACCCGATCTCGCCCACGGTCTTGTCCATCCGGGTACTCATCCCGAACATGCTGACGCAACCCAGCAGTTCGTCGGTCTCCTGGTCGGCGACCGCCCACGAGATCCCGTTGCCGGACGCCAGGTTGTCCTGCCGGTTCCGCATGAAGCCGTGCGCGTCCCCGAGCGTGTACGGCGACGGCAGATCGGCCAGCCAGTACTGCGTCCGCTCGTCGCTGCACGCCTCGACGATCCGCTCGGCATCCGTCGACCGGAACGGGCGCAGCCGCAGACCGTTGCCTTCGAGCACTGCCACATCCCACCAGATGCCGTGCGGTCCCAGTTCGTCGTCCCGCCCGACCGAGGCGATCCACTCGTCCTGCCGCACGCCACGCGACCGCCCACCCCCTGGTACGACGACCACGCCGTGGAAGCCGGCCTTCCAGGCGACCCGGCGCGACGCCCAGTTGCCGGTGAAGGCCCGCCAGATCACGCGATCCCAGCCGAGGACGTCGAACGCGTGCCGGACGGTCAGCTTCAGCGCGCGGGTCATCACCCCGGCGCCGCGGACCTCCGGTGTCACGCCGAAGCCGACCTCGCCGACCCCGCCCTCTCCGTCGCGCAGGTCGATGGTCCCGGCGTACCGGCCGTCGTACTCGATCGCCCAGGCCCACATGGTGCCGTCACGCCAGCCGTCCGGGATGAGTTCGGTCAGGTAGTTGACCGCGTGCTCGCGCAGATAGGGGACCGGAATCGTGGTCCACCGCTGCATCACCGGGTCCTGGCACATCTGGTAGACGGACTCGATGTCGTCGGCCGTGTGCGCGCGCAGGGTCACCACGCCATCGGTCAGGACCGGAACATCCTCGGGAAATCGCATACTTCAGGGTGACAAGGTGGCATCGTCGCGGCAATGCCATTTCCCTGACAGCAGCACGTTCTCCGTCTAGTCTGTGGGGGTGAACGCAGCTGGAACAGAGGCCCCGAAGGGCCGGGGAGGGCAGCTGGCCGCCCAGCGGCAGGCCACGATCGTTGCCGAGGTCAACAGTCGTGGCGCGATCACCGTGGCCGAACTGGTCGACCGGTTCGGCGTGTCGGACATGACGATCCGGCGCGATCTGGACGCGCTCGACTCGAGCGGTCTGCTGCACAAGGTGCATGGCGGTGCCACTTCGGTGGGGCTGCGGAGTGCGCACGAGCCCGGGTTCGACGCCAAGCTGACGCAGGAGTCCGCGGCCAAGCAGGCGATCGCGGCCGAGGCGGCCGGACGGGTGCAGCCGGACAGCGCGATCGGCATCGGTGCCGGTACGACGACGTACGCGCTGGCACGTCAGCTGCTCCGGGTGGAGAACTTGACGGTCGTGACGAACTCCGCGCGGATCGCGGATGTCTTCCACGGCAACAGCCGCTCCGACCGCACCGTCGTACTGATCGGTGGCATTCGTACGCCGTCCGATGCGCTGGTCGGACCGATCGCGACAGCGGCGCTGGCGTCGCTGCACCTCGACCTGCTGTTCCTCGGTGCGCACGGCGTCGACGCGGAGCACGGTCTGAGTACGCCGAACCTGATGGAGGCCGAGACCAACCGCTCCTTCATCGGCGCGAGTCGCGAGGTGGTCGTGGTCGCGGACCACACCAAGTGGGGCACGGTCGGCCTGAGCACGTTCGCCACCTGGTCGGACCTGGACGTCATCGTCACCGACTCCGGCCTGTCCACCGCGGCCCGCAAAGCCATGCGCGACACAGGGTGCGATCTGGTCATAGCGTCATGAGGGGATGAGGAGCCGGGAGGCTCCGGTTGCCGTGGCCGCGGTGGCCCTCGGCTTCGGCAGCACCTGGTGGAACGTCGTCTCGATCACTTTGCGGCAGCGCGTCGTACCGGCCGAACTGCTCGGCCGGGTGACCGCGGTCGATCGGATGGTCGCGTTCTGCGCGGCACCGCTGGGTGCGGTCGGTGCGGGGTTCCTCGCCCACCGCACCGATCTGCGCACTCCTTACCTGGTGATCCAGTTGGCGGCCACCGGCGTCTCCGCGCCGTCGATCCGGCGCGAGGTGCGAGCGGCGACGGCTACGCCTTAATGGTGTACTTCAGTCGGCGCGTGATGCTCCGGCCGACGGAGTCGCTGCCAGCGCGCTGGGAGAGTTGAAACCGTGTTCCGCAAAGGCTTTCTCGATCGCGGCGAGGACAGAGTCGGCCGCGCTCGCCTCGGTCAGCGCGATGATGCAGCCACCGAAACCGCCGCCGGTCATCCGCGCACCGAGCGCACCGGTCGCGAGAGCAGTGTCGACCGCGACGTCCAACTCGGGCACGGTGATCTCGAAGTCGTCCCGCAGCGACGCGTGCGACGCGGTGAACAACGGCCCGACGTCGCGCAACCGGCCGGCGTGCATCAACGCCACCGCGTCCTCGACCCGGCGGATCTCCGTGACCACGTGCCGCACCCGGCGCCGTACGACGTCGTCAGGCAAACGATCGAGTGCCGCATCGAGATCTTCGAACGCGATCGATCGCAACGCCGGTAGGCCGAGCTCCGCCGCGGCCTGCTCGCAGCTCTTCCGGCGGGCGGCGTACTCACCGTCGACGTGCCGATGCGGTGCCTTCACGTCCACGACCAGCAACGCGAGGTCGTCGGCGGCCGGGTCGAACGGGATCTGCTCCGTCGACATCGCGCGGATGTCGAAGTACAAGGCATGACCGGCGGTGCAGCACATCGACGCCATCTGGTCCATCAGTCCGACCGGCGCACCGACGTACTGGTTCTCGGCGCGTTGTGCGAGCCGCGCGACCTCAGCCGGGTCGACTTCGATGTCGCGCAGCCCGAGCAGCGCGACGGACGTTGCGCACAGCAGGGCCGCGGATGAGGACAGGCCGGCGCCCGAAGGGAGATCGGAGTCGACCAGCAGGTTCGCGCCGCCGATCGGGTAGCCGGACTCCCGCAGGATCCAGGCCGCACCCGCCGGGTACGCCGCCCAGTCGCCGACCGAACCCGGTGTCAGCTCGTCGATGGCGAACTCGATCACACCCCGATGCCCGGTGGAGGCGACCGCGATCCGGCCGTCGTCGCGTTGCGACGCGGTCACCAGGATCCGGTTCGGCAGGGCGATCGGCAGCACCAGGCCGTCGTTGTAGTCGGTGTGCTCGCCGATCAGATTGACCCGGCCCGGCGCCCGCCACCTTCCGTCCGGCGTGGTGCCGAAGACGTCCTCGAACGAGCTCACGAACCAACCTTCCGCAGGGTCTCGGCCACGTCCTCGGGCCGGGTGTCGCTGATGAACGCGCCCATCCCGGACTCCGACCCGGCCAGGTACTTGATCTTGTCCGCGGCCCGGCGGATGGACAACAGCTCGAGGTGAAGGTAGCCGAGCTCGCGGTCGATCCGGACCGGGGCCTGGTGCCACGCGGCGATGTAGGGCAGCGGGTCGCCGTACAGGCCGTCGAGGCGGCTCAGTACGTCGAGGTACAGCTCGGCGAAGTCGTCGCGCTCGCCGACCGACAGCTCGTCGATCCCGGCCACCTGGCGGTGCGGGTACAGGTGCACCTCGACCGGCCAGCGGGCGGCCTCGGGCACGAACGCGGTCCAGTTGCCGTTGTCGGCGATGACCCGGGTGCCTTCCTTGCGCTCGGCCGCCAGCACGTCGGCGAACAGGTTGCTGCCGGCAACTTCCTGGTGCCGGCGGGCCTGGGTCATCAGGGTGCGCATCCGCGGCGGCAGGAACGGGTAGGCGTAGATCTGGCCGTGCGGGTGGCTCAGCGTCACGCCGATCTCGCGGCCGCGGTTCTCGAACGGGAAGACCAGCTCGACGTCGTCGCGGGCGCCGAGCTCGGCGGTCCGGTCGGCCCAGGTGTCGACCACCAGCCGGGCCTGGCCCTGGGACAGGTTGGTGAAGGACTGGTTGTGGTCGCTGGTGAAGCAGACCACCTCGGTCCGGCCCGGGCCGGCGAAGGACGGGAACCGGTTCTCGAACACCGCGACGTTGTAGTCGTGGTCGGGGATCTCGGTCGGGTTGCCCGGCTTGCTCGCGCACAACGGGCACTGGTCGGCCGGCGGCAGATAGGTCCGGGTGTTGCGGTGGGTCGCGTACGTGATCACATCGCCGGTCAGCGGGTCCGTCCGCAGCTCGACCTGGGGCTGTGGTGCCGGCAGCCCGCGGGTGTCCTCCAGCGGAACCCGCACCGGGGCATCGGCCGGGTCGTAGTAGATGAGCTCACGCCCGTCGGACAGCTTGGTGTCCGTCCGGCGCGCGCCACGCGGTGTGTTCATCGATTGACCCTCCCGGCCGGCCCGTCACTGGTCAGCCAGGAATCATCGTAAACCAACAAACTCGAACATGCATGCTGGGGTGCCCCACCGGTAGGGTAGGTAAATGGACGACTACGCCCAACGAACGCCCTCTCGGCATCCGACGAGAGGGCGTGAGCACCCTGCCTCGGCCGTTCTGCGGCGCTTGCGACGCCCAGGCACGCACCTCGCGGCAGCGGAGTGAAGGCCACGATGAACCGCATCGAGGCCTCCCCTCCGCCACCGCGATGCACGCACCTGGACGCCGCAATCACTCGAAGCCCGACCAAGGCAGGGCGCTAGGAACTCCCACCCATGAAAGCCACGCTGCTCAATATCGTCCTGATCCTTGTCTTCGTGCTGATCGGTGGGGTCTTCGCCGCAGCCGAGATGGCCCTGGTCTCCCTGCGCGAGAGCCAGCTCAAGTCCCTGTCGCACCGCGGCCGGCGCGGCGAGATCGTGGCCAAGGTCGCCGCCAACCCGAACCGGTTCCTGTCCGCGGTCCAGATCGGCGTGACCCTGATGGGCTTCCTGTCCGCCGCCTTCGGTGGCGCGACGCTGGCCGACTCACTCTCCCCGCACCTGCAGAAGCTGGGCCTGCCCGAGTCGGTCGCGAACACGGCCGCCCTGGTGCTGATCACCATCGCCATCTCCTACGTCTCGATCGTGCTCGGCGAGCTCGCGGCCAAGCGGCTCGCGCTCCAGCGGGCGGAGACGTTCGCCCTCGGCCTCGCCCCACTGGTCGACCGGATCGCCTCGATCGCCCGCCCGGTCATCTGGCTGCTGTCCAGGTCCACCGACCTGGTGGTCCGCGCGCTCGGCGGCGACCCGAACGCGAACCGTGAGGTGATGTCCGACGAGGAGTTGCGCGATCTGGTCTCCGGGCACGAGTCACTCGGCGAGGAGGAACGCCGGATCGTCGACGACGTCTTCGAGGCCGGCGGCCGGCAGTTGCGCGAGCTGATGCTCCCGCGCACCGAGGTGGACTTCGTCGACGCGGAGATGCCGGCGTACAAGGCGGTGAAGTTCGCGGCCGAGCGGCCGCACTCGCGCTACCCGGTGATGAACGGTTCCGCCGACGACATCGTCGGGTTCGTCCACGTCCGGGACCTGTTCGACCCGGCGGTCGCGTCCCGCTCGGTCCGGGTCGGCGACCTGGCCCGCGAGGTGCTGATGCTGCCGGACACCGCGAAGCTGCTGCCCACGCTGACCGAGATGCGCCGCCGCAGTACTCACCTGGCGATCGTGCTGGACGAGTACGGCGGTACGGCGGGCATCGTCACGCTGGAGGACCTGGTCGAGGAGTTGATCGGCGACATCCGGGACGAGTACGACGAGGAGTCCGTCGAGACCACCCGGCTGCGCAGCGGCGACATCGAGGTCGACGGCCTGCTCAACCTGGACGACTTCGCCGAGGAGACCGGTGTCGAGCTCCCGGACGGCCCGTACGAGACCGTCGGTGGGTTCCTCGCCGCCCGGCTCGGCAAGGTCCCGGCCGCGGGCGAGGAGGTCCAGGTCGCCGACCACAACCTCATCGTGATGGCGATGGACGGCCGCCGGGTCGCCCGCGTCCGGGTGCACCTGATCAAGCCGACAGACGGTGAGCCGGTTCCGGATGCGGAGCCAGCGTCCGCCGCCGACTGACGATCACCAGACCGCCGACGACGTACCCGAGTCCCTGGAAGACGAGGACCGGGATGATGCCGACCGCGTCGCCGAGGACACCGGCGGTCACGATGCCGGCCAGCACCGCGACGCCTTCGGCGGCAGCGATCGCGCCGAAGACCCGGCCGCGGATGCGATCCTCGGTGAGGCGTTGCAGCACGGTCATCAGGCCGGCGATCGTGAACGCGCCGGGTACGCCGACGACGATCATGCAGACGAACGCCGGGATCAGACTGTCCGAGACGAGCGGGTAGCAGAACAGCGTCAGGTCGACCAGGCCGAACAGCAGTGACCCGACGCCGAGCATTGTTGCTGCAGGCAACCGTGAGCCGATCGACGCCGCCACCAGGCCGCCGACGATGCCGCCGATCGCCTGCGACGAGACGATCAGGCCGTACGCCTTGCCGTCGCCGCCCAGCTCGGAACTGACGAACGGTGCGAACAGCGTGCTCATCACGCCTTCCCCGACACTGGTGACGATGCAGAAGCCGAACAGCAGCCGCATCGCCGCACTGCCGACACACAGCCGGAGTCCTTCGGTCCATTCCGCTTTCAGCCGCTTGATCGCCCCTTCGGCCGCCTGTTCCGCGGACTGTTCTTCCTGATGGCGCGCGGCGCGGTGGCGGATGCCGGCGACGAGAGCGACCGCGACCAGGAAGGTCGCCGCGTCCGCGATGGCCAGCAGGGACAGGCCGCCGACGGCCGCGAGCACACCGCCGAGTGCGGCACCGACGAGCCGGGCGATGTCGCGGATCTGACTGTTCAGGGCGTTGGCTGTGACAAGTTGCTCTGACTCGACCAGGGCCGGGACGAGGGACTGCTCGGCGGGGGTGAAGAACTGTTGCAGACAACTCTGTGCGAGCACGACGCAGTACACGATCCAGATCGCGCTCTCGTCCCGGACCGCCAGGAGCGGAAGCAGGACCACGGCGTTCAGGACGTTCGTCACGATCATCGTCGTACGCCGGTCCCAGCGGTCGACGAAGACGCCGGCCAGCGAGCCGAGCAGGACCGGTGGCACGAACGATGCCAGCAGCAGGCCGCCGGACGCGAGCGTGGATCCGGTCAGGACGTACACCTGGAACGCCAGGCCGGTGCGCAGCAGCCAGTCGCCGGTCAGAGAGATCAGCCCGGCGCTCAGCATCAGCCGGTAGTCGCGTTGCCGCGCGAGGACGCCCCACAGGTCCTTCATCGCTACTCCTCCTCTTCCGGGGTGATCGTGACGATCTGGGTGATGGCGACGTGCCGGCTCCCGGCCGGACGGGTGGACTTGTCGTCGATCGGACGCTCGTCGATGTACCGCTGCACGAGAGCGTTGATCTGCTCGACGAGCTCGGCCAGCTCCTCGCCGGTCAGGTAGACACCGCTCTGCCCGATGCCGGAGTGGTCGCGCCAGATCGGGTCCTCGGCCGGCCGCTGCTGCTGCCACTTGCTGAGTGACTCCAGCGCGCGCTCGGCCAGCAGTTGCTCGAGTACGTCGGCCGCCGCGGCGCCTTCCGGGGTCTGGGCGGCCTCGCGCCACGACTGCGACGTCGACACCAACCGCCAAGGCCGCTCACGGTTGTCCTTGCCGGGAGCGGGCTCGACGAAGTCGTACTTCGCCAGCTGCCGCAGGTGGTGTGAGGCGAGTGCCTGGCTGATCCCGAGCCGCCGCGCCGCGTCGGCCGCGGTCATCGGCCCCTCCCGCCCCAGCAACCCCTGCAGATCCAGCCGCACCGGGTGAGCCATCGCCCGGATCGCGAGCGGATCGTCGAGCAGCCGCGTCCGCCGCGGCTCATTCTCCAAAGACATGCTTGGAATATGCACCGGGCCGAATGGGATGTCAAGCCATTGCTTGGAATGTTGTGACGTACCGCGGTCAGCCGGTCTGGTCGCGGATCCACTCGAGGCCGGTCTCGGCCTGGTCCAGGACGGAGATGTGACCGTCACCGGGGAGGAGGCGAAGGGCCGCCGGGCGGATGTGCCGGGCCAGCCAGGCGCCGTGCGAGCTGGGGATGATGCCGTCGGTCTGACCGTGGAAGAGCAGAGTGGGCGCGGTGATGGTGGTCGGATCGCAGCCCCAGGGCACTACATAAGAACAGTCGTCGTCGATCAGGCCGTCGGGACCGTTGGGCATCGACTTGTCGCCGGCGACCGAACCCAGCCAGCCCCACGGACCCTCGAACATCGCCAGGTCCGTGGCGGTGAACTCCGGGTCGTACTCGACCCCCGAGGCCTCGTGCCGCACCTTCGCGTCCCGGCCGGCTGCCGCGGACTTGAGTGATGCCAGTCCCGACGGGATCATCCCGTCGTACCAGTCGAGACCGTCGGCGTCGTACGGCGCGATGGCGGCAAATGTGGTGACCGCCTCTACCCGATCGCCGAGGATCGCGGCGGCGCCGAGGGCGTACGAGCCGCCGCCCGAGTAGCCCATCAGCGCGAAGGTGCCGATCCCAAGGGAGTCCGCGACCGTGGTCAGGTCGGCGGTGACCGACGCCATCGTCCGCCCCGGCGCCGCGGTCGAACCGCCGTACCCGGGCCGGTCGAACGAGATCCACCGGATCCCGAGCCACTCGCCCGCCTCGGCCAGCGGCGCCGGCGGGGCACCCAGATTCGGCGTGCCGTGGTGCCAGAACACTGCCAGCCGCGCATCGTCGCCGGGCGCGCTGTCATACACATGCAGCGTGCGTCCGTCCGCCAGCCGGAAGTCCATCTCGTACATGTCGCTCACCTTAGGTCGGTTGAGGGTTGGCGAGCGGTACGTCGGAGGGCCGCGGGAGGACTCGACATTCCGGGGCAGCAACCCTGCCCGGACGCGAAATGTCGAGTCCTCCGGGCTGCCTCCGACCTCTGCTGCGAAGATCCACCCAGACTCCGAAAGGAACCGTCATGAAGTACCTGCTGCTGATTCACAGCAACCCGATCACCTGGGCGCACCCGTCCTTCCTGCACACCGAGGAAGGCCGGGCGCTGCCGAAGAAGGCCCGCGACGCACTGGCCGCGCAACTCGAGAACCTCCTGAACGAGCTGCACGAATCCGGCGAGCTGATCAACGCCGTACCGCTCGAGCCGCCGGCCAGCACGAAGGTGGTCCGGGTCCGCAAGGGCGTCCGCGCCACCACCGACGGCCCCTACTCCGAGGCCAAGGAACAGCTCGCCGGCGTCTTCCTCGTCGACGTGGCCACCCCCGAACGCGCCGAGGAGATCGCCGCGACCATCCCGGAGGCCGAGTTCTACGCGGTCGAGGTCCGCCCGGCCTCCGTTTTCGACTAGGTACGTCTCTCACTTCCCTGCGGCACGCGGGGAAGTGAGAGGTATGGCCTAGCTGACCAGCCGGGTGTGGTTCTCCCGGGTCGCGAGGGCGGGGTCGAGGGCGCCGAGGGCCAGCCAGGTAGCGCCGCCGACCCCGTCCCGGGCGGTCAGGACCTCGCCGGAGAACCGCCGATGAATGTTTTCCCGGATCAATGTGCCGACCGGTGACGATTCACCCGCGACACTTCCCGCGAGGACCATCGGGCCTTTGTCCGACGTTGTCGTGAGCCGGCTCACTGTTTCTATGAGCAATTCGGCTGCGCGTTTCACCAGAGCCCGTGCGGTCTCGTCATTCTGTTCGTACGCCGTCACGACCGTCCGTGCCAACTCGGCGAGTAGGACGGGCGGTCGGCTGTTCACTGTCCTGATCAAATCGTCACGCAGTACGTCGTACCCCTCACGCAAGGCGATCGTCTGCTCCTCGCGGTCCGGCAGGATCGCCTGGACGACGGCCTCGCCGAGGAGGCCGATCGGCTCGCCGAGATCGAGAGCGAGCAACACACTGCGCACAGCCTCCCGCCCCAGCCAGAATCCGGAGCCCTCGTCGCCCAGCAACCAGCCGTGGCCGCCCGCGGTGCGGACCAGTTGGTGATCGCGGACCAGACCGGCGTTGCTGCCGGTGCCGACGATCAGCACGGTGCCGTCAGGCTCGGCCGTGCCGGAGGCGAACGCGACCTCCAGGTCGCCGATGAAGTCCGGCTCCACGACGAGCCCCACACCGGACCAGGCGGCGTCGAACTGCGCCTTCACATCCGGGCGTCCTAACGCCGATCCACCCGCCGCACCGACCACAGCGGCCTTGACCGCGGTCGGATCCAGGCCGGTCAGCGCCGCGTGAAGCGCCTGGCCGAAGTTGGCCGCCGCACTTGCAGGGTGGCTGGTCGGATTCCCGCCGGCCGCGGCCCCTCTTCCCACTACGTTGCCTTCATGGTCAGCGATCACGATCCGGGTGGAGGTGCCGCCGAGGTCGCCGCCCAGGACCAGTGCCGAAGCTGGCATCAAGACCACCGAGTCCGCAGGTTCTGACAGCGGGCGTTCGACCGACATACGCAATGCTCCAAACTGCTCAAAAGAGCCCTTTAACAAGCACAAGAGAACAAGGTCACGCAACGGTCCCGATCTGGCGAGAAGAGTGAGATGAGCCTTGACTTTAGCTGCCAGTTGAGAAAAGTTCTGTCCAGCAAACCGCAAACTTGCGCACTTGTCGGCATCCGGAGTGTCGCAGCGAACACATTAGTGGAGGGTGGGGCCGCTGATGGCCAGCAGTAACCCGGGGGAGACCGGCGGAGTGAGCGCGCAGGACTATGTTCACGCGCTGACGCCGATCATGGCCGCGGTCACCGAGCAGATCGACGGTCCGATCCAGCAGGCCGCGGACCTGATGACCAAGGCTCTGCGCGCAGACGGGGTGATCCAGGCCTTCGGGTCCGGCCACTCCGAGGCGCTCGCGATGGAGATCGCCGGCCGTGCCGGCGGCCTGATCGCGACCAACCGGATCGCTCTGCGCGATCTGGTGCTGCTCGGCGGCGAATCGATCGAGGTCCTGCGCGGCGGCGAACTGGAGCGCGATCCGTCGATCGCGCGCCGGCTCTACGACCTGGCCGAGCCGCAGCCCGAGGACCTGTTCGTGATCGCCTCCAACTCCGGGGTGAACGGCTCGATCGTCGAGTTCGCAGGAGTGGTGAAGGAGAACGGCCACCCACTGATCGCGATCACCTCGCTGCAACACACCGGTGGGATGGACTCACGCCATCCGTCCGGCAAGAAACTGATCGACCTCGCGGACGTGGTGCTCGACAACCACGCGCCGTACGGCGACTCCGTGCTCGACCTTCCCGCCGGTGGGGGCAAGGTCTGCGCCGTGTCGTCCATCACAGCCGCCCTGATTGCGCAGATGCTGGTGGCCGAGGTGCTGCGTAGGCTCACCGACACCGGTGAGACTCCACCGGTGTACCTGTCTGCGAACATCCCGGGCGGCGACGAACACAACCACGCCCTTGAAGCAAGGTACGCCGGTCGCATCCGGCGTACTGCGTGAAACACTCCTTGGAAGGCGGGACCAATGACCACTCCCAACAACCTGTCGCGGCGCCTGTTCCTGCAGCGCGCAGCGGTCGGCACCTTGCTGGCGACCGGCGGCAGCACGCTGCTTGCCGCCTGTGCCGCCAGCGGCAGCGACGACAGCGGTTCCGGCAGTGGGAGCGCCGACAAGACCGCTGACAATCCGTTCGGTATGGCGGACAAGTCGAGCATTGAGGCGGTGATCTTCAACGGTGGGTACGGCTACGACTACGTGACGTTCGCGGCCAACCTCGTTCAGGAAAAGCAGGCGGGTTCGACGGTCAAGGTCAGCCCGTCCACCGAGATCGCCCAGCAGCTGCAGCCGCGCTTCGTCGGTGGCAACCCGCCGGACCTGATCGACAACTCCGGCAAGGCCCAGATCGGCTTCGGCACGATCCTGGACCAGCTCACGCCGCTGGACGACGTCTTCGAGGCCAACAACTACGAGGGCACGAAGATCGCCGACACCCTGTACCCCGGCGCCAAGCTCCCCGGTACTTACGACGGCAAGTTCGTCGCGATGAACTACGTGCTCACCCTCTACGGCCTGTGGTACTCCGACAGCCTGTTCAAGGAGAACGGCTGGGAGCTGCCGAAGACCTACGACGCGCTGCTCGACCTCGGCGCCAAGGCCAAGGCGAAGGGCAAGTACCTGTTCGTCTGGGGCAAGGAAGCCGCGACCTACTACCACACTCTGGCCGTCGACTCCGCGATCAAGGAGGGTGGCGACGAGGTCCGGCTGGCGCTGGAGAACCTCAAGGAGAACTGCTGGTCGCAGCCGCAGCTCCAGAGCGTCTTCAAGGCCATGGAGACCATGGTGAAGAACGGGTACTTCGTGCCCGGCGGCGCCGGAACCCAGTTCACCGCCGCGCAGGCGAAGTGGAGCAACGACCAGCAGGCGATCCTGTACCCCTCGGGCTCGTGGATCGAGAACGAGATGAAGAAGGCCACCAAGTCCGGGTTCCAGATGAAGGGGATGCCGGAGCCGACGGTCACCGACAGCCCGAAGCTGCCGTACGAGTCGCTGCGCAGCGCGGCCGGTGAGCCGTTCATCGTGCCGTCCAAGGGCAAGAACGTCGCGGGCGGCAAGGAGCTCCTGCGGGCCATGCTGTCCAAGGAGGCGGCCACCAACTTCGCCAAGACGCGGCTGGCGCCGACCATCGTCAAGGGTCTTGTTCCCGCGGACGGTTTCGGTTCGACCGCCCTGCAGTCGCAGACCGCGATGCTGGACGCGGCCGGCACGAACATCTTCGACTACCAGTTCGTCGGCCTGTACGGCATGAACACCGACAACCTCGTGGTCTGGAACTCGTTCCTGTCCGGGCAGATCGACGCGGCCGGTCTGACGAAGGGCCTGCAGCAGATCACCGACAAGGTGCGCAACGACAGCTCCGTCAAGAAGATCCCGGTCACGAAGTGACCGTGTCACCCAACGTCGTGCCGGGGGGCGGGCCCAAGCGGTCCGCTCCCCGGCGGCGCCGGCCGCTGACCTTCGACCGGGTCAGCTTCATGGTCGTCTTCCTCGGCCTGCCGCTGGCGGTCTTCGTGATCTTCGTGGTCTCACCGTTCGTTCAGGCGCTGTGGTACTCGCTGACCGACTGGTCCGGGTTCACCTCGGGGATGAACTTCGTCGGCTTCGACAACTACGTCAAGCTGTTCCACGACGACATCTTCCTGAAGGCCGTCCGCAACAACGTCGAGCTCGCGATCGTCGTGCCGTTGGTGACGATCGTGCTGGCGCTGACGCTGGCCACGCTGGTGACAGTCGGCGGCTCCGGCACCGGGACCGTCCGCGGCCTGCGCAACTCCGGCTTCTACCGGATCGTCTCGTTCTTCCCGTACGTGATCCCCGCGATCGTGATCGGCCTGATCTGGGCCCAGGTGTTCACGCCGGGCTCGGGCATCCTGGACGCCGTGCTGTCGAAGATCGGGCTGCACCAGTTCGAGAACTACGCGTGGCTCGGTGATGCGCGGACCGCGATGCCGGCCTCGATGTTCGTGATGATCTGGGGATTCGTCGGTTTCTACATGGTGTTGTTCATCGCCGCCATCCGCGGCATCGACCCCGAGGTGTTCGAGGCGGCCCGGATCGACGGCGCCGGCCGGTTCCGTACGGCGGTGTCCCTGATCCTGCCGCTGATCCGGGACAACGTGCAGACGGCGTACATCTATCTCGGTATCGCCGCCCTCGACGCCTTCGTCTACATGCAGGCGCTGAACCCCGGCGGCGGCCCGCAGAACTCGACGCTGGTCATGCCCCAGCAACTGTTCACCACGGCCTTCACCAAGGGGCAGTTCGGTTACTCGACAGCGATGGGCGTGGTCCTGGCCGCGGTGACGATGCTGTTCGCGTTCCTGGTCTTCCTGGTGAACACTCTGACCGGCGGACGTGAGCGGAAGGTACGCCGATGACAACCACTACGGCCGATCGGGCCGGACTCGTCGCCGAGTCCCGCGTACCCAGGAAGGGGTCACGAGAAGGCAAGGGCGTGGCCACGACCGCGCACATCGCGCTGATCCTGTGGTCGCTGCTGGTGATCCTGCCGCTGGTCTGGACGCTGCTGTCCTCGTTCAAGACGACGCAAGAGGTGCTGGGTAACCCACTGGCGCTGCCGAGCAAGCTGCGAGTCGGCAACTACGCCAACGCCTGGACGACTGCCGGTATCGGTCGCTACTTCCTGAACACGGTGGTCGTCGTCGGCTGCGCGCTGGTGCTGGTGATGATCCTCGGCGCCATGTGTGCGTACGTGCTGGCGAGGTTCTCGTTCCCCGGCAACCGGCTGATCTACTACTCCATGCTGGCCGGGCTCACCTTCCCGGTCTTCCTGGCGATCGTGCCGCTGTTCTTCGTGCTGAAGAATCTCGCGCTGCTCAACACCCTGCCTGGCTTGATCATCACCTACGTCGCGTTCGCGCTGCCGTTCACCGTCTTCTTCCTGCACAGCTTCTTCAAAGCGCTGCCGGGTGAGATCTACGAGGCGGCGCAGATCGACGGGGCAGGTGAGTGGCGCACCTTCTTCTCGGTGATGTTGCCGATGGCGCGGCCGGGGATGGCGTCGGTCGCGATCTTCAACTTCCTGGGGCTGTGGAACCAGTTCCTGCTCCCCGTTGCCCTGAACACCGACTCGGACCACTACGTGCTCTCGCAGGGCATGGCCTCGTTCGCATCGCAAGCCGGTTACGCGGTGGACTTCGGCGCGTTGTTCGCGGCCGTGGTGATCACGGTGGCGCCGGTTCTGGTGGTCTACATCATCTTCCAGCGTCAACTACAGGTCTCCGTCACCGCCGGAGGCGTGAAGTAGCAATAGCTTCCCGCGAGTGCCGACACGTCGGACGTCGTTGGACGCTGCGCCCGGCGGCGCGGTCCCGAGCGGGTGCTCCTCGGTACGACGAGCACCCGCCCGAGTCGGCAAGGTCTTCTACCGCCAGGTCCAGCCCGGCCTGACCGAAGCCACGCTGAAGTAGGCGTCCTACCCTGCGAACCGCCATCCCCAGAGCCACCGGGGATGGCGGCTTCTCGTGTCAACCGAGGACCAGCCGCTCGTCACCGAAGTCGGCGACGATCTCGATCCTGCCGCCCAGAGCTTCGACGTACTTGCGGATGGTGCCGAGCTCGGACCGGCCTAGCACGCCGCGCTCGATCGAGGAGACCGCCGCCTGGCTGATGTTCAGGGTCTCAGCCAGCTGGACCTGCGTCAGGCCGTGCTGCTGGCGAACCTCGGCGAGACGGTAGGCGCGCTGTTCCGCACGAACCTCGTTCTTGACGGCGGCGACTCGCGCTTCAGCCTCAGGTGTCGTGATCCGCTCGGCACGGATCTGCTTCCAGTTCTTGTGTGCCATCGTCGTCATGCCTCCTTCACCACATTCATCGGTCGGGTCCGACTGCTCAACTGTCCGGATCATCAGCCCAGCCACAATACAAGCTTTCACTTGTAGAACCTAAGACTTGTATCAGCAGGCGCTGGTTTGGTTTCCGGCCAAGGGCGGTAGCGCGAAGCTGAAGGCCGATCCGCTGTACAAGAACCTCAGGGTCCGCACCGAGGGCCGTGATGTCTTCGTCGAGGAGAACTACGACCATCAGCTGTACGGCGCCACCAGCTTCGTCTCGGTGCTGAGCCTGCCGATCGTGCTCGACCAGCTGGTCCCGAAGCTCGCCGCCGCTGTCGACGGCAACCCCCCGACCAGCGCCTAGGGCGAGCGGCCCGGCGGCCCGGCTCTGCGGGAATGGTCACCTTGTGCACGAGATCCGTATGGCGACGGTGTCGGCGTACGGATCTGGTGCACGAAGTCGGGTCCTGGCCACGGGGCGTGACTAGCGGGTAGGGGCAAGGACCGGTTGCCTACAGAAGCGACACAGAGGAGGAAAAGCTCTCGCCCAATGTCGGTGGCTCGCCGTAGCCTCGAAGTGGGAGTGAGGGTGATGGAGTGGTTGGCTGTTCTGTTCTTGTTCTTGTTTCTGTGTGCGTTGCTCGACGCCGTGCTGCCGCACTCGAAGCCGTCGCACCTGCGTCGGTGGCTGCAGCCTTCGATCGATCGTTTGATCCTACGTCGTCGCCGTCGCGCGGGTGTTGAGGCCGACCCGTTCGCGACGTTGTGGGTGCAGACCCGGCTCGGGCATCTGGCCGGCGAGATCCGGCGGATCGAGACCACGCCCCGGATCTACGCGCGAGCACACCGGTTGATGGCCGTCGAGGCAGCGTACGACGACCTGCTCGACGAGGCCTGCCGGTTGGCCGGCGTGCCGGGGGAGGCAGACCTGGAACGCAGTGAGGAGAAGCGCTGGCTCGAGGAGCGGGAGCTGGCCTCCCGCGGCTGGTCCTGGTGACGCGCTAAGGCCAGACGACCTGGTCCAGGAAGTCCTCCACCGCCGTTGCCACCTGGCCGAGGACGGCGGCCGATGCGGCGAGCCGGCCCGGGACGTACATCCCGTGGTCCGCGTCCGGCACCTCCAGCAGGTACGGCGTGAGTTCGCGAGCGAGAACGGGATCCCACAACTTGTCCGCCGTACCGCCGACCAGCAGGAACGGCGCGGTGGACCGGCGCAGCCCGTCGACCACCCAGGGGCTGGCCAGGTTCGGAGTCAGCCAGACCGCCGCAAGAGCACGCTCGGCGGCGAGGGGGCACGCATAACTGCCGAGTGACTTCCCGACCAGCAGGACCTCACCCTCGGTGCCTTCCAGCGCCCGCGTCGCCTGCGGCAGGACCCACGGCCCCCGCTCGTCGTCAGTCAGCGTCAACGGCCGATCCGGCTCGTCCCACCACACGCGGATCACCTCCGCTCCCCGCTGCTCGGCGGCATCGCCGGCGTACATGGGAAGGGGTGAGGCGGGACCGAACTGGCCACCGGGCAGGACGACCACTGTGCGCGAAGTCATAGTCGCGAGTCTATGAGTCGGCAGACCCGCCCCGGTGCCGGGTGGACTGAGGGCGCTGGCAGAATCGGGTGTATGTCTGTTGCTGCGTCTGACCCCTCCGCAGCCGGTTCCCAGCGTCGCCCTCGGGTGCTGTCCGGGATCCAGCCGACGGCGGACTCCTTCCATTTCGGCAACTACCTCGGGGCGTTGCGGCAGTGGGTGGCCCTGCAGGACGACCACGACGCGTTCTACTGCGTGGTGGACCTGCACGCGATCACGGTGGAGTACGACCCGAAGCAACTGAGGGAGCGGACCCGTCGCTCGGTCGCCCAGTTGCTCGCGGCCGGGATCGACCCGGAGCGATCGACGCTGTTCGTCCAGTCGCACGTGCCCGAGCACTCCCAGCTGAGCTGGGTGCTGGGCTGCATCACCGGATTCGGTGAGGCCAGCCGGATGACGCAGTTCAAGGACAAGTCCGCCAAGGGCGGCGCCGACCGCGCGACCGTCGGCCTGTTCACGTACCCGATCCTGCAGGCCGCGGACATCCTGATCTACCAGGCCGACCGAGTCCCGGTCGGTGAGGACCAGCGCCAGCACCTGGAGCTGACCCGCGACCTGGCACAGCGGTTCAACCACCGGTTCGGCAAGACGTTCCGGCTGCCCGAGCCGCACATCGTCAAGGAGACCGCGAAGATCGCGGACCTGCAGGACCCGAGCGCGAAGATGAGCAAGTCGAGCTCGTCGGCGGCCGGCATCATCGACCTCCTGGACGACCCGAAGGTGAGCGCGAAGAAGATCCGCTCCGCGGTCACCGACTCCGGCCGGGACGTGGTCTTCGACCCGGAGAACAAGGCCGGTGTGGCCAACCTGCTGACCATCTACTCCGCACTCACCGGCCGCAAGATCAGCGAGCTCGAGGACGAGTACGCGGGCCGCGGGTACGGCGACTTCAAGAAGGACCTGGCCGAGGTGGTGGTCGAGTTCGTCACGCCGTTCCGGGAGAAGACGCTCGGCTATCTCGACGACAAGGCGCAGCTGGACGCGATCCTGGCCGCCGGGGCGGAGCGGGCGCGCGCCGTCACCGAGCCGACCCTGCAGCGGGTGTACGACCGGCTGGGCTTCGTGCCCGGACCGGCAGTCCGCGAGTCGGGCCGGTAGGGCCGAGGATGGCGACGATCGGTGTCGCGATCCCGATCGCGGAGCCGTACGGCTCGGAGCTGCAGAAGTTCCGTGCCGAGTTCGGTGATCCGATGGCCGCGTCGATCCCCACCCATGTGACCCTGCTGCCGCCGACCGAGGTGGAAGCGGCCGATCTCGCCCTGATCGACGACCATCTGCTCGAGGTCGCGGCCCGGTTCCCGAGCTTCGGGATCCGGCTCCGCGGTACGGCGACGTTCCGGCCGATCTCCCCGGTCGTGTTCGTCCCGCTGGCTGAGGGCATCTCGTCCTGCGAGGTGCTGCAGTCGCAGGTCCGGTCCGGACCGCTGCAGGTGGACCTGCGGTTCCCCTACCACCCGCACGTCACGGTTGCGCACGACCTGGACAAGAACGCGCTGGACCGCGCGTACGACGCCCTGGCGGAGTACGACTGTGCCTTCGACGTGGACGCCTTCAGCCGGTACGAACACGGTGCCGACGGCGTGTGGCGCCCGCAACGGTCGTTCCCCCTGGCAGGCTGAGACTCCGTTACCGGGGTACAGGAGAAGCATGGGGATCAAGAGGGCCTGGCGCTGGTTCAGCCGGACGCAGGTCTGGCGGGCCTGGCAGCGGTACGGCGACCGCCGGGGCAACCGCTTGGCGGGGGCAACGAGTTTCTTCGCGTTCCTGTCGCTGTTCCCACTGATCGTGCTGGCCGGGGCGATCGTCGGCTCGCTCCTCGGCCCGAACGCGATCGAGACGCTGAAGAACACCCTCGAGCACAACCTGCCCGGGATCGCCGACCGGATCGACGTCGACGCCCTGGTCTCGCACGCCGGCACCATCGGCCTCATCTCCGCCGTCGGCCTGCTGTTCACCGGGCTCGGCTGGATCGACTCGCTGCGCGCCTCGATCCGCTCGATGCACGAGCTGGACGACCAGCCCGGCAACTTCGTCAAGCTGAAGCTCGCGGACCTCGGCGCGCTCGTCGGCCTCGGCCTGATCGGACTGATCAGCACCGGCGCGTCCTCGATCCTGACCGGGCTGTCGACGCGGATCGTGGACGCCGCCGACCTGGAGGAGACCTGGCTGGCGAGCTGGGGCATCGACGGGGTCAGCATCGTGGTCGGCATCGGGGCCGGTGCGATCCTGTTCCTCTACCTGCAGACCGCGCTGCCGCGGATCCTCCTGCCGCGCAAGGTCGCCCTGATCGCGGCGCTGGCCGGCGGCATCCTGTACTACCTCGCACAGAAGCTCGGCGGCCTCTACGTCACCCATGTCATCGGCACCAACGCGGCGTACGGCGCTCTGGCCTTGCCGCTGGCGCTGCTGGTGTGGATCTACCTGATGACCCGGGCCCTGATGGTCGTCGCGGCCTGGGCGAAGGAAGCGACCCTCGACGCCGCTGCCAGGGAGGTGTCCGACGAGGGCCGTCTGAGGATCGCGGAGGAGCCGCTGCCGCCTGAGCTGTCCGTGGAGGAGCCTCTGCTGCCCGGACCGCCTGGGAAGCGCTACAAGGTGGTGCCAGTGCCGCAGCGCAAGGCGGACACGGTCGCTGTCGCCGCGGGGGCCGTGCTGGGTATTACCGCGATGACTCTGGTGAGTCAGCTCGCCAAGGCGGCCCGTACGCTTCGCCGCTAGTGGCGGCGTCTGCGGAGTGCTTTGGGGCGTCTGAGGAACAGACCGAGCAGTAGAACGGGTGGACCGGCGTACACCCAAGCCGGGATGCGGAAGGCGAGCGACTGCACCGCCTGGCCGGGGTTGAGCACGGTCCGGCTGCGCGGCGGGTGCGCCGTACTGGTCCTTGTGGTGATCTTGCCCTCGGTGGTGCCGGTCTCAGCCTTCGGAGGCACCGCCGCGGCCGGTTTGACCAGCGTGCCGACCGGGTTGAGCTTGGTGTAGTTCTTGAAGGTCCAGGTGAGCAGGTTGCTGGCGTCCTCGGTCACGCCGTGCGGTGCGTTCATCAGCGTCACCACCAGCGTGTGGCCATTGCGGCGCGCCGCGCCGATGAACGTGTTGCGGGCGAGCGTCGTGTAACCGGTCTTGACGCCCAAAGCGCCGTCGTAGCCGAACAGCAGTTTGTTCTGGTTCGCGACCTGGTACGTGCCGGCCTTGCCGGCGTTCGGGAAGGCCGTGTACTTCGTTGCCGCGTACTTCGCGAAGTCCGGCCGGGCCAAGCCGGCCCGCGCGAACAGGGCCAGGTCGTAGGCGCTGGAGAACTGCCCGTCCGCGTCCAGACCGGTCGGGTCGGTCACGTGGGTGTCGTGCGCGCCGATCTCCTTGGCCTTCTCGTTCATCCGCTGGATCGTCGCCGGGATGCCGCCCTGGTCGTGGGCGGCGAGCGCGTGCACGGCGTCGTTCCCGGAGGCCAGGAACATGCCCTGGAAGAGCAGGTCGACCGTGTAGCGGAGTCCCGGGTAGACGCCGACCTTGCTGCCGATGATGCCCGCGTCGGCATCCGTACCGACGACCGGATCGGACTTCTTCAGCCGCGGCAGCAGGACCAGCGCGGTGAGCGTCTTGAGCGTGCTGGCGGGCCGCAGCTTCGCGTGCGGCGCCTTCGCGACCAGTACGTCGCCGGTGTCGATGTCGGCCACCACGTACGCCGACGCCTGGACGGCCGGCGGTGCCGCCCCGTCGGCGACGACCGTCGGCTTCGCGGTCAGCAGGTCGCCGCCGACCGGGCCTTGTGGGCCCTGGCCGGCGGCGGTCGCTGTCAGAGGTCCGGCGACCACCAGTGCGGTGGTTGCGCAGGCCGTCAGAAGCAAACGCATCGGCGGCACTCTAGACGGCTTGGGGTGCCTGCGTCACGCCCGGTAGGCCGTCCACATGGTGCTGATGCGGGTGCTCTGGCCGGGAGTGAACTGGTTGTAGCAGGAGTCGTAGGAGTAATCCATGTAGTTGTGGATGGGGTCCAGTCCGGACAGTGAGCAGGAGTCCCGGCCGGTCGGGCAGCCGCTGCTGGGGCTGCTCTGGGCCGGCGTGTCGGAGACGGAGTCGTTCGTGCTCGTGCAGCCGCCCTGGAACGTGTGATACAGCCCGAACCAGTGGCCGGCCTCGTGCGAGGCAGTCTTGCCGAGGTTGAAGTTCGTCGCCGAGCCGCCGGGCAGGGAGCTGTACTGCACCCGGATGCCGTCGATCGACGGGCTGCTCGCGTAGTCCCACGGGAACGTCGCGATCCCTAGGTAGGAGAAGTCGACCAGCCAGATGTTCAGGGCGTTCTTGCCACCCTTGCGCGTTTGTGATCGGTACGTCGTGCTCTGGCCGTCGCGGTGCCAGGTGTTGTTGTTGAACCGGTCCGTGCCGGCCAGGTAGAACGTGAAGCCGGTGTTCGCGGCCTGCGACGACTCGCCACCGGCGAAGTCCTGGTTCAGCTCGGCGATCTGCTGGTTGATCTGGGTCGCGGTGACGTCGCCGGCGCCGCTGCTGCTGCGCATCACGTGGATGTAGACCGGAACGCTCGCCGCGGCGAGCGTTCCGGCCTGGGGCGTCAGTCCGCGGGCAGCCTTGGCCTTCAGGATCTGCGCCGTCTTGGCCTCGATCGACTGCTGCTCGGCCGCGGACAGGTCGCGGTGGTCGGCGCCGAACCCACCACGGGCGGCGGGACCGTCGGCCGGGGTGAGACACGGGTTGCCGACCTGGTCGACCGGCAGCTTGGCGGTCGCCTGACCTCCGAGTGGACTGAACGCGAGCGCCGTACCGGCCAGCAAGACGGCCAGGGCGCGGGGGCGGGTGACGAAAGATCGCATAGCGGTCCTCCAGAATCGGGCCGCTTGGGCGGTGCGGCCGAATCCCCCGATTTTCCGCGCCACCCCGGTCCCTGCCCAGGCCCCGCAGTGTCACGGCACCACCACGCCGCAGCATTGACAGGACCGGCTGGGCTTGAGTCAATGGACTGGGGGCAGACCAATAGATCCGAGGAGTGGACGTGGCTGCTGGCAGGATTCGGGTGCAGGAGTTGCGGGATCTGGTCGGGTCCGGGCGGGTCGACACGGTGCTGGTGGCGATCACGGACATGCAGGGGCGGTTGCAGGGGAAGCGCTGTGGCGCGCGGTACTTCCTGGAGGAGGTGCTGAGGCACGGGACCGAGGGGTGCAACTACCTGCTGGCGGTCGACGTCGACATGAACACCGTGGACGGGTACGCGATGTCGTCCTGGGAGCGTGGGTACGGCGACCTGGTGATGGCGCCCGATCTGAACACCCTGAGGCTCGTCCCGTGGCTGGAAGCGACCGCGATGGTCCTCTGCGACGTGCAATGGCTCGACGGCACCCCCGTGGTCGCGTCACCACGCCAGGTCCTCCGCGCGCAACTCGATCGCCTCGCCGCCAGAGGCCTCAGGGCGTACGTCGGCACCGAGCTCGAGTTCATGGTCTTCGACGACACCTTCGAGTCGGCCTGGGACAAGCGCTACCGCGACCTGGTCCCGGGCAACCAGTACAACGTCGACTACTCCCTCCTCGGCACCTCCCGGGTCGAGCCGCTCCTGCGCGACATCCGCAACGGCATGACCGGCGCCGGCCTGTACGTCGAGTCCGCCAAGGGCGAATGCAACTTCGGCCAGCACGAGATCGCCTTCCGGTACGACGAGGCCCTCGTCACCTGCGACAACCACTCGATCTACAAGACGGGTGCGAAGGAGATCGCCGCGAAACACGGCAAGAGCCTCACGTTCATGGCGAAGTACGACGAACGCGAGGGAAACTCGTGCCACATCCACCTGAGCTTCCGGTCCACCGCGGGAGACGCCGTACTGGCCGGTGATCGCGAGCACGGGTTCTCCGAGCTGATGGAGCGGTTCATCGCCGGTCAGCTCGCCTGCCTGTCCGAGTTCACCTACCTGCTCGCGCCGAACATCAACTCCTACAAGCGGTTCGTCCGCGGCAGCTTCGCGCCGACGGCGGTCGCCTGGGGCCTGGACAACCGGACCTGCTCGCTCCGCGTGGTCGGCCACGGCGACTCGCTCCGGGTCGAGAACCGTCTCCCCGGTGGCGATGTGAACCCGTACCTGGCCGTCGCCGCGATCGTCGCCGCCGGCCTGTACGGCATCGAGAACGAACTGGAGCTCGAGCCCCTGCTGAAGGGCAACGCGTACGACTCCGACCGGCAACACGTACCGGTCACGTTGCGCGAGGCGGCCGCGCTGTTCACCGGCTCGAAGATCGCCCGCGACGCGTTCGGCGAGGAGATGGTCGACCACTACGCCAACGCGGCCCGCGTCGAGCTCGACGCGTACGACGCCGCCGTCACCGACTGGGAGCGCATCCGTGGCTTCGAACGCCTCTAGACCCCGCATCGGCATCACGACGTACCTCGAGCCGGTGGTTTGGGGCGTGTGGGAACGCGAGGCCGCGATCCTGCCGCGGGTCTATCTGGACGCCGTGGCGAACGCCGGCGGCGTACCGCTGCTGCTGCCGCCGGTAGGCACCGATCCCACGGTCCTCGAGGCGCTCGACGCTCTGATCATCTCGGGTGGGTGCGACGTCGATCCGGCCGGGTACGACGCCGCACGGCACCCCGAGACGGTCGACACCCGTCCCGGCCGGGACGAACACGAGGCGGTCCTGATCCGGGCTGCGCTCGACCGGGACCTGCCGTTGCTCGCGGTCTGCCGCGGTCTGCAGATGCTGAATGTGACGCTCGGCGGCACGCTGCACCAGCACCTGCCTGACCTCGGCGCGCACGACGAGCACCGCCCGTCACCGGGGATCTTCGGTCGCACCGACGTGAAGATCGAGCCGGACAGCCTGACGGCGCGACTCCTCGGTGACCGCAGCAGCGTGCGCTGCCACCACCACCAGGGCCTCGACCTCGTCGCACCCGGCCTCACCGTGACGGCCCGCGCGGACGACGGGATCGTCGAGGCGGCGGAGGTCGACGGCCACGACTTCGCCCTCGGTGTGCAGTGGCACCCGGAGGAGGACGCAGAGGACGCGCGGCTGTTCGCCGCCCTGATCGCAGCCGCGAGGAGCCGTTCATGACGTACGACGTGATCAACCCGGCCACCGAGAAGGTGGTCCGCACGATCGCCCTGGCCACCGAGCGGGAGGCGGACGCGGCGATCGGCAGAGCCGCGGAGGCCTTCCATACGTGGCGAAACGTCGCTCCGGCGGATCGCGGCCGGTTGCTGCGCCGCTTCGCCGACGCGGTGGACGCGGACCTGGAGAGCCTTGCCGCGCTGGAGGTCGAGAACGCTGGCCACACCATCGGCAACGCCCGCTGGGAGGCCGGCAACGTCCGCGATGTGCTGACCTATTACTCGGCGGCCCCGGAACGCCTGTTCGGCAAGCAGATTCCGGTTGCCGGTGGCATCGACATCACCTTCCAGGAACCGCTCGGCGTGGTCGGCCTGATCGTGCCGTGGAACTTCCCGATGCCGATCGCCGGCTGGGGTTTCGCTCCCGCGCTGGCGGCCGGCAACACCGTCGTACTGAAGCCGGCCGAGCTGACGCCGCTGACCGCTCTGAGGCTCGGCGAGTTGGCGCTCGAGGCGGGACTGCCGCCGGGTGTGTTCGAGGTCGTGCCGGGCAAGGGAACGGTCGTCGGGCAACGGTTCGTCACGCATCCGGCCGTCCGCAAGGTCGTCTTCACCGGGTCGACCGTGGTCGGCAAGCAGATCATGGCCGGCTGCGCCGACCAGGTGAAGCGCGTGACGCTGGAGCTCGGCGGGAAGTCGGCCAACATCGTCTTCGCGGACGCGGATCTGGACAAGGCCGCGGCTCAGGCGCCGTACGGCGTGTTCGACAACGCCGGCCAGGACTGCTGCGCGCGATCGCGGATCCTGGTGGAGCGGTCGGCGTACGACCGGTTCCTGGAGTTGCTGGAGCCCGCGGTGAAGAACTTCACGGTGGGCGACCCGTCGGATCCGGCGACCGAGATGGGTCCGTTGATCTCCAAGGCTCAGCTGGAGCGGGTTGCGTCGTACGTCGAGAATCCGGCCTTTCAGGGCACAGCGCCACAAGGTCCGGGATTCTGGTTCCCGCCCACTGTTCTCGCGCCCGCCAGTGATCGGGCGGTGCGGGAGGAGATCTTCGGGCCGGTGGTGGCGGTGATCCCGTTCGAGGACGAGGCGGACGCGGTGCGGATCGCGAACGATTCGCAGTACGGCCTGTCCGGCTCGATCTGGACGCGCGACACCGGCCGCGCGCTGCGAGTCGGCCGGGGTGTCGAGGCGGGCAATCTGTCGATCAACTCGAACTCGTCGGTGCGGTACTCCACGCCGTTCGGCGGCTACAAGCAGTCCGGGCTCGGCCGTGAGCTCGGCCCGGACGCGCTGGACGCGTTCACCGAGACCAAGAACATCTTCATCAGCACGGAGGACTGAATGGACTCACAGGCACACCGGCTGGAAGGCCGGGTCGCGGTGGTCACCGGCGGCGCGAGCGGGATCGGCCTGGCCACGGTACGACGCCTTGCTGCCGAAGGGGCCAAGGTCGTGATCGGCGACATCGACCCGGCCGCCGGAAAGGCCGCCGCGGACGAGGCCGCCGGGCTGTTCGTGGCCACCGACGTGACCGACCAGGCCGCGGTCGAGAACCTCTTCCGCCAGGCGTACGACACGTACGGCAGCGTGGACATCGCGTTCAACAACGCGGGCATCTCGCCGCCCGAGGACGCGTCGATCCTGGACACCGGACTGGAGGCGTGGCGGAAGGTGCAGGAGGTCAACCTGACCTCGGTGTACCTGTGCTGCAAGGCCGCGATCCCTTACATGCAACGCCAGGGCCGCGGCTCGATCATCAACACCGCATCGTTCGTCGCCGTCATGGGCGCGGCCACATCGCAGATCTCGTACTCCGCGTCGAAGGGCGGCGTACTCGCGATGAGCCGCGAGCTCGGCGTCGAGTTCGCGCGGCAGGGGATCCGGGTCAACGCGCTCTGCCCGGGTCCGGTGAACACGCCGCTGCTGACCGAGTTGTTCGCGAAGGATCCGGAGCGGGCGCAGCGGCGGCTGGTGCATGTGCCGATGGGCCGGTTCGGTGAGCCGGAGGAGATCGCGGCCGCGGTCGCCTTCCTGGCCAGTGACGACTCGTCGTTCATCACCGCCAACACGTTCCTCGTCGACGGCGGAATCTCAGGCGCCTACGTCACCCCGATCTAGTGCCCTGCGTCGGAGATCCCTTGGCGCTTGCGGCGCCCAGGCACGCACCTCGCGGCGTTGGAGAAGCATCCACGATGCTCCGCATCGAGGACGCTTCTCCGCCTTGCGATGCACGCACCTGGACACCGCAATCGCTCAAGGGATCTCCGACGCAGGGCACTAGTCTGTGCTCATGGTCGCCCAGGCAGACGACGCGGTGTTCCGGCCGGTCCGGACGGGCAACCCGTTCGAGGAGACGGTCGAGAGGTTGCTGCAGGCAATCAAGCTCGGCGTCGTCGTCCCTGGCGACCGGCTCCCGTCCGAACGCGACCTCGCGGCCCGGCTGAACGTCAGCCGGGTCACCCTGCGGGAGGCGATCCATGCGCTGACCGAGGCCGGGTACGTCGAGTCCCGGCGCGGGCGGTACGGCGGCACGTTCGTCAACACGCAGCTGCCGAAACCCCGTCGTACGCCGGCCAAACGGCTCGCCCGCGAACTGGGCGACGGGCTGGAGGACGCCCTGGTACTGCGCTCTGCCTTGGAGACCGGGGCAGCGGAAGCGTCGGCGTCCCGCGCGTTGAGCGACGCCGAGCAGGAGCATCTCCGGCGTTGTCTCGCGGAGACGTCGGCCGCCAGGTTGTCCGACTACCGCCGCTTCGACTCGCGGCTGCATCTCGCGATCGCCGAGGTCTCCGGGTCGCCGTCGCTGACATCGGCGACCGCGGACGTCAGGATGCGGCTGAACGAGTTGCTTGACGCGATCCCCTTGCTGGAACGCAATCTGCGGCACTCCAACGAACAGCACGAGGCGATCGTCGAGGCCATCCTGGCCGGCGACGCCCCGGCCGCCCGGCAGGCCATGCAGGAGCACCTGTCCGGCACCGCCACCTTGCTGCGCGCGTTTCTCGCCTGACCCGTGAGCCAGTGCCCGCGAATTCATCCGATCACCGGCTGGACACACCTCTGGCTGGGTACCGGGCCAGGTGTGTCCTTTGTCTACAACGTCGGGGTGGGCGATCCGTGCCCCGGCACCATCGTGCCGCCTGACTGCTCGGATCTGGGCAGCGTCGGGTGACAGGATGGTGACGGGATGGTTTCCTCATGTGACACTCGCCGTGTCGTCCGGTCATTGACTGTGATAATCGACGAGGGTAATCCTTCGAGGAGTATGTGGGATCGATGACTGACGACGAGCTGGTCGGGCGCGCCGGACTGGTCGAGCGTGCGAAGAAGCAGCTCGAGACCAGCGGCAGCGTGCTGCTCTATGGCCCGACCGGGATCGGCAAGTCGGCCATGGGCCGCGCGCTGGTCGCCGACCGCACCCGCGCCGGGTGCCGCGTCCTCAGCGCCGCCCCGTCCCAGAGCGAAGCCGGTCTCCCGTATGTCACCCTCCTCGACCTGCTGTCCAATCAGCTCGAGCTCGCCTGGACGGTCCTGCCCGACCACCTCCGTCAGCCGCTCGAGGTCGCCCTGCTGAAGGCCAGTGCGCCCGACACGGTTCGGGACGAGCTGGCCGTGCGCCTCGCCGTACTGCATGTGCTGCGTCGGCTCGCGGCCAACGGGCCCGTGCTGCTGGTCGTCGACGACATCCAGTGGGTGGACCCGTCCAGCCTGGAGGTGCTGACGTTCTGCGCCCGCCGGCTGTCCGAGGGCGTGCACATGCTGGCCACCGAGCAGGTAGCTGACGGCGATCTGCCGGTCATGGCCGAGGCGTGCCCGGAGCCGGTGCTGCAACTGGAGGTCCCGCCGCTGACAGAGCCGGACGTGCTCGGTTTACTGCGTCAGCGGCTCTCCAGCCCGCTGCCCGTGCGTACGGCTCGCCGCATCTTCACTGCCAGCGCCGGCAACCCGTTCATGGCCCTGGAGCTCGGCCGGGCGGTGCTGCGGCATCCGCAAGGCGTCTCGCCGAACGATCCGCTCCCGGTGTCGAGCCGGCTCAAGACGCTGCTCGGCGACCGGCTGTCCGACCTCACTTCCTCCGCGCACGAGCTCCTGCTGCACGCAGCCTCGTCGCCGCGGCCGACCACGGCCCAGCTGGCGCAGTCGCTCGGACGGCCGATCGACACTGAGCTGGCCGAGGCCGAGTCGCTCGGGCTGATCGACGTGTCCTCCGAGCGGCTCCGGTTCGCGCACCCGCTGCTGCGGGAGTTCGTGTACGCCGAAGCCACCTCGGCGGCCCGTCGCCAGGCGCACGCACAGTTGGCGGCCGTGGTCGGCGAACCGGTCGAGAACGCGACCCATCGTGCCCTGGCCACCCAGGAGGCCGACGCCGAGCTGGCCTGCGCGATCGAGGAGGCCGCAGCCGTCGCGGCCGGCCGGGGTGCGCCAGGTGCCGCTGCCACCCTGTGGCGACTGGCCGCCGAGCGTACGCCGTCCAGCCTGCCGGACGAACGGGCCCGGCGCCTGACGCGAGCTGCCGACGATGCCGCGGCCGCCGGTCATCTCGCGGAGTCCGCCGACATGGCGCGGCTCGCCGTACGCGCCGCGACCGAGCCGCAGACCAGGGTGCCCGCGCTGTTGCTGCTGGTGGACGCCGCCTGGCCGGATCACGACCGCCGGGTCGAGATCCTGTCCGAGGCGTTCGAGGCCGCCGCCGGTGACCAGCTGCTCGAGGCGCGGGTGCGGATCATGCGCAGCCACAGCGAGTACTTCGATCGCCGGTTCGACGCCGCCCAGGAGGACGCGCGGGTCGCAGAGGCGCTGGCGCGGAAGAGCGGTGACACCGAGGCTCTGGTGGACGCGCTGAGCGCGGCCAGCTCGGTGCTGATGTCACGGGACGCGGAGGAGACCGCGGACGCTCTGCTGCAGCAGGCGGCCGAGCTGTCGCTCGGGCTGCCGCTGACCAAGGCCGTGGTGAACGCCCGGCAGATGGCGGCCATGCGGGAGCTGTTCCGCGGCCGGACCGACGCGGCGATCGCGGCGATCAGCTCGCTGGTCGACGAGGTGCGCGACGGCGGTGCGATGCGGTGGCTGGCGTCGGTGCTGATCTCGGCGACCGCGATCTACGAGCGCAGCGGGCGCGGAGCGGATGCGCTCGCGGCCGGGCACGAGTGCTACCAGCTGATGCAGGACATCGGCGAGGAGGCCGAGGTCGGCATGGTCATCGCCAGCCGGGCCGAGTGGGCCGGCGGTACGGCGGCGATGGGCCGGCAGCTCGCGGAGGCGGCGCTGGAAGGAGTCCGCCTGGTCGGCAACGACGAGTGGACCGGTCCGGCGCTGGCCAGTCTCGGGCTGATCGGCGTACTGACGGGTGATCCGCAGCGGGCGGTGGAGGCGTTCGACGCGATCGCGGACTCCGGCGAGGCGGCGATGCCGTTCGACCCGGCGGTGATCCCTTGGCATGCGGACTATGCCGAGGCGCTGGTCGCGGCCGGGCGACTGCAGGACGCCGCGGAGTTGATCGCGGAGATCCGGGGCCGGGCGGAGACGCTGGACCGTGCGGTGGTGCGGGTCGGGCTGGCCCGGTCGGAGGCGTTGCTGATCGCCAAGCAGGGCGATCCGGCCGCGGCGCTGGATCTGCTGGAGGAGACGATCGCCACGGCGGGGGACCGCGTGTACCCGCTGGACCTGGCCCGGTGTGAGCTCACCCGCGGCAGGGTGGCCCGGCAGGCGCGCCGACGGTCGGTGGCGCGGACGGCGTTCCTGGACGCGATCGAGCAGTTCGAGGCGTACGGCGCCCCCGCGTGGCGCGAGGTCGCCGAGACCGAACTGGCCCGCCTCGACGTCCCGAGCCGCAGCCGCCAGCCCTCGGAGCTCACCGACAACGAGCAGCAGATCGTCGCGATGGTCCGCGACGGTTCCACCAACCGCGAGATCGCCGCCGCCCTCTACCTCTCGGTCAAGGCCGTGGAGTCCCAACTGACCCGGCTCTACCGCCGCTTCGGCGTCGCCAACCGCACCCAGCTCCTCCGGATGGTCGACCGCCCCCACGGGTGAGCCGGACGCCCCGCACTCACCAACGCCCGCGGCGTCGATCGCTCCACGCTCAGCGCGGTGCGCTCTGCATCCTTGTGAGTGGGTTGATGAGTGGCACAGGTCCGCCTCCCGCAGGGAAACCCTTGAGGTGACCCGTGGGTAGGTTGGATCGCTTGCCGCCGCGCCGACCATGAACCAAGGTCGATGACAGGAGCTCGCCCCTCGGGCGGGGCGGCCGAGTGAGGCGCGGCCGCCCCGTTTTTCAACGCCGGGGACAATGGCCGGGTGAAACTCGAACGCAAGCACGCGCTGGTGCTGCTCGGCATCGCGGTCTGGAACGTCGTCACCTATGTGACTTTCATCAAGAACCTGGCCGCCACTGAGGGCCGACCGACCGGGTACTACGTCGCCCACACCATCCTGATCGTGGTCAACCTGCTGATCGCGGTCCTGCTCGGCACTTGGGGCGTCCGCGCCTACAAGGCTGCGCAGAAGGTCAACGCCTGACGAAGCTCGCCGGCGTCACCCCGAGCATCTTGCGGAAGTGCCGGTTCAGGTGGGACTGGTCGTAGAACCCGGCCAGCGTCGCCACGTCCGCGGGCGGATGCCCGTCGAGCAGGTAGCGCCGGGCCAGGTCGACCCGGCGCCCGGTCAGATACCGATGCGGCGGCATCCCGAACTCGCGGCTGAACGCCCGCACCAGATGCGCCGGATGCGCAGGCACCAGCTTCGACGCGTCGTCCAGTGTGATCCCGGCCGGCACGTTCGCGTCCAGTACGTCGCGGAGCCGCGCAGCGATCCCGGGATCGCGCCGATCGGGCGGGTCGAGCACGTTCCGCCGCAGATGTTGCCGCAGCCGCACCTCGATCAGCGTCAGCCGGCTCTGCGCCTCCAGGTCCTCCCGCCCGTCCAGCAGTACGCCGTGCAACTGGTGCAGACGGTGCCGCAGCAGCGGATCGACGTACTCGGGCTGGTCCACGGCCGCACCGATCAGGTCGAGCCCGAGCCGCTCGGGCTTCAGGTACAGCACGCGCTTGCGGAAGCCCTCGGGCCGGACCGACCGCCCGTCGTGCGGGACGTTCGGCGGCAGCAGTGAGACCTGTGCCTGGGCCAGTCCGTGCTCGCGGTGGTCCAGGTCGTACCGCACCACGCCCTCGTCCACGATCAGCACGGTCCACGCGTCGTGCGTGTGGCTCGGGTACGCGTGGGACGGAAAGTGCGCGTGCAGGACCTCGACGACCCCGCTCAGCTCGGGCCGCCACGCCTTGACCTCGGCGCCACCGCTCACAGTCAAGAACATACGCTTGCGTCCCGTGAAGGCTTACATCAGCGCGGACATGGAGGGCATCACCGGACTGGTCGACGCGGAGGACGTCCAGCCGCCGGGCCGGGACTACGAGCGTGGCCGGGTGATGATGACCGAAGACGTGAACGCCGCTGTCCGCGGTGCGTACGCCGCCGGTGCGACCGCCGTACTGGTCAACGACGCCCACGGCCCGATGCGCAACCTGCTGCCGGACCTGCTCGACCCACGCGCCACGCTGATCAAGGGGCGCCCGAAGCCGATGGGGATGATGGAAGGCCTCACCAGCGAGTACGACGCTGTCCTCTGCGTCGGTTACCACGCGCGGGCCGGGGTGCTCGGCGTACTCAGCCACAGCTTCATGGGCCACGAGATCGAGGACATCTGGCTGGACGATCAGGTCACCGGTGAGATCGGCCTCTTCCACGCCGGGGCCGCGGCGTACGGCGTACCGGTCGCGGTGCTGACCGGCGACGACACGGCCTGTGCCGAGATGAGGGCGTGGGACGCCGGCGTACGCACGGTCGCCGTCAAGCAGGCCAAGGACCGCTTCGCCGCCCAACTCGTCCCGGTCCTCGAGGCCCGCGCCGCCATCGAATCCACCACCACCGAGGCCCTGCGCTCCCTCCCCTTCATCACCGCGTCGTCCACCACCCGCCGCCTGACCGTCCGCTGGCAGTCCGCCTCCGTCGTCTCCCACCTCACCGCGATCCCTGGCGTCACCCGCCAGGACGACCGCACCGTCACCGTGGAGGCCGACATGCTCACCCTCTACCGCCTGTTCAACCTCTTCCTCCGCGTCGCCACCGCAGTAACCACCAACCCTCCGTACTGCTAAGAGGTGAAGAACGTACAAGACCGGAGTCTGGGTGGGCGGGACTCTGGGGGTGTGGACAGTGCGAATGAGCCGATCAGGTTCGAGACGAAGATTGCTGTGGTGCTGCGGGAGGATTTGGCGGTTTGGCAGCGGTTGAATGTGGCGGCGTTCTTGGTGAGTGGGATCGCGGGGACGCGGTCTGAGGTGGTGGGGGAGCCTTATGAGGATGCGGATGGGGTGACCTACCTGCCGATGTTCCGGCAGCCGGTGCTGGTGTTCGAGGGGTCCAAGGAGTTCATGGCGATCGCGCACCAGCGGGCGTTGCAGCGTGGGATCGAGCATTCGGTGTTCACCCAGGACCTGTTTGCCACTGGCAACGACCGGGACAATCGGGCGGCCGTGAAGGCGGTCGCCACCGAGGAACTGGACCTGGTCGGGATCGCCCTCTACGGCCCGAAGAACGCCGTCGACAAGACCCTCAAGGGCGCCCACATGCACCCGTAGCTGTAGCGGACGGCCAGGCCATCACAACGGCCGAGCCGTGGGCATCCGGCGACTGCTGAGACCCGGTATGCGCCCATTGTGATGGCCTGCAGCTCCGCAGATCCCGGGCCGTCGAGCTGGACTGGGTTGACGGTCCCCGCGCCGGGCTCGTCGCCGTCGAAGGTGCGACGCACTATTTCCAGTGCTACGACGTCGACGGTGATCTGGACGAGTACGTCGTCTGGCCGGCGAGCGAGGCCGTGGTTGCGCTGGAGCGGGACCAGTGGGAGATCTTCGTGCGCTGGAACCAGCGCTACGAGGCCGGCTCCGCTGGGATTGAGAGCCATCCGGCGCATGGAGGGATCGACGCCCGGTTCGACGAACTCGCCGGATTGCTCGCGCAATACCGCCAGCCGCCGCCAGGCGCGCGGCACCTCGTCGCCGACTGGCGATTCGACGCCGGCGCCCGTTACCGGGCTGACGGGACTGACTACTGGGTCTGCTGGAGTCTGGTCTCGCCTAGCGGGGAGTGAAGCGGGTCCAGGTGTGGCCGTGGTCGGTGCTGGGTCCGTCGAGACGACGGCGGCGATCGTGCGGCGGTCCGGGCTGACCGCGAGCGCAGTGGCAGTGTGGTCCGGGTCGAGGTCCTGCCGGTGCCACGTCGTGCCGTCGTCGGTCCAGGCCAGGACGGACTTGCTCGAGGCGGTGTCGCCGAGCACCCACCGCCGCCCGGTGCCGTCCTCCGCCTTGACCGTGCCTTCCGGGATGCCGAGCTGGGCGGCGATCTCGCAAACCGGCAGGTCCACGAGGTGATGGAGCGCGATGACCTCGCGTTGCTCCCACGGCAGCCGGCGGAGTGCGTCGAGGCTGGCGACGTGGTCCGGAGACAGGCCGGGTACGACGTCGGCCGGGGGACCGGTGCGGCTGATCAGGCCGTGGAAGACGGTGGCCCGGCGGAAGCAGCTGCGAGACACGTTCACCGCGACAGTGCGCAGCCAGGCTTCCGGGTTGTCGACCTTTGGCGAAGCGATGCGGCTTCTCGACCGCGCGGACGAACGCCTCCTGCACGGCGTCCTCGGTCTCGCCGAGGCTGCCGCACAACGCGTAGAGCTGGGTGACCAGCCGACGGTAGCAACCGTCGTACAGCTCACGCAGGCCTTCCTGACACCTCCCCCAGACAGGAACCAACCTCTGCCCCCACGACTGATGGGGGACAGAGGTTGGTTGGTGAATGTGAGCTAGCTCACACCCGGCGGAAGATCAGTGCGCGCTTGACCTCCTGGATCGCCTTGGTGACCTCGATGCCGCGCGGGCAGGCGTCGGTGCAGTTGAACGTGGTCCGGCAGCGCCAGACGCCTTCCTTGTCGTTCAGGATCTCCAGCCGCTGCTCGGTGCCCTCGTCGCGGCTGTCGAAGATGAACCGGTGCGCGCCGACGATCGCCTGCGGGCCGAAATACTGGCCGTCGGACCAGAACACCGGGCAGGACGTCGTACAGGCGGCGCAGAGGATGCACTTGGTGGTGTCGTCGAAGCGGTCCCGGTCGGCCTGCGACTGGATCCGCTCCCGGGTCGGCTCGTGGCCGCTGGTGACCAGGAACGGCATCACCGCGCGGTACGCGTCGAAGAACGGCTCCATGTCAACGACCAGGTCCTTGAGTACCGGCAGGCCCTTGATCGGCTCGACGGTGATCTCCTTCTCCGGGTTCAGGTCCTTGATCAGCGTCTTGCAGGCCAGCCGGTTGCGGCCGTTGATCCGCATCGCGTCCGAGCCGCAGACGCCGTGCGCGCAGGACCGCCGGAACGTCAGCGTGCCGTCCTGCTCCCACTTGATCTTGTGCAGCGCGTCCAGCACCCGGTCGGTCGGCTGCAGGCTGACGGAGTACGTCTTCCACTCCGCCTCGTCGAGGACCTCGGGGTTGTACCGGAGGATCTTGACCTTGACGTCCATCAGTACTTGCGCTCCATCGGCTTGTACCGGGTCTGGATGACCGGTTTGTAGTCGAGCCTGATGTTGATGTTGCCTTCGGCATCGAGCTCGCGGTAGGCCATCGTGTGCCGCATGAAGTTGACGTCGTCGCGGGTGGCGTAGTCCTCCCGGAAGTGACCGCCGCGCGACTCCGTGCGGGCCAGCGCGGACACCACCAGCACCTCGGCCAGGTCGAGCAGGAAGCCGAGCTCGACGGCCTCTAGCAGGTCGGTGTTGAACCGCTTGCCCTTGTCCTGCACGCCGACGGATGCGAACCGCAGCTTGAGCGCCTCGATGTCGGCCAGCGCCTGTTTCAGCGAGCCCTCGGTCCGGTACACCTGCGCGTTCAGGTCCATCGTCGCCTGCAGGTCGGACCGGATCGCCGCGATCCGCTCCTCGCCGGTGGAGTTGCGCAGCCCTTCGACCAGTTCGACGACGTACGCCGAGGGGTCGTCCGGCAACTCCTCGAAGACGGCCGTGGCGGCGTACTCCGCGGCGGCGATGCCCGCGCGCCGGCCGAACACGTTGATGTCGAGCAGCGAGTTCGTGCCCAGGCGGTTCGCGCCGTGGACGGACACGCAGGCGACCTCGCCCGCGGCGTACAGGCCCGGGATCACGTCGTCGTTGGTGGCCAGCGCCTCACCCTTGATGTTGGTCGGGATGCCGCCCATCGCGTAGTGCGCGGTCGGGAACACCGGGATCTGCTCGGTGTACGGCTCGACGCCCAGGTACGTCCGGGCGAACTCCGTGATGTCGGGCAGCTTCGCGTCGATGTGCGCGGGCTCCAGGTGGGTCAGGTCGAGCATCACGTACGCGCCGTCCGGGCCGCAGCCGCGGCCCTCGCGGACCTCGTTGGCCATCGCCCGGGCGACCATGTCCCGCGGCGCCAGGTCCTTCACGGTCGGGGCGTACCGCTCCATGAACCGCTCGTTGTCCTTGTTCCGCAGGATGCCACCCTCGCCGCGGGCCGCCTCGGACAGGAGTACGCCGAGACCGGCCAGGCCGGTCGGGTGGAACTGGAAGAACTCCATGTCCTCCAGCGGCAGGCCCTTGCGCCAGACGATGCCCATCCCGTCGCCGGTCAGCGTGTGCGCGTTCGACGTGGTCCGGAACACCTTGCCGAAGCCGCCGGAGGCGAAGATCACCGACTTGGCCGAGAACACGTGCAGCTCCCCGGTGGCCAGTTCGTAGGCGACCACACCGCTGGCCTTGCCGTCGGTCATTAGCAGGTCGAGAACGTAGTACTCGTTGAAGAACTCGACGTTCTGCTTGATGCACTGCTGGTACAGCGTCTGCAGGATCATGTGGCCGGTGCGGTCGGCCGCGAAGCAGGACCGCCGGACGACGGCCTCGCCGTGGTTGCGGGTGTGGCCGCCGAAGAACCGCTGGTCGATCTTGCCCTCGGCGGTCCGGTTGAACGGCAGGCCCATCTTCTCCAGGTCGAGGACGGCGTCGACCGCCTCGCGGCACATCACCTCTGCCGCGTCCTGGTCGACCAGGAAGTCGCCACCCTTGACCGTGTCGAAGGTGTGCCACTCCCAGTTGTCCTCCTCGACGTTGGCCAGCGCGGCGCACATGCCGCCCTGGGCCGCGCCGGTGTGGGACCGGGTCGGATAGAGCTTGGTGAGCACCGCGGTCCGGGTCCGTTTGCTGGACTCGAGGGCGGCGCGCATCCCCGCTCCACCCGCGCCGACGATGATCACGTCGTACTGATGCTGTTGCATAACGTCCTTACTTACAGACCGTCAGCGTGCTGCTGGGGTCGAGGCAGGGGTCGAACGTGAAGATCACCAAGGTGCCCAGTACGACGATGACGAGCGCCGCCATGATCAGCAAGGCCTTGAGCCAGAACCGGGTCTGGTCCTTCTCGGCGTAGTCGTTGATGATCGTGCGCAGCCCGTTGGTGCCGTGCAGCATGGCCAGCCACAGCATCAGCAGGTCCCAGACCTGCCACAGCGGGTTGGCCCACTTGCCGGCCACGAAACCGAAGTCCAGCGCGGTGATGCCGCCGCCGAGCATCAGGTTCACGAACAGGTGGCCGAGCACGAGGACGACCAGGGCCAGGCCGGACAGCCGCATGAACAGCCAGCTGTACAGCTCGAAGTTGGTCTGCCCGGAGCGGTTCCGGCCGCCGCCCTTCAGCGAGCGGGAGCGGGAGCTCGAGCGAGGAGCCGCGATCCCTGGGGTTTCCGGCATCTCAGCCCCCGAACACGTGGGTCAGGTGCCGGATCACGAACGGCACGAACAGCACCACCCAGATCACCCCGACGCCGATCATCAGCTGCCGCTGGTAGCGCGGGCCCTTGGCCCAGAAGTCCACCAGGATGAGCCGGATGCCGTTGAAGGCGTGGAACAGGATCGCCGCCACCAGACCGACCTCGAGCAGGCCGACGATCGGGTTCTTGTAGGTGCCGATGACCTCGTTGTAGGCCTCCGGGGACACCCGCACCAGCGCGGTGTCGAGCACGTGCACCAGCAGGAAGAAGAAGATCCCCACGCCGGTGATCCGGTGCGCGACCCATGACCACATGCCCTCCCGGCCGCGATACAGCGTGCCGGCTGGTTTGCTGGGCACCAGATCCTCCTTGTCGCGAACACCAGGTCGTCTTGATGCTAGACCCGCTGCTTGCGGTGAAATGTACTGACAGATGTGACATCGATCGCGATGCGTGTGAGATCGGTCGCGTCGGCCGACTGAGGGGAGAACACGGTGAGTTTCTGGATCTGCGCGACCTGTGCGGTGGAGCACTCCGAACAAGTGGAGGTCTGCGCGATCTGCGCCGACGAGCGGCAGTGGGTGCCGGCCGACGGCCAGCACTGGACCACGCTGGAGGAGTTGGCCGCGGCCGGCACCGAGGTGACCATCGACGAGGTCGAGCCGAACCTGTACGGCGTCCGGTCGAAGCCGCCGGCCGGGATCGGCCAGCAGTCGATGCTGCTGGTGACCCCGGACGGCAGCCTGCTCTGGGACCCGATCGGGTACGTCGACGACGACGCGGTCCGGCGGATCCGCGAACGGGGCGAGGTGGCCGGGATCATCGCGAGCCACCCGCACATGTACGGCGTCCAGGTCGAGTGGAGCCACCGGCTCGGTGACGTGCCGGTGTACGTGTCCGAGCCGGACGCGGAGTGGGTGGCCCGGCAGGACCCGGTGATCCGGACCTGGTCGGGCAAGCTGAACCCGTTGCCCGGAGTGACGGTGATCCAGCCGGGTGGGCATTTCCCGGGCAGTGCGGTGGTGCACTGGGCGGAAGGTGCCGAGGGCAAGGGTGTGATCCTGTCCGGGGACACGATCTTCGCCAATCCGGACCGTACGTCGGTCAGCTTCATGCGCAGCTATCCGAACCGGATTCCGCTGTCGGGCGCGGTCGTGGACCGGGTCGCCCGTGCACTCGACCCGTTCGAGTACGACCGGCTCTACAACAACTTCGGTGCGTCGATCCCGGTCGACGCGAAGGCCGTCGTACGCCGGTCGGCCGATCGCCACGCAGCGTGGGTCCGCGGCGACTACGACCACCTGACCTAAGCCTCGATCCGTGGATCGAGCCTAAGCCGCAAGACGCGCCTGGCCCAGCCGGGTGTGGAGGGCGAGCATGTGGCGGATGCAGGAGTCCCAGTCGTAGAGCTCGGCCCGGCGACGGGCTGCTGCTCTGCGGCCGGGCAGCTTCGCCAGTTCGAGTACGGCGTCCGCCAGCGCGACCGGGTTCGCCGAGGCCCAGCGGCCGCAGGTCTCGTCGACCAGTTCGCGCGCACCGCCGGTGTTCGCCGTGACGACCGGCGTACCGGCGGCGAGCGCCTCCAGGACGGCCAGGCCGAAGGTCTCGCCGGGGCAGACGGACAACGCGATATCCGCCTCGGCCAGGTGGGTCGCCAGTCGCCGGCGGCCGTCGACGTACCCGTGGAAGATGACCGGGGCGTCACCGGCGATCGCGACCAGTTCGTCCAGGTGAGGGCCCGAGCCGTAGACGTCCATGCGCAGGTTCACCCCGCGGCGATGCAGCTCGGCCGCGGTGGCGACCGCCAGGTGCGGGCTCTTCTCACGGGACAGCCGCCCGGCGTGGACCAGCTTGAGTACTCCGTCGTCCACCGGCTCGGCCAGTGACGGATGGAACGTGTCCAGGTCGACCCCGAGCGGGATCCGGACCAGTGGCGTCGTCACCTCATCGAACTCGGCCGCGGCGTACCGCGACGTCACCACGACCGCGTCGTACGTGCGGCTCAGGATCTTGTACAGCGCGCCCACGCCGGCGATGACGCCCTGGCGGTACTGCGCTCCTTCACCGCCGAGCCGCCGCGGCCGGGCGGTGTACAACGACAGCATCGCGTCCAGGCGTTCGTGGCTGAACAACACCGAGCCGATGTCGTTCTTGCGGGCCCAGCGCGCGACCGGCAGCAACGTGGACTTGTCCGAGATCTCCACGGTGGTCGGCCGGAACCGCTCGAGCGTCTCGATCACCTTCCAGGGATCGGTGATGAGGCGGTACCCGCCGGCGATCTTCAGGGCCTTCGTCCGGACCACCGTGCCGAACTCGGTGTCGATCGCGACGTCCCTCTCGCCCGGGGTGATCACGATCCGCTCGGCGCCGGCCTCGACGTACCCCTGGCCGAGGTGCTCGATCGCGGTCCGCATCCCACCGGACGTCGGCCCGACGAAGTTGGCCAGCTGGGCGATCCTCAGCGAGCTCATCGGCGTCCTCGCTTCGCTCCGGGCGCCGATGAGGCGCGAATCCGACTGTGCTTTCTGATGAGCTCGCTCCGCTCGCTCATGCGACCCGCCGTACGGCCGCCGCCTCGCGCAGGACCTCGGCGTAGTGCCGGTCGACCAGATCGTCGACCACCGCCGGCCAGGTCCGGGACTGCACGCGTTCGAGGCCGCTGGCGGCCATCCGGTCGCGAGCCGTGGGGTGATCGAGCAGCGTCCTGACCGCCTGGCGCAGCGATCCGGGCCGGCCGGGCTGGAAGAGCAGGCCGTTCTCGCCCGGGTGGATCAGGTCGAGCGGGCCTCCCGCGGCCGGGCCGACGGTGGCCACGCCGGAGGCCTGCGCCTCCTGGATCGTCTGGCAGAACGTCTCGTGTTCGCCCGTGTGCACGAAGACGTCCAGCCCGGCGAAGATCGAGGCCAGGTCGGCACCCCGGCGCATCCCCAGGAAGGTTGCGCTGGGCAAGGAGTGTTCCAGCGACGCGCGGTCCGGCCCGTCGCCGACGACGACGATCCGGCAGTCCAGGCCGGTCAGCTCGGCGAGCCGGCGGACCTTCTTCTCCGCGGCCAGCCGGCCGACGTATCCGACGATCGGCTTGCCGTCCGGGGAGATCTCCCGGCGCCAGTTCTCGTCGCGGTGACCGGGGTCGAAGAGGTCCAGGTTCACGCCGCGGCCCCACAGATGGACCCGCGGTACGCCGCCCTGCACCAGCGCCTCCACCGACGCGGTGGAGGGTGCCAGGGTGCGATCGGCCCGCGAGTGGGTACGCCGTACCCAGCGCCAGATCCCGCGGTCTGCGGCGGCGAACCAGGGGTACTGGCGGGCGAACCCGGCGATGTCGGTCTGGAAGATCGCCACCGTCGGCAGCCCCAGCCGGCGCGCCGCGCGCAGCCCGTAGGCGCCGATGATGAACGGCGACGCGACGTGGACCAGATCGGGGCTGAAGTCGGCCATCGCCCGTTCGATCGACGGATCGGGCAGGCCGACCGGGAACTCCTTGTACCCAGGGGTCCGGAAGCTGCGGGCCCGGATCACCGGCACGTCGGCGTAGCTGTCCGGACCGGGGCCGGGGGCAATGATCAGCAGCTCGTGCCCGCGGGCACGCAGCCGATCGGCGACGTGGCGAGCCGTGTTCGCCACGCCATTGATCTGCGGCAGGAAGGTCTCAGCCACCATCACGATCCTCACAGCTGTGAGGTTCCCCACCGCGCATGAACCCTCGGCGACAGCTTCGTAACACCGTGTGGATGCCCTGTCGACGGCTGCAGGGCCGCCGGGTGACGGCTACGTGACCACGGGGCTGCATTTGGTGAGTGCCCCGTGAACAACGGGGCACCACCGCGGTCAGCGGGTGATCGTGGTGGTGACAGTGGCCTCCGGGTACCAGTTCTCGAAGTCCTTGTAGTGGGCGGTGAACGTGGTGGTTCCGCGCGGGAGGGCGTAGGTGGCGGTGAAGCTGCCCGCCGACGTCAGCTCGGGGTTGCCGATGAGGCGGGCGGTCGAGCCGGCCGGGGTGGCGTAGAGCTGCAGGAACTGCTGGTTGGTGGAGCTTCCGGGACGCGAGTACGGCGACGTCCACGTGACGGTGACGGACGCGGTGGACTTGTCCTTGCCGGAGCCGGTGCGTGCCGTGACATGGATGTCGGTGATCGGCGCCTTCGGCGGGTGAGCCGGGCCGAAGGAGTGCAGGAGCTGCACGTTCTGATACGTGTCGTCGTACGTGACCGCCCAGGCCCGGGTGCCGGTGGAGTTGAGCAGCAGGGTGCCCTTCCAGAGTTCGTCGCTGCTGCGGAAATCGACGGCGTACGTCGGGGTTGTGCTGCCTTTGGCGTAGAACAGCACGTCGGCGTCGTTGGAGGCGGTGCTGGAGCGACCGACGGCGACCGTCGAGCTGTCGCGGGACCAGGCAGCGTCGGCCGGGTAGGCGCCGCTCGGGTACACCGTGGCGTCGGACAGGTCGGGGAGCTTGTACGAGTGGTGCTCGTACGGGTAGCCGACGGTCTCGACGACCTCGGTGCCGTCGGGGCTGACGGCGTAGTCGACCAGGTTCTCGCCGGTGTTCTCGCGCCGGCTGACGATGGTCGGTGTGGCGCCGGAGACGTCGATGACGTACGTCGTGACCGGCGAGTATCCGGTGTCGCCGGCGACGAGCAGTCCGTTGGCCGCCCCGGCGATGATCGGGTGGTAGTTCGGGCCTTCGGTGTACACCGTCGCGGTGGTCCCGGGCGCGGACCAGATCAGCAGGCCGGACGTGCCGAGACCGCAGTCCAGGAAGGCGGCGACGATCTTGTCCCCGGCCGGTTCGGCGCTGTAGACGCAGGCGCCCTTCGGTGCGTCGTACGTTGCCGAAGGCTCCAATGTGTCGGCGTCCAGCGCGGTCACGCGGTCGTAGTCCTGGGTCACGAGGACCTGCTGGTGGTCGTTGCTGAGAACCACGTCGGAGGCGCCGGTCACCGCGGTCAGCTTCTTCTGCAGCGCGCCGTCCAGGTCGGTGACCACGAGTGGGAGGGTGCTGCCGGCGCCTTGCGCGAAGTACAGGCGGCCACGCGCTTCGTCGAGCTCCATCGCGCGGAGGTCCTGCACCGGTAGCTGGGTCCCGACACTCTTCACCAGCACCGGCTCGTCCGCCGAGCTCGGTCCGGCGACGACCACGCCGACCGACGTCGAGATGATCAGAGCCAGGCCCCCGAGGGCCAGTCCACGCGCGCGCATCAAAACTCCGGGTAGGTAGGCGGAAACCTCTTCCCCCGAAGCCGCCACAGCCTAGAACCAATCCCGCCACGCGGCAAACGGTCTCCGGTGCTGATCGAGCGCCAGCCTCGTCGTTGCTCAGGACATGACGAGCCAGATCTCCTCATTGAAGAGGGTCAGGCGGATCTGCCGGCCGGGGGTTACTTCGAGGTCGACCCGCCAGCCGGCCACGTAGGCGATGTGCGAGCGTCCGTCGAGATGCCGCGAAACCCAGTCCTGCACGGGTGCGACGGCGTCACCTTGGAGGTGCCCGAAGGCGGTGGTCCGTAGTTGCTCGAAGGCCTTGCCGGTTGTCGCGCCGGTCGCGGCGGTGGCGACGAGATACGTGATGCCGGTGTCCGGTCCGGAGAACTTGAGCGCGAGGCCGGGCCGTCCGGCGTACTTGCCCTGACAGGTCTCGTTGTCGGCAGTGCAGGTGTACCCATCGGCGGTGAGGGCCTTCGCGAGATCGGGCTCGGTGGTGTCGAGGTGCAGGACCGGAACCTCGAGCTGGCTGCTGCCGAGCTTCGCCCCGTTGACCTGCGTCTTCGGACCCCGGCTGATGATCTCGTACTTGCCCCATGTCCCTTCGGGCGCGCCGCCCCAGTTCTGCAGTACGACGCCCACATTCGTCAGATCCGCGGGGAAGACGACGTCTCCAACGGCGGCGGCCAGAGACCGCAGCGCCGACGCAGTGTCGCCGGTCGCCCTGACCTTGAGGGCGAACGCTGTGACGGTGCCGTCCGGCTCGTACTGGAAGGCGACCGAGGACGTCGTCCGGCTTGCCGATCGATACGCGAAGCAGCCGGAGTGTCCGCCTTCCGCGCTGGTGAAGCGCGCGCTGCACTCGAGGCCGCGCTCGGTCAGCGCGTCCGCAAGGGTGCGCGCCTGGCCGGTGATCGAGCCCCCCGCGGTCACCCCGTCGGCCAGCAGGAGCTGGGAGTCGGCCGCGCCGGTGGTTGCCGTGTCGCCGCTGCGCCATACCAGGATCACCGCGACGACAGCGACCACGAGCACTGCGGCCAGGACTCCGGAGAGGACGGCAGGCCGGCGCCGCCGGCGGGCCGGGCGGTGGATCGTGGGTGGGGGAGCCGGTGCAGGACGGTGCAGCGACATCTGTGGATCCTTCCAGGGGAGGCGCGCGACTGTAGCGCACCTCTGTGCTTCACCCCACATCCGTGGCGTGCGCTGGTGCATACCAGTGGGAGCGTGGTTCGGCCTACCGTGGGGAGATGAGTCATCGGAGTGAGTCGGGGTTCGAGTTCGCGCCGGTGTACGGGCCGGAGGTGCTGGACGGGTTCGAGCCGGGTAGCAAGCTGGGGGAGCCGGGGAAGTTCCCATTCACCCGGGGTGTGTACCCGACGATGTACACCGAGCGGCCGTGGACCATGCGCCAGTACGCCGGGTTCGGTACCGCGGCGGAGTCGAACCAGCGGTACCACCAGCTGATCGACCACGGCACCATGGGCCTGTCGGTCGCGTTCGACCTGCCCACCCAGATGGGCTACGACTCCGATGCCCCGATCGCGCACGGCGAGGTCGGCAAGGTCGGCGTGGCGATCGACTCGATCGACGACATGCGGGTGCTGTTCGACCGGATCCCGCTGGACCAGGTGTCCACCTCGATGACCATCAACGCTCCCGGCTCGGTGCTCCTGCTGCTGTACCAACTCGTCGCCGAGGAGCAGGGCGTCGCCGGTGACAAGCTCACCGGAACGATCCAGAACGACGTACTGAAGGAGTACATCGCCCGCGGCACCTACATCTATCCGCCGAAGGAGTCGCTGCGGCTGATCAGCGACATCTTCGCCTACTGCAAGGCGGAACTGCCGCGCTGGAACACGATCTCGATCTCCGGCTACCACATGGCCGAGGCCGGCGCGACGCCCGCGCAGGAGATCGGCTTCACGCTCGCGGACGGGATCGAGTACGTCCGGGCCGCGGTCGCGTCCGGCCTCGACGTGGACGAGTTCGCGCCCCGGCTGTCGTTCTTCTTCGTCGCCCGGACCACGCTGCTCGAGGAGGTGGCGAAGTTCCGTGCCGCCCGGCGGATCTGGGCCCGGGTGATGCGGGACGAGTTCGGCGCCAAGAACCCGAAGTCGATGATGCTGCGGTTCCACACCCAGACCGCGGGCGTCCAGCTCACCGCGCAGCAGCCCGAGGTCAACCTGGTCCGGGTCGCCGTTCAGGGACTGGCCGCCGTACTCGGTGGGACGCAGTCGCTGCACACCAACTCGTACGACGAGGCGATCGCGCTGCCGACCGAGAAGGCGGCCCGGCTCGCGCTGCGCACCCAGCAGGTGCTCGCCTACGAGACCGATGTGACTGCCACCGTCGACCCGTTCGCCGGCTCGTACGTCGTCGAGTCGCTGACCGACGAGGTGGAGGCGGCCGCGGTCGAGTTGATGGATCAGGTCGAGGAGTACGGCGGTGCGGTGGCCGCGATCGAGAAGGGCTTCCAGAAGCAGGAGATCGAGCGGTCGGCGTACGCGATCGCGCTGGAGATCGACTCGGCCGAGCGTGTCGTCGTTGGGATGAACAAGTTCAGGATCGCCGAGGAAGAGCCGTACGAACCGCTCCGGGTCGACCCCGCGATCGAGGCCCAGCAGGTCGAACGCCTGGCCAAGCTCCGCGCCGAACGCGACCAGCCGGCCGTCGACGAGGCCCTGGCTGCCCTGAAGACGGCGGCCGAAGGCAACGCGAACTGCCTCTACCCGATGAAACGGGCCCTCAAGTCCCGAGCGACCGTGGGCGAAGTCTGCGACACCCTCAGGGATGTGTGGGGTGTCTACGTCCCCGCTGACACCTTCTGACTCCAGCCGATATGGTCCGCTCGAACGCTAGCGTTGAGTGGACCTGCGGGTCGAGAGGGGTTGGGGATGGGGCGTCGAGGTATGGCGGTCGTCGGGGTGGTGCTGGGCTTGCTGATGTCCGCCGGTTGCGGCCCTGGCGACGACGAGGGTGGCGGGCTGCCGACGCTCGGCTCGGACTCGAGCGGGCCGACCAGTGCCAGTACAACGATGGGCGAGACGTCCGCGACTCCGACCGAAGGGTCGTCCAGCGGCGGCCCGCCGAACACGATCGCGGTGCACCGGCGCAAGGTCGTGGCGGCGTCGACCTCGGACAAGGCTGCCGCGGACGCGTTCATCAAGTACATCGAGGTCCGGCTGACGGCGTACCACAAGGTCCAGGTGGACCTCGACGCACTGGGTAAGACCGCGACCGGGGCCGCGCTGAACGCCGTTCGGTCCGACGTCGCGGGACTGCGCAGTCGCGGCCAGCACACGGTCGGCGAGGTCTGGGTTGACGTCCCCAAGGTGACCGCGCGCGGGTCGGCCGCGACGCTGACCTCCTGCATGGTGAACACCACGGTCGACGTGGACGCGAAGGGCAAACCGCTCAGCGCGCCGAAGTCGTTCTACAACATCACCAGCACGCTCGAACTGGGCGGCGGGAAGATCTGGCTGGTCAAGACGATCACCTTCGGTGGCGACAGGCCCTGCCATTGACGCAACCGATCCGCGTCATAGAACGTCAGAACCCACGTCTCGATCGTGTGGTACCACCAGAAACTGGGGAGAGTTTTGCCATGAAGCGCACAGTATTCGCCACCGCCCTGGCGGGACTTGCAGCGGCGGCGGTCACGGCCGCGCCGGCGCACGCCGGCGGAGGGCTCGAGCAGTCCGGTGACGGTGGCTACAAGATCTCGGTCAGCGTGACGATCACCAGCGACTCCGGCGGCGTCGTGAAGAGCGGCGGTACGTCGCTGGCCGTCGCGCCGACCTGCTGGTGGGAGCTGTACAACCCCGACATCGGGGGGAACGACGCGACCACGCCCGAGGGCTTCCAGAAGTTCTACGACGAGTCGATCCCGCTGCTGAGCGGGCACGCCGCGGCTGGCCGGCTGTCGATACCGGACGCCGACGAGGTGAAGCGGGTGACGGAAGCAGCGAAGAACGGAGCGAAGTACCGCTGGTACAGCCTGCGGTGCCAGCAGGGCCACAACGGTGTTGACGAGGGCTACACCAAGTCCGGCGGCAACTACTACGGCACCGAGATCGGCATCGGCTTCGCGGCGTTCGTCGACGGCCAGGTGCCGGAGCCGTATGTCGCGCCGGAGGATCTGGCCACCTCGTTGTGGGACGTCGCCCAGCAGGGGCTGACCGACCCGGCCATCGACCGCAACCCGAAGGTCACAGGGAACGGCGGCGCCACACTGGTGAACGTGCCGACCTGGTTCTGGGTGACCAACCCGGCCACCGCGCTCGCCGACGACGGCAAGCTGCACCTGACCGCCACCGCCGGGAACACGACGGTGACGCTGGATGCGCAGAGCAACGGTGTCGCCTTCACCTCACCGGCCGGTTCCACGTCGTGCTCGGTCAACCAGGCCAAGTACGCGTACGGCTCGGGTGCCTCCGAGGGCTCGGCCTGCACGATCTCGTTCGACCGGTCGAACGCCGGCTGGCCGGTGACCGCCAGCACCACCTGGGGCGGCACCTGGTCCGGTAACGACGGCTCCGGCGCGGCGCTGCCGGAGGTCTACCACTCGACCACCGTCAACGTTCCGGTTGTCGAGGTTCAGGTTCCGAACCGCTGAGCCTTCAGTCCAAGAGGGCGCAGGACGCCAGAACCGTCATCCCGACGGTGATGGCGTCCTCGTCCGGGCAGAAGCCGGGCGTGTGCAGGTCGGCGGCCGCGTCCACACCGAGGGGACGAACCCCCAGCCGGGCCATCGCTCCCGGAACATGCTCGAGGTACCAGGCGAAGTCCTCGCCGCCCAGACTCTGATCGGTCGCGGCCACCGCGTCGGGCGTGATCGCCTCGCTGACCGCACGCTGGAACACCGCGATCGCCTCCGCATCGTTCATGACCGGGGGTACGCCGTGTGTGACCTCGGTGCTGACCTCGACGCCGTACGGAGCGATCAACTGCTCCGCCAGTAGGGGGATCAGATCGGCGGCCAGCTTCCAGGCGCTGACGTCCAGGCACCGCACGGTGCCTTCGGCCTCACCACGGGACGGTATGGCGTTCGCGGCCGAGCCGGCGGTGATCCGGCCCCAGACCAGTGACAGGCCGGCCCGCGGGTCGACGCGGCGCGACAACGCGGCCGGTAGCTCGGTGACCAGGGTGGACAGGGCGTAGACCAGATCGCCGGTGAGGTGGGGCCGGGAGGTGTGACCGCCTTCGCCGGTCAGCCGGACCAGGACACGGTCCGACGCTGCCGTCAGCGCACCGACCCGGAGCCCGACCTGCCCGACCTGCAGTCGGGGATCACAGTGCAGGCCGTAGATCCGTCGTACCCCTTCCAGACCGCCGGCCGCGATCACACCGAGCGCGCCACCGGGCATGACCTCCTCAGCCGGCTGGAAGATCAGCCGGACGCGGTGGGGCAGCAGCCCGTCGGCGGCCATCCGTGCGAGCACCTCGGCGGCGCCGATCAGGATCGCCGTGTGGACGTCATGACCGCAGACGTGCGCCACGCCTTCGTACGTCGACCGAAAAGGGGAATCGACACCCTCCGTCACCGGCAGGGCGTCGATGTCGGCGCGAAGCGCGACGCAAGTGTCGCCGGAGCCGATGTCGCAGATCAGACCGGTGCCCGTCGGCAGCACTTGCGGGGACAGTCCGGCTGCCACCAGCCGCTGCCGGATCAGCTCGGTGGTCCGCACCTCGTGCCAGCCGAGCTCCGGGTGCGCGTGCAGGTCGCGACGTACGGTCACGATCTCGTCCCGGACTGCGGCGACACGGCTCTGCAGGTCGCTGAGCAGCAGCTGCTGCGAAATGGTCATTGGGGAATTCTCGCATCGCAGCGGCGGAACAACGGCCCGGGCTCAGGCACCGGACCGATCCGGTCAGCGCCACCTCACCCGCCGCGTCGGCGTTCTGGCTGAGCGTCACCACCGAAACTACGATTGAGTAACGAGCATTTCAGTGACGCATCGTCAGTGGCTGGGGGGTCTCGCCGGGTCTATCGTTTCGCTGCGAACGCCTGCACGGGGCGATCAGGGATCGAGGAGGCATCTTGCGGCACACGAGCAAGTTGGCGGCGGTCGCCATCACAGTGGCGCTGATCTTGGCGGGCTGTGCGAAAAAGAACGAGGACGCGGCTGCCTCCGGGGGGAGCGACGAACTGTGCGCCGACAAGTCCGGGGCGGGTCCCAAGATCGGCCTGGCCTACGACATCGGCGGCCGTGGTGACCATTCCTTCAACGACCTGGCCGCGGCCGGTGTGAAGAAGTCCCTCGACGAGTTGGACGCCACCTGTGAGGAGTCCGAGGCTGCCGCACAGGAGCCTGACTCCGCGAAGGAAGAGCGGCTGCGCACCTTGGCCGAGGCGGGCTTCAACCCGATCGTGGCGGTGGGCTTCGTGTACACCGAAGAGGTGAACAAGGTCGCCAAGGAGTACCCGGACAAGAAGTTCGCGGTCGTCGACGGATTCGCCGAGGGCCCGAACATCACCAACCTGGTGTTCTCGGTCGAGCAGGGCTCGTTCCTGGTCGGTGTCGCCGCCGGTCTCAAGACCAAGGCGAAGCACGTCGGCTTCATCGGAGGTACCCGGGGACCGATCATCGACCCGTTCGCGGCCGGTTACAAGGCCGGCGTGGCCGCGGTCGACCCGAGCATCAAGGTCGACATGAAGTGGCTGTCCGACAAGGGCGACGACAAGGCGTTCGCGAACCCGGGCGGGGCGAAGACTGCCGCCACCGCGCTGTACGACGCCGGCGCGGACATCGTCTTCCACGCCTCCGGCCTGTCCGGTAGCGGCCTGTTCGACGTCGTCAGCACGAAGCCCGACGGCATCTGGGCGATCGGCGTCGACTCCGACCAGTACCAGACCGCGACGCCCGAGCAGCAGAAGCACATCCTGACGTCGTCGTTGAAGAAGGTCGACGTGGCCGTCTTCGACTTCGCGAAGGCGTTCAAGGACGGCACCACCAAGCCGGGCTACGACCTGTACGACATCAAGCGGGACGGTGTCGGGTACGCGACCAGCGGTGGCTTCCTCGACGACGTGACCCCCAAGATCGACGAGTACAAGGCGAAGCTGATCTCCGGCGAGCTCAAGGCACCGTCGAAACTCTGACGTGTGAAACCCTCGGGCTCGGGTCGATGACGCGGTAGCGTTGCGGCCCGGGCCCGAGGCTCGTCGCGGCGACAACGAGGTCGCCGCAGATCTGGGAGCGTGTGACATCGACACCATGACTCAGACGATGGCCGTCCGGCTGAGGGGAATCGGCAAGAGTTTTCCCGGTGTGGTGGCCAATCACGACGTCGACATCGAGGTCCGGACCGGCACGGTGCACGCCCTGGTGGGCGAGAACGGCGCCGGCAAGTCGACGTTGATGAAGATCCTGTACGGCGTGCAGAAGCCGGACGAGGGGACCATCGAGATCGGCGGCGAAGAGATTGTCCTGAACTCGCCGGCCGATGCCATCCAGCACGGCGTCGGCATGGTGTTCCAGCACTTCATGCTGGCGGACAACCTGACCGTGCTGGAGAACGTCGTCCTCGGCGCCGAGAAGCTGTACGGGATCGGCGACAAGGCCCGGGCCAAGATCAAGGAACTGTCCGATTCCTACGGCTTCGGCCTGTCGCCCGACCACCTGGTCGAGGACCTCGGTGTGGGCCAGCGGCAACGGATCGAGATCCTCAAGGTCCTCTACCGCGGCGCGAAGATCATCATCCTGGACGAGCCGACCGCCGTGCTGGTGCCCCAGGAGGTCGACGCGCTGTTCGGCAACCTGCGCGAGCTGAAGGCCAAGGGGTTCACGCTGCTGTTCATCTCGCACAAGCTGGACGAGGTGCTCGCGGTCGCCGACGACGTCACAGTGATGCGGCGCGGGACCACGGTCGCCGCCGTCCAGCCGAAGGACGTGACCGCCCGCCAGTTGGCAGAGCTCATGGTGGGCTCGGAGCTGCCCTCGCCCAGCACCGAGGAGTCGACCGTCACCGACGACGTCCAGCTTGCGGTCGAGAACGTGACGCTGGCCGTGGCAGAGCGGAACCTGCTCGACGACGTGTCGTTGCAGATCCACCGCGGCGAGGTGCTCGGCATCGCCGGTGTCGAGGGCAACGGCCAGACCGAACTGGTCGAGCTGGTGATGGGAATCCGGCCGGCGACCTCCGGCCGGGTCCTGCTCGGGACCGAGGACATCACCGGCTGGTCCACCGCGGCCCGCCGCAACGCCGGCATCGGGTACATCCCCGAAGACCGCCAGCGGCACGGCCTGCTGCTCGACTTCCCGCTCTGGGAGAATCGGATCCTCGGCCACCAGGACCGCCCGCCGACCGTGCGCGGACCGTGGATCAACAAGGCCGGCTCCCGCAAGGACAGTCAGCGCATCGTCGACCAGTTCGACGTCCGGACGCCGTCGATCGAGACCACCGCCCGGGCGCTGTCCGGCGGTAACCAGCAGAAGTTCATCGTCGGCCGGGAGATGAGCGGCGACCCGGTCCTACTGATCGCGTCCCACCCCACCCGGGGCGTGGACGTCGGTGCCCAGGCCGCGATCTGGGACCACATCCGCGACGCCCGGCGGCAAGGTCTGGCCGTGCTGCTGATCTCCGCCGACCTGGACGAGCTGATCGGCCTGTCGGACCAGATCCAGGTCATCCTGCGCGGCCGGCTGGTCGGCGAATTCGACCCTGACACGGTGACCCCGGAGCAGCTCGGCTCCGCGATGACCGGTGCCGGAGAAGAGGAGTGATGGGCAAGCTCGACCTACGGCGGATCGTCCTGGCGCTGGCCGCGCCGGTGCTTGCCATCGTCGTCTCGCTGGTGATCACCTGCCTGATCCTGCTGGCGGCCGGCAGCTCGGTCTCCGGCTTCCTGAGCACGATCTTCTCGGTCCCGGCCGAGCGCAACATCATCAACATCCTGAACAACGCGTCGATCCTGTATCTGTCCGGCCTGGCGGCCGCGATCGGGTTCCGGATGAACCTGTTCAACATCGGTGTCGAGGGCCAGTACCAGATGGCGGTCTTCGCCGCCGCGGTGTTCGCCGCCCAGGGCTGGTTGCCGGGGCCGATCAACGTGATCGTCTCCATCGTCCTGGCGATGCTCGTCGGCGCGATCTGGGCTTCCATCGCCGGTGTTCTCAAGGTCACCCGGGGCGTCAGCGAGGTGATCTCGACGATCATGCTGAACGCGATCGCCCTCTCGCTGACGGCGTACCTGCTCCGAAAAGTGGGCGTGTCGACCGGCAGCAACCTGGCCACCAAGGAGATCCCGAAGGACAGCTGGATGCCCGGGCTCAAGTTGTTGCCCGGGGCCCCGAACGAGCTGCTCGGCCTGTCCCTGCTGGCCCTCCTCGGCGGGGTCGGCTACGCCATCCTGCTGAACCGGTCGAAGTTCGGCTTCGCGCTCCGGGCCACCGGCACGTCGGCCAGCGCGGCGGTTGCCAGCGGCATCGACGTACGGCGGATGGTCGTCGTCTCACTGATGATCTCGGGCGCGGTGGCCGGCCTGATCGGGCTGCCGCTGCTGTTCGGCAACTCGCACAGCTACGGCACCACCTTCCAGGCCGGCATCGGCTTCGCCGGGATCGCGGTGGCACTGCTCGGCCGCAACAACCCGATCGGCATCGCGTTCGGCGCGCTGCTGTTCTCCTACCTGACCGAGCAGAGCAACCTGCTCGAGATCAATGCGCAGGTCTCGCCGGACATCGTCGCGATCAGCCAGGGCGTCATCGTGCTCGCCGTCGTCATCGCCTACGAGGTGGTACGCCGGTACCGAAACGCACTGGAACAGCGGCAGGTGGCAGCGGAACTCAGTAGCTCGGCTCCGGCCGGGGCGACCCCGGAGGCGACCCGATGACGATGGCTCCCGAAGAGCTCCGGCCCGCCGGACCCCCGTCCGAGGCATTCGTGCGGCGGCGGCAGATCAGCATCTGGGTCTGGCTGCTCGCCGGCGTGGTGCTCATCTCCGCGGTCCGCGTGCTGACCGGCGCCAACGAGGTCGACTCGGCCGGCACCATGCGCGAGACGGTCAACGCCTCGGTCCCGATCGCCCTCGCGGCGCTGGCCGGTCTGTGGTCGGAACGCGCCGGAGTGGTCAACATCGGCCTCGAGGGCATGATGATCCTGGGCACCATCGGTGCCGGGTACTTCGGCTACTGGTACGGCCCGTGGGCCGGGATCGTCGGCGCGATGGTGTTCGGCATGATCGGCGCCGCCCTGCACGCGCTCGCGACCGTGTACTTCGGGGTCGACCACATTGTCTCAGGTGTCGCGATCAACATCATCGCGCTCGGCACGGCCGCCTTCCTCGCCGACACCTGGTTCTCCGGCCTGCGCGGCGGTGGCCCGACCCAGTCGCCACCGCTGGACGCCCCGCTGTCGATCACGATTCCCGGGATCTCCGATGCGATGACGACATTGCAGGGCAAGCACTGGTTCATCGTTTCCGATCTGGCCTCGCTCGTGGCCGCCGTGACCACCGAGCTGTCGAGCATGACTGTGCTGGCAGTGATCCTGATCGTCGGCAGCGCGCTGCTGCTGTGGCGGACGGGGTTCGGCCTGCGGCTGCGGTCCTGCGGTGAGAGCCCGGTGGCGGCGGAGAGCCTGGGCGTGAACGTGTACCGCTACAAGGTCATCGCCGTCCTGACGTCCGGTGCGATCGCCGGGTGCGGTGGTGCGTTCATCGCGCTCGTCTCGTCCGGGATCTACCAGAACGGGCAGACCGGTGGACGTGGCTACATCGGCCTGGCAGCGATGATCTTCGGCAACTGGCGGCCGGGCGGTCTGGTGATGGGTTCTGTGCTGTTCGGCTACACCGACGCCCTCCAGCTCCGGGCCGGTGGTGAGGCCGTGCACGCGCTGCTGATCCTGGTCGCGGTCATCCTGCTGGGCGTGGCGGTGCTGCAGTTCCGGCGTGGGCTCAAGATCGCCGCCGCCACCTCGCTGGTGATCGGGGTCGGCTTCGCGGTCTGGTTCTTCACCACCGACACGGTGCCGGCCGACTTCACCCGGATGACGCCGTACGTGACGACCCTGCTGGTGCTCGGGCTGGCCGCCCAGCGGCTCCGGATGCCTGCCGCCGACGGACTCAGATATCGACGCGGTCAGGCAGGTTAGCGCCGTGCCGGGGGATGTCGACTGGCCGGCGCTGCGGGCGATCGCCGTCGAGGTGATGGGGCGCGCCTATGCGCCGTACTCCGGGTTCGCGGTCGGCGCGGCGGCGTACGTCGACGACGGGCGCATCGTTGCCGGGTGCAACGTCGAGAACGCGTCGTACGGACTGGCCCTGTGCGCCGAGTGCGGCCTGGTGTCCGAGCTGCACCGCACCGGCGGCGGCCGGCTGGTCGCGTTCACCTGCGTGGACCAGCACGGCGACCTGCTGACACCGTGCGGGCGGTGCCGCCAGTTGCTGCACGAGAACGGCGGGCCGGACCTGCTGCTGGAGACGCCGACCGGACCGCGGCCGCTGCGTGAGCTGTTGCCCGACGCGTTCGGGCCCGAGGACCTGGAGAAGTAGTGAGCTTCGACGCGGTGGATGTCATCCGCACCAAGCGGGACAAGGGCGAGCTGAGCGACGGTCAGATCGACTGGGTGATCGACGCCTACACCCGGGGCGACGTCGCGGACGAGCAGATGTCGGCGCTGGCGATGGCGATCCTGCTGAACGGCATGAACCGCCGCGAGATCGCCCGCTGGACGGCGGCGATGATCGCCTCCGGCGAGCGGATGGACTTCGCGAAGCTGTCCCGGCCGACCGCGGACAAGCACTCGACCGGGGGCGTCGGCGACAAGATCACGTTGCCGCTGGCACCTGTCGTCGCCGCGTGCGGCGTCGCCGTACCGCAGCTGTCCGGCCGCGGCCTCGGCCACACCGGCGGCACCCTGGACAAGCTCGAGTCCATCCCGGGCTGGCGCGCCGCGCTCTCGAACGACGAACTGATGCGCCAGCTGGACGAGGTCGGCGCGGTGATCTGCGCCGCCGGAGACGGCCTCGCGCCCGCGGACAAGAAGCTGTACGCGCTGCGGGACGTGACCGGCACGGTGGAGGCGATCCCGCTGATCGCCAGCTCGATCATGAGCAAGAAGATCGCCGAGGGCACCGGTGCGCTGGTGCTGGACGTGAAGGTCGGCTCCGGTGCCTTCATGAAGGATCTCGCCGACGCCCGCGAGCTGGCCGAGACCATGGTTGCCCTGGGCACGGACGCCGGTGTGAAGACCGTTGCCCTGATCACCGACATGTCGGTCCCGCTCGGCCTGACCGCGGGCAACGCGCTCGAGGTCCGCGAATCCGTCGAGGTCCTGGCCGGCGGCGGCCCAGCGGACGTGGTCGAACTGACGATCGCGCTGGCGGCCGAGATGCTGGCCGCGGCCGGCGTCACGGACGTGGACCCGGCCGAGAAGCTCCGCGACGGTACGGCGATGGACGTCTGGCGCACCATGATCGCGGCCCAGGGCGGCGACCCGTCCGCCGAGCTCCCGGTCGCCCCCGAGCAACACGTCGTACCGGCTCCGGCCACCGGCGTACTGTCCAAACTCGATGCCCTCGGCATCGGCGTCGCCGCTTGGCGCCTGGGTGCCGGCCGCGCCCGCAAGGAGGACCCCGTCTCTCCGGTCGCCGGCGTCGAACTCCACGCCAAGCCCGGCGACCAGGTGACCGAGGGGCAGCCACTCCTCACCCTCCACACCGACGACCCGGCCCGCTTCGACCGCGCCCTGGAGTCCCTGGCGGACGCCGTCGAGGTCGCAGCGTCGTACGACCGGACCCCGCTGGTGATCGACCGCATCGGGGCGTGACCTGGCCCTCTCCGACGGTAAGGTGTCCGCAGCGACCGGATAGTCGGAGGTGTCTGTGGTTCGCGCACGGCTTGCTGCCCTGCTGCTGGTGCCGATGATGGTGCTGCCCGCAGCCTGTGGTGGATCGGACGACACAGGTGGCCTGCCAGAGGCAAGTTCGGATTCGAGCGGTCCCTCGAGCAGTACCCCGGCCACGACGCCGGCCTCGGCCGCAACGCCTACGGCGGGGCCGACCACCAGCACCCAGAAGTACGGCGCGCTGACCCTCGTCATCAACCACAAGCCGGCCCCGCCGGCCGCCGCCGCCCTGGCGCTGCAGGCGTACGACGCCTTCGAGCGTGCCTCGCACAAGACCCAGGCGACGAACGTCGAGGATCCGACCCTGGCGACATGGGGCGCGGCCGCTGCCCTGCAGGACGTCCGAAGCATCCTGCAGAGCCAGAAAACGCAGAAGGTGCGCACCGGTGGCGCGATCACTGTCACCACCAAGGTGGTCAGGACGAGCGCTGCCGCCGCAGCATTGGACACTTGCTACGACCAGTCGAAGTCGGTGCTGGTCCGGGCCAACGGGACGACGTACGTGGGACCTGGGGCCAAGAAGGATCCCAAGCTCAGCGCGAGCGTCATCCTCGGCAACATCGCCGGTGTCTGGAAGGTGACCGAGTACAACCTCAAGGCGGAACCATGTTGATCCGACGACTGGCGATCCTGACCGCACTCGGAGTGGCGGGCGTGGTGACAGCAGCACAGCCCGCCTTCGCCGACCGCACGACGCCGACACCGGGTGCCGGCGGCAACACCATCAGCATCACCGTCACCGGGACCGGTGTCCGTAGCGGTTCGGGCGGACAGGGCGGGACCCAGACGGTGTCGACGCCGGTTCCTTGCATGTACATCCAGAGCCTGACCGGCAAGGAGTACTACGAATGGGTCAAGGGCGGCGGCACCATGGGCCGCGGACCCAACGGTGACACGATCGATCCGTACCCGGGGTACGAGAAGTACAAGGACGACGACAAGGGCCACTGGTACGGCGGCATGTGCTCGTCGGCGTCCTTCGGTGACGACCTGGATGGGTTCTTCAAGTACTCCGACGCCTGGTTCGCCGAACACAGGGGCGTCTACGTGCCGGCCGGTGGCACGCCCCCGATCCCGCCGGTGCCGCCCGAGATCCTGCGCAACGTTGCCTTCGACGCCCTGACCGTGCCGGCGCCGCGCCTGGACTGGAACCCGAAGCACAACGGCGATGCCGCGACCCTCGTCAACCTCGACACCTGGGTCTGGCTCACGGACCGCACCACCAACTACTACGTCGAGGCCTCGGTCAACTCGATGGTCGGCCGGATCTCGGCCCGCGTGGATGCGGACCTGACCGGCATGACCGTCTCGGCCCCGAACGCGGACACCGTCACCTGCCCGGACGCCGGCGTACCGTACGCCCCCGGCGCCACCGGCCAGTGCGCCATCACCTTCCACAAGGCCAGCGCCGGTGGTGGCACCAGCCCCGTGACTGCGAAGACCAACTGGCACACCACGTGGTCCTCCAACCCCGGCGGTCCCCAGGGCGACACCCCCGAGCAACTCGACCCGGCCCCCGGCACCACCAACATCCGAGTGGTAGAGGTCCAGGTCCCCAACCGCTGACGGTGTTCGGCCTCTGAACCCCGACGTCGTGGTGAACCGTTGAGCGGGTAACGTGTTCCCGGCTCTGTGCCTATCGACGGAGGTTTCTGTGTCCCGCTCGCGTCTGGCCGTACTACTGCTGGCCCCGCTCGCGGTACTGCCGGCAGCCTGTGGTGGCGACGACACCGGTGGCCTGCCGACGGTCACGGACTCGTCGGCTCCTACGTCGGCGACGCCGGGCACGCCGTCCGCGACCATGAGCGCGAGCCCAGCCCCGACGACGCAGCCGACACGCGCGGCCGCGAAGTACGGGAACCTGACGGTGGATCTGCGGCGACCCTCGGGACTGCCTGCCGCCGCCTCCGCGGCCGTCGTCACCTTCCAGCAACTCCATGTGGCCTTCGGTGCCCTGGCGGCGGGTGCGAAGCCGCCGCAGCCGATGTCGGGGGTCGCGGAGCCCGTGGTGGTGAAGTACCTCGACGCGGTGCTGAAGCCGCAGCTGGGGCGGAAGGAACGCTCGGGCGGCACGATGACCGTCCGCGTCACCAAGGCGCAGGCCGTCGGTGAAGTTGCCGCGGTCAACGGCTGCCTCGACCAGTCCAAACTGATCACGTATCGCGCGAACGGCACGAAGTACGTCGACGCGAGTATTCGAAGGAATCCCACCCTGACCATCCAGGCCACCCTGTCCCGCTCGACAGGGGTCTGGCGAGTGACCAACTACGCCCTGAAGGAAGCTCGATGCTGAAACTGCGCACCGCTCTGGTGACCACCGGACTCGGCGTCGGCCTGCTGCTGACGTCGGCCGGACCCGCCCTCGCCTTCGATCCGCCGCCCGGCACGACCCCCACCACGAGCGGCGGCACCATCGTCATCACCGTGAGCGGAACGGGGGTGCGGGGTGGCAGTGATGGGCACAGCGCGTCGCGGACCGTGTCGGTGCCCGCGCCGTGCTACATGGAGCCTGGGATGACCGGCAAGGAGTACTACGAGTGGGTCAGCAGCGGGAAGGCCAACGCCGACTGGCATCACACCGGTGGTGAACTGGACGGACCGTTCACGCCGTACCCCGGATACGAGCAGTACAAGGACGACGACAAGGGCCACTGGTACGGCGGCGTCTGCTCGTCCGAGACGTTCGGCGACGACCTGGACTCGTTCTTCAAGTTCACCGACGAGTGGTTCGCCAACCACAAGTCGGTGTACGTCCCGGCCGGACAGAATCCGCCCACCCCGCCGGTCCCGCCGCAGCTGCTGCGTGACGTCGCGTCGCGCGAACTGACCATCCCCGAGCCGGCCATCGACTGGAACCCGAAGCGCACCGGCGACGGGTCTACGCTGGTCAACCTGGACACCTGGGTCTGGGTGAAGGACCGGGTCGACGATCTGTACGTCGACGCCACCGCGAACTCGGTGACCGGCACGCAGACCGCCCACGTCGACGCCAAGCTGTCGACGCTGACGGTTTCCGCGCCGGGTGCGGGATCGACCACCTGCAACGGCATGGGTACGCCGTATGCCGCAGGCGCCGCCAACCCGTGCACCATCCAATTCACCAAGGCCAGCCCGCTCGGCGGCACCACGCCGGTCACCGCCACCACTACGTGGGGCGCGACCTGGTCGTACAACGGCACGGACATGGGCGCGATCCCGCAGCAGCCCGCGCCGCAGAGCTACACCACCAACATCGGCGTGCTGGAGGTTCAGGCCGTCGCTCGTTGATCCAGGCAACAGGACCCGGCCCGGTAGCTCCGAGCCGGGTCTTTGCTGTTATTCGGCGGCGGTCTTCTGGGTGAGGGCTTGGGCGTCGGCGGGGAGGGTTGCCACTGGGTCGGCGGCGACGTCGGTGGTGGTGTGGGTGACGAGGACGGAGACGATGCTGTCGGTGCCTCGGCGGGACCAGGCGCGCTCGGAGTGGGCCACCTGGCTCTTGGTGCGGAGAAACGTCTCGTAGCCCGTCACGGTCGCCGGCAGGTCCTCCAGCAGGCCGTAGCCGCCGTTCGGGGGACCTGTCATCCGGCCGACGCAGCTCTTGTTGCCGGCGACAAGGAGATTCCAGTCCTTGGCCAGCAGCGCCGCGTCCTGGTAGGTGTAGAGGAACGACTTCACCACAGTCCCGCCGGCCAGGGCGTACTGGACGAACTGCGTCTGATCCGCGTGCTCCTGCAGACTCATCGCGCCGCCGAGCGTGCACCCGTTCGGCGGTACGCCGTCCTCGCCCAACGGCTCCTGCTGCGGCGAGCCCGGCAGATCACCCGACTTCACCAGACCGGCCACGGGCGCGGGCGGTCCCAGCGTCGGTGGCTGGTCGTTCCCACAAGCGGTCAACACCGTCGCGCCGGCCAGGATGAGGGCGGGCAGCACCACACGTCGCGACGCACCAATCACTGGCGGGTCGCAACTTTCAGCGCGAGTTTCCTGGTAGCCATCGAGAAAATTATCGGCCTTCAGCCCGCCGACGTACAGGACCCCCGACAGAACGTGACCTTTGTCAGCGCGGTGCCGGAAGATCAGGGCAACCGGCGACCTCGGCGATGTGCTGGGCCAGGGGCTTCATGAGTTGGACGCGGTCCTGCGGGCGGCTCTGGACCGCGCCCAACGCGTTGTCGGCCGCCGCGCTGTCCCTCAGGCGGACGGTGAAGTCACCGATCTGCTTGCCGTCGGAAAACACCCGGCATTCCGTCCGCGGCAGGCCGGTTCCAGGGTCGACGGGATACTCGATCGGCAGCTACGCGCCGCTGATCGTCCCCACCAGCCCCGGTGCGCCGCTCGCGTCGAACCACCAGGAGGCCATCGTCACACCGCAGATCTTCGCATCGGCGGACGGCGGCTGCGCCTCCTGTTCGCAGGCGGTCAGGCCCAGCAGCAGTACCGCTGCGGCGACACCGAGGCGGCGATCCATCAATTGTCGCCGTACTTCTTCTGGTAGGCGTCAAAGGCGTCGTCGATCTCCCCGGTGACGTCCGAGGTGGTTCCGGTCTGGGCGTCGGCCTCGGCCAGGACGCGCCGCAACTCCTTCTCGCTCAGCTGCTCCGGTGCTTTGGGATGACCGTTCTCCTCTGGCCAGTCCTTGATGCCGGTGGGAACGTCATGCTTCTCCATTGCGTACAAGGCCTGCAGTTGCGTCAGGGACATGGTGTGCGCCTGGCCCTCGTTGGCCGACTTGATCGCGTCGGAGGTCTTGTCGGCCGTGTAGCCGTCGACAATGGCGTCCTTCACCGCGCCCTTGACCAGGTCGCCGATCACCGGGACCTTGTCGGTCTTGACCAGGTCGATCGGCGACGTGAAGAGCTGTGCGATCTTCTTGCGCTCCTTGGCCGCTTCCTCCTGGCCGTCGATGTCGCCGTTGACCAGCCCGTCCGTCATGAACCCGGCCAGCGTGGCGCTCTCATGACCCGCTTTGTGCATGGACCCCTTGTCCTCGGCCTGGTGCTCGGCGGCGTAGTCGAAGCGCGCGGCGTTGAGGATCGACGTGGCCCTGCCGACCGCGGACGCAGCGGCCTCGTTGCCGCCGATGTCCTCCAACGCGCCACGCAGGTGCTTCTGGTCCAGGTTGATGCCGAACTCCGGGATACCGGACTCCTTGCCGAGACCGTAGCCGTAGGGATATTCCCCAGCACCCCACGAGTGAACTCCAGGGGTCTTCTCTCCGGCGCTCTGGTCGTGCACCCGGTCGGCGTCGGCGATGTAGGTCGCGATGATGCCGCCGACTTCTTCCTTGATGCCGTCGAGCGGCTTTCCCTTGTCGCCGATGTCGTACAGCAGGTCCGAGGAGATCTCGGCGGCCTTCTTGGCCACGTCCTTGTTCTCGCTGTACGCCGCGTCGGTGGTGGCGACACTCAGGACCTTTCCGGCCTGGGTGCTGAGGTGGTCGGAGTCCTGGCGCTCGACGGTGAAGTAGTGCCTCAGGTCCTTGTTGCCCATCACGGCCTGGGCGTCGCGGGTGCTGTTGTCGGCGACGTTCAGGTACTCGCGCAGCGGGTTGATCTCCTTGAAGCTGTCCTCGCCGAAGTGCCGGTAGTCGGGATCGTTGTAGATCTGGCCCCAGATGGTCGGATCGTTGTGCTCGCGGTCCTTGAGCGCGGTACCCATCGACTCGAAGATGGCCGGGTCGACGTCCTTGCGGGACTTGTCGATGTAGTGCAGCAGGATCGCCGCTGCCCACGGGTCCTCGGCGACCTTCGTGCCCCACGACGGGTCCATCTTGTCGGAGGCGGTGGAGAACATGCCGGCCAGGCCCTTGCCCATCTGCTCCTGCAGATCGATCAGCGCCGTGTGCTCGTCGCCGACGTTCATGGTCCGCTGCCAGTACCCGTTGCTGTTGCGGCCGAACACATCCTTCAGCTTGTTCATCACGTCGGTCAGGCCCTTGGGGCCGAGACCGTTCATGACCTGGCCCGAGACGTCCTTGTCGTCCTGATAGCGCTGCAGCAGCTTGGCCAGCGCCGCGGCACGTTTGCGGTCGTCGACGCTGTCGATGTCGAGGTCCTTGAGCTGCTTGCCCATCTCGTCACCGAGCGCCCGCTTGACCGCCGCCAGCGTGTCACCGTCCTTGACCGAGTACGTCGCCTGTCCGTCGCCGTCGACGTCGAGCAGCCGGGCCAGGTCGAGCCGGGTCTGCAGCTCGGGCTTCTGCTCGGTCAGCCACTTGGTGGTCTTGCCGAGGTCCCCATCCTCCAGTGACGACAGCGAGATCGGCGTGTTGCTGCTCGCCGACTTGCGGTTCGAGTCCACGGCAGAAACCAGGTTGTCCAGTTTCTTCAGTGCGGAGTCGAGCAACTTGATGTCGATCTTGATGTCAGCCATAGCACCCCTCGTCACATTCGGTCACACAAGGTTACGGGCGAGGAGGTTCAGCCGACCCCTGAAAAGGTCATTGGTGGCAAGCGCCACACAGCCGCGGGATGACCCCTCGGAGCCGTATGTTTTTCTTATTCGAGGAGGTCTCACGAGGGGGCCCCTGATCGGGAGGTTGAGATGGCGCAGGCCAACATTGCGGATCTGGAGAACCTGTACGACAAGCTGGTCGCGAGCATGAACTCGGCCGACCAGATCGTGACCGATGTCGACGGTGCACACTCCCGGGCCGCCGAGGAGTGGCACTCGAAGGGTGCTACCGAGTTCGCGACGGCGTGGGTGGACTTCAAGAGCTCGCTGACGAACATGTGCCAGGCGTTCGCGGCCGCCGCGAACGACGTGGCGTTCCAGCAGCAGCACTTCAAGATCGGTGCGAAGGAAGAGGGCCAGCACCGCGACCTCCCGAAGGTCACCTCCCCCCGCTGATCCAGTCCGTCGAGAGGCCCTGCACACCAGGTGGTGTGCAGGGTTTTTCGTTGTGTCAGGCACCGGCTAGGCGCCACGGCGTACCGCGGTGGAGACATGAGAAAGGTCCCGCACACCAAGCGGCGTGCGGGACCTGGGCCCGGGAAGCTGTCAGGTCAGCTAGGCGCCGCGGGGCCGGGACAGCCGGCGATCGGTGCGATGTGCTGGGCGAGGTCCTTGACCAGTTGGTCGCGGGTGTCCTTGTCCTTGGGCGCGAAGAGCTCGACCTTCAGAATGGTGGTCTTGCAGGTCCACCAGGCCCGACCGACGTCTCCGGTCTCGGGCTCGACCGCACCCGATCCGTCGGCGACGGTGAACTTGCCCGCATCCGGGTACTTCCTGATCGATCCGTTCGTCCCCTGGATCTTGATCTTGGTGGTCAGCTCGGCCCTGAAATTCGCGACTTCCTTGCCCTCGGAGAAGACCCGGCACTCCGCCGACTTGTAGGTACCGTCGGTCTGCCCGGGGTTCGTCAGCGGCACGTTGCCCTTGCTGACGCCCTGCAGGTCCGGCGCCCCGGTGGCATCGAACCACCAGGTCGTCATCGTCTTGCCGCAGATCTGCGCGTCGGCCGCGGGAGGCGCAGCCTCCTTGTCCCCACAAGCGCTCAGGCTCAGCAGAAGCGTGCCTGTCGCTGCGAACAGGAGGCTGCGACGCATCAGTTGTCTCCGTACTTCTTGTTGTAGTCGTCCCAGGCGTTCTCGATCTCGCCGGTGACGTCCGAGGTTACCCCGGTCTGGCCGTCGGCCTGCGCCAGGACCCGCTGCAACTCCTTGTCCGTAAGGTGCTCCGGACTCTTCGGCTGACCGTTCTCCTGCGGCCAGTCGTCGATGCCGGTGGGTACGTCGTGCTTCTCCATCGCGTACAGCGCCTGCAGCTGGGTCAGCGTGATGCCCTTGCCCTGCTGGTCGTTGGCGTCCTTGATCGCGTCCGAGGTCTTGTCCGCCGTGTAGCCCTCGACCAGCGCGTCCGTGACCTCGCCCTTGATGAAGTCACCGATGACCGGGACCTTGTCGGTCGGGATCAGGTCGATCGGCGACGTGAAGAACTCCGCGACCTTCTTGCGCTCCTCGGCCGCGTCCTCCTCGCTGTCGATGTTGCCGTTCACCAGCGAGTCCGTCATGAAGCCCGACAGGGTGGAACCTTCGTGAGCGGCTTTGTGCATGGCGGTCGGGTCGCTGCTCTGGTGTGCGGCGGCGTAGTCGAAGCGAGCCTGGTTCAGGATCGACGTAGCCTTCCCGACCGCCGACTTGGCGGCGTCGTTGTCGCCGATGTCCTCCAGCACACCGCGAAGGTCCGCCTGGTTCAGGTTGATGCCGTACGCGGGGATGCCGGACTCCTCGCCGAGTCCGTAGCCGTAGGGGAAGTCCTTGTCCCCCCACAGGTGGTATCCGGGATCCTTCTCGCCGGTCCCACCCTCGTGGACGCGGTCGGCGTCGGCGATGTAGGTGGCAATGATGCCGCCGACCTCTTCCTTCACGCCGTCGAGCGGCTCCGCGTCTCCACCGAGCTGGTGCAGCAGGCTGGACGAGATCTTCGCAGCGTCCATCGAGTACTGGTAGTTGTCGCTGTACGCCGCATCCACCGTCGCGACCTTCAGCACCTTGCCGGCCTGGTCGCTCAGGTCGTCGTAGTCCATCCGCTCCGACGTGAAGTACTGCAGCAGATCGTCGTTGCCCATCACGGCCTGGGCGTCGCGGGTGGAGTTGTCGGCGACGTTCAGGTACTCGCGCATGGGGCTGAGTTCGCTGAAGTGTTCGTTGCCGAAGTTCCAGTAGTCCGGGTCGCTGTACATCTGCGACCAGATCATCGGGTCGTTGCGCTCGCGGTCCTTGAGCTCGGTGCCCATCGCCTCGAAGACCATCGGGTCGATGTCCTTGTGGGCCTTGTCGATGTAGCGCATCAAGACGCTGGCCGACCACGGGTCCTCGGCGATCTTCTTGCCCCAGTCGCCGTCCATGTACACCGAGGCGCTGGAGAACATGCCGGCCAGGCCCTTGCCCATCTGCTCCTGCAGGTCGATCAGGGCGGTGTGCTCGTCGCCGGGGTTGTCGGAGTTCTGCCAGTACTGGCTGCCGTACTGGCCGGTCATGTTCCGAAGCTTGTTCATCACCTCGGTCACACCCTCCGGGCCCAGGCCGTTCATGACCTGCCAGGGGATGTCCGGGTCGTTCTGGTAGCGGTTCAGCAGCGAGGCCAGCAGGGCCGCCCGCTTGCGGTCGTCGACGCTGTTGACGTCGAGATCCTTGAGCTGCTTGGTCATCTCGTCGCTGAGGCCGCGCTTGACCTCCCACAGCTGGTCGCCGTACTCGACCTTGTACGACGCCTGGCCGTCACCGTCGACGTCCAGCAGTCTGGCCAGGTCGAGCCGGGTCTGCAGCTCGGGCTTCTGCTCGGTGAGCCACTTGGTGGTCTTGCCGAGGTCGCCGTCCTCCAGGGACGGCAGTGAGATCGGCGTGTTGCTGCTCGCGGACTTGCGGTTGGAGTCCACGGCAGAAACCAGGTTGTCCAGCTTCTTCAGCGCCGAGTCGAGCTTGTTGATGTCGATCTTGATGTCGGCCATCTCACATGTTCCTCATCGACCACTGCTTGGGCCAGGCGTTGCCTCGCCAGTCGTTCTCCGGCACCTCGTCCGGCTCCTTGCTCCACGCCGCGTTGACCACGCTGACCGCGTCGTCGAACGCTCCGAGGATGGTGCCGGTCTTGCCGCGCAGCGTGTTCGAGAACTCGGTTGCGCTGGTGCAGGCCCAGCCACCCGAGGAGAGATCACTCAGCAGGCTGTCGGCCGGGTTGCCGGACCCGTGGTAGATCGCGTCCCGGGCGTTCGGGATCACCGAGGTCTTGCAGTTGTTGAGCGTGCCCTTGTACGCGTTCTGCTCTTCCGCCATGCCCACCCCTCCGTCGTCAGGTATGCCACAGATTAGTAAAAGCCAGGGTCAGATCGCCGGGTTCTCGCAGGTCAGCCCTCGATCGGCACCTGCGCCCAGCTCCAGCCGCCCGGCCGTGCGAACACACCGCGGCCGATCGGAAGGCTGGCGGTCGCCGATCGCGGCAGCCTGACGTTGAGGATCTCACCGTCGCTGGACGATCGCGGCGCCAGCAGCAGGCCGGTCCGGCCCTTGCGGATGTCCGCGGTCAGTCCGCGGTAGTAGCCGCCGACCTCGTCGATGCCGCAGGCCACGATCACGGAACTGCCGGAGTCGCGGAGGGTCTGGTAGTGCGTCGCGACGGCCGTGCTGATGGCGTGATCCGGGCCGAGGACGTCGAAGTCGTCGAAGACGACCAGATGGCGGGGGCCGAGGGACCGCAACGCGTCCTCGAGGTCGCCGACGGAGGCGTCCGCGTGGAACTGTCCCCGGGTCTTGCGGCCCTTGAAGTTGCGCAGGGGCGACAGCCGGGGGGTGATGATCAGGGTCCGCCAGCCCTTGGCGTCCGCCTCCCGCAGCATGAACTCCACGGCCGTGCTCTTGCCGGATCGGGGCGGTCCGCTGATCAGGAACCCGGCGCCGTCCTGGAGGGCGTCGTACCTGAGCAGCGTCAGCGTGTCGCCGCCCACGCCGACGGAGATCTGGCTCTGCGCCGGCTGGCTGGTGGACAGCTCCATCGCCTGGGCGGTGGTGATGCTCAGGGGCAGCTCGTCGACGCGGCGCGGTTTCAGAGGGAGTGGGATCTCGCCGGCCAGCTCGGCCGCGTTCCGGCCGATGTCCTGCAACGCACCGACCTGCGCGACACCGGTCGGATCCTCGGTCAGCAAGGCGATCTGGACCTCTCGCGGCCGCTCGCCACCGCGGAACGCGCGCCCCGGCGGCATCGAGGTCGGTACGTCGCGACTGCGCATGCCGATCGCGGAGAAGTCCCCGGCCTCGGGCATCCGCAGCATCAGCCGGTCCTCGACGAGCGCGGAGACCCGGCCCAGGACACCGCTCCGGTCGGTCCCCAGGACCACGCGAATGCCGACGCCGGCACCCTCCTGCAGGACCGAGATGAGCAGGTCGATCATCGTGCCGCCGTCGACGGACTCGTACGCCGCGGTGAAGCCTTCGAGGCGGTCCAGCAGCACCACCAGGTACGGCAGCCGATCGTCCTCCGGCACGGCCGCGCGCTGCTCGGTGATGTCCGCGAAACCCTGCTGGGCCAGCAGTTGCTGGCGGCGGGTCACCTCGGAGTTGAGCAGGTTCATCAGGCGGTACATCCGGTCCACCTGGTTGCGCTGGACAACGGCTCCGGTGTGCGGCAGCGACAGCATCGGCAGCAGCGCGCCGTTGCCGGCGTCGATGCCGTACAGGTGGACGTCGCGCGGGTCACAGAACCGGCCGATCGCACCGGCGATGCAGCGCAGCGCGGTCGAGCGGCCCATCCGGCCGGCTCCCGCGATCACCAGGTGGCCCGACTTGCCGAGGTCCCACACCTCGGTGGCCTGGGCCTGCTGGTGCGGGATGTCGGCGAGGCCGATCGGCAGCGGCGGCACCACGCCGGTCTTCCGCTCCGGCAGGCTGAGGTCGTCGAGCGTGAGCTGCTCCTCCAGCGCCGGCAGCCACGGCGAGGGGATCGGCGGGATGGCCATCTGTGCGGTGGCAGCGTCGATCGCCCGGACCAGGCTGGTCAGGTCGGTCGGCGTGGTGATGTCGTCCTCGTCCTCGACCACCTGGACGGCCTGGTTCCGCGCCGCTGAGTCGGCGTCGAACGGGCGTACGGCGACGTCGCTGCGGACCTGCACTCCCCGCGGCCGGCCACCGACGCGGGCGGACTGGAACGGGATCAGGGAGGAGTGGCCGAGACGGGCCAGCGCGCGGCCCGGTGTCGACTTGGAGATGTGCGCCGCGTCGGAGGCGTCGATGACGTCGGACGAGTCCTGCTGGTCGGTGACCCGCAGCGCGATCCGCAGGTTGGTGTTCGACTTGATCTCGGCCGAGACGACGCCGGACGGACGCTGCGTGGCCAGGATCAGGTGTACGCCGAGCGACCGGCCCCGGCGGGCGATGTCGACGAGACCGTCGACGAAGTCGGGCAGCTCCTGGACCATGGCCGCGAACTCGTCGATGACCAGCAGCAGCCGCGGCATCGGGGCGTCGCCGTCCTCCTTGGCCGCCAGGTAGTCGTCGATGTCCTTGGCGTCGGCGTCCGCGAGCTGATGCTCCCGGCGGCGCAGCTCGGCGCCGAGCGACTCCAGCGCGCGCGTCGTCAGGTGGCCGTCGAGGTCGGTGACCATACCGACGGTGTGCGGCAGCAGCTTGCAGTCCTTGAACGCCGCACCACCCTTGTAGTCCACCAGGACGAAGGTGAACTCGTCCGGACGGTTGCCGACGGCAAGCGAAGCGATGATGGTCTGGAGCAGCTCGGACTTACCGGAACCGGTGGTACCGGCGACCAGACCGTGCGGACCGTCGGTGCGGATGTCGAGGCTGAACGTGCCCTCCACACCTTCACCGACCACGGCTCGGGTGGTGCGGCCGCCGCTCTTCCACCGCTGCGCGATGTCGTCCCCGGTCGGGTCGTTCAGACGCAGTACGTCGAGCAGCCGCGACGAGTCCGGCAGCGACGACGCGGCGCCGTCGGCGGTGGCGTCCCGCACCGGCGCGAGCGCCCGCGCCAGCCGGTCGCACCAGCTGGCCGGCACCAGGTCGGGCTGGATCGCCTCGACAGTCGCCTCCTGGGTGGTCGCCAGGCTCACGCCGTACTGCGTGCCGATGACGAGCGCACGGCACTCTTCGGGGAGCTGCCGCTGGTCCTCGTCGAGACAGATCGCGAAGATGCCGTACCGCGGACCCTGCCGGAGCAGGGTGACCACGCCGCTGTTGCGCCGCAGTTCGTTCGCGCCGTCGAGTACGACGACGATCTGGTCGGGGAGCGGGACCTGCTGCTCCTCGAGCTCACGCCGCTGGTCGATCTCGGCGAGCAGTTCGTTGACGCGGCGCGATGCCGTCTCGGCGTCGGTGGCGACGGAGGCGACGGCGACCCCGGCGTCGCGGCGGCGCAGGTGCGGCAGCCAGGGCGTCCACGACCACGCGTCCCGGTTGGCGCCGTACGTGATGACAGCCATCCGCAGGTTCGCCGGGCTGTGCAGGGTGGCGAGCTGGAGCAGGATCGACTGCGCCACGGTCTGCCGCAGCTCCGGCGGTCCGGCGATGCCCACGACTCCGGCCTTCGCCAGCGGCAGCACAGCCGGTACGTCGGGAGCGGTCCAGCGCAACGGACCCTCGTGCTGCATCCGCGACGAGTCCTTCACGGTCACCGCGCTGGGCACGTCGGCGGTGCCGACCCGGACCACCAACCAGTCCGGGTCCTGCGGCCGGCGTTCCCACAGCCGGGCCCGGGGTCCGTTGGCGAACAGCAGCAGCGCGGCGGGATCCGGCCAGTTGTGCCGGCGGGAGGAGCGTTCGTCCAGCAGGCTGTCGAACGCGTCCTGCTCCACCCGGCGGAGCTGCTCGTGGTACTCGGCCAGCTGGCGGGTGTACTGGACCTTCTGCATCCGCCGGGAGCTGGTGAAGTTCGCGATCATCATCAGCGGGGAGATCGCCGCGAACATCAGCGTGTACGTCGAATGCGTGATCAGGTACGTCGCCCCGCTCATGAACACCGGCGCGATCACGATGAGGAACGGGATCGGCATCTTGTCCGGGCGATGCGGCACACCGGGCAACGAGAACTCGGTCTTCCGCTCCTCCGGCAGCAGCCGGGGCGGACGGCTGAAGTCCATCGTCGCGCCCTCCGCGGTCGGGACCAGCGACGCGTCCGGAGTGGTCACCGGCGACAGCTCGAAGTACTGGTGGCCGATGCCGAGCACGCTGCCCGGCTCCCACTCGACCTCCCCGGTGACCGGCTCGCGGTCGATCCGCAGATAGGGCAGCGCGTCCTGTGGGCTGATGGTGTCGCGGGACGTGCTGAGCCGCTCCATCGCCTGCTTCTTGCGCTGCCACCAGCGCTTCTTGGGCGGAGGCGGGAGCTGGTCACCGACGATGATCGGACCGTCCAGCGGGACCCGGCGGTCCGGCGCCGGGACGGTGCCGAGCTCTTCCATGCCAGGCCGGATCATGACCCGACCGTCGACGCCGACCTCCAGGTACGCGGCCACTTCGGGGGAGTCCTCGACCAGCGGCAGGGCCGAGTGATCCATTCCGAGGACGTACGAGCCGACGCTGAGCCGGTGCACCAGGCCGGCGCCGTACCCGCCGGTGCAGCACAGGTCGACGATGCCGCTCGGCTCGACGCCGGGGTCGGCCACCGGAGCGCCGATGCCGATGACCGCACCATGCCGGACCGGGGATGCCTTCAGCAGACCGTTGTCCGGCAGTTGCCGGCCGCGCAGGAACAAGGGCGGACGGGAGGCGTCGAAGCCGTTGGCGCTCGGGGCGCTGCTGAGCAGCCGGATCGAACCGTCGTCGGAACCGGCCGGCGGGCGGCCGTCCGGCGCCAGGGCTCCCGCCAGGTCGCCGATGGTGGTGTCGTCCTCGGCGTCGATGGTGAGATCCCGGGCCACACCGGTCCGGGCGTCTACGGCGGTCAGGAACAGCAGCACTGTCAGGGCTCCCTCATCGGCCTCTCGAACCTCCGCAGTCTAGGACCGTGCAGGGGGCGCGGGTTCAGCCGGACAGCAGGGCGGTCCGTTCGGCGGTGAGCGCCTCGGTCTCGGCGAGGATCTCGGTACGGCGGACGGCGAGGTCGTCAGCCACTTGGCGGACCACGTCCCGGGTGCGGGGGATCTGCTTGCGCGTCTGCAGTACGAGGACGAACGCCCTCATGTCGTGACCAGGGCGGTCCAGCCAGACGTCGAGCAGCCGAGCGCCGGCATCCAGCGGCAGCCCGGACCGCAGTGGCCGGCGTTCGCCGTACGTCCGGAGCTCGTCGCTCAGCTTGGACAGGCAGCGGTCGGCGTACGCCGCGGCGCTGTCGACGGCCTGCAACTCGTCGAACTTCGCCTTGCCGGCCAGGATGCCGCCGCCCGCCAGGTCGCCGGCGGCCGCCGGCATCGCCCGGCCCACCAGGAACTCGAGGGTGTCCAGGGCGCGATCCGACCCGCCGACGCTGGTGAGCAGGTCGTCGGTCTCGCGCAGCCGGACGGCGAGGTCCTCGAGCTCGGTGGCGATCACCCGCAGGCGGTCGGCGGTGTCGTCCCCGGCCGTGAGCAGGCCGGATTCCTTGTCGTCCAGCGCGGCCGCGTAGTCGTCGGCGACCAACTGCAGGTCGTCGTGCCGGTCTCGTGCGTCGTCCAGTTCGGTGCGGGTCTCCTCGAACCGGCGGCGGGCGTCGTCGTACCGGTCCTCGGCCTCGTAGAGCTCCGCGCGGAGGGCGTCGAGTTGCTGTTCCTGGCCGCGGCCGAACAGCGATCCGAGCCAGGATCCGGTCCGCCGCTCCAGCCGGTCCAACTGGTCGTAGCCGTGGGCAACCTTCTTGTCCCAGTGCCTGGTCTCGGCGTACAGGCCGTCCATCCGGCGCTGCAACCGGTGGATCGTCTCGCTCAGCGGCTGCAGCTCCGCGCGGGCAGAGCGGCCCGCCGCGATGCGTTCGTCCATGCGATCCGCCATACCGGCCATTCGACCATCGCGCGGGTCCACCGCCCGGATGACCCCCGGAAAGCGATGACGGAGAGTAAGATCACGGGTGCTGAGGGTGCCCGGTTTCGGACTCCGGGTCCGGTGCGAGATGACCCCGGACAGGCGGTAGGGTCAGAGGCTGCCAGACGAGGGCTAAGCGCCGAATCCGGTGCCGGAACGGCCCGTGAAGGATCCAGAAGGAAGTAGGGCAGATGTCCACCACCGGCACCGAGATGGTCGACCGGCAGCGCCAGCGTGCCAACCGAGCCTCGAACCGTACTCCGGGCGGAAGACTGCCGACCGCGTCGAAACGGCGCCGGCCGACCCTCGCCGCGCTCGCGGCTCTGCTGATCGTCGGCGGCGCGCTGATCGCCGGTGTGCTCGCGGTCCGGATGGACGAGCGGGTCGCGGTGGTGCAGGTGGCGCGCGACGTCAGCGTCGGGTCGAAGATCACCAAGGAGGACCTGGCCCAGACCCGGGTGTCCGGTGACAACCTGAACCTGATCCCGGCCGACGACGTCGACAAGATCCTCGGCAGGTACGCCAAGGTCAACCTGGTCAAGGGCCAGTTGCTCGACGGCCTGCAGACCACCAAGTCCTCCCCGATCGCGGACGACAAGGCCGCGGTCGGCGTCGTCCTGCTCGACGGCCGGGTGCCGGCCACCGGACTGCTGCCCGGCGACGAGGTCCAGCTGATCAGGATCGGCCAGGGCAACACCCCGCCGGCCGAGCTGGGCGATGCCGTCGTCCTGGACTCGCCGCAATCCGCCGACGAGGGCAGTGGCCTGGGCAAGGACACCGCCGACGCGCAGACCGCGACGATGCTGGTCGACCGGGCCGACGTCAAAGCCATTACCGATGCCTCAGGCAACAACCGGATCGCGGTCGCGCTGCTGAAGAGCGGCTCGTCACTGGGAGACAAGTAGATGGGCTTGTACGTCATCGCCTCGGCGAAGGGCTCGCCAGGGGTTACTACGACGTCCGTGGTCCTGGCCGGCGCTTGGCCGGTGGAGCCGGTGCTGGCGGACCTCGACCCGGCCGGAGGCGATGTCGCCCTGCGGTATCGGGACGAGGCCGGCGCGCCGCTCGACCCGGATCGGGGACTGCTGTCGCTGGGCGCCGGCGTCCGCCGGGGTAGCGGCGAGGCGCTGCTGACCGACCATGTCCAGCGCGTCTCTGGCGGCCTGCAAGTGCTGACCGGTGTGACGTCGCCGAGCCAGGTGCAAGGCCTCGGCCCGGCGTGGCTGCACCTGGCCCGCCTGCTGCGCTCGGACCCCGAGGGCCGCGACGTGATCGCGGACTGCGGCCGATTGATGCCAGGCTCCGCGACCGTGCCGGTGCTGCAGAACGCGGACGCCGTACTGATGGTGGCCCGTCCGACGGTCGAGGGGCTCGCGCATCTGCGGGAGCGGCTGCACAGCTTCGCCGACGTACTCCAGTTCGGTCAGTACGAGGCAGTCCCGGTGGGCGTCGCGCTGGTCGCGTCGTACCGGGACGGCCGGGTGACCGGCGACGTGCAGTCGATCCTGGAGCGCTCGCGGTTGCCGGTCTCCGTGCTGGGCATCATCGCCGAGGACGAGAAGGCCGCCGAGGCCATCCGGCTGGGCGACGGCCACCGGGCCCGCAAGTCGCTGCTCGTGCGGTCGGCTGCCGAGGTGGCCGAGCGGCTGCACCGGCTCGGCCGCCCGGCGCCGACGCCACAGAACGCGGAATGGGGTGTCGCCTGATGGACCAGTCGCTGGTACGCCGCCTCCGTGAAGAGGTCGCCGAGGTCCTGGCCAGGCAACGCCGGGAGGACGCCGCCAACGGCCTGCCACAGATGTCCGCGGAGGACGAGCGCCAGTTCGCCCGGGCGGTCGTCGGCCGGGTGATGGAGACGCACGCCCGGGCCGAGATCGCCGCCGGCCGGACCCCACCGGGAGCGGCCGAGGAGCACGACCTTGCCGACGGCATCCATGCCGCACTGTTCGGCGTCGGCCGGCTGCAGCCGCTGCTCGACGACCCGATGGTGGAGAACATCGACATCAACGGCTGTGACCGGGTCTTCATCGGGTTCGCCGACGGCCGCGAGGAGCTGGGCGACCCGGTCGCCGAGTCCGACGACGAGCTGGTCGAGCTGATCCAGACGCTGGCGGCGTACTCCGGCCTTGCCAGCCGGCCGTTCGACTCGGCCAACCCGCAGCTCGACCTGCGGCTGCCCGACGGCAGCCGGCTGTCGGCGCTGATGGGTGTCTGCCCCCGCCCGTCGGTCTCGATCCGTCGCGCCCGGCTGAGCCGGGTGTCGCTGGAGATGCTGATCGAGTACGGCACGATGACGCCGGACCTGGCGTCGTTCCTGTCCGCGGCCGTCGCGGCCCGCAAGAACATCATGATCGCGGGCGCCACGAACGCCGGGAAGACGACGCTGCTGCGGGCGCTGGCCAACGAGATCCCGCCGGACGAGCGCCTCATCACGGTCGAGCGTTCGCTGGAGCTGGGCCTCGGCGAGTTCGAGGACCTGCACCCGAACGTGCTGGCGACCGAGGAGCGCCTGCCGAACAGCGAGGGCCAGGGCGCCATCGTGATGGCCGAGCTGGTCCGCCGGTCGCTGCGGATGAACCCCAGCCGGGTGATCGTCGGTGAGGTGCTCGGCGACGAGATCGTCACCATGCTGAACGCGATGAGCCAGGGCAACGACGGCTCGCTGTCGACCATCCACGCGAACTCGTCGCTCGAGGTGTTCAACCGCATCTGCACCTACGCGATCCAGTCGGCCGAGCGGCTGCCGGCCGACGCCACCATGATGCTGATCGCGGGCGCGATCGACTTCGTCGTGTTCGTTGAACGACGCAACGACTTCTCCTCCGGTGGCGGGCTGCGCCGGATCATCACCTCGGTCCGCGAGGTCAACGGTGTGGACGGCCGGGTGCTGTCCAGCGAGATCTTCCAGGCGGGGCCTGACGGCCTGGTCCAGCCGGCCGCGCCGATCAGCTGCCTGGCCGAGCTCCAGGCGGCCGGGTACCAAGCGAGCGCTCCGGCCGGGTGGGCCTCGTGACCGTCCCGTCATTGGACCTGATGCTGATCGTGCTGCTGGGCGCGGTCGTCGGCGGCGCGATCCTGATGCTCGTCTGGGCGCTGATCCCGCAGGCCGGACCCGAGGTGATGCGGGGGCCGTCGTCGATCGTCACCCATCTGCGGACCGCGGGCACACGGCTCCCGGTCGCTGTCGGTGCGGCGCTGCTGGTGCTGTTGCTGACCCAGTGGCCCGTCGCGGCCGCGGCGACCGGAGCACTGGCCTTCGCCTGGCCGGCCCTGTTCGGTGGCGCGGCGGCGGAATCGAAGGCGATCGCCCGACTGGAGGGGCTCGCGGCCTGGACGGAGTCCCTGCGTGACACTGTGGCCGGCGCGGTCGGCCTCGAGCAGGCGATCCCGGCGACGGCGTACGCGGCATCTCCCGCGATCCAGACGGAACTGACCGCGCTCGCGGATCGTCTCAGGGTGCGTGTGCCACTCCCGCAGGCGTTGCAAAGGTTCGCCGACGAGATGAACGACTCCAGTGTCGACCTCATCGTCGCCGCGCTGATCTTGAACGCGCGTCTGCGTGGCCCGGGCCTGCGCGACGTACTGAGCTCGTTGTCGGAATCGGCCCGTGCGGCTGTCGAGATGCGGCAGCGGGTCAACGCCGGCCGCCGTAGTACTCGGCGCAGCGTCCAGATCGTCATGGTCGTGACCGTGGCGTTCGTGCTCGGCCTGTCCCTGTTCAACCGCAAGTACGTCGAGCCGTACTCGACCGCACTGGGTCAGCTCGTGCTGATGATGATCCTCGGGCTGTTCGCGGTCGGCTTCCTGTGGCTGCGCCGGCTGGCCAGCTTCGAGACCCCGCAACGCTTCCTGCATGCGCGGGACCGGGTGCCGGACGGAGGTGGTCGCGGATGACGCTCGTCATGCTCGGCGGCGCTCTGGCCGGACTCGGAGTGCTGGTCCTGATCCGTCTGGTCGGCAACTCCGCGCCCAGCGGTGCGGCCGGTCTGTTGCAGCTCGACGCGGACATGCGCCGCTACCGCAACGAGGTCAGCCTCACAGCCGATCGGCGGCACCAGGAGGAGTCGCTGCGGATGCGGCGGCTGGGTTCTGGCATGCGCCGCGCGCTCGAGGCGCGGGGCATCCGGGTGCCGGTGTCGCTCTCGGCCGACCTGGGCATCGCCGGCCGGTCGCTGGAGACGCATCTGGCCACCAGCCTGGTCGGCGCCGTGGTGGGTTTCGTCGCGCCGACGGTGATGCTGGTTCCGCTGAGCATCGTCGGCGCCGGGCTGCCGGGCTTCGTGCCGATCTGGCTCGGGATCGTCGGTGCGGTGGTCGGTGCCATCCTGCCGACGCTGCAGCTGCGGACCAAGGCTGCGGACCGGCGCCGCGACTTCCGCCATGTGGTCAGTGCCTTCCTGGACCTGGTCGCGATGAACCTGGCCGGTGGCCGCGGTGTGCCGGAGGCGTTGTCGTCGGCGTCCGGGATCAGCGACGGCTGGGCGTTCGTCCGGATCCGGGACACGTTGGAGACCGCCAGGCTGCAGGGGGTCACCCCGTGGGCGGCGCTCGGCGAGCTCGGCGACGAACTCGCGATCGACGAACTGCGTGACCTGTCGGCCGCCCTCGCCCTGGTCGCCGAGGACGGCGCCAAGGTGCGGGACTCGCTGGTCGCCCGTGCGGTGTCGATGCGCCGGCGCGAGCTGGCCGACACCGAAGGCCGTGCCCAGGCGCGGTCCCAGTCCATGTTGATGGCCCAGATGTTGCTGTGTGTCGGCTTCCTGCTCTTCCTGACGTATCCAGCTGTTGCCCGGGTGGTCGGACTGTGAACCGTCCCACCGGTCCCGAGGAGGGAAAATGATGATGCTCAACCCCAACAACCCGACCGTCATGTTCATGCGGGTGCTGATCGCCGCGCGCATCCAGCGTGCCCGCCGGCTCGAGGGTGGTGCGTCGGCGCTCGAGTGGGTGCTGATCTCGGCGCTGCTCATCGGTGTCGCGCTGGCGGTCGGAAAGATCATCCTGGACAAGCTGACCAAAAAGGCCGACAGCCTGGACCTGGGCTGACCGACGGCGATGACGGTTCGGCGGTGGGCCCGGGCGATCCGGGGCAGGTGCACCCGTACACGGCGGGACGAGCGCGGCGCGAGCAGCGTCGAGCTCGTTCTGTACGCGCCGATCCTGATGCTGGCGATCTTCCTGACCATCCAGTTCTCGCTGATCTACCTGGGCAACCAGGCGGCCTCGGCCGCGGCGCGGGAGGCGGCCCGGGTGGCCCGGACCTCGCTCGACCGGGGCAAGGCGGAGGCCGCCGGCCGCGCCTACACCGACCACATCGGCCAGGGAATCCTGGAGGACGTGCAGGTGACCGTGACACCGGTCGGCACCGATCAGGTGCGGGTCGAGGTCACCGGGCACGCGCAGAAGATCACGCCGTTCCTCGATCCACCGACCGTCACCCAGGTCGTGCAAGGCCCACTGGAGGAGTTCCGTGCGGACAACTGACCTGAGCCGTGTCTCCGGTCGTCGCCGCCGTCGCCGGACCGATCGCGGTTCGATGGCGGTGGAGATCGTGCTGCTCGCGCCGGTGATGATGGCCTTCATGATGCTCGTCGTGGCCGGCGGCCGGTACGTCGCGGTCCGCGGCGACATCGAGGCGGCCAGCCGGGACGCGGTCCGCGCCGCCAGCCTGGAGCGGACGGAGGCAGCCGCCCGGGCCACCGCCGTCGACACCGCCGACGCCCAGCTGCAGGACGTCGGCCAGTGCCAGAACGCCACCCTGAGCGGGAACTTCGTGTCCGGCGGGACCATCACGGTCAGCATCACCTGCCAGGTCTCGTACGACGGCCTGGGCCTGATCGGGCTGCCCGGGTCGAAGTCGGTCACGATCGAGAGCTCGGCCCCGATCGATCTGTACCGGAGGACCGGATGAACAGGCTGCTCCGGCGGCTCCGCCACGCCGCCGCCCGCGGGCGGGCGCGTGGTGAGCGTGGATCCGCCACCGTCTTCATGCTCGGCTTCGCCGCCGTCCTGCTGGTCGGCGCCGGGCTGGTCGTCGACGGCGGCCTGGCCCTGAACCAGCGCAGCCGGCTGACCGACGACGCCGAACAGGCCGCCCGCGCCGGCGCCAACGCGATCGACGTGCCCGCACTGCGCGACCGCGGCGAGCTGGTGGTCGACTCCGGCCAGGCGCGCGCGGTGGCCACCAACTTCCTCGCCGGGCGCGGCTACACCAACATCCGGGTCACCGTGAACGGGAACCAGGTGACCGTATCCGCCGACACCACCGTCGACACCGCGATCCTCGGTCTGGTCGGTATCAACAAGTTCGATGTGCACGGCACCGCTGTCGCCGAGCCCGAGACCGGAATCGGCTAGGAGACACCCATGACTCAGCAGAAGGCCGGCCGATTCGTCGCGAGCCCACCGGACCCGTCGCGCTTCCACCAGCAGCGGCCGCCGGAACCGCGTTCGGCGGGCCAGACCGCGCTCGCCGCGCTCGCACTCCTGCTTCTCGTGATCGGCGTACCGCTGGCCCTGTGGGTCCTGACCGGCCCGCCGCCGTTGCCGTCGGGCTGGCCGAGCCGCGAGGACCTGACCGCACCGATCGGTGTGGACGCACTGCTGACGGTGCTGCGCGCCGTCGTGTGGATCGCGTGGTTGCACTTCGTCGTGTGCGTGATCGCCGAGATGGCCAGTGCCGTCCGTGGCCGTGGTGTCCCGGTGGCAGTCCCGCTCGGCGGCGGCAGCCAGCGACTCGCACGCATCCTCGTCAGCGCCCTGTTGCTGACCGGTATCGCGGCCGGCCAGGCCGCGGCGGCGACCGGGCACGGTTCCAGTGGGCCGACGGAGAACAAGTCTCAGGTCACCATCAGCGCGACGACGCAGCAGCAGCCCGCGCCGGAGGAGAACGCGCAGGTCGACCACAACCGCTTCGGTGGAGCTCCGACCACGACGACGGCGACGAACCAGAACAATCCGCTGGCCGGCAAGAAGGTCTACACGGTCAAGGCACCGGTCGGGCACCACCACGACAGCCTCTGGGACATCGCCGAGAAGCACCTCGGTGACGGCCGCCGGTACAAGGAGATCTACGAGCTCAACAAGGAGCGGGTCCAGCCCGACGGCAGTAACCTGCACCTGGCCCGGCTGATCATGCCGGGGTGGGACCTGATCATGCCCGAGGACGCCGTCGGCGTCAGCCGGGTGCCGCTGGAGACCGCGACGCCGCCGGCCACGGTGACGACGCACACCGAGCAGCCCGGCAACACCACCACGACAGAGTCCGGTTCGACGGTCCAGCAGGGGGCGCAGACTCCGACGATTCAGCAAGGCGAGGAAGCCGGTACGACGACTGCCGGGGACCACCACGCGGTCCACGCCGGCGACGCGCAGGAGGACGCGCGCTGGCGGCTGCCCGCCGACCTGCTCGGCGGCGGACTGGTCGGCGCCGGACTGCTCGGCCTGCTGCTGATCGAGCGGTACCGGCGGCGCGGACGTGATCCGGAGGCAACGGCCACCACAGCCGAGGTGGCGCTGCGGGTCGGTGCCGACCCCGAGCGCTCCGACGCACTCGACCGCGTGATGCGGGCGCTGGTGCGGCAGTGCGAGGCGGCCGGTCAGCCGTTGCCGCCACTGTTCGGTGCGCTGGTTGACGACGACGGCGTGGAGCTGCTGCTGGCTCCGGCTCAGGGCAACCCGCCCGCGCCGTGGCAGGACATCGACAACGGCCGGCGCTGGCGGATCTCCGGGACCGACATTCCGACCGACCGGTCCGGCCCCGCGCCGTTCCCCGCTCTGGTCTGCCTGGGCCGGGACGAGTACGACCGCGACGTCCTGGTCGACCTCGAGGCGGCCAGCGGTGCGCTGAGCCTGGAAGGTGACCCGGTGGTGGCCCGTGAGGTCGCCACGTCGGTCGCGGTCCAGCTGGCGACCAACCCGTGGACCGACATGCTGCGCGTGACGACCTCCGGTCTGCCGGAGGCGATCGAGGACGTGCTCGGCGAGCGCCTGCGGGTGGTGGACGACATCGAAGCGGTCATCCCGGACCTCGAGCGGGGCACGGTGGAGACCGAGGTGCTGGCCGGCCGGGTCAACCGCTCGGCCGACGCTGCCCCGCAGTACGTCGTACTCGGTGCACCGCCCCGCGAGGACACCGCGAACCGGCTGGGCGCGCTGGCGGCGCGGACGCGGGCCGGGTTCGGCCTGATGGTCGCCGGTGCTGTGCCGGGCGCGCGGTGGCAGCTGCGGGTGGACGAGTCGGGCACGTTGCGCATCCCCGCGCTCGGCCTGACGCTGTCGGCCAGCCGGCTGTCCGAGCCGACCGTCGACTCCCTCACCGAGCTGCTGGGTGCCGCGCGGACTCCGACCCCGACGCCGACCGGGTCGAGCCGGGTCCGGCTTCCCGGCAGCGGCCGGACCGGCGACGACTCGAGCTGGTCGACCGCAACCGTGCGGATCGGCGTCCTCGGACCGCTGGACGTCCGGGCGCCCAACCGGCTGGAGGCGGAGCGGGTCCCGCTCGCCACCGAGATCGTGGCGTTCCTGGCCCTGCACCCCGGCGGCGTGCACCCGAGCGTGCTCGGCGCCTCGGTCTGGCCGCGTGGGGTCACGCCCGAGGTTCGGGACGGTGCCGTGGAGCGGGTGCGCCAGTGGCTGGGTACCGACACCGTCGGCGGTCACCACCTGCGCCAGGACGCCTCGGGCCGGCTCGCGCTGGGTCCGGAGGTCGCTGTCGACTGGGACTGCCTCACCGAGCTGGCCCGACGCAGCCGGACCGCCCAGACTGTCCGGGACGAGCGCGAGCTGCTGCGTCGCGGCCTGCATCTGGTGCGTGGCGCTTTCCTCAGCGACCGTCCCCGCGGCGGCTACTCGTGGATCGCCCGGGTGCATCTCGAGCGGCTGGTGCCGGACGTCGTCGTCGACGCCTCGCACCGGCTGTGGGAGCTGGCGATGAACGCGGACGACCCGGCGGGTGCCGTGAGCGCCGTACAGGCCGGTCTGCGCCTCGCCGAAAGCTCCGACCTGCTGTGGCGCGACCTCCTGACCGCCGAGTTCCGGTACGGCGGTACGGCGGCGGCCGAGCGGATCGTCGAGGCACTCGGCGACCGCATCCAGCGGTACGGCCTGGTCCTCAGCCCCGAGACCGAGGCCCTCATCGAGGACATCCTGCCCGCAACGGCTCCGCGCTCCCGCCACGCCGGCTGACGAGTACGCCGGCCCGATCCGGGCCGGCGGTCAGCTGTTGCTGGTGGTGAGGCGGGCCCGTTGTTCTCTGGCGATGGCCTTGAGCAGGGCGGTGTCGGGCTCGGGATCGGTGCCCAGGGCACTGGCCTGGCGGACGCTGAGCTGGACGACCAGGGTGTTCACCACGAAGCTCACCTCCGCGATCGCCTCGGACTGCCCGGTTCCGCCGTCGTACTGGACCTTGGCGTCGCTCAGCGCGCCCGGGACACCGAACGAGTGCTCGTGGGTGTCCTGGTCCCAGAAGCCCTGCTGCAAGGTCTCCGCCTTGGCTGCTGAGGCCGCCTTGAACAGTTGCACGGTGAACTGCTTCTTCTTGTCCGCGCTGACCCGGGACGCGCGGTAGCCGTCGGCGAAGCCGGCGTTGAGCAGCAGCGCACGATCGACAGCGGGTACGGCGGACCAGTTGGACAGGAACGTGGTCGCGGTGAACGGCCCGGCAGCACTGCGCGGATCGGCGACATATCCGCGGGGTAGGACGACCAGCCCGGCCAGAGCGCTCTTCGGCGCCTTCTGCACCGCGGCACCCGAGGACTTCGCGGCCGGGGTCTGCACGGTGCCGACCGTGGCTCCGGCGTCGTTCCCGCAGCCGGTCACCCCCAGCAGGAGTGCGGTCACTACAGCGGCAACGCTTGGCGCAGTCCGCGTCACGGTGTTTCTCCGTCCGGCTTCTCGCCCCCGAGAGCTTCAGAAGGTCTCCGGGCCAGATGTCATCAGAGCCAGGTGAACGGATGGCGAACGCCTTGCAAATCAGAGGGATCGCGACTCGGTGAGCAACGTCTCGATCCGGCGCCGGGCGGCCTTCGGGTGCAGGGGTTCGCAGCCGGCGTCGATGCAGCGGCGGACCACCTGGGGATCGTCGCGGAGCAGCAGCAGACCGCGGCGGAGAAGGGTGAACGGCGGCTTGCGATGTTCGCGCAGATCGCGCTGGAACCGCCGGGCGAAGGTGACGAGCCGGTGGTGCCGCAGGCAGATGGCAGCGGCCAGTAGGCCGCGATCACGCAGCCGGCCGGTGATCTGGTCGGCGAAGATGCCTTCGGCAATGATCAGCGGCGAACCCTTCGTGCTGACCGGCCGGTGACCGACCGTGCCGTCCGCGGCGATGTCGTAGATCGGCAGTTCGGCCGAGCCCGTCGTACACAACTGCTCGAGGGCTGCGATCGCGCGGTCGCCGTCCCACGAGCGGGGGTCGTCCCAGTCCACGATCCCCAGCGGGGAGCGCGGCATCGCCTCGTCGTCGCCGTCGCGATAGAAGTCGTCGAGCCGGACCACCGGCAGCCCGACCAGTTCGGCCAGCCGCGACTTCCCTGCTCCGGAAGGCCCGGCCAGCAACACCACACGCGAACTCACCGCCACATTCTCCGCTACACCCCGGTCAGCCCCCCGGGGCGGGGAGCTACCGGTTGTACGGCGTGGACAGCAGCGGGACGGTGTTGGTCAGGACCTGGCCGTAGAGGGCGCGGACCTGCGCTGCGTCGGCGTCGGACATCACCGACGGCTCGGGCTTGCCGACCGGGACCTGCCAGGTCGGCGGGGCATCGGCACCGGACAGTGCCCAGGCCGCTTGCCGGGCAGCACCCAAGGCGACGTACTCGGCAGGCTCCGGGAGGATCACCTCGGCGCCCAGGAGCGCAGGCGCCAGTGCCTGGACCGCGCGGGACCGGGCGGCGCCGCCGAGCAGGAGCACACGGTGGACCGGGAGGCCCTGAGCGCGGAGGGCGTCGACAGCGTCGGCCAGGCCACACAGCAGGCCTTCGACCGCGGCGCGGGCCATGGTCGCGGGCTGGGCGGTGGCGCGGGTGAGGCCGTAGATCAGCCCGGTGGAGTGTGGGAGGTCCGGCGTACGCTCGCCGTCCAGGAACGGCAGCAGGACGAGGCCGTTGCTGCCGGACGACGTCAGCGCGGCCTCATTGAAGGCGTCCAGGTCCAGGCTGAGCAGTTCGGCGGTCGCGGACAGGACGCGGGCGGCGTTCAGCGTGCATACGAGCGGCAGGTACTCGCCGGTGGCGTCCGCGAAGCCGGCTACCAGAGCGGTCGGGTCGGCGGTCGGGTGGGTCGAGCGGGCGAACGCCGTACCGCTGGTGCCGAGGGACACGGCGACGTCACCGGGCTGGAGGTCGAGGCCGAGCGCGGCTGCTGCGTTGTCGCCCGTGCCGGCGGCCAGTACGGCGCCGGACGCGGTGTGGCCCACGATCTCCGCCGGACCGGCCACCCGCGGGAGCTTCAGCGAGCGGCCGAAGGCGAGCTCGACCAGGTCCGGCCGGTAGCTGTTCGTCGCGGGCGACCACCAGCCGGTGCCAGAGGCGTCACCGCGGTCGGTGGTGATGCCGTCGATGCCATGCCGATCGGCCGCCAGCCGATGCGTCATCCAGTCATGCGGCAGCACGACTGCGGCCGCACGGGCCAGCGCCTCGCGCCGTGTCGCGTCGCCGGGAGCAGTTGCGTCGGCATCCCGCACCCACCGCAGCTTGGTGACGGTGAACGAAGGCACCGGGACCGACCCGACCGCTTCGGCCCACGCACCCGGCCCACCGAGCTCCTCGACGAGCTCGATGGTCGCGTCCGCGGAGCTGGTGTCGTTCCACAGCACCGCCGGGTGGACGACCTCGCCGGCCTCGTTCAGCAGCACCATGCCGTGTTGCTGGCCGCCGACCGAGATCGCCTCCACTCCGTCGAGCAGCCCGTCCGACGCGATCTCCCAGGCCTTCCACCACTCGGCCGGATCAACCTGGGTCCCGTCCGGGTGCGGTGCCCGGCCTTCCCGCAGTACGGCGCCGGTCGCTGCATCGCACACGACGACCTTGGTCGCCTGGGTGGAGCAGTCCACACCCGCAACCAGCCTCGACTCAGTCATGACGTCCAGACTAGAGGGCTTCGAGAGTGGCGCGGGCGCCGATCTCGTGCAGCGACTTCAGGGCGGCGGTGTACTGCGTCACGAACGCGTCGTTCGACGCCAGGTCACCGAACAGATCCGGGTCCGAGATGAACACCAGCGGGACCTCGCGGTTGTGCTGTGCCCGCTCGACCAGCTTGTCGCGCAGCCGGTCCACCACCTCGATCGGTTCGCCCTGCTCGTCGGCGCCCTCGGCGTACCGCGCCCACGACGCGACCACCAGCACCGACCGCGTGATGCTCCGCCCGGCCGCGAGTTGTTCGCGGACGACCGGCAGCAGCCACTTCGGGATCCGGTCCGAGCTCTCCGCGCACAAGCGGGCCAGGGTGTCGCGGACCTCGGGGTTCGCGAACCGCTCGATCAACTGGTGCTTGTACCGGTCCAGGTCGACCCCGGGCACCGGCGGCAGCGTCGGCGTCCCCTCGTCGTCCATGTAGCGGAGCAGGAAGTCGACGAACAGCTTGTCCTGGCACACCTCGTGCGCGTACCGGTAGCCGGCCAGGTAGCCGAGGTAGCACAGCGCCTGGTGACTCGCGTTCAGCAGTCGCAACTTCATCAGCTCGTACGGCTCGACGTCACCCACGATCTGTACGCCGACATCGTCGTACGGCGGCCGGTCGCCACCGAAGTCGTCCTCGAGCACCCACTGCGTGAACGGCTCGCACACCACCGGCCAGCCGTCCTCGATCCCGAACCTCTCGGCCAGCGCGGCCCGGTCGGCATCCGTGGTCACCGGCGTGATCCGGTCGACCATGCAGTTCGGGAACCGCACCTCGGTCTCCAGGAACTCCGCGACCGACGGATCCTTGAGCCGGGCGAACGCTGCCAGCATCTTGCGGGCGACATGACCGTTGCCCGGGATGTTGTCGCACGACATCACCGTGAACGGCGGCACGCCGGCCGCTCGCCGGCGCGCCAGCGCCTCGACGATGAACCCGAACACGCTCGCCGGCGTCGCGCCCGGCTCCAGGTCCGCGGCCAGCGCGGGGTCGGAGGTGTCCAGTTCGCCGGTCACCTGGTTCACGTTGTAGCCGCCCTCGGTGATCGTCAGCGACACGATCCGCGTCGCCGGATCGACGAGCCGGTCCAGTACGGCGGACGGGTCGTCCGGCGCGAACAGGTAGCCGACGACCGACCCGATCACCCGCGGCTCGAGCGTCCCGTCCGGGTGCTTGATCACCAACGTGTACAGGTGGTCCTGCGCGGACAGGACGTCGTACATCCTCCGGTCCTGGGGAAGGACGCCGACGCCGACGATGCCCCAGTCGAGGGCCTTCCCGTCGTTCATCAGCCGGTCCAGGTACATCGCCTGGTGGGCCCGGTGGAAGCCGCCGACGCCGAAGTGCACGATGCCTGGCCGCACCGCCGTACGGTCGTAGCCCGGTGTGGCGACGTCGTTGCCCAGAGCATCCAACGCGGTGAGGGTCAGTGCCGTCACTTGACCGCCCCCAGCGACAGACCCTGGACGAGCTTGTCCTGGGCGGCGAACCCGGCGATCAGCACCGGCAACGACACCACGAGGGACGCGGCACAGACTTTGGCGAGGAACAATCCTTGGCTGGTCACGAACCCAGTCAAGAACACCGGAGCCGTCTGCGCCACTGTGCCGGTCAGCACCCGGGCGAACAGCAACTCGTTCCAGCTGAAGATGAAGCAGATCAGCGCGGCCGACGCGATCCCCGGTGTCACCACCGGTGCGACCACCGACCGCAGCGTCCGGCTCAGCGACGCACCGTCGACCGAGGCCGCCTCGAGGATCTCCACCGGTACCTCGGACAGGAAGCTGCGCAGCATCCAGACCGCGATCGGCAGGTTCATCGAGGTGTAGAGGATGATCAGCAGCCAGATGTTGTCCAGGAAGTTGACCGACTGCGCGAACAGGTAGATCGGCAGCAGGCCGGCCACCACCGGCAGCATCTTGGTGGACAGGAAGAAGAACAGTACGTCGGTCCACTTCTTCACCGGCCGGATCGACAGCGCGTACGCCGCCGGGAACGCGAGCAGGAGGACCAGCGCGGTGGACAGGATGCTCGCGGTCAGCGAGTTCGCGATCGACGGCCACGGCCCGGAGTCGAAGAACGCCCGGTAGCCGTCCAGCGTGAGCGGCGCGCCGATGTCCGGCGGGTTCTTGGCCGCGTCCTCCTCGGAGTGGAACGACGTCAGCAGCATCCACAGCACCGGCAGCACGAACAGGATGCCGACGATCCAGGCCACCCCGCCCAGGACGAATCCACCACCCCGGTTCTTCCGGCCGGTCACGATCGTCACCTGCGAACTCATCGACGTCCTCGCTTCGCTCCGGGCGCCGACGAGGCACAAACCACGCTGTGCTTGATTGTGAACTCGCTTCGCTCCTTCATCGACCCGTCTCCTCTCGGAACAGCGTGGACACCGACCGCAGCGCGAGGGTCGCGATGATGATCGTGCCGATCACCACGATCACGCCCGCGGCCGAGGCCCGGCCGTAGTCGTGGGCGGTGTAGAAGGTCTGGTAGATCGTGTACGGCAGGTTCGCCGTCCCGAGGCCACCCGACGTGATGGTGAAGACGGCGTCGAAGTTCTGCACGACGTAGATCGAGCCGAGCAGCGCGGACAGTTCCAGGTACTGCCGCAGGTGCGGCAGCGTCATGTACCGGAAGATCTCCCACTGGTTCGCGCCGTCGATGCCGGCCGCCTCGATCACGTCGAGCGGACGGCTCTGCAGGCCGGCCAGCAGGATCAGCATCATGAACGGTGTCCACTGCCAGACCAGCGCGAAGATGATCGACCACAGCGGCTGGTTGCTGATCCAGTCCGGCTGCGGCGCGTTGTCACCGAAGATCCACTTCAGCACGCCGTTGAACAGACCGTACGTCGGGTTGTAGAGCGCGTGCTTCCACAGCAGGGCGGCCGCGACCGGTACGACCAGGAACGGCGTGATCATCATCGTCCGGACCGCACCCCGGCCGCGGAACTTCCGGTCCAGCAGCAGCGCGATCAGCAACCCGAGGACCAGGCTGAGCAGGACGACGCCGGCCGTGAGCATGACCGTCACCCAGATCGCGTGCCGGGTGTTCGCGTCGGTCAGCACCCGGCGGAAGTTGTCGATGCCGGCGAACCCGCGCTCGTCGGGGTAATAGGCGTTCCAGTCCATGAAGGACACGATGATCGTGACCACGAACGGCAGCTGGGTCACGATGATCATGAACACCAGCGCCGGCATCAGCGGTGCACGCCGGGCCCAGTCGCCGGCCCTGCGCATCATCGTGCCCTCGGACCCGGGCGGCGCAGCCTTCCGGCTGGGCTGGGTCTTGGTGTCAGGCTTCGCATCCACAGACATGGCAGCCATCCCTCACTTCGCAGCGCGGGAGCGATACCGCTCCGCGACGTCGTCGGCGAGCTCCTGCCCGCGTTTCAGCGCTTCGTCCACACTCATCCGCCCGGCGATCGCCGAGCTCACGTCCTGGCTGACCTGCGTGCCGAGGTCCGGGAACTCCGGGATGTCGACGAACTGGATCCCGATCGCCGGCCGCGGCTGGGTGCCCGGGTTGCGCGGGTCGGCGGTCTCGATCGCTTCCTTGGTCGGCGTCGCGAACGCCGCGGCCTCCTTCAGGTACGACGGGTTGTCGTACGTCGAGGCCCGCTTGCCGGCCGGGACGCGAGACCAGCCGAGCTTCTCGCCGACCAGCGTCTCGTAGTCCTTGCCGGAGGCCCAGGAGATGAACTTCCAGGCGTTGTCCTTCTTCTTGCTGGCTTCCTGGATGCTCCACGACCACGCGTAGAGCCAGCCGGAGCTATCGGTCTTCACGACCGGTGCCGGCACGTAGCCGATCTTGCCCTTCACCGGCGAGTTCGGCGCTTCCAGCGAGCCGGCCGCGGAGGTCGCGTCGTACCACATCGCGACGTTGCCCTGGATCAGGTTGTTCAGGCACTCGGTAAAGCCGGCCTGCGGTGCGCCGAGTTCACCGTGCGCGCGGACCAGGTCGACGTAGAACTTGGTCGCCTCGGTGAACTCCGGTGAGTTCACCTGCGCCTGCCAGTCCTGGGTGAACCAGGTGCCGCCGAAGGTGTTCACCACGGTCGTGAGCGGGGCGAAGATCTGGCCCCAGCCCGGCTGGCCGCGCAAGCAGATGCCGCGCATCCCCGGCTGGGCGTTGTCGACCTTGGCCGCGATGTCGGCGACCTCCTGCCAGGTCGGCTTGGCCGGCATCGTGACGCCCTTGGCGGCCAGCACGTCCTTGCGGTACATCAGGAACGACGACTCGCCGTAGAACGGTTCGCCGTACACCTTGCCGTCGTCGGCCGACAGTGACAGTGTCATCGGCTTCAGTACGTCGTCCTGGTCGAAGGACGGGTCGTTGGCGATGTAGGCCGACAGCGGCGCGATCCACTTGCTCTTGGCGTAGATCGGGATCTCGAAGTTGCTCAGCGACGCCACGTCGTACTGACCGGCCTGGCTGGAGAACTCCTGGCTGATCTTGTCCCGGACGTCGTTCTCCGGCAGCACGGTGAAGTTCACCTTGATGCCGGTTTCCTTGGTGAAGTTGTCGGCGGTGAGTTGCTGCAGGTCGACCATCTGCGGGTTGTTCACCATCAGCACGTTGATGCTGTCGGTCCCGCCGCCACCGGCGCCGCCGCCCCAGCCGGCGCAGCCACTGACCGCACCCAGCAGGAGTGCGACCCCGACAGTCATAAGCCTTCGTCCGGGCACGAGCCGCTCCTTCGATCCGCTCATTTGAGCACGCGTCTGCTCACACCACGAGTGAACCGGGAACGTCCTTGACCTGTCAAGAGTCTGTGCAACACTAGTGCGCAGGAGTGCTCATATGAGCGGGGAGGCCTTATGGAGCCCATCACGGGCGGTCCGGCACAGCTCGTGCTGACGGCGTCGATCGCGCGGCGGTACTACGTCGACGGCCGGTCCAAGGTGGAGATCGCCGACGAGTTCCGGCTGAGCCGCTTCAAGGTGGCGCGGCTGCTCGACCAGGCGCGCAGCAGCGGGCTGGTGCGGATCGAGATCAGCCATCCGGGCGCCATCGACCTCGATCTGTCCGCGCGCCTGCAGGAGTCCCTCGGGCTGCGCCGCGCGATCGTGGTGGATACTCCTGAGGAGGACCCGGCCGCGCTGCGGCTCCAGCTCGGGAAGGCTGCCGCGGACCTGCTGTCCGAGATCGTTACCGCGGACGACGTGCTGGGGCTCGCGTGGGCGCGGGCGGTCACCGCGATGACCGAGCAGCTGACCTCACTCGCTCCCGTGCCCGTCGTCCAGCTGACCGGTGCGCTGACACGTCCGGATGTCGAGGCGAACTCGGTGGAGCTGGTCCGGCACACCGCTCGTTTGTCCGGCGGAGCGGCGTACCTCTTCTATGCACCGCTGGTCGTGCCGGACGCCGCGACCGCGCGGGCTTTGCGGCAGCAGCCGGAGGTCGCTGAGGCGATCAGCCACTTCGACTCGGTCACCAAGGCCGTGGTCGGGCTCGGGTCCTGGGCAGCCGACCAGTCCACGCTGTACGACGCGATGGACGAGAAGGCGTGTGATCAGTTGCTCCGGCGCGGCGTGGTCGCGGACATCTCCGGGGTGTTCGTCGATGCGGACGGCGTAGCGGTGCAGAGCCGGGTGACCGACCGGGTGATCGCGATCAACGCCGAGCAGATGGACGCGATCGACGAGGTGATCGCGATCCCGTACGGGCTGGCCAAGGTCGGCGCGGTGCGCGCCGCGGTCCGCAGCGGGCTGGTGAACAGCCTGGTGACACACAGTCCACTTGCGAGGGCCCTGCTGGACGAGACAACCTGACCTGATGGTCGAGGTCGAGACCCCCCTGCTCGGTGGTACCGCCAACCGCGGACTGGTGGTGCGTGTCAGCGACACCGTACGCCGTCCGCTGCGCGGAAACAGCGAGGCGATCCATGCCCTGCTCCAGCACCTGGACGACGTCGGGTTCGAGGGTGCGCCGACGATCCTGGGGATCGACGGGCAGGGGCGTGAGGTGTTGTCGTACCTGCCCGGTGAGACGGTGACGCCGCCGTACCCGGCCTGGTCGATGACGGATGCCGCACTGGACAGCGTCGCCGCGTTGCTGCGTGAGTACCACCAGGCGGTCGCAGGCTTCCGGCCTGACGGCTTCACCTGGTCCGAGCCGGTGCCTCCGGCGTACGTCGAGGACATCGTCAGCCACAACGACCCGAACCTGGACAACATCGTGTTCCGGGACGGCGTCGCGGTCGCGCTGATCGATTTCGACCTCGCCGGTCCTGGCTCGGCATTGTGGGACGTGGCCGCCGCGATCCGGTTGTGGGGGCCGCTGCGCCCGGCCGCCGACATCCACGACGCCCGCCGCGGCCGCACGTTCGCCCGTTTCCGCCGGTTCGCCGACAGCTACGGCCTGTCGGAGGCCGACCGGCTGCGACTGGTCGAGGCGGCCGCCGACAATCACGTCTGGTGCATGGACTACGTCCGCCGAGGCGCCGAAACCGGTCACCCCTGGTTCCACCAACGCTGGACCACCGGCGAAGCCGCGCTCACCCAGCGCACCAACCACTGGTTCACCGCTCACGCGGACGCGCTGCACCAGGCGCTACTGGCCTGAGCCCGGGCGGGGACCGAGAGGGTCTTCATCGGGTGGAGTGGGGGTACGGCGGGTGCTGTTGGTGAGGGAGCGTTCGGGGAGCCAGATGATGAACGTGCTGCCGATGCCGAGCTCGGAGTGGAGGGCAACAGTGCCGCCGTGGGACTCGGCGATCTGGCGGACGATGGCCAGGCCAAGGCCTGCTCGGCGTTGCCCGGTCGAGGGGATGGTCGCCGGCGGCTGCCGCTGGCCGCCGCGGAAGAAGCGGTCGAAGACGCGATCAGCGTCGTCCGCCGCGATCCCTGGACCCTCGTCGCGCACCGCGATCCAGGCCCAGCCGTTGCGGCTGCCCACCGCGAGCACGAGTTCGCTTCCACCGCGCGCCAGCCGGACCGCGTTCGAGAGCAGGTTGTCGACCGCACGCCGCAGCGCCGACGCGTCCCCGGCCGCGGTCGGCCCGGGGGACAACCGGCGTACGACGTGAAGCTCGCGATCGGCCGCGAGCAGTTCGTACTCCTCAGCCGCCTCGCCCGCGATCGCGGCGAGATCGACGTCCGCGTCGACGAACGCCGGGGAGGACCGGCGGGCCGAGGCGAGCAGATCCTCGACCAGCCGCGTCATCCGCTGGATCGCCCGGCTCACGATCGCGGTCGCCTGGGCCCGGTCCTCCGGCGGGGTGTCGTCGTGCGCGAGAACCGCGTCCACGTTCGCCTGGATCACCGCGAGCGGATTGCGCAGCTCGTGCGATGCGTCGTCGACCAGTTGCCGTTGCGCGACGAACGCCGACTCCAGCCGGCCGAGCATGTCGTCGACGGTGTCGGACAGGTTCCGCAGCTCGTCGTGCGGTCCGCGCAGCGCGATCCGGCGGGACAGGTCGGTTGCCGAGATCTCCTGCGCGGTCGCGGTGATCCGCCGTACCGGCCGCAGCGCCCGGCCGGACAGCCACCAGCCGGTACCGAGGCTGACCAGGAACAGGACGCCCATGCCGGCGGCCGAGTAGTTCCGCAATGTCTGCAGGGTCTGGTAGTTCACCGCCGACTCGACGCTGGAGATCTCAGCGGCCTGGATCACCTGGCCCTGCTTGAGCTTGAGGTTGCCCTCGGCATCTTTGTAGACCTTGTTGACCTGGATCTGGTCCAGCGGCTTGGGGTCCAGGAGCTGCGACAGGGTCAGGTAGACGCCGCCGAGCAGCAGTGCGGAGAGCGCGATCAGTACGGCGGAGTACGTCAGCGTCAGCCGGAAGCGGATCGTCTGGGCCCAGAGCGGGCGGGGGATCTTCATGCGTCACCTCGAAGCCGGTAGCCCCGGCCGATCACCGTTTCCAGCACGGGCTCCTCGCCGTCCTGGGTGAGCTTGCGTCGCAGCGTTCCGACCGTCACCCGGACGCTCTGGGTGAACGGGTCCGCGTTCTCGTCCCAGACGTGCTCGAGCAGTTCCTCGGCCGACACCACATGCCCGGGCCGCGACATCAGATACCGCAGTACGCCGAACTCCTTCAACGTCAGCGGGAGTTCGCGGCCGGACCGGGTGGCGAGGTGGCGGGAGGAGTCCAGCACCAGGCCACCGACGTGCAGCTGCGTGCTGCCGTTGGTGACGTCGCGGCGCAGCAGCGCACGGATCCGGGCGAGCAACTCGACCAGTGCGAACGGCTTGGTCAGGTAGTCGTCCGCGCCTTCGTCCAGCCCGCGGACCCGGTCCGCCAGCGAGGCGCGCGCGGTCAGCATCAGCACTCGCAGTTCGCGGCCGGACGCCACCTCGATGTCACCCCGGCGTACGGCTCGGCACAGGTCGAGGCCGCTGGTGTCCGGCAGCGTGATGTCCAGGATCGCCAGGTCGTACGCCGTGGTCGCGAGCTTCTCGGTCGCCTCGGCACCGGTCAGCGCCGTGTCGACGGCATAGCCGGCCCGGCCGAGTCCGGAGCGCAGCGCGCTGACCAGGCCTTCCTCGTCCTCCACCACCAGTAGTCGCACGCAACCAAGGTAGCCGGATGACCCGCATCCTCCGGCCTGCTCTTTCGGCGGACTTTCGCTCCGCTTTCCTGCCGTTTTCGCACTCCTTTGATGGTCTGGAGGCCAATCGAGCGAAGGAGTTTCCATGAACATCCCTGGCAAAAGGCTCATCCTCGGTACGGCGGTCGCCGTGGCGGCACTCGGCGTCGGGGGGATCGCGTACGCGGCCGGCAACGACCCGGCACCTGAGCAGGGGTATGTGACCGTCGAGGACGGCGCCACCACCCCGTCGCCGCAGCAGAACGGGACGCGGGAGGACTGCCCGGAGAAGAACGGCGGCGGTCAGGGCCAGAACCAGCCGTCCCAGCCGTCGCAGCCTGAGCAGAACCCGGCCGGGAACGCATGACCGCGGCCGATCTCGAGCACGCGCTGTTCGAAGTGAAGAAGGTGGTCGTCGGGCAGGACCACCTGGTCGAACGGATGCTGGTCGGGCTGCTGGCCCGTGGGCACTGCCTGCTGGAAGGTGTGCCGGGCGTCGCGAAGACGCTCGCCGTACGGACGCTGGCGGAGGTGATCGGCGGTCGGTTCGCCCGGCTGCAGTTCACCCCGGACCTGGTGCCCGGCGACATCACGGGCACGCGGATCTGGCGGCCGTCGACCGAGGCCTTCGACACCGAGCTCGGCCCGGTGTTCGCCAACCTGGTGCTCGCCGACGAGATCAACCGCGCGCCGGCCAAGGTGCAGTCCGCCTTGCTGGAGGCGATGGCCGAGCAGCAGGTCAGCATCGGCGGCACCAGCTACCGGCTGCCCGAACCGTTCCTCGTCCTCGCGACCCAGAACCCGATCGAGTCCGACGGTGTCTACGCACTGCCCGAGGCACAGCGGGACCGGTTCCTGCTGAAGATCACGGTGGACTATCCGAGCCCGCTCGAGGAACTCACCATCCTGCAGCGGATGAGTGCGCACCGGCCACACGCCAACGCGGTGCTCAGCCCGGAGCAGGTCGCCCAGTTGCAGGAGGCAACGGAAGACGTCTTCGTCCACAATGCCGTGGCGGAGTACGTCGTACGCCTGGTGCATGCGACTCGGGCACCCCAGCAGTACGGGATCCACGACCTGAGCGGCGTACTGGAGTTCGGAGCCAGCCCTCGGGCCACGCTCGGTCTGGTCGCGGCCGGTCGGGCGCTGGCGTTGCTGCGTGGGCGGGACTACGTCCTGCCGGCCGACGTGTACGACGTCGCGCTCGACGTGATGGCGCATCGGCTGGTGCTCACGTTCGACGCGCTCGCCGACGGAGTCGACCCGCGGGCGGTCGTGTCGCGCATCCTGCACACCATCGAACAGCCGCACGTGGTGCCGGCCGATGACGCGCAGGGGTCGGCGGCATGAGCACTGGCCCTGATCTGCTGGCTGGGCGGGAGCGGGCACTGCGGGCGCTCGAGTTGACGGTGAAGCGAAAGCTGGAAGGGTTCCTGCACGGCGAGATCACCGGCCTGCGCAGCGGTCCCGGCAGCGAGCCCAACGAGGCCAGGCCGTACCAAGCCGGTCAGGACGACGTACGCCGGATGGACTGGAACGTCACCGCGCGTTCACTGGAGCCGCACGTCCGCGCGCCGCTGGCCGAGCGTGAGCTGGAGACCTGGGCACTGCTGGACGCGTCGGCCAGCATGGACTTCGGTACGGCGCTCAGCGAGAAGCGGGATCTCGCCATTGCGATCGTCGGAGCGGTCGGGCTGCTGGCCGACCGTCCCGGCAACCGGCTCGGCGTCCGTGTTGCGATCGGCAACGAAGTACGCCGGCTTCCCGCAGCGGCCGGTTCGGTCCAGCTCCGTCGATCGTTGCGGTCGCTACTGTCGTTGCCCAGAGCAACTCCAGGCGAGTTTCCGCGGACCGACCTCGGCCGCGCGATCACCCGGCTGAACCGCGAGCATCCTCGACCTGGGCTGCGCATGGTCGTGTCCGACTTCCACGACGACGGCTGGGCCGATCCGCTGCGCCGGCTGTCGGCGCGGCACGAGGTGATCGCCGTCGAGGTACTGGATCCGCGGGAGCTCGAACTGCCCGAGGTCGGTCTGCTCACCCTGGTCGATCCCGAGACCGGCCGGCGGCGGGAAGTCCAGACCGGCAGCCGCAAACTCCGCCGGCGGTACGCGGATGCGATGACCGCCCACCGTACCCAGACCACCCAGGCGATCCGGGCCGCCGGTGCCGCACACCTCGTGCTGCGGACCGACACCGACTGGGTCCGTGACGTCGCCGCCTTCGCCACCGCCCGTCGCCGGTCGAGTATCCGGCGGCACCCGACCGGGAGGACCGGTATCCGATGAGATTCGAGCAACCGCTGTGGCTCTGGCTGCTGGTGCTGGTGGCGGCCCTGATCGCCGCCTACCTGATCGCCCAGCGCCGCCGCAGCAAGTACGCCGTCCGGTTCGCGACACTGCCGATGCTGGAGAAGGTCGCGCCTGTGCGGCCTGGTTGGCGCCGGCACGCACCGGCTGCGGCCTTCCTGGCTGCGTTGACCGTGCTGACGATCGCGATCGCGCGTCCGGTGGCCGACGTACGGGTTCCGCGGGAGCGGGCCACTGTGCTGGTCGCGATGGACGTGTCCAACTCGATGGCGGCCACTGATGTCGCGCCCAACCGGTTCGAGGTGGCAAAGCAGGCGGCGGTGCAGTTCGTCCAGGACCTGCCGGAGAAGTTCAACGTCGGGCTGGTGTCGTTTGCGCGGACCGCGACTGTGGTGGCGACGCCGAGCACGAACCACCAGGCGACGGTTGATGCGATCAATGGTCTGGAGTTGAGCGACAGTACGGCGATCGGGGAGGCCGTGCTGACCAGCCTGCAGGCGGTTCGGACGATCGACCCGGATGATCCGCCGCCGAGCCGGATCGTGTTGCTGTCCGATGGTGGGAACACTGCTGGGCGGCCGATCGACGAGGCGGCCGATGCCGCGGCACAGGCCGGCGTACCGGTCTCGACGATCGCGTACGGGACGCCTGAAGGCACTGTGAACCTCGAAGGGCGCGACATCCCGGTTCCTGCCGACACGGAGTCGTTGCAGGGGCTCGCTGATGCGACCAGCGGGTCGTTCTATGCCGCCGAGAGCGACGAGCAGTTGCGCGACGTGTACTCCGACCTCCAGTCGTCGATCGGCTGGACCACCGAACCACGCGAGATCACCAACCTGGTGGCGGGAATCGCCCTGGCCGCGGCCCTCCTGGCCGCCTTGGCGTCCCTCCTCTGGTTCTCGCGCCTCCCCTGAGGAGCCACCATGCCCCCACACCTGGGCCACCCCTTCCGAGGCCCCCACTACTACCCCGGCCCCCCACCCTCTGTGACACCCCAACCCACTGCACCACCCACCTTCCCCGTCACCCCGGTTGCCGCTGCGTCGGCACCCCCCTCTCCGGCGGCGGCACCTCCGACCGGGGTGACGGCCCCTCCTTCTACCGCGAGGTCCGGACGCCGCGCCGGGATCCTGGTTGCGACCGTCGCGATGTCGATCGTGGCGGGCGGGCTCGCCGGCGCGGTGACAGGCTCGCGGGACCCCGACCCGGCGGCGATCGACCTGCCGCAGGCGGCGGCACCGCCCGCGGCTGCGCAGGGGTCGATCTCGGCCGCGGCCGCGAGTGTGTTGCCTGGTGTGGTGTCGGTGCGTGCCGGGCGGGCGACCGGGTCCGGGTTCGCGATCGACCAGGAGGGGCACGTGGTCACCAACGCGCATGTGGTGGAAGGAGCGAGCGATGTATCCCTGGTCCTGTCGAACGGCCGCCGGGTCGACGCCGACGTCATCGGTTCCGACGCGGACAACGACCTCGCCGTACTCCAGGTCTCGGGGGCGGATGCCGAGGGACTGCGCGCGCTCACGCTCGGCCGGTCCGCACAACTGCGGGTCGGCGACCCGGTGCTGGCCGTCGGCTCACCGCTCGGCCTGGAAGGAACGGTGACGGCGGGCATCGTCAGCGCGGTCGACCGGCAGGCACGCTTCGGCGACAACGGCAACCGCCAGTCGGCCATCCAGACCGACGCCGCCATCAACCCCGGGAACTCCGGCGGCCCGCTCGTGAACGCCGCCGGCCAGGTGGTCGGCGTCAACACCGCCATCGCCACCCTCGGCGCCAGCCGCTCCGGCAACATCGGCATCGGCTTCGCCATCCCCGTCGACCGCATGACCACCATCGTCGAAGACCTGGTGGACTGAAGACCCGGACCGCCAGCCCATCACGATCGCACCGACCAGCCGCGCCCAAGCGTGACGCCACGGCCTTGCCACGGTTGTGATGGCCTGGCGGTCCCCCTCGTCCTCTAGCCTGGGTGGATGGTGTGGTTTGGCGGGCTGCTCGGGTTGATCGGGATCGGGACGCTGGTGTTCCGGGACGCCGATGTGGTCGGCGTGCCCGCGGCCGGGTTCGGGGTCGGTCTGGTGATTGTCGGCGCGGTGGTGGCCGGGCTGGGAGTGGTACGGCGCCGTGCGGTACGACGGCGTCGGGCGGCTCGGGGAGAACCGGAGCCGGTGGGGAACGTGTTCGAGCGGGCGGCTGCGTTGCCGCGGCTGGTGCGGGCGGCGCGGCAGGGGGCGTATCCGGACTTGCCCAAGAGCCGGATGACCTTGTGGGTGCTGGCGTTGGTGTATCTGATCTCGCCGATCGACATCCTTCCCGAGTTGTTGCCGATCATTGGTGTGGCCGACGATGCCGGAGTCGCGGTGTGGCTGCTCACGAGCGTGTCGACGGCGACAGGCCTCTACCTCGGTCGCGAGCGAGACCAGCAGAGGCGAGGAGACCAGCAAAGGCGAGGAGACCAGCTCGGGCGCGAACCCGGGACGAGGTAGCTCAGCCTGAGGAGCGCAGCCAGTCCGCGACATCCGCGGCGGCTTCCTCCGGGTGCTCGTACGCGAACAGCTGGAGAGCGTCGGCTGGAGGGTACGGCGCCGGCTCAGCCAACCGGGACGCGGCCGACAACAGCCGTTGGGCTGCCGCCACCACGAGTTCAGCCTGGTCGCGAGCCTCGGCCGGACTCGTGAGAGTGACCGCCGAGCGGGCCAGGTCGGCCACCTCGCACGCCTGACAGGCCATCGCGAGCTGCGCCCGGTTCATCGGGCCGCCCGCACGAAGAACACCACGGTCATCGCCACCGCGGTCGTGAGAACGAGGGCCTTGAGCAACGATGCGGGCAGTCGCCGGACCAGATGCGCACCGGCGTACCCGCCGACGACGGCCCCGATCAGCAGAGCCACAAGGCGAATCGGCTGATCCAGAACGTCGGCGGCGAAGAGGAAGATGACGGTCGCCGTGAGGTAGACGGCCGCCACCTGGATGACGCGCAGGGGGTTTCCGCGAGCCGGGTCGAGTGTCGTGGTGGCGGTCCAGAACGCCAGCATCATCAGCCCGACCGCGCCACCGAAGTACCCGCCATAGATCGACAGCAGGAACTGGCCCGCCAGGATCGCGGCCGGTCCCGGGGCGCCGAGGCGGAGCGCCCGGGTCAGCCGCCGTCCGAACGCGAGCACGATCGTCGCGAACGCGAGCAGCCACGGCACTGCCGCGTCGAACGACTCCGACGGCAACACAAGCAGCAACCCCGCGCCGATCGCCCCACCGGCCACGCTGGCCAGCGTCAGCCCGAGCGTGGACGGTCGCGCGAAGGCCTCCAGCTCCCGCCGGTAGACCCAGGCGCTGGTCGCGTTCCCGGGCAGCAGAGCGACGGTCGTGGTCGCGTTCGCGGTGACTGGGGGCATGCCGGTCGCGACCAGTGCGGAGAGTGCGACGAAGCTCCCACCGCCGCCGACGGCATTGAGAGCGCCGGCGGCGACACCGGCCAGGAGGATCATCAGCACCCTTCGAGGATCACGGCTCGGCGAGCACTCCACAATGCGCGATCCCCGTAGCCAGCCTCAGGCTGAGACGTAGGCTGGGGTCATGCGGTACGACTTGGACGACCTCCGGCTGTTCACCCACGTTGCAGCAGAAGGCTCGATCACCGGTGGAGCCCGGCTGATGCACCTGAGTCTGCCTTCGGCCAGCGCGCGGGTCAGGGCCCTCGAAGCGCAAGCCGGCGTACCGCTGCTCATCCGCGAGCGCCGCGGCGTCCGGCTCACCCCGGCGGGCGCGACACTCGCCCGGCACGCCCGCGAGGTCCTGGCCGAGACCACCCGCCTGGACAGCGCCGTCGCGTCGTACGCCGTCTCCGGTTCGGCGCCGATCCGCCTGGTCGCCGGTGGTTCCGCGATGCATCAACTCGTCCCAGCCGCGCTCGCCACCTTCCTGCGCGACCATCCGGAGTACGACGTGAACGTCAGCGAACGCCGCACGATCCGCAGCGTGCGCCTGCTGGCCGCCGGTGAGGCCGATCTCGGCGTGATCCTCGACGACGAACCCACCCCGCTCCGGACCGAGCCACTCGCCGACGACTCGCTCGTGGTGATCGGCCAGGCCGGCGGCGTCCTCTCCGGCCGCGCCTCGATCGCGTACGCCGAAGTCGCCGAGCACCCGCTGGTTGGTCTGGACCGCCGTTCGCCGTTGACGCAATGGATGGACGACCGCCTCGGTCCGCACGCCCCCGCGCCCCGCTTCCGCACTCTCGTCCCGACTCTGCACACCCTGATCACGCTCGCCACCGCGGGCGCCGGTCTCGCGATCGTTCCCCGCCGGGCCGTCGATACGAACACCGCCGTCGAGATCTGCCCGCTGCAGGACTCCTGGTCCACCCGCCAGCACCTGCTCTGCTACGCCGCGAACGCACCCGCATCCGCCCACCTCCTGGCCACCCACCTGCACGCGGCCGCTAGCGTGCGGGTATGACTGCCGATGAGGTTGGCATCCCCCTGCAGGCGTTCAGCGCGCTGCTGCACAGCGACAACATCGCCACGGTGTGCAGAGCCCTGAACATGTACCAGGTGGCCGCCTCCTACACGCGGTTGAGCGGTGGGAATCCGCTCGAGCCGCTCGCCCAAGACGTCCGTCAGGTCGCGCGCAAGGTGCTGTCCGCGCCGCCGATGGAAGCCGATGAGGAACTGCGTGCTGCCTTCGACCACCTGAGTGCGCTCAACGTCCTGACCAGCTTGGCCGCGGCCGAGGACGCGGAACTGATCGCGACGATCCTCGAAGACACCACGGACGCCGACGTTCGCGCGACCGCGCTCCTCGCGGCAGCCGCCGTACCAGCCGATGGGACGCCCAACCCGCGACTGCTCCAAGTCCTGGAGACCATGGCGGACAACCAGGCGCTCGACGAGCGCGACCGGGGCAGGGCCAAGCTCGTGCGGGAGAAACTGACGGGTCCGTAGAACGGCTCTCGGATAGCGTGCACATATGCGCGCTCTGACAGTGGAAGAGGCCCGGCAACGGGCGACAGACCTTGCCGTGCGGTCGTATCGGGTCGAGTTCGACCTGACCGGACCCGGCGACACCTTCGTGACGACCAGCCGGATCTTGTTCGCGGCGGGGACCGGCACGAGCTGGGTCGACGTGAAGCCCGAGCGATTGCTCGCGGTGGAGCTGAACGGCACGGCGCTGGACGTCGGTCTGCTCGCCGAGGGTCGCTTTCCACTGACCGATCTGCGGGACGAGAACGAGCTCGTCGTGACGGCCGAGCTGAAGTACTCCGCGGACGGCGAGGGCCTGCAGCGCAGCGTCGACGCCGCCGACGGCAAGGTCTACACCTACGGCATGTCGTCGCTCGAGTCGGCGCCGCGGTACTTCCCGTGTTTCGACCAGCCGGATCTCAAGGCGCCGTACACGATTACTGTGACGTGCCCCGAGGACTGGGTTGTCCTGGGCAACGGTGCGGCGACGCAGGTCGGCCCGGGGGAGTGGCGGCTGGCCGAGACGAAGCCGCTGTCGACGTACTTCGTCACGATCCTCGCCGGGCCGTACCACCTGATCCGCAGCGAGCACGACGGGATCCCACTCGGGCTGGCCTGCCGGCAGACGCTGAAGGAGCACCTGGACCGGGAGGCCGAGGACCTGTTCCGGACCACCGGCGAAGCGTTCGACGAGTACCACCGGATGTTCCGGCAGCGGTACCCGTTCGGTGAGTACTGGCAGGCGTTCGTGCCGGACTTCAACCTCGGCGCGATGGAGAACCCGGGCTGCGTGACGTTCGCCGACCACCTGGTCTTCCGCGGCCCGGTGACCGAGGCTGAACGCAGTACCCGGGCCCGGATCGTCGACCACGAGATGGCGCACATGTGGTTCGGCGACCTGGTCACCATGCAGTGGTGGAACGACATGTGGCTGAACGAGTCGTTCGCGGAGTACATGGCGCACCGGGTCGCGGAGGACGCCACCAGCCACGGCGGCAACTGGACCGACTTCGCCTTCGTCCGCAAGTGGTGGGGCCTGCGCACGGACCAGAGCAGCTCGACCCACCCGGTCGCGCCGGACAGCCTGAAGAACGCCCGGGAGTCGCTCGACGACTTCGACGGGATCTCGTACGCCAAGGGCGCCGCGGTGCTCAAGCAACTGGCGAAGTACCTCGGCGACGACGTGTTCCTGAAGGGTGTGAACGCGCACCTGGAGGCGCACGAGTACGGCAACGCCGACCTGGCCGAGTTCATCGCGAAGCTGACCGAGGCCGGCGCGCAGGACCTGGCCAACTGGTCGGACCAGTGGCTGCGGACGTCCGGTCTGGACACCATCTCGATCGAGCGCACCGCCGACGGCGTCGTCCTGCACCGCAAGAGCCCGGACGGTTCGCGCCGGCCGCACAAGCTGAGCGTCGGTGGGTACGACGCCAGTGGCGCGGCCACGATCGTGGATGTGATGCTCGACCAGGATAGCGTGGAAGTTGCGCTGAGCAACGAGTACGCCGTGATCGTGCCGGACGCGAACGACGACACGTGGGCGAAGATCCGTCTCGACGCCACGAGTCTGGCCAACCTGCCCGCGGTCCTGCCGAAGATCGCCGACGGCACCACCCGCGCGGTGATCTGGAACTCGATCCGCGACTCCACCGCCGACGCCGAGCTCGATCCGCGGCAGGCACTCGACCTGTTCGTCACCGCGATCAAGGACGAGGACAGCGACATCGCCGTTGGCTCGTTGGTGCGCTGGCTGGAGGAGCACGTGCTCGGTGTCTACCTCCCGTACGACGAGTCGCGCGGTCCCGTCGCGGATGCCCTGGGCGCGAAGCTGGCGACCGTCGAGCCGGGGAGCAGCCTGCAGCTCGCGACCGTACGCGGCTTCGTCGCGACCACCGACGACGCTGAGCTGCTGAAGTCCTGGCTGGACGGCGTCGAGACTCCGGCCGGCCTGGAGCTCGACCAGGATCTCCGCTGGGAGCTGGTACTGCGGCTCGTCCAGCTGGACGCGTTCGGCGCCGCGGAGATCGACGCCGAGCTGGCGCGCGACACGTCGACCGAGGGCGTCAACCACGCCGCCCGCTGCCGGGCCGCCCTGCCCGCCGGCAAGGAGGCGGCCTGGACGCGGATCATGACCGACCCGGCGATCGGCGTGAAGGAACTGCTCGCCGTGGCCGACGGCTTCTGGCATCCGGGGCAGGCCGCGATCACGGCGCCGTACGTGCGGCGCTACTTCACCGATATCGCGGGCACGGATGCCATCCGGGCCGGCATGGTGATCGGGCTGACCGCGCGCCGGATCGCGCCGAGGTTCGCGATCGACGAGAGCCTGGTCGAGCCGGCCGAGCAGCTCATCGCCGACGAGTCCGTGGTCTCCTCGGTCCGGCGGCAGACGGCCAACTTCCTCGACGACCTGCGCCGGGCGCTCGCGGTCCGGCGTACCTTCGGCTGACCTTCGGCCGCGCGACGATCGTGGGACTGCCCGCAGCACTGCGGGCCGAGGCGACGAAGATCCTGCGGGGCTGGCTGGTCAGCGGACGGTGAGGCGTTCCGCGACGGCCTTGCGGGCCTGGTGAATCCGGGCCTTGACGGTGCCCAGTGGTACGTCGAGTTCGACGGCGATCTCGGCGTACGTGAGGGAGCCGAGGTCGCGCAGGATCAGGGGCTGGACGAGTTGCGGGTGGCTGGACTCTAGGGATTCAAGGGCTTCCAGCAGGTCCAGCCGGGAGCCGGCGATCACCGAGGTGGTGCGCGGATCGGCCGACTCGGGCATGAGCTCGGCGGACTGCTCGACCGAGCGCCGCTTCAGCGACCGGTAGGTCTGCCGGGCCTGGTTGGTGGCCACGACGGTGACCCAGCCGACGAAACTGCCGGTGCCCTTGAAGGTGTGGATCTTGCTGGCCACCTGGAGCAAGGTGTCCTGGGCCGCCTCCTCGGCGTCCTCGTGGTACGGCAGGAACTTGGCCACCCGCCGCTGCACCTGCGGGCGGATCGCCGCCAGGATGGTCGGAAGCACGCTCTGGTCCCCGGCCGCGGCGCGCGCAGCGAGTTGTTCCAGATCCTCGTTCATGCTCCCCCAGGGTGGTGTTGGCCGGACAACCCAGCCGTGCACGACAATAGCCGGGATGGATGTCATCGGCAGGTACCGGCTGCAGGACAAAATCGGTGCAGGCGCGTTCGCGACCGTCTGGCGTGGGTACGACGACGACCTCGACGTGGACGTGGCCGTCAAGGTCCTCGCCGACAACTGGGCATCGCGCGCCGACGTCCGCGAGCGGTTCCTGTCCGAGGCACGGCTGATGCGGCGGATTGCCAGCGACCGAGTGGTCCGGGTCTTCGACCTCGGCCGGCTCCCGGACGGACGTCCGTACTTCGTGATGGACTACATCGGCGGTGGCTCACTGGGCGATGTACTGCGGCACGGGCCGCTGGATGTTGTCGATGCCTTGTGGTGGGGCGCAGACCTGGCCCGGGCGGTTGCCGCGTTGCACAGCGAGGGTGTCGTCCATCGCGATGTCACCCCGGCGAACCTCCTGCTCCGACCGAACCAGAGTGGCGAATCCGGTGGCGGTGGTACACATCGGGTCGTCCTGGCCGACCTCGGTCTGGCCAAGCGTGCGGCAGAGGCATCCGGCCTGACCCAGGCCGTCGGTACGCCGTCGTACATGGCGCCTGAGCAAGGGCGTGGGGACGGTGGGTTCGACGAGCGGGCGGACATTTACGCAGTCGGTGCGGTGACCTACGCGCTGATCACCGGGCGTCCGCCTTACTCTTCGTCCTCGATCGGCGAGGTGGTCAACCGCGATCCGGATCTGCCGCCGCCCAGCCTCCAATCGCTGCTGCATGACGCGGTAGGCCAGCTCGACGATGTCCTCGGGCGAGCGCTCGCGTACCGGGTCACCGATCGCTGGGAGCGTGCCGATGCGCTCGCCGAGCGGTTGGAGGCGGAGGCGTACCGGCTCGAGCAGGAGGCGCCGTTCCGGGCGATGGAACGGACGAGTATCGCCATCGACGACAAGCTGCCGACGACGGTCGCGACCGATCCGCCGGTACGACGCCGGCGCCGCAACCGGGCGTGGTTCCTGCTCTCGCTGCCGGTGGTGTTCGTGCTCGCCGGAGTGGGCGGCTGGTTCCTGTTCGGTCAGTGAGACGAGGGGTCCTTCAATCGAGTACGGCTGCTTAGAGTAGTCGCGTGGCTACTCGCCGCAGTGCGATGGTTCTCGGTGTCGCCGTACTCCCTGCGCGTGCCGATCCCGGCCAACTCGTCGTACGTCAGTTCCCGGCTCACCGGCGGGTCCGGCCTGAACTCGACGCCGACCGTCCAGTCGACGGCCGCGTCGCGGTCGCCTGCTACCCCGACCCCAATCCCACGCTCACCCGCACCTAGGTGCACTAGTAGGTGACGGTGATCCGCTGGTTGACCGGGTCGACCCGCGCCTGGCCGCCGTACGGGAGGATCTGCGCCGGGTCGGTGTGCCCGATGTCCAGGCCCTTCACGATGACCGCGGACGGGTTGTACTCCGCGAACGCGCGGTCGACGGCGAGGTATTGGCCGGTGACGTAGGCGACGGACTCCTCCGGCGTGCTGTGGTTCTCTATCGACCAGGATTTCGGGCGGCCCCAGAGGACGGCGTCGAACCGCTCGAGCAGACCGCGTTCCCCGAAGTTGCGGAGAATCCGGTAGACGGTCTCGGAGCTTGGCATCTCCTCGCTGGTCTCCAAGAAGAGGACGCCGTCGTAGGAATCCGTTGGCAGCATCCAGCGGTTGACGGACAGTTGCCAGTCGAGGATCTCGAGGCAGCCGCCCCACAACCGCCCGCTGACGGGCTGCGAGCCCTGCCAGGTCCAGCCGGTGCCGGGGAAGAGCGGTGGCTCGGTCTCCAGATTGGCGGGAATGTTCCAGTCGTGGTCGTGATCCGTCCAGCCCTCGGCCGGGGTCAGCTCGAACTCGCCCGGGGTGAAGAGGGCGGCGCGCAACGAGCGCTCCGTGTCCGGGTGCATCGCGCCGCCGCGGCCGAACTGCACCATCACGCTGCCGCCGTGGAAGGCCGGCAAACCCAGCGAATACAGGAAGTTGAGCAGGTTCGTGTTGTCGCTGTACCCGAAGAACGGCTTCGGGTCCGCCTGGAACACCGCGGGATCGAGGTGCTTCAGCACAGTGATCTGGTCCTCGCCGCCGATGGTCGCGATCACCGCGCGGATCGACGGGTCCGACCAAGCCGCGTGCAGATCCGCCGCCCGCTCCTCGGGAGTGGCGCCGAGGACGCGGGTCGTCGGGTACTCGACCGGGATCAGGTCGAAGTCGTCGCGCAGCCGCCGCAGGCCGAGCTCGTAGGGTCCCGGAAAGATCTCCGGCAACCCACGAGACGGTGAGACGATCGCGACCTTGTCACCAGGCTGAAGCATGCGGCGACTGTACGACGCATCCGGCTCGGACGGGACCGATTTACAGGCCGATCGGGTGCCAGACGGTCTTCAGTTCCAGGTACTGCGTGAGCCGCGACAGCCCGGGGGACTCGGTCCAGTCCTCCTCGGCCGGACGCCGTACCCGCTTGAGGTTCTCGGCCGACGCGGCCTCCAGGTCGCGGGCCTCGTCCGGGTCCTCGATGCCGCACAGGTCGATCGCGTTGACGTCCATGTGCGACGCCAGCCACGGGCCGACCTCGGAGGCGGAACCGGTGAGGATGTTGACCACGCCACCCGGTACGTCGGACGTCGCCATCACCTCGCCCAGCGTCACCGCCGGCAGCGGACGCTCGTACGACGACACCGCGACCACCGTGTTGCCGGAGACGATCGCCGGCGCGATCACACTGGTCAGGCCGAGCAGACTGGACTCCTGCGGCGCCAGCACCGCGACCACACCGGTTGCCTCGGGCAACGAGAAGTCGAAGTACGGGCCGGCGACCGGGTTGCTCGAGCCGACCACCTGGGCGAGCTTGTCGGCCCAGCCGGCGTACCAGACCCAGCGGTCGATCGAGGCGTCCACGACGGCACGGGCCTTGCTGATCGACAAGCCTTCCGACAGTGCGACCTCCGAGCTGAACTGCTCGTGCCGGCCCTCCATCACCTCGGCGATCCGGTAGAGCACCTGGCCGCGGTTGTACGCCGTGCGGCCGGACCAGCCGCCGAACGCCTTGCGGGCCGCGACGACCGCGTCCCGGGCGTCCTTGCGGGAGGCCTGCGACGCGTTCGCCAGGAACTTGCCCTTGGCATTGTTCACCACGTACGACCGGCCGGATTCGCTGCGGGGGAAGGCGCCGCCGATGTAGAGCTTGTACGTCTTGCGCACTTCCAGACGGGTACTGTCCTTAGTGGGCAAGGTAGGCCTCCAGACCGTGGCGGCCGCCCTCGCGGCCGTAGCCCGACTCCTTGTACCCGCCGAACGGCGAGGTCGGGTCGAAGCGGTTGAACGTGTTGGCCCAGACCACGCCGGCGCGCAGCTGGTTGGCCATCCAGAGGATCCGGGAGCCCTTGTCGGTCCAGATCCCGGCGGACAGCCCGAACGGGGTGTTGTTCGCCTTCTCGACGGCCTCGGCCGGGGTGCGGAACGTCAGCACCGACAGCACCGGGCCGAAGATCTCCTCGCGGGCGATCCGGTGCGCCTGGGACACGCCGGTGAACACGGTCGGCGGGAACCAGTACCCCTCGGCCGGCAGCTCGCACTCCGGCGACCAGCGCTCGGCGCCCTCGTCCTCGCCGATCTGGGACAGCTCGCGGATCTTGGCCAGCTGGGCGGCGGAGTTGATCGCGCCGATGTCGGTGTTCTTGTCCAGCGGGTCGCCGACGCGCAGCGTGCCCATCCGGCGCTTCAGCCGCGACAGCACCTCGTCGTACACGCTCTCCTGGACCAGCAGCCGCGAGCCGGCGCAGCAGACGTGGCCCTGGTTGAAGAAGATGCCGTTGACGATGCCCTCGATGGTCTGGTCGATCGGCGCGTCCTCGAAGACGATGTTCGCCGCCTTGCCGCCGAGCTCCAGCGTCACCGCCTTGTCCGAGCCCGCGACCGACTTGGCGATCGCCCGGCCGACCTCGGTCGACCCGGTGAACGCGACCTTGTCCACGCCCGGGTGCTCGACCAGCGCCTGACCGGTCCGGCCGGCGCCGGTGACGATGTTCACCACGCCCGGCGGCAGGTCGGCCTGCTGGCAGATCTCCGCGAACGCGAGCGCCGTCAGCGGCGTGGTCTCGGCCGGCTTGAGGATGACGGTGTTTCCCGCGGCCAGGGCCGGCGCGATCTTCCACGCCAGCATCAGCATCGGGAAGTTCCACGGGATCACCTGACCGGCGACACCCCACGGCTGCGGGTCCTCGCCGGCACCGGCGTACTCGAGCTTGTCCGCCCAGCCCGCGTAGTAGAAGAAGTGCGCGGCCACCAGCGGGATGTCGACGTCCCGCGACTCGCGGATCGGCTTGCCGTTGTCCAGTGACTCCAGCACGGCCAGCTCGCGGGAACGCTCCTGGATCAGCCGGGCGATCCTGAACAGGTACTTCGCCCGGTCCCGGCCGGACATCGGGCCCCAGACCTTCTCGAACGCCTTCCGGGCCGCCTTGACCGCCTTGTCGACGTCCGCCGGTCCGGCCTCGCTGATCTCGGCGAGCACTTCCTCCGACGACGGGCTGACGGTCTTGAACGGCTTGCCGTCCGTCGCCTCGACGAACTGGCCGTTGACGAACAGCCCGTACGACGACTTGATGTCGACGATGGCCCGGGACTCCGGGGCCGGTGCGTACTCGAATCTGCTCATGCCTCAGTCCAGCGTGAAGTAGTCGGGTCCGGGGTAGTGCCCGGTGGCCAGCTTGGTGCGTTGCATCAGCAGGTCGTTCAGCAGGCTGGACGCCCCGAAGCGGAACAGCTCCGGGTCCAGCCAGTCCGGTCCGGCGGTCTCGTTGACCGTGACCAGGTACTTGATCGCGTCCTTCGCGGTCCGGATGCCGCCGGCCGGCTTGACGCCGATGTGCAGGCCGGTGGACTCGTGGTAGTCGCGGACCGCCTCCAGCATCACCAGCGTCACCGGCAGGGTGGCCGCGGGGGACACCTTCCCGGTGGAGGTCTTGATGAAGTCCGCACCGGCCAGCATCGCCAGCCAGGACGCGCGCCGGACGTTGTCGTAGGTGACCAGCTCACCGGTCTCCAGGATCACCTTCAGGTGCGCGTCGCCGGCCGCCTCACGGATCGCGGCGATCTCGTCGAAGACCAGGCCGTACCGTCCCGACAGGAAAGCGCCGCGGTCGATCACCATGTCGACCTCGTCGGCGCCGGCCGCGACCGCGTCCTTGGTGTCCTGGATCTTGATCGGCAGGCTGGAACGCCCACTGGGGAAGGCGGTTGCGACACTCGCGACGTTGATGCCGGAGCCGCGCAGTTCATGCTTGGCGGTGGCCACCAGGTCCGGGTAGATGCACACCGCTGCGACCTGCGGGGCGGTCGAGTCGGCCGGGTCCGGCCGCATCGCCTTCGCGCACAGCGCCCGCACCTTGCCGGGGGTGTCCTGGCCCTCCAGCGTGGTCAGGTCGATCATCCGGATGGCCAGGTCCAGCGCGTACGCCTTGGCGGTGGTCTTGATCGACCGCGTGCTCAGGGTGGCGGCCCTGGCCTCGGCGCCGACCTGGTCGACGCCCGGCAGGCCGAGCAGGAACCGGCGCAGCCGGTCCTCGGACGAGGTCACGTCGGCCAAGGAGTCGACGCCGCTGTCGAGTGTGGTCACTTCGGCAGTCTAGTGCGGATCCGGACAGCCAGCGTCAGCCGTCGGGACGTACTGGTCCTATGCCTGCTACCGGTCGCCGGTTAGTTTGTGCGGGTGAAGTCGAAGTCCTCCGAGAGCGAGCAGTACCTGTCCGCGTCGAACCGGATCACCGGGGTGGTGGTGATGGTGATCGGCGCGGTCGGCCTGCTCGACATCGTGCTGGAGTGGCGGACCGCCACCGGCTTAGTGGTCGGCAGCCTGATCGGCATCCTGATGGTGCTGGCGTACGTCGGTCTGATCCGGCCGTCGGTCACCCTCAGCCCCGAGCATCTGCTGCTGCGTAACCACCTGCGCGACCATCTGATCCCGTGGGCGAAGGTGACCGGCGTCGACGTCGCCGACATCCTGCGCGTGCACACTGCCGACAACCGGCTGCGTGCTCCCGGCGTCCAACTCGTCATGCGCGATCTCAGGAAGCAGCGGGTCGGCGGGCGCAAGCTGGCGGCCGACAGTTCGATCTCCCGCGCCGACTTCGTGGTCGGCCGGATCGAGACCTACATGAGCCAGTACTCCGGACAGTCCAACGGTGAGGTGGTGACCACCTGGGCCCGGCCGGAGCTGACCATCGCCGGTGTTCTCGCGGCCATCGCCATCGTTGCCGCCTTCTTCCGCTGACCGGCGGCGTTCCGATGCCGTTGCTGTCACGCCGCGTCCTGCTGCGCACCGGCGCCGCCGCCACGATTGCCGGCGTCGCCGCGGTCGCCGGTCTGGAGACCGGTGCGATCCCGGGCCGCGCGAAGGTGCACGACGTCCTCGGGCTGAGCGGCCCGGACGGCGTCGTACCCGATGTGCCGCCTGGCCCGGTGGAGTCCGGGACGTTCGAGTCCGCTGCCCGGCGTACGACGGTGGGCTACAGCATCATCCGACCACACGAGTCGTCCGCGGAACTGCCCGTCGTACTGGCGCTGCATGGGCGCGGTGGGGATCACACGTCCGCGATCGGCGATCTCGGGATGGACCGCTACCTGACCGCGGCGATGCGGTCCGGTACGCCGCCGTTCGCGGTGGCGACCGTGGACGGGGGACGGGACAACTACTGGCATCCGCGCGCCACCGGGGACGATCCTCTGCGGATGCTGTCCGCGGAATTCCTGCCTCTGCTGGCGAAACGCGGACTGCACATCGACCGGGTCGGCGTACTCGGCTGGTCGATGGGTGGGTACGGCGCTCTGCTGTCGGGCGGACGATCCGCGGTCGCCATCGGTGCGATGAGCCCCGCGTTGTGGCGCCGGTACGACGAAGACGTGGCGGACGGCGCGTTCGACGGGGCAGACGACTTCGAGCAGCACCAGGTCTTCGGCCGTCCCCTCGAGAATGTTGCCGTGCGCATCGATTGTGGCCGGGACGACCCGTTCGCCGACGCGGCGGGGGACTTGCGCCGGGAGTTGCACGCGGCCGGTGGGCAGCAGGCCGGTGCGCACACCGCTGGCTACTGGCGCCGGATGCTGCCCGAGCAGCTGCGCTTCCTCGGCGAGAAACTCGCCCGCTGACCGGAAAGACCGCTCGGAACACCGCCTCCTGGGCGGTCGCCTGACCAAACTGTGCCGTAGCCTGCAGTGGAACGTAACTCGGCCGCCTGGTACGCGTTGGCGTACCGGGCGGCTGTTGCGTTTTGCCGACACCTACACGATCTGCGATCGTGTGGTTACTTGTTTCGGGTCCGCACGCCTTACAGTTCCAAGTCGAGCGTCGAACGGCAGGAGTCAAGGACAGTGAACTACGACGAGTTCAACACCGAGTACGCCAAGGTGCTGGACAAGATCAAGAGCGGCAGGAGCACCTGGTCGGAGCTGTCGGGTCATGTCACCCGGCTGCGTCAGGCGACCGCCGGGATCACCGTGCCGATGGAGCGGACCCAGGTCGACCACGACCTGGCTGCACTGAGCCAGATGGTCGACATGTCCCGGCGGACCAACGACAAGGAGGACGTCTGGACGGTCACGTCCGACGCGATCCGCAAGGCCAGCAGCCAGGAGGGCTCGGTCGCCGACCGGATCGCCCGGATCGAGGCGAGCATCAACGAGATCGCCAGCCTCGCCAACCGGAACCCGGACGAGCGCGACGCGCTGATGCAATCGACCAGCACGCTGCGGATCCTGCACGCATCGCTGCAGAGCTCGCTGCGCGCCGAAGAAGCCGACGCCGCGGCTGCGGCTCGCTGACCTGCCCCGGAACCACCCGCCAGGTGTTCTGGTCCGTCAGCCGCTGAAGCTCCGCTCCAGCGGCTGACCACTCACGCGTTCTACAGCCCCAGTGCGGTGGAGAGCGCCTGCTTGATGCCGGTCAGGTTCTTCGCTGCCTGGCTCCGGGCGCTCGAGACATCCGAATCCGCCACCGGCACGACCACTTCCAGGTAGCACTTCAGCTTCGGCTCCGTACCCGACGGCCGCACCACCACCCGAGCTCCCTCGGACAGCGTGTAGCGAAGCCCGTCAGTCGGCGGGAGCATCTTCGAGCCCTGGCTCAGATCGTCGATCCGCTCGACCGTGTACCTGCCCAGCGACGTGGGCGGGACGGCTCGCAGCCGCTCCATCGCGGCGCCGATCAGCGACACGTCCTCGACCCGCACGGACAGCTGGTCCGTGGCGTGCAGGCCGTACCCGAGCGCCAGATCGTCCAGCAGATCCAGCAGAGTGCGCCCCTCGGCCTTCGCCGCGGCGGCCATCTGCAGGACCCGGATCAGTGTCGAGATCCCGTCCTTGTCCTTCACGGCGGTCGGATCCACGCAGTACCCGAGCGCCTCCTCGTAACCGAAGACGAGCTCCGGAACCCGCCCGATCCACTTGAACCCGGTCAGCGTCTCGACGTACCGGACGCCGTACGACGCGGCGATCTTGCCGAGCAGCGACGACGAGACGATCGAGCACGCGGCGACCCCATCGGGCCGCGGCGACAGCAGGAACTCACCGAGCAGCGCGCCGAGCTCGTCCCCACGCAGCATCCGCCAGCCGCCATCGGCCGCCGGATCGGGTACGGCGACCGCACACCGGTCGGCATCGGGATCGTTGGCCACCGCGATGTCCGCGTCCACGGCCCGGGCCAGCTCCAGGGCGGCGTCGATCGCTCCCGGCTCCTCCGGGTTCGGGAACGACACGGTCGGGAAGTCCGGATCCGGGTCCGCCTGCGCCGCCACCACCGCTGGTACGGCGAACCCGGCGCGGGCGATCGCGTCCTCGGCCAGGGTCCGTCCGACGCCGTGGAGTGGCGTGTAGGCGACCTTCAGCTCCCGGGGCGCGTCGGCCGGCACCAGCGTGGCGATGCGGTCCAGGTAGGCGTTGAGGAGCTCGTCGCCGATGGTCTGCCAGTCGTCTCCTCGCGGCACCGAGTCCAGCCGGCCGACCGCCGCGATGGCCGCCGCGATCTCCGCGTCCGCGGGCGGCACGATCTGCGAGCCGTCACCCAGGTAGACCTTGTAGCCGTTGTCCTGCGGCGGATTGTGCGACGCGGTGACGACGACGCCGGCCACGGCCTTGAGATGCTTGATTCCGAAGGCAACCACCGGCGTCGGCGTGTGCTGGTCCAGCAGGACGGCCTCCAGGCCGGCACCCCGGACCACGGCCGCCGTGTCCTGCGCGAACACGTCGGACTTGTGGCGGGCGTCGTACCCGATCAGGACCGGGCCGTCGGTGCGGCCCTTGTCCTTCAGGTAGGCGCAGAGGCCGGCGGCGGCGCGGATCACGACGACCCGGTTCATCCGGTTCGGTCCCGCGGCGACGGCGCCGCGGAGCCCCGCCGTACCGAACTCGAGGGTGCCGGCGAAGCGGTCGGCCAGCTCGTCGGCGGCCTCGGCGGAGCCGTCGGCCAGCAACTGCCGCAGTTCGGCGCGCGTGTCGTGGTCGGGATCTTCGCTCAGCCAGGCTTCGGCGGCTGCCCTGAGGTCATCGTTGACGGTCACCACCGCACGATAACCGGCCTGCTAGCTCTAATGGCCAGAAGACTGGCAGGGGCGGGCGCGGAGGTCGGCGACGTAGTCGTCCGGGGCGCCCGCGGCCTCGGCCGCCTCGGCGAGGATGCCCAGGTAGCGGGCGGACGGCAGGCCGCCCTCGTAGGCGTTCAGGACGTACATCCAGGCCAGTTGCTCGCCGTCCAGGCTCTGCACCCGCACCTGGATCTTGCGGTAGATGCCCTGGTCGATCGCCTCCCACTCGTCCAGTCGCTCGACGTCCTTGGGGTGGATGTCGTACAGCGCCACGAAGACCTGGTTGGCCGGGTCGGCCGGGTCCTCGACGACGGTGGCCATGGCGCCCTCCCAGCCCAGCTCCTCGCCGCCGAAGGTGAGGCGCCAGCCGGTGATCCAGCCGGTCCCGCGCAGGGGCGAGTACGGGCACCGCTCGGCCATCAGGTTCGGGTCCAGATTCGACGCAAACGCGGCGTACAGGGTCACGACGACACAGGATACGGAACAATGGCCTCCCGTGGCGCGAGTTGTGATCATCGGAGGCGGTCCCGGCGGGTACGAAGCGGCCAGTGCGGCTGCCCAACTGGGAGCGGAGGTGACACTTGTCGATTCCGACGGGATCGGCGGATCCGGCGTGCTCACCGACGCAGTCCCGAGCAAGACGCTGATCGCCACCGCCGAGGTGATGACCGAGGTGGAGGAGGCCGGTGAACTGGGTGTCCGGCTGGATGACGGTGACGAGGATCCGGCGAACTCGGTGCGGGTCGATCTGTCCGTCGTCAACCAGCGCGTGAAGGCGCTGGCGACGGCCCAGGGCAAGGGCATCGAGCGCCGGCTGGAGCGCGACAAGATCCGGGTGATCAAGGGTCGCGGCCGGCTGGACGGCCCCGAGACCGTGGTCGTCGGCAACGAACGGCTGGACGCGGACGTCGTTCTGATCGCCACTGGTGCAAGGCCGCGCATCCTGAAGGGCTCGGAGCCGGACGGCGAGCGGATCCTGACCTGGGAGCAGGTCTACGAGCTCGAGCAACTTCCGGAGCGACTGATCGTGGTCGGTTCCGGCGTCACCGGCGCGGAGTTCGCGAGCGCGTACGACGCCCTGGGGAGCGACGTCGTCCTGGTGTCGTCCCGGGACCGGGTGCTCCCCGGTGAGGATGCCGACGCGGCCGCCGTACTGGAGGACGTGTTCAAGCGGCGCGGGCTGACCGTGCTGGGCAAGTCCCGGGCCGAGTCGGTCAAGCGGCACGGCGACGGCGTCGTGGTGACCCTGACCGACGGCCGGACGGTGGAGGGTTCGCACGCGTTGCTCGCGGTCGGATCGCTGCCGAACACCGACGACATGGGACTGGTCGAGTCGGGCGTGTCGCTCGGCGACGGCGGCTTCGTCACGGTCGACCGGGTGTCCCGGACGACGGCCCGTGGCGTCTACGCGGCCGGCGACTGCACCGGCGTACTCATGCTCGCCTCGGTCGCCGCCATGCAGGGCCGGATCGCGATGTCGCACGCGCTCGGCGACGCGGTCTCCCCGCTGGACCAGTCGACCGTGTCGTCGAACGTCTTCACCGCGCCCGAGATCGCCACGGTCGGCCTGACCCAGGCGGTCTTCGACGCCGGCGGCAGTACGGCGATGGTCGTGAAGGTGCCGCTGGCCGACAACGCCCGGGCCAAGATGCAGGGTGTCCGGGACGGCTTCGTGAAGCTGTTCTGCCTGCCGAACACCGGCATCGTGGTCGGCGGCGTCGTCGTCGCCCCACGGGCCAGTGAGCTCATCCACCCGATCTCACTGGCCGTCGGCACCCGCCTCACCGTCGATCAGGTCGCCCAGTCCTTCACCGTCTACCCCTCCATCACCGGCTCCATCGCCGAAGCCGCCCGCCGCCTCCACCTCCGCAGCTGACCGCTCAGCAGTACAACGGCCGCAAGGTGAACGGCAGCAGCACGTTCGCTCCCTTCTGGAGCGCTACGTCTACCGAGGCCGGCCGGTAGCCGTCCGCGGCGACCACGACCCGCGCCTTCGCCGCGGCACCAGGCACCCAGAGGGCGTAGCTGCCGTCGTTCGCCGTGGCCAACGTCCAGGAGTCCGTCCGCCGGTCGATCGCGATAGTCGCCCCGGGCAACGCCGCCGTGGCGCCATCGCAGGTCTGGCCGGTCACGGTCCCGGAGACCCGGGCCCAGCTGGCCGGTGCCTGCGCGTTCATCGTGACGGCAACCGGCGACACGGCGTACGGCGTGTCCTCCCGGACCGAGACATCTGAGCGGTAGACACCTGGCTGGGTCACCTGCGTCGAGTCGACGGTCAGCGTGACGGTCACACTGCCGTTGGGAGCCAGGGTCCCGCTGGCGGCCGTCTCCGACAGCCAGGGCGCGTCGGAGCCTGCCGTCTCGCAGTTGCCGTGACCGGACAGTTGCTCGGCGCTGGCGACGATCCGTGAGTCCTCGAGACCACCGACCCGGTACATCCCGCACGCCCCGGCGCCGCGGTACATCGGCGTGGAGGAGTTCGGCAGCTTGGTCCAGGTGTCGGTCGTCGCGTCGTACTCGAACGACTCGTTGGTGAGCTGCGTCGAGTCGGGACCCACGACCCCGCCGCTGATGGCGAGCTTCCCGTTGGCGACGGCGTACGCGCTCGCCCAGAGTTCGACCGGGAGGTCGGTGACCCTGGACCAGCTGTTCGTCTGCAGGTCGTAGGAGTAGCTGTGCATGGTGCTCTTCGGCCGCGTGCCCGCCTCGTTCACGGTCAGGCCGCCGGCGCAGTACACCTTGCCGTCGAGGCCACCGCACGACGGCCAGGAGATGGGCTCCGGGTACGGCGCCAGCACCTGGAAGCTGTTGTGCGCCGCGTCGTAGGCAGTCACGTCCGCCGTCGCGACCTGGCACTCGCCCGCGCAGCCGCCGACCGAGTAGACCTTTCCGTCCAGTACCGCTGAGCCGGATGCGGCCCAGGGCTTCGGGTTGTCCGCCCCGGACGTCCAGCGATCAGAGGCCGGATCGTAGACCAGCGTCTTCGCAGCCACCTGGTGGGTTTCGCCGGCCCATCCGCCGACGACGTAGAGCTTGTCGCCGACGAATCCGGCCGACGGCCGCTGCCGGCCCTCGGGCATGTCGGCGATCTGTCGCCAGGCGAGCGTCGCCGGGTCGTACACGAAGGACACCGGCACAATGACGGTGCCGCTGGCGGGATCGGAAACGGCGCCACCGGCCGCGTACAGCAGACCGTCATGGGTGGCGGTGGCGATGTCCTCACGCGCGAGCGGCTGATTGGCGATCGGGAGCCACCATTCGGCGGCCGGTTGGGCGGCAGCGTCTGTCCGGGCCGCCTCGACTCGGGTGACGGGGCCCGCGACCGGCTGGACGGGGACACGCCGAACTGGTGTAGCGGAGCTCGTCCCGGCGAATCCCGCCGTACTGCCACCCTGCAACTCGAAGCTGCGCTGGACGTCGGACAGCGAGTACGACGCCGGCGCCGTGCCATCGTTGGTGATGGTCAGTGTGCGCTGCGCGGTCGTGCCGAGCTGCAGCGTCGCGCTCACGTCGGGTTCAGTCACCTTCAGCCGCCCGGCCTTGAGCGAGAAGTTCAGCGTCCGGACCCAGTCGGTCTGGACCGTGACAGCCTTCTTCTGCTGCTGGTAGCTGCGCATCGCGGCGGTGGCCTTATCGGTCCCGGCCGGCGCGAACAGCCAGTAGAACCCGTCTGGTCGCGTCGGGTCGTCCGGCGTGGTGATGGTCTTCGCAGACTGCGTGGCCCGGGTGACGGTGGCACCGTTCACCGGCAGGCCGGTGTTCGCGTCCTTGACCACACCCTGGATCAGGCCGCCACGGACCTTCTGGCACTGGGGGTCGTACCCCGGTGCGCTGCAGGACCGCTGGTCGATCGGGATGCTGATGTCCTTGACCAGATCGTCGGTCAGTTGCACCTCGACCGGTGTGGTGGTGTAACCGCCGTACACCGGCTGCACCGTCAGCTTGTGGGTGGTGCCGACCGGCATGTCCAGCGTGTACCGGCCGGTGGCCGGGTTCGTGTACCACTGGCCGGGGACGCCGTCGATCGTCAGCTTGGCGTACAGCGGCCAGCCGTGGCCCGAGCCGTCGCGGACCAGGCCGCTCAGCGTCGCGCGTGGCGTGGTGACGAGCTGGAAGTCCTTCGTGGTCGTGCTGCGCGCGTCGATGTGGGTGGCGAAGTGCTGCGTGTCGTAGCCGAACGTCTGCACGGACACGTCGTGGTCACCGGCGTCGAGGTACAGCTCGTACCTGCCGTCGGGGCCGGTCGTGACCACATTGCTGTTCGGTGCGCTCAGCCGGGCCCCGGACACCGGTGCGCCCACGCTGTCGGTGACGGTTCCGGTGAGCAGGCCGGCGTTGGGGCGCGGCGCGTCACTGACCGCCTCGTAGATGTCCAGCATGCCTTCGCCGTAGACGTTGTTGTCTCCTGCAGTACCGCCGCAGCTGGTGTCGTCGTGGTCGCGTGCGGTGCGGTCGAGCAGCGCCCGGGTGGCGGCGAGATCGCCGATCAGTTGGGGCGCGGCCGACCACAGCAGGGCGACAGCGCCGCTGACGTGTGGCGCGGCCATCGAGGAGCCGTTGATGATGCCGTACCTGTCGCCGGGAAGGCTCGACGTCACCAGAATGCCCGGGGCGACGATGTTCGGTTTGATGTCGTCACGGGTCGGGTTGCCGCGCGAGGAGAAGCTCGCGATCGCCCCTTGCGGGTCCACTGCGCCGACCGCGTACGCCTCCGGGTAGTCGCCGGGAGAGCCGGCGGTCGCGCAGCCGGATCCGGCGTTGCCGACCGCGTAGGTCGTGAAGATGCCGGCGGCAACCCACTGCCTGACGTACTCCTGGTACCAGGAGTTGCTCACCGGGGAGCCCCAGGAGTTGTTGATGATGTTCGGCCGCTTCGACGGATCCGGGTCCGAGCCGTCCAGCTTCGTGGGCGCCAGCATCCACTGCGCGCTCAGGCCCAGCGCGACGTCGGTGCACACCTGGTCGGTCTCGCAGCCCTTCGCCGAGATCCAGCGGGCGCCGGGGGCGACTCCGATCTGGCGACCGTTGTGGTCGTCACCGACCATGGTCCCGGTCGTGTGGCTGCCGTGGCCGACATTGTCGCACGGGGCCTCCGTCGCACAGACTCTGGCCGGGTCGTACCAGTTGTAGTCGTGGGTGAAGGTGCCGTCACCGTTGGTGCCCCGGTACGACGAAACGAGCGCAGGGTGGTCGTACTGCGCACCGGTGTCGATGCTGCCGATCACGATGCCCTGGCCGGTCGCCTGGTACCGGTTCCAGACCTGATCGGCGTGGATGGCCTTGACGCCGAGCTCGGGCCCGGCCGCGAGTTGGGTCTTCGCCGCGTCCTTCGAGACGATCTCGTCCTTCGGCACCGTGTAAGTCTTCGGGGCTCGCAGCGACACCACCTCGGGATCGGCCGCGAGCTTGGCGGCGAGCTCACGGCTGCCGTTGCGGACGTAGATCGAGTTGTCGATGTACAGACTGACGTAGTCGGCCTTGGCCTCGCGCAGCAGTTTCGTGACACCGGCCTGATCGCTGTCCGCCTTGGTGCGCAGGGCGGAGACGACGGCCTCGCCGCGCGCCTTCCAGTCGGTGATCCGTGCCGCGGACTTCAGCTCGGGCTGCCGCGCGAAGCGCACCCAGAAGCCGGACTGCCCCGCATCGAGCTGCGCCGCCAGCGCCGGCTCGACCTTGCCGGGTTGCTGTTCAGCTTGCGCATTCACCGCCGACGTGGCGAGCAACCCTGCCGCCAGTACGCCGATCAAGGTACGCCGAAGGTGTCGCCTCACGGATCCTCCCCAGATGGTTCGTCGCCGTGATCCTCACCACCCGCACGACACCCAGCAAGACATTCCCACTGGCCTGAACCCGCCAAGTCGTGTGTCTGCCAGTTGCTGCTAGCAACAAAAACCACCCGCGGACACCTGTCCGCGGGTGGTCCTGTGGAGCGGTCGGTCAGAAGTCGCCGCCGCCGAAGTCTCCGCCGCCGAAGTCCCAGCCGCCGGAGTCGCCGCCGCTGTCGCCCATGTTGAAGTCGCCGCCACCGTCGCCGCCACCACCATCGCCGCCGCCGTCACCGCCACCATCGCCTCCGCCGTCGTACCCGGCCGCGTAGTCGCCGTAGCCGCCGCCGGCGAACATGCCGCCGAGCATCGTGCCGAGGAACATGCCGGTCATCACACCGCCCAGCGCGCCGAACATGCCCTGCGCGTACGGCGAGTAGGCCGGGCCGGCCTCCCAGTACGGAACCCGCTGCGGGCCGACCATCACCTTGCGGACATCCGGCTCCGCACCGGCGCGGACCCGCTCGGCGTCGGCCGCGCAGGCCGGCACCTCACGCGGCGCACCGCCGGGCGGCGCCCAGGTCACGTCCACCACGGACGGACCGTGCTGCGGGTTGAAGAAGCAGGACGGGCGGCGCTGCGGCAGCGGCTCGCCGTTCACACGAGCGCGCACACAGGTGGCCGCGTACCGGCCGTCCTCGAGGATCTCGATCACGTGCTTGATCTGATCCGCCTCGGTGACCTGGCCGACCGCCTGCTTGGCCGACTCGTAGGAGTCCAGCGCGCGTTGGTAGTCCTGCCGGGCCCCGTCGCCGAGGTCCTTGCCCACCATGTCCAGGTCGAGGTCCTGCAGCTCCTCGCCGAACCGGGTGATGTCCTCGTCGGCGGTCCGCTTCACCGATTCCAGTTCGGCGGCGGTGATCTGGTGCTGCTGCTTGTTCTGCAGCTGGGTCCGACGGTACGAGCGATATGCCAGCACCGCGATCACCACAACCGCGATGATCAGGATGAGTTCCATGCCGGGCCTCTTCAAACGTAGGGATCAAGCCTCGACGGCTTTACGCCGAGCCTATCGAATCCGTCAAAACCGCGCCGCCACGCAGGGTCACGCAATACCGGGAAAGCGGTCACACAGCGCGCATAATCGATGAGCGCCGCCCAGCGACCGTCGTACCTCCGCCGGAAGGCTGGCCCATGAGCACGTTCTCCCGACTGCTCCCGCTCGCTGTCACCGTTGTCTCACTGGTCCTCCCCAACCTGCCGCCCACGGCCGCTGAGCTCGAGCCGTCGTACCAGGAACTGTCGCTCGACGGACCTTCTGCAGCTGATGAGACGAAGCCGTTCGCGATGGTCGGCATCACGTGGCCTGTGGGGACGCAGGCGGTGCAGGCGAAGGTCCGCATCCAGCGCGACGGGCAGTGGTCGGAGTGGGAGCCATTGACCGTCGAGGACGAACACAGCCCTGATCCATTGGTTGGTGAAGGAATTGAACGATCCGGTACCGAACCGTTGTGGGTCGGCAATGCGAACGGGGTTCAGGCGAGTGCTATAGCAAATGACGGTACATCGGTCGCCGATGCAAAAGTGGTGCTGATCCAGCCGGGTGTATTGGCCGGTGATTCTTTTGAACCGCCCGATGTGCAGGCGAATGCGAGCAGTACGCCGTACCCGATGCCGGCGATGGCGAGCCGGAAGCAATGGGGTGCGGACGAGCGGTTGCGCAGTCACAACGGGAAGGCGTGCGCGCGGCCGAAGTACACGCAGACCGTGCTGGCCGCGTTCGTCCATCACACCGCGGATCGTAACGACTACACCCGCACGCAGGTCGCCGCGATGGTGCGCGGGATGTACGCGTACCACGTGAAGAGCCGAGGCTGGTGCGATCTCGGCTACAACTTCCTCATCGACCGCTTCGGCCGCGTCTTCGAGGGCCGGTACGGCGGTGCGCAGTTGCCCGTGCTCGGTGCGCACACCGGCTCGTTCAACACGAACTCGCTCGGCATCGCGTTGATCGGCAACTTCGAGAAGGCTGCGCCGACGCAGGCGATGCTGGAGAAGACGGCGCGCGTGATCGCATGGAAGTTCGATGCCTACTACCGGTCGCCGAAGTCGACCGTGGTGCTCGCCGGCACCAAACTGCTCACGATCTCAGGGCACCGCGACACGAAGGCGACGGACTTCGCGAATCGCGACATCTTCTACTCCGTTGCTACTGGCCCCCATTCGACGGTCGGCATGTTCCGCTCGCAGTACCGCAGCCTCGGCGCCGAGCGGTCGCGGCTCGGGCTGCCGACCACCGAGGTCTACAAGATGACGGGTGGCTCGCGGCAGCGGTACCAGCACGGCTGGCTGAACTACAACCAGAGCCGGCGCACGATCACCGTCCAGTACAGGAGTGCGACATGAACAAGCGCGCAGTCGCCGCGATCGTCTTGTCCTCCACGTTGATCAGCGCGACCGCGCAGGCGCGGGAGATCGACCCGGCCGCGGCCACGGACACCACCATCAGCGGTCGCGGCTTCGGCCACGGCCGGGGGATGTCGCAGTACGGCGCTCAGGGCGCGGCGATCGCGGGGAAGTCGGTCAAGCAGATCCTCGACTTCTACTACCCGGGAACGACCACGGGTAAGGCGACCGGCAGCATCCGGGTCCGGGTCAGCGCCGACACCACCGACGGCATCCGGGTCGGCGTGGTGAACCACCTGAAGGTCCGCGACCTTGTCACCCGCAAGGTCTACGAGTTGCCCAGGGCATCGACCCGGAACCAGTGGACGATCGATCCGTACGGCGACCACGGCACCAAGGTGAGCTCGTTCAACTCCAAGACCCGCCAGTGGACGCTGTGGAAGACGTTCCCGGGCATCACCCAGTTCGAGGGTGCACCGGTGATCGGGCTGATCCTGCCGAGCGGCGCCGTACGGCGGTATCGCGGTGCACTGCGGGCGGTCGACGTGTCCGGTGTGCATCTGGACACGGTGAACGTCGTGTCACTCGAGTACTACCTGCGCGGCGTCGTACCGCGGGAGGCCGTGTCCAGCTGGAAGCCGGCCGCCCTGCAGGCGCAGGCGGTTGCCGCGCGCACCTATTCCGTCTTCCATCGGGGCCGGGCAACGCGGAAGGCGTACGACCTGTGTGACACGACGGCCTGCCAGGTGTACGGCGGCTACGACTCGGAGAAGTCGTCGACGAACACCGCGATCGCCGCGACCGTCGGGCAGGTGCGGTTGTACAAGGGGAAGCCGATCATCGCGGAGTTCTCGTCGTCGAACGGCGGGGCGACGGCGGCCGGGCCGATTCCCTACCAGGTGATGAAGGCGGACGGCTGGGACGCGTACCCGGGCAACGGGAATCCGAACGTGACCTGGACGGTGACGCGGACGGCGGCGGAGATAGAAGGGGCCTTCGCTGTCGGGACGATCCAGAGCCTGCGGGTGGTGAAGCGGACCGGGGTCGGGCCGTCCGGTGGGCGGGCGGTCACCGTGGAGGCCGTCGGGTCGAAGGGGAAGCGGGCGCTGACCGCCGACCAGTTCCGGATCCGGTTGCATCTGCGGTCCGGCTGGATCGCGTTCCCGGTCGATCCCCTTGATATACCAACTGATCCGTCCATGACGCTGGATCGCTGAGGCATTGACGGGGTGTCGGTCCGCCGGTTAGAACGTGACATCGATGTCAACCGCCACCGCCCAGGAGGAGCAGGTCGATGCCCAGGAAATTTGGTATATCAAGTCGGATCGCGGCGGGTGTGCTCGCGGTCGCTGTCCTCGGATCACTTCACCTCACGGCGGCTGACGCCGTGACCGGTCCGGCCTCCCGCGCCAAGGCGTCGTACGAGGCATTGAACAAGTACTTCGACGCAGGGCAGCAAGGGCTCCTGCTGGAGGAGTACCCGAACACGCAGACCAACCCGTACTCCTACGTCTGGCCGTACTCGCAGGCGGCGATCGCGGCCGAGAACCTCGCCGGGGTGCCCGGCGCGGGCCAGGAGGCGTCCGAGGAGGCGGATCGGCGGATCGCGGCGTACGAGCCGTACTGGAACGCCGGGACGACGCCGAAGGGCTACGACTCGTACGTGCGGCCGCCGCTCGGCCAGGGTGGTGACAAGTTCTACGACGACAACGAGTGGATCGGGCTGAACCTGGTCCAGCACTACAAGCGCACCGGGGACCGCGCGGCGCTGGCTCGCGCTCGCGAGATCTTCGCGCTCGTCGTACATGGCTGGGACACCGACCCGTCGCACCCGTGCGCCGGAGGGGTGTACTGGACGCAGGCGCCGTGGAGTCAGGACCGCAACACGGTGTCGAACGGGCCGGGCGCGGAGCTCGGTGCGCATCTGTACCTGCTCACCCGGGACAAGTCGTACCTGACCTGGGCGAAGCGGATGTACGAGTGGGCGCAGACCTGCATGCTGGCGCCGAACGGTCTGTACTGGGACCACATCGACCTGGCCGGGACCGTCGAGAAGACCCAGTGGAGCTACAACCAAGGCGTGATGCTCGGCGCCGGCGTGTTGTTGTTCAAGGCAACGGGTGACGGGCAGTACCTCCGCGACGCGAAGTCGGTCGCGAACGCGTCACTCGCCTTCTACGGCGCCGAGGACCGGCTGTGGAAGCAGCCGACGCGCTTCAACTCCATCTACTTCAAGAACCTGCTGATCCTCGACTCGGTCGCCCCCGACCAGCGCTACAAGAAGACCATGCAGGCGTACGCCGACCGCGCCTGGACCGAGGCACGGGACCCCGCCACCAACCTCTACCACTTCGCCGAAGGCCCCGTGCAACTGTTGGAGCAAGCCGGCATAACCCAAATCCAAGCCCTCCTGTCCTGGCCCCGCTCCAACTACAGCCTCCTGGCCTGAGTCTGGTATAGCCAGCGCGCTTCTGAAATACACGCGCCGCCCGTCCCTCCGGAGGGACGGGCGGCGCGGTTTGTCCTTTGATCAGGCAGCCGACGTAGCGGTCTTGATCTCCACCGGGGTGATGGGAGCACCGTCGGTCGGGCTTTGCTGCGGGGCGACGCCCGCCTGCGCGACCTTGTCGATCAGCTTCAGGCTCGGCTCGTCGATGGTCCCGAAGGCCGTGTACTGCGGCCCCAGCCCGGACGCATCGCCGTACACGATGAAGAACTGGCTCCCGTTCGTATTCGGCCCGGAGTTCGCCATCGCCAGCGTCCCGCGACCGTACTTCAGCGTCGGGAACACCTCATCCGCGAAGCTGTACCCCGGCCCGCCGCTCCCGGTCCCCGACGGGTCGCCGCACTGCAGTACCTGCAGCCCTTCACCCACCGTGAGCCGGTGACACTTCGTCCCGTCGAAGTACTTCTGCCCGACCAGGCTGACGAAGCTCTTCACCGTGCACGGCGCCAGCGAGCTGTCCAGCTTCAACTGCAGGTCGCCGATGGACGTGTCCAGGCTGACGTTCGACGTACCCGACGCCTTGACCTTCCCGTCGGCCGGCGGGTTCACCTTCTTGCTGGCCGGCTCGGCGCCCTTCTTGTACGTGCAGCTCACCTCGGCCGGCAGCGGGGTCGCCCGCTTCGGCGCCGCCGCCATCGCGGTCGGAATGCTCTTCGGCTTGTTGTCCGGCCCGGCCGACGCCGGCAGTTCGGTCGGCGCCGTGGACGCCCCGGCTGTCGGCGTGTCCCCGTCGTTCCCGGTCCCGATCACCACGAAGACCCCGACCACGACCACGACGACCGCCACGATCGCCGTGATCGTGATCGCCACATTCCGTCGCTGCCGTGCGTGCTCAGCCGCCCGTTCGGCCTGCCGCTTCGCCTTCCGGGCCGCAAGCTGCTGCTGATGGGTCTTCTTGGACATGCAGAACCCTCCTCACGAGATGTCTGCAGGGAACCTACCGCCTCAACCTGAGAACTGTCTGTCAAGCCCCCCACCAAGCCGGACGGCGGCGGTTTTCTGCAACAAGGTGCAAAGGGCACTGCAGCAAGATGCAAAACCCGCGCCACGGGCCAGGCCACCTCCCTAGCCTCAGGCACGTCACCGCCCCGACCAAGGAGTTGCCATGCGCAAGCATCGCTTCATCGCCGGCATCGGTATCGCATCCGCTCTGCCTCCTCGCCGCCGCGCTGCCGGCGTCGGCCCGGACCACCGAGGTCACCAGGACCCAGACCATCACGGGAGCCCGCGGAGAGTTCCAGTTGGTCTTCAAGCACATCTGGGTCTACGACACGGCGTGCGACGACGATTCGGTCTCTGTGCAGTGGAAGACCGTCGGCGGCGCCGTACAGACGATCCCGAACAACCTGGGATGCGGAGAGTTCACCATCGGCCCGGTTCCGATGGGCAAGGGGACCACGGTCCTGTGGCAGACCTGCGTGGACAAGTCCTGGCCGACCAAGGACCTGTGCTACGGCTGGGACAAGCCAGTAGTCCTGGGCTGAGGGCGGCATGATCATGCGTACCTTCATCCGCAAGACCCTGATCGGTCTCGGCGCCGCCGTACTGGCGATCGTGCCGCTGACCGCACACGCCCAGGCCGCACTCGCGGCTCCTGCCGGTCTTTACACCGTCAGTCCGGGCAGCTCGGTCGACGTCAACGCTCGCGTCGTCGTCCTGCCGGGCATGCAGGTCGAGCTGTCCATCACCTTGGGCAACTACAGCGCGACTCCGTCGCTGGCGCAGGTCCGGTTCCGGATCTACTGCATCACGGCGGACCTCGACTCGGTCAACGTCTATTCGGATCCGCAGGTCGTCACGGTTCCCGGCGATCCGGGCGAGGAGCCGAAGGGTCTCGAGGACCTCAAGGAAGTCACGGCGGACATGACGGTGCCGCCGGAGTGCGCCGCCCAGCCGGACGACTGGGGGATCAGTCAGGACGGTGAGTTCACCGCCGAGATGGGCCCGCCGGGCCTGGAACCGACCGGCGTCAAGTCCAGCCTGTTCTGGATCGGCCTGCCGTTCACCAACACCAACAAGATCCCCAATCTCACGCTGCAGACGCACGGTGCGCAGGCCGAGTCACAGGCCCACCACACGCTGCCGCAGAAGTTCGAGACGCAGTTCAACGCGGCGGGCATCCCGAACATTCACGACCCGATCTACCTGCGCTGGTGGTGCTCGCGAACAGGTGTCCCGGGCAACCATCAGAGCATGGCCTACGACTACAACCTGCACTGGCAGACGTTCTTCGAGCAGAACCCGGCGCCGACCGCGGCCCAGGTCCTGGCCTACAAGGACTCCATCCAGGGCTTGTATACCTACACTTGCCCATGACCTATCTCCTCGAGGCACGCTCGACCAACCGCGACGTCTGGGTGCTGATCGAGTTCGAGGGGCGCCCGAGCCCGGTCCCATGGCTGCTTCCGGACGGCTCCGACGTCTACCAGCTCATCCCCAACGGTGAGACCGAGCGCCTCGGTTTCGTCCCCCGGTTCGTGCAGTCGAACCGGGGGACGCGGCTGGGCGACCTGGTCTGGACGACCGGCGCCGCCAAGATCGCGTCCCGTCGCTTCGTCGACGTACTGGAGTCGATCGGCGCGACGGGGTACCGCACCTTCCCGGTCGAGGTACTCGACCGCGACGGTCAATCGCTAGGCGACTTCGTCGGCCTCGCCGTCCTCGACGACGACACCACCAAGGACCTGCACTTCTCCACCGGCTTCCAGTTCTGGCACTTCGCCGCCACGGACCGAGTCGTCAAGGCACTCCGCGAATCCGAAGTCACCGACCTCTCCATCAAGCCCGCCTGATGCCCGAGAGGCATGCCGTGCCAGTTCGGCGGACGGTCAAGATCCTGCTCCTCGATCAGACCGACCGGCTGCTCCTCCTGCGCGGCCGTGAATCGGCTGAACGCGAACCCATCTGGTACCCGGTCGGTGGCGGCATCGAAGACGGTGAGGACGCCGTCGCCGCCGGTCGTCGCGAGATCCTGGAGGAGACCGGCCAACGCGAGGTGGAGATCGGGCCGGAGGTCTGGCGCCGACGGCATCTCTACTCCTGGCGAGGAAAGCAGACCGACACGGATGAGCGATGGTTCGTTGCCCGCACGCCGCATTTCACACCATCGCTCCAGGCGCTGACCCCCGAGGAGCAGACCTACGTCACCGGCTTCCACTGGTGGACCGCCGACGCACTCGTAGCGACGCCAGACCCCGTCTTCCCACCCGACCTGGGCGTCCGGCTGACAGCACTCCTCCACGACGGCTACCCGCTATCGCCCCTCAACATCACCAGCGGGCCAGCGGGTGCGGCTGCCGGTTGAGGCTCGCGTGCGGGTCTGGCGGTTTGGGTCCGGGGCCCGGGTGCCCGGTTCAGACTCGGGATGCGGGTCCGGGGTTCGGGTCTGGGGTTCGGGTACGGCGCGGGCCTGGGGTTTGGGTGCGGCGCGGGTGCGGGCGCGGGGGGTTGGGCGCGGGTGCGGGCGCGGGGTTTGGGTGCGGCGCGGGTTCCGGGACGATCGCTGATCACTGCGTTGTGCCAGGGGGCGACAGAGGGCTCTGCGGACCGCGTTACCTGGGTGCACCGCACGGTCGATCATCGGCCGGTGGTGTCCTCGTCCCCACCACAACCAAGTGACGGCCGTTGGCTGGTCAGCGCTCGGCGAGCGGTCGTCCCGGGTGCAGGCCCGGGGTTCCGGTGAGGCGCGGGCAGGTCCGGGGGTTGGGTGCGGCGCGGGTTCCGGGATGATCGCTGATCACTGCGTTGTGCCAGAGGGGCGACGGAGGGCTCTGCGGACGGCGTTACCTGGATGGACCGCACAGTCGATCATCGGTGGTGGTGTCCTCGTCCCCACCACAACCACGTGACGGCCGTTGGCTGATCAGCGAGGGCGAGCGGTCGTCCCGGGGTGGCGGCGGCGCGGTCGATCGGTGCCCTCGCCGGATCGGCGTCCCCTTGCCGGATAAGGGTCGCAGCGTCGGGTCTATGCCGATGCGTCGGGTCTATGCCGTTGCCGTCACGTCGGTGCCGATGCGTCGGGTCTATGCCGTTGCCGTCACGTCGGTGCCGATGCGTCGGGCTTCGGTGATGGAGGCCGTGGTCGGCCGTCCCATCGCCAGGTCGCGGCCGCTCGTCGGGCAGGGTTGGGCGAGTGGTGGTCGCGGGTGCGCGGTGATGGTCGCGGGCGGGCAGTTTGCTGGGCAGGGTGGGCGCGTGGTGGTCGTGGGTGGGCGGTGATCGTCGTGGGTCCGCGGTTTGCTGGGCAGGGCTGCGCGGGTGGTCGTCGTGGGTGGGCGGTGATAAGCACGGGCCGGCTGTTTGCCGGGCAGGGTTCGGCGAGTGGTCGTTGTGGGTGCATGGTGATGATCGCGGGCCGCTACGGCGCGGGGCCTGAGGTGGTCGCGGCGTCGCGCCAGGGATCGAACGGGCGATCTGTGGGGACGGCGCCGGCTGGATGGAGAGCGAGCGGTCGATCGTTGGGGGATGGTGTGTGCTTGATCGCGCGCCGATCGGTCGAGGAGGGTTCGCCCCAGATCGCGCGGGTCGCGGCTTCTCGGAGGGATGCCGGTGTCGCCCTTCGGATGGGTGGTGGGTCGGTCCAGGTGGGGCGGGAGACGTGGACTACGCCGTCGGTGATCGTGATAGTCCAGTCGCCTGCGTGGAGGTCGATGTGGTGGCGGCGGCAGAGAAGTGCCAAGTTCGAGACCGCGGTGGGGCCGCCGTCGATCCAGGAGCGTACGTGGTGCGCGTCGCACTGGATCGGTGGGGCGCCGCAGACCACGCAGCCTTTGTCGCGGGCGTTCAGGGCGCGGCGCATCGCGCGGTTGACGAGGCGTTCGGCACGGCCGACGTCGAGTGGTTCGGAGTGGGAGCCGAGGACGAGCGGGATGATCTTCGCGTCGCACGCGAGCCGCCGGATCGCGGCCGCGGACAGGTTGTCGCCGTACACCACCTCGCCCGTCGCATCCGCGGCAGCTGACTTCAGATCCTGCAGGTCGATCGTGACGGTGATCGTCGCCTTCGCGCCAAACCCAGGAACAGCGCCTGCCGCCCGATCGCCCGGGTTGGCGTCAGCGCCTGCCGTGGCGTCGCCTGGGTTGGCGTTAGCGCCTGTCGTCTGCTCGCCTGGGTTGGCGTTAGCGCGTGCCGTCCGATTGCCTGGGTTGGCGTCAGCGCCTGTCGTCTGCTCGCCTGGGTTGGCGTTAGCGCGTGCCGTCCGATTGCCTGGGTTGGCGTCAGCGCCTGTCGTCCGATCGCCTTGGCTGGCGTCAGCAGCTGCCGTGGCGTCGCCTGGGTTGGCGTTAGCGCCTGTCGTCTGCTCGCCTGGGTTGGCGTTAGCGCCTGCCGTCCGATCGCCTGGGTTGGCGTCAGCAGCTGCTGCGCCGCCTGTGTCTGCGCGAGCAGTTGGCGTGTGGCTGCCCGACTTGGCCTTCGCGTGTGGTGTGTGGGGGCCTTGGGTGCTGTCGGTGGCTGGTGTGGTGGGGGCGGGGGTGGAGGGTTTGCGGGCCTGGGTTGGGCTGGTGTCGTAGGCGGTGGCTGCGATGGTGAGGGCGGTGGTGAGGGCGTCGGCTTGGCGCTTGTCGCGGGGGCGGGGGTCGAGCCGGCCGTCGACCGTCTTGTGGGGGCGGGCGCCGGCGTGGATGAGGGATCTGAGGAGTTCGGCGTTCTCGTTGGCTAGGTAGCCGCGGAACCTCACTCCGTTGGGGGCGGTGAAGAGAGTCAGGCTCTCGCGGTCGTACGCCTTCCGTTCGTCGGGCTCGGGGCCGTCGGTGTCGAGTACGTCGCGGATCCGCTGGCCGGCTTTGCGGAGTTCGCCGGGAGAGAGGTGGCGGGCGAGGTTGACCAGTTGCTGCTCGGCGACGGCGATGTCCTCGGCGGGGACAGTGCTCGGGACTCGCTCGAGCGCGGAGACGATCGCGTCGGCCTGGGCGGGTCGCATGTGTACATCGGTCGCCCTGTCCCGGTCGTCAGTCTCATCGTCGTGCAGGCCCGGCTCGTCTGCCTGAGTTGGGGCGTCCGGCCGAGTTGGATCTCCGGGCTGGCTGGCATCGACCGATTGGCCGGGATCGACGGGTTGGTCTGGATCGACAGGGTGGTCGGTTGGGGGGAGGGCGGCCTTTACCTCGGCGTACTTGGACAGAGCCAGGGCGAGGCGTACGTCGCGGCGCGCCTCGGGGCGGTCGATGCGGTAGCGGAAGGCCAGCAACTGGGTGGTGTCGTGGGCGCCGATCTCCTGGGCGTATCCGATGTCGTCCAGGCCGGAGATCACGTGGAGACGGTAGGTCTCCAGGCGGGCGAGCTCGGCATGCAGCGCGTCGAGGGTGGCGAGTCTCTCCGCGCCACTCATCGACCACACCGGTCGCTGGCCCAGTAGTTCCATGCCACAAACTCTAGTCACCGCCACCGACAGTTTCCGAAGCTCAGAAGCCCTTGTTTTCAAGGTGTTTTGTTATCCACAGGTCAAGTACTTCTCGTCCACAGACGGCCGGGTCTGTGGATGTTGCCTAGTGCAACAACTGCGGCAAGCGGGATGCTGGGTGCTCGGCCAGCGGCTGGGATTGGCGGCAGCCGCGATCTACTGGCACATCACGACCAAGGGCAAGCTGGTCCAGTTGGCGGGAGACGCGATCGTGGCGGAGATCGAGCTTCCGGATCTGGAGGCGACGGACTGGCGTACGGCAGCCTCGGAGCCGGCGGTCGGCCTGCACGGGATGTTGACCCGGCACTCGTGGTTCGGGCAGGCCTTCGGGAGCTACCTGCCGAACGGACCGGGGAAGTCGAGATACGACGACCGGACCCTCGCCGTCTACGACAAAGCAGGTTTCGCGGTGGACGGGATCGCGAGCAGGCGGTGCAGGACACGCTGACGAAAGCGCACGAGATCGCCGCGGACTTCCCCCATCTGCGAGCCCGGTTGGACAGGCCGGCTATCTCGCCGGACCCGACGGCACCTTCGAGTTCGGCCTGCAGTCGGTTTCGAGGCGTGCTTGATCAGTCCTTGATTTCGCAGAGGATGGCGCCGGCGGTGACGGTTGCGCCGACCTCGGCGGTGAGGCCGGTGACCGTGCCGGACTTGTGGGCGTTGAGGGGTTGTTCCATCTTCATTGCCTCGAGGACGACGATGAGGTCGCCTTCGGCCACCGTCGCGCCTTCCTCTACGGCGAGCTTGACGATGGTGCCTTGCATCGGCGAGGTCAGAGAGTCGCCGGAAGCGGCCGAGGCCTTGCCCGAGCCACCCGCCCGACGTGCGGGCTTCTTCTTAACGCCAGCGCCAGCGCCGCCGCCAGCCGAGACCGCGGACGCGCCGAGTCCAGCAGGCAGCACGACCTCGAGGCGCTTGCCACCGACCTCGACGGTCACCTTCTCGCGTTCGGCGGGTTCCGGGATCTCAGCGGTGGGTCCGTCGTACGGCGTGAGTTGGTTGTCGTACTCGGTCTCGATCCAGCGGGTGTGGACCTTGAAGCCGTCGTCGCCGACGAAGGCCGGGTCGGACACCACGGCGGAGTGGAACGGGATGACCGTCGGCATTCCCTCGACGACGAACTCGCGGAGCGCGCGCCGCGACCGCTCCAGTGCCTGGGTGCGGTCCCGGCCGGTGACGATCAGCTTCGCGACCAGCGAGTCGAACGCGCCCGGCACGGTCTCGCCCTGGTCGTAGCCGCCGTCGAGCCGGATGCCCGGGCCGGACGGCGCGTGCCAGCGGGTCAGCGTGCCCGGTGCGGGCAGGAAGCCGCGTCCGCCGTCCTCGGCGTTGATCCGGAACTCGATCGAGTGCCCCGACACGACGGGATCGTCGTACCCGAGTTCCTCGCCGTCAGCGATCCGGAACATCTCCCGGACCAGGTCGAGCCCGGTGACCTCTTCGCTGACCGGGTGCTCGACCTGCAGGCGCGTGTTCACCTCGAGGAACGAGATCAGCCCGTCCTGACCGACCAGGAACTCGCAGGTACCGGCGCCGACGTACCCGGCTTCACGCAGGATCGCCTTGGAGGACGTGTACAGCGTCTCCAGTTGCGATGAGGTCAGGAACGGCGCAGGCGCTTCCTCGACCAGCTTCTGGTACCGGCGCTGCAGTGAGCAGTCTCGCGTGGAGACGACCACAACGTTGCCGTGGGCATCGGCCAGGCACTGGGTCTCGACGTGCCGCGGCTTGTCCAGGTACCGCTCGACGAAGCACTCACCCCGGCCGAACGCGCTCACAGCCTCGCGCGTCGCGGACTCGAACAGCTCGGGAATCTCTTCCAGCGTCCGCGCGACCTTCATCCCGCGGCCGCCACCGCCGTACGCCGCCTTGATCGCGATCGGCAGCCCGTACTCCTCAGCGAAGGCCACCACCTCGTCGGCCCCACCGACCGGGTCGGGCGTACCGGGAACCTGTGGTGCGCCGACCTTCTCGGCGATGTGCCGCGCCTTGACCTTGTCGCCGAGGGAGTCGATCGCCGACGGCGGCGGACCGATCCAGATCAGTCCGGCATCCAGAACGGCCTGCGCGAAGGATGCGTTTTCGGCCAGGAAGCCGTAGCCGGGGTGGACGGCGTCGGCGCCGGACCGGGCCGCGACGTCGAGGATCTTGGCGATGTTCAGGTAGGAGTCGGCCGGTGTCGAACCGTCCAGCGCGTACGCCTCGTCGGCGAGCCGGACGAACAGGGCGTCGCGGTCCTGGTCGGCGTACAGGGCGACGCTCCCGAGCCCCGCGTCGGCGGCGGCCCGGACGACCCGGACGGCGATCTCGCCACGGTTGGCGATCAACACCTTGGTGATCTTCTTGCTGTCGGACACAGCTGACTCCCTTCGGCCAGCCTGAGTCTAGGGTCAAGCGGGCCTCCAGCGGGGAGGGCGTTCCTCACATCCCGGCTACATCACAGCGGGCGGCCGCTCGAAGCAGGACTCCAGCACGACGATGGTCTGCGTGCTGGTGACGCCGTCCACCGTGTGCAGAGCGCGCAGGGTCGCCTGCAGGTCCTCGGTGGTCGCCGTGCGCACCTTCACCAGGACGGACGCAGGGCCGGCGATGATGTGCGCCTCCTGGACGGCCGGGATCTCCTCCAGCGCGCGGAGGGTGGGCTCGTCGCCCATCCAGGCGTCCGCGTCCAGCAGGACGAACGCCAGTACGCCCTGCCCGACGGCGGCCGGGTCGACCTCGACCGCGGTCCGCCGGATCACGCCGGCCGCCTTCAGCTTCCGGACCCGCTCGTGCGTGGCCCCGGCCGACATCCCGACCACCTGGCCGAGCGTGGCGTACGACTGGGTCGCGTCCAGCTGGAGCTCGGCGAGCAGCTTGCGGTCGGTCTCATCTATGGTCATTGTCACCCTTTACCAAACCTCATCCTGTGATCTAGAACTGTAGCAGGATGACATTCTATAGAGGAGGGACATGACCATCACGCTGTCCGCCGCGCCGACCCGGATCCGGGCCGAGCTCGAGGTGCTCGACGAGCGGTTCGGCAAGATCGCGGGCGACGAGTACGTCGAGTGCCTGTACGACGGCGGCCGCTGGCTGGAGGGACCGGCGTACTCACCGGCCTGGCGCTGCCTGATCTTCAGCGACATCCCCAACGACCGGCTGCTGCGCTGGGACGAGGTCTCCGGCGACGTGAGCGTCTTCCGCCAGCCGTCGGGGTACGTCAACGGCAACACGATCGACCGCGAGGGCCGCCTGGTCAGCTGTTCCCAGGGCGAGCGCCAGGTCGTCCGGACCGAGTACGACGGGACGCGGACGGTGCTGGCGTCACACCTGGACGGGAAGCGGCTGAACAGCCCGAACGACGTGGTCGTCAGGCGGGACGGCTCGATCTGGTTCACCGACCCTCCGTACGGGATCACGTCGAACTACGAGGGTCACGCGGCAGGGCAGGAAGTCGACGGCTGCCACGTCTACCGGATCGCCCCGGACGGCGCGCTGAGCGTGGTCGCGGACGACTTCATCCGGCCGAACGGGCTGGCGTTCTCGCTCGACGAGTCCCAGTTGTACGTCGTCGACACCCCGGGCAAGCACATCCGCCGCTTCGAGGTGGACGGCGACAAGCTGATCGGCGGCGAGGTGTTCGCGCCCTGCGAGGCCGGCATGTTCGACGGCATCCGGCTGGACGACGCGGGTCGGGTCTGGGCCGCGACGCACGAGGGTGTGCACTGCTTCGACCCGGACGGCACGCTGATCGGCAAGCTGCTGCTGCCCGACGTCGTCTCCAACCTGACGTTCGGAGGGCCGAAGGGCAACCGGCTGTTCATCACCGCGACGAACGCGGTCTGGTCTTGGCTGCTGACCGCATCCGGCGCACCGCAACCATGGGCGGCCCCGAGGGAATAGGCTCTCCGGCTGACGCACAGTCGAGCCCTTGGAGAGTGCTGATGACCATCCTCGAGCCGTTGGCCGGAACCGCGCCGGCCGTCTGGGAATCGCTGGACGACCGGTTCGCCGGCATCCGTGGAGACAAGTTGCTCGAGCGGTTGTGGACCGGGGGCCGGTGGGTGGAGGGACCGGTGTACTCGCCGGCCGGCCGCTATCTGCTCTGGAGTGACATCCCGAACGACCGCATCCTGCGCTGGGACGAGACGTCGTACCAGGTGTCGGTGTTCCGGCAGCCGGCCGGGAACACCAACGGGCACACGCTCGACACCGAGGGCCGCCTCGTCAGCTGCGAGCACGGGAACCGGCGGGTCACCCGGACCGCGCACCACGGCGCGATCACGGTGCTGGCCTCGGAGTACGACGGGAAACGGCTGAACAGCCCGAACGATGTGGTGGTGAAGCGAGACGGCTCGGTCTGGTTCACCGACCCGGCGTACGGGATCGACAGCGACTACGAGGGGTACAAGGGCCAGATCGAGACCGGCGGCTGTCACGTCTACAGGGTCTCGACCGATGGCGTACTGACCCGGGTCGCCGACGACTTCAACCGCCCGAACGGGCTGGTCTTCTCGCTGGACGAATCGTTGCTCTACATCACCGATTCGGAGGAGGGGACGATCCGCGTCTTCACCGTCGAGGGCGACAAGCTGTCCGGCGGCGCACTGTTCGCCGAGTGCGGCAACGGGATCTTCGACGGCATCCGCCTCGACACCGAGGGCCGCATCTGGGCCTCGGCGGCGGACGGTGTGCACGTCTACCACCCGGACGGCACGCTGCTCGGCAAGCTTCTCGTCCCCGAGACGGTGTCCAACCTCACCTTCGGCGGCGCCAAGCGCAACCGCCTCTTCGTGACCGCGACCACCTCGGTCTACTCGATCTTCACCACCGTCAACGGAGCACCGCAGCCGTACCAGCGCTGATCTCCCCCGACGGAGGGAGACGGTTGGTTCTCGGGATGGATCCCCGGCCGCTGTCCGGATGGAAACGTCTTCTCGGTGGCCCGCACGCGGCGGGCCGACCGAGGAGGGGTTCGCGTGGGAAGCCGGAGATTCGTACGGCGGTTGGTCGTCGGGGCACTGGTGTTGATGGTGACCGCCGGTGCAGTGCCGTCGGCGGTTGCTGCTGGCAACGACCATGGCGGTTCGACGGGCGTCATGCGGGTGGTCGGCGCGGGTGGCGGCACGCTCGGGCCGGAGTGGGGCCTCGACTTCGCCGGCGATCCGGTCAGGTTCGAGATCGACGGGCGGGCCACCGACCCGCTGCATCCGTCCGGAACCTTCCACGTCGTACACCGCAAGCCGGACGGGAAGTTGCTCGCGGAGTTCAGCGGCCCGATCACCAGCCTGAAGGCTGTCGACGAGGTGGCGGTGGTCACCGGTGTGATCGACGCGGCCGACAACCCGGGCCTGCCGCTGGAGATGGTCGGGAAGAACGTCTCGCTGACCGTGTACGACGGCGGCCGGCAGGACCGGATCAGCTGGATCTGGGGCTTCTTCGGCGCGCCGGTGAGCCTGTTGCAGGGCACCGCGCCGACGTTCCCGCTGACCGAAGGCGGCTTCCAGGTCCACGGCGCCCGGCAGGCACAGGCGGCGGGCGGTACGACGGTCGCGCAGGCCGCCGACAGCGGGACCACGGTCGCCGCGCTGCTCGGTGATTCCACGCTGCGGTTCCAGCTCGCGGCTCGGGTCCCGGCCGGCGGCAACCCGACGGAAGTTCAGGGGGACTTCCACTTCGCGGATCGGCGTGGGTCCGGGGTGGACGTCGAGGGCCGGATCGACTGCCTGGTCGCCGGCGGACCCGTTGCGGTCGCGACCGGCGTGGTGACCGCGTCGAACGACCCGGCGAAGGTCGGCAAGCCGGTCTCGTTCTCACTGAAGGACGGCCGGATCGACCGCCTGGGCTGGATCTGGGGCTTCGCCGCCGACGCTCCGCAGATCGTCGACTGCCAGTCGGTCGTACCGTCGTACGCGCCGCGCTGGGGCGGTCTCTCAGTCCGGTAATTGCCAGGAGAATGCACCGGACAAGCAGTAGCGTGGCTGCGGTGTGGGTTCAGGACGACGTACGGACGAAGGATCAGGTGTGGCGGGCAACGGCCTTTCTGGTCGTGATCGCGAATCTCGTGCTTGCGGTGGTCGAGATCGTCCACTACGCCGGAGCGAACGCCAGTTGCCCGACGGACGTCACGGCGTACCTGGAGTGCAGTCACCGCACTCTCGACGTCATGGACGACTCGTACACCTGGATGATGATCGCCTCGATTCCGTTGCTGCTGGGCGTGTTCCTGCCGCTGCGACCGAGTACGACGCCGTTGCGGATCGCCTGTGTCGCGGTCCTCGCGCTGTCCTTCGTCGTCCGGCTGATCCTGATGCTCACGCACTGACCACGCACCCCGAGGAGGAGTTGTGACCACACCGATCGACCAGGTTCCTGCGCACCTTCGGGAGATTGCGGAGGTTGTCGTCGCCGAGGCCGCGGCCGACGAGCGGCTGCTGGCCGTCGTCGCCGGCGGATCGATCGCGACCGGGACGAGTGACGAGTACTCGGACCTGGATCTGGTGCTCGTCTGCACTCCGGAGGGGCATGCGGCAGTCCTGGCCGACGCCCGGACCTTCGCCGGCCGGCTCGGCCCGCTGCTGACGAGCTTCACCGGCGAACACGTCGGCGAGCGGCGGCTGCTGATCGCGCTCTACGGGCCGCCCCTGCTGCACGTCGATCTGAAGTTCGTCACGCAGGAAGATCTGCATGAACGGGTGGAGGACGGCCTGGTGCTCTGGCAGCGGGACGACACCGTCGATCTGACTCCGGGTGGCCCGGCCAGGTGGCCGCAGCGGGACCCGCAGTGGATCGAGGACCGGTTCTGGGGCTGGGTCCACTACATCGGGGTGAAGATCGCGCGAGGCGAGTTGTTCGAGGCGATCGAGGGCCTGGGGGCGCTGCGTTCGGCCGCGATCGCACCGCTCGCCGTCCTCGGTCGTACGCCGAAACCGTCCGGCGTACGGCGCTTGGAGACGTTGGCGCCGGAGCTTGTGCCGGAGTTGCGGGAGACCGTCGCGACGGCGGACCGGGACGATTGCCTGCGGGCGTTGAAGGCGTCCGTGGAGCTGTACCGCAAGGTCCGCGACAGTAGTGGCGTGGTGGTCGAACGCCGTACCGAGGCCGAGCGGGTCGTCGCGGAGTCCCTGACCGACTTCAAGTGACCCCGGGGTACGGCGTACCCCGGGGTCCCAGGGTCAGAAGTTGTTCTTGATCTGGTCGATGACGGTGAACACGGCGAGGAACCCGAACGCCAGGAAGGCGAAGACCATCACCAGCGTGCGGACCAGGTTGATCCGGATGGCCTGGGGCAGGGCGCGCGAGTTCATGTACCACAGCAGGCCGGAGTACACGAACATCATCGTGCCCGCGGTGCAGGCGGAGATCACCAGCAGCACCAGCGGCTGGTCCAGGCCGGCCAGCAGCACGGCGATGCCGAAGGCAACCAGTCCCCAGACCAGCCAGAAGTACAGCTTGGACTCGCTGACCGCCGAGGAGCGCAGGTAGCGGGCCTTGATCATGTCCGCGGCCAGCCGCGAGGTGTAGTCGACGATGCCGGCCGCGGCTGCGAACAGCGCGAACGCGCCGATCGCCCAGAACAGGTAGCCGAACCAGTCGCCGACCAGGGACTGCAGCGTGGTGCCCTCGATCTTCAGGAAGCTGATGTTGTTCTTGACGTTCTCGTTGCCGAACAGCGTCGCGTGCGCGAGCATCGAGGTGAACACGATCGTGACGATCGTGATGGCCACGAACGTCGCGAACTGCTCGATGTTGGCGAACTTCCACCAGCGCCTCCAGCGGGCCATGTTCGCCTCGTCGGGCTCGAACACATAGCCGTTCGCGGTCGGGTCGGCCTCGGTCTCGCCGGTGATCGGCGAGGTCAGCCGCGGCACATGCACGCCCATGCCGAAGCCCTTGTCCCGGATCCAGTTGCTCTGCACCAGGTTCTGGCCGCCGCCGGCTCCGGCGTACGCGATCGCACCCATGATCAGGGCGAAACCGAGCTGGTCGGCCGGGAACTCCGGGTGGGTGACCGCGTCGCCGAGCGCGTGGTAGGTCTTCGCCCGGATGGCGAACACCAGCGCGAGGATCACCAGCAGCGCGACGGCCGCGATCTTGACGAGGATCAGCCGCTCGAGCATCACGTAGACGACCGGCGCGAAGGTCAGGATCAGGCCGATCACGAGCAGGATGCCGATCGCGATCCAGCGTGGATCGCCGGCACCGAACAGGTAGGTCAGCATCGCGGCCGAGCTGGTCGCCCAGCCGGGCCACATGTTCGCGAAGTACGTCATGATCGCGAAGAACAGGCCCCAGTGCTTGCCGTACCGGTTGAAGCCGGTCAACGCTGTCTCACCAGTGGCCAGCGTGTACCGCTCGATCTCCATGTTCAGGAACCACTGGACGATCACGCCGACGACGGCGCCCCAGAGGAACACCAGGCCGACCTGACTGGAGATGTACGGCCAGAGGATGAACTCACCGGACGCCAGGCCGACACCCGCGCCGACCATACCGGGGCCGACGATCTTCCAGGTCTGGCTGGGTGGTTCGGGTAGGTCACGGACCTGCGGTGCGGGCAGGTTCTTGGTGGGCAGTGCGAATCTGCCGTGGTCAGTCGCTCTCGTGTCTGCCATGGGCTCCTCACTTCCTCGACCCCCTGCTCGCGAGGTTAACGAAGTCGGTCGGTACAGGCGACCCGACACAGCCACGGCTCAAGAGGACTTGAGCATCTCCAGCGCCTTGCCGATCCGGCGAGCGCGGGTCTCCGGCTTCTTCGCGTCATTGATCGCGGTCACGTGCTCGCGGCGGTGGCTGTAACTCAGCGCGTCGAACGCCTTCCGCAGCCCGGCCTCCTCGAGCGCCGCGGCGAGATCCGCCGGCACCTCCACTGTCCGTTCGGCCGCGTCCCGCTCCAGCGTGACGGTGACCGGGTCACCGGCGCCCTTGCCGAGCTCGGTGCGGATGCTCTTCAGGATGCCGAGCGCCATGCAGCCGCCCATCGACGCGATCGAGCCGCGGTACGCGACGCCGTCGAACGTCGCGTGCACCGGGATCCGCCCCCCGCCACCGAGTCCGGCGATCACCTCGCCCGGCACCTCCACCCAGGCGCCGCCCCCGTCGTTCACCACGATCGTGCCCTCGAACGTCTCCATGGCTCGCACCCTAGTGCCCTGCGTCGGAGATCCCTTGGCACTAGGACGAGAGCTTGCTGGGCCACCAGACCCGCTTGCCGATGTCGTAGGCCAGCGACGGCACCAGCAGCGAGCGGACCACGGTCGTGTCCAGCAGTACGCCGAACGCGACCATGAACGCGATCTGGACCAGGAACAGGATCGGCAGCACCGCGAGCGCCGAGAACGTGGCCGCGAGCACCACCCCGGCGGAGGTGATCACGCCACCGGTGACCGCGAGGCCGACCAGGATGCCCGGTCTGGTGCCGTGTTCCTGGGATTCCTCCCGCACCCTGGTCATCAGGAAGATCGAATAGTCGATGCCGAGGGCAACCAGGAAGACGAACGCGTAGAGCGGGATGCTCGGGTCGGCGCCGGGGAAGTCGAAGATGTGGTTGAACGCGATCGCGCTCACCCCGACGGTCGCGCCGAACGAGAGCACGTTCGCGACCACCAGCAGCACCGCCGCGACGATCGAGCGCAGCAACAGCATCAGCACGACGAAGATCACCGCCAGGATGGTCGGGATGATCACGCGCAGATCGCGTTTGCTGGCGTCGAGGACGTCGAGGTTGATCGCCGTACTGCCGCCGACCAGGACGTCCGGACTGACCGTGTCCAGCTCGGTCCGCAGATGCTCGACCACCTTGGTGGCTTCCGGTGAATCCGCTGGGACCTTCAGCGTGGCCTGGACCAGCACCTTCCCGTCGACGACCTTCGGCGGTACGCCGGGAGCCACGGAGGCGGACGCCGTGGCGACGCCATCGACCTTCGACGCGGTCTGGACCACCTGGTCGGCCTGGTCGGCCGGCGTGAGGATCTGGACCGGCGTACCGGCGCCGGCGTCGAAGTGCCGGCCGAGCACCTCCTGGCCGGTGACGGACTCGACCTTGTTCAGGAACAGGTCCTCCTGCGAGGTGCCACTGGCCTTGAACGTCGGCAGGAACGCGGCACACGCGAGCAGGGCCAGCGCGGTGATCACCCAGACCCGGCGCGGGTGGCGGCCGACCAGTCCGGAGACCCGGCCCCAGAGCTTGCGGCCGCCGACCTGGTCGCGGGCGTGCACGTGGTCGAGCCGCGGGATCGACGGCCAGAAGATCCGCCGCCCGAAGGCCAGCAGGATCGCGGGCAGGAACGTCATCGCGGAGATGAAGGCGCCGGCGATGCCGATCGCGCCGACCGGGCCGAGACCCTTGGTGCTGCCGAGCTGGGAGAGCAGCAGGCAGAGCAGACCGAGGATGACGGTCGCCGCGCTGGCCGCGATCGGCTCGACCGCGGCCCGCCACGCGATCCGCATCGCCTGGTACTTGCTGGCATAGTCGTGCAGCTCTTCCTTGTAGCGCGACACCAGCAGCAGTGAGTAGTCGGTCGCGGCCCCGACGACCAGGATGAACAGGATGCCCTGACTCTGCCCGTTCAGTTCGAGTACGTCGCTCTTCGCCAGCGGGTACACCACCAGCGCGGCGAGGGCGAGACCGAAGACGGCGGTGAGCAGAACGGCGATCGGCAGCACCGGGCTGCGGTAGACGATGAGCAGGATGACGAAGACGACCGCGAGCGCGACACCGAGCAGGATCCCGTCGATGCCGCTGAACGCCACCACGAAGTCCGCGAACACACCGCCCGGACCGGTCACGTAGACATCGAGACCGGTCGGAGTGAGGGTCTGTTTGATACCTGTGCGCATCGTGTCGGCGACCGCGAACAGCACGGTCTCGCCGTCCTTGACCACTTCGTCGGCCCGGTCGCCATCGATTTCGACCGTGAGCAGCAGCGCCTTCTTGTCCTCGGACGGGACGATCGTCGTGGCCGGTGCGGCCAGGTAGTCGCCGATGGTCTTGCCCTCGCCGAGGTCCATCGCCGGGACGGAGGCGAGGAAGGCCTTCGCGTTGGCCAGGTCCGTCGGCGTGATGCCGGACTCGCGCACGATCAGGACGAAGTACGGCAGGGCCTTGGAGTCGACGAACTTGGCCGACTCGTTGGCGACCAGGGTCGACTCGGCCTGTTTGGGCAGGAAGTTCGCGTTGTCGTTCTCCTGGACCTCGCTCAGCTTGCCGACCGTCGGACCGCCGAGCGACCCCAGCACCAGCCAGCCGATCAGGACCGCCGCGATCGCGGCCCGCCACGCCCAGCGCCCCTTGCCCCGGCCCTGCCGAAGCCTGTTGCCGTTGTCCGGGCCCCGCTGTTCGTCCTCTTCCACCGCTGTCCCCTCGCCGTCGGTACGGGCACAGTACCCAGTCATCTCTCACCACCCCGCGACCGGTGTGCGGGAGCCGTTTCTGCGGCGTAACAACCAGATGACCGCTCGGAAACACCCCGGTCATAGCGTCCTGGCCTACTAAGTGAGGCCGGATGATCGGAGACGCACGATGACGCTCGAGGCACGACCGGAGGTCGTCACTCCCCGCGACCGGACCGGGACGGTCGGCACGGTCGAGGCGCCGCGCCGCGGCCGCTGGATCGATGTGTGGGACCCCGAGGACGCCACCTTCTGGGCGCGGACCGGCCGCCGGGTGGCCCAGCGCAACCTGTGGCCGTCGATCTTCGCCGAGTTCCTCGGCTTCTCCGTCTGGCAACTGTGGAGCATCGTCGTGGTGTCGATGCCCAAGGCGGGATTCACCTACAGCACCGACCAGTTGTTCTGGCTGGTCGCGCTGCCCAGCCTGGTCGGCGCGACGCTGCGGCTGCCGTACACGTTCGCGGTGCCGAAGTTCGGCGGCCGGAACTGGACGATCGTCTCCGCGCTGCTCCTGCTGATCCCGACGGCCGGACTGTCCTACTTCCTGACCCGGCCGGACACGCCGTTCTGGCTGATGGCGCTGGTCGCGGCCACCGCCGGCGTCGGCGGCGGCAACTTCGCGAGCAGTATGACGAACATCTCGTTCTTCTTCCCCGAGAAGGAGAAGGGCTTCGCGCTCGGCATCAACGCGGCCGGCGGGAACCTCGGCGTCGCCGTGGTCCAACTGGTGGTGCCGATCGTGATCGTCGCCGGAGCCGGGTTGTCGCTGAACCGGGCCGGGCTGCTGTGGATCCCGCTGATCGTCCTGGCCGCCGTACTGGCGTGGAAGGTGATGGCGAACCTGTCCGTCGCGACCTCGTCGTTCCGGGCCTCGGTGACGGCGGCGAAGCGGCCGCACACCTGGATCATCTCGTTCCTCTACATCGGCACCTTCGGGTCGTTCATCGGGTTCTCGGCCGCGTTCCCGCTGCTGATCAAGACCACGTTCCCGGACGTCACCGGGGCCAACATCGCCTTCCTCGGCGCGCTGGTCGGCTCGGTGGCGCGGCCGTTCGGCGGCAAGCTGGCCGACCTGGTCGGCGGGGCCCGGGTGACGGTCTGCTCGTTCGTGGTGATGGGCCTGGGCATCCTGGCCGCGATCGTCTCGCTGAACGCGGGCAGCTTCGCCGGGTTCCTGATCAGCTTCCTGTTCCTGTTCGTCGCCAGTGGCGCCGCGAACGGATCGACGTACCGGATGATCCCGGCGGTGTTCCGGCTGACCACGCCGGGCGACCCGGGCCGGGCACGTCGCGAGGCGGCGGCCTGCATCGGGATCGCCTCCGCGGTCGGCGCGTACGGCGGCTTCCTGGTCCCGCGCGGCTTCGCGATGTCGACGAGCCACTTCGGTTCGCTGATCCCGGCGCTGTACGTCTTCTGCGGCTTCTACGTGGTCTGCCTGGCAGTGACGTACTTCTGCTACCTCCGCAAGGGCGGCCCGCTGAGTGGGGAGCGCGTGTGACGGCTGTCCCTACTCACTGCCCGTACTGCGCTCTGCAGTGCGCGACGACCCTGCACCCGGTCGACCGGCCGGGTGCGGTGTCGGTGCAGCCGCGAGCCATTCAAGCATTTGAGGGTGGCCCGACCAACCGCGGCGGGCTGTGCCGGAAGGGCTGGACGGCGCCGGAGGTTCTGACGGTGCCGGACCGGCTCACGACGCCGCTGCTGCGGAACGCCGCGGGTGAGTTGGTGGAGGCGAGTTGGGACGACGCGTTGGACTTCGTTGCCGACCGCATCCGGTCGTTGCAGGACTCGTACGGTCATGACGCGGTGGCGGTCTTCGGCGGTGGTGGGCTGACCAACGAGAAGGCGTACGCGCTGGGCAAGTTCGCCCGGGTCGCGCTCAAGACCGCGAACGTCGACTACAACGGACGGTTCTGTATGTCGTCCGCGGCGGCCGCGACGAACCGTGCCTTCGGTATCGATCGGGGGCTGCCGTTCCCGCTGGCCGACGTCGGTGGTGCGGGTGCTGTGCTGCTGGTCGGCAGCAATATCGCCGAGACGATGCCGCCGGCGGTCGCGCAGCTACAGGGCGCGCGCGACGCCGGTGGGCTGCTGGTCGTCGATCCGCGTCGTACGGCGACTGCCGGGCTGACTGCGGAAGCCGCGGGGATCCACCTCCAGGCGACTCCTGGGACCGATCTGGCGTTGGTCCTCGCGCTGACCCACGTCGTACTGCAGGAAGGGCTTGCGGACACGGCGTACCTGAGTGAGCGGACGGACGACCCGGAGGGGTTGTTCCGCTCGACCGCGGCTTGGTGGCCTGAGCGGGCCGAGCGGGTGACGGGCGTGCCTGCTTCGACGATTCGGCGGGCGGCCCGGGTGCTTGCGGCTGCTGCACCGGTGCATGGCGGCGCCGGCGTGTTCATTCTGACCGGGCGCGGTGCTGAGCAGCACAGCAAGGGCACGGACACGGTGACTGCTTGTATCAACCTTGCTCTGGCGCTTGGCCTGCCGGGACGGCTGGGGAGTGGGTACGGCTGCATCACCGGGCAGGGGAACGGTCAGGGCGGTCGGGAGCATGGGCAGAAGGCTGACCAGTTGCCCGGGTACCGCAGCATCGCCGATCCGGCCGCGCGGGCCCACGTTGCTCGGGTGTGGGGTGTGGATCCTGAGGACCTGCCTGGTCCCGGTCAGAGCGCGGTCGAGTTGATCAACGCGCTGGGTACGGCGGGCGGTGCGCGGGCGCTGCTCGTTCACGGGAGCAATCTGCTGGTGTCGGCGCCGCGGCTCGCATCGGTGCGGGAACGCCTTGCCGCGCTGGACCTGCTGGTGGTGGCGGACGTCGTACCGTCCGAGACCGCTCTGCTGGCGGATGTCGTCTTTCCGGTGACGCAGTGGGCCGAGGAAGAGGGCACCATGACCTCGCTCGAGGGGCGGGTACTGCGGCGGCGGGCTGCTGTCGCGCCGCCTGGCGACGTACGGAGTGATCTGGCTGTCTTTGCCGGGTTGGCCTCGCGGCTGGGGTGTGGGGCGGCGTTCTCGACTGATCCGGCCGAGGTGTTCGAGGAACTGCGGCTGGCCAGTGCCGGTGGAAAGGCTGACTACTCGGGGATCACCTGGGAGCGGATCGATGCGGGGGAGGCGTTGTTCTGGCCTGTTCCTTCTCCAGGGCATCCGGGGACGCCGCGGTTGTTCGCGGACGGGTTCAGTACGCCGGATGGGCGGGCGCACGTGGTGGCGGTGGGTCATCGGCCGGTCGCGGATGATCTTCACGCGGCGGCGCCGATGTATCTGGTGACCGGACGGCTGTTGCAGCACTACCAGAGTGGGGCGCAGACGCGGCGGGTGCCCGAGTTGGCGTCGGCGGAGCCGGAAGTGTTCGCGGAGATCCATCCGCGGGTGGCAGCGCAGTTGGGGATCGCTGACGGGCGGCCGATGCGGTTGCGGACCGCTCGCGGATCGATGGTGCTGCCGGCCAGGGTGACGGCAGATGTGCGTCCGGACACGGTGTTCGTGCCGTTCCACTTCGGTGGTGCGGAGGCGGTCAACGAGCTGACCAACGATGTGCTCGACCCGGTATCGCGGATGCCCGAGTTCAAGGCCTGTGCGGTCGAGGTGAGCGCCGCGAGTCTCCCGGCGACTGGAGTCTCCGCATGAGCCCGCGCGTGGTGATCATCGGGGGCGGGATGGCCGGTCGACGGTTGGCCGAGCTCTTGGCGTCGTACGACGTGACGGTGCTGGGCGACGAGCCGTCGTACAACCGCAGCCGTCTCACCGAGTACGTCGCCGGCCGCACCCCCGAGCCAATCCTCGGCAATGAGCCGGTCGCCACCGCAGTAGCCGTCGACCGCAACCGCCGCGTAGTAACGGACTCCGCCGGACACGAGTGGTCCTACGACCGGTTGGTGTTCGCGACCGGTGCGGTGCCTTCCGCGCTTGTTGGTTCCACCGGAGCTCACACCTTGCGTTCTGTGGGTGATGCCCGCGCCCTTGTTGATGCCGCGGGTCGGGTGCGGCGGGTGGTTGTGCTTGGTGGTGGTGTGCTTGGTGTTGAGACTGCGTGTGCACTGCGGGGGCGGGGTGTGCCGGTCACGTTGGTGCATGACGGGGAAACGCTGCTGGACAAGGCGGTTCGGGGGTCGGCGGGGCGGCGGGTTACGCGGGCGGTTCGTGAGTTGGGCGTGGAGGTTTTGCTCAACGCGACGGTCGAACGGGCTGCGTCACGGGATGGGCGGTTCCGGGCGTTGAGCCTGCGTGGCGGGCGGCAGGTGTTCGGCGACTTGTTGGTGGTGGCTTGTGGGGTGCGGGCGCGGACTGAATTGGCGGCTGGGCTGACGGTGCGGGACGGGATCGTTGTCGACCGCACGCTGACGAGTCCGGACGATCCGCGAGTGCATGCGATCGGGGATTGTGCCGAGATTGACGGCTGGGTCAGCGGGACGGTCGCGTCCGCGTGGGGGCAGGCCGAGGCGCTGGCGCGGCATCTGAACGGTGAGCCGGCCGGCGTGCCGGAGTACGACGTACTGCGGCTGACCGCCGGCGGGCTCGACGTGCTTGCCTTAGGCAACAAGGGTGAGGACGGGGAGGTGGTGCGGCTCGAGGATGGGGAGCGGTATGTGCGGGCCGTGCTGCGGGATGGTGTGGTCCGGTCCGCGGTCGCGATCGGGGCGCCGGAGGTGGCCGCGGAGTTGGTGCTGCTGGCGGACCGCGGGACGCCGGTCGCGGCGGACGGGTTGCTGGCGGATCCCGTCGTACCCAAGAAGAAGGTGACCACCGTCTGCCGTTGCAACGGGGTCACCAGGGCCGCGATCGAGGCGGCCTGGCGTGGAGGTGCCGACAGTGTCGCCGGCATCGCCGCCACGACGCGGGCGACGACCGGGTGCGGCAGTTGCGCCGGCGCCGTCGGCGAACTGCTCGACCGCTTCCGGCGCGGCGAGACCGAACCAGTTCCGAGCAGGAGGGCGACGATGAGAGAGCTGAAGAAGGCCCGGCACGTGGTTGTGGTGGGCGGTGGCATGGTCGCGCACCGGCTCGTGGAGGCACTGCGATCCCGCGACACCGAGATCCAGTGGCGCATCACCGTGCTGGCCGAGGAACCACGGCTGCCGTACGACCGCGTCGCGCTGACCAGCTACTTCTCCGGCCGCGACCCCCACGACCTCGCGCTCGGCGAACCGGAACTCTGGGACGACCCGGCGGTGACGCTCCGCAAGGGCGTCCAGGTCACGTCGATCGACACCACCGCTCGGACTGTGACAACAGCGCGCGGCGAGCAGATCGGGTACGACGAGCTGGTCCTGGCGACGGGCTCGTCGGCGTTCGTCCCACCGGTGAAGAACAACGACGCGCAGGGCTGCTTCGTCTACCGGACCGTCGACGACGTGGCCGCGCTCCGGGTCTACGTGGAGCGGCTGAAGTCCGAGGGCCGGCAGGTCAGCGGTGTGGTCGTCGGCGGTGGCCTGCTGGGGCTGGAGGCGGCCGGCGCGCTGCGGGCGTTGGGTGCCGCGACGAAGGTGGTCGAGTTCGCGCCGCGGCTGATGCCGCTGCAGGTCGACGAGGGCGGCGGCGCCGCACTCGCCCGGCTGATCGAAGGACTCGACGTCGAGGTGCTGGTGTCGACGCAGTGCAGCCGGGTGAAGCTGACGTCCCAAGGCGCGGCCCGTGCGATGGCCGTTGCCGACGGCCCCGATCTGCCGGCCGACGTGGTCGTGTTCGCGACCGGCGTACGGCCGCGGGACGAGCTCGGCCGGGCGGCCGGTCTGGAGATCGGTGAACGCGGCGGTGTCGTGGTCGACGAAGGCTGCCGGACCTCCGTGCCGGGTGTCTGGGCGATCGGTGAGGTAGCCTGCATCGAGGGCCGGGTCTGGGGACTGGTTGCCCCCGGCTACACGATGGCCGAGATTGTCGCCGACCGGCTGCTCGGCGGTGCGGCGACGTTCCCGGGTGCGGACACCTCGACCAAGCTGAAGCTGCTCGGTGTCGACGTCGCCAGCTTCGGCGACGCGTTCGGCGCGACCGAGGGCGCGCTGGACATCGTGTACGCCGACCCGGTCGCCGGCGTCTACAAGAAGCTCGTGCTGTCCGACGATGCCCGGACGTTGCTCGGCGGCATCCTGGTCGGCGACGCGTCGGCGTACTCCGGTCTCCGCCCGATGGTCGGGCGCGAGCTCGGCGCGGACCCGGCCGCGTTCCTGCTGCCCGAGGGCGCCGCGCCGGTCAAGCTCGAACTGCCGGACGACGCGCCGGTGTGCTCGTGCAACAACGTGTCAGCCGGCGCGATCCGGTGCTCGGTCCGCGACGACGGCTGCACCGACATGAAGTCGGTGTGCGGCAAGACCAAGGCCGGGACCAGTTGCGGCTCCTGCCTGCCGATCGTGAAGAACCTGCTGAACTCCGAGCTCACCAAGGCCGGTGTCGAGGTCAGCAAGGCACTCTGCGAGCACTTCGCATTGTCCCGCGCCGAGCTGTTCGACGTCGTCCGGGTGACCGGGCTGCGGACGTTCAGCGAGATCGTCGAGCGGCACGGGACAGGACGCGGCTGCGACATCTGCAAGCCGGTGGTCGCGTCGATCCTGGCCAGCCTGGACCCGGCCGGTCACGTCCTCGACGGCGAGCGGGCGACGCTGCAGGACACCAACGACCACGTGATGGCGAACCTGCAGAAGGACGGCACGTACTCCGTCGTCCCGCGGATCCCGGGCGGTGAGATCACCCCCGAGGGGCTGATCACGATCGGCGAAGTGGCCCGCGACTTCGGCCTGTACACGAAGATCACCGGCGGCCAGCGGGTCGACCTGTTCGGTGCACGGATCGAGCAGTTGCCGGCGATCTGGAAGCGGCTGGTCGACGCAGGCTTCGAGTCCGGGCACGCGTACGGCAAGGCGCTGCGGACCGTGAAGTCGTGTGTCGGCTCCACCTGGTGCAGGTACGGCGTACAGGACTCGGTCGGGATGGCGATCGCGCTGGAGCTGCGGTACCGCGGGCTGCGGTCGCCGCACAAGCTCAAGCTCGGGGTGTCCGGGTGCGCGCGGGAGTGTGCCGAGGCGCGTGGCAAGGACGTCGGCGTGATCGCGACCGAGAAAGGCTGGAACCTGTACGTCGGCGGCAACGGTGGAATGACGCCGCGGCACGCGGAACTGCTCGCGTCCGACCTGACCGACCCAGAGCTGTTCCAGGCCATCGACCGGTTCCTCATGTACTACATCCGCACCGGCGACCGGCTGCAGCGGACCGCGGTGTGGATCAACGACATCGAGGGCGGTCTGGATCATATCCGCGACGTCGTACTGAACGACAGCCTCGGCATCGCCGCCGACCTGGACGCCGCGATGGCCGCGCATGTCGATTCGTACGTGGACGAGTGGCGGGCCACGCTCAACGACCCCGACAAGCTGGCCCGGTTCGTCTCCTTCGTGAACGCGCCGGATCAGCCGGACGCCGACCTGCGGTACGTGGTCGAGCGCAACCAGCCGCGGCCCGCCACGCCGGCCGAACGCGGACAACTGGAGCCGGTGCTGCTGGCCGGCCCCCGATTGGAGGTACGCCGATGACTGTCCTGACTGCCTTTGTGGTGTGTGAGTACGAGGCACTGCTGCCGGAGCGTGGGGTCGCCGCCTTGGCCGGCGAGCTGCAGCTCGCGGTGTTCCGGACCCACGGCGGCGAGGTGTTTGCTCTGGGCAACCAGGATCCGTTCAGTGGGGCGAACGTGATGTCGCGTGGCATCGTGGGGAGCAGAGGCGAGGTTCCGACGGTGGCGTCGCCGATGTTCAAGCAGGTCTTCGACCTGCGCACCGGCGAGTGCCTGGACGATCCGTCGGTGTCGCTGCCGGTGTACGAGGTCGAGATCGTCGACGGACAGGTGATGGTGAATCTCGGTGAGCACGGCTAGGCCCGGGCCACTCAGTGGCTGCACGATCGCGGTCACCGCGCACCGGCGTGCGGACGACCTGATCGCGGCGTTCGAGCGGCGGGGCGCGAAGGTGCTGCACGCGCCGACGCTGCAGATCGTGCCGGTCGCCGACGACCACGCGCTGCTCGAGGCGACCCGGCGGGTGATCGCGAACCCGCCGGACGACGTCGTCGTCACCACCGCGGTCGGGTTCCGCGGGTGGATCGAATCCGCGGACAGCGCCGGCCTGGCGGCGGACCTGCTCGGCACGCTGGAGCAGTCGCGGATCCTGGCGCGTGGGCCGAAAGCGCGTGGCGCGATCCGGGCCGCCGGACTGGTCGAACACTGGTCCGCGCGGTCCGAGACGACGGCCGAGGTGGTGGACTGGCTGCGCGACCAGGGCGTCGGCGGCCGGAAGATCGTCGTACAGCTGCATGGGTTGTCGGATCCGGCGCTGCAGGATTCGCTGCGCGCGGCCGGGGCGTCGGTGCGTGGGCTGGAGGTGTACCGGTGGGGTCCGGCTCCCGATCCCGCTCTGGTGGAGCGGACGATCGGTCAGATCGGCGCGGGTGCGGTGGACGCGGTGGTGCACACGTCGGCGCCCGGTGCGCAGGCCATGCTCGACTCGGCGGCTTTGACCGGGCAGTACGACGCTCTGATCGCGGCGCTGAAGTCCGGCCGGGTGCTGAACGCCTGTGTGGGTCCGGTGACCGCCGGGCCGTTCGTGAACCTGGGCCTGGAGCCGCTCGTGCCGGACCGCTTCAGGCTGGGTGCGTTGATCCGGATCGTGACCGACCGGCTCACCGACGACAACGCGCGGTCGATCGAGACCGAGCACGGGCAGTTGGTGATCCGTGGTGGCGCCGCGGTCCTGGACGGCGTCGTACTCCCACTGGGTCCGGGTCCGCGGGCTGTGCTGGCCGCACTGGTGGCGGCCGGCGGTGATGTGGTGTCGCGGCCGGCGTTGCTCGCGGTGCTCCCAGGTGCCGAGGACGTGCACGCGGTGGAGGTCACGGTGAACAGACTCCGGACGGCGATCGGGAAACCGGAACTGGTCCGGACGGTGGTCCGGCGCGGGTACCGGCTGGCGGTCGAGACGGCCGGGATTCCTTCGTGATCGACCTGGTCGCGGTGGCGCACGGGACCGCCGATCCGCGGGGTATTCGGGTCGTCCACGAACTGGTCCGGATGATGGCGCGGCAGCGTCCCGGCGTACCGATGTCGCTGGGCTTCGTGGATGTCGACGTACCGGCGTTGCCGTCGCTGGTTCGACGGGTTGTTGCTGACAGCAACCAGGCGGTCGTGGTGCCGCTGCTGCTCAGCTCCGGCTATCACGTGTCCGTCGACGTTGCGGCCGAGGTGGACCGCTATCCCGGCCGGGTCCGCGCAGCGGCGGCCCTCGGCCCCGATCCGGTCCTCGCCGACATCCTCGCCGACCGCCTGGGCGACCTCTCCCGAGTCGACCACGTGGTCCTCGCCGCAGCCGGCTCCTCGGACCCCCGAGCCCTCCAGGACTGCTCGTCCGTAGCCTCACTCCTCTCCACCCGCATCGACCGCCCGGTCGACGTCGCCTACATCTCCGGCACCACCGCCCCTATGACCACAGTCCTCTCCCGAACCCCAGGCCGCACAGCCATAGCGACGTACCTCCTGGCCCCGGGCTTCTTCGAAACCCTCATCCACCGTCGCGCCCCCGGCCACCGCATCAGCCCGCCCCTGGGCGCCGACCCCCGCCTCGCTGCACTGGCCCTGCGCAGGTACGACGAAGTCCAGGTGCTGGCTCACGCCGCCGGGCTGTAGGTGTTGATGACTACGCCGGTTGTGGTGGTCTCGGAATGGTCCAGGGCCAGGGGCTGGTGGTGGTTGCCGAAGAGGTGGTGGCCGGAGCCGAGGGTCAGGGGGTGGATGAGCAGGATGTAGTGGTCGATCAGGTCGGGGATGGAGCGGATCAGGTGGCCGCTGCCCAGGACGATCAGGTCTTGCTCGGTCTTCAGTTTGGGGATGCCGTCGAGGGTGATGACGTGGGAGTTGGCCCAGGCAGGGTTCGTCACGGTCGACGAGACGACGTACTTCTGCTGGTTGTCGAGGGCCTCGGAGTACGGGTTGTCCGGCTGGTTCGGCCAGAAGCCGGCGAAGTCCTCGTACGTGCGGCGCCCGAGCAACATCCCGCCGAACCGGCGCCCCCGCCCGAGCACACGGCCCATGGCGTCCTGGCTGTACGGCGTTGCCCACCCGCCGTACCGGAACCCGTCGCGCGGGTCCTCGTCCGGCCTGCCCGGCGCCTGCATCACACCATCCAGGCTCACGTTGCACACCACCGTGATCTCACCCATGACTACCTCCTCATGTCGGTCTTCTCACCCCCTACACGAACGGGGCCCGACCAGATCGACAGTGTCAGGCTGCGTCGAGGGCGAGACCGAGGTGGGCTTCCTCGTAGGTGTAGTGGGCTTCGAGGTCCCCGGCGAGTTGTTCGAGGTCGGCGCGCAGTTGCTCGGCTGTCGCGCGAGTGGGCGCCGTGGTCAGCCGGTCGAGCGTCGCGGTGAGCTTTTCGTTGAGGGCGGCAACGGCTTCGTGTTCGCGGGTCAGGCGGTCGAACGCGGGTTTCAGTTCGGGGAAGTCCGCGGCCAGCCGCGGGAAGACGCCGTCCTCGCGGGTGTGGTGGGCGTGCAGGGAGCCGCAGAACGACAGGCAGTGGCGTTGCAGGTCGTTGATCGCCGCCGGTAGTTCGCCTTCTCCCGCCAGGTAGGTGTCGACCGCGGCAAGGGTGTCGGTGAGTTCGCGACGGAGGCCGGCGTGGATCTCCTTCAACTGTGCGGTGGCGGCGCCGGCGCGGGCCGGCGTGAGTGCGACGACCTGGATCACTCGGGAGGTGTTGCGCTGGTACTCCGCGAAGGCGGGGTCGCGGGCGGCCTGGTCGGCGAACAGGCGGTCCCGTTCGGCGCCGGTGGTCTCGGTCGCGATGGCGTCGTACCGGCTGCCGCCGACCTCGACGGTGACGGCCGGGTTGGCGCGAAGGTTGTGCAGCCAGGCGGGCGCCTGCGGCCGGCCGGCGTTGCTGGCGAACACGATCAGCCGCCCGCCGTCCTCGGCGTACGCGAGTGTGGTGGTGTGCGGCCGGGCAGAGCGCGCGCCGGTGGTGGTCAGAGACAGCAACTGTGCGTTCACGCGCATACCCTTTGCTGGACGAAGTCGTTTAGCTTTGCAAGCAAAATAGTTTTAAGGACAAAGGTATGTCAAGCGTCGATGACAGCATCCGCACGCTGTTGCTGCTGATGCCGCGGATGGTGGGGCGGACCAAGCGGATGAAGGTGCCCGATGAGCTGGCCGGCCTGAACCTCGCGCCCCGGCATCTCTCGCTGTTCGCCTACCTGCTGTTCGACGGCCCGCTCGGCGTCAACGACCTGGCCGAACGTCTCGAGGTCACTCCGGCGACGGTCAGCCTGATGGTCGGCGAGCTCAGCCGCAAAGGCATCCTCGACCGCCGCGAACATCCCGAGGACCGCCGTCGTGCCGTGGTGACCCTGTCGGACGCGCATCGGGAGGCGATCGACGCCTGGCTGGCCCGTGGCGCCCGGGCCTGGCGTGAGGCGCTCGAGCCGCTGTCCGACGACGAACGCGCGACGTTCGTCAAGACCCTCAAGGCCTACGAAGACGCCCTCTGACCACCCGGACCGCCGGCACTCACCAACGCGCCCAATCCGTCGCGGGGTGCGCTGAGCAAGGGTGAAAGGGCGGGGTGTCAGCGAGGTTGGTGAGTGGGAGCGGTCCGCCCGCGGAGGGAGGTGAGGTCGGACTGGCAGCGGGCTTCGACCTCGGCCAGTTCGTGGAGGGTCTCGTCGATGTCGCGGCGGCGTTGTTCGAGGTCGGCGCGGCGGTGGGTGATCTGGTCCAGGAGGTAGACGAGTTGACCCTCCTCGCCGGGCTCGGCGTCGTACATGTCGACGATGGTGGCGATCTCGTCGAGGGAGAAGCCGAGGCGTTTGCCTCGCAGGATCAAGCCGAGGCGGACCTTGTCGCGCGAGTGGTACACGCGGACAGTGCCGCGGCGCTCGGGTGTGAGCAGGCCGCGGTCCTCGTAGAACCGGATCGTGCGCAGGGTGACGTCGTACTCGGCCGCCAGTTCGGCGATCGACCAGGTCTGAGCGGGCACCCGGATATTGTGCACGCACCCCACTGTGCTTTACGTTTACGTAAGCGTCAAGCAACAGATTCCCATCTCACCCCGACAACCACCAGTTGCTCTGGTCATGGAGAGGGTGAAGGGAGGCTGAGCGTCAAGCACACACATTCCCGTCTCGCCCCGACATCCACCAGGTGCTTTGGTGATGGAGAGGGTGAAGGGAAGGTGAGCGACAAGCACACGGATTCCCGTCTCGCCCCGACAACCACCAGCTGCTTTGGTGGTGGAGAGGGTGAAGGGAAGGTGAGCGACAAGCACACGGATTCCCGTCTCGCCCCGACATCCACCAGGTGCTTTGGTGATGGAGGGGGACGGGAGGGTGAGCGTCAAGTACAGAGGAGTGGGTCATGTACGAGCTGTCCGAGGAGCACCGCGAGTTCCGGCGCAGCGTGCGCGACTTCGCCGAGGCGGAGATCGCCCCGCACGCGGCCGAATGGGACCGCAAGCACTACTTCCCGGTGGAGGTCGTGCAGAAGATGGGCCGGCTCGGCCTGTTCGGGCTGACCGCCCCGGAGGAGTACGGCGGCTCGGCCGGTGACTTCACCAGTCTGTGCGTGGCGATCGAGGAGATCTCCCGCGTCGACCAGTCGATGGGCATCACCCTGGAGGCGGCGGTCGGGCTCGGCATCAACCCGATCCTCACCTTCGGCACCGACGAGCAGAAGGCCACCTGGCTGCCCGACCTGGTGGCCGGCCAGAAGCTGGCCGGGTTCGGCCTGACCGAGCCCGATTCCGGCTCGGACGCCGGCGCGACCAAGACCCGGGCTGTCCTCGACCAAGGCGAGTGGGTGATCGACGGCTCGAAACAGTTCATCACCAACTCCGGCTCGTCCATCACCTCGTGCGTGACGGTGACCGCGCGGACCGGTGAGAAGGCGGACGGCAAGCCGGAGATCTCCACCATCATCGTCCCGAGTGGTACGCCGGGCTTCGCGGCCGAGGCGGCGTACGACAAGTTGGGTTGGCACGCGAGTGACACGCACCCGCTGTCACTCAGCGGCTGCCGGGTCCCCGAGGCGAACCTGCTGGGCGAGCGCGGCAAGGGGTTCGCGCAGTTTCTCGCGACGCTGGACGACGGGCGGGTGGCGATCGCCGCGGTCGCGCTCGGCTGCATCCGCGCCTGCCTGGAGATGTCGGTCCAGTACGCCGGTGAGCGCACGACGTTCGGAGTGCCGATCGGTCGCAAGCAGGGTGTCGCGTTCCAGATCGCTGATCTCAAGGTGATGGCGGACGCGGCGGAGCTGCTCGTCTACCGAGCGGCCGCGTTGAAGGACGCCGGCGCGTCGGTGCAGCAGTTCAAGCAGGCCGCGTCGGTGGCGAAGCTGTACGCGACCGAGTCCGCGGTGACCGCGACCCGGATCGCCACCCAGGTGTTCGGCGGCTACGGATTCATGGAGGAGTACCCGGTGACGCGCTTCTACCGGGACGCCAAGATCCTCGAGATCGGCGAGGGGACGTCGGAGGTTCAGCGCATGCTGATCGCCCGAAGCCTCGGCCTCCCAGTGGAATGATGACCGCATGACCCACGATCACTGGACCGAGGTCAAGGTCGCCCGCGAGGCGACCCTCGGCCCGCCGGACAAGGCTGCGGCCAAACTGGCCAGCCAGAACAAGCTGTACGTGCGGGACCGGATCGCCTTGCTCGTCGACGAGGGCAGCTTCGTCGAGGACGCGCAGCTGGCCAACGCCCTGAACGCCGGCCTGCCCGCCGACGGCGTGGTCACCGGCCGCGCGCTGGTCGACGGCCGGCCGGCGCTGATCGTCGCGAACGACCCGACCGTGAAGGCGGGGTCGTGGGGTGCCCGGACGGTGGAGAAGATCGTCCGGATCACCGAGGTCGCGCTCCGCGACGAGCTGCCGATCTTCTGGCTGATCGACTCCGCCGGCGCGCGGATCACCGACCAGGTGGATCTGTTCCCGGGGCGGCGTGGTGCCGGGCGAATCTTCCACAACCAGGTCGCGCTGTCCGGCAAGGTGCCGCAGATCTGCTGCCTGTTCGGCCCGTCGGCGGCCGGCGGCGCGTACATCCCGGCGTTCTGCGACCTCGTGATCATGGTCGACGGCAACGCCTCGATGTACCTGGGCTCGCCGCGGATGGCCGAGATGGTGGTCGGCGAGAAGGTCACGCTGGAGGAGATGGGCGGCGCCCGGATGCACACCAGCGTCTCCGGCTGCGGCGACCTGCTCGCCTCCGACGACACCGAGGCGATCGAGTTGGCCCGTACGTACTTCTCCTACTTGCCCGGTTCCTGGCAGACGCGGCCGCCGTCGTACGACGCGGCGCCGCCGGCCAGGGACTTCACCCGGGACCTGGTTCCGGCCGAGGAGAGCGTCGGGTTCGACATCCACGACGTGATCGACGCGCTGGTCGACGCGGACACGTTCTTCGAGGTCAAACCGGCGTACGCCCCGGAGCTCGTCACCGGGTTCGGGTTGCTGGCGGGGCAGGTGGTCGGGATCGTGGCGAACCAGCCGGCCGTCAAGGGCGGCGTGCTGTTCGTCGACTCCGCGGACAAGGCGGCCCGGTTCATCTGGCTGTGCGATGCGTTCAACGTGCCGCTGGTGTACCTGTGCGACGTACCGGGGTTCATGATCGGCAGCGAGGTCGAGCGCGCGGGGATCATCCGGCACGGCGCGAAGATGATCACCGCGGTGTCGGAAGCGACCGTGCCGACGGTGTCGGTGATCGTCCGCAAGGCGTACGGCGCCGGCCTGTACGCGATGTGCGGACCCGGCTTCTCGCCGGACGCGTGTGTCGCGCTGCCGACCGCGAAGATCGCGGTGATGGGTCCGGAGGCGGCGATCAACGCCGTCTACTACAACAAGATCCAGGAGATCGCCGACGAGGGTGAACGGGTCGAGTACGTGTCCCGGCTGCGGGAGGAGTACGAGACCGACATCGACATCCTCCGGCTGGCCTCCGACCTCGTCATCGACGCGATCGTCGAGCCGGAAGACCTCCGCACCGACCTGATCGCGCGGCTCGCCGCGGCCCAGACCAAAGACCGCCACTTCTCCACCCGCCGCCACGGCGTACCGCCGGTCTAGAACTCCTGCAAGCGCTCGCCGAGGCCGGCGAGGTAGTCGACCAGGCTGTCCCGCCAGCCGGTCACCAGGTGCGTGCGGTCGGCGTCGAGGCTGGGGTCGATGGCCCAGCCCGCGAACGGCCCGTGGGTGAACCAGGCGATCGCGTTGGTGAGCCGATGGAGGGCAGCGGTCTCCGGCCGCCGGCCGTAGGTCTCGAAGAACGCATCGGGCAGCGAGCCGCCGTTGCTCAGCTGGATGCGCTCGTCGAGGGCGGCGATCTCCTGGCCGGCATCGCCCACGCGGGTCTGGTCCCAGTCGATCAGGGTGGTGTGTGACGTCCCCACGATGATGTTGGCCAGGAAGACGTCGCCGTGCAGCAGGGCGGTCGGAGCCTGCCGTAGCCGCTCGGCGTGGTCGTCGATCAGCGCATGTAGGCGCGGGAGCCAGGGAAGGACGAACGGGAGGTTGGGCTCGAGTCGGGACTCGGCGTCGACCAGCAGCCGGTGGAGCTCCTCGACCGGATCGGTCGGGTGCAGGATCAGGCTGCCGGGACCGAAGCGGCCGGACAGACCGCTGGGGAAGCGCACCGCATGGACGCGACGGAACGCCGTACCGACCGATCTCCAGGTGGCGTCGGTCATCTTGTCGATCACCGCGGACAGCATGTCGCCGGGGACGTAGTCGTACAGCGTCGCGAACTCGTTGCCGCCGAGGAGTGCCGGCGCCCGTACGTTGCGGTCGGCCAGGAAACGCGCTCGGCCCTGGGGCAGGGGACGAGCCTCCTGCCGATGCCGCAGCACGACCTGCCGTGCATCCGCCAGGGTCGCGCGCAGTACCTCGTGGTCGAACCCGTGCCCACGCAGCGGTTCGACCGAGCGCACCGGCGCCAGTCCGGCCGCGGAGACGAGGTCGTCGAGCAGGTGGTCTGTGGAGGGCATACCCTGCATCCTCCAGTCCATTGGACGGTCACGCGAGCGATTTGGCGCGACGAGGACCGATAGGGTGCTCGGTGTGAGCGCAAACGATTTCGCCAACAGGATTCGGGCCCGGGAGCAGCTGATCGGTTACTGGGTGGTGATGGATGCACCGGTGGCGACCGAGCGGATCGCGAGGCTGGGATACGACTACGTCGTACTGGACGGGCAGCACGGTCTGCTGGGGTACCAGGGCCTGTTGAACGGGCTGCTCGCGGTGGACGCGGGCGCTGCTCTTGGTGGCGGCGCGACGGTGGGGATGGTGCGGGTCGAGGCGAACCATCCGACTCCGATCGGCCGGGCCCTGGACGCGGGTGCGACCGGCGTGATCGTGCCGCTCGTGGACAACTCCGAGGACGTCACCCGGGCCGTGCAAGCGGCGAAGTATCCGCCGACCGGAGTGCGGTCCTTCGGGCCGATGCGGGCGTCGCTGCGGATCGGCCCGGTCCCGGCCGACGCGGACGCGGCGACCGTCGTCCTCGCGATGATCGAGACGCCGCTCGGGCTGAGGAACGTGGCCGAGATCTGCGCGACGCCGGGCCTGGACGGGATCTACGTCGGGCCGTCGGATCTCGGGCTGTCGGTCGGCGCTCGCTTCCCCGGGGATCCTGAAGTCGAGGGGCCGTTCGAGGAAGCCGTCGCACTGATCGCGCGGACCGCGCAGGAGGCGGGGGTGGCGGCGGGCATCCACACCCAGGACGGGCAGTCCGCCCGGCGGCGGCTGAGCCAGGGCTATACCTTCGCGACCGTCGCCTCCGACCTCAGCCACCTCGAGGCCAGCGCCGCCGCACACCTCGACACCGCACGCTCATAGTGTCCTGAGTCGGCGACTCAGGACACTAGGAACATCACGGCGTACTCCCGGGTTAGGTTCTTCAAGGGAGCACACCGAGGAGGCCGGGGATGAAGGCACCCGAGCGAGGGGCGTTGCCGCTGCGGCTGGCGGCGACGCTGGGCCGGGAGTACGGGCGGCTGACGGAGGTCGTGCAGGGGCTGAGCGACGCCGACTTCGGGCTCGCGACCAGGTGCCCGGGAATGCCGGTTGGGCCCCTGCTGGTCCATCTGCTGTACGACGCCGAGCGTGCGCTGATCGCGTTCGCGAGCCCGGCTGTGGTCGGGCCGGACCGGGATTTCGTCACGTACTGGCAGGACTTCCCGCCGCGGATGGACGGCGACAATCCGGACACGAGCTTCGTCCGCGGCGTCGCGTCGTCGTACCGGAGGCCGGGGATGCTGGTCCAGCACTGGCGGGAGGTGTCCGAGGCCGCTGTGCGGGCGGCCGCGGCCGGGTTGTCGGAGAAGGGGCGGCGGATCGAGACGCAGGGTCATGTACTGCGGGCGACCGACTTCGTGGCCACGTTGGTGCTGGAGGCAACGGTCCATCATCTCGACCTGACCGTCGGTCTACCGGATGCGCCTGAGCCTGATCCCGAGGCGCTGCAGGTCACTGCGCGGACGCTGGACGGACTGTTCGGTCCGGAGGCGTGGGACCTGATCGGCTGGGACACGACGACGTACGTGCTGAAGGCGACCGGCCGGGTGCCGCTGGACGAGGACGACCTGGACATGCTCGGTCCGCACGCGGACCGCCTGCCGCTGCTTGGCTAGCCGGCCGCGGCTTCAGAGCAGTCCGGCGAACGGGTCGTCGAGGTCGTTCCAGTCCAGGCTGGCGAGTTCGGACTCGGTCAGCAGGCACGCGTCGAGGATCGACTGCAGCCGCGCCGGATCCAGACCCATGCCGGTCGCAACCACTGTGCATTCGGCCAGGTGCTCGGTGTCCGACCACTCGCCGAGCATGCCGAGCGACGCGCTGTACCCGGCGGACTCCCAGCGGACGCGCTGTGTCGGCCGGTTCGCCAGCCAGACCACGCCGCGGCTGCGGACGACGCCGTCCACGATGTCCTCGAGAGCGTCGTTCAACCGTGACGGATGCATCGGCCGCGTGGACCGCCAGAGCACGGTCGTCACGCCGTCGCCACTCGGCTGGACCCGATCGGACGACGCCAGCTCACCGGCCCACGCCTCGGCGGCGGCGAACTCGAACAACCCGGTCCGCGCCACCGGCCCTTCCGGTACGCCGGCCGGGTCCGCCGCGACGACTGTGGTCCGCGGGTTCAGGTGCAGCAGCAGGTTGTGCAGTCGATCCGGCGCTGCGTTGCGATGCAGGTTGGCGAGTACGCAGACGTCGGCGTACTCGATCTGCCGCGCGGTGAGCTCGGCGACGTTGCGGCGGTCCGGCGGCCCGAGTGCGAGACCGCGCTCATCGAGGAGCTCGTCACCGGACAGTTGCTCGACCAGCAGTACGGCGTCCACCACGCAGGTGATCGTGTCGACGACGATCTCCGGCAATGCCGCGACCAGCGAACCCGCGAGCGGCCGTGCCTCCATCGCCGGAGGCGCCGCCAGTACGACGTGATCCCAGTGCTGCCGCGAGACCAGGGCCTCGAGCAACGGCAGCAGCGACTCGATCAGCTCACACGCCCCACAGTCGTCGCCCACGGTGAACTCGCCGGTGTCGATCGGCCCGGACGCGTCCAGCGCGCGCCAGGACAGCACGCCCCGCCCGGGCAGTTCGTCCTGGTCCACGACCACGGCCACGCTGGTGGTGTCCAGCATCGCGTCCAGCACAGGTTCCCGCAGTGTCGTGGAAAGCCCGACCAGCAGGGACAACGGCGTCTTCGAATGGGCGGTCATCTTCCGAGTATATGAAAACGATTTTCATCAGTCCAGACCGGGAGTCGTGCGGCTTTCCCGTCACCACGGGAAATTCCCAGCCCTGCCGCGTTTTCGCGGGCACAAGGTGGGGCCGGTGGTTCTCGGGGTCTGGTAGGTGTTGGGCATGGCGATCGAGATCGGGCGGTTCGAGGGTGAGTGGGGCGAGCTCCTGGAGCTCATTGACGTGGCGTTCTCGGCGCCGTGGAGTGAGGCGCAACTCGAGGCGGAGCGGCAGGTCTGGGAACCGGACCGGAGCATCGTCGCGGTCGACGAGAAGCAACTGGTCGGGCACACCGCGGCGTTCTCACACCGGATGACTGTGCCGGGCGCACAGGTGCCGATGGCCGGGGTGACCATGGTCGGGGTCCGCGCGACCCACCGCCGGCGTGGCATTCTGCGCGACCTGATGCGGGCCCAGCTGAACGAGATCCATGAGGCCGGGACCGAGCCGCTCGCTGGGCTGACCGCGAGCGAAGCGGTGATCTACGGCCGGTTCGGGTACGGCCTCGCCAGCGACCACCAGGAGATCGTCGTACCGAAGCCCGCTCGCGAACTGCGGCCGGTCGCCGGCATCGACGACGTACGGATCAGGTACGTCGGCGTGCGCGAGACACTGGCCGAGACCGCGGCGCTGCGCAACAAGCTGGCGACCGAGCGGGTCGGCATGTTCGAGCACAACGACCGGTGGCAGGAGATCGTTGTCAGCGACAACGTGATGGTCGACCCGTCCAACGCCTCCGCGCTGCGCTGCGTGCTGGCCGAGCGGGACGGTGAGCTGACCGGGTTCGCGCACTACCGGACCAAGCGCGCCGACAAGGGGTTCGTCGAGGTACGGCGCGTGCATGCCGTGGACCTCGCGTCGCATGCGGCGCTCTGGCGCTACCTGCTGGAGCCCGACCTGCTGAGCGAGACGCGGTACGAGGCACTGCCGTCGGACGACCCGCTGCTGGACCTGCTGGTCGACCAGCGGGCGCCGTCGCCGATCACCCGCGACGGTCTCTGGCTGCGGTTCGTCGATCTCGCGCCTGCGCTTGCGGCCCGGACGTACGCCCGCGACATCGACGTCGTCCTCGAGGTGACCGACGGGTTCCTTCCGTGGAACGCCGGCAAGTGGCACCTCGCCGGTGGTCCGGCCGGGGCGACCTGCGAGTCGACGACTCGGCCGGCCGATCTCACCGTCGACGTGCGCGATCTGGCCTCGGTGTACCTCGGCAAGCCGTCGTTCGTCCGGCTCGGTGCGTCCGGACTGGCGCAGGAGCACACGGCCGGTGCGCTCCAGGCCGCGGCGCAAGCGTTTTCCACGAGCCGGCTTCCGTGGCTCGATACGGGCTTCTGATCGGTTAGCCTTCCTGGATGCACACCCACCGTCGGGGCGCGTGGACGCTGGCTGTCGTGCTGATCCTGGGGGTCACCGCGGCCGGATTCGTGGTGCTCGCCTCGGCCGGCGGTTCGGTGCGACCGATCAGCGAGAGCACGCTGCGATCCTCGCCGCGGCCGTTGCCGACGCTGACCCCCAGCGCGCCGGAGGAGACGCCCGCTCCGGCGCTCCCGCCGGAGCGCAAGGACCGGGGCAACCGGCCGATGCCCGACTGGCTGAAGGCCTTGTGGCAGGCGCTGATCTACCTGGTGATCGCGACCGTCGTACTCCTCCTCGGCCGGTTGCTCTACCGGATCCTCCGCAAGGTCGAGCTGCCGCAAGCCGAGACCGCGGACGCGGACTGGGAGCGGATGAAGGCCGACCGGCTGGCCGAGGCGGTCGACACCGGCCTCGCGCGCATCGACACCGGTACGGCGACCGATGCGGTGATCGCTTGCTGGGTCGCACTGGAGGAAGCGGCCGCGTCCGCGGGATTGGCGCGGGACCAGTCGGAGACACCGGCCGAGTTCACTGTCCGGGTGCTGGGCGTCGGCGGCATCTCGGAGCCGCAGCTGAACCGCCTCGGTGAGCTGTACCGCGAGGCCCGCTACTCGACGCACGGGTCGACCGAAGAGGCCAGGGCCGAGGCGCGGGCGGCGTTGCTGCGCCTGCGTGACGAGCTGGCCGCCGTTCGATCCGCGCGTGCCGCGAAGCAGGAGGCGGGCGAGGTGGTGCCCGGATGACGTCGTACCGCTGGACTCCCTTGGACGAGAGCGCGCCACGGAACAGTGACCAAGGTGGTGGGCAGAAACGGCGTCTTCGGTCGATGCGGCTGGACAAGGCGCTGGTGCAGCACGTCGGGTTCACCGTGCTGGCGAGTCTGCTGCTGATCGGTGCGTTCGGTGCGGCCGGGATGGCGCCGCGGCCGCTGTGGTTCGTGGCGATGGCGCTGGCCATCGGCTTCGGATCGCTGGCGCTGCGGCTGATCGCTCCGCAGCTGCTGGAGACCAACTGGCCCGCGCGGCAGGACGAGAAGCTGGCCGCGCTACGGACCCGGAACACGGACAACAGGACCCAGTTCGTCGCGACCTGGCTGCAGGAGTCGAGCCGCGAACGCCGGGCCGGCGAGGGATCGCAGACGTTCGCCCGCCGGATCCGGCCGCTGCTGCTCGAGCTGACCACCGACCGGCTGGTGCACCGGCACGGCGTCGACCCCGCACGGGAGCCGGACCGCGCCCGCGCGATCACCGGTGAACGGCTGTGGGCCCTGGTCACGGCAGACGACAAGCGCACCGCGTCCCTCGACGAGATCGAGGACGCGATCCAGACCATCGAGAACCTGTGAGGAACTGTGACTGATCGCGAGCTGAAGCTCGGTGAGGTGTCCGACCTGAGCCGCCAGGTGCTGGACCGGGTGAGCCAGGCAGTGGTCGGCAAGGCCGAGGCGCTCGAGCTCGTGCTCGCGGGCATCCTGGCCGGTGGGCACGTCCTGCTGGAGGACTACCCGGGGCTGGCCAAGACACTGGCGGCGCGGTCGTTCGCGCAGGCGCTCGGGCTGGAGTTCCGGCGGGTGCAGTTCACTCCGGACCTGTTGCCGTCGGACGTCACCGGTGCGTTCGTGTACGACCAGAAGGAGTCCGAGTTCGTCTTCCGGCCCGGCCCGATCTTCACCGGGTTGCTGCTCGCCGACGAGATCAACCGGACCCCGCCGAAGACGCAGGCCGCGCTGCTGGAGTCGATGCAGGAACACCAGGTCACCGTCGAGGGCCAGACCTTCCCGCTGCCCACCCCGTTCCACGTCCTCGCGACAGCGAACCCGGTCGAGTACGAAGGCACCTACCCGCTGCCCGAGGCACAGCTCGACCGCTTCATGCTGCGGATCGGCTTCGGCTACCCGAGCGCCGCGGAGGAGTGGGAGGTACTGCGGCGCCGGATGAGCCGCCGTACGGAGGACCAGACCGTCGAGGCGGTCACCGACGCGGTCGGACTGCACGCTGCGCAGCGTGCGATCGAGACCGTCACCGTTGACGACACCGTCGGGCAGTACTGCGTCGACCTGGCCGCTGCCACCCGGCGCGACTCCCAGGTCCTCATCGGTGCCTCGCCGCGTGGCTCTCTCGCGCTGCTGCTGACGGCTCGGTCGTACGCCGTGATCCAGGGCCGCGACTACGTCGTACCGGAGGATGTGAAGGCGGTCGCGGTGCCGGCGCTTGCGCACCGGATCACGGTTCGTCCGGAGCTCTGGCTGCACGAGGTGACCGGCGCGACGGTGGTCCGCACGGTGCTGGGCTCGGTCGCGACCCCGCCCACCGTGGTCGGCGGGCCCCAGGACACATCTCAGGGCGCGTCCCAGAGCGCGTCGCAGTGATCGGAGCGCTCCGATGAGATGGAAGCCCACGCACGCGCAGATCCGCGCGGTCAGCGTGGCTGCGGTGTTGCTGGTGCTCGCAGTGCTGGCACGACGGCCCGATGCGGCCGTGCTGGGTTTGCCGCTGGCGTTCGTCGCGGTCTGGGGCCGGTACTTCCGTCCGCGGGAGCGCCCCGAGGTGCGCACTGAGCTCGACACGGACGTGCTGTTCGAAGGCCAGGCGACGACGTACCGGTTGGAGGTGGCCGGGACGATCGATCCGGACATCGACTTGATCGTTGCCGCGCTGCCGCGGTCGCAGTGGTTCCAGTACGACCCGGCGCAGGCCGCGATCGCCGAGCCGGTGTCCGAAGGCGCCGTGACCCTCGAGGTCGGGCTGCGGTCCAAGCGGTGGGGGATCCGTGCGCTGGAGCGGCCGACTGTCGTCGCGACGTCGGTGCTGGGTGCGTACCGGGTGCCGGTGGTGTCCGCCCGCGCGATGTCCGTGACCACATTGCCGTTGCGCGAGGGCTTCGAAGCGGTCGACGCCATGCCACGGCCGGCCGGGCTGGTCGGGCTGCACCGGTCGCGGCGGCCGGGTGAAGGAACCGAGTTGGCGGGCGTCCGTCCGTTCCGCACCGGTGACCGGCTCCGCCGGATCAACTGGTCGGTCTCGGCGCGGACCCGCGAGCTGCACGTGACGTCGACCTGGTCGGACCGCGACACCGAGGTCGTGATCCTGCTCGACACCGGTGGCGAGATCGGCGTCAGCGAAGGGATCGACGGGCGGTCCAGCAGCCTGGACACCGGAGTCCGTGCCGCGGCTTCGATCGCCGAGCACTACCTGCGGCACGGAGACCGGGTCCGGTTGATCGACACCGGGAACACGGTCCGCGGCGTCAGGTCCGGCAGCGGCCGCGGTCACCTGCGCCGGATCCTGGACGCGCTGACCCACGCCGACCGCCAGGGCCGCCAGCAGGACGAACAGCAGTTGGCCCGGCGGCACCGGATCAGGTCCGACAGCCTCGTACTGGTGCTCAGCCCGCTGCTCCGGCAGACAGTGCTCGGGTACGTCGTGACGCTGGTGCACTCGGGATGCACGGTGATCGCCGTGGACACGCTGCCACCGGACGTCGCCTCGGTGATCGACCTCGAGGAGCACGACGCGCGGACGTGGCCGCTGGCCTGGCGACTGCGGTTGCTGGAACGCCGGCGCGAGCTCGACCGGCTCGGCGATCTCGGCGTACCGACTGTGCCGTGGCATGGTGCGGGAACGCTGGACGAAGTACTGCGGGATGCCTCGCGACTCGCGGCGGCGCCGAGGATGCGGTCATGACCGCCGCCGAGAGGATCAGCCTGTGGCTGGTGCAGCTGCGGGCGGCCGGGGAGGCGGCATTCCTCGCCCGGTTGGCGATCGCTGTCGCGGGCGGCGTCGCGCTGCTGATCTCCTGGCTGCAGCCGTGGGATCAGCTGGACCTGATCCCGCTGATCGCGATTCCGATGCTGGTGGCAACCGTCGTCCTGCCGGACTCGCTGGCCGGGCTGGTCTTCATCATCGTGGTCGCCCTCGGGTGGGTCTTCCGTGCGCCGAGCGAGGTGAACTGGGGCCTGGTCGTGACCGGAATCGCCTTGCTGGTGGTGCATCTGGCCACCGCGTTCACCGCGCAGATCCCGTCGTACGCGCGGGTGCACCGGGATTCGCTCCGGCGCTGGTTGTTGCCGGGGGCAATCGCCGTGCTGATCGGGCCGGTGGTCGCGGTGGCGGTCGCGGTAGTGCGTGGGGCGGACGTGCGTGGGTCGTTGGTGGTGACCGTGGGTGCGCTGGTGCTGTCGACGGTGGCGATCTGGTTCGCCTCCGGGGAGAAGCTCGGGCGGGACTGACTACTTCGCGTCGCCCAGGGTCGACGTGAGCTCCTCGGCCCAGGGCAGGCTCGCCGCGTCGGGACCGATCACCTGCATCGCCGACATGACCGTCAGCAGCATGCCGGTGGCGAGGAACTCGCGGGCCTCGGTCGGTGACGCGCCGGTGAGCTCGCGGACGAGGCTGTAGATGCGGCCGAAGCGCTCGCGGACAGCGTCGCCGATGGCCGGGTCGCGGCTGGCCGAGAAGCCGTGCAGCAGGACGAGGAGCAGCTCGGGCTCAGCCAGGAGCCGTTCGTAGTTGTGACCCAGGGTGCGCAGTTCGGGTGATTCCTCGGCCGCCTCGCGGAAGATCTGCTCGATCCGGTCACAGACCGACTGGACGGCGGCCAGGAACAGCTGCTGCTTGGTGCCGAACAGGCGGATCACGTAGGGCTGCGAGACGCCGGCCAGCCGGGCGATCTCGTCCGTCTTGGTGCCCTCGTACCCGGACGCGCCGAACGCCTGCACAGCCGCCTCCAGCACCTCCACACCCCGCTCAGCCGCAGTCAGTCGCACCTTGGCGCCCATCGTTCTCCTCCCGGATGGTTGACACCTCCTCCCACTCCCGGCGCCGAAGGCGCCGTTCGTCTTTTCGTCGCCAGAGGCGACGAGCTGGGAGATACTGCTTGACATGTTATCAGTCAATGCATACTTTAGTTGTTATCAGTGAATTACAACTAGGAGACCGAGATGACGTCGACCGCTCTCGATGAGCTGGGATCCACGCTGGAACCTCCCGCGCAGCGGGCTCGCCGCGCCGGGCTGGGCGCCGTACTCGCCGCGGTGGGGATCCCGACCTTCATGGTCACGCTGGACAACCTGGTCGTGACGAACGCGCTGCCCGTGATCAAGGCGGAACTCGGCGCGTCGCTGTCCGACCTGCAGTGGTTCGTGAACGCCTACACGCTGTCCTTCGCGGCGCTGCTGCTGACGGCCGCCGCGATCGGCGACCGCCTCGGGCGCCGGCGGATCTTCCTCGCCGGGATCGCCCTCTTCACGGTCGCCTCGGCGGCCTGTGCGCTGGCCACCGAGCCGTGGATGCTGATCGGTGCCCGTTCGATTCAGGGTGTCGGCGCGGCCGCGGTGATGCCGCTGTCGCTCACGCTGCTGGCAGGCGCCGTACCGGAGCGGTTGCGGAGTGCTGCGATCGGCATCTGGGGCGGCATCTCCGGCCTGGGCGTCGCAGTCGGTCCGGTCGTCGGTGGAGCCGTCGTCGACGGTCTGAACTGGCAGTGGATCTTCTGGCTGAATGTGCCGGTCGGCGTGGTCGCAGTGGTGCTGGCCGCGCGCGTCCTGACCGAGTCCAGGGGTACGGCGAAGCGGCTCGACCTGCTCGGCTTGGTCCTGGCCGCTGCCGGCGTACTCGCCATCGTCTGGGGCGTTGTGCACGGGGCTGACGACGGCTGGACCTCTGTCGGTGTGCTGGGCTCGCTGATCGCCGGTGTGGCGTTGCTGGCCGCGTTCGTCGGATGGGAGCGGCGGACCACGTCGCCGATGCTGCCCCTGAGGTTGTTCTCGGTACGGGCGTTCAGCGTCATCAACATCACGTCGTTCACGTTCTCGGTCGGCGTGTTCGGGTCGGTGTTCCTGCTGGCGCAGTTCTTCCAGGTCGTGCAGGGCTACAGCCCACTGGAGTCCGGCGTACGAACGATGCCGTGGACGATGGCGCCGATGGTCGTCGCGCCGATCGCCGGTCTGATCGTGGACCGGGTCGGGGCACGCACGTTGATCGCGTCGGGGCAGGTGTTCCTGGCGGTGGCGCTCGGCTGGCTCGCTCTGATCACTACCGCGTCGACGCAGTACAGCGAGATGGTGCTGCCGTTCATCCTGGCCGGTGTTGGGATGGGACTGACCTTCGCACCGTCCGCGAGCGTCGTGATGGCGAGCGCGTCCGATGCCGACCGCGGTGTGGCTTCGGGGACGAACAACACTATTCGTGAGGTCGGTGTCGCGATGGGCGTGGCCGTGCTGGCCTCCGTGTTCGCCTCGGCCGGCTCCTACGAGTCGCCGATCCGGTACGCCGACGGCCTGGTCCCGGCAGTCTGGACCGGAGCCGCGGTCGTCGCAGTCGGAGCGGTCGTCGCGCTCTTGCTACCGGGCCGCAAGCGCTCCGCTTAAAGTGTCTGCGTGCTGGACGCTGACGACGTACGACGGATTGCGCTGTCCTTCCCGGAGACGGTGGAGAAGCAGCGATGGGGGCACCCGACGTTCGACGTCGCGGGGCGGATGTTCGTGACGGTGCCGGACGACCAGACCTCGTTCGCGGTCCGGTGTCCCCGGCTGGAGCGGGAAGAGCTGATCGCGGCGGAACCCGGGAAGTTCTGGGTTCCGCCGCACGAGGCGGGTTCGAACTGGGTTCGGGCCCGCCTCGACGCGCTCGAGGACGCCGGCGAACTGCACGACATCCTGATCGACTCCTGGCGACAGGTCGCGCCGCCCGGGTTGACCGTCAGCTGACGTTGGCCGCCGAGGCCGAGAACGTGTTGCAGGTGGCCGGGTTGCCGGTGCGGAACGACCTGCCCATGAAGCGCGCCTGGCTGGCCTTGCTGCCGTGGTCGCCCTGCTCCGGCGGGTCGCCGGCGGTGACGACGTACTTGTTCCAGACGCTGAGCATCAGGCCGTTGATCGGGTAGCTGCGCTTGTTCACGGCCAGGAAGACTCCGGCGAAACAGTTCGCCTGCAGCTCCATCCGGCGCGTCATCCGCATCTGGCTCGCGGTGTCCGGAGCGTCGTACCGCATCCGGCTGGCGGCCTGCAGGATCCCGGTCTCGTTCTGGACGCTGTGGCCGTACTCGTGGGCGATCGACCGGGTGTACCACATTCGCGCGTAGGCCTTCGCCTCCGGATCGGAGTACTCGTTGTACGCCTTCACGAAGACATCGACCTTCATGTACATCATGTGGTTCGCCGAGCAGTAGAACGGCACGTTGACCGCGCCGCCGGAGCACGGGTTCGACACGCTCGTGCCGGACCAGTAGACCATCTGCGGAGCCCGGAACGTGTAGCCCGCCTCGGCCACCAGAGGCGCCCAGGACTTGTCCAGGCACGGCTTGATCGCGGCCCAGTACGCCGCCGCGTTGCGGGCGGTGTTCGGCCGGACGCTCGGCTCCTTGCAGCTCACGGGCGCCATCTGGCCGACCGTGTACAGCTTGTTCTTGGCAACGATCGTCGCGTCGGACTGTCCGTTCGGCTGCGTCGTCGTACTCGACGTCGGTTCCTCGGTGGGCTGCTCGGTCGGCTCGGACGTCGGCCCGGTCGGCGCGGGCGTGTGGCGGCCGGAGCTCACCGGAGGCGTGTAGTTGTTGTCGGTGTTCTTCTTGATCGTGCCGAAGATCCACGCGCCGGCGACGGCCAGCACCACCAGGCTCAGTACCAGGAACGCCGGGCCCTTCGACTTCTTCCGCGGCGGCGGTCCGACGTTGGGTCCCCATCCGAATCCCTGCTGCGGCGCCACGTGCACCGGCGGGTAGAGCTGCCCGTACTGCGGCTGCCCGTACTGGGGTTGTCCGTACTGGGGCTGTCCGTACTGAGGTGTTCCGTACTGCGGCTGCCCGCCGTACTGGCCGGGTGGCGGTCCGTAAGGTCCTGGCTGCGGCGGTGGACCGGGCTGCTGCTGGTACGGCGGATTCTGGCCAGGTGGCCCGCCGAACGGTGTCTGGCTCAACCCCGTTCCTTTCGCTGGAGAGCCATGGATAGCGGTCGCCACAGTACCGGGAATATCAGGTCAGCTCCGAGCTCAGCTGCGGGTAGGGTCGGCCAGGTGAGCGAAGCCACCACACCGGACAGCCCGATCGACCAGCTCTCCGAGCGGTACCTGGAGCAGTACGTCGTCCTGCAGCCGATCTCCGCGACCTACCTGGGCATCACCGGTCACGACCACGAGTTGCCGGACTACACGCCGTCCGGTTTCGAGGCGCTGACCGAGCTGACGCAGCGGACCGTCGTCGAGGCCGGGGCCACCGCGACCAGCAGCCCGCGCGAGGAGGTCGCCAAGGACGCGTTCCTCGAGCGACTCGGGCTGGAGCTGGAGCGGTACCAGGCCGGCGTCCCGCAGCACCAGCTGAACGCGATCGCCTCGGTCCCGTCCGAGATCCGCTCGGTGTTCGACCTGATGCCGACCGCGACCGAGCAGGACTGGGAGACCGTCGCGATCCGGCTCAACCAGGTCGGTACGGCGCTCGACGGGTACCGCGAGACGTTGCTGGAGCAGGCCGGGCTCGGACGTGTGTCGGCGCTGCGTCAGGTGAACGACCTGGCCGCCCGGATCGCCAGCTGGACCGGTGCCGAAGGCGACGACTTCTTCGCCGGGCTGGCCGCGCAGGCACCCGATGGCGCGGTCAAGTCGCAGGTCGACGCCGCGGCCGCCTCGGCGCGGAAGGCGTACGAGCAGTTCGGGGCCTGGCTGACCGCGGAGATCGCGCCGCGTGCACCGCAGCGCGACGCCTGCGGCCGGGAGGTGTACGAGCTGGCCTCGCGCAGCTTCCTCGGCGCCGCGATCGACTTCGAGGAGACGTACGCCTGGGGCTGGGAGGAACTCGCCCGGATCGAGGCGGACATGCAGGCGATCGCGGCCGGCCTGAACGGCGGCGACCGCGGCATCGAGGCTGCGGCGGCGGTGCTGGACAACGACCCGGGCCGCAAGATCCACGGCAAGGAAGCGTTCCGCGACTGGATGCAGGAGATGTCCGACGCGGCCGTGGCCGAGCTGGGCGCGACTCACTTCGACATCCCGTCCGAGATCCGCACGCTCGAGTGCATGATCGCACCGACCTCGGACGGCTCGATCTACTACACGCAGCCGAGCGAGGACCTGACCACCCGGCCGGGCCGGATGTGGTGGGCAGTGCCGAGCGGCATCGAGGACTTCGCGACCTGGCGCGAGGTCACCACGGTCTACCACGAGGGCGTGCCCGGGCATCACCTCCAGTGCGCGCAGACCATGCTGCGCACCGACCTGCTCAACCGGTGGCAGCGGCTCGACTGCTGGGTCTCCGGCCACGGTGAAGGCTGGGCCCTGTACGCCGAACGCCTGATGGAGGAACTGGGTTACCTCGAGGACCCGGGTGCCCGCTTCGGGATGCTGGACGCGCAGGGCTTCCGCGCGGCCCGCGTGATCGTTGACATCGGCATGCACCTGGAGCTGGAGATCCCGCGCGACAACCCGTTCGGCTGGCGGCCGGGTGAGCGGTGGAACGCCGAGCTCGGGTTCGAGTTCCTCCGGGCGCACTGCCGGATGGAGAGCGAGTTCCTGCGGGCCGAGTTGAACCGCTACCTCGGCTGGCCGGGACAGGCGCCGTCGTACAAGGTGGGCGAGCGGATCTGGCTGCAGGCGCGGGAGGAGGCCAAGCAGCGTAAGGGTGCCGCGTTCGACCTGCGGGCGTTCCACTCCGACGCGCTGAACCTGGGCTCGATCGGACTGGACCCGCTGCGCCGGGCCCTCGCCAAGCTGTGAGCGACCCAGCTGTGAGCGACGCAGCTGTGAGCGACTCGGCTGTGGACGTGCGGTTCGTGCTCGCGTCGGCGTCGCCGGCGCGGCTGAAGACATTGCGTGGTGCCGGGGTCGAGCCGGAGGTGATCGTCTCCGGTGTCGACGAGGACAACATCACCGCGGAGAGCCCAGGTGAGCTGGCCCGGCTGCTGGCGACCCTGAAGGCACGAGCGGTCGTCGCAAGCCTCACCGAGCACGCGACCGTGCTCGGGTGCGACTCGGTACTGGAGCTGGACGCTGTCGCCTACGGCAAGCCCGGTACGCCGGACGTCGCGCGGGAACGACTGCGGTCGATGCGCGGGCGGAGCGGCGTACTGCACACCGGGCACTGCCTGATCGACACGAACTCCAAGCAGGAACTGCGGGAGCTGGAGTCGACCGAGGTGTTCTTCGCCGACCTGACCGACGACGAGATCGACGCGTACGTCGCCACCGGTGAACCGCTGGTGGTCGCGGGGTCGTTCACGGTCGACGGTCTCGGCGGCCCATTCGTCACCGGCATCCACGGCGATTACCACAACGTTGTCGGTGTCTCCCTCCCGTTGCTCCGCCGCATGCTCGCCGAGGTGGGCATCCCCTGGCCGGCCCTCTGGCGATCCACCACCCCCTTCGCCTACGACGAATCCGAAGCAGGCCGCTACGACGACACCCGCGGCGGCGTCGAACGCGCCAAGGCGGCGGCCCTCGCGGTCCACTCGCTCCTGCCGGAGGGCGGGAGAGTGCTGGAACTGGCTGTAGGTACTGGGATCGTGGGCGCGGAGCTTGTTGCTCTGGGCAACTTGGTGCACGGCGTCGACCTGTCGAGCGCGATGCTTCGGCGGGCGCGGGTCCGGTTGCCTGGGCATGTTGCCGCGGCCGACGCAGCCAAGCTTCCGATCGCCGACCGGCGGTGTGACGCGGTGGTCGCCGTCTGGTTCTTGCATCTGCTGGAGGACAGCGACGCCGTACTGGCCGAGGTAGCGCGAGTCCTGCGCCCGGACGGTGTCTTCGTCACCACGACCGACAAGTCCGACGCCGGCCGCTACGCCGACGGCCGAGGTCTCAACGACACCCGCGCCCAGGACGCCATCACCCACCTCGTCGCCCGAGCAGCCCACCACGGCCTCGCCTTGGACGGCGCCACCACCTTCCCCGGCCCACCCCGCAACACCGACCAGACCCCCATCTACCCCCTGATCCGCTTCCGACGTACCTAAGCGGTCAGGCCGGCTTTTGCGTCGAGTTCTTGGAGTAGGTCGTGGGCGGCCAGCTCGACTGCCTTGTGGCGCCATTCGGAGGCTCGGTAGACGCAGGCGATCAGCCCGGTCCGATGGATACGCCGGAAGTCGCCCATGACGAAGGCGTACCGAGCCTTGGTCTCGTCGCCCGCACCGTCGGTCAGCCCGAGGTGCCAGGCGGCGTACTCGTCCCAGCTGTGCTTGTCCAGGAAGGCGTTCTGGTCGTCCGCCCGAGGCTGGACCTCGCCCCAGTCACTGTCCAGCACGTACTGCCGCCCGTCGATCAGCTTCCGTGCGTACTCGACGGCTTCAGGGTTGACCTCGTATCTGGCCATGCCCTCAGTGTCACGGATGAGCGGACGCGCGCCAACGACCCGGGCCGGGGTGCAGCGGACGGCGGGCGTGCCGCCAGTACGTCGCCCAGTCCGACGCGCGGCCCGACGCCCGGTCCGGGTCAGCCGGTACGGCGGCCGCCGACAAGCGGGCCGTGACGACGGCGACCACGGCGGCGAGCTCCTCGGGCGTCGGATCACCCCTGACGACCTGCAGAATCGGCTCGCTGCTCATCGTCGTCCTCGCTTCGCTGCGGGCGCCGGTGAGCAAGGCTCACTGCGCTTGATGGTGAACTCGCTCCGCTCGCTCACAGCGGGATGTTCCCATGCTTCTTGGGCGGCAGCGTGTCGCGCTTCGTGCGCAGCAGGCGCAGGGCGCGGATGATCTCGGCGCGGGTCTCGCTCGGCTTGATGACCGAGTCGATGTAGCCGCGTTCGGCCGCGATGTACGGGTTGGCCAGGTGGTCCTCGTACTCCGTGATCAGTTGCTGCCGGCGGGACTCGGCATCGTCGGAGCCGGCCAGCTCGCGGCGGTACAGGATGTTCACCGCACCCTGCGCGCCCATCACGGCGATCTGGGCGGTCGGCCAGGCGATGTTCATGTCCGCGCCCAGGTGCTTCGAGCCCATCACGTCGTATGCGCCGCCGTAGGCCTTGCGGGTGATCACGGTGATCATCGGCACGGTCGTCTCGGCGTACGCGTAGATCAGCTTCGCGCCGCGGCGGATGATTCCGTTCCACTCCTGGTCGGTGCCGGGCAGGAAGCCGGGCACGTCGACGAACGTCAGGATCGGCAGGTTGAACGCGTCGCAGGTGCGGACGAACCGGGCCGCCTTCTCGGACGCGTCGATGTCGAGCGTGCCGGCCAACTGCATCGGCTGGTTCGCGACCACGCCGACCGGGCGGCCCTCGACCCGGCCGAACCCGACGATCATGTTCGGCGCGAAGAGCGTCTGCACCTCGAGGAAGTCACCGTCGTCGACCACCGCCTCGATCGCGGTGTGCATGTCGTACGGCTGGTTCGGCGAGTCCGGGATCAGCGTGTCCAGCGCCAGGTCGGTCTCGGTCACCTCGAGGTCGGCAGGCGCGTCGTACACCGGCGGGTCCTCGAGGTTGTTCTGCGGCAGGTGGCCGACGAGCGCCTTCACCCACTCGATCGCGTCCTCCTCGTCGCTGCCGAGGTAGTGCGCGTTGCCGGACTTGGTGTTGTGGGTCCGGGCGCCGCCGAGCTCCTCCTGGCTGACGTCCTCACCGGTGACGGTCTTGATCACGTCCGGCCCGGTGATGAACATGTACGACGATTCGTCCACCATCACAGTGAAGTCGGTGACCGCGGGGGAGTAGACCGCGCCGCCCGCGCACGGGCCCATGATCAGCGAGATCTGTGGGATCACACCGGAGGCACGAACGTTGCGGCGGAAGATCTCGCCGTACAGGCCGAGGCTGACCACGCCCTCCTGGATCCGGGCGCCGCCGGAGTCGTTGATGCCGATCAGCGGGCAGCCGATCTTCATCGCCAGGTCCATCACCTTGACGATCTTCTCGCCGAAGACCTCGCCGAGGCTGCCGCCGAAGACGGTGAAGTCCTGCGCGAACACGCACACCTGCCGGCCGTCGATGGTGCCGAACCCGGTCACCACGCCGTCGCCGTACGGGCGGTTGCCGTCCAGGCCGAAGGAGGTCGAGCGGTGCCGGGCGAACTCGTCCAGCTCGGAGAAGGAGCCCTCGTCCAGCAGCAGCGCGATCCGCTCCCGGGCGGTCTTCTTCCCGCGGGCGTGCTGCTTCTCCACCGCGCGCTCCGACCCGGCGTGCACCGCCTCGTCGAGCCGGTGCTCGAGGTCCGCGAGCTTCCCGGCGGTGGTGTGGATGTTCACGGTCTCTCCCATAATCGGGCAGCCTAACGGCAGCGCGCTGTGACGTGCTGTGACGTCGGCCGCAGCGCTGCCGGGGGTACGCCGTACTCAGGCCGGGCCGACGGCGAAGATCTTGGTCAGCCGCGCCGCCAGCGCCAGGTCACCGCGGACGGACAGACGTTGCTTGAGCACGGCGAGGACGGGGTCTTCGTTGCCGGTGACAACCCGCAGCAGGGTGGCCGGGTCGGTCCGGATCGAGATGTCGGTGGCCTCGGGTGGCTCGGACAGCAGCCGGCACCGGCCGTCGCTGACCCGGATCCAGTACTCGTCCACGCCGTCGGGACGACCGTCCCCGCCGGCCCCCGTGATCTGCCAGGCGACGATCGCATCGAACCCGGCGGCCCGGGCGGGGCGGAGATACTCCGGCATCCGGCGAAAGATCTCGCGCAACGCGACCTCTCGCACACCCCCGATGAGCCGATGCCGAAGCTCCCGCTCCGAGGTCCGGTCGACCAGCCGGGCCAGCTCACACGCGTCCAGGGCGGTGAGGCCCTCGGACTCGAGCCAGCCGGCACTGCCTCGCTCGGCCATCGACCACCCCCGCGGCAGTTCCTACCGGACTGTAGGAATTTCCTACGAGCTGGTAGGTTTGTCAAGTGGTGGAGGACACGGAAAAACGCCGCCGGGCGGCCCATCTGGGCCCGGAGCGGCGGCGCCCGATGCTCCTGGACGCGGCACTCGAGGTGTTCTCGGCGAACGGCTACGCCGGGACGACGATGCAGTCGGTCGCGGACGCCGCCGGCGTGACCAAGCCGGTCGTCTACGACTGCTTCGCGAACCGCGACGAACTGCTGCTGGCCCTGCTCGCCCGCGAGGAGCAGCATCTGGTCGCCTCGATCGTCAGCGCGCTGCCGGCCGATCCGAGCATCGGCACCCCCGAGGAGCAGGTGCGCGACGGCCTGACCGCATTCCTCACCACCGCCGCGAAGAACCCGCAGTCCTGGCGGATCGTCTTCGGAGCCCAGTACGGCGCCGCCCCGGCGGTGTCGGAGCGGGTCCGCGCCGCCCGGGCGTTCCTGGTCGAGGGCCTGCGTCTGACCCTGCTCAAGTCGTTGCCAGGCGTCACCGACCCGGATGCGAACCTGCCGGTGCTGGCCGAGCTGCTCGCCTCGATGACCGAGGCCTGCGCCCGGATGCTCGTGGTCGACGGCACCGATCGGACCCCGCCCGAGCTGGCCAAGGTCGTCTCCCAAGTCGTCGGTGGCGGCTTCGGTAACGTCTGATCCGCTTACTGTGAAGTAGCTGAGCAGTCGGTCACGATCGGCTTCCAGCTGTTGGACTGAGCGGCGCCGATGTGCCCCCGCCGATAGGGTGGGCGAACGTGACAGAGACCGGTAGTCAGGCAACCGCGCGCACCCGTACCCGCGCACGTTTCGAAGTCCCCGAGGAGCTCCGTGCCGACGTACGGCTGCTCGGCGAACTGCTCGGACGTGTTCTCGTCGAGTACGCCGGACAGCCGCTGCTCGACGACGTGGAGAAGCTGCGCGAACTCACCATCGCCGGCGACGGTGCCGCGGCCGAGCAGCTGGTGGCCTCCTGGCCGCACGAGCGGGCCGAGGACGTGGCCCGGGCCTTCACCTGCTACTTCCATTTGACCAACCTCAGCGAGGAGCTGCACCGAGCCCGCGTCCTGCGCGAGCGCGACCGCGCGGGTGACGCGCCGGCGGTGTCCGAGCTGGCCCAGGCGGTCGAGCAGATCTCCCGCGACAGTGGCGAGCAGCAGGCCCGCGCACTGCTGAACGGGTTGGAGTTCCGCCCGGTGCTGACCGCCCACCCGACCGAGGCCCGCCGCCGCGCCGTACTGGCGACGATCCGGCGCATCTCGTCGTTGCTGGAGGAGCGGAGCGACCCGCGCGCAGGCGACAGCGAACTGGCCGAGAACCGGCGTCGCCTGATCGAGCAGGTCGACATCCTCTGGCGTACGTCGCAACTGCGCACCAGCCGGCCGTCGCCGCTGGACGAGGTGCGGTCCGCGATGGCGGTGTTCGAGGAGACGCTGTTCGATGTGGTGGGCAACGTGTACCGCCGCCTCGACGACGCGCTGGCCGGTGACTCGGCCGGGACCAGGCCACCGGTGGTGGCGCCGTTCGTCCGGCTCGGTTCGTGGATCGGCGGCGACCGGGACGGCAACCCGAACGTCACTGCCGCGATCACCCGCGAGGCGATGCACATCCAGGCCGACCACGTCCTGCGGGCGCTCGAACAGGCCACGGACGAGCTCGGCCGGGCCCTGACGCTCGACGCAGCGACCACGCCGCCGTCCGCTCCCGTGCGCCGCATCCTGGAGGACGCCCGGGCGGTCAACCCCGATCTGATCGCGGACATCGAGACCCGCTCGCCTGCCGAGCCTCACCGGCAGCTCCTGCTTCTCGCCGCGCGCCGACTGGCTGCGACCCGCGCTCGCGACGCGGACTTCGGCTACCCGCGGGCGTCCGACTTCCAGCACGAGCTCAAGGTGCTGCAGGACTCGCTGGTCACCGCAGGTGCCCCACGGCAGGCGTACGGCGAGCTGCAGCAGCTCATCTGGCAGGTGACGTCGTTCGGCTTCCACCTGGCCGAGCTGGAGGTCCGTCAGCACTCGTCGGTCCACACCAAGGCCCTGGAAGAGGTGCTGGGTGGCGGCGAGCTGTCCGACCAGACCGAGGAGGTGCTGGCGACGCTGCGGGTGATCGGTCAGATCCAGCAGCGCTTCGGCCCCGAGGCCTGCCGCCGGTACGTCGTGTCGTTCACCCGGAACGCCGGTGACCTCGCGGCGGTCTACGAGCTCGCGGATGCCGCGATGGACGGTCGCCCGATCGAGCTGGACGTCGTACCGCTGTTCGAGACCGGTGAGGACCTGCAGAACTCGGTGGAGGTGCTGGACAACGCGATCCAGCTCACCCGGGTCCGGCACCGGCTCACCGCCAACGACCGGCGCTTCGAGGTCATGCTCGGGTACTCCGACTCCGCCAAGGACGTCGGACCGGTGTCGGCGACGCTGGCCCTGTACGACGCTCAGGCGCGTATCACCGCGTGGGCGCAGCGCAACGCGATCCGGCTGACGCTGTTCCACGGTCGTGGTGGTGCACTCGGCCGTGGCGGCGGTCCGGCGAACCGCGCCGTACTGGCGCAGGCTCCTGGATCGGTGGCCGGCCGGTTCAAGCTCACCGAGCAGGGTGAGGCGATCCCGGCTCGCTACGGCAACGCTCCGATCGCGCAGCGGCACATCGAGCAGGTAACCGCGGCGACGCTGCTGGCGTCCACGCCTGCTGTCGAGGAGCGGGCGGCCGTGGCCGCGGACCGGTTCGCGGTGATGGAGAAGACGCTCGACGAGGCGGCGCGTACGACGTACCACCGGCTGGTGAAGGCGGATGGCTTCGCGGACTGGTTCGGCCGGGTGACTCCCCTGGAGGAGCTCGGTCAGCTGCCCCTCGGGTCCCGTCCGGCCCGTCGCGGCGTGGCGGTGTCGTCGCTGGAGGACCTGCGGGCGATCCCGTGGGTGTTCGCCTGGTCGCAGGCGCGCGTGAACGCACCGGGCTGGTACGGCCTCGGGTCCGCGCTGTCGGCCGTCGGTGACGTCGCCGTACTGCGGGACGCGAACCAGAACTGGCCGCTGTTCCAGGTGATGCTGGAGAACGCGGAGATGTCGCTGGCGAAGACCGACCGGCGCATCCTCGGGCGGTACCTGGAGCTGGGCGACCGGCCCGACCTGACCCAGCTGATGCTGGACGAGCACGAGCTGACCACGGAGTGGGTACTGCGAGTGCTCGACCAGGACCGTCTGCTGGCCGGGCGTCGCGTGCTGGGCCGTGCGGTCGAGCTGCGGAACCCGTACGTCGATGCGCTCAGCTATCTGCAGTTGCGGGCGCTCCGGACGCTGCGGACCGATGACTCCCTCGACGAGGACCAGATCGTCCGCACCAGGCGGCTGCTGTTGCTGACCGTCTCGGGCGTCGCCGCCGGCCTGCAGAACACCGGCTGATGTTCAGCGACCTGCAACGCCCGCCTCTCAATGCACGCTTTCTGACCGGGCGGCTGGTGCGACCTGGCTCGTTCTGGACGCAGATCGACGTACTGGACGAGACGGAGTCGACGAACGCTGTTGTCGCGGCGGCTGCGAGTGCTGGGGCTCCTGAGGGGCTGGTGGTCGCTGCCGAGCACCAGTCGTCCGGTCGTGGGCGGCTGGGGCGCACGTGGACCACTCCGGCCCGGTCCGCGGTGCTGATGTCGGCTCTGCTGCGTCCGACGGGTGTGAGCCCTGCGCGCTGGCCTTGGCTGGGTCTGCTGGTGCCGTTGGCCGTGGCTGCCGCCGTACGACGGGTTGGCGAGGTCCCGGCGTTGGTGAAGTGGCCGAACGACGTACTGGTCGAGGACCGGAAGCTTGCGGGCATCCTGCTCGAGCGGGTCGAGGGTCCGGCCGCTGTGGTCGGCATCGGCCTCAACGTGACGCTGCGCGAGGCCGAGAAGCCTCATCCAGCCGCGACATCCCTTGCACTGGAGGGCGCAGCGACCACCGATCGCGCCACCGTCCTGGCCGCCGTACTGCGCGAGCTGTCCACGCGCTACCAGGCGTGGGTCGCCGCGGACGGCGACCCGGACACGATCCTCCCGGAGTACCACGAGCTCTCCGCCACCCTGGGCCAGTCAGTCCGCGTCGAACTCCCAGACGGCACCTACCTCGAAGGCACCGCCCGAGACCTCGCCGCCGACGGCCGCCTCATCATCGACACCCCCGAAGGCCCCCGCCCCCTGGCCGCCGGCGACGTCACTCACCTACGCGCGGGTTGAGATCTCGCCGATTGTCCGTCCCTGACTGGGGCGGTGGACAACGACGATCCGGTTGCCGGCCCGCACCGATCCGGTCGAGAGCACCTTGAGGTAGGCGCGCCGACCCGGCCGGTCGCCACGAATCTGCGATGGAACTTCGGGATCCCCATCCGGGCGGACAGGTTGCCGCACGGGTCGCGGGGCGACCGGACCTCGACGAGAATGCCGGTCGTCGGGCCGCCGATCCGCCAGCGTTCGCCGACCAGGGCGCCGGTGATGTCGAGGCCGTGGGTGGTCAGGTTCTCGCCGAACAGGCCTGGTGGGATCTCGCGATCCAGCTCGGCGGACCACCAGTCGGCGTCCTCCTCGGCGTACGCGTAGAGGGCCTTGTCCGGGCCGCCGTGGTACCTGGTGTCGCACTGCTCGTCCCCGGCCAGCCCGAGTTCGGTGACGGCGACCGCTCCGCTGACCGGGCGCTTGTCGATCGCCGTCCAGCGGGTCGGGCCGCGGATGAGTTCGTGGACGACGTTGACCGCCAGGAGCCGGGCGGACATCAGCGTGACTGGGTGGTGATCCAGCGGATGGGGTCGCCGCCGTCGAAGTCGTCCCGCCCGGCGTCGTGGAGGGCGCCGGCGACGAGGGTACGGCGGTACGACGCGAACGTGATGACGTGGGCGATCATCGCGCCGGCCGTGTAGACCTCGACGTTCTCGCCCGGACACACGATCAGTTCGTCCAGGCGGTCTTGTGCGCAGAGTTCGCCGATCTCGGCCGCGAACGCCGGCCCGACCTCGTCGAGGCGGCGGCCCATGCTCTGCACGCTCTCGCCCTGCTCGACGGAGAAGTCGTACTCCTGCCCGGCCAGCGCCGCATGCCACATGCCGAGCTGGCCGATCAGCCGGGACAGCAGTGAGCGAAGAGTCGGATCGGTGTCGATGCCCTCGACCGAGATCTCGATCCTGGTGTCGAGCTGCTCGTCGGTCAGCGACCCGGCTTCGTCGAGCATCTTGCCCAGGAGCCAGACGTGGTGGTCGACGATGGTGCGGAGAAGATCCATGGAGCTCACCTTGTCCCTGGCCGGCACGCGCAGGCCGTTCGGCGGATGGAAATGGATGCCACTCGGCGCGTCGATCCGGATCCGGTCCGGGCGGCCACGCCAGGCCGCCGGTGGTACGCCGTACGCCCGGCTGAAGGCACGGGTGAACGCCTCGTGGGATCCGTACCCGGCCTCGACCGCGACGTCGAGGATGTGCCCCGGCCCGGTCAGCAGCCGGTACGCCGCCCGCTCCAGCAGGATCCGGCGCCGGAACGCTCCCGGCCGCTCGCCCGCCGCGGTCGCGACCACCCGGTCGAGATGCGACCGAGACAGCTGCACCCGGGCGGCCAGGTCGGCCGCCGTGGTCTCAGGGTCGTCCAGCGCTTCGGCCAGTACGTCGACGAAGGCGGCGAACACGTCGGTGCTCATGCCACCATCGTGCCGCCGCCTGCGTCGTAGTACTTGATCGTTTTCGCTGTTTCAGCTGGTGAAGATCTTGACTGCGGTGATCAGGGTCTCGATCACGCCGTACCCGAGCAGCACGGCGACCAGCAGCCAGGAGACCACCAGGCGTGGGGTCTGGTTCATCGTGAGGCCTCCACGGTCGTCTCGGAGCTTTCGTGGAACTTGTCGGCGACCGCCCGGATCAGCAGGTTGGCGACGAACCCGACGGCCAGTACGCCGACCATCGTGAACAGCGCCGGCCGGTACGCCGCGGCCGTCAGCGTGCCGGGGTTGCCCTCCCGGTCCAGGAAGCCGTTGATGATCAGCGGCCCGGCGATGCCCGCCGCCGACCACGCGGTCAGCAGCCGGCCGTGGATCGCGCCCACCTGGTAGGTGCCGAAGAGATCCCGCAGGTACGCCGGAACGGTCGCGAAACCACCGCCGTAGAACGAGATGATCACCGCGGCCAGCAGGACGAAGATCGCCGTGCTGTTGTGCCCGACGGTGGCGAGCAGGAAGTAGGCGATGATGCCGACGCCCAGATACATCATGTAGATGGGCTTGCGGCCGATCACGTCCGACGTGGTCGACCAGCCGAACCGGCCGGCCATGTTGAAGATCGACAGCAGCCCGACGAAGCCGGCCGCGGCGGCGACCGCGACGCTCGACTTGCCGTCGTCCCCGCGGAAGAAGTCCTGGATCATCGGGCTGGCCTGCTCGAGGATGCCGATGCCCGCGGTGACGTTGCAGAACAGGACCACCCACAGCAGCCAGAACTGCGGGGTCTTGATCGCGTTCGCGGCGGACACGTTCGCAGTGGTCACCATGGTCTTGTGCTTGACCGTCGCCGGGTCGAAGCCCTCCGGGACCCAGCCTTCGGCCGGCACCCGGATGTTGAAGACGCCGAACATCATGATCGCGAAGTAGACGATGCCGAGGGTGAGGAACAGCCCGACCAGCGCGCCGCCACCGGCGACCGACGTACTGACGTCCGGGTCGTAGCCCGCGTCGTACAGGCTGAGCAACTGACGCGACAACGGACTCGCGACCAGCGCGCCGCCGCCGAAGCCCATGATCGCCAGCCCGGTCGCCAGGCCCGGGCGGTCCGGGAACCACTTGATCAGCGTGGACACCGGCGAGATGTACCCGATCCCGAGGCCGATGCCGCCGATGAAGCCGTACCCGAGGTAGACCAGCCAGAGCTGCCCGGTGCCGATGCCGAGGGCACCGACCAGGAACCCGCAGGCCCAGAAGCAGGCGGCGACGAACATCGCCTTGCGTGGGCCGTTGCGCTCCACCCAGGTGCCGCCGATGGCGGCGGACAGGCCCAGCATCACGATCGCGATGCTGAACACCACACCGACCGCGGTCTGGCTGGTGTCGAAGTGTTTGACCATCGACGTCTTGTACACGCTGGTCGCGTACGCCTGGCCGATACACAGGTGGACCGCCAGTGCAGCCGGCGGGATCAGCCAGCGGCTGTATCCCGGTGGTGCGACGGTGTGCTCCCGGTCGAGTACCGACAAGATGCCCATCACGGCTCCTTCTCTCGGCCCCCCAGTGGTTACCCCTCGCGCATCTTGGCTGACTGTATGCATTTTGTGAAGTGTTAAACCACTTTTCTCACCGAACGTGTCCGGGCGGGACAACCGGACCCGGGAACTGTGACACTGGGGGCATGGCGATCTCGGCGAAGTTGTTGGGTGAGGACGAGTACGTCGTCGTCAGCACCCGGACGCACTGGAAGGCGCTGATCTTCCCGGTGTTCCTGCTGCTGGTGGTGGCGGGTGCGGGCGGCTTCCTGGCCGCGATCGTGCCGTCGGGGTCGCTGCAGACGCCGGGCCGGATCGCGGTCCTCGCGGTCGGCGTGGTGATCCTGGTGGCGTTCGCGCTGAAGCCCTTCCTGAACTGGTTCTTCTCGACGTACACGGTCACGAACCGGCGGCTGATCACCCGGCACGGCATCCTGACCCGGACCGGCCGGGACATCCCGCTGATGCGGATCAACGACGTCTCCTACGAGCACGGTCTGGTCGACCGGATCCTCGGCTGCGGCACCCTGCACATCGAGTCCGCGGGCGAGCGAGGCCAGGTGGTCCTCCCCGACGTACCGCATGTCGAGCACGTCCACCTGCAGATGTCCGACCTGCTCTTCGGTGGGCCTGAGGGCCGGCCGGGCGACGGCATCCTGTCCGAGGAGGATCCGCCGGAGCACATGCGCCGCCGGCCGCAGCAGGAGGAGCAGCGGTCGAAGTCGGACGACGGCGAGACGCTGTTCAGCTCCGACGACGGCGAGCGTTAGGCGCTGTTCAGAAGATCTCCAGGCTGACCGGGAGGACCGGCCAGGCGAACGCGGCGGTCGCGGAGTCGAGTGCGCCCGGAGTGTGCTCGGTGACCCGGCCGGTCGCGGCGAATTCGGCGAGCGGACGACCACCGAGGTACGCCGCGCCGAGCTCGGTCACCGACAGGCTCAGGTCGGCGGGGTCCTCGGTCCGCTCGCACCGCACCTTCGGGCCGTCCGCGGTGAGCCGGAAGCGTCCGGTGTTCGCCGGGATCAGCTCGTCGGTCACGTCGAGCACCAGGTCCACGGGGACGGCGTACCGGCGTTGCCCAAGGGCACGGACGACGTCCGTCACCCGAACCCAGAGCGATTCGTTCACCCGCCGGTTCAGCGCGGTCGGAGTGACGACCAGTTGCTGCAGTGGCTCGTCCATGGCGGCGTACCCGTACCCGACCGTGGCGGCCAGATCGAGCGTCAGCACGTAATGCCACAGCGCCTTGTACGCCGCTGGCGTGAGCGCGACCAGCTCCTCCAGCATCACCTGGTTGGCCGGACCCGTGTGGCCCCACTCGAGCTTGCCGCGCCACAGCGCGTACCCGTCGATGGTGCCGGTCTCGTCGCGGTGGACCAGGATCTGGCGGGCGGTCCGGCCGTCGCGATCGTCCTTCTTGTCCTGGAGGTGCCCCTCCCACCGGAGCTCCGACCGGGCGGACACACCGGGTCGCCGTTCCTGCAGACTCCGCAGGATCGGCGCCAGCTCCTTGATTGCCTCGTCCGCGGCCAGCTCGGTGATCTCGCCGGGACGGATCCGGACATCCGGCGGCCCGACCCGGCGCAAGTCGATCTCGTACGACGTACCCCAGGCGGCAGCGCCGTACCCGAAGCGTCCGTAGATGCCCGGCTCGCTGGCCCACAGCACCGCGATCGCTTCCGGCACCTCGCGCAGTTGGCGGATGATCAACTCCGCCATGACGCCCCGGCGGCGGTGCGTCGGCCGTACCCCGACCCCGGTCACGTGCGCGGCGGGCACCACCGCACCCGGTACGGACAGATCACGGGTCAACGCCCGCGTCGTACCGATGATGGCCGAGCCGTCGACCGCCACCAGCGCACGCTCCGGCTCGAACAGCCGCCGGCTCAAGTCGTCCGGCGACGGATCGAACATCATCGCCCCGCCGAACACGGCCTGCACGTCGTCGTACTCCCCGGCCACCGCCGGCCGCACGTCAAAGTCGGTCACGTCCGCATCCTCACACGACCCGCCGACGGAACCAACGGCCTTTCGGCGGCAGAGGTCAGCGAACAGCGGGCAGGTCGCCGGTGGTCTCAGGGTCGAGCTCGGCGGGGGAGTCCGGGGTGTGCTCGGTCTCGTCGAGGTCGATCTCCTCGCGGAAGACGAACTTGCGGTACGACCAGAAGCGGAACAGGGTGCCGAGTCCGAGACCAATGAAGTTCGCGGCGATGTTGTCGGACAGCCAGCTGTGCAGGTCGAGCACGTAGCGGGAGAAGGCCAGACAGCCGGCCGCGATCAGCAGACCGATCCCGTTCAGCACGAAGAACAGCACGTACTCGCGGTGCAGCCCGCTGCGCTCACGGTGCTTCCAGGTCCAGTACCGGTTCCCGAAGTACGTCGCGACGGTCGCCACCGTGGTCGAGATCAGCTTCGCGGTCAGCGGCTTGTGGTGCAGCATGCCCTCGCCGGAGTCGGCGAGCACCAAGGGGTTGTTGAAGACCAGCCAGTTGTAGATCGGCAGATCGACGACCAGACCGAGCAGACCGACAAGACCGAACTTGGCCACTTCGTGGGCCAGGTGCTCGACCTGGCCGTAGAGCTTGGTGACGAGCTTCAAGGTCTCCGGAACCTTCTGTGATCACACCGCGACGGGAGGGCAGCTTCCCACGGTACCCGGCGAACGGCCCGGTTCCGAAATCGCCCGCGCGCCGCGGTGGCCGCCTGCGGGCGGGTGTTGTATGGACATTAGGCTCAGCCCTGTGAAGTTCGAGCGGAAGGACCTCCCGGCCGGAACGCCCGTGGTCGGCATGGTCGGCGGTGGACAGTTGGCCCGGATGACGCAGGAGACCGCGGTCGCGCTCGGCATCCAGCTCCGGGTGCTGGCCGAGGGCCCGACGGTGTCGGCGGCCCAGGCGGTCGCTGACGCGCCTGTCGGCGACTACAAGGACCCCGAGACGGTACGCCGGTTCGCCGCGGAGTGTGACGTGGTCACGTTCGACCACGAGCACGTGCCGACCGATCTGCTGCACACGCTCGAGGCCGACGGGGTCAAGGTCCACCCCGGTCCGGACGCTCTGGTCCACGCGCAGGACAAGGCGGTCATGCGCCGGCGACTCGACACGTTCGACGCGCCGTCGCCGGCCCACCAAGTGGTCGAGACGTCGGCCGATGTCGCCGACTTCGCCAAGCGGGTCGGCGGATTCCCGATCATCCTCAAGACGACCCGCGGCGGGTACGACGGCAAGGGCGTCTGGTTCGTCGACGGCCCGGACGACGAGGTGGTCGCGGCCGCGTTCGGCAGCGGCGTACCGATCCTGGCCGAGGAGAAGGTGGACTTCGTCCGCGAGCTGTCGGCGATCGTCGCCCGTTCGCCGCACGGTCAAGCGGTTGCGTACCCGATCGTCGAGTCGGTCCAGAGGAACGGAATCTGTGTCGAGGTCACCGCACCGGCTCCCGGTCTGGCGCCGGACAAGGCCGCGCAGGCGCAGCAGACCGCGTTGAAGATCGCCGGCGAGCTCGGCGTGGTCGGGATCCTCGCGGTCGAGATGTTCGAGGCTCGCGACGGTCGACTGCTGGTGAACGAGTTGGCGATGCGCCCGCACAACACCGGCCACTGGTCGATCGACGGCGCGGTCACCTCCCAGTTCGAGAACCACCTGCGCGCGGTGCTGGACCTGCCACTCGGATCGCCCGCCGCACGGGCGCCGTACACGGTGATGGTCAACGTGCTCGGCGGCGACGTCCAGGACATGCACCGTGGGCTACTGCACTGCATGGCTCGCGACCCCGGGTTGAAGGTCCACTTCTACGGGAAGTCGGTGAAGCCCGGACGCAAGGTCGGCCACGTCACGGCGTACGGCGCCGACCTCGAGGAGACCCGGGAGCGCGCCCGGCACGCGGCGGCGTACCTGACCGGAACCATCGACGAGTAAGGGATTGCGGCATGAGCGTGGGAATCGTGATGGGGTCGGATTCGGACTGGCCGACGATGAAAGCCGCCGCCGAGGTCTGCGCGGAATTCGACGTGCCCTTTGAGGCAGACGTCGTGTCGGCGCACCGGATGCCGGCCGAGATGCTCGACTACGGACGGTCAGCGCACGAGCGCGGCCTGAAGGTGCTGATCGCCGGCGCCGGCGGGGCCGCGCACCTGCCCGGCATGCTCGCGGCGGTGACTCCGCTGCCGGTGATCGGCGTACCGGTGCCGCTGAAGTACCTGGACGGGATGGACTCGCTGCTGTCGATCGTGCAGATGCCGGCCGGGGTCCCGGTGGCGACGGTGTCGATCGGGAACGCCCGGAACGCGGGCCTGCTGGCGGTCCGGATCCTGGCCGCGTCCGACGAGAAGCTGCGGGACCGGATGATCGCCTTCCAGGAGTCGCTGGCCGACCTGGCCCGGGCCAAGGGCGCCACGGTGCGTGACGGGGCGACAGAGCTCCGTAAATCCTGACGATGTAACTGTTTTCCACAGGGCGGGCAGGGTAGATCGTGAGATCCCAACCGATGTCGTCTAAGGTCGTCGATCGTGACTCCGCCCGCTGAACCGGATACGCAGCGCATCCCGGTCCGTTATTGGATCTGGCTGTTCGGTGCTGCCGTGTCCCTCCTCGGCGACCTGACGATGACGTTCGCCATCGGATGGTCGGCCAGCCAACACGGTGGCCGTATCGCCGGGCTTGTCCTGCTCCTGGCCGCCGCTCCGCGGGCCGCTCTGCTGCTGGTCGGCGGCGCGGTCGGCGACCGGTTCGGCGCCCCCAGGGTGTTGCTGGCCAGCTGCACCGCGATGTTCCTGCTGACGTTGGCGCTGGTGCCGACCACCCTGGCCGTCGGCGAGCCGATCTGGCTGCTGTTCGGGCTGGCGCTGATCGTCGGCGTGATCGACGCGTTCTTCCTGCCGTCGTCGCGCTCGATGCCCCGGCTGCTCGTCCCGCCGGAGCAGGTGCCGCGCGCGCTGGCCAGCTTCCAGGTCACCGGAGTGGTCTTCGCCGTGACCGGTACGGCGGTCGGCGGTGTCCTGGTCAGCTGGTCCGGCCTCACCGCGGCGGCGGGGTTCGACGCCATCACCTTCGGGGTGATGATCGGAGTACTGCTGCTGCTCCGGAACACGATCAGCCCACCCCGGCGGATGCAGACCGGCATGTTCCGGTCGATCGTGGACGGGATCAAGGTCGCCTTCGGCCGGCCGCTGACCCGGGCGCTGCTGATCACGATGACGGTCGCGGCCGGTCTGCTGATGCCGTTGGACGCGTTGCTCTTCCCACTGCTCGCCCGGTCGCACGACTGGGACGCCGCGACCGCTGGTCTGCTGGTGGCGAGCCGGAGCCTCGGGGTGGGGGTGATCGCGTTGCGCATCCTGTTGCGCGGCGCGTTTTCCCGGCCGGGCATCTTCGCCGCCCTCGGACTGCTGGTGGCGGCCGCGGGTCTGCTCGGCCTCTCGTTCCTCGATCCCTTGCCGCTGGCGTTCGCTGCCGGCGTGCTGAGCGGGATCGGCGTCGGCACGTTCACCGGCCATGTGCTGCCGATGCTGATGAACTCTGTCGAGCGCGACTACCAGTCCCGCCTGCAGTCCGTCGTGGTGCTCTGCCAGAGCCTCGCGCTCGTGGTGATGAACCCGGTGCTCGGCAGCCTCGCGGAGTCGGTGGGCATCAACGGCGTCTGCCTCGGCATCTCCATCGCCGCTGCCCTCACCGGTCTCGTCGTACTGACCCGCCCCGTCCTCCGCGACGCCACCGTCACCTGAGCCGGTGGCTGGCGGGTTGTTCGCTCGCTGACCGGTTATAGACCGCCAGCCACGAAACAACCCGCCAGTGCCTAAGGCTTGCCGGGGGCGCGGTAGATCCAGCCGGCGGCGCGCCACTTCGCCGCGTCGAGCAGGAGGCGGGCGTCGATGATCGCCGGCGCGGTGACGACTCCCCGCAGGGCGGCCGGGTCGAGCTCGCGGAACTCGGGCCACTCGGTCAGGTGCAGTACGGCGTGAGCGCCCTCGCAGGCCTCCGTGGCGGAGGCGGCGTAGCGCAGGGTCGGGCGGACCTTGCGGGCGTTCTCCATCGCCTCCGGGTCGTAGACCGTGACGTTCGCGCCGTGCAGCTGGATCCGGCCGGCCACGTCGAGGGCCGGCGAGTCGCGTACGTCGTCGGTGCCGGCCTTGAAGGCGGCCCCGAGGACGGTGACGTTCCGGCCGACCCACTCGCCGCCGAGCACCTCGTGGGTGACGTCGACGATCCGGGCCCGGCGGTGCTGGTTGATGTCGTCGACCTCACGCAGGAGCGTGATCACCTCTTCGACCCCGAGCTCACCGGCGCGGTGCATGAACGAACGCAGGTCCTTCGGCAGGCAGCCGCCGCCGTACCCGGGGCCGGCGTTCAGCATGCCGCGGCCGATCCGCTTGTCGTAGCCGAGCGCGTCGGCGAGCTGGGTGACGTCGGCACCGGACGCGTCGGCCAGCTCGGCGAGCGCGTTGATGAACGAGATCTTCGTGGCCAGGAAGGCGTTCGCGCCGCCCTTCACCAGCTCCGCGGTCGGCCGGTTGCACACGACGACCGGCGAACCCTCGGCGATGGGGATGGCGAAGACCTCGCGCAGCTTGGCTTCCGCGGTCGCCGACTCCACGCCGAACACGAGCCGGTCCGGGTGCAGCGTGTCGTCCACGCCGTGCGCCTCGCGGAGGAACTCGGGCTGCCAGGCGAGCTCGATCGCCGTACCGGCCGGGGCCTCGGAGTGGAGACGGTGCTCGATGTGCTTCGACGTACCGACCGGGACCGTCGACCGGCCCACCACCAGGGTCGGCCGGGTCAGCAGCGGGGCGAGCATGTCGACGACCGAGTTGACCTGGGACAGGTCGGCCGCCTCGCTGCCCTCGAGCTGCGGGGTGCCGACGCTGATGAAGTGCACATCGGCCCAGTCCGCGATCTCGTGGTAGTCCTTGGTGAACCGCAGCCGGCCGGAGTCCACGTGCTTCTTCAGCAGCGGGTCCAGCCCGGGTTCGTACAGCGGCGCCTTGCCGTCGTTCAGCAGCTTCAGCCGATGTTCGTCGATCTCGACTCCGATCACGTCGAAACCGAACTCGGCCATGCCGGCGGCCGTGTTCGCGCCGAGGTAGCTGGTGCCGATCACGGCGATCCGCAGGGGGCGGGAGGTCGCTTCACTCATGTCCGGGACTCTACCCACCACGGTTATCAGCCGGTGACCGGCTCATGGCCACGGAGCCTCCGGGCCGTGCGCTGTTGGTCACTTTCGGCCCCCCGCGGGCGGGCGTACGTCGTACAGTGCAACTCGTGAGTAACTCATTCGACCTGTACGCGCTGTCCGAGGAGCACGAGGCGATCCGGGCCGCGGTTCGCGACGTCTGCGACGCCAAGGTCGCCCCGCACGCGGGCGATGTGGACGAGCTGGCCGAGTTCCCGAAGGCGTCGTACGACGCGCTGAAGGCGTCGGACTTCCACGCGCCGCACATCCCGGAGGAGTACGGCGGCGCCGGGGCGGACGCGCTCGCGACGGTGATCGTGATCGAGGAGGTCGCCCGTGCCTGCGCCTCGACCTCGCTGATCCCGGCGGTGAACAAACTCGGCTCGCTGCCGCTGCTGCTGTCCGCGTCGGACCAGGTCAAGCAGCGCTACCTGCCGCCGGTGGCCGCGGGCGACGCGATGTTCTCGTACTGCCTGTCCGAGCCCGAGGCCGGCTCGGACGCGGTCTCGATGCGGACCCGCGCGGTCCTCGACGGTGACTCGTACGTGCTGAACGGCGTGAAGCGGTGGATCACCAACGCCGGGGTCAGCGATTACTACACCGTCTTCGCGGTGACCGACCCGGACGCGCGGTCGCGCGGGATCTCGGCGTTCGTCGTCGAGAAGGCCGACGACGGTGTGTCCTTCGGTGCGCCGGAGAAGAAGCTCGGCATCAAGGGGTCACCGACGCGCGAGGTGTACTTCGACAACGTCCGGATCCCCGCCGACCGGATGATCGGCGACCCCGGCACCGGGTTCGCCACCGCGATGGCGACGCTGGACCACACCCGGGTCACGATCGCCGCGCAGGCGCTCGGGATCGCGCAGGGCGCACTCGACTACGCGCTCGGGTACGTCAAGGAGCGCAAGCAGTTCGGCAAGGCGATCGCCGAGTTCCAGGGCCTGCAGTTCATGCTCGCCGACATGGGCATGAAGATCGAGGCGGCCCGCCAGCTCACGTACTCCGCCGCCGCCCGCTCCGAACGCAACGCCGCCGACCTCACCTACTTCGGCGCCGCCGCCAAGTGCTTCGCCTCCGACGTCGCGATGGCCGTCACCACCGACGCCGTCCAACTCCTCGGCGGCTACGGCTACACCCACGACTACCCGGTCGAACGCATGATGCGCGACGCGAAGATCACCCAGATCTACGAAGGCACCAACCAGGTCCAGCGCATCGTCATGGCGAGGGAGCTGCTGAAGGGCCTCAACTGACGACGTTCCCGCAGGTCGGCGCCATCTGAGTTGCCCAGGCTCGCGATCCCAGGTTTGCTCAGGCCGCCGCCGAATCGTTCCTGCTCCGTGACTGCTCCGTCAGCCGCACACGAAGCTTCGCCATCCGACGATCGACTGCCTGACGGGCACGGTCGTGTGACGACGGCAGAAGATGGGTGTAGAGGCGAAGTCGCGTGGCCGTGTATCGGTGCTCCTGCCGCGAGGCCGGGTGCGGCGTCATCGCGCCGTTCATGTCGCTTCGCCGGATCGCAGGCGGATCTCGTGGGTCGATTTTCGGGACTACGTCGGTGTCTTCAGTGGTCCCGTCGAGCGAGCCGCCAGTGACTTCGAAGGCAAACTGTGGGACCTGCCTGACATCCACTTCGACTATGACGAGTACGTCGCCGAGGTCCAGCGCGCCAGGAGCGATCGCCGCTGGCCGACCAGCGGAAGCGCTGGAGGCACGCGAGCTCGGTGATCTGCGGCAGATGCGCAACCACGTAGCCAGTCACAAGTCCGTCCGACCTTCTCGTCAGTTCGATTTCGTCCTAGGAGCGATTGCGGGCGTTGTGCGTCCGGTTGTCGCTGGTCCCCGGAATCGAGCGCGGATCGGCACCAGACAGTGCTGCGTGCCGCCGACACGCTTAATGGATGCCTGATCCAACGATTGATGACGTCTTCCGGTCGACACCCAAGCCGGGCTTCCTGCGCTCGCTGATCGGCCTGGCCGCGGTGTACTTCGGGTGTCTGTCGAGCTTCTCCCTGTTGCTGGCCGTGGTGCCGCTGTATCTGTCCGAGCGTGATTCTGCGGTGCAGACGACACCTGGGCTGTCGACCGGTGTCCTGATGTTCACGTCGATGGCCATCGGTCTGCTGACACCGGCCCTTGGATCCCGCCTGGGCTATCGCGCCTACTTCCTCACGGCGTTGGCGCTGATGGCGGCGACTTCTGCCGTCTGGCCCTTCGTGTCCGACGGGATCACGCTCGTCTTGGTCTCCGCCGTACGGGGCGGTGCCTTCGCCGCAGTCGTGGTCGGCGTGGGGTCGGTGGCTTCGTGGACTCTGCCGGCAACTCGAAGGGGGGAGGGGCTCAGCGTGCTCGGCATCGTGTCAACCTGCGCGGGCCTGATCGGACTGCCATTGGGAGTATGGATGGCCCGAAACGTCGGCTATACCAGCGTGTTCGTGGTCGCGGCTGCCGGACCTCTGACGGCTCTGGTTCCGGCCTGGTCGCTGGTGACTCCCGCGCGAGTTCGTACGACGTGGTGGGTGACCGACCGCGCCTCTTTGTGGGTCACGCGGCGCTCCGCTCTGGGGATCGGAACCGGCGCGCTACTGAGCGGTGTCATGGTCACGCATCTGCCCGCAAACCTCGGCGGCGCGGCAGCACTGGTGCTGTTTGTCCAGGCCGGATCGTTGGCCGGTGCGCGCTGGCTCGCGGCCCGATGGTGCGATCGGGCCGGCAGCGCGCCGTCGTTGGCCATCGCCGCCTCGCTGCTTCCAGGAGCCGCCGGTTTGACGCTCACCATGGCGAGATCGCCAGGACTCCCGCTGCTGATCGGGGCGGCTGTGGCTCTGGGGGCGAGCTTCGGGGTGGCTCAGTCGCTGACGATCGCCTCGATGCTTGCGCAGCTGCCCGCGGCTCGGGTCGGCGTGGCGAACGCGCTGTGGAATGCGGCGTACGACCTCGGGTGGGCGGTCGGGGCCGTCTTCGTGGGCGTCGTCATCGATCGGTTGAACTACGCCGGTGGGGCCGTGGCTGCCGTGGCTGCCGCACTGGTCGCCGCCGTGTATCTCGCGAGTGCCCGTCAGAAGCCGTGAACTTCAGTACGACGTGAGGACATCGCTGACGCGTCGTATCCCCTCGCGGATACCGCGCTCGGAGAGCAGACCAAAGCCGAGGACGAGCTGCGCCGGACGGTCGGAGCCGGACTCCAGCCAGAACCTGCTCATCCCGCGAAGCCCGACCGACCAACGGGCCGCCTCCTCGATCACGTTTGGCTCACTGACCCCGGCGGGAAGGTTCAGTACCAGGTGCAGGCCGGCCGCAGCTCCGGTGACGGAGACCGCTGGACCCACATCTTCCAGCGCCTCGAGGAGCACCGACCGGCGGGCGCCGTACACTTGACGCATCCGGCGGAGGTGACGGTCGAACCGGCCCGAGCGAAGCAGCTCGGCCAGGATCAGATGGTCGAGGACAGGACTACCGCCGTCATCAAAGTACTTGCCATCGGCTACAGGATCGACGAGGTGTGACGGGCAGACGACCCAGCCGATCCGCAGTCCCGGAGCCAACGACTTGCTCACCGACCCAAGCAGGACAACCCGTTCGGGCGCCAGACCCTGCAACGTCCCGATGGGGCTCTTGTCGTAGCGGAACTCGGCATCGTAGTCGTCCTCGATCACGAGGCCATCGGTGCGCTTCGCCCAGTCGATGAGTGCGTGGCGGCGTTCGGCGGACATCACCGCGCCGGTCGGGGATTGGTGCGCAGGTGTCACAACGACCACCGAGACCCCTGAGGAGGCGAGGGCCGTTACGTCGAGTCCGTCGTCGTCGACGGGAATGGGCACGCAGGTCATGCCGATCCGCCCGGCCACGTCCTGGCGGTAGGTCGATCCCGGGTCCTCGACCGCAACTGTTCTGATCCCCTGCTCATTGAGTGCCCTGAGCACCAGACCGATCGCCTGGGTGAAGCCCGCGGTGACAACCACGTTGTCCGGCTGAGCGACCGCACCGCGGACCCTGCGGACGTACGCGGCGATCACCTCCCGCAGATCGACCAGACCCCGCGCCTCGTCCTCGTACCCGAGCCTGGCCGACGGAAGGCCGCGGCTGGCCTGACCGGCCGCCCAGAGCCAGTCCGCGCGGGGAAAGCTCGCCGGGTCCGGGACGAAAGGCCGGAAGTTGAACTCGTACTCGGACATGTCGGCCCGGGGCCGCGGCGCAGGGCTGACGCGCTGGACTCCCGGCGACACGATCGTGGCCGCGCCGGGGTGGGAGACCAGATAACCCTCACTGACCAGTTGCTCATAGCAATCGGTGACGAGGCGACGAGAGATCCCCAGCTGGTCCGCGAGCACTCGGCTCGACGGCATCCGCTCACCCGGCTCGAGCCGGCCGTCCTGGATCGCCTGCCTCAGCTCGTTCTCGAGCTGCGCGCGGAGCGGCCGCCCGGCGTGACGATCGAGCGCGATCGACAAATCCGGTCCCGAACCGGTCCACGAAACGGGCACAAAACTGGAGCTTACGTTCATGCCGGGCCACCGGCCATCGTGATTGTCATGCCGATCCGCAGCCCGAACAGGAGCACGACATGACGCACAACCTGACCATGACCTTCACCGTCGCCGACCGGTCCCGCGAGGAGGTATTCGCCGCGATTCTCGATGTCTCTGCCTGGTGGGGACGGATCAACGGCAGCACGGACCAGTTGGGTAGCGAGTAGACCTACCGCGTCCAGGACATGCACTACACCAAGATGCGCACCACTGAACTGGTTCCGGCTCAACGGGTCGCCTGGCTGGTCGACGAGAGTTCCTCGGCTTCGTGCAGGACAAGGAAGAGTTGACCGGTACCTCGCTCGTCTTCGAGCTGGCCGACGTCGACAGCGTGCCGAGGTGCGGTTCACCCACGACGGCCTCAACCCCGGACACGAGTGCTACGACGTGTGCTCCAACGCCTGGGACCAATACATCTACGGCAGCCTCCGCGACCTCCTCGTCAGCGGCGCCGGCCGACCCAACTCACTCGAGGGCAACGATGCCATCGAGGCCGCCCGCTGACGCTTGGCGGCAACCGCCAACTGACTCAAGGAGAACCATGAGCGACTTCACCACCACCGCGACGATCGACCGTACTCCGGCCGAAGTGTTCGCCGCCATCCTCGACACCCGGAGCTGGTGGAACGAGGCGATCGAAGGAGCCACGAGCCACCGCGGCGACGAGTTCGGCTTCGAGGTTCACGGTCTCCACCGCACGCGGATCCGGGTCACAGACGTCATACCGGACGAGCGGGTCGAATGGCTCGTCCTCGAGAACGCCTTCGAATTCATCGAGGACCAGACCGAGTGGCTCGGTAACCGGATGGTCTTCGAGCTCGAGCCCGCCGGAGACGCCTGCACGCTGTCCTTCACCCAGTTCGGCCTCGTGCCGGACTACGAATGCTACGAGGTGTGCTCCAGCGCGTGGACCTTCTTCATCCGCGACAGCCTGCGCAACCTGATCGAGAAAGGGAAGGGCAATCCCGAGTCCGCAACCGCCGACAAGCCGGACGTTCCGCGGGACGAGTTCTTCAAAGCCGACCGCCTGGCATGACCTGACACGGACAGACCGGTGCCACCAATGGTCGGCGCCGGTCCCGGTCGAGGCACCGAAGGGATGGCCATCTAGGTTCCCGACGGTCAATCCTGGCATCGATTCCACAGGGTGGGGGCGAACCTGCCTGGGGAGGCTCTGATGGGACCGATGCTCGATGCCCTCGCGTATCCCGATGGCACCTTCACAATGGTTGCGATGGATCAGCGGGAGAGTCTGCGGACGATGCTTGCCGAGCATGGCCGGCCCGAGGCGATCACCGCGTTCAAGGCCGCCCTCGCCGAGCATCTCGGGCCGCTCGCGTCAGGCTTCCTGCTCGAAACGGGGTACGACGCTCCGCGCGGGCCGGCGTGGATCGTCGCGGTCGACGCCCCTGACGCAGGAACGCGGCGGGCGGTTACTGACACGCGGTTGGATGAGATCGTCGATCCGGTCGCCGTCCGAGAGGCCGGTGCGGTGGCGCTGATGTTGCTGGTGATCCGGAAGCGCGATGATCAGCAGGGACGTCGGCTGGAGATGGCCGTCGAGTTCGTCCGGCGCTGTGCGGAGGCAGGGTTGTTGTCCGTCGGTTACGGTGGCACCTTCGGCTCGGCCCGCTGCAGATCGCGGGGCGTCTCGGTATGCCGGCCTCGACCGTGCACGCCGTACTGGTCCGCTGCCGGATCAACCGACTGCTTTCACACGCCTATCGAGGCGGACGGTGACCGACACGTTCGCGCCCGCCCTGATCGCCGCCGACACCGTCGGGTGCCCGTAGAACGCCGAGTCGGCCCGCAGCAGCGGCTTGACCGTGGAGCCGCTGGTACGGAGTTTCTTCACCGACGCCAGCGCGTCGGCGACCAGGCGCTCCGCGCCTCGCGCTGACTCACACGCGCCGCGGCGGAGTCGCTGCGCCACGACCACCGGCGCAGCCTGCCCGGTGCTGACCGTCGCGAGCAAGACGTTCAGGCCCGGACGCCGGACTAGCCGTAACCAGATCCCTGCTTCGCACATTGATTGGTTGGCCGGCGGCAAACCGACCGCGCTACCGATCGCCGGGTGGAATTCTGGCGACATCGGCGAAGTGGCCGGTCAACTCTTTTCATCAAGTGCAGGACCGTGATATCCACGTATTGAGGTCTATGCCGGAAACTCGGGGAAGCGACGTCGCGAAGCGGAGTCCGGGGAAGCGTTCAGCGAACCCGCCGCAGGCGTTCCCGATCGGTCCAGGGCCGAGGATGGTGCTGGGGACTGCGTTGCGCTGCTGGGGAGGCGAGCGTGTGGGGGGTCGAATGGTAAGCGAGGCTGTTGCCTGGCGCCGCGGCGTGTCCCCGGCCTTCCGGGCCAGACCTGCCGCTCCCACGGGGACCGGGGCGCGTCGACGGCCTCCCACCGATCGCAGGCGCGGCGCCAGAGACGACCGGCACCGCAGGTCAGGAAACCCCGGGGGAATGGCTCAACCGACACCCACAGAGTCCGGCGCCGACATCAGCGGAGAATCCGAAGGCCCGGCGGACATCCGCGCGCCGCCAACCCTCGGCGGGCCCGCTGCTCGATCGGATGGACGCGTACCACCGGAGCAGTGCCGAGCACATCAGGGAGATCAAGCAGGTCGGGGCCTCCCGCACCGCGGATACCGTGACCGCGCCGAAGGAGCACGCGGCTCCGTTTCAGGGCGCGGGGGCGCGGGGGGCGCGGGGACGAAACTGGGGGGCCATCATGCGCTGTGGGCGGATCGGGTCGATGGCGTGCCGGGTGATCGGCGGTGTTGCGCTGCTGATGTCCGCCGGCATTCTGGTGGCGCCCCGAATGTCGAACAACGAATACAGTCCAGTGTGGTTGCTGTTGGCAGTCGCCGCGTCGGCGGCTGCCTTCGCCGGATGGATGTGCCGCGGTCGACGGCGGGAATCCCGGTTCACTGACCGCGCCTGGAATCTGATCATCGGCATTGTCGGCGCTCTCATGGTGATGGCGACCGGGTTCGTGGCCTGGTGGGGGGCCTACATCCCCACCTGGGACGCGCGGCTGATCAAGACGTCATCTGGCCGTCCGCCGGAGACGTACTCGACGTACATGGTCGATTACTTCTCGAGATATCCGAACAATCACGCCGTTCTGGCGCTGGGGCGGCTCGCCCGGCAGGGCGAGCGGATCGGGCTGGACTACGAGGCCACTTTCGCGCTGATGAACACCGCGTCCCTGGCGTTGGCGGGACTCGCCATGGTCGCCACCGTTCGGATGCTGGCCGGTCCTCGTCGTGCCCTCGCAGCGATGATCGCCCTGTTCGTCCTGATTGGCCTGTCGCCCTGGGTCTCCGTGCCGTACACGGACGTGTCAGGGGTCTGGGCCCCGCCGGTGGCCGTGTTCCTGTTCGTTTACTGGGCCCGAGCCGGCCGAAAGGCCGGGCGGATCGTCGCCGCGCTCGCCTTTGGCGGGGTTCTTGCCATCGGCTACGTTCTGAGGATCTTTCCTGTCGTGGGTCTGGTCGCCGCGGCGCTGGCGCTTCTCCTGGCGGGCAGGAGCTCTGCACGGCTTCGAGCGCGCCCGTCCGGCGTGGCCTTCGTCGCCTTGTCGGTGACCGCTTTCTTCGTCACCGTGCAGCTGGCTACCGCCGCGTCGACGGTGGTGGCCGACCTGCCCCCGTTGAAACGGGGAATTTCCGCTGCTCCGCTCATGTATGTGGCTGCTGGCGTCCGCGTCCAGACCTCCGAGACAGCGAAGCCGACGTACGGCGGGTTCGACCGGGAGGTCAACCGGCGCACCTGGGCCAAGTCCCACGACGAGCAGAACCGAATCTCCCGGCACTACATCGAGCAGGCCTGGGACAGGCGTGGGCCAGTGGGGACCGCGCGGTTCATGGCGTCCAAGATGCTCTTCCTTTGGGGAGATGGCATGTTCTGGGCCAGGGGAGAGGGAACGGACATGGATGTGCCGCCGTTGCGGCACGGCTGGCAGTCGGATCTCGTCGCGGCGGTGAACACGCCGAACGGTGCGGCTTATGCCGTCCGGGTGCACGTCGCGCAGGTTCTGTGGGTGGTACTCCTGATGGCTGCGGGCTGGGGACTTCTGCGGGGGCGGTGTCGCCGGGAGGTCCTGCTCATGGCCGTGACCATCGCGGGCATTGCGGCCTTCACCCTGCTGTTCCTGGGGCGTTCCCGGTACTTGCTGGGCGATGTTCCGGTTCTGATCGCGCTCGCGTTGACGGCGCTGCCGGCCCGCCGCCCTGCCCCGCGCCGTGGCGATGGAAAACGAGACCATCCACGCCTGGGCCATGAAACGAGTCACTAGTGCCGGTAAGACCTTCGATGGGTTGTAGGAGTCAAGTGGCGATCTCCGCAATGGTTCCGGAGGCATCGGTTCGACGTGCTTGCTGCTGCCGTCGCCGATCTTGAACGAGTGCGCGAGCAGTCCTCCGGGGGCAGCACGCGGTAGATCTCGGCAAAGGCGACGGGGAGGTCGTCGGCCGGTGTGTGAACCAGTACATTCCAGGCGACCGCGCCGGCAAGGTGGTTGTCGGCGCAGGTCGAGGTTGAGCAGGCTGCCGACCTCGAATCGAAGGTCGGGGTACTGAGCCCACGCCCACCCGTGAGTCCTACGACACCGTCGCAACGCTCGGTTCCTCGCTCATGCTGCCCCTCCGTGTCATCGGAGTTCGACCTTGGATTAGGCGTCGGCGATCGCAGCCGACCCGCAGCTGCGGAGGTCGGCGTAGAGTTCTTCATGCGGCCTTCTGTTGCGGGGGTTCTCATGCTTGAGGTGTCTTCGGGTGCCACGTCCAGGCATCGGTGGCGCGTCGTTGCCGTTGTTGTGGTGGTGGCTGCCGTTCTGGGGTTCCTCGCCTGGCGGGCGATCCGCGGCGATCTGCCGTCGGACGTGGAACAGGCCGAGTACGTCGCGAGTCTCGAGGCGACGGTCCTGCCCGTGGTCGAGGACCTGCAGGTCGAGTACGTCATGGACGAGCCCGATTGTGCCAACCTCACCTACCCCCGCGGTGACTTCATCGACGGCGACCCGGAGTACTGCGGCGGATCCAGCGGCGACCCGGCCCCCTTCGACGACATCGCGGGGGCGGACCACGCCCGAGTTACTGCCGCTCTAGAGGAGTCGGCTACGCCGATCGACCGCGTGGGAGGGAACTTCACCAGTCGCGACCTCCGCTACGCCGTCTTCACGTCAACGCATGGTGCGCCGTTCGCCACGTCGTGGGAACTGCTCTACGACCCCGACGACCTGTACCCGAAGACGGCCACCGACCTGGTCGCGTACACCCCGGTCCCCGGCGAGGCCGGCTGGTGGTTTGCGTGCTGCGCAGACTGACTGCGAGCCGGCTCGCAGTCCAAGCATCGCGGTGTGGATTCGATCTGTGATCCTGGTGTCGGCCCACCACTGCTCATCCCGCGGCGGATCTTCCCGAGAGTTCGGGGACGTACTTGTAGATCGTGGACCGGCTGACGCCGAGCAGCTTGGCGATCGAGGTCACCGAGTGCTCCGGCTGGGCCAGCAGCGTGCGCGCCGAGCGGACCTGCTCGGGTGTCATCGCCGGCGGTCGACCGAGTTTGACGCCGCGGGCCCTGGCCGAGGCCAGTCCCTCGTGGGTGCCTTCGACAATCAACTCGCGGATGAACTCGGCGAGCGCGGCGAAGATGTGAAACACCAGCCGGCCGCCGGGGGTGGTGGGTGTCGATCGCCTCGTGCAGCGATCGGAACCCGATACCGCGCCGCCGCAGGTCGATGACCAACGTGACCAGGTCATGTAGCGATCGGGCCAGCCTGTCGAGTCTCGGTACGACGAGGGTGTCGCCTGCGCGCAGGTGCGCCAGGCACGCGATCAGGTCAAGGCGGTCGGCGTCGCGGCCGGACTGCTTGTCCGCGAACACCTTGAGGCAGCCAACCTCGTTCAGAGCGTGCAACTGCCGGCCGAGCAGCTGGCCGTTCGTCGACACCCTGGCGTACCCGATCCGGGCCCCGTCAGCACCGCGGGCTCGGCCGCGAGCAGCTCAGGCACGTCGCCGGGGACACTCGCGGAGATCGTCATGACTCGCGACTGTACGAGAAAGGGAAGGCGCCACGTACTCGACTATCGGGATATCGACGGTGTCAAACGCCGTGACCGGTAAGACCAAGTCGCGATGGGACACGGTGGAGGCCATCGCGTGGGTGCTGGGCGGTCCGGACGCCGTGGCCGAATGTGAGCGGCGGTGGAAGACGGCTCACGGCGAAGGCCCTGGCTCGGCCTCAGGCCCGCCGAGCAAAGGCTGCCGCTATGGCTGGGCTTGCGTTTGGCCCGGCCCGCCTCGTTTCAGGCGCGCGTGCCTGAGCAGGCTGCTCTCGGCACCGCAGGGTTGGCCGGGCGAGCGGCGGTGGTGTCTGGGTTCCCCGGTACTGGGAAGAGTCATTTGGTCGCCGCCTACGCCACCGAGATGTGGGAGGCCGACGTACTGGACCTGGTGGTGTGGGCGCCGGCGGACGACCGTGCCGGTCTCACCACCTTGTACGCGGACGCCGCCGTGCAGCTCGTCGCCTCCGGCAGCCGGCTGTTCGGTGTTTTCGGTGTCATTCGATTTCTACGAAGGCACCAACCAGGTTCAGCGCATCGTCATGGCGAGGGAGCTGCTGAAGGGTCTTGGCTGAGGTCATCCTTGCCGGGGGAAGCGCGCGTTCCGGGCGCGGCTCTACGGTCGGCGGGTGGGGGTGGTGTGCACGTGATAGGTCACGCGCTGGTTGCCGTTCGGAGGCCGGCCACCCGGGTGGGTTGGGACCGCGCGATCTCCGTGGGGTTCGCGGTGGGGTCGGCGTGTTTCCTCATCGGGCCGTTCCCCGGGTTCGTCCAGCTGGTGGGTGCCGCGGCCGACAGTGTGGTCTTCTTCGTCGGCTCCATCTTCTTCACCCTCGCCGCCGCCATGGAACTGCGGGAGGGGACCGTCCGGCGCGGACATCGCTGGGGTCGTGACCCGTCATGGTGGAGTGCGGCGGTTCAGTTCGTCGGCACTCTCCTGTTCAACCTCAGTACGTACTCCGCGATGCAGGACAGCCTGTCGACGCAGCAGGAGAACCGGCTGATCTGGACGCCCGATGTCTTCGGCTCGGCGTGCTTTCTCGTGTCCGGCGCGCTGGCCTACCGGGTCACGGCCGGTCCGGGCCTCCTCCCGAGGCGGATGGATCGGGCAGGTACGGCGGCCGCCGTGAATCTGCTCGGATGCGTGCTGTTCGGGATCTCGGCCATCGCCTCGTTCGTCGTACCGTCCACTGGTTCGATACTCGACCTGGCCGCCGCGAACTGGTGCACTTCACTCGGCGCCCTGTGCTTCCTCATCGGTGCCGTCCTGAGCCTGCCCCCTTCGCATCCAGCCCGCCCGGCCGCGACGACCTAGATCCGCCGGACCGGTTTCCTGTTGTTCACGTGGTTCGGTTTGCGTGGGGCCATGGAGCTGCGGCAGCTGGAGATCTTTCGGGCGATCGCCGAGGAACTGCACTTCGGCCGGGCGGCGGAGCGGATGTTTTTGGCGCAAGCGTCGGTGAGCCAGCAGTTGCAGCGGTTGGAGAGTGATGTTGGCGTACGGCTCGTGGACCGCAGTTCGCGGACGGTACGGCTGACGCCGGCGGGCAAGGTGTTTCTCGCCGAGGCCGAGCGCGTGCTCTCGGCGGCAGACCACGCCGTACATCGGGCCCGTGAGGTCGCGGCAGGCCGGTACGACGCTCTGCGGATCGCCACCAACTACCCGGCCAGCCGGCTGTTGCTGCTCCCGTTGCTCGAGGACCTGCGCGCCCAGAACCCGGGCCTGGCCACGATGCTGCGTGAGATGGGTTCGCCGGAACAGCTCCGGGCGTTGCGTCGCGGTGACCTCGACCTCGCGCTCGTCTACGGGCCGGTCGTCGTTCCGGGGGTCACCAGCGCACACCTGCTCGACGTACCGGTGGTCGCGATCGTCCGGCCGGGACACCCGCTGGCCGGGCGCGAGCGGCTGCGGTACGACGAGGTGCTCAGCTTCCCCAGGATGACCGGATACCAAGGCGGTGGCACGGTGATCGAGGAGGCCCTCGTGGCCACGGCGGCCCGCTACGGAACCGAGTTGCCGCGGACGCCGAGCACCACCGAGCTGTCGGGCTACCTGCTCGAACTGGAGACCAGCGACGCGATCGGCTTCTGCTCGCTGCCGCGTGCGGAGCAGCACCGGGCGAACGGCGTACACGTGCTCCGGCTCGCCCCGGCCGAGCCGAGTCTGCCAATTCACGTGGCCTGGAGCGAGTCAGCCGATGAACCTCTGGTGAACAGCACGGTCGCACAACTCGTCCGCCTGGCCGAGACCGTGCGTAAAGCCTGATCACCGATCGGCCGGACCGATCGGCCGATCACGAATCGGTCGTTGATGGCGGCTCGAGACCCGTCCGAGCATGGGTCCGCGACGCCGCCCCGGGCGTCCCGGATCGAGAGCGGTTCATGGACCTTCATCCCCTCGGCATCATGGCCGGCATGCCCGCCGGCGGCCACGCGAGCAGCGGCTACCTCGTGCGCGACGGCGAGATCACGCTGCAACTCGACGCCGGCCCCGGTACGGCGCTGCGCCTCGGCACCGTCAGCCCGGCGAGCCTGCCCGACGCCGTCGCCATCACCCACCTGCACTCCGACCACGTCTACGACCTGCTGCCGTTGGGCAAACTGCTCCTCCGCCGCCGGATCCGGCGGACCGACGAGAGCGCGGACCTCGAACTCGACGACTCCGTCCCGCGTACGCCGCTGTTCGTTCCCCGCGGAGCCACCAGCTTGCTCGAGTCGCTGGCCGGGCTCTTCCCGGTGACCACCCATCCGTTGCTCGATCGCGCCTTCGATGTCGCCTTCGCCATCCATGAGTACGAGCCCGGCGAGACAGTTGCCGTCGGCCACCTCTCGGTCCGGTTCGAGCTGCTGCGCCACGCCGCCCCGAACTGCGGTATCCGGGTCGAGTCCGAACGGGCAAGCCTGGTCTACACCGGCGACACCGGAGTCACCGACGCTCTCCCGGTCCTTGCCACAGGCACCGGACTCTTGCTGAGCGAGAGCACGCTGAGGGAATCCGACCGCAGCGGCCACGGGCACCTCAGCTCGCGTGATGCGGGCCGGGCCGCGGCCGACGCCGGGGCCGCCGAACTCGTCCTCACCCATTTCTCCTCGACCGATCCACTCCAACTCGAGTGGCACCGCGAACGTGCCGCCGGCGAGTTCGGGGGACCGGTCCGGATCGCCGATCCCGGTCACCGCATTCCCGTCGTACCGACTCGAAAGGTCTCCGCATGAAGCGCCTTCACACCGTGTCCGCCGCAGTCCTCGCGGCCGGCACGCTGCTCGGCCTGATCGCCTGCTCGCCGGCGGAGCAGTCCGGCTCGGCCGATGGCGGCCACACCACCATCACTTTCACGTCGTACAACTACGGAACCCAGGGCGCGGCAGGTACCGGCACCCAGGCTCTGCTGGACCGCTTCGCGCAACTGCACCCCGAGATCACGGTGAAGCCGCAGGGTGTGGCGACGGCCGACGTCCTCACCAAGACCAAGGCCGCCGTCGCGGCCGGGGCGGCACCGGACGTGGTGCAGATCGGGTACAGCAAGCTCGCCGAAGCGTTCGAGACCCTGCCCACGCAGTCACTGAAGTCCGTGGCCGGCAACGACTGGGACTCGTCGGTCAAAGGCATCGAGCAAGGCTTCCTCACGACCGGGACCTCCGACGGTGAGGTCCGTGCGCTGCCGTACACCGTCTCGGTGCCGACCCTGTTCTACAACGCCGATCTGTTCAAGAGCGCGGGCCTGGATCCGACGCACCCGCCGACCACGATCGATGAGGTCCGCACCGGCGCCAAGGCGATCGTCGCCGCTGGTCACCACGGTGTGTACTTCGGGATCGTCGACCCGGGCAAGTCGGACTACCTCACCCAGTCGGTGATCGACTCGGCCGGTGGCTCGCTGATCGGCGCGAACGGTTCGGTGGCGCTCGACTCCGACCAGGCCGTCGCGGGGCTCGAAGCCGTCCAGGGCCTGACCACCTCGGGGCTCCAGCCCGCCGTCCGGGTGGAGGACGCGCTGAGCGACTTCGCGAAGGGCAACCTCGGCATGTTCGTCGTCAGTACGGCGCTGTCCGGTCAGCTCGAGGCGGCGGCCAAGGGCAAGTTCGAGCTGCGCAGCACCGGGTTCCCGGCGTTCGGCCCGTCGGCCCCGCGACCGACCTTCTCCGGTGCCGGCCTGATCGTGCTCAGCAAGGACTCCGCGAAGCAGGCGGCGGCGTGGCAGTTCGTCAAGTTCCTCACCAGCAAGGAGGGATACACGATGATCACCAAGGACCTCGGCTACCTGCCGCTGCGCGCCGACATCGTGGCCGACCCGCAGTACCTGGGCAAGTACTTCGAGGACCACCAGCTGCTGCTTCCGCCGCTGAAACAGCTCGCCGCGGTCAGCCCGTACCAATCGTTCTCCGGACCGCGGGCCAACCAGGCGGTGGTGATGATGCAGGACGACGCGATCGAGCCGATCGTGTTGCGCGGGGCAAACGTCCGCTCCACCCTCGGCACGACGGCCGGCCGGATCCGCGACCTGGTCGGTCAGTGAGCACTCAGGCGACCACTCGTACGACCGCGCGCAGCGGGTGGGGCTACCTCGCCCCGCTGCTCGTCGCGCTCGGGGTGTGGATCTACGGGCCGGCGCTGGTCACCCTCGCACTGAGTTTCGCCGACTGGCGTCTCACCGACGCCCCGAGCTGGTCCGGACTCGACAACCTGCGCGCCCTGCTCGGCGACCGCGACTTCGTTCGCTCCGCGGTGCAGACCGTGCTCTACGCGCTCGGGCTGTTGCCTTTCGCAACGGCCGTACCGCTCGGCATCGCGACCATGTTGTGGATGCGTCCCGGGCGCTCCGCGCTGGTCTACCGATCGCTGCTCTTCCTTCCGGTCATGATCGCCCCCGTCTCCGCGGCCGTGGCGTGGCGCTTCCTCCTCAATCCGCTGCAAGGCCTGCTGGCCAGGGTGCTCGAAGCGGTGGGCATTCCGCCGGTCGACCTCCTGGGCTCCCCGTCGACCGCACTGCTCACGATCGTCGTGATCACGGCCGCCCGGGTGACGGCGTTCAACATGCTCCTGTACGGCGCTGCGCTGTCGGGGCTCGACCGGCGGCTGCTCGAAGCGGCCCGACTCGAACGGGCGAGCACGTGGGAGACCATGCGGTTCGTCGTCCTGCCACAGCTGGTCCGGCCGACCATCGTGCTTGCTCTGCTCAGCCTGGTATTGGCCGGCCAATGGACCTTCACGAACGTCGCGGTGCTCACCCAGGGCGGCCCCGACCACACGACGGACTCCGTGTACTACCGCATCTACACGCTCGGCTTCGGCTTCTTCCAGATCGGCCAGGCCTCGGCGGCCGCGATGCTCGTTCTGGTCGCGCTCGCCGTCGTCGGCGCAGCCGTGCTGCTGGTCCAACGAGGACGCCGGCATGAGTGACCTGCGCCGGACCACACGCCGAACCGTTCCGCTCGCCGCGGCCGGGTGGCACCTCGTACTTGTCACGCTGTCCCTGGTGACGGTGTTCCCACTGCTGTGGGCGATCCTGACGTCGTTCAAGCCCGCGAACGAGGTGTTCGACCTCGCTCCGGTCAGCGCTCATCCGACGATCGCCAACTACACCGACGTCCTGACCCGCTGGCCGGCCGCCGAGCTGGTCGGACGCACTGCGGTGATGGCGACCGGCGTCGCCGTCGGGCAACTGGTGATCGCCGTACTCGCGGCCTTCGCGCTCGCCCACGCGCGGCGGCGGGCGCGCTCGGTCGTACTCCTGCTCACGACGGTCTCGCTCGCGATCCCACCACAGGCGCTGATCGTTCCGCAGTTCCTGCTCGCGGCTCGGCTCGGCTGGCTGAACACCGAGGCGGGACTCATCGTTCCGCAGCTCGGTTCGTCGGCGCTCGCCGTTCTGGTGATGCTGCAGCACGTGGAAGCGCTGCCGCCGTCGCTGACCGCTGCCGCGCGGCTGGAGGGCGCCCGCCCCCACGAGGTGCTGTGGCACGTGGTGCTGCCTGGCCTGCGGCCGGCGATTGCCGCGCTCGGCATCCTGGTGTTCATCACCACCTGGAACGAGTACCTGTGGCCGTTGCTCATCACTCCCGACGCGCTGCACACCACCGTGCAGGTCGGACTCGCCCAGTTCGAGACGGCCGAGGGCATCAACTACGGCGGCCTGCTCGCCGCCGCCACCCTGACGAGTCTGCCCATCGTCGTCGTGTACTTCGCCGCCTCGCGCCGGATCACCGACGCCTTCCTCACCTCAGGACTGCGATGACCATTCTCTCGTCCCCGCCCCGGCCGACGTTCGTCCCGGCCCAGGTCGAACTCGCCGGCGTGACCCGGTCCTTCGGCGCTGTCGTCGCTCTGGACGGCGTCGACCTCACCGTCCCGGCCGGCTCCCTGACGGTGATCGTCGGGCCGTCCGGATGCGGCAAGTCGACAATCCTGCGGACGATCGCGGGTCTCGAGGCTCCGGACCGCGGCGTACTGCTGATCGGAGCCGACGAGGTGACCACACGGTCCCCCGGCGAGCGTGACGTGGCGATGGTGTTCCAGGACTACGCCCTGTTTCCGCACATGACCGTCGAGGGCAACATCTCGTTCGGGCTCCGCCTCCAGGCCCGGCACGACCGGCGGTCAGGGCCGACGCGGCAGCAGATCCGTACCCGGGTCGGCGAAGTCGCCGTACTCCTCGGGCTCGACGACCTGCTGGCCCGGCGTCCGGCCCAACTCAGCGGCGGTCAGCGCCAGCGCGTAGCGCTCGCGCGGGCCATCGTGCGCCGGCCCTCACTCCTGCTGCTCGACGAGCCCTTGTCCGCGCTCGATCCGCAACTGCGCGCGTCGGCCCGCAGCGAGATCACCCGCCTGCACAGGGAACTGGGTACGACGCTCGTCCTCGTCACGCACGACCAGCAGGAAGCGCTCTCGATGGCGACCCACCTCGTCGTGATGGAACGCGGTGTCGTCGCGCAGAGTGGGAGCCCGGACGAGCTCTACCGGCGTCCGGCCAGCGAGTTCGTCGCCGCGTTCCTCGGCTTCCCGCCGATGAACCTGCACGACCGGGACGGCCTGCGGATCGGCTGGCGGCCCACCGACGGTCAGCTGGAGTCCGGACCGGCCGATGCGTTGCTGATCGAAGGCGTCGTCGAGTCGTGCGAGTACACCGGCGACGGGCAGCACGTGCGGTGCACCGGACCGGACGGCGGATTCGCGCTCGTGCAGCGCGAGGGCGAGCGGTGGCTCGTGCCCGGCGACACCGCGCACGTCGCGGTTCCGACCGAACGCCTGCACCGCTTCGGCCCCGACGGCACTCGACTGCCATGAGCGGTACGACGGTGGGCGTCGTGTGGTCCGACTTCGGCGGCGTACTGACGCCACCTGTGGCGCAGGCCGCAGAACAGGTCGCCGCCGCGAGCGGTGTCCCGTGGCCCGAGCTGGCCGCGGCCGCCGAGCAGGTGGCGGGCCGACTCGGCCTGCGCGGACTGGGCCCGCTCGAACTGGGAATTCTGTCCCAGCGCGAGTGGGCCGACCAGCTCACCACGTGCCTGTCGACGACGCCGCGCATCGACCTGCGTCGCTGGGACGAGTATTGGTACGCCGATCGGCCGGTCGGCCAGGCTCTCCTCGACGAACTGCAGCGCATCGCCGGTCACGGCGTACCGGTCGGACTCCTCACCAACAGCGTCGCCGAGTGGGAACCCCATCGCGCCCGCATGCTGGCCGGACAGGACGTCTTCACCGCGGCGGTGAAATCCCACGAGATCCAGCTAGCCAAACCGGACCCCGCGATCTTCCGGTACGCCGACACCGTCCTGCCGGCACCGGACGGGCAGCGCACACTACTCATCGACGACGACCCCGCCAACTGTGCGGCCGCCGAACACCACGGGTGGCTGACCATCCACCACCACTCGACTCCCGACACGATCGCGCAACTCAGACGGCTGCGATTCACAACAGCCAGCACCTCCTGCTGGCCGTAGCCCCTGCGAGACTGCCAGGGAGCGTGCATCCGGGTCGCTATCCGGGGTACTGGCAATGCCGTGAACGACGACGGACTTCTGGACCTCGCTCAGCGGCTGGCGAAGACGCTCACTCCTGGCGACCTCGACCACACGCTGAGTCGCATCACGGCCGCCGCGGTCGAATCGTTGCCGGACACCGACTACGCGAGCATCACGATCCTGCACAGCGACGGCCAGCTGGAGACGGCTGCGCCGACCGACGACCTGCTGTGGGGTCTCGACGCTGCGCAGTACGAACTGCGTGAAGGTCCGTGCTACGACGCCGCGGCGGACGCTGTTCATGTCGCGGCGCCTGACCTGGCTCACGACGAGCGATTTCCGCGCTACGCGGTCAGCGCGGTGGCCGCGGGGATCCAGGCACAGGCGGCGATCCGTCTGTTCGATGCTCCGCAGTCGCGTGGCGCACTGAATCTGTACGCGCGCAAGCTCGGTGCGTTCAGCGATCTCGGGTCGATCGGTGAGCTGTTCCGGCACCAGGCGGCGATGGCGATCGACTACGCCCGCGAGATCCACAATCTGCGCGAGGCCGTCCGGACCCGTGGCCGGATCGGTACGGCGGTCGGCATCGTGATGGAGCGCTATCACCTGCGCGACGATCGCGCCTTCGCGTTCCTGGCCCGCTTGTCCCAGGACGGCAATGTGAAGCTGCGCGACGTGGCCGAACGGCTCATCGCCACCACCAACCGATGACCATCACGGCGCGAGGTCGTCGCGGCGCCGTTCGAGCCAGGGAAGTACGAGCTCGAGCGTCAACTCGACGGCCTCGTCCGAGTTGAAGCCGCGTTCCTTGAGGGCGAAGAACGCCGGCGGCCCGATGAATGATGCCACGACCGCCATCGACCGTTCGTCCGACGACAGCTGGCCGAGCGCGGCGAGCATCAGGCGCTCGACGTCGGCGTAGTACCGGTCGACGCCGCCGCCCCAGGCCCGGATCAGTTCCGGCTCTCGCTCGTACACCCGCCACCAGGGCTGGCTCCGCTCGTAGAAAGCCGCCAGTTCGCGGGCCAGCCGCTCGATGCGCTCTCGAATGCCGCCGAGACCGTCGAAGATCGCCGCCGTCGGGATCCGGAGCTCGGCGAGCATGGCGTCGAAGGTCGCTCGGGCCAGGTCGTCCTGCTGCGGGAAGTGGTTTCGCACCGTGGCCGGGGCGACGTCCGCCGCCTGGGCGATCGCGAGGTTGGACGCGGCGCCCAGGCCGCGCTCGCGATAGATCTCGAGCGCCGCGGCGACGATCCGTGCTCGGGTTTCGGCCTTCGGGGTGGCCCGTCGGCCGAGGTTGTAGGAACGAGGCATCCGATGGTCCTTGCCCATTCTATTGACTGTTGGTGGCAGACAAATAATACTCGCTCCTTGGGACGCAGGTTCACCTTCGGCGAGGGAGGTCGAGCATGGACGCCGCGGAGGGTCGGGACACGGGGCGTCTGGCCGTCGCCGTGGGCGTCGTTGCCGCCGGCAGCGCGGTGTTGCTCGGGACGTACTTCGTCGTGGGCGGTCCGTTCGGCGCGATCAACGACATCGGCAACGCTGCGACCGGCGTTCTGAGTGCCTGCCTTGCCTGGAAGCTCCGGCGGCACGTTGCGGGCCGCACCGGCGGCCTCGCCGTCGGCGGGGCGCTCATCGGTGCGCCGATCACGGTGGCCGGGTCAGCGCTCGTGGTGTCCGATACGACCGGGTTCTTCCTCGCCGGGCTCGTGTCGAGCCTGGGTTTCGCCGGAATCGGGGCGTGGCTCGTGACCTTCAACCGGAGCAACCCTCAAGCCGGCGCGTGGCCTCGAGGACTCCGCTCGCTGGGCGTTCTCGCCGGTGCGCTGATGACCCTCGGCGTCGTCGCGGCGCCTGGGATTCTCCTCCGTTTCGACGATATGGCGACCGCACCCGGCTGGATCTGGATCGCACAGCTCGGCTGGCTCGGGATCTACCTCGCCTATCCCGCCTGGGCAATCCGGTTCGGCATCGTCGAGGCCCGCCAAGTCCGCGAACCCCTTCCGCCAGCGGGGCCCGGCTCATCGGCGACGCCGTCGAGACCCACGCGGACCTGACGCCTCGGACAGAAGCCCGCCACAGCGAACTCGCCCGCCAGCCCCTGACGCGAAACAACGCGGTCCGCTCGGGCGGGCTACCTTCTCGGCTCGTACCGCATAGCCACTGCCCCCCGCGTCGGACATCCCGCCGCCAGAAATTCTTACGGCTCCCGCCGGCAAACGGCCGCCGGTGTTGCTGTGCACCGGGGTGCGCGGCCCGAGCTCGGCTGACCGTTCAGGTCATTCGCTCGGGCGGGAGGCTGCGCCCCAGACGAAGCAGAATTCGTTGCCTTCGGGGTCTCGCATGCATTGCCAGAGGCCGCCGTCGTAGATGTCGTCGGCTCGGGAGGCGCCCAGTTTCAGGGCGCGGTCGATGGCGTCGTTGCGGGTGTCGGGTGGGACGTACAGGTCGAGGTGCTGGCGGTTCTTGACCTGCTTGGTCTCAGGGACCCGGACGAAGTCGAGGCGGACGGCGGCGCCGTGCAGCTCGATGACGCCGTCCTCGGCCGGGCGCAGTTCGCCTCCGAGCAGTGACTGCCAGAAGCGTGCGAGCGCATCCGGTTCCGATGCGTCGAAGGCCACCGCGTCGATCACCGGCACAGGTGAGGACGAGGTACTGCGGTCCGCGTCGGTGCTCGGTCGATCGGTCATGTGCCCTCCTTGGTTCACTGCTGCCAACCGGCTGGATACTACGTCGGCTTCCGCGTGGGTCGTGGGCGGAGCTGGTCGCGACCGTCGAGTAGCGCGAGAGTGGCGCGGGCGGCCGACGTGGAGGCGCGGGTGGTCGCGCGGGGTCCGGCGCCGAAGCGGCCGTCGAGGAGAAGGGTCGCGTGGCCATGAGCGGTCGCCTCGACAGCGGCGGCCAGGGCTTCCGCCGCGAGTTTGTCCGGGGTGAAGGCCTTCACCGAGTCCAGGAACACTTCTTCGATCGGCTGTTCGGCAGCCGCGATCTCGGGCTGACGGGCCTTGTCCAAGTTCGAGCCGAACTCGGTCGAGAACAACAGCTGGAACAACGCCTCGTGAGAAGAGGCGAAGCGGACGTACGCCCGCGCGATGGCCGCGAGCCGGTCGGCCGGTGAGGCCGACCGTGCGAGTCTCGGCTCCAGTTCGTCGCGGAACAGTTCGAGGGCGTGGACGCACACCGCGGCGAGCAGGTCGGCGCGGCCGGCGAAGTGTGCGTACGGCGCGCTGACGGCGACCCCCAGCCGACGGCTGGACTCCGCGAGAGAGAAGGCCGCGACGCCGCGCTCGGTGATGAGCTCGATCGCGTCGTCGATCAGTGCCGCCCTGAGACTCCCGTGGTGGTAGGACGGCCGACTCATGCGGTCACCGGATAGCTGACCTCGGTGAGCTGCTCGGACAATGTCCACAGCCGCTTAGCTGCCTCGCGGTCGTACGACGAAGGGCTCGTCCGGACCCGGCCCGGCGAGCCGACGTACTGGAACCAACCGTCCGGCCCGTAGCACTCGCCTCCACGCGCGGACAGGTCGGTAGCCGCGCGGAGCTGCGGCAACGCGCCTTGCTGGGCGTCTTGGGCGAGCCAGAAGTTGACTGGTCGCAGGGCTCGCCCGATCAGGACTCGTTCCAGTCTCGAGCTCGTTCGCCACAGGCCGGTGCGGGCGTTGCCTGGGTGCGCGGCCAGCGAGGCGGTCGTAGCTCCGGCGGCATCCAGGCGGCGCCGCAGTTCGTAGGCGAACAAGAGGTTTGCCAGCTTCGAGCGCTCGTACGCCGTACCAGGCTTGTACTCCTGCTCTGGATCCAGGTCGAGGCGTCCACGACGGTGGGCGTTGCTGGTGACGGTGACGACCCGCGATCCGGCTGTCCGCAACAGGTGTGTGAGCAACAGCCCGGTGAGCGCGAAATGCCCGAGATGGTTGGTGCCGAACGTGAGCTCGAAGCCGTCCTCGGTGCGCTGGAACGGTACATTCATCACACCGGCGTTGTTGATCAGCAGATCCAGCCGCGGACAGGTCGAACGGATGATCTCGGCGGCCTCGCGAACCGACCCCAGCGAGGCCAGGTCGAGTTCCACGACACGTGCCCCACGGATCGCCGCCGCCCCCTTCGCGGTGTCGCGGCAAGCGAGCACGACCATCGCACCACGCGCCGCCAGCACTCTCGCCGTCTCCAGACCCAGCCCCGCACTCGCGCCGGTCACCACGGCGATCCGCCCGGACTGATCGGGTACGTCGGCTGCCGTCCATCGAGCCATGATCTGAGCATAACTCAGAATCTGAATACCTTTAAGTTGTTCGACACTTGATGGGCCCGTCGTAGTAATTGAGCTGCGCGAGCTGCTGCTGCAGCGACTTCACGGCGGTCGACGGGACCACAACGGGAGTGTTCGCCGGCGTGATGTAGCAGAAAAGGGCTTGAGCTGGTGTGCACTCCAGGTTCTAACGTCGGGACATGGATTACAGAAACCTCGGAGCAACCGGGCTGAAGGTCAGCGAACTGTGTCTCGGCGCGATGATGTTCGGCGGGCAGACGGACGAGCAGGACAGCGCGGAGATCCTGAACAAGTTCACGGACGCGGGCGGAACGTTCATCGACACCGCCGATGTGTACGGCGCCGGCAGGTCGGAGGAAGTGCTCGGCGGCTGGCTGAAGACGCAGCGGCGGGAGGACCTCGTCATCGCGACCAAGGTCTGGGGCCCGATGGGATCGCAGCCGAACGAACGCGGCCTGTCCCGCAAGCACATCCTCGACGCTGTCGACGCGAGCCTGCGCCGTCTCGGGACGGACTACATCGACCTCTACCAGCTGCATCGGTGGGACGACAGCACGCCGCTCACCGAGACGCTGTCGACCCTCGACACCCTGGTGCGGTCCGGCAAGGTCCGCTACATCGGAGCCAGCAACTTCCACGCGTGGCACCTGCAGAAGGCGATCGAGCTGTGCCGGCAGAACGGCTGGGAGTCCTTCGCCAGTCTGCAGCCGCTCTACACCCTGCTCGACCGGAGTCCGGAGTGGGAACTGCTTCCGGTCTGCCGGAACGAAGGTCTTGGTGTGATCACCTGGTCCCCGCTGCGGTCAGGTTGGTTGTCGGGCGCCTTCCGGCGTGGCATGACGGCGCCGCCCCAGGGCAGCAAGGCCTCCGGGCCCGGAACGCATTCCTGGGACCGGTACGCCAACGACCACACCTGGGGTGTGATCGACGCGCTGGAGGCGGTCGCGAAGGACGCCGGACGGACGATGCCGCAGGTGGCCGTCCGCTGGCTGCTGCAGCAACCCGGGGTGACCGCGCCCATCATCGGTCCGCGGCTGCCGAGGTACCTCGACGATCTCTTGGGCGCGGTCGGATGGTCGCTGACGCCGGAGCAGCTGGAACAGCTGGACACCGCCAGCGCGCCGGAACTGCCCTATCCCTACTTCCTCTGAGCGAACTCAGCGGCTTCGCGGGCGTCCGCCGTACGGTAGTAGTTGAGCTTGTCGTCCAGGACGCCGAGCGCGAGGTTCATCTTCGCGATCTCGTCGCGCAGCCGGTCACGGTGACTCTCCAGCAGCTCGACCACGCCCGCGTTGCCGTTCGTGCGGTTCCGCAGGCTGCCCATGAACCGCTGCAGGTCGGTGATCCCCAGGCCGGCTTGGCGCAGGCAGATGAGCAGCCGCAGCCAGGCCACGTCGTGCTCGCTGTAGATCCGCTTGCCCCCGGTCGTACGCCGTACCGGACCGAAGAGGCCGAGGCGTTCGTAGTAGCGCAGGGTGTCCAGGCTGAGGCCGGTGCGCTCGGACGCCTCGGCCGGTGCGTATGACGTCATGCGCCCCATCATCTGATCTGGAGTGCACTCCAGGTCAAGCCATCACTTGTGTCGGTGCGCGGTGATGACGGCGGCGATCGCCCCGAGGGACAGGATGGCGGCGAAGCCGATCATCGCGGGCTGGAGGGCGGCGTGGCGGATCACGACGCTGAATGCGATCGACGGCAGCCCCATGCCGAGGTAGGCGAGGACGAAGAACGTCGCCAGCACGCCCGCACGTGAGGCCGGGGCTGCCGCGCCGACGGTTTGGGCGACCGCGCTCTTGAAGAGCAGGCCGGCGCCGCCACCGCTCAAGGCCGCCGCGACGAGCACCAGCCAGAGCATCGGGTGGTAGAGCGAGACCGCGGTGAGGGCAAGGCCGACCGGGAAGCTGATAGTCCCGGTCACGAGCGCCACGGACTGGCTCGCGCGGAGCAGAGCGAGTTGTGCGAGGGCCGAGGCCGCGAACGCCGTGAACGGCGCCAGCCCCGCGATGAAGTACGACGTGATGCCGAGCTGACCGCGAACGATGATCGCGCCGAGCGACGAGAACAACCCCATCACCGCGAAGGCGAAGAACCCCACCGCGGCCGCGGATCCGAAGGCCGCACCCCGGCCGGGACGCAGTGCGAACCGGGCCGGCCGATCGTTGCCTCTGGCCTCGATGTCCACCGTCTCCGGCGTCGACAGGACGAGCAGGAGCAGCACGATCATCAGCGCGCCGAAGATCGTGTACGACGTCCGCAGCGGAGCCGGTGCCCATTGCGCGAGCGCACCGGCCACCAGGGGACCGAGTGCGAGGCCCCCCAGATTCGACGCGGTCGCCACCAACGCCGGCAGGGACGACCGAGGCTCGTCGGGGTGAACGGCGTCATGGAGGTCGGTCAGATACACGGTCGCCGTGGACGCCATCAGTCCGACCGCGACGCCCGTGAGCACGCGGCCCACCAGCAAGCCCGGCAGGCCGGGCCAGATCGCGAGTACGGCGGCCGACAGGATGCCGGTGAGCAGCGCGGGGACGATGATGCGCCGACGGCCGAGCCGGTCGGAGAGATGGCCGAGTAGGTGGAAGGCCGCCGCGGCGCCGACCACCAGCACCGCGAAGGCGACGGTGACCGTGGTGGCACCGAAGTGGTCGCGGTCCTGGTAGATCGGCCAGAGCGGCGTCGGAACGGTCCCGAACGCCATCAGGGTCAGGAACGCCGCGGCGACGAACCAGAATCCGGTCAGGTGCCGGGCTCTCGTCGTACGGGCGATCGTTGGTGCGGCGGTGGTAGTCATCGCGGGCGTGGCCTCTCTGGAGGGACATCGGTCTACTGAGACCGAACAGGGCCGTGCTGCCCGGGCATACCAGCTCTGGTGAGACAGTTCTAGATGAATTCCATCTCTGAGAGAGATACAGTCGAGAGATGGAGTTTCGGCATCTGCGCCACTTCGTCGCGCTCGCGGAGGAGCGGAGCTTCACCCGGGCGGCGGAGCGCGAGCACATCGTGCAGTCCGGTCTATCCACGTCGATCCGGGCGCTGGAGAAGGAAGTCGGTGCGCCGCTCTTCGTGCGCGGCACTCGTCCGGTCCGGCTGACGGCCGAGGGACTCGCGATGCTGCCGGCGGCGCGCCTGGCCTTGGAGGCGGCAGTCAACGCGCGGCAGGCCGTGCAGGACACGCAGGGGGTGCTGGCCGGCGAACTGCGCATTGGTGCCCTGCAGACTGCCGGGCACACGCTGCCGGTCTCGTCCTGGTTGGCCGCGTTCGCTGTTGATCACCCGTCGGTGCGGATCCGTGTGCAGCAGTTGCCGGCGCTGGCGATGGTGGAGATGGTTGCCGACGGCCACCTTGACTGTGCGCTGGTGTCACTCGTGTCGGATCGAGTCACCGGTCTCGAGGTCGTTCCGCTCGTTGTCGAGCCGTTGGTGCTCGCCTGTACTCCGACGCATCCGCTCAGCTCGGCGGACGCCGTCAAGCTGACCGATCTCGCCGCCGAGCGCTTCGTCGAAACGCCTCCCCAGTGGGCGATTCGTCAGGTGCTCGACACTGCCTTCGACGAGGCGGGCATCGAGCGCGACGTCGTGTGCGAGGTGAACGAGTGGACGATGCTGCTCGACCTCGTCTCGGCCGGCGTCGGCATCGCCCTCATCCCCGAAGGCCTGGCCCTCGACACCTCCGCCGTACGCCTGGTCTCGCTAGCCGGCCGCGGCCTCCGCCGCCGAGTGGACCTGGTTCTCCCCACCGGCCCAGCCGCCTCCCCAGCCGCCCGCCGCTTCCGCGACTACGTCGTCGCTCGCCCGGAACCGCGTCGATAGCCTCGGAAGGGTCGCCCCACGCCGCCCTTGGGCCGGATCATGGGTGGCTGGGAGCTCCGGCGGCCTGGTTCAGGAGGTGGTCGGGCCAGGTGGGGTTGGTGTTTTGGGCTATGGGGTAGCCGGAGGCGTACGGACCCTCCCAGTGAACAGTGATGCCGGGGTTGTGGATGTTGGTGCCGTCGGGGAGGAACAGGTGGGGGCTGCCTTGGATGGCGTCGGTAGTGGCGACGGCGTGGTCGGCCATGACAGTGGCTCGGGCGCGGCCGTCGTCGAGGGCCGCTGCGAGTGCGGTGACGTCGATCGAGCCGACCTCCTTGGCGACGTCGAGGATCACCTGCCGGTGCCCGATCGAGCGCGACTCCCGCCAGAAGGCGCAACGCAACGTGTAGTCGAGATCCTCCGACTCGCATAGACCCTGTTCCTTCGCCGCGTGCACAGCTTCGGCCGCGAGCAGCACGGTCGACGGATAGGCCCAGTCAGGCTGCGTCCACAGCCGGAACCCGAGCTCCGGCGCCACCTGACCGAGACCGACGGCCTCGCTGTCGGTGCCCGGCCTCGAGTGCGGACCGTTGAACAACTCGAGCGCGAACGTGTGGTGATCGAGGTGCACGTGGCCGTCGAGGCCGAGCCGCTCCCGCGCCGCCCGGAGCCGATGAACGGCCACGAACGCGAACGGACACAGCAAATCCGACCAGACCTGGATCGTCCCCGGCCCGGGAACCGGCGCGATCATTCGTCCTCCACATGGTCGGCCCCGGCCGGGTTGTTGGTGAAGCGCTCAGGCTTGAGCAGAACCGCCGTACGCCGGTCTGCGACCATCTCGCGGTCGTACTCGTCGAGATCCGGATGCTGTCCGCCCGCCGCGTGGTAGATGTCGCGCAGCAGCAGCCGCAACTGCTCCGCGTCGAGACCGGGCAGCGAGTCATCAGGCCCGGCCAGCTCGACCGGCCCGCTGACTCCGATCCACCGCCAGCCCGCCCGGAACACGAGCGTCGCGTTCGGATCCCGGCGCAGATAGGTGAGCTTGGCCGTCCGGCCGCGCGCGACCAGGGCGACGACCGGCTCACCGGTGAGTGGATGCGGCAGGACACCGGCATTCACGACCGAGACAGCCGGCTCCCCGGACCGGCGACGGGTGACGAGCACGGCCAGCCAGTAGTCCTGGCTGCCGAGCTCCTTGATCAGCTCGAGTCCTGCACGGGCATCCATGCCCGCGACCTTAACGGACCATGGTCCGGTTCTCAAGGTCAGCGCGGAACCAGCTCCAGCTGGAAGAAGCTGATCGGGTGCTGTCCCGGGAACAACTCGCCGTACAGGATGACGGGGCCGGGCACCGGGCGGCCGGACCCGCAGGCCCGGAGGTCGAGGTTGGTCAGGAGCTCCGGCGAGGGGGTGGCGCGCAACTTACTCACGATCCTTCATCGCTCGCCACGCGCGCGACCGGGCCAGACGGCGTACGGCAGTGTTGCGCCGGACGCGCTGCTTGACCCGCGCCCGCAGTGTCCGCCGGACGGGCTCGCGAACCGGGGCTCGTGACACAGCGGGAGCTCGGGTCACGTGCCGGTTGACCTCCTCGAGGTGGTTGTCGAACACCGCCCGCCACAGGAGCTGCCGTAGCGCCACCTCGTCGGCCGCCGTGGTCCAGCCGGCCACCGACGACGCCCACAACCGTTTCACCTGCGGCCGTAGAGCAACGGCTGGATCGCGGGGTCGGTGTAGTCGGGGCCGTCGGTGGTGGGGTCCGTGCGAGCCAGGGTGTCGTTCGAGTGACTGGCGCCGGGGCGCCAGCGGTTGGTGGTGGGTTGGAGGTGGATGGCCAGCGAGCGGCGGGGCGCCGTACCGCGGTTGGCGGAGCTGCCGTGGACGGTGCGGCAGTGGTGGAAGCTGACCTGGCCGCGGCGCATCCGGGGTACGACGGGAGTCGGGTCGAAGCCCTGCGCGACGATCGAGGCCTCGAGCGCATCGGCGTCCTGGGAGAAGAAGTCGAGGCCGGTGATGTCCCAGCGATGGCTGCCGGGCAGGAACGACACCGCGCCGTTGACCTCGTCGACGTCGTGGAACCCGACCCACGCGGTGAGCATGTCGTCCGACGTACACGACTGCCAGTACTGCCGGTCCGTGTGCCACCCCACGCGCGCCGACCCGCCCACCGGCTTCCTGAGCAGTTGGTCGTGCCACAGCCGGATCCCGTCCGCGCCGGACAGCGCGGCGGCCGTCGCACCGATCGCCGGGTGCCGGACCAGCGCCGCAAGTTCGTCGACGCGGAGCGAGGAGTAGTCGTTCTTCCGCAGTACGTCGCCGTCCGACGGCTGCCAGCCGCGCGTCGCCGGCACGGCGGGGAGGGAGTGGTCGTGGTCGCCGGCGTAGAAGCGCTCCATGCCGCGATCGGCCGCGTCGAGTACGTCGGATGGCACGATCACCGGCGAGATCCAGTAGCCGTGCTCACGATAGAAGGCGATGTCGTCAGGCCCGGGAAGTTCAGTCATGCCGGCAACCGTAGGAAAGCGGGAGGTTCGCCGCGTTGCCGTTGTTCAGTCAACTGGACACAATCTTCAGGTGTCTCTGACCCAGCCTCGTGGGCTGCGCGCGGGCTTTCACGCCGACGTACACGACCCTGTCAGCGGTCTCGTGCACGCTGGCGAGCAGTGGGTCCCGGAGCAGTTCCTCATCGAGCCACACCAGCATCCGGTGTGGGAGATTTACCTGCAGTTGCACGGCGTGACGCGCTGGGTGGCCGGTGACGCGAGCTACCTCCTTCAGCCCGGCCACCTGTTCGCCGTACCTCCGGGTCTCGTACATCACCTGGCCGGTCGTTCGGGCAATCACCACTTCTACTTCGCCGCCATCGACCTCGATCCCGTCGTACGACGCCAGCCCGCGCTGACCCTGGATTGGCCCACAACCGTCGTGCATCGCGAGGCGGGAGAGGTCGCGCACGCCTTCGCGCAACTCGTCCGGGAACTCACCACCCGCTACGAGTACAACGACACCGGGCTGGCGCTGGCGGTCGACCACCTGGTGCTGTCGGTCGCGCGGGCGATGGCGCCGACCGCCGCACCACAACTGGCGATGCATCCGGCTGTGCGGACCGTGAAACGCCTGCTGGAGCAGGAGTTTCACGAACACTGGACGCTCCGCCGACTCGCTGACCGGGTCGGCCTCGCGCCGTCCTACCTGGCCGAGCTGTTCGCCGACCACCTCGGCCAGCCGCCGCACCGCTACCTCAACGAGCGCCGCATCGACCGCGCCCGGCAGCTCCTGGAGTCCAGCGACCTGACCATCACCGCGCTGGCCCTCTCTCTTGGCTTCAGCTCGAGCCAGCACTTCGCCCGGGTCTTCCGCCAGCTGACCAACACCACCCCGAGCGCCTACCGCTCAGCGCGCGAGTGACTCCAGCAGCGCGAGCACGGCGGTCCACCCTTGCCGGAGTGCGGCCTCGTTGCCCGCGCGAGTGCCGCCGAGCGAGATGACTCTACGCGTCACCGGCTGCACCTCTTTCGTCCCCATCGGCAGGTACGGCGCTCCGCTGACACCGTGACCGGCCTGCGGGTAGATCAAGGCGCGGTGCGGGAAGCGGTTGTGGGCGTCATCGAGCTCCAGCGCGATCCGTGGCGCCGCCGTCATCGACGGCCAGAGCTGGTCGTCCGATCCGGCGATCGCGAGCACCGGGCCGCTGACATGGTCGACCGGGATCCGGGTGTCGTACTGCAGTTCCCTGCCACCCAGGGTCCACGCCGCGCCGCCGATCTCGGGGAACGACCCGACCACCACGTCGGTCGGCGCGTAGAGGACTGCACCGTGCACCAGGTCGGGGAAGTGCTCGCTCAGCAACAGCGCCGCCTCGGTGCCACGGGACGCGCTCAGCGCGATCAGGTGTGCTGGGTCCACTCCCGGCTGCCGGGCCAGCCAGCGGGCCGCGGTCGCGAAGTACTCCAGCGGGATGTCGCGAAGGTCCTGCGGCAACCCCGGTGCGTGGAAGTAGGCGATCGCGAGGATGGGATACCCGTGCGAGGCCAGCAAGGCCGCGACGGGCTTGACGCCCAGCCCACCTTCCGACCCACCGAAGACGAGGACGGCGGGATGCTTGGGGGCATCGCGTGGTGGAGCGAGGTACACCCCGCTCACCTTGTCGGCCGCCAGAGTGAGGGTCTTGGTCGTGACACCGGCCACCAGCCACTGCCTGGTCAGCCGGACGCCGGCAAGTGTCTTGCCCTTCTGGAGAACCTGGATTTCGACGTGCTCGACCGGGCGGCCGTCCTCGGCCGGCGGAGCGTAGGCCTGGAGGTCCGGGTCGCCGTCCGGTGGGTTCATCGACCAGAACAGGCCCATCCCGTCGACGCCCTGATAGCTGCCGCCGGTCGGGCCGGCCCGGTCGAGATCGATCGCGCCGTGGTCGTCGGCCGTGAAGGTCGCCTCGGCTCGCCAGTTCTTGCCGTCGCGATCGGGAGCCTGTGCGCTGAGCTTCACGCCGGCGTGCGGCTGGAGTCCGCTGACCGCCAGATGGACAGGTTGATCGGCCAGCGCGGTCACGTGGTCGACCTGGATCGTCGCGTGGTCGGTCGAGTCCGACGTACACCCGCTCGCCAGCAGGCAGGCGGCCGTGGCCAGGAGCATCACGCGACGGAGCATGTCAGTCCTCGGGCGGTGGGGGCAGGGTCGGGTAATCGATGATGGGGTAGAGACCGACCGTGAAGCCATAGGTGGTGTCGCCGGAGCGCGGCAGTTCGTCGAAGCTGTGGATCAGCCGGTCGACTCCACGCCAGAACTCCGCAGCGCGTTCCTCCGGGATCCGGGCGTGGCGGATGAACGACCGCAGTTGTCCGGCGTCGTACGCCGTCCTGGACTCCTCGGCGGCGACCTCGAAGTCGTTGAAGTCCGGCGGCAACTCGACCCCGTCGACCCGCCGGCCGAGGCCGACGTAGAACATCCGCGCGGCCCGGCCGTAGAACCGCTCCTCGATGGCGCGGACCCGCCGGGTCCGGACGACCCTCAGGATCCCGGCATCCGCCAGCACCTTCACATGATGAGCCACGGTGCTCTTCGGCCGTTTGACCGCGGTGGCCAGCTCGGTCACGGTCGCGGCGCGCTCGTGCAACAGGCCCAGGATCGTCGTCCGCAGCGGGTCGCTGATCGCCCTGACCTGGTCGGCCGTCGTCAGCTCGATGGTGTCCTCGAGCTCGTAATCCGGCACCGGGCTGTTGATCGACATGATCGGATTAGACTAGCATCACGGATTGTTCGAGATATCTGGATCATTGGAGCGGATCATGGCCGAGATCGTGCTGTACCACCACGCGCAGGGACTCACCGACGGGGTGAAGACCTTCGCCGACGAGCTACGGCAGGCGGGTCACACCGTCCACCTGCCGGATCTCTACGAGGGGCGCACGTTCGCCACCCTCGACGAAGGCATCGGGTACGCGCGGGAGACCGGCTTCGGCGTGGTCCACGAGCGCGGGGTGCAGGCCGCGCAGGGGCTCGGCGAAGGTCTCGTCTATGCGGGCTTCTCCCTCGGCGTGATGCCGGCGCAGCAGCTGGCGCAGACGCGTCCCGGCGCGAAGGGCGCGCTGTTCTTCGACGCCTGCCTGCCGGTGTCCGAGTACGGCGAGTCCTGGCCGGCCGGCGTACCGGTCCAGATCCATGGGATGGACGAGGACCCGTTCTTCACCGAGGAAGGCGGCGACCTGGACTCCGCACGAGCCCTGGTCGCCGCCACCGACGAGGCGGAGCTCTTCCTCTACCCCGGCAAGGTGCACCTGTTCGCCGACTCCTCGCTGCCCGGGTACGACGAAGCCGCGGCGAAGCTGCTCACGAGCCGGGTCCTCACCTTCCTCGAACCGATCGGCTGACGCCGCGGCCCCGCGACCACGGCGGGTGCAACTAGAGTGCGAGCCATGATCAACGGTGCGCATGTGATCATCTACAGCCGCGACGCTGACGCCGATCGGGACTTCTTCCGGGACGTGCTCGGGTATCCCCATGTGGATGCCGGACACGGGTGGCTGATCTTCAAGTTGCCGCCTGCCGAGGTGGCGGTGCACCCGGCCGAGGTGGACTCGCACGAGCTGTTCCTGATGTGCGACGACCTCGACGCGACGATCGCTGAGCTGACGGCGCGTGGGGTGGAGTTCGTGAAGCCGCCGGAGCGCCAGCCGTGGGGAGTGCTGACGTCGATCCGGTTGCCCGGTGGAAGCGAGCTCGGGCTTTATGAGCCGTTGCATGAGCGTGCGCACGATCTCTGAGTCGTGATCGATTTCAGGATCGACGTTCCGGACGCCGCTCTGGAGGACTTGGCCGCGCGGTTGCGGCAGATTCGGTGGCCGCGGCAACTGCCGGGCACTGCGTGGGATCGCGGCGTACCGGTCGAGTATCTGCAGGGGATCGTGGCGCGGTGGCAGGCGTACGACTGGCGGGCGTGGGAAGCGCGGCTGAACGCGTATCCGCAGTACACGACGCGGATCGATGAGCAGACGATCCACTTCGTGCATGCGCGTTCGCCGGAACCCGGTGCGCTGCCGTTGATCCTCACGCACGGCTGGCCGGGGTCGGTCGCGGAGTTCCTCCCGATTCTCGGTCCGCTCACCGACCCCGCGTCGTACGGCGGGGATCCGCGCGACGCCTTCCATGTCGTAGTCCCGTCCGTGCCGGGACACGGCTTCTCGGTCCCGCTCGAGAGCCCTGGTTGGAACCATCGGCGGATCGCGCAGGCGTGGGCGGTTTTGATGCAGGAGTTGGGTTACCAGCGGTACGGCGCTCAGGGTGGCGACACCGGATCGGTCGTGTCCCCGCTGCTCGGGTACGTCGATCCGTCCCACGTCGTCGGCGTACACATCAACGGCGGGCTGGCGTTTCCGCAGATCCTGCCGGATGACGTCGAGCACCTGACCGACGTCGAGCGGGAGCGCCTCGCAGCGGCCGTACGCCTGCGTGAGGTCGGGACCGGGTACGCCGAAGTGCAGGGCACGCGACCGCAGACGGTGTCGTTCGGGTTGAGCGACTCGCCGGTCGGGCAACTGGCCTGGATCCTGGAGAAGTTCTGGGAATGGACGGATCCGGCGCGTGCGCTGCCCGAGGACGCCGTCGACCTCGACCATCTGTTGACGGACGCATCGATCTACTGGTTCACCAACACGAGTGCGTCATCGGCCAACGTGTACTACGAGAATCGGGTCGCGGCCGGCGACGCGCTCGAACCGTCCGGAGTGCCGACCGGTGTGGCGGTGTTCCCGACCGATCCGGCGATCCGGCGGGTGCTAGACCGCCGGCACCGCATCGTCCATTGGTCGGAGTTCGACCGCGGTGGGCACTTCGCCGCACTCGAGGCTCCGGACCTGCTCGTCGACGACATCCGTGCCTTCTTCCGGCTGGTCCGTTAGGCGGGCCGCGACGACGAAGTTCAGCAACGTGCCGTCGCGCTCGACCGTTGCCTCCGGCCACCGGCGGCGAATCATCCGGAGGCTCCGGTCGTTCGCCGGACTGACCACGAACAGGAACCGGGTGGCACCTGCCGCGATCGCTCCGGCCGCGGCCGTCGCCAGCATCCGCACGCCGAGCCCGCGGCCCTGGTCGTCCTCGTTGATGATCACCGCGAGTTCGGCGGTCGCTTCGTGGCCGTGAGCCCACGCCCACATCGAGTGGCCGACGATCCTGTCACCCCGGGTCGCGACCCAGGACGCGCCGGTGGGGCAGAGCAGCCGGAGCAAGAGCGCGGGCCGGGGTGGCCGGCCGATCGCGGTCTGGAACCGGAAATAGAGGCTGAGGTCGGTCAGCCCGGTCAACATTCGCGCCAGCTCGTCCGCGTCGGGTTCCCCGGCGCGGCGGATGAGCGGCGTACCCATCTGAGTCTGGTTCACGGATTCAGGGTTGCTCGGGTTGGCTGAGTCTGTCAAGCGGACTTATCCTGGATCTCATGAACGAGCAGGTGCCTGAGGCGATGAGCTGGTCGACCGAGAACTGCACGATCTCCCGGACGATGGAGATCCTGGGCGACAAATGGACGTTCCACGTGCTGCGCGAACTCTTCGTCGGCGTCCGGCGCTTCGAGGACATCCGTACGCGGGCCGGCGTACCCCGCCAGGTCCTGACCGATCGGCTCGCGGCGCTGATCGAGCGCGGCCTGATCCGCCGGCACCCCTACCGTCTGCCCGGTCAGCGGGAACGCTACGAGTACCGCCTCACCCAGGCCGGGCTCGATCTGTATCCCGTGCTGGTCGCAATGATCCAGTGGGGCGATCAGTACCTGCCGCTGGACGGCGGCCCACCCATCGAGGCGCGCCACCGCGGCGACTGCGACGCACACGTCACAGTCGTCCTCCGCTGCGAAGCCGGCCATGAGCCCACGCCGCGCGACGTAGTCCTCCGCCCCGGCCCCACAGCGAAACCCCGCGCACTGGCGGGCTGACGCCCGCGGCGGTGGGTCAGAGCGCGTCGATGGCAGCGCGGATGAGGCCTTCGGTGTGGCGTGGCTGAGAGGCCGCGATGGACAGCGCGTCCATGGTGACGACGTACGCGTCGAGTTCCTCGCGTTTGTCGAGGTACACCGCACTGGTCAGGTGCTCGATGTAGACGATGTCCGGCAGATCCGTGTCGATGAAGCGGAGCAGCGTGAAGGCTCCACCTGTCGCGGTGTAGCCACCCTTGTCGAACGGGATGATCTGCAGCGTGACGTTGTGCCGCTTCGACGCCTCGATCAGGTACTCCAGTTGCTCTTTGAGCACCTTCTTGCTACCGATCGGCCGTCGCAGGACCGACTCGTCGATGACCGCCCACAACCGCGCCGGGCGCTGGCGGGTGAGCACCTGCTGGCGCGTCGTCCGGAGCGCGACCAGTCGGTCCTCCTCGGCCTTCGCCAGTGGCTCGTCCAGCCGGCCGAGGCTGACCACGGCGCGCGCGTAGTCGGGCGTCTGCAGCAGGCCGGGCACGAACTGCAACTCGAACGTACGAATCAGGTCGGCCGCCATCTCCAGGCCGAGGTACGAATGGAACCAGGTCGGCGTGAGGTCGTCGTACCGTTGCCACCAGCCAGGGTTGTTCGCGTCCCGTGCGAGTGCCAGCAGGCGATCGCGCTCGTCCTGGTCCTCGAGTTTGTAGAGGCTGAGCAGGTCGTCGACGTCGCGCACCTTGAAGCCGACGCGACCGAGTTCGAGCCGGCTGATCTTCGACTCCGAGCCGCGGATCGCCCAGCCGGCGTCGGTCCGGCTGATCCCGGCCTCTTCCCGCAGACGGCGCAGGTGCACGCCGAGCATGATGCGCAGGGCGGTCGGACCGCCGTACGCGCCCGGTTCCGTCACGCCTCGCCTCCCACAGCAAGCTACCCGGTGCGGACAGCAGGTAGATCATTTCACAACGGAACGTGAACGCGTCCACCCCGACGCGCTTACACCATGTGTTCACCGGCCCCTACTGTCAGTAGAGTCGTCCCACAGACATCCCGATCATTCTGCGAGGTCCTGCTGATGCCCGATGCCACCAAGGCACCCAGTTCGAGTCCGGTGGGTGTGGACACCACGAGGGCCAGCATCGCCCGGGTGTACGACGCCGCGCTGAACGGCAAGGACAACTTCGAGATCGACCGCGAAGTGCTCCGGCAGGTCGCCACCGTCGCGCCCCAGGTCAACGACCTGGCCTGGTCGAACCGGAACTTCCTGATCCGGGCGTGCCGCTTCCTGGCCGGCCAGACGGACATCACGCAGTACCTCGACTGCGGTTCCGGCCTGCCGACCGCGGAGAACACGCATCAGGTGGTGCAGCGGCTACGGCCGGAGTCGAAGGTTCTCTACATCGACAACGACCCGGTGGTGCTCGCGCACGGCCGCGCGCTGCTGGAGGAGAACGAGAACACGCTGTTCGTCAGCGCCGACATCTTCGACCCCGACCAGGTGCTCGGCCGGGACGAAGTGCGGGAGTTCCTCGACTTCAGCAAGCCGATCGCAGTGATCCAGAACGGCACGCTGCACCACTACATCGGCAACGACGGCCCGCAGATCATGCAGAAGTACGTCGACGCGGTCGTGCCGGGGTCGTACACGGTGGTTGCGCACTTCTACGACCCGGAGACGCCGGAGCACTCCGAGGTCGCCCGGAAGATGGAGGAGAGGTTCGTCCACAGCCCGATGGGCAGCGGGGTGTTCCGCACCCGCGAGCAGCTTCTCGAACTGTTCCCCGGCCAGGAGCTCGTCCCGCCGGGCCTGGTCCTGTGTGACGACTGGTGGCCGGACGGACCGCGCATCAAGCCGCTCAACCAGGTGGAGGAGTGCATCGCCGGCGCGGTCGGCCGCAAGCTCTGAGCCTTCAGTACGCCGAAACGCCCGGAACCACAGCGGTTCCGGGCGTTTTGTTGCTCAGAGCAAGCGTCAGACGTGTTCGGAGACGAGGACGGCGGCGGTCTCCTCGAGGGCCTGGAAGATGTGCGGGAGATCGCCGGGGTAGGCGAGGTAGTCACCGGGAGTGAGTTCGATCGGGTCGTCGGCCGGGCCTACCAGGGCACGGCCTGAGCTGAGGACGACATGCTCGACCACGCCGGGCATGTGCGGCTCGGACTTCCGGCCGGGGCCGGGGGAGGCGACGATGCGGTAGATGTCGCGGCGGGCGTTCGGTGGGCAGGACGCGACCAGGGTCGCGCTGTACTCGGCCTGATCGGAGTACAGGACCGGCCCCTCGCCCGCGCGGATCACCTGCACCTTCGGCCGCGGCGGGTCGAGCAACGTGGCGAACGGCGTGTCCAGCGCGACCGCCAGCGCCCACAACGTCTCCACGCTCGGATTGCCGGACCCCGACTCCAGCTGGGACAGCGTGGACTTCGCGACCCCGGCCCGCTTGGCCACCTCGGTCAACGACAGTCCGGCTCGCGCGCGGTACCGGCGCAGCGAGGCCGCGATCACGTCGAGCGGTGCCTTGGTGTCCATCCGTGTTCGCTCCATCGGTCTACTTGTTCGGCTTGACGAACGCAGGGTGCGTTGTTCATCATAATGCTCATGCGTTCGATCTGGCGAACACTCGACCGTGGGCTGGCCCGGGACATCGGGCTGGTCTGCCTGGCCGACGGCGTGGTCGGTCTCTCGTACGGCGCGATCAGCGTCGGCGGTGGACTGCCGTTGTGGGTTCCGGTGCTGCTGTCGCTGGTGGTCTTCGCGGGCGCGTCGCAGTTCCTGTTCGTCGGGATCGTGGCGGCCGGCGGCAGTCCGATCGCGGCGATGATCGCCGGCCTGCTGGTCAACACCCGGCACGTTGCCTTCGGCCTTGCGGTCAGTGACGTGATCGGTAGCGGCTGGCGGCGCCTGCCGGGCAGCCACCTGATGACGGACGAGAACGTCGCGTTCGCCATGGGACAGGACGATCTGCGGCAGAAGCGGGCGGCGTACTGGGCCGGCGGGATCGGCATCTTCGTGTGCTGGAACATCGGCGTAGTCGTGGGCGGTGCGGCCGGATCGGTCATCACCGACACCGATGTGTTCGGGCTGGACGCCGCGTTCCCGGCGGTGCTGCTGGCCCTGGTTCTGCCCGCATTGCGTGATCGTGCGACACGTACGGCGGCCTTGATCGGGGCGGTGTTCGCGTTGGCGGCGACTCCGTTCCTGCCGGCCGGTCTGCCTGTGCTGCTTGCACTGGCCGGCATGCTCTTCTACCGCGCGGGCAAACCCGCGCTGGAGGTGTCGCGATGACCAACACGCCCGTGCTGCTGATCGGTATCCTGGTTCTTGCCGTGGGCACCTTTTCGCTGCGGCTCGCCGGGCCGGTGATGCGCAGCCGGTTCGACCTTCCCGAGCGGGCGCAGCAGTTCCTTGCCGCGGCGGCGATCGTGCTGCTCACTGCCTTGGTCGCCACCTCTGCTCTGACGGACGGCCACGGGCCGGCCGGCGTCGCGCGTCCGGCCGGCGTACTGGTCGGTGGCGTGCTCGCGTGGCGCAAGGCGCCGTTCGTGCTGGTCGTGGTGGCGGCTGCCGCGACCGCGGCGGGTCTGAGGCTGCTCGGCGTACCGTAACGAACCACTCCAGCGGCTACGGTGCTGCCCATGAACGAACGTAGTGAGTTCATCATCGAGCACAGCGCCTGTTGTGTCTCATCCGCGCCCGGAGCGAAGCGAGGACGTGGATGAGCACTTATCCCGGGCAGCCGGCGGCGCCGAAGAAGACGCTGACCTGGATTGCGATCGCGTGCTTCGCGATCGGTGCCGTGCTGACCTTGTTCTTCGTCTGGCGGATCGTCGAGACGGTGCCGGAGTCGCCGCAGTCGGTCGCGGGCGGCGTGGTCCACCTGAAGGAGGAGGGGCTGACGATCTACTCGTCCGTCCCGGTGCTCAATCCGCCGTGCGAGGCGAAGGACGCGTCGGGTGGCGCCGTACCGCTGAAGGCGCCGACCGGCTCCGAGCAGATCACGATCAACGACGAGACCTGGTACGTCGTCGCGCGGTCGGTGGACACCGTCCCGGCGGGAGACTACAGCATCTCGTGCACCGACGACACCACCGGAGCCACGTACGCCGCCGGACCGAAGTCCTCGGTCGTGGCGTTCGTGCTGTCGATCTTCGGTGCCATCGGCTCCTTCCTGATCTTCTTCATCCTCGGCGGCGTCCTGCTCACCATCGGCGCCGTCCGCAACCGCCGCCGCAAGCGTCCGCCGAACACCTACCCGCCCCAGCAACCACCAGGTGCCCCCGGCAACTACCCGCCCCCACCCGGCGCCCAGAACGGCACCTTCCCAGCCCCACCTCCATACAACCCCGGACCCAACCCCGACCACCCCCAAGACCGCTGACAACTAAGGTGTTCTGTTTGGATGGGGCGTATGGATCTTGACTGGCCGGGGTGCCGGAATGTGCGGGATGTGGGTGGGTTGCCGACGGCGAACGGCGCGAGGGTTCGCGAAGGGGTGCTGATTCGGTCGGACAGCTTGCACTATCTGACCGCCGAGGGAGTCGAGGCGGTACGGCGTTCCGGTGTCAGCCGGATCCTGGATCTGCGGGGCGAGGCGGAGGCGGCCGCCGCGCCGAGTCCGTTCGTCGGCGATCCGCTGTTGGCCGCGCAGTCGCTGCAGGATCCCGCCGACCCGGATCACGGGCAGCCGACGATCGTCGCGGCGTGCACGTGGATGCTGGATCGGCGGCCGGAGCTGTTCGCGGCCGCCGTGAAGGCCATCGCGGACGAGCCCGACGGCGCGGTCGTCGTGCACTGCCACGGCGGCAAGGACCGGACCGGCATGGTGGTCGCGCTGGCCCTGAGCATCGCCGGCGTGCCCGAGGACGAGATCGTTGCCGACTACTTCCTCACCCAGGAGCGGATGGCCGGACTGCTGGCCGAGCAGTTGGCGGCCGAACCGGACACCTCGCAGCATCCGGAACTCATCGAGTTCCGCGACACCCGGGCCGAGTCGATGGTCGCGATCCTGCGTCATCTCGACGAAAAGTACGGCGGACCCGAGCCATACCTGCGGCACGGTGGTCTCACCGACGACGATCTCGACCGCCTCCGCCGGCGACTGATCGGCTGACCCGGAGCCGACCGCTGTCACGGAGGAGTCATGGAAGGCAGTAGATTGGCGCTCATGCCGACCGCCGCAGAGCCGACCGGGGCGACCGACCCGGCGGCGCTGGCCGAACGCTACGGACTCTCCCAAAGCTCGATCCGCCCGCAGCTCAACTCCTACCTGTGGGAGTTGTGGAGCCGTCGCCAGTTCGTCCTCAGCTACGCCAGAGCCCGCACCTACGCCATGTACGCCGGGGCCCGCCTCGGGTCCCTCTGGCAGGTGCTGACACCGCTGCTCAACGCGGCGGTGTACTACCTCGCCTTCGGTGTCCTGCTCGGCACCAAGAACGGGATCGACAACTACGTCGCGTTCCTGCTCAGCGGGATCTTCGTCTTCACGTTCACCCAGCGCTGCATGACCGAGGGGTCCCGCTCGCTGGCGCTGAACCTGTCGCTGATCCGCACCCTGCACTTCCCGCGCGCGACCCTGCCGCTCGCCTACGTGGTGAACGAGCTGAACCAGATGCTGGTCTCGCTGGGCCTGCTGTTCGTGATCGTCGGGTTCACGGACGGAGTCACCTGGCGCTGGGTGCTCGTCGCGCCGGCCATGCTGCTGCAGACCATGTTCAACATCGGGATCACCCTGGTCTGCGCGCGGGTCGGAACGTTCGTGTCCGACATCAGTCAGTTGCTACCGTTCGTCACCCGCACCTGGCTGTACGCGTCCGGGATCTTCTTCTCGCTGCCGGCCAAGCTGGACCAGGTGGACGCGCCGAGCTGGGTGGTCAAGGTGCTCGCGCTCAACCCGATCTCGGCGTACATCGACATCTTCCGGAGATCGCTGCTCGCGGAGCACGAGGCAAACCAGTTGCCGAATGCGTGGAAAATCGCGATCGTCTGGTCGTTCGTGATGCTGGCGGCCGGGCTGGTGTACTTCTGGCGTGCGGAGGACCGGTATGGCCGTGGCTGATTCAGGGGCTGAACCGACAGTGATCGCCGACCACCTGGACATCATCTACAAGGTGATCGCCGGGCAGGGCGGCAAGGGTACGGCGGCGACGGCGTTCCGGCGGATCCTGAAGCGGCAGGACCGGCCGACGATCCGCGAGGTGCATGCGGTCAAGGACGTCAGCTTCACTGCCTACAAGGGCGATGCGATCGGCGTCATCGGCCGCAACGGCTCCGGCAAGTCGACGCTGCTGCGGGCGATCGCCGGGCTGCTGCCGCCCGCCGCCGGTGTCGTCTACACCAGCGGGCGGCCCTCGCTGCTCGGCGTCAACGCGGCGATGATGAACGACCTGACCGGCGACCGCAACGTCGTACTCGGCTGTCTCGCGATGGGCATGTCGGCGGCCGAGATCCAGCAGCGGTACGACGAGATCGTCGAGTTCTCCGGGATCGGGGACTTCATCGACCTGCCGATGTCGACGTACTCGTCCGGCATGGCGGCCCGGCTGAAGTTCGCGATCGCGTCGGCGAAGACCCACGACATCCTGCTCGTCGACGAGGCCCTGGCCACCGGGGACGCCGAGTTCCGGGTCCGCTCCGAACGGAAGATCCGCGACCTGCGCGACCAGGCCGGCACGGTGTTCCTGGTCAGCCACAGCCTCGACGTCGTACTCGACACCTGTAACCGCGCGATCTGGCTGGACGGCGGCGTACTGCGCCTCGACGGCACCGCCGAAGACGTCGTCGCCGCCTATACCAAATTCGCCCGGGGTTAGGACACGTCCTAGATCGCCTTCGGCTTCTCGCGGAGGCCGAGGAGGAAGCCGAGGCCCCAGGAGACGTGCATGGTCGCGCAGACCAGCGGCATCCAGAGCAGGGCCTTCCAGGGCAGGTAGCGGCCCTCGACGGCCGAGCCGGCCAGCAGGAGGATCGCGTAGCCGAGCGGGGCCAGGAAGCCCAGGTCGAGCCAGCTGCTGCCGGTGGCGAGGCCGATGATGCCGAGGATCGTGCCGAGCGCCAGCAGGATCACTGCCATCGGGGGAGCCAGGTACCGCTTGTTCGCGGTCTCGGGGTGCCGGCGGATCACCTCACGCCGCCACTGGCCGGTGTGGAAGAACTGCTTGGCCACCGCCGACAGCGACGAGCGCGGCCGGTAGGTGACGGACAGGTCCGGGGTGAACCAGATCAGGCCACCGGTCTTGCGGATCCGGTAGTTCAGCTCCCAGTCCTGGGCCCGGTGCATGGTCTCGTCGAACCCGCCGACCCGCTCCAGCGCGGCCCGCCGGAACACGCCCAGGTAGACGGTGTCGGCCGGCCCGGCCTTGCCGCCCTGGTGGAACGTCGACGCACCCAGCCCCAGCCGGGACCGGTACGCACAGGCGACCGCCATCTCGGTCGGCGTCCGGCCCTCGGCGGCCATCACACCGCCGACGTTGTCCGCGCCGCTCTCGTCCAGTACCTCGACCGCGCGGGTGATGTAGCCGTCAGTGAGGGCGCCGTGGCCGTCGACCCGGACCAGGATGTCGTGCCGGGCGTTCGCGATGCCGACGTTCAGCCCGGCCGGCGTCTTGCCGGTCGGGTTCGGCACGATGCTGATCCGCGGGTCGCGGTCGGCCAGCTTGTCCGCGATCTCCTGGGTCCGGTCCTTGCTCGGACCGATGGCGAGCACGACTTCCAGCTCGCCGGGGTAATCCTGCTCGAGGACGCGGCCGACCGCCTCTTCGAGGTGACGTTCCTCGTTCAGTACGGGCATCACGACGGACACGGGCGGCCAGTGGGACAGCGGCATATCAGGTCAGGCCTTACAGATCGAAGCGACGTCGTCGACGCCGGTGGCGGGTTTGGTCGGTGAGTTCGACGGACTGCTCGTCTTGCTCGGTTTCTTGGTCGTGCCGGTGGTCGGCTTGCTGGTGGAACTACTCGGAGTGCTCGGCTTCTTACCGTCTCCTCCCGAGCCCGCCTTGTCCAGCGCTTCCGACTTCCCGATGGCTTCGGCGACCTTGGTCCGGATCAGCTCGAAGTCCGGGTCACCGGTGTGGATCAGCGGCGGGACCGCGGAGAAGCTTGACACCGGGAGCTTCTTCGCGTCCAGCGCGAGGTCGGTGAAAGTGCCTAGTTCGCCGGCCGGGATATCGGTCTGGACCACTTGCTTGCTGGCCTTGGCGATGCCCTGGAACTTGGTCAGAACCGTCTGCGGCGACAGCTGGTTCAGCATCGCCGACATCACGCACTTCTGCCGGGCCATCCGCTCGTAGTCCGACGACTCGGCCCGCGACCGGGCGAACCAGAGCGCGTGGTAGCCGTCCAGATGCCGGTCCTTGCCCGCCTCGATGTAGCCCTTGATGGGCGAGGTGCCGCCGCCGATCGGGACCCGCTTGCCGATGTCGAGGGTGATGCCGCCGACCGCGTCGAGCAGGTTGCGGAACCCGGCCAGGTCGATCAGCACGAAGTAGTTCACCTTCAGTCCGGTGACCGCCTGGACCGCCTGCCGGGTCGCGGTCACGCCGGGATTCGGGTCGCCGGGGAACAGGTCCTTGTGGTTGGAGGCGTAGGTGTAGACGGCGTTGATCAAGCACTCGGCGCCGCAGTTCTTCCACTGGAAGCCGTCCGGGAACTGCTCGGCCATCGCCGTACCGGCCGGGAACGGGACCTTCGCCAGGTTCCGCGGCAGGCCGATCAGGACGGTCCGGCCGGTGTCGGCGTCGATGCTGGCCAGCGTGATGCTGTCCGGCCGGGTGCCGATCCGGTCCGCGCCGGAGTCGCCGCCGAGCAGCAGCACGTTGTAGCGGCCGTGCTCGGCCTTCGACTTCTGGCCGTTGCCGAAGATGCTGGCGACGAGGTCACGCTGGGTGTTGACGATCGTGCTCGCGTAGACCAGCGCGCCGGCCACCACGAGGACCATCACCCCGTCCAGGATGCTGGTCGCGAGCCGGTGGTTGCGTTCGAGGGTGAGCGGCTGGCCGAGCCGGTAGGCGTCGACGAACAGTGCGGCCCAGCCGATCGCGAGCACGATCAGCAGGACCTGGACGGTCCGCAGGGTGCCCGGACGGGCCAGCAGGTTGATCGTGCCGGAACGCCAGATCAGGCCGAGCAGGATCAGGAAGACGACGATCGCGACCAGCCCGGCGACGATCCGCCAGGCGTACCGCCCGGCCCGCTTGCTGCCTGCCACGATCTGCGCCGACCCCGGCAGCACCAGGGTCATCAAGACCAGCGTCAGCGCCCGCTTGAACCGCACCGGCTCGCTGAGACTGCGCAGGTCAGGTTTCTCCTGCGGCATGACGTCCTTCCGTTCTCTGAGCTCACGCGGCACGGCGGACCAATAATCCAGTCGACCGTACCTTGTCGTCCCCACCACCACTGGGTACGACGTGCCGGACGCGGTGATGGTTCGAGCCGAGGCGGATTCGGAGACGAAGAGTAGCAGTCCCTTCACACAGCGCAGGAAAACCCGTGCAGACACCCTGTGGTCGACTGGTTTCACACGGTTGTGATGGTTGTCGGTGGGCGGATCGGTTACGAAAGCTCCAGACCCATCCAGTGAGGACAGGAAACCGCCCCCATGAAACTGTTCCGTACGTTCCTGGCCGCCGCCGCGGCCGGCACGATCGCACTGCTCGGCACCAGTTCGGCCCAAGCCTTCGAGGCCGCTCCCCAGCAGACCACTGTCCAGGCCCCTGGCGCCGACTTCACCGGGATCGCCGCGCTCAGCAACTGTTCCGCATCTCTCGTCCGGTACGCCGAATCAGTAGGCACCGACAAGGCGCTCGTCCTCACCAACGGCCACTGCTACGAAGGCGGGTTCCTGAACCCGGGCCAGGTGCTGGTGAACCGTGCGTCGACCCGCTCGATCACGCTGCTGCGGCCGGACTCCAGCCGGGCCGGCACGGTCCGGGCCAGCCGGATCCTGTTCGGCACGATGACCAAGACCGACATGATCGTGTACGAGGTGAACGAGACCTACGCGTCGATCCAGGGCCGGCTCAACGTCACGCCGCTCACGCTGGCCAAGCAGGGCCCAGCCAACGGCGCGGGGATGGCGGTCGTCTCCGGTTACTGGAAGCGCATCTACACCTGCTCGGTGCAGGCCACCATCCCCCAGTTGCGCGAAGGCGACTGGTCCTGGCAGAACTCGATCAAGTACCAGCAGCCGGGCTGCGAGACGATCGGCGGTACGTCGGGATCGCCGGTGGTGAGCACGTCGACCGGTGAGGTGATCGGGGTCAACAACACCGGCAACGAGGACGGCGAGCAGTGCACGGTGAACAACCCGTGCGAGGTCGACGCCGACGGCAACGTCACCGTCGACCAGGGCGCGGCGTACGGCCAGCAGACCTGGTGGCTCTACACCTGTCTGACCGCGAGCCGCGCCATCGACCTGAACAAGGCCGGCTGCGAGCTCCCGAAGCCCTCCCGCCGGCACTGACAGACGCAGGCTGAGCATGCGGGGTGACGTAGACCACTTGTGATCAGGTAACGTCGCCCCGCATGGCAGTCGACTCCTCCACCGAGCACGTCAGTACGACGAAATGGCCGAGCCCGTTCGGGGTCCGGACCCGGTTGGTCGCGTCCAGCGCGCTGATGCTCTTCACCGAGCTCGCGCTGATCCGCTGGACCGGCTCGAACGTGGTGCATCTGAGCTACTTCTCGAACTTCGTGCTGCTCGGCTCGTTCCTCGGCATCGGGATCGGCATCCTCCGGTCCGGCCGGGCCAAGCGGCTGCCGTACTACTCGCCGGTGATGCTCGGCCTGCTGGTCCTGGTGATCGCCTGGAAGCCGGTCACGGTCGACCGTGGTACGTCGTCCAGCGTCATCTACTTCACCAGCCTGAACACCACCGGCCCGCCGGTGTGGGTGATCCTGCCGATCATCTTCGTCGCCGCCGCGGTCGTGCTCGCCGGTCCGGCCGAGCTCGTCGGCCGCTGCTTCGCCGAGTTGCCGCGACTGACGGCGTACCGGTACGACCTGATCGGAAGCCTGGTCGGGATCGCGGCCTTCACCGGGCTGTCGTTCCTCGGCGCACCGCCGATCTGGTGGGGCGCAATCGTCACGGTGATGTTCGCAGCGCTGATGATCCCGCGGCCGCGGTCCGCCGCTCCCACCAGCCGCAGCCTCGTCGCGGCCGGGCTGAGTGGGGCGCTGGTGCTGGCGCCGTTGCTGGTGATGGTCGGGGTCCTGTTCCACGAGTCCACGCGGCCGGAGAACAGCTGGTCGCCGTACTACAAGGTGCAGACGAAGGCGTCCACCTGGCAGAACGTGCCGCTGCTGACGATCACGGTGAACGGCGTGCCGCACCAGCAGGCGATCCCGGCCGACGCACGGTTGCAGTGGGAGCCGCAGTACGGGCTGCCGTATGAGCGGGCGAATGTCGGCAAGACGCCGAAGAACGTGCTGATCATCGGCGCAGGGTCCGGTTCGGACGTCGCGATCGCGCTGAAGAAGGGCGCGACGCACGTGGACGCGGTCGAGATCGACCCGCGGATCCGCGACCTCGGCAAGGCACTGCATCCGGACCGGCCGTACCAGGACCCGCGGGTCACGTCGCACATCGACGACGGGCGCGCGTTCCTGTCCCGGACCGACAAGAAGTACGACCTGATCCTGCTGGCCCTGCCGGACTCGCTGACGCTGGTGAACGGCGCGAGCTCGCTGCGGCTGGAGAGCTACCTGTTCACCCAGCAGGCGTTCGAGTCCGCGCGTGACCACCTGAATCCGGGTGGCGCGTTCGCCATGTACAACTACTACCGCGAGACCTGGCTGATCGACCGGCTCGCGTCGACCGCGCAGTCGGCGTTCGGGCACAAACCCTGCGTGGACAAGGTCGGCGACGACCTGCAGCAGGCGGTCGTGACGGTCGGGCTGACCGAGGCCGACCAGACCTGCAGCGCCGAGTGGGGCGGAGCGAGCGCGATCACGCCACCGCCGGCGACCGACAACCGGCCGTTCCTCTACCTGTTCACCGACCGCATCCCGTCGCTGTACCTGATCACGCTCGGGCTGGTCATGGTCGCGGGTCTGATCGGAGTCGGGATCGCCGGCGGCGGATCGTCGTACCGGCGGATGCGTCCCTACACCGACCTGTTCCTGCTCGGCGCCGGGTTCATGCTGCTGGAGACGAAGAGCATCACGGGCTTCGCGTTGCTGTTCGGTACGACGTGGGTGGTCAACGCGATCGTGTTCGCCGGAGTACTGGTCGCCGTCCTTGCTGCTGTCGAAGTCACCAGACGGTTCAAGACACCACCTTTGAAAGTGATGTACGTCGTCCTGTTCGGTGGGCTGGTGCTGGCGTGGTTGTTCCCGGACGAGTGGCTGCTGTCGATGCCGGTGGGCTTGCGCGCACTGGTGGCCGTGGTGATCGCGTTCCTGCCGATCTTCGCCGCGAACGTGATCTTCGCCAAGCGCTTCACCGACACCGCGGACGCCACCGCGTCGTTCGGTGCCAACCTCCTCGGCGCCATGCTCGGCGGCTGTCTGGAGTACGCGGCGCTGATCATCGGCTTCGACGGCCTCCTGATCATCGCGGCCCTGCTCTACCTCGGTGCCTTCCTGCTCCGCCCGAAAGTCCCTGCGGTGGTGCGAAGTTGAGCGAACTCGCGGACTACTACCGGGATCGCGCGGCGGAGTACGACGCGGTCTACGACAAGCCCGAGCGGCAGCAGGACCTGGCAACCCTGAAGGAACTGCTGCCGCCGCTGGTCGCCGGGAAGCGAGTCCTGGAGATCGCCGCCGGCACCGGCTATTGGACCCAGGTGCTGGCCGGATCGGCGCAGTCCATCGTGGCGACGGACCTGAACGAGGAGACGCTGGCGATCGCGCGATCCCGGTGGTACTCCTCCGAGGCTGTCAGCTTCCAGGCTGCCGATGCGTACCGGTTGGACGAGCTCGCCGGCGAGTACGACGTGGTGTTCGCCGGGTTCTTCTGGTCGCACGTACTGCGCCAGGACGCGGCTCGGTTCGCGCAGTCGCTCGTGCGGCGCGCGGAGCGAGTGGTGCTGGTCGACAACCAGTACGTCGCCGGCAGCAATTACCCGATCAGCCGGAGGACTGCCGACGGCGATACCTACCAGACTCGGCGGCTCGAGGACGGTCGTACGTACGACGTACTGAAGAACTTCCCGACCACGGAGCAGTTCACAGCCGACGTGGCACCGGCCGACGTCACGTGGACGGACCTGACCTACTTCTGGCTGGCCACCGTCACCGGGTAGTCGGCCTGCGCCGGACGATCTCGCGGGCTCGGGCGAGGTCGGCGTGGTTGTCGATCTCGACCCAGTCGGTGCGGCCGATGGAGACTGTGTCGATGTGGAACCCCTGATCGATCAGGAGTTGGTACGCGTCCTCGTAGTAGAGGTGGGGATCACGGCGCCAGGTCTGCTCGAGGGCGGTGGTGAGGTCGGCGGCGGCCGTGGGCTCGATCAGCGTGAGGCCGATGTATTCGCCGGTGGCTGCGGCCGGGTCCAGCTGCTTGGTGATGCGTTGGATGCCCGCGGCGTCCGAGCAGATGACCTTCATTTCCTCGTCGGCCAAGGGCTTCTCGGTGTCCAGCGCAAGGATGATCCGGCGGTCGTCTCCGCGGGCGTCGAGGAGGGCCTGCTGGACCGAGGCCGGGTGGACGGTGTCGCCGTTCGCCAGCAGGACGCCGTACTGCAGGTGATCGCGGGCGCACCACAGTGAGTACGCGTTGTTCCAGATCTCGCCCTTGTCGTTGTGGACGAGTTCGAGGCGGACGCCGTACCGCGTTTCGAAGTCCTTCACCCGCGCCTCGACGGTGCCGGCGGCGTACCCGACCACGATCGCGATCTCGGTGATGCCGACCGCCGCGTAGTTGGCCAGCGTCAGGTCCAGCACGGTGACGCCGGGCGCGATCGGGACGAGTGCCTTGGGCAACTTGTCTGTCAGCGGCAGGAGGCGGCGACCCGCACCGGCGGCGAGGATCAGTCCGATCATGGCTCATGGTACGGGTTCGGCCCGTGCGGTGGGGATCCGTCGCCGCGTGGTGGCAGGATCAGGGACATGACGTGGCTCGTGACTGGTGGTGCTGGGTACATCGGGGCGCATGTGGTACGTGCGTTCCGCGCGGACGGGATCGACGTGGTGGTGATCGACGACCTGTCCAGTGGGCAGGCCGAGTTCGTCCCGGACGGCGTGCCGTTCGTGCACGCGAACCTGCTCGACGGTACGGCGGTCCGCCGGGCGCTGGAGGGGGTCAGCGGGGTCGTCCACCTGGCCGGGTTCAAGTACGCCGGGGTGTCGGTGGACCGGCCGCTGCACACCTACACGCAGAACGTGACCGGGATGGTGTCGCTGCTCGAAGCGATGGCCGACCAGGACATCCGCAACATCGTGTTCTCGTCCAGCGCCGGGGTCTACGGCACCCCGAAGGACGAGGTGGTGACCGAGCAGACCCCGCCGGACCCGCAGAGTCCGTACGGCGAATCGAAGCTGGTCGGCGAGTGGTTGCTCCGGGACCAGGCGCGCGCGGTGGAGCTGAACCACACGTCGCTGCGCTACTTCAACGTGGTCGGATCCGGGGACCCGGCGGTGTACGACGCGAGTCCGTACAACCTGTTCCCGATCGTGTGTGACCTGCTGTCGCAGGGGAAGATCCCGCAGATCTATGGCACGGACCACCCGACGCCGGACGGTACGTCGGTCAAGGACTACGTGCATGTGGCCGATCTGGCCCGCGCGCACGTCGCCGCCGCCAGGGCGCTGGATGCGAGCAAGACTCTAGAGTCCGTCTACAACTTGGGCAGCGGCACCGGCACCTCGGTGCGCGAGATCATGGACGCCGCCCGCCGCGTCACCGGCATCGACTTCACCCCCGACGAAGGCCCGCGCCGCCCCGGCGACCCGTCCCGCGTGGTGGCCAACGGCGACCTGGCCGCCCGGGATCTCGGCTGGCAGAACACCCACACCGTCGACCAGATGTTCGCCACTGCCTGGGAGGCCTGGCCCAACAAGCCCTGACCCGCCGGGTCGGCACACTGCACCCATGGCCCGAGACCCCGCCACCGATGCCGCCGAGGCGTGTTCGTGTGGGCGGGGTGTCCGGCAGCCATGGCGGACCCGGGACGCGTTGTGGAGTCCGGCGTCCTTCATCGGAGGACTGGTCTGGCTGGCGCTGGGCGTCGGGTCGGTCGTCGGCGGATGGACTGTGTTCGGGGCGAGCTTGCTCGGAGTGCTGGCCGGGTTCGTGGTCGGGGCGCTGGTGCGGCAGGCGACCCGCGGGCACCGCGGGACGTGTCTGCTCACGCGGGGATCGTGGTTCGGCCTGGCGGCGCCGGGACTTCCGCTGCGGGTGACGTTCTGGTTCTCGTTCTGAGCTTGGTCCTGGGCCGGACCCTGCGCTGGACCCTGGACCGGACCGAAAAACATGGTCGGCGATCCTGTCCGGCGGTAGCCTGTGGCGCAGTTCACAGTGCCACCCGCCCCGCGGGTGCCGAGGGAGGGGCCCGAACCCATGAGTCACGAAAGCCTGCCGCAGTTCCTGGCGAAGATCGATCTCTTCCAAGGACTGTCCCAGGACACGCTGTCCGATCTGATGGCGCGCGGTACGACGCTGACGATCCCAGCCGGTCAGCACGCGGTCGAGCAGGGCGCGGACGACGCCGGCCTGCAGGTGGTGCTGGAGGGATCGGCCGAGGTCACGGTGCACGGGACCGACCGAGCGCCGCTCGGACCGGGCGACTACTTCGGCGAGATCTCCCTGGTCGACGGTCTGCCGCGATCCGCGACGGTGGTGGCCGGGCCGGACGGGCTGACCACGTTCGCACTGTCGTCGCTCGCCTTCGCCCCGGTGGTCAAGGACAACTCCGACGTCGCGGAGGCCCTGCTCAAGGCGCTGACCGCCCGGATCCGTTCGCTCGAGGCCCAGAACTGAGCCGAGCGGCCCGCACGAACGGCGGGAGGGCGCGGAGGACGTGGACGTGATCGCACCGGTCGAGGAGCGCAAGGTCGTCACGGTGCTGTTCTGCGACCTGGTCGGCTTCACCACCGCGTCGGAATCCGCCGATCCGGAGGACGTTCGCCGCTGGCTGGCGCCGTACCACTCGACCTTGCGAGACACCGTCGAGCAGTACGGCGGAACGGTCGAGAAGTTCGCCGGCGATGCCATCCTGGCCGTTTTCGGGGCACCGCGCTCGCGGGAGGACGACGCCGAGCGCGCAGTCCGGGCCGGGCTCGCGGTCCTCGACGCGGTCGCGGCGTTGCCGGCCGGGCCGCTGGAGGTCCGGATCGGCATCGAGACCGGCGAGGCGCTGGTCCAGTTGAGCGCGCGGCCGGAGCTCGGCGAGCCGTTCGTCACCGGCATGGTGGTCAACCTGGCGGCCCGGCTGCAGTCGTCGGCACCGATCGGCGCCGTCGTGGTCGGCCCCGGCACGCATGCGGCGACCGACCGGGTGTTCGGCTACGAACGGCTGGAACCCGTTGCGGCCAAGGGGATCAGCCGCGACGTCGACCGCTGGCGGGCCGGCCCGGCCCGAGCCCGCTTCGGCGCAGACGTCATCCGCGACCTCAGTACGCCGATGGTCGGCCGGGAACGGGATCTCACCTTGCTGCGGACCGCGTTCGACAAAGCGGTCGCCGAGCGGCTGCCGCAGTTCGTCACGCTGCTCGGCGAACCGGGCATCGGCAAGTCCCGCCTGGTCGCCGAACTCGGCGCCTGGCTGGACCGCCACGACGAGCTCGTCACCTGGCGCGAGGGCCGGTCCGTGCCGTACGGCGAGACGCCGTTCTGGCCGATCGCGGAGATCGTCAAGGTCCAGGCCGGGATCCTCGACACCGACGGTCCGGCCGAGGCCGTGGCCAAGCTGGACGCGATCCTGCCCGACGACGGCGATCGCGCCTGGCTGCGGGCGCGCGTCGGCCCGCTGGTCGGTGCCGTGTCCGGCGTACCGGCGGGGGCCGGGACCCAGGAGGAATCGTTCGCGGCCTGGCGGCAACTGCTGGAGTCGTTCGCCGAGCAGTCGCCCGCGGTGCTCGTGTTCGAGGACCTGCACTGGGCTTCGGACGCGCTGCTGGCCTTCGTCGACCACCTGGCCGAGTGGGTGACCGACCTCCCGCTGCTGGTCGTCGTCACCGCCCGCCCCGAGTTGCTCGAGCGTGGCCCACGATGGACTCGCGCCGTGCAGAACTCGCTCACGATCGGACTGTCGCCGTTGAGCGAAGCCGAGACCGGGCAGCTGATGGACCGGATGTTCGCCGGCCAGGACGTCCCGACCGAAACGCGCGGGCGGCTGGTACGACGGGCCGACGGCAACCCCTTGTACGCCGAGGAACTCGCGCGGATCGTGACCGAGTGCGGCGTCGACCAGGCCACGTCCGGTGAGCTGCCCGCGGGGATCGCGGCCATCATCGCCGCGCGCCTGGACACGCTCGACCCCGAGCGCAAGGCCCTGCTCGCCGACGCCGCCGTGGTCGGCCGGGTCTTCTGGGCCGAGGCCGTCGCCGCACTGTCCGGCCGGGACCCGGCGTACGTCGTCCAGGCCCTGCAGGAGCTGGTCCGCAAGGAGCTCGTGCGCCCGGTCCGGCGGTCGTCGATGCTGGGTCAGCACGAGTACGTCTTCTGGCATGCTCTGACCCGGGACGTGGCCTACAGCCAGGTGCCGCGGGCGATCCGGGCCGACCGGCACCTGGCCGCTGCCGACTGGCTGGATCTGCGCTGTGCCGCGTGCCAGGCCGAGACTCCCAGCCTCATCGCCCACCACCTCACCACTGCCCTCGACCTGGCTGCCGCCGCCGGCGACACGGAAGCGGTCGCCGCGATCACCCCACGGGCCCGTCGCAACCAATGCAAGGCCGCCGAGCTCGCGATGAACCTCGATGCCGGCCAGGCGCTGACTCTGCTGGATCGCGCGCTGAGCCTGACGCCGCAGGACGATCCGGATCGGCCGGAGGTGCTGGCCCGGTGGGGTTGGGCGGCCTTCCTGACCGGGCGGCTCGACGATGCGCGGACCGCGTATCGCGAGGCGGTCGCCGGTTTCGAGGCCGCCGGCGACATCCCCGGGATGGCGAGAACGTTGCGCGCGTCGACGTACGCGATGAGCAACATGGCCGAGAGCCTGGCGACGATCGAGCGGGTGGTCGCGATGCTGACGGAGCTCGGTCCGAGCGAGGATCTGGCCGGGGCCCTGGCAGGCCAGGCGAGCATCCTGCTGGTGGCGAGCCGCCGGACCGAGGCGATCGCCTCCGCCGACCGCTCGCTGCGGATGGCCGCCGAGCAGGGGTACGCCGTACCGCACCGGGCGCTGGAATCCCGCGGGCTGGCCAGGGTCGGCGAGGGAGACACCGGCGGACTGGTCGACATCAAGGACGCGCTGGCCGCGCTGCTCGAGCTCGGGCAGGGCCGGGACGCGGCCGTGACGTGGTTGAACTACGGCTTCGTGGTGTGGCAGATCGAGGGGCCCGTGGTCGCGTTGGCGACCCTGGCCGAAGCGCGTGAGTTCTCGGCTCGTCGCCGGTTGCTCGAGTTGGAGCAGCAGCTCAGTTGCACTGTTCTGCAGTTGATGATCGAGACCGGTCGCCCGGCGGAGGTCGCGACGTTGTGCCGGGCCCAGCTCGATGATCCGGGTCCGGCGTTCATCACGCTGCGGCGGATCGAGGTGCTGGCCGCGCTGGCGGCCGCGGAGCTCGAGCTCGGCATCGGCACAGCACGGGAGCATGCCGAGGACGCGTACCGGCTGGCCGTCGAGGCAGGCTGGCCCGACTTCGTCGCGGTCGCCGCGGCGCCGACGGCGGCGGCCCAGGCCCGCGACGGCGACCGGGACGGCGTCCGCGAGATCCTTCAGCGGTTGCGCTCACTGTCGGATCTGCCGGGCAGCCATGAGTTCGCCGCGCGTGCTCCAGGTCTGGTCCGCTCAGCACTGGTCGTGGGGGAGGTCGAGGCTGGTGCCGCGCTGGCGGACCTGCTCGTGCCGCTGCTGCCGATGCGGGAGTACTCCGCGACCACAGCGCAGGCGTTGCTGGACGAACAGCGCGGCGATCAGGCGGCCGCTGCGAACGGATTCGCCCGCGCGGCCGCGGACTGGGGTGCCTTCGGCAACCAGCTCGAGCAGGCCCATGCGTTGCGCGGCGTGCACCGCACCACCGGCGATCCAGCTGCCCTGGCGCAGGCCGAGGAGCTGTTCACTGCGATGGGTACTCCTTCTTGAAGGGACCTGAAGGCGTGAGGTCGAAGGCGCCCGGGCCGGTGAGTACGCCGCCTTCCACCGGCAGCGTGTGCCCGGTGATCCAGGAGGCGTCGTCGGAGGCGAGGAACGCCACGGCGGCGGCGATGTCCTCGGGTTCGCCGACCCGGCCGAGCGGGTACATCTTGGCGAACTCTGTCAGCGTTTCCGGCTGCCTGTCCCAGTTCGGGGTCCGAACGGTGCCTGGGGCAACCACATTGAAGCGGACGCCCATCCGGCCGTACCGGGCCGCGTAGTTCACCGTCATCGCGATCTGACCCGCCTTGGCCGCGGCGTACTCGATGTTGCCGAACGCCGCCAGGCCGTTGACCGAGCTGATCGTCACGACGTTGCCGCGGGTCTTCACGAGGTGTGGCAATGCCGCCTGGATGCACCGGGACGCGCCGACCAGCGTGAGGTCGAGCTGCTGGTGGAACTCCTCCGCGGTCGCGTCCTCCGGGACCGAGGTCACGATGCAGCCGCCGGCGTTGTTCACGACGACGTCCAGCCGCCCGAACCGCTCGACCGTGGCGGCGACCGCCGCGTCCACGTCCTCGCGACTCGTCACGTCCGCCCGCAGCCCCAGCGCCCGCTCGCCGATCTCCGCCGCGACCTGGCCGACCTTCTCCTCCTGGAGATCGGTCACCACCACGGCCCCGCCCTCATCGGCGATCCGCCGGGCCACCGCGGCCCCGATCCCCTGCGCGCCCGCCGTGACCAGCGCAACCCGACCCTCGAACCGCTGCATCAGCCCTCCACTAGTAGATGTGCTGAGTTGGAGCCTCGCACAGCATCTCCGGCGCCCATGCAGGCACCTCGCTGCGTTGGAGAAGCAGCCACGATGAAACCCGCATCGAGGCACCTTCTCCGCCTTGCGATGCACCTACCTGGACACCGGAGCTCCTGCACGATGCTCCAACTCAGCACATCCGATCGACCTTCTCGTCCTGTACGCGGCGGTCCAGTTTCGCCGGGTCCAGGTTGCGACAGAGGACGATCGAACCACCTCCGGAGATCACTCCGACCAGTAGTCCTACTCCGTCCCGGGACGCCAGGTCCCGGGTGACCAGGATCCGGTCGGCGACGGGTTCCGCCGTACTGATCAGGTCATCGTGGGTGAGTTCGTCGTACGCCGGTGACGCGGGCGACGGCGGGTCGAACGGGACGAACATGTCCGGGTGGTTGTAGACCTCGGCGCCGTAGTCGTGGATCCCGTCCGGCAGCGGTTCGCGGAACCGGCCGCCCAGCGGCAGCAGTGCGGACGCGACGGTCTCCCGCTCGCCGCGGATCGCGACGTCCGGGCCGGTGATCGCGAGGGTGCCGGTGCCGGTGGTCAGCGAGGCGCCGACCGACCAGGTGGACAGGGCCCAGACGACGCCGAGCCAGTGCGGCGGCAGGCCGATCGCGACCGTCTCGCCGGACTCCAGGTCGTACTCGTCGACGAGCAGGTTGGCGGTCTTGGCCACCCAGTTCGCGGTGGTGACGGCGCTCAGCTCGATCCGCTCGCCGGTCGTGTCGTCGTAGTAGGTGAGGAACGGAGCGCCGCCGTCCCGGCGTACCGCGGCCGCGAACAGCTCGGGCAGAACTCGTGACATATGGCCCACCCTACGGTTCGCGCCGCGACGTAGCGTGGAGGGGGATTCCCGGAAAGAAGGCTTGTCATGGTGCCATACCTGGCGCTGCCGGAAGGCGGCGAGTGGATCGTCATCCTGGTCATCGTGGTCCTGCTGTTCGGCGCGAAGAAGCTGCCCGAGCTGACGAAGAACGCCGCCCGCGCGATGAACGAGTTCAAGAAGGTCCAGAACGGCGAGGACGATGATCCGCCGGCGGTCGAGCCGCCGCCGGCCGAGCCCGGCAAGACCGGCCCGGAGACCGTCCGCGAGGAGCCCCGGTCCACTTCCTGATCACTGCCAGGCGGTCGGGTGTCACCTTAGGTGAGCCCTGGCTAAGTAAAAGGTGCGACGCTACGCGGTGAGATCAGGTTCTCGTAGCCTCTGTACATGTTGATCCTGGTCGGCCTGGCTCTGATCCTGGTGCTGACCATTGCCACTGGCTACTTCGTCTCGCAGGAGTTCGCGTACGTCGCCGTGGACCGCAGCCGGCTGCGGTCGCTGGCCGAGGGTGGTGACGCGGCCGCCGCGCGCGCACTGAAGGTGACGAGCCGGCTCTCGTTCGTGTTGTCCGGCGCCCAGGTCGGGATCACCATCACCGCACTGCTGGCCGGGTACGTCGCCGAGCCCTACCTGGGTGCGGGCCTGTCGCACGTGCTCGGTTCGGCCGGCGTACCGGAGTCGGTGAGCCTGTCCATCTCGGTGATCCTGGCGTTGCTGGTGGCAACGATCATCCAGATGGTGCTCGGCGAGCTGGCGCCGAAGAACCTCGCGATCGCGAAGTCCGAGGCGATCGCGCTCCGGCTGGCCCGGTCCACCTTGATGTACCTGACCATCGCCGGACCGCTCATCCACGTGTTCGACGCGACCTCGAACCGGATCCTGCGCCGGGTCGGCATCGAGCCGGTCGAGGAGCTGCCGCAGGGTGCGACCGCGCAGGAGCTCGACCGGATCATCGTCGAGTCCTACGAGCAGGGCCTGCTGGACCAGGACACCATGCGGCTGCTCGACCGCGGTCTCGACTTCCGCCACCGGACCGCCGGCGAGGCGATGCGGCCCCGGGTCGACGTGTTCACCGTGCACCAGGACGAGCCGCTGACCCGGATCGTCGACCTGCAGGAGACCGGCCACACCCGGTTCCCGGTGATCGCCGACTCGGTCGACGAGGTGGTCGGGGTGATCGCGATCGGAGACGTCGTCGAGGTCGAGCCGGCGGACCGGTCGTGGGTCACCACGGGTTCGCTGGCGACGCCGCCGGTCGTCGTACCGTCCACGCTTCCGCTGCCCGGCGTACTGGAGCGGCTGCGGACGGCGCACCGGCAGCTGGCGATCGTGGTGGACGAGTACGGCGGTTTCGCCGGGATCGTGTCGCTGGAGGACATCGCCGAGGAACTGGTCGGCGAGATCCGGGACGAGGACGATCTGCCGGAGACCGGGCTGGTCCAGGGCGGCGACGGGTCGTGGGTGGTGCCCGCGCGGTGGCGGCTGGACGAGGTCGAAGAGGCCACCGGTGTCGCGCTTCCCGAGGACGACGACTACGAGACCGTGTCCGGTCTGGTGATGGCCCGGCTCGGCCGGGTCCCGGTCATCGGTGACGAGGTGGCGGTGGAGCTGCGCCGGCGGTTCGACCATGACGGGCGGCCGGTCCCGCAGGAGTTCGTCCGGCTGTCGGTCCAGACCGTCGTACGGCATGTGCCCGGTCTCGTCGTGATGGAGCGGTTGCCATGAGTACGCCGCTCGCTCTGCTCATCTCGGCCGTGCTGCTGGTCCTGAACGGCTTCTTCGTCTCCGCCGAGTTCGCTCTGGTCGCGTCGAAGCGGCATCGGCTGGAGCAGGCTGCGGCGGCCGGCAGCCGTTCGGCGCGGGCCGCGATCGCCGGTGTGAGCGAGTTGTCGCTGATGCTCGCGGGTGCGCAGCTCGGCATCACGCTGTGCACCTTGGGTCTCGGCTCGCTGAGTGAACCCGCGGTCGCGAATCTGCTGCATCCGCTGTTCGAACTGATGCACATCCCCGAAGGTGTCGGTCATGTGCTCGCGCTGATCATCGCGGTCGGCGGTATCGGCCTGTTGCACGTCCTGCTCGGCGAGATGGCCCCGAAGTCCTGGGCGATCAGCAACCCCGAGCGATCTGCTTTGTTGCTGGCGCTTCCGTTCCGCGGCTTCACGTACGTCTTCCGGCCGCTCCTCCTGGTGCTCAACTGGATCGCCAATGCCTGTGTCCGCTTGGTCGGAGTGACTCCGCAGAACGAGCTCGCCAGCGCCCACGGCCCTGACGAACTCCGGCTGCTGATCGAGTCCTCCCGCGAACACGGCACGCTCGAAGATCCCGAGCACGACCTGCTCACCGCGATGCTCGCGCTCCAGAACACCACGGTCGTCCAGGTGATGACCCCGATCTCCCAGCTCGTCACCGTCCCGGCCGAGGCGTCGGCGCGCGAGGTCGAGCTCACCAGCCGCCGCGAGGGCCGCTCCCGCCTGGCGGTTGTCAGCCCGGGTACGGCGATCTGCGGCATCGTCCACGTTCGCGACGCGGCCCGCGCGACCACGGCCGGCGGTACGACGCTGCAGGCGTCCGAGCTGATGACGGAGCCGCTGCGGCTGCCCGCCGAGACCCCGGTCGCCACGGCGATCCGGGTGATGCGCGATCAGCGATCCCAGTTGGCCGTCGTCCAGGGAACCGACCATCCGCTCGGCGTGGTGGCGCTGGAGGATCTGCTGGAGGAGGTGATCGGGGAGTTCGACGACGAGACCGACCCGATCATCAGTGCCGCCGCGGAGTCGAGGGCCAAAGATGTTGCGGATGGCAACTGAGTGGTGGCGGGAGACCGCCGTTCCGGGCCGGGTTCGCCGGGGCGGCTACCGTTGAGGCAGGAACCGTCCGGAGGAGGTTGTCGTGCCTGTGCGCCGGCTTGGACTTGTTGTTCACGAGGGCCGTCCGCTGGCGGTGCGGACAGCCGCGACGGTGCGCGCGTGGGCGGACCGGCACGGCATCGGCTGCACCGACATCGACGTGTGGAACTCGCATGAGGAACGGCGTGGCGGGATGGACGAGCTGCACCACGCCGGGGACCCGGATCTGGTCGTCACGCTCGGCGGTGACGGCACGTTCCTGCGCGGGGCCAGGATCGCGGCGAAGAACAACGCGTCGGTGCTCGGGGTCGACCTCGGCAAGGTCGGCTTCCTGACCGAGGTGGCCTGCAGCGACGTCGAAACCGCGTTGGAGGCCGTCTACCACGGCGGCGCCACCATCGAGGAGCGGATGACGCTGACCATGCGGGCGTCCCGTCCGCTGGAGATCCCGAGTGGGATCGAGTCGCTGCTGCGCTACGGGCACGGTCCGGCGTTGCCGCCGCCGGCGGTGCGCCCGGAATCCACCGAGGGCGACGGTTGGGGTGTCGCACTGGACGTCACCGCGTTGAACGACGTCGTACTGGAGAAGCTCGCGCGGGACCACCAGGTGGCTCTGGGGGTGTACCTTGCGGGCCGGCTGCTTGCGTCGTACTCGGCGGATGCGGTGATCGTGGCGACGCCGACCGGGTCGACGGCGTACAGCTTCGCAGCGGGCGGGCCGATCCTGTCGCCGAACATGGAAGCGGTCGTCTTCACTCCGGTCGCACCGCACATGACCTTCAATCGAACGGTTGTCGCAGCACCCGACGAGCCGGTCGCGCTCCGGGTGCTGCCGCACTCCGGGCAGGCCGCTGTCAGCATCGACGGGCAGTTGCGCGGGGTTCTCGATCCGGGTGACTGGATCGGTGTCTACGGCTCGCCGCGACGGCTGCGGCTGGTCCGGCTGGGACCGACCGACTTCTACGGCCGGCTGCGCGATCGCTTCCGCCTGACCGACGCGCCCGCGACAGCACTCGACGGCGAATCGGAGGCCTTCTGGCGGACGACGTCGCCGGTGCCGCCGGATCTGGCACACCTACGGCTGCCACCACCCGTCGACGCCGGGTAGGGTCTCCCAATGCGAAACGTGGTGATCCTGGCGGGCGGCGCGGGGACGCGGCTGTGGCCGATGACGAGGGACGACAGGCCGAAGCAGGTGCTGCCGTTGGCGGCCGGAGAGTCCTTGCTGCGGGTGGCGTACAACCGGCTGCGCGGACTGGTCGAGCCCGAGAACATCTACGTGTGCACGGTCGGTGCGTACGGCGACGTGGTCCGCAAGGAGTTGCCGGAGCTCGGCGAGCACAACATCATCGGTGAGCCGGCCCGCCGCGACACGGCGAACGCTGTCGGCCTCGCGTCCGCGGTGGTGGGACGCAAGGATCCTGATGCCGTGGTGGCCTTCGTCGGGTCCGATCACCTGATCAGTCCGGAGGACGAGTTCCGGGCCGCGATCGTGAGCGGGTTCGAGGTGGTGGAGCAGCGCGCGCGGTCGCTGGTGACGTTCGGGATCGAACCGACGCATCCGCACACCGGCCTCGGCTACATCGAGCGCGGCGCGCCGATCGAGGGCACCAAGGCGTACGTCGTCGACCGGTTCCGCGAGAAGCCGGACCGCGCGACCGCGGAGGAGTACCTGGCCACCGGGCGGTTCTGGTGGAACTCCGGGATGTTCGTCTGGCGGGCCGAGACGGTGCTCAGCGTGTTCGACGAACTGATGCCGGAGTCAGCGACGAACCTGCGTCAGGTCGCGTCGGTCTGGGACACCCCGGAGCGGGAGGAGACGCTGGCCGGGATCTACCCGAACCTGCGCAAGATCAGCGTCGACTACGCGGTGATGGAGCCGGCCTCACAGGGCAAGGTGGACGCCGACGTGGTCGTCGTACCGATGCCGGTGCACTGGCTTGATGTCGGCTCCTGGGCGGCCCTGGCCGGCACCTACGAGACCGATGCCTGCGGCAACCGTACGGACGGCACGACGCTCAGCTGCCTGCTCGACTCGCACGACAACATCATCGTCACCGACGACCCCGACCACCTGGTCGCCGCCGTCGGCCTTCGCGGCCACATCATCGTCCATACCCAGGACGTCACCATGGTCTGCCCGCTGGCCGACGGCGAACGAGTCAAGGACCTGGTAGCCCAGGTCCATTCAGACCACGCCGACAAGTACCTCTGACCGAACCCCGGGACGCACGCCGAAGCACTCCTCGCGGAGCCCCCTGCCTCCAGCGGCCCGGGCAGGTCGGTGGGACCGGGCGGGCGGTGTGCAGATCGACAGGTAGTGCACCTCTGAGACGTCGTACACAGGACGCGCGGCCGCTCAACCGCACTACCTGTCGGGCCGACACCTCCTGTCCATCTGCCCGCAGTCCCCAGCCGAACCGACCCCACTTCAGACCGGGGTGGCCGTGCGAGCCGCTCGTTCGCGGACTTCACCTGTGCACAGGTGTTTCGCCCGTCACGTGAACTGATGTGAGTGCTTGGTGAGCGGCCCAAAGAACAGCCGCCGCCGAAGACGGTGTCCTTCGGCGGCGGCTGTTCGTGGCGGAAGGTCAGCCGCCGTTGGGTTCCTGGGCGTCGGAGGCGGGGTACTTGTCCAGGAACTGCTGGAGGGACTCGCCGCTGACGGAGCCGCAGAACTGGCGGTGGCCGAAGGACTTGTTGTCCGACTGCGGGGCGCTCCAGTGGGCGAAGGCGACCGTCTTCCCGTCCGGCCAGGGCTTGCCGTCGGACTCCTTGAACGGCGCCGCGATGAACTTGCCCATCGAGCCGTCCGGCAGTTTCGCCTTGGAGATCTTCTCGATCTCGTTGATCTGGTCCTTCGGCAACGTGTCGCGGTACCACATCAGCGTGTAGCCGTGCTCCAGGTTGTGCACGAGGTTCTCCACCGGCGGCCGGTCGTCGACGGTGTAGAACTTCTTCCCGAACGGCGCCCAGACCGCGTAGTGCGGGCCGGACGACGGCGGTGAGACCGGGTAGGCGATCTTCTCGCCGTCCGGCCGGTGGTCCTGGGTGCCGCCGCCCTCGTCGTTGGTGGGCGCATCGCACGAGGCGGCCGAGGCGGCCACTCCGAAGTCGGTGACGGCCTGGTTCTTGGTCCGGGAGTCCTGGATCAGCCGGATCGCCGGGTAGGCAATGATGGCCAGGCCAACGACGATCGAGGCGATCACGATGAGCATGGTCCGCCGCTTGTCCTGGCGAGCCTGGTCCCGCTGCATCTTCTCGATCATTTCGCGGCGCGACTGCTTCTGCGACGACGCTTTACCCACAGTGTTGGTCTTCCCGGATCGGGGCGGCCACCGCGCCGCCGTGCGGATGCAGTGTACGCAGCGACCCTGAGAGGTTGCCTAGAAAACTACCTCGGTCGTGAGCCGAACGTGACCGTCGCCTCACTGCCCGGCCCGGTCCGCACGGAGACGCCGTACCCCTCCGCGTGCAACAGCACCGCGAGCCGCTCCGCGATCACGCCGACCGCGACGGGTTCGTCGCCGAACACCGTGACAGCGTTGTCAAGCACCTCGAGGTGAATGTCCTCGACCTCGTCCAGCAAGCCGTCCCACAGCGCCGGGTCCACCTCACGCGGCCCAGCGGGCGCCACCCGATCCAGTACGGCGGCCCGCGCGGCCTCCCGGGTCCCCAGGCTGAACATGTCCGAGGCGGCATCCCGCACCAGCGCCCGCGCGCCCGGACCGTGCTCGCCAACGGGCAGTACGACGTCGCCCAGTCCACGCACTACGGCGACCGGTACGCCGTCCGCCTTGCCCTTGACCAGCTCGCTGGCACTGGCGATCTCGTCGGCCAGAGCCGGCTCCGTCACCGCGAGCACGTTGCCGTGGCTGTCCGTCGTACCGCGGAGGTCTTCCACCACGCGCACACCGGCCGCGCCGATCGCCAGATCGGTCTGGCCGTTGCGCCACGGGCGGCCGAGCGTGTCAGTGACCACGATGCCGACGTTGACGTCGTACTGCTGCTTCAGGGCCTCACGCAGCTGCCGGGCTGACGCATCCGGGTCGACGGGGAGCAACAGGACCGTGCCGGGCGCGGTATTGGACGTGTCAGTGCCGGCGGCGGCCATCACCAGGCCGTGGCGGGTCTGCACGATGCGGGTCTCGCCACGCTGGGCCACGACGCGCACGAGCTCGGCGTCGATCGCCTCCTGCCGGGTGCCGTGGGTCAGGCGCCCCTCTGCCTTGCTGACGATCTTGGAAGTGACGGAAACCACGTCACCGTCCCGCAGGTCCGCCCCCTGGCCGATCAGCTCCGCCAGGTCGTCTCCGGCTGCCACCTCGGGCAGACCGGTCACCGGGAAGACTTCCAGGTGCTTCCTCATCGCCGTACGGCCTCCGCGAGGTTCAGTGCCGCGTCAGCCATCGCGGCGGTTTTTGTGTCGTCCGTCATCCACAACGGCACCGCCTGCACGTGAATTCCGGCTCCTGCGATCGAATCCTGCTGGGCGTAGTCCGACAGGTCGATCAGCCACCCGTCCAGTACGCCGCCGGACGCGCGCGAACCGTAGTACCGCGCGACCGCCGAGGCGGTGGAGGCCACACCGACGGCGGCCAGCACCTTGTCGGCCATGCCGCGGACCGGACCGCTCCCGATGATCGGCGAGAGGCCGATGACCGGAGCGGACGTCTCCCGGACGGCATCGCGGATGCCGGGGACGCCGAGGATGGTGCCGACCGAGACCACCGGGTTCGACGGCGGCACGATCAGTACGTCGCAGTCGGCGATGGCCTCCAGCACGCCAGGGGCCGGCTTCGCCTTCTCCTGGCCTACCGCGATGATCTGGTGCGCGGGGATCTCGGCGTGCCAGCGGACCCAGTACTCCTGGAAGTGGATCGCCTTGCGCCGGCCGGGGTTGTCCGGGTCGTCGACGACCACATGGGTCTCGACCCGGTCGTCGCTCATCGGCAGCAACCGGACCGGCAGCTTCCACCGTTGGCACAGGGCTTCGGTGACCGCGGTCAGGCCGTAGCCGGCGTCGAGCATCTGGGTCCGGACCAGGTGGGTCGCCACGTCCCGGTCGCCGAGACCGAACCAGGTCGGCTCCACGCCGTACGCGGCCAACTCCTCCTTGATCACCCAGGTCTCGTCCTCGCGGCCCCAGCCGCGTTCGGCCGAGATACCGCCACCGAGGGTGTACATCACGGTGTCGAGGTCCGGGCAGACCCGCAGCCCGAACAGGGTGATGTCGTCCGCGGTGTTCCCCACCACGGTGATCTCGGCATCCGGGCGAGCCTTGAGCAGCCCGCGCAGGAAGGTGGAACCGCCGACGCCACCGGCCAGTACTGTCAATCGCATAGGAAGAGTCTGCACGAGTCGTCAATGCGACGAACCACCGCACGACTATGCTGCGGTGGGTCCGAACATCCGCACAGCTCAGTTGTACGGCCCCCAACATCCCGAGGAGCCCTCGTGGTCACCGACGCAACCAAGAAGCTCAGAGAGCCGGTCGCGTACATACTGCTCGCATTCGCCGGTCTGATCGTGCTGGCATCGCTGATCCGGCTGTTCGTCGGCGGCGCCGGATTCACCGCGGCCGCCGGTGGAGTGCAGAGCATTCTCACCCCGCCGTCCTTCGGTGCAGTGCTGCTCCTGTTAGCGCTGACCGCCGCGGTCTGGCTGGTGAACGAGGCAGGTGAACGGACAGCGAATGCCCGGACCGTGACCTTGGTCGCGCTCGTGATCACCGGTGTGGCCCTGCTGATCGGCCTGATCACGGCCTTCGCGGGCTTCGCGGAGACCAGCACCGCCGGCCTGAAGATCGTCGGCTTCGTCTACGCACTCGCCGGCCTCGCCCTGTACGGCGCTGTCGGCCTCTATGTCATGAAGACCTTCCAGGCGCTGCCGGTGCCGGTCCGCGCGCCGAAGCAGGGCCAGTTCGCCCAGCAGCAGGGTGGCCAGTACCCGCAGCAGCAGTTCGGCCAGCAGCAGGCGCCGTACGGTCAGCAGCAGGCCGGCTACGCCCAGCAGCAGGGCCAGCAGGGCCAGTACGGCTATGACCAGGGCCAGGCCCAGGGCCAGGGCCAGTACGGCGGTTACGGCGCGGCTGCAGGTGCCGGTGCGGTCGGTGGCTATGCGGCAGCGCAGGGCGACCAGCAGTGGCCGCAGGAGCAGAGCTGGAACCAGGGCGAGCAGCAGCAGAACTGGTCCGCCGGTGAAGCCGAGGCGCAGCAGGCCGGCCAGCAGCCGGCTGAGCAGGCCTGGCCCGTCGCCGAGGCCCAGCCGGGCGCCGAGCCGACCCAGGCGTGGAGCTCCGAAGGCCAGCAGCAGTGGGGCGGCCAGGACCAGGGTCAGCAGTGGCCGCAGGAGCAGCAGCAGTGGGGCGGCACCGACGCCGGTCAGCAGCAGTGGTCCGGCCAGGACTACGGCCAGCAGGCACAGCCGGCCGCCGACGAGTACGGCCAGCAGGCACAGCCGGCCGCCGACGAGTACAGCCAACCGGCGCAGCCGGAGTGGCCGGCCCCGCAGGAGCAGAGCCAGCACGAGCCGGCGCAGCCGGAGGCCCAGCAGTCCTGGCAGCCGGGTGAGCAGTCCTGGCAGGCCGAAGAGGCACCGGCCGCCGAGCCGGCGCCCAGCGCAGAGCCGGAGCAGCCGCAGGCGACCGAGGCCGCTGCCGACGAAACCCGCGTGGATCCACGCGTTTCCGAGTCCGACAAGGACGATCAGGGCCAGCAGGGCCAGGGTCAGCAGGGCTGGTGGTCCCAGCCGTCCTGAGCTGGTGGTCCCAGCGGGGCTGAAACGCCTTGCTGACAAGGCAGCAAGCCCTTACCGAGCTGGTGGCGAAAGTTCTTCACCCCGGTTCGAGCGGTAGCACACGAAGACGAGAGGCCTGTGCAGACAGGCCTCTCGTTCTTTTGCAGCCGTGTTGCGGATGATGCCAATAGCAGACCACGGCTTGACTTTCGTGGATTGCAGGAATGTAATTTCAACCGTGTCGTTCGTTGGACACTCGGTATCGGGGACCGTTGCAGAGCGCAGGACGGACGAGGTCAGGCATGTGGACCGCAAACCCACATGTACAGGGGAACGAACAGGGTCGAGGAGGTCGTACCGTGACAGAGCTGATGGCGATTGTCGACGGTGAGGCGATCGAGGAGGAGCCGAACTGGCAGGAAAGGGCGCTGTGTGCCCAGACCGACCCGGAGGCTTTCTTCCCGGAGAAGGGCGGTTCCACCCGCGAGGCGAAAAAGGTCTGTCTCGGCTGTGACGTGCGGGGCGAATGCCTCGAGTACGCACTGCAGAACGACGAGCGCTTCGGGATCTGGGGCGGCCTGTCGGAGCGGGAGCGCCGCAAGCTGAAGAAGAAGGCCGTCTGACGGTCAAAACCCGGCACACAACTTCATCAGGACTTTCCGCGTGGCCCCGCCGACGTACAGTCGCCGGGGCCCGCGGCTGTCCGGGGGCTGGGCCGACGGCTGTATGGTGAGTCCTCGCTACGACTCCGGTCGTGGTAGGCCGTGTCTGGTGGTCCAGCGCCGTCGCGAGCAGGTGCTCGGTACGGTAGCTCGGCGTGCTGGAGCGAAGGCGTCGATGTTGGTTCATCGTGGTCTTTGCTCCAGTGCGGCGAGATGCCGTGCCGAGTGCCGCGCAGTAGGCGATGGACCACCAGACACGACCAAGGCATTCCGCAACCATCGAGGTCACAGCTCCGCATGGAACAAGAAGCTCCGGCCGGCTGGGAATTCTTCGACTCCGTCGATTTCCCGACCGACCACATCGACGACCCGATGGGTCGGCCGCGAGTCCGGCACGTCGTCACCGCGGTCGTGGTCGGGCACGAGGGCGCCGCTTGGCTGCCCCGGTTGTCCGAGGCGCTCTGGGCGCTGAACCCGCGCCCGGACCGGCTGATCGCGGTCGACACCGGCTCCACCGACGAGACGGCCGAACTGCTGGCCGCGATGCCCGGTGTCGAGCCGGTTGTCAGCGTGTCCGCGCGGACAGGTTTCGGCGTGGCGGTCGCCCGTGGCCTGGAGGCGGTCGGTTTCGCACCGATACCGTCCGCGGTCGGCCCGTACGGCGACGACGGTCACATGCCGGTGGTCGAGTGGCTGTGGCTGTTGCACGACGACTGCGCACCGGCCCCGAAGGCGCTCGAGCAATTGTTGCTCCAGGCCACTATTACACCGGGTGTCGGTGTCTGGGGCCCGAAGCTGCGGCTCTGGCCGCGGGACCGCGAACTCCTCGAGGTCGGCGTCACCACGTCGCTCGGCGGCCGCCGCGACACCGGCATCGAGACCGGTGAGCTCGACCAGGGTCAGCACGACCAGCCGCGCAACGTCCTCGCGGTCAGCTCGGCCGGCATGCTGGTCCGCCGCGATGTCTGGGAAGCCCTGCACGGCTTCGATCCGCGGCTGCCGATGTTCCGCGACGACATCGACTTCGGCTGGCGGGCCAGCCGGGCCGGCTTCCAGGTCGGCGTCGCACCCGACGCGGTCATCTACCACGCACAGGCCGCCGCGACCGGCGAGCGTGCGCTGGCCGGCACCCGACGGCATGCCTACCAACTCGACCGTGCACACGCCTACTACACCGTCCTGGCCAACGCGCCCGGCAAGCTACTACCGCTACTGATCCTGCGCTTCCTCTTCGGGACGATCCTTCGCTCGATCTGGTTCGTCATCGGCAAGACGCCGTCCGGTGCGGTCGATGAGTGGACCGCACTGCTCGGCACACTGCTGGCCGGAGGCTGGACGCAGGCCCGCAAGAATCGCCGCAGCCTCAATCGCGTCCCGTACGACGACATCAAAGGTCTGTTCTCCCGGTCCGTGCACGCCTTGCGGCACAACCTGGAGGAGACGACCGGCACGATCTCCGAGCGGATCCGCGAGGCCTGGGCAGACGAGCCGGAAGAGCAGGTCGTCACCAGTGCGAGGCGGGCGAAGTCGACCGCCCGCGTGGCCGCCGACAAGCCGCGTTGGCGCCGTCAGCTGATCCGCCGGCCGTTCCTGGTCGCGTGGGTCGTCCTCGCGCTCGGTGCGTTCATCGCTGCCCGCAGTCTGATCGGTGGCGGTGTCCTGCGCTCCAACGTGTTGCTGCCTGCGCACGAAAGCCTTGCCTCGCTCTGGCATGCGGCCTCCGCCGCGCCACCGGGTGTCACGCCTCCTGCTTGGCTGGCGCAGTTCTGGGCCTTCTCCACCGTGATGTTCGGTCCGACCGGTGCGGCGAACATCCTGCTCCTCGGTGCGGTCCCGCTGGCCGGTCTGGCCGCGTGGGTGATGTTGCGATCGTTCGTCGTCGACCGGGTGGCGCGAGCTTGGGGCGCGTCGGCGTACGGACTGGCTGTCTTCACCAATGGCGCTGTCTCGCAAGGCCGGATCGGGACCTGCGTGGCCGCGATTGTGCTGCCGCTGCTGGGCGCCGCCGTCCACACCATCGCTCGGCGGCGTCGAGTGGTCGTCCAAGGCAGCTGGCGGGCCGCGTGGTTCGCGGGGATCTGCCAGGCCGTTCTGTTCGCGTTCACACCGGCGTTGGGTCTGCTCGTCGGCATCACTCTGGTGTTCGGCGGCGTGCTCCGACTCGGTTGGCGTCGGCAGGGTCGCCAGCTCGTCTTCTCCGTCGTACTGGGTCTGCTGCTGGTGTTGCCGTGGACGATCCAGTTGGTGCTGCATCCGGCGCGGCTGGGTCAGGAGGCCGGTGGTCCGCCGACCGCCTCCATCGGCCCGGGCGACAGCCTGGCGCACTTGCTGACTGGTACGCCGATCGGTGCGCCGGCGCCGTGGTGGTTCGCCGTACCGCTGATCCTGGTGGCGTTGGTCGCTCTGCTGCGGCAGTCGCGGCAGCGGTACGAGTTGCTCGGGTGGTTCGCGGCGCTGGCCGGTCTGGCCGGGACGCTGATCGCGAGCCGGCTGGGTGGTGGCAGTGGACCGCTGATGTTCCTGATGACCGCGGGCTGGATCATCGCGGTGGCGGTCGCCTGGGACTCGGTCGGCAAGTCCACCGACATCATCGTCCAGGGTGTGCTCGGGATCGTGCTGGTGACGACGATCGTGACGGCCGGGTTCTGGCTGGTGCGTGGCGCCGATGGCCCGTTGTGGCGTGGCCCGGCGCAGGACCTGCCGGCGTACCTGGCGACGTCGCAGGCGCCGCCACAGAACGCGTCGATCCTGGTTGTGCGCAAGAGCCCTGGCAACGCGATGCGGTACTCGCTGGTGAAGGACGGTGGCCCGCGGATGGGCGCGCTGGAGGCGGCGCCGACAGCGCAGCAGTCCAAGCCGATCACCGACGTACTGTCGACGCTCGGTGGTGGCGGTAGCGGTGAAGAGGGACGGCAGTTGGCCGGACTGGCGATCGACTACGTCTACCTGCCCGCTCCGGTCGACCAGAACCTGCAGTCGACGCTGGACTCCCTGCCCGGTCTGACCCGGGCCAGTGCGGCCGACGGCGACGCGTCCTGGCTGGTGGACCGGTCGAAGATCAAGGGCGAGACGCCGCTGCACGACCAGACCCACACGCTGTGGCGGATTCTCGGCATCATCGCCTGGATCATCGCGCTGATCTTCTGCCTGCCGACCGTACGGCGTACTGTCGCGGTCCCGCACGGGACCCACGCGAGGAGGGACCGGTGAGCCGGTTGCTATCGGACGTGCGCGTCCGGGTCGGAGCTTGTGTGCTGGCGATGGCTGCCATCGGCGGCCTCGGTGTGGCCACCCACGCGAAGGAGCCGAAGGCCCGGGCCGAGGGCGTCACCGAACCCGCGCGTTCGGTGGTGAACCGTACGGCGCTGTCCTGCCCGGCGCTGGCCCCCGGCGGGAAGACGTCCAGCATCGTGAGCGCGGTGTCGCCGACGCTTCCGGAGGGCACGCCCGTCGCGGCGGGCAAGGAGGTGCCGCTGCAGATCACCCCGCTGCCGAGCACCGCGAATCCGGTCGGGTCGGTGCTGGTCCGTGGCAAGGTCGGTTCGACCGGTGCGGTCACCAAACCGGCCGAGTTGTCGATCCAGGGCACCGGTCCGCTCGCCGCGGGCACGGTCGGTACCAGTACGACGGTCTCCGCCGACGGTGTGAACCTGGGCATGGCGAGTGCGCCGTGCCAGGTGCCTGGCTCGGACTTCTGGTTCGCCGGGGCGAGCACGGACCGGCGCGACACGCTGGTGCTGACGAACCTGGACAGCATCAACGCCGAGGTCAACGTCACCATCTACTCGAGCAACGGCCAACTGGACCTCCCGAACGCCCGCGGTCTGGTCGTGCCGGCACGCGGGACGATCCCGCTGTACCTCCGGCAGATCGCGCCCAAAGCGAAGGACGTCGCGCTGCACGTCCAGTCGACGGGTGGCCGGGTGGCGGCGTCGCTGCGGAGCAATGCGACCAAGACGAACGGCGAACCCGGCGGTGTGGACTGGCTGAGCCCGTCCGCCCCGCCGGCGACGAAGGTGTACGTCCCGGCTGCCGCCCCCGGCGCCGGATTGCGGATGCTCTCGATCGCGAACCCGACCGACCTGCAGGCGACGGTCAGCCTGACCGTGAACGGGCCGAACGGTCCGTTCAAGCCGGCCGGACTGGAGACCGTGCAGGTCCCGGCCGGGGCGGTGAAGACGATCAAGCTGGACCCGGTGCTGCATGGCGATCCCAGTGCGATCACGCTGGCGTCGGACGAGCCGGTGACCGCCGCGATGCGGATGGTGGACGCGAGTGGGAGCGACTTCGCGTCGCTCGGATCGGCCGAGCCGCTGACCGGACCGGCGTACCTGGTGCTGCCAGCGCATCGGCAGGCCGCAGTGCTGCAGGTGACGGCGCCGGGTAAGCCCGCGAGCGTGAAGTTCGAGCTACGGGACGCGGCCGGCCGGGTGCTGAGCACGCGGACGCTCGACGTCCTCGGTGGCGCCACCAGCCAGATCTCGTTCAAGGCCCAGCCGCGGCCGACGTACCTGATGGTGGAGCAGGCCCGCGGGGAGATCGTGGCCGGGGTGACGCTGATGCCGGCCGCGAAGCCGGACGACGACGACATCGCAGAGGTGGCGGCCTGGCCGCTGACGACGTCGCTGGTGTTCCGGGCCCAACTCGGCGCCGAGCCGGATGCGCGGGCTGCGCTGAGGTAGTCAGCCCTCGGAGGTGTTGGCGCCCGGGTCCTGCAGCATCCGCAGGTGTCGGCGACGGGCGACCTCCACGGGTGCGCCCGTCGTACCGGCACCTGGCTCCCGGGGCGGTAGCGGCCTGGCGGCCTCGCGGACCGCGTTGGCCAGCGCCTCCAGGTCGTCCGACGACGGTCCCGCCGCGGCCGGGTCCGGAGCGAGCCGGATGACCTCCCAGCCGTTCGGAGCCGTCAGCCGGTCCGCGTGGGCGGCACACAGGTCGTAGCAGTGCGGTTCGGCGTACGTCGCCAACGGGCCGAGCACACAGGTGGAGTCGGCGTACACATAGGTGAGCGTCGACACGGCCGGCTGATGACAGGCGGCGCGCGAACAGATCCTGGCGATGCTCACGACCAGACATTACGCCCACTAGGCTGAACGCGTGACCGAGGCTCGCCGTCATCGCAGGCACATCGACCGCCATGGCCGCGGCATGCTCGGCCCGATCAGCCGGCCGAGCCGGTTCGCGCCACGCGGTCTGCCGTTGCAGCGCTCCGGCGCCGCGCAGTTCGACGAGGTGGTCGCGATCGAGGTGACCCGGCTGGAGAAGCGGCTGCCGCAGGTCGTCGCCCGGGTCGAGTTCGCCATCGAGGACGTGCCGAACCTGGACCTGGACGCGCGCGAGATCCCGCTCACCCACTCCACCGGGGGGACGTCGCACGAGCCGTACCGGATCGTGGTGTTCCGCCGCCCGATCGAGCTGCGGGCCGAGCGCTCCGCGACCGGCCTGGCCTGGCTGGTCCGGTCCGCGCTGGTGCTCGAACTGGCCGACGTCCTGGCCCTGTCCCCGGAGCAGATCGACCCCGACTTCGACCCCGACGACGACTGACTCGCGCGACAGGCCCGGCGGTCCGCCGGTGTTCGAACATGTTTCGTACTGTGGGAAGCGGTTTGTGTCCGTCGTTGTCAGTGCGAGAGGATCGTAGGTGTGAACGATCAAAAACTGCGGGTCGGGGTTGTCGGGCTGGGCTTCGCCGGGCGTACGGCGCTCGAGGCGTTCTCGGAACTGCCGGACGTCGAGGTGGTGGCGCTGGCCGGGCTGGAGAAGGACCTCCTGACCAGCCTCGGCGAGAAGCACGGCGTACCGCACCTCTACGAGAACTGGGAAGACCTGCTCGAGACCGAGGGTCTCGAAGCGGTCAGTATCGGTACGCCGACGCAGCTGCACGCCCCGATCGCGCTGAAGGCGCTGGCGAAGGGTCTGCACGTGCTGTCCGAGAAACCGCTGGCCCGGACGGTCGCCGAGGGCGCCGCGATGGTCGAGGCCTCCAAGCAGGCCGGCCGGGTGCTGAAGGTCGTCTTCAACCACCGTGAGCGCGGTGACGTCGCGGCGCTGAAGCACCAGATCGACGAGGGGCAGCTGGGCCGGATCTACTACGCGAAGGCGCACTGGATGCGCCGCAACGGCATCCCCGGCATGGGCGGCTGGTTCACCAACCGCGAGTTGTCCGGCGGCGGCCCGTTGATCGACCTCGGCGTCCACATCCTCGACCTCGCGCTGCACCTGCTGGGCGAGCCGTCGGTGACCACGGTCTCGGCGAACACGTTCGCCGAGCTCGGTCCGCGCGGTCGTGGCAGCGTCAGCAGCGCGATCCGGCCGACGGTCGACACGCTCGGTTCGAAGTTCGAGGTCGAGGACCTGGCCACGGCGTACCTGCGGCTCGAGGGCGGCGGCGCGCTGCAACTGGAGACCAGCTGGGCCACCTACCGGGCGCCGGGCGACAACTTCGGCATCGAGCTGTTCGGCACCGAGGGCGGCGCCAAGATCGAGGTGCAGAACTACACCACCGAGGACACGCTGCGGATCTTCACCGACGTGGCCGGCATCCCGGCCGAGGTGAAGCCCGCGACCGGTGCGGGACTCGGCCACCGCGGAGTGGTGCGGGAGTTCGTCCGGATCGTCCGCAGTGGCGACTGGGAAGGTCAGAACGGGTCCGAGGCGCTGCTGAGGACCGAGGTCATCGACGCCTGCTACGCCTCGGCGAAGGCGGGACGAGAGGTTGTTCTCCATGACTGATCCGATTCGCGTCACCGTCTGGGGCGAGAACGTGCACGACCAGCGCGACGCCTCGGTGCAGAAGGTCTACCCGGACACGATGCACGAGACGATCGCGGCCGCGCTGCGGGCCAAGCTGGGCCAGGACGTGGTGGTCCGGACCGCGTGGCTGCAGCAGCCCGAGCACGGCCTGACCGAGGAGGTGCTCGCCGAGACCGACGTGCTCACCTGGTGGGGTCACGCGGCTCATGGCGACGTCGACGACGCGATCGTCGAGCGGGTGCAGAAGCACGTGCTGTCCGGGATGGGCCTGATCGCGCTGCACTCGGCGCACTTCAGCAAGATCTTCATCAAGCTGATGGGCACCACCTGCTCGCTGGACTGGCGGGCCGAGAACGACCGCGAGCTGATCTGGACGGTCGCGGCCGGCCACCCGATCGCGCAGGGCATCCCGCATCCGCTGGTGATCGAGCGCGAGGAGATGTACGGCGAGCTGTTCGACATCCCGCAGCCGGACGAGCTGGTGTTCGTCAGCTCGTTCACCGGCGGCGAGGTGTTCCGCTCCGGCTGCTGCTACCGCCGCGGCCAGGGCCGGGTGTTCTACTTCCGCCCGGGCGACCAGGAGTACCCGACGTACCACCAGCCCGAGGTGCAGCAGATCATCGCCAACGCGGCCAGGTGGGCCGCCCCGACCAGCCCGCGCCAGCTCCCCGAGGTCCACCACCGCAAGGACATCGGCTGGTTCGACAAGGCCTGAGATCCGGCCTGAAATACGACTTTGCCGGTGGGCCGGATAGGGTCCACGCATGGTTGACGTTGCGGCGATCTTCAAGGCGTACGACGTACGAGGGGTCGTCCCGGACCAGCTGGACGAGTCGGTGGCCCGGGCGACCGGGGCGGCGTTCGTCGAGGTCCTGGACGTCCTCGCGTCTCCGGGGGCGGTCGTGGTCGGCTACGACATGCGGCCGTCCAGCCCGGCGCTGGCGGCCGCGTTCGCCGAGGGTGTGACGAGCACCGGCGCGGACGTGGTCGACATCGGCCTGGCCTCCACCGACCAGCTGTACTTCGCGTCCGGTCGGCTCCAGTTGCCCGGTGCGATGTTCACCGCAAGCCACAACCCGGCCCGCTACAACGGCATCAAGATGTGCCGCGCCGGCGCGTCCCCGGTCGGCTCGGAGTCCGGTCTGCGCGACATCGCGGAGCTGGTCGCCAAGACCGTCACCGACGGCCCGGCGCCGGTCGCCGTACCGGGCAAGGTGGCCCGCAAGAACCTGCTGACCGCGTACGCCGACCACCTCAACGACCTGGTCGACCTGAGCGGCATCCGTCCGCTCACGGTCGTCGTCGACGCCGGCAACGGGATGGGCGGCTACACCGTTCCCGCCGTGTTCGCCTCCGGCCCGGTGCGGATCATCCCGCTGTACTTCGAGCTGGACGGCAACTTCCCGAACCACGAGGCCAACCCGCTGGACCCGAAGAACCTGGTCGACCTGCAGGCCAAGGTCCGCGAGGCCGGCGCCGACCTCGGCCTGGCCTTCGACGGCGACGCGGACCGCTGCTTCGTGGTGGACGAGAAGGGCGACCCGATCTCGCCGAGTGCGGTCACCGGTGCGGTCGCGGTCCGGGAGCTGGCCAAGCACCCGGGCTCGGCGGTCATCCACAACCTGATCACCTCCAGGGCCGTGCCCGAGCTGATCACCGAGCACGGTGGGACGCCGGTCCGGGCCCGGGTCGGGCACTCCTACATCAAGCAGAAGATGGCCGAGACCGATGCCGTGTTCGGCGGCGAGCACTCGGCGCACTACTACTTCCGGGACTTCTGGCGGGCCGACACCGGCATGCTGGCCGCGCTGCACGTGCTGGCCGCGCTCGGTGAGCAGGACAAGCCGGCCAGTGAGCTGTTCGCCGAGTACGAGCGGTACGTCGCGTCCGGCGAGCTCAACAACAAGGTCGACGACGCCGCGGCCACGGTCGCGGCGATCGAGGACACCTACGGCGACAAGCCCGGCATTACCGTTGACCATCTGGACGGTCTGACCGTGTCGGCGCCACAGTGGTGGTTCAACGTCCGTGCGTCGAACACGGAACCGCTGCTACGGCTGAACGTCGAGGCCGCGGACCGGTCCACGATGGAACGCGTCCGTGACGAAGTACTGGCCCTGATCACCGGTGCATCGGTGGAGGAGAACTGAATGGCTGTCAACCTGGACCCGGACCTGCTGAGCATCCTGGTCTGCCCGAAGTGCCGCTCGGAGTTCCGCGTGGACGACGAGGCGAACGAACTGGTCTGTACGAACGCCGCCTGCGCCCTGGCCTACCCGGTCCGTGACGACATCCCGGTGCTGCTGATCGACGAGGCCCGGGACACGAGAGACACCGAATCCGCGGACAGCTGATGAGCTCCTTCGACGACTCGCGGCTGGACGATCCGGCCGCACTCGAGGCGACCGATCACCTGCTGCGGCGACTCGCGATGGCCGGTGCGCGCGTCCGGGCCGAGCTGGAAGCGGCCGAGGAGGCCCTGTCCAAGGTCGACACCGACGGGTTCCGGCCGCGTGCGGTGCTGGCCGCGGGCCGCGACGCCCGACTGGTCCGTGCCGTGCTGGAGCCGGTCTGCCCGGTGCCGTTCGTGGCCTGGCCCGGTCCGGGACTGCCCGGCTGGGCGGGTCCGCTCGACCTGGTGGTCGTCCTCGGTGGAGTCGGCCCCGATTCCGACGCAGAGTCGGCCGCGTCCGAGGCGGAACGGCGCGGCACCGGCCTGATGGTCGCCTGCCCGCCGGACTCCCCGGTCGCGCGCGCGTCCGCAGGGTCACGGCACGCCATCCGGCTGCCGTCGCAGTCCGACGACCAGTTGGCCTCGGCGGTCGCCGTACTGCAGGGGCTGCACCAGATGGAGCTCGGCCCGGTGGTGGACGCCAAGTCGGTCGCGTCGATCCTGGACGACGTCGCGATCGAGTGCTCGCCCAACACCGACGTCGCCTCGAACCCGGCGAAGGACCTGGCGCTGATCCTGGCCGACGCGCTGCCGCTGGTGTGGGGTGGATCCGTCCTCGCCGCACGTGCCGCACGCCGGGTGGTGGAGGCGATCCGGCTGGCGAGTGGCCGGCCCGCCCTGGCCGCTGACGCCGGCCACCTGCTGCCGGTGCTGAACCAGCCGCCGCGGGACCTGTTCGCCGACCCGTTCGACAAGCCGGAGGAGCTGCGGCCCGCCCTGGTCATCCTGGACGACGGCACGGACGACCCAGGGGTCACCGAGCACCGGCACAAGCTGGAGGACAAGGCAGCGCGTCACGACGTGCGGGTCAACGTGGTCACGCAGGCCGAGGGCACGGACATCGCCCGGTACGCCGCTCTGTCGCAGCACGGCCGCTACGCCGCGGCGTACCTGGGTATCGGCCTGGGGCGCTACGGCACTCCGATCGACGCCACCCCGGACGAGCCGGGGAATCCAGCGGAGGATCCAGCGTGGTAGTGCCGTTGCTGAACACCATCCGGGACTATGCCTGGGGTTCGCGGACAGCGCTCCCCGAGCTGATGGGCGCGGAGCCGGACGGTCGCCCGCAGGCCGAGCTGTGGATGGGCGCTCACGAGTCCGCGTCGTCCGTCCTGCCATGGGGCGATTCCCTGTACGACGTGGTGTCCGCCGGGCCGGCCGACGTACTGGGGCAGGAGACGGCAGAGCGGTTCGAGGGGCGGTTCCCGTTCCTCGCCAAGCTGCTGGCCGCCGCGCAGCCGCTCTCGATCCAGGCGCACCCGTCGAGGGAGCAGGCGATCGACGGGTACGCGCGGGACGAGGCCGCCGGGATCCCGCGGGACGCGGCCGACCGGAACTACAAGGACGCGTGGCCCAAGCCGGAGATCCTGATCGCGCTCGGGCCGTTCGAGGCGCTGGTCGGGTTCCGGCCGCTGGGAGGCACGGTCGCGCTGCTGGAGGCGCTGGCACCGGTGGGGTTCGAGGAGCTCACCAGCCTGCTGCGCAACGGCAAGCTCCAGGACGCCTTCACCCAGTTCATGGGCAGCGACCGGGACACGATCCGTCCGCTGGTCTCGGCTCTCGGTGAGGCCTGCGCGCAGTACGCCGGGGACGCGTTCGCCGTCGAGCGCGAGACGCTGGCCAAGCTCTGCGCGGACTTCCCGGACGATCCCGGCGTACTCGCGGCGCTGTTGCTCAACCGGGTGCGGCTGGAGCGGTTCGAGGCCGTGTACCTGCCGGCCGGGAACGTGCACGCGTACCTGTCCGGATTCGGGTTCGAGGTGATGGCCAACTCCGACAACGTGTTGCGCGGCGGCCTGACCAGCAAGCACATCGACGTACCGGAACTGGTGTCAGTGGTGGACTTCGAGCCGCTGACCGATCCGGTGCTCACCGCGCCCCCGGTGGTTGACGGCGTGGCGACGTACGAGACCGGTGCCGAGTACTTCGCCATCCACAGGGTCGACCTCGACGACAGCGAACGGACGGTGGCCGGTGTCGGTCCGCGGATCGTGTGCTGTGTGGCGGGATCGGTCGAAGTAGGGGCCGGGGGCACCGAGTCGGATGTGACGTTGTCCGCCGGTCAGTCCGCGTTCGCCTCGGGACCCGAAGGACCCTGTATCTTGCGTGGTTCCGGCACGGCGTTCGTCGTGTCCGCGCGCTGAAACCGTACGGAGGACCTGGAGAACATGGCTGGTGGCGGTAACAAGGCCGTGGTGGCGGCATTGCTGGCGAACACCGGGATTGCGGTCACCAAGTTCGCCGCCTGGGCACTGACCCAGTCGGCTTCGATGCTGGCCGAGGCGATCCACTCGCTCGCCGACGCCGGCAACCAGGTGCTGCTGCTGGTCGGCGCCAACCGGGCCAAGCGGGAGGCCGACGACCTGCACCAGTTCGGGTTCGGCCGCGAGCGCTACGTCTACTCGTTCATCGTCGCGATCGTGCTGTTCAGCGTCGGCGGCCTGTTCGCGTTGTACGAGGGCTGGCACAAGGTGCACGATCCGCACCCGATCGAGAACTGGAAGTGGGTGCCGGTCGCGGTGCTGCTGGTCGCGATCGTGATGGAATCGCTGTCGTTCCGGACCGCGATCGTCGAGGCGAACAAGCTGCGTGGGCACGTGTCCTGGACCAGGTTTGTCCGCAACGCCCGGGCGCCCGAGCTGCCGGTGATTCTGCTGGAGGACTTCGCCGCCCTGACCGGTCTGGTGCTGGCGCTGATCGGCGTCACCCTGACGCTTGCCACCGGCAACGGTGTGTTCGACGGCCTGGGCTCGATGGCGATCGGCGCGCTGCTCGTCTGTGTCGCGATCTTCCTGGCGATCGAGATGAAGTCGCTGCTGCTCGGCGAGTCCGCGACCCGCGAGGCACAGCAGAAGATCGTCGACGCGATCGAGAACACGTCCGGCGTGCAGCGGCTGATCCACATCAAGACCCTGCACCTCGGCCCGGAGGAGGTCCTGGTCGCCGCCAAGCTCGGCGTCGAGCCGACCGCCGACGCCGCGGTCGTGGCCGAGACCATCGACGCCGCCGAACGCGCCATCCGCGCGGCCGAGCCGATGGCCGTCCACATCTACCTCGAGCCCGATGTCTATGAGGAGAACCACGTCCCCGACGAGCGCCCCGCCGTCCCCGAGGCGCCGTCGCACTAGGTCACGGCCGAACGCTTCCGCTCCAGGCGCTGCAGGTCCGGCCATCTGACGTCGTACGCCCAGCCGAACTGCTCGAAGCGCCTGATCAGCCAGGCATTGATGTCGACCTGCCCCTTGAGCACACCGTGGCGTGCGCACGTGGGGTCGGCGTGGTGCAGGTTGTGCCAGGACTCGCCCTGGCTCAGGATGGCCAGCCACCAGACGTTGCCCGACCGGTCCCGGGCGGTGAAGGGCTTCCTGCCGGTGACGTGACAGATCGAGTTGATCGAGAACGTGACGTGGTGCATCAGGGCGACGCGGACCAAGGAGCCCCAGAAGAATCCGGTGGCGGCGCCCTGCCAAGACCGGTCCCACAGCCCGCCGATCAGCGCAGGCGCCAGCAGGGAGATCGCCGCCAGTCCCCGAAAGTGCCGCGAGATCGACGTCAGGTCGCGGTCGTTCAGGAGGTCCGGCGCGTACTGCGCAGGGTCGGCGCGATCCTCACCCCACAGCACCCACCCGGCGTGGGCGAAGACGAATCCCTTGGTCACCGCCCACGGGCTGGTGCCGTAGCGCCACGGTGAGTGTGGATCTCCGTCGCGATCGGAGAACTTGTGATGTTTGCGGTGGTCGGCCACCCAGCGCACGACCGGTCCTTCGAGCGCCAGGCTGCCGGCGATCGCCAGCCCGATCTTGAGGCCGCGCCTGCTCTTGAAGGAACCGTGGGTGAATCCCCGGTGGTAGCCCGCGCCGATCCCGGTCGTGGTGATCGCGTAGAACCCGACGAGAAGGACGATGTCGTGCCAGCCGATCCAGCCGCCCCAGGCGAAGAAGGCCCCTGGCACCAGGGCGAGCGTGGGCACCACGATGAACACCCAGATGAGCCCGCGCTCGAGCTTTCCGCCGACGGCCTGGAACTCTTCGGGAGACGACTGATCGGACCCTGCTGCTGAAGTCATCTGGACACCCCGGATGTACGTCGTTGGAGTGTGCCGGGGACTGGGGCAACGAAGGACGTCGCTCCGGGTTTCGGCGGAGCGTGCTGCTTCGGACCATACCCATGGTTCACGCCCGCGGAACCACTACCGGGGCTTGGGCGGGAGGACGCCGGAGCGGCCGAGCCAGCGCAGCGCGCGGTCGCGGTCGATCTGGGACTGGGTCGGCGGTGTGGTGAGCCGTCCGGTGCGGTAGCCGAGGTTGCGGATGTCGGCCGCGACGGACGGTTCGGCCAGGGCCCTGAGGGCGAACGCCAGCGCCGCCGGCGTCACGTCGTACCGGCGTTCCAGGTCCAAGGCGAGCTGGACGGCGGCGAGGTCGCGGTCGTCGTACTGGCGTTGTGCGGTCTGCCCGGAGCGTGAGCGGGGAAGCAGGCCGAGGGCCTCCCGGTACCGGAGCATCCGGGGGGTCGTGCCCAGTCGCTTGGCGGCCTCGGTGATGCGCATGGGGACAATCTTGACATTTCGGTGTTAGAAACGCGCCATAGGCGATCAATCGGTAGGGTTCGGACCTCTAGGCTCTGGCACGCAGGAACACGTAGGAAGCAATCAACAGTCTGCAGGGGAGCGGGAACGGTATGACGTTCGATTACAAGGTGGCGGACCTCGGTCTGGCCGAGTTCGGCCGCAAGGAGATCCGGCTGGCCGAGCACGAGATGCCCGGCCTGATGGCGATGCGCGCGCAGTACGGCGAGAGCAAGCCGCTGTCCGGCGCGCGGATCATGGGCTCGCTGCACATGACGATCCAGACCGCGGTGCTGATCGAGACGCTGACGGCGCTCGGAGCCGAGGTGCGGTGGGTCTCCTGCAACATCTTCTCCACCCAGGACCACGCGGCCGCCGCGGTCGTCGTCGGCCCGGACGGCTCGGCCGACGCCCCCGCCGGTGTCCCGGTGTTCGCCTGGAAGGGCGAGACGCTGGAGGAGTACTGGTGGTGCACCGAGCAGGCCCTGAAGTGGCCCGGTGAAGAAGGCCCGAACATGATCCTGGACGACGGCGGCGACGCCACCATGCTCGTCCACAAGGGCACCGAGTTCGAGAAGGCCGGCGCAGTACCGGACCCGTCGACCGCGGACTCCGAGGAGTACGCCGTCGTGCTGTCGGTGCTGACCCGCACGCTGACCGAGGACCCGCAGCTGTGGACCACCATCGGCCAGGGCATCAAGGGTGTCACCGAGGAGACCACCACCGGCGTGCACCGGCTGTACGAGATGCACAAGGCCGGCGCGCTGCTGTTCCCGGCGATCAACGTGAACGACTCGGTGACCAAGTCGAAGTTCGACAACAAGTACGGCTGCCGGCACTCGCTGATCGACGGCATCAACCGCGCCACCGACGTCCTGATCGGCGGCAAGGTCGCGGTCGTCTGCGGGTACGGCGACGTCGGCAAGGGCTGTGCGGAGTCGCTGCGCGGCCAGGGCGCCCGGGTGATCGTCACCGAGATCGACCCGATCTGCGCGCTGCAGGCGGCGATGGACGGCTACCAGGTGACCACCCTGGACGACGTGGTCGGGATCGCCGACATCTTCGTCACCACCACCGGCAACAAGGACGTCATCACCGCCGACCAGATGGCCGCGATGAAGCACCAGGCGATCGTCGGCAACATCGGCCACTTCGACAACGAGATCGACATGGCCGGCCTGTACAAGGTCCCGGGCATCGAGCGGGTCAACATCAAGCCGCAGGTCGACGAGTTCCGCTTCGCCGACGGACACACGATCATCATCTTGTCCGAAGGCCGCCTGCTGAACCTCGGCAACGCAACCGGCCACCCGTCGTTCGTGATGTCGAACTCGTTCACCAACCAGGTGCTGGCCCAGATCGAGCTGTTCGTGAAGACGGCCGACTACCCGACCGAGGTGTACGTGCTGCCCAAGCACCTCGACGAGATGGTCGCCCGCCTCCACCTCGACGCCCTCGGCGTCAAGCTGACCGAGCTCTCCAAGGAGCAGGCCAGCTACCTGGGTGTTCCGGTCGAGGGCCCGTACAAGGCCGAGCACTACCGCTACTGATCCCCACCCCCACGAAAGGCGCCCCGCCACCCAGCGGGGCGCCTTTTCGTTGTTGGCTAGGACGACTCGTTGCTGCCAGGCGCTGCCCAGCCCTGAGCGTTGACTGCGGCGGGACGCACGTCCAGGACCGGCCGGGGTACGGCGAAGGGGCCTGGTGGAGCCGGTGCCGGCGGGGGCAGGACGCCGTACGGGCTGGGTGGGGCGTAAGGCGCGAAGGGACCGGTGTGGGCGGGGCGGGCGGTTGCCAGGCGGTTCAGCTCCCGGCGGCGGCGTTCGGCCAGTACGGCGGACAGGTACGCCGGAGCGATGAGCGGCACCGGTGGAGCGGGTGCGGTGACTTGGCTGACGCGGTAGGCCAGCGCATCACCCAGTGCGATCCGGGCGTCCGGCTGGAGTTCGGTGAAGCGCCCGAGGTAGTCCCGGGCCGTGTTGGCGAGCTCGTCGGACAGCCGGGACAGCTCCAGCGACTGCGCCCACTGCACCAGATGGCCGGCCACGAACAGCGGCGGCGACGTCATCGGCTGGTGCCGTTCGCGGATCACCACTGTGCCCGAGACCATGTCGCCGATCCGCTTGCCCTGCTTGTTCATCAGGCTCGCCACGATGCCCGGGCAGGCCGCGAACCACGGCGCGAAGTCGACGAAGAACCAGAACAGCGTCCGCACGAGCGCGTGCCGGAACCGGATCGAGCTGCCGTCGTCGCGGACCACCTTGAGCCCGAGCACCATCTTGCCCAGGGTGCGGCCGCGGGTCAGCGTCTCCATCACCACGCGGTAGCCGACCGCGACCAGCAGGATGACGATGAAGATCAGCGACACCGCGAGCGCCTCGCTCGCATCCCCACCGACCAGGAAGCCGGTGAGCAGCGAGATCAGCACGCTCAGCACGATGAGCTGCAGGATCACGTCGATCGCACACGCCAGCGCCCGCGTCGGCATCCGCGCGATCCGGACCTGGAGGACGACCGCCTCCCCGGTGACCAGCTGAGACACTCCGTCGCCCCCTCCCTGTCCCGACACCCTGTCGAGCTAGTCTGCCAGCGCAAGGAGCCAGCCAGGGGAGGAGGTGCGCTGTGGACGTCGAGGCGTTCGTCTCGGTGCACCAGCCGCAGTGGGACCGGCTGGCCTATCTCACCCGTCGTCAGCGGCGTCTGAGCGGTGCTGAGGCCGAGGAGCTGGTCACTCTGTACCAGCGTGTCGGCACGCACCTGGCCGCCCTCCGGGCCGCCGGCGCCGACCCGGTCTCCATCGGGCGGCTGTCCGGCCTGATCGCGGACGCCCGTGGTGCCGTCACCGGCGCGCAAGCACCCGTCTGGCGCGACATCTCGAAGTACTTCCTGGTCAGCTTCCCGGCCGCGCTGTACGCGTCCAGACGCTGGTGGGTCACGATCGGCCTGATCTTCTACGTCGTTGTGGCCTGGTCGGCCTGGCGGATCATCTCCCACCCCGAGGTGGTCGACTCCATCGGTACGCCGGACCAGATCCAGCAACTCGTCGACCACGACTTCGAGTCGTACTACTCGGAGAACCCGGCCCGGGACTTCGCGCTGCGGGTCTGGATCAACAACGCGACCATCAGTGCCGCGGTGCTCGCGCTCGGCATCTTCCTGATCCCATCCGTCTTCATCCTCTGGGACAACGCGCTCAACCTCGGCGTCAGCGCCGGGCTGATGATCAGCCACGACCGGGGCGGCCTGTTCTTCAGCCTGATCACGCCGCACGGCCTGCTCGAGCTGACCACGGTCTTCGTCGCCACCGCGGCCGGTCTCCGGCTCGGCTGGTCCTGGATCGTGCCCGGCGCGCGGACCCGGATGCAGGCACTCGCCCAGACCGGCCGAGCGACCGTTGGGATGGCCATCGGCCTGGCCGCGATCCTCCTGGTCACCGGTGTGATCGAAGCGTTCGTCACACCGTTCCTCCCAGGCCCGGTCCGGATCACGATCGGCATCCTGGCCGAGCTCGGTTTCTTCGTGTACGTCTGGACCCTCGGACGCCGCGCCGCCCGCTCCGGCGAGTACGGCGACATCGACGAAGCCGACCGCGAAGCCACCGCGCCCGTCTCCGCCTGACCGTTTGCCCGTGGGCACCGGGGTTGGGTGAAGACTGCCCAAGAAGTCCGGACGAACCACTGGTACGGCGTCGCGATCACCGTCGGGTTGATCGCGTACGGCGTCGTGTACCTGCTGATCGCGTGGATCGCACTGCAACTCGCCTGGGGCAAGTCGTCGGAGGAGGCCTCCCAGCAGGGCGCGCTGCAGGAACTGGCCGGCAAACCGCTCGGCGGCGTACTGCTGTGGATCGTCGCGATCGGCCTGTTCGCACTGGTGATCTGGCGTGCCCTCGACGTCGCGTACGGCGATCTGGACCTCTCGCAGACCGTGTCGGCGGTCGGGCGCGCGATCGTCTGCCTGGTGCTCGGAGTGAGCGCGGTGAAGGTTGCGATCGGCTCGGGCGGCTCCAGCTCCGGTCAGCAGCGCACCTTCAGCGCCCGGCTGATGGAGAACGGCGCCGGCCGGGTGCTGATCATCGTGATCGGCATCGGCATCGTGGCCGTCGGCGTACACCAGCTGTACAAGGCGGTGACGAAGAAGTTCACCGAGGACCTGGTCGGCGGAGTCTCCGACACGACCATCCTGCTCGGCCGGATCGGGTACGCCGCGAAGGGCATCGCCTTCGTGATCGTCGGCATCCTGTTCGCCTGGGCCGCGATCGACTACGACCCGCAGAAGGCCGGCGGCCTCGACTCCGCGCTCCGCACGGTCAAGGACCAGCCCTTCGGTCCGGTCCTGCTGACCGTTCTCGCCCTCGGCCTGGCCGCCTTCGCCCTCTACGCGTTCATCTGGTCCCGCAACGCCCGCAAGTGATCAGCCTCCTGCCGCCCGTACACGGTGAGGTCCATCAGGGCGTAGCTGTAGTCCGCCCGACCAGCAGCCGATCCTGCTCGGCGGCCGGGTGACCGGTCCATCGGGACCGGTATCCGGCTTCCCGACAGCTAGCCGATCGGTACGTCGCGCCGCCTCCAGCCGACCAGGCCGATGAATCCGACGACGACCGTGATCGCCAGCAGGACGATCAGCGGGGTTGCGGACAGTGAACCGCCGGGGAGGCGGGGGAGGTGGGTGAACGGGGAGATGTCGTTGAGCCAGTCGGCGAGTTGGACGCCGGCGTTGGTGAAGCCGATCAGGATGCAGATGCCGGGACCGGCCCACGCCGCCGGGGAGATGCGCGGGAAGAGGCCGAAGATCGCGAGGGCGATCGCGGCCAGCAACCACACGGCGGGCAATTGACCCAGGGACGCACCGATCAGCCGGGGAATCTGCTTTCCGACCTCGTCAACGGCCAGCCCATACGCGAGCCCGGCGGTGAGCCCGGAGGCGAACAGTGCCAGCGCCGGACCGAGCACCCCGAACAGCAGGTGACTCGAGGCCCACCGCAGCCGGCCGGTCGCGGTGGCGAGCACCGGCTCGGCCCGTCCACTCGTCTCCTCTGCCCGCAACCGCAGTGTCGCCTGGACGGCGTACGCGGACGCGATCAGCCCGAGGATCGTCATCACCCCGGCGAAGAACGAGTCGATCAACCCGGCCGAACCACCGAGCCGCTCGAACATCTCCTTGGCCTTCGGTTCGTCACGCAGGAGGTCGCCGACCCCTTCGGCCACACCGCCGAACAGCAAGCCCAGCAAGGCGAATCCGATCGTCCACGCCGCCAGCAGTCCGCGATGCAACCGCCACGCCAGTCCCAACGGCGAACCCAGTTTTCCTTCGGCGGGTCCCAATCGGGCCGGCAACAGTCCGGCCCCGACATCTCGCCGTACGGCGAGATTGATGGCGACGGCAACGAGTACGGCGGTTGCCGCGAGCATCACCACGGCCAGCCACCAGCGGTTCTCGCCGTACGGGTGGATGCGTTGCGCCCAGGCGATCGGCGACAACCAGGACAGCCACGCCAAGGGGCCGTCCGTGTGCGCGCTCGTGTCGCCCGCGGCCCGCAGAACGTACGCCGCCCCGAGCACGCTGATCGCGATACCCCTGGACGTTCCGGCGTTCGCGGACAGCTGCGCGGCGACAGCACCGACCGCGGCGAAGAACCATCCGGTGGTGGCGAATTCGGCGCCGATGGCAACGGATCCGGACCACGGCAGGTCCTGGCTGTGCATGCCCAGGGCAAGCAGTACGCCGAGCACCAGGGTCGCACCGAACGTCGACAGCAGGGCGGCCGCTAGTCCGGCGTGCCGGCCGACCACACTCGAGCCGAGCAGCTCGCTGCGGCCGGTCTCCTCCTCGACGCGGGTGTGCCGGATCACCGTGAGCAGGCTGATCAGCCCGACCATCACCGGCACGAAGCCGAGTCGCCAGGTGACGAACTCACCGAGACTCGTCCCGGACAGTTCGCCGTACAAGGTGATGAAGCCGGCGTTGTTCGCGTAGTCGAGGCGCGACTGCGCGGTCGGGAACAGTTCGCCGTACTGCTTGACGTAGCTCAGCGGGATCGCACACAGCACCACGATCCAGATCGGCAGGATGATCCGGTCCCGGCGCAGGATCAGCCGGATCAGACCGCCGGTGCCGGCGAGGGTCTTCATTTCGCCGCCTCCGGTTCGTACAGCCGCAGGAACAGCTCCTCCAGCGACGGCGGCTGACTGACCAGACTCCGTACGCCGATCTCCGTGAGCCGGCGCAGTACCGGGTTGATCTCGTCGGTGTCGACGTCGAACCGGACCAGGCCGTCCTCGACGCGCAGGTCGTGGATGCCGTCGAGCTCGGCGAGTCCGTTCATCGCGCCGACCAGCTCGGCCCGGATCGATGTCCGGGTCAGGTGCCGCAGCTCGGACAGGGTGCCGCTCTCGACGGCGCGGCCGGCCCGGATGATCGTGACCCGGTCGCAGAGTGCCTCGACCTCGGACAGGATGTGGCTGGAAAGCAGGACCGTCCGGCCATCTCGGTCGCTGACCTCCTGGACGACCTCGCGGAACACCTCCTCCATCAACGGGTCCAGGCCCGAGGTGGGCTCGTCGAGCAGCAGCAGTTCGACGTCGGAGGCCAGCGCCGCGACCAGTGCGACCTTCTGCCGATTGCCCTTCGAATAGGTGCGCGCCTTCTTGCGCGGGTCGAGGTCGAACCGCTCGAGCAGATCCGCCTTGCGCTTCTTGTCCAGCCCGCCGCGCATCCGGCCGAGCAGGTCGATCGCTTCGCCGCCGGACAGGTTCGGCCACAGCGTCACATCGCCCGGCACATAGGCGAGCCGCTTGTGCAGCTCGGTGGCGTCCGACCACGGATCGCTGTCCAGCAGCCGTGCGGTGCCGGAGCTTGCCCGGGTCATCCCGAGCAGGATCCGGATCGTGGTGGTCTTTCCCGCGCCGTTGGGGCCGAGGAAGCCGTGCACCTCACCGGTTCGCACCGTGAGGTCGAGGCCGTCCAGGGCGCGGGTTCGCCCGAATGTCTTGACCAGACCTTCCGTGCTGATCGCAGCCGGCATGATCAGTTCTCCTCAGATTTCTTCCGTAGTTGTTCGGCTTGTTCTTCGGTGATCAGGGGGATGGTGAAGACCTCCATCAGCCCCTGGCCGATCCGGGCGTACCCGGCCGGCGTGGTGATGTCCTCGCCCAGCGCCTTCGAGACCTGGTCGCGGAAGACGAAGACGCTGAGCTTGATCGCGGCCATCGCCGCCGCGTAGGCCCGGCGGTCGGTGGGGTGGATTCCGTAGGCGGTGGACCACTCCTCGATGCTGTCGACGGCGCCGAGGAACAGCGCGGCCGCGGTCTCCGAGCCGTCCATCATCGAGCGGACCAGGTACAGCTGCAGCGGGAACACCCGGGGATGCAGCATTGCCGGGTCGAGGCCGGCGACTCCACCCGCATCGGTGAGCTCCTCGCCGACCTCCAGCATCCGTTCCTTCGCGTACTGGTCGCAGGCGTCGCGCAGCGCCTCCTTCGACCCGAAGTGATGCCGCACCAGCCCCGACGAGACGCCGGCCTCGGCCGCGATGTCGCGGATGCTCGCGCCCTCGATGCCGCGCTCACCGAACAGGCGGATGGCCGCGTCCCGGATCCGGGCTCGCGCGGTCAGGTCGTCGATCCGACGGTCCATGGTGCTCCTCTCGCTACACACAAGAGCAAACTCTTACACGGGCGTGTAGTCAAGTGGAAAATGATTACGACTTCTGGAAACAGATATGTGACAAAATTCCGCATCTCGTTGACAGGAGAGCGCTTGCTGGTGTGGTTTCGTCACCAAACCAACACGCAGGGTGGAAGGTGGGGCGGATGAGGAAGCTGTTCGCGGCAATCGCGGCGCTGGGTCTGCTGGTGGTGTCTCCCGGTACGGCGCAGGCCGCCGAGCCGGCGAAGAAGGTCGTGAAGGTCGGGGTCACCCAGTCGGTCGACTCGATGAATCCGTTCCTGGCCGTGCGGCTGGTGACCGGGGCCATCCAGCGGTTGATGTACGGCTTCCTGACCGTGCCCGACTCGAAGACGCTGCAGCCCAGCCCGGATCTGGCCGAGTCCTGGAAGACGTCGCCGGACGGGCTGACCTGGACCTTCACGATCCGGCAGGCGAAGTGGACCGACGGGCAGCCGATCACCGCCGACGACGCGGCCTGGACGTTCAACAAGATGATCACCGACGACGCCGCCAAGTTCGGCAACGGTCCGGCGGTGGCCAACTTCGCGAGCGTGACCGCGAACGGCCAGGAGCTGACGATCAAGCTCAAGACCCCGCAGGCGTCGATGCTGGACAACCCGGTCCCGATCATGCCCAAGCACATCTGGGAGAAGGTCAAGGACATCTCGAAGTACGAGGCCGACGAGTTCCCGACCGTCGGCAGTGGCCCGTACAAGGCGGTGGAGTACAAGAAGGACCAGTTCGTCCGGCTCGAGGCGAATCCGGACTACTGGCGCGGCCGGCCGAAGATCGACGAACTGCAGGTGATCTTCTACGACAACCCGGCCGCCTCGATCGTCGGTCTGAAGAAGGGCGACATCGACCTGATCGGCCGGCTGAACCCGCCGGACTTCGAGGCGCTCAAGGGCGACGGCAACATCGTCCAGTGGAACACCCAGGGCCGGCGGGCGTCGTACCTGCAGATCAACCACGGCGCGACCACCACCGACAACAAGCCGATCGGTGACGGGCACCCGGCACTGAAGGACGTGCGGGTGCGGACCGCGTTGCACTACGCGATCGACAAGCAGAAGCTGGTCGACGAGGTGCAGAACGGGCTGGCCAAGCCGGCCGACGGCTCGATCGTCCCGCCCCTGTACAAGGACTTCTTCTGGGAGGCCAGTGGCGGCGAGAAGGTGACGTACGACGTTGCCAAGGCCAACAAGATCCTCGACGACGCGGGGTACAAGAAGGGGCCGGACGGCATCCGGACGATGCCGGACGGGTCGCGCAAGCTGCAGTTCCGGTTCAGCATCCACACCGACACCCCGATCGAGGACAAGCTGGCCGAGTACCTGACCGGCTGGTTCAAGGAGATCGGCATCGGCCTGAGCACCAAGCGGCTCGACTCCACCAAGTTCACCGAGGAGACCGGCGTCACCGCGCTGTTCGACATCGCGATCAGCGGCTGGTCGGTCAACCCGGACCCCGAGGAGGTCCTCGGCACGCACCTGTGCAGCCGGCGTCCGACCGCGTCCGGCGAGGGCGGCGGGACCGAGTCCTTCTACTGCGACCCGCAGTACGAGGATCTGTACCTGCAGCAGCAAAAGGAGCTCGACCGGCCGAAGCGCGCCGCGATCATCAAGAAGATGGAGGAGCGGCTCTACACCGATGCTCCGGTGATCGCGCTCTACTACCCGAACGACCTCGAGGGCTACCGCAAGGACCGGATCGCCAGCATCACGCCGATCCCGGAGGACAACGGCCTGCTGTACGGCGGCAGCGGGTACTGGCCGTTCTACACGGTCGACACGGTCACGGCGGACGGTGGTGAAGACGGCATCGGCGGCGGGGAGCTCGCCGGCATCATCGGTGGCGTCGCGGGTGGTGCCGTGGTGGTTGCCCTGGGCGCCTTCGTGATGATGCGCCGCCGCCAGGACGTCGCCGACGAGCGCGAATGACGGTCACCCAGCCGGCCGTGGAGGCTCTGGAGGAGAGCCCGGCCCGCTACGGTCTGCTCCGGTACGCGGCGGCCAAGGCGGGCGGGGCCCTGCTCAGCATCGCGATGGTGATCGTCGCGACGTTCTTCCTGTTCCGCTTGCTGCCCGGCGATCCGGTGCGGGCCCTCGCCCAGGGCCGCAACATGACACCGGAGCAACTCGATCTGGAACGGGCCCGGCTCGGTCTGGACAAGTCGATCCCCGAGCAGTTCGTGCATTTCGTCAAGCAGACGCTGCAGTTCGACCTCGGGACCTCCTACGAATACAAGCGGCCGGTGATCGACCTGATCGGGGAGCGAATCGGCTCGACGCTGCTGCTCACGGGTACGGCGCTGGTGATGGCGGTCAGCCTCGGGATCTGGCAGGGGGCCCGGGCCGGGTGGAAGCCGGGCAGCCGGTTCGACAAGTTCTCCACCGCGATCTCGCTGGTGCTGTGGTCGGTGCCGACGTTCTGGCTCGGGCTCCTGCTGCTGATGGTGTTCGCGGCCGGCATCGGGCCGATCCCGGGCGTCTTCCCGACCCGCGGTATCTCCAGCGTGGACGCGCCGGACGGGTTCGGGTACGTGCTCGACGTCGCGCAGCACATGGTGTTGCCCTGCCTGACCATGGTCGCGGTCGTGTATGCGCAGTACCTGCTGGTGATGCGGTCGTCTGTGCTGGACGAGGTCGGGCAGGACTACATCACTACGGCGCGCGCGAAGGGTTTGCGTGACGACGACATCCGGCGGAGGCACGCCGTACCGAACGCGTTGCTGCCGACCGTGACGCTGGTGTTCATGCGGATCGGATTCGTGGTCGGCGGCGCGGTGACGGTCGAGGCGATCTTCAGTTGGCCGGGGCTCGGGCAGCTGTTCTACGACGCGATCCGGGTGCCGGACTTCACGCTGATGCAGGGCACGTTCCTGTTGATCACGGTGTCGGTGATCGTGATGAACACGCTGGCGGACGTCGTCTACCACGTCCTTGACCCGAGGGTGAGGTCGGCATGAGCAGCGTGACGTGGGTCCGGCGGCAGCGGGCGTTGCGGCGGTTCTTGTCGGAGTTCCGCATGCACAGGGCCGGGATGGTGGGGCTTGCCATCCTTCTGGTCGCCGTGGTGCTGGCGCTGATCGCGCCGCTGTTCATCGACGCCGGCGTGACGAACGTGGTCAGTGGGACCCGGGAGAAGATGGCGCCGCCGAGTATCGACGACCCGCTCGGGACCGACGAGTCCGGGCGGTCCGTGCTGCTGATGATCTGGTGGGGATCGCGGACCTCGCTGCTGATCGGGTTCCTGGCCGCGCTGCTCAGCATGGTGATCGGGACCGTGTTCGGTATCGCGGCCGGGCACTTCCGGGGGTGGGTCGGCGCGATCATCCTGCGCATCACCGACTGGTTCCTGGTGCTGCCGTCGCTGGTCACCGCGCTGGTCCTGGCCGCGATCCTCGGCGGCAGTACGGCGACCATCATCGTCGCGATCGGCGTGACGTCGTGGCCGTCGACGGCGCGGCTGATCCGGGCGCAGACGCTGGCGGTGGAGGCGCGGCCGTACATCGAACGGTCGCTCGCTCTCGGCGCCGGTCACTGGCACATCACCACCCGGCACGTGCTGCCGAACGTCGCACCGTTGCTGCTGGCAAGTACAACGCTGGAGGTGGCGAGCGCGATCGTGACCGAGTCCACGCTGGCGTTTCTCGGTGTCAGTGCGAACAAGACCTCGTGGGGGACGATGTTGCGCGGTTCCTACGACTGGGGTGCGGCCACCGCGGGAGCGTGGTGGTACATCCTGTTGCCCGGTCTGTGCATCGTGCTCGTGGTGATGGCATTCACCTTGTGTGGAAGGGCTTTGGAGTCCGTACTCAATCCCCGGCTGCGGACGAGGGTGGCGTGATGAGCCTGCTCGAGTTGGACGACGTGTCCGTCACGTATCGCATTGCCGCCGGCGACGTTCCCGCCGTACGCGGAGTGTCGTTGTCGCTGGAGGCGGGGGAGGCTGTCGGGCTGGCAGGTGAGTCGGGATCCGGCAAGTCGTCGGTGGCGATGGCGTTGCTGAGGTTGCTGCCGCGGTCGGCGCGGGTCGACGGGCGGATCCTGCTGGACGGCGAGGACGTCCTGGCGATGAAGTGGGGCCGACTGCGCGCGGTTCGCTGGTCGGAGGCGTCGATCGTGTTCCAGGGTGCGCAGCACGGGCTGAACCCGGTGCAGCGGATCGGTGACCAGATCGCCGAGCCCTTGCTTGTGCACAGGCTGGCGACTCCGTCTGAGGCCGCGTCGAGGGTGCGGGAGCTGCTCGAACAGGTCGGGCTGCCGGCCTGGCGGACGAAGAGCTATCCGCACGAGCTGAGTGGTGGCCAACGGCAACGAGTAATGATCGCGATGGCGCTGGCCTGTTCGCCGCGGCTGATCATCGCCGATGAGCCGACGACCGCCCTGGACCTGATGGTGCAGGCGCAGGTGCTGACCTTGATTCGGAAGTTGATCGCTGAGCATGACATCTCGCTGCTGATGATCTCGCATGACCTGTCCGTGCTGGCTGAGGTGTGCGACCGGCTGGCGATCATGTACGCCGGTCGGCTGGTCGAGGCGGGTCCGTCGTCAGGGGACTTCCGGCACCCGTACAGCCAGGCGCTGGCGGCTGCGTTCCCGACGGTTGGTGATCCGGCGTCGCGGCTCGCGCCGCGCGGGCTGGCCGGCGATCCGCCGGATCCGCAGCACTTGCCTGGCGGCTGTGCGTTCCATCCGCGCTGCCCGGTTGCTCTGGACGACTGCTCGACGGCTGCCGTCGACCTGCGCCCGGCCGGTCCGGGCCGGACGGCCGCCTGTCTGCTCGTGGGGAGGGATCTTGCTAGAGGCAACTGATGTGAAGGTCGAGTTCGCTGGTCGTGGTGGTCGGCGGGCCCGGGCCGTGGATGGGGTCAACCTGTCCGTCGCGCCGGGCGAGATCGTCGCGCTGGTGGGCGAATCCGGGTGCGGCAAAACGACACTCGCCCGTACCTTGCTCGGCCTTGAACGCCCGACGTCCGGCCAGATCTCGTACGACGGGACGCCGTTGAGCTACACGGGGCGTCGGCTGCGCGCGTTCCGGCGGCAGGTGCAGTTGGTGTTGCAGGATCCGATGGGATCGTTGAACCCGCGGCAGACCGTGTACGAGGCGGTCGCCGAGGGGCCGCGGATCCACGGGCTGCCGGACGAGGAGACGGTCGTCGCGGAGGCGTTGTCGCGGGCGGGTCTGCGGCCGCCGGAACGGTTCTTCCTGCGCTATCCGCACGAACTGTCGGGAGGTCAGCGGCAGCGCGTGGTGATCGCTGGTGCGCTGGCGCTGAGTCCCAAGGTGCTGATCGCCGACGAACCGGTCGCGTCGCTGGACGCCTCGGTGCGCGGCGAGATCCTGTCGCTGCTGCTCCGGCTCCGGGACGACCTGGGTCTGGCCGCGCTCGTCGTCACGCACGACCTGGGACTCGCCTGGAACATCGCGGACCGGGTCGCCGTCATGTACCTCGGCCGCATCGTCGAGTCCGGCCCCGCCGAGGACGTCCTGACCAACCCCCAGCACCCCTACACGCAGGCCCTCTTGTCGGTTCTGCCCGAGTCCCCGGAACGCATCGTCCTCACCGGCGAACCCCCCGACCCCACCCGAATTCCCACCGGCTGCCGCTTCCACCCCCGCTGCCAACTAGCAGTCACCCAAGCCACCCCCGCCTGCCAAACCACCCCCCTCCCCATCCTCCCCGCCACCAACACCCCCCAAGTCGCCTGCCACCTGGCCCCCGTACGCGTGTCCACCTAGCCCACGCGCCCACCGCCGTACCTCACCAACCCACCCCACCCGCACCGCCGTACCCTCACCACCCCGCCCCGCCGCTCCCACCGGTGCCACGACAGCCGGCTCGGTCTCGGGTGAAGCGTGCAACTCGACAGGTAGTGCGCCTCCGATACGCCGTACACGGGGTGTGGGGTGCGCTCAGGTGCACTACCCCTGCGCCGGCACTACCTGTCCATATGCACACCCCACCCCTCAGCCAATAGTCCTTCCAGCCGTTGACAATAGTTAACGAGCCGTAGAACTATTGCCGTATGGTGGAAGATCAGGTCGATCGGTTCTTCGAGGTGCTGGCCGATCCGACGAGGCGGCAGGTGGTTCGGCTGCTGGGGGACGGACCACAGCGAGCCGGGCAACTCGCCACAGCGACCGGCTCGTCGTCACCGGCGATGAGCCGCCACCTGCGCATCCTCCTGGCGGCCGGTCTGGTCGCCGACGAACGCGGTCCCGACGACGCCCGCGTCCGGATCTTCCGCCTCAACCCGGAGCCCGTCGTCGCCGTCCAGGCCTGGCTCGACCAGGTCCAAGCCCACTGGCGAGACCAACTCACCTCGTTCAAACGCCACGTCGAGCAGAAGGAGTCATCGTGACGCAGGAATCTGTGAAGCCGTCGGCTACGGCTTCGGTTGAGGTTGCGACTGATCCGGCGACCGCGTTTCGGGTGTTCACCGAGGAGATCGATCTGTGGTGGTTGCGGAGTCCGATCAACTTCTGGGATTCCGGCCGGGTGATCGCGATGCGGTTGGAGCCGGGCGTCGGCGGGCGCATCCTGGAGGTCTACCGGACCGAGCCGGAGGACGCGCTCGAGCTCGGCACCATCACGGTCTGGGAGCCGGGTGAGTTGCTCGCGTACCGCAGTTCGGTGGACGACACCGAGACGCGGGTCAGCTTCGCCGCGATCGACGGTGGTACTCGCGTGACCGTCGTACAGTCGCTGGTCGAGGGTGGCGACAAGGCCTTCTACTTCTGGCCGAACGTGATCCGCTGGATTCCCGCCTGGGTCGCCCGTCGCGACACCGCGCAGCACACCCCGCGTGAGCTCGACCGGCTCGCAATCGGCTTGTACTACGAGGATCCGGCCGCCGCGGCCCGTTGGCTGCACACGGTGTTCGGCCTCGACTCCTGGGACACGATCCCCGCCGAGGGCGAGCACCCGTCCTGGATCGAACTGCACGTCGGCTCCGCCGCGGTCCTCCTCTTCAAGCGCACCGACCAGGCCGCACCGGCAGCCGACCACGACGTCTGGGTGTACGTCGACGACCTCGACGCGCACTTCGCCCACGCTCAGTCCAACGGCGCCAAGATCCTGTCGGACATCCACCAGTACGGCTACCGCTCGTACGACGCCGAAGACCTCGAAGGCCACCACTGGACCTTCGTCCAAGCCCGCCCAACCCAGCTGTGAGTGCGCGGTATTACAAGCGGCCGGCCTTTTTCAAGGAGAGGTAGGTGTCGGCCAGGGCGGGGGCTATGGTTTCGGGGTTTTCGTCGAGGACGGTGACGCCGGCTCGGGTGAGGACGGCGGTGACGCGTTCGCGGTCGAGGCGGGTGCGGGCGGCGGAGGCGGCGCCGTAGACCTCGAGCAGGTCGGAGCGGGTGGACTCGAGCTCGGTGAGACGCGGGTCGGCGACCGACGCCAGGACGATGACGTGGCGGCGCAGCAGTGGGCCGATCACCGGGAGGAGGGACTCCTCGATCACCGCCGGGTCCAGACCGGTCAGCAGTACGACGAGGGAACGCTGGCCGAGCCGTTCGAGCACCTGCGAGACGACGACGCGGAAGTCGGTCTGGACGAGCTCGGCCTCGACGTTCGCCAACGCGTTCACGAACGACGGCAGCACGTCCTCCGGCGCGGGACGTCGTACGTCGGCCCGGACCGCGGAATCGCAAGCCAGTAAGGAAACCCGGTCTCCGGCGCGGGTCGCGAGCGCGGCCAGCAGGAGCGCGGCGTCCATCGCGTGGTCGAGCCTGGGTGCGTCGCCGACCCGTCCGGCCGACATCCGGCCGGAGTCGATCACGATGGCGACCTGGCGATCGCGCTCCGGCCGCCAGGTCCGCAGTACGACGTTGCCGCGACGGGCCGTGGCACGCCAGTCGATGCTGCGTACGTCGTCACCCGGCACGTAGTCCCGCAGCGAGTCGAACTCGGTGCCCTGACCCCGCACCATCAACGCGGTCCGCCCGTCCAGCTCCCGCAACCGGGCCAGCCGCGACGGCAGGTGCTTGCGACTCTTGAACGGCGGCAACGCCCGCACCGTCCACGGCACCCGGTGCGACCCCTGCCGGCCCGCGAAACCCAGCGGACCGATCGATCTGATCGTCACCCGATCCGCCTGCCGGTCCCCGCGCCGCGTCGGCAGCAGATTGGTCGTCACCCGGCGGCGCTCGCCGTGCGGCAGGTTCAACTTGTGTGGCGGGTCTAGTACGCCGGCAGACGGCGGCCACGCATCACGCAGCAGACCACGCACTCGGCGGCCGGGGTTGGCCACCAGCAGGTTCACGGCAGCGTGCTCACCCAGTCGTACGGCGGTGTCGCCCTCGCGAGTCAGCTGGAGTCGCCGAGGCGAACCGGCCAGCAGCATGTCCACCACGCACACCAGGACAACGACCAGGATCACCAGGCCGACGCCACCCCAGCTCGGCATCGCCAGAGCGACGAAGAGGACTCCGGCTGCGGCCAGCAGCGCCGCCCTGTAGGTGAGCACCATGAGCTATCGGGGGACCGGCACGGTCGCCAGGACGCTCTCCAGCACCGCGTCCGCGCTGACACCTTCGAGCTCGGCCTCCGGGCGCACCTGGACCCGATGCCGAAGGCAAGGACGTGCCATCGCCTTCACATCGTCCGGAATCACGTAGTCCCGGCCGGACAGCCACGCCCACGCCCTGGACACGGCCAGCAGGGCAGTAGCGCCTCGCGGCGACACCCCGAGCTGCAGTGACGGCGACTGCCGCGTCGCCCGGCACAGATCCACGACGTACGCGAGCACGTCCTCTCGCACCGCAACCCGGCGTACGGCGGCCTGACCGGCTGCGAGGTCCTCCGGCCCAGCCACCGGACGCAGACCGGCCGCGGCCAGGTCACGCGGGTCGAAGCCTTGCGCGTGCCGGGCGAGTACGGCGATCTCCGCGTCCCGCGGCGGGATGTCGAGCGTGACCTTCAGCAGGAACCGGTCCAACTGGGCCTCGGGCAACGGGTACGTGCCCTCGTACTCGATCGGGTTCTGCGTCGCGGCGACGACGAACGGCACCGGCAGCATCCGCGGCACGCCGTCGACGGTGACCTGCCGCTCCTCCATTGCCTCCAGCAACGCCGCCTGGGTCTTCGGTGGAGTCCGGTTGATCTCGTCGGCCAGCATGATGTTGGTGAACACCGGACCCGGCCGGAACTCGAACTCGCTGCTCTTCGCGTCGTACACGAGCGATCCGGTCACGTCACCGGGCATCAGGTCCGGCGTGAACTGCACCCGCTTGGTGTCCAGCCGCATCGCCATCGACAAGGCGCGCACCATCAGCGTCTTCGCCGTACCGGGCACGCCCTCCAGCAGCACGTGGCCGCGGCAGAGCAGGGCGAGTACCAGCGCGGTCACAGCGGTGTCCTGGCCGACCACCGCCTTGCCGATCTCGGTCCGCAGCGCGACCAGCGCCCGCCTGGCCTGGTCGGCGCTGACCTCGGTAGTCGTCACGGGTGTCGTACCTCCTGCGTCAGTACGTCGAGTTCATGGGACAAGGACATCAGAGCGGCGTCGCTGAGCGGCGGGAGGCCGTAGAGGAGTTCGTACAGCATGGCCGGGTCCCGGCCGGTGCGGGCCGCCACTGTCGCCACGACGGCCGACGGATCGGCGCGCCGGGGGATGCCATGCGCCTTGTGGAGCTTGCCGAGCGCCGACTCGCGCAGTGCGGCCGCAGCGCGGTCCCTGGCTCGTGAGCGTCGATACAGCCGCGCCCGGCCCTCTGTGGTCTCGGCGGCGTGCACGATGACGGGCAGCCGCTCCGCGACGACCGGTCCGAGCCGTCGGCCCCGCCACAACGCCACTACGAGTACGGCGAACGCCAACGCCCACCCGATGTAGCGGATGTCCGGAGGGACCAGTGGAGGGCTGTCGTCGTTGTCGTCGCCGAACCCGCTGGACTCCCACTGCGGCAGGTACCAGGTCAGCTCCCGGTCGGTGCCGATCAGGTTGAGCGCCAGTGCCGCGTTGCCGTCTTCGGCGAGCTGCTCGTTGGTGAACGAGCGGGTCGTGCCCACGACGTCGACGATCCGGCCGTTCGACTCCACCCGGATCACGGTGTTGTTGATGCCGTCGCCGTAGCACGCCTGTGCGCCGTCCGGTGCGGAGTACGTCGAGCCGCCGACGGTCACCGTGCCGGCTTTCACCGCGGCCGGTAGATCGCAGTCCGGCTCACGGCTGTCCGAGGACAGGATCTGTCCGTTGTCCTCCACACCCGGGGCCAGGACCTCCAGCGCTCTGGTGCCGGGACGGATGAGGATCACATGGCTCCAGCCGGCGTCGGCGATCCGCTGCCAGTCGTCGCGGTCGAGCTGGCCCTCAGGGCCGATGAGCAGCGTCTTGCCGGTGCCCGGCTGGACGGCATCATCCAGTACGTCGGTGCCGGTCACCTTCACGCCGTGGTTGCCCAGCAGCGTCGCCAGCGCCCGCGCTCCCTCCGGCTCGGTCGAGTCCGGGCTGAACGGCCCCGAGGTCCGTGCGGTCGTAGCGATCAGTACGACGATTGCCGCCAGCACGATCACCCCGGTCACGAGCAGCGGCGTCCGCAGCGCCCTCCAACTCTCCCCAGCACTCCGCCCAACCGCAGTACTCATCCACTCACCATGACCCGAGCGGTCCGCGCCGCGTCGTCGGCTGCAACGACTGCGGCGTACCGCTCCGGTGTGCCCGGACGGTTTCCGTAGACAACCTCGGTGAACGCGAGCGCGGCCGGCTGCAGCGGCTCCCGCAACGCCGGTGTGGCGCGTCCGGCGTCGGCGACCACCTCGTACGCCGTCCGCCCGGCGCGATCGTCCAGGATCGTGCGCTCGGTCAGCTCTGCCACGCAGGCGCGGAAGCGGCTGCGGATCGCGTGGGTGTAGTCCCCGGACGCCGCCTCCCGCTCCGCCTGAGCCCGGTACTCGGCCGCTGTGCGCGGTCTGGAGGTGTCGAAGACGGTCTGCTTCTCCCGATGACTGGTCCGGAGTACGCCGGCCCGCCACAGCACCACGACGACGATGAGCGCGAGCAGAACGATCAGCATGACCAGACCGGCGTGGCCGTTGGGGGAGGAACCGCTGAGGCTGTCCAGCATGTCGCCGATCCACTGCATGACCTTGTTGAGCGCCTTCTCGATCAGAGAACCGCCGGACTGCCGGTACGCCGACTTCGACAACTCCTCGGCCGCCTCGGCAGCCGCTTGGTCCCGGCCGATGTCCACCGGGGGTTCCTCGAGGAACACGGCGATCACGGAGTACCTCCTGGCCGCAGGACCGGACGCATCCACAGGTCGAGGCCTTCCCGCCGGACCCGCAGATCCAGGTAGATCAGGGCCTGGACGGCGGACATGAAGGCGAGACTGGCGATCAGCGTCATGGCAGTCGCCACGCCTGCCGCCACACCGATCACGACCGCGGCCACCGTGGCGCCGGTGCCGTCGCTGCTGTCGGCCCACGAGCCGACCGTGAGTATCAGCGTGGTCACCCCGAACTGCAAGGCGTACCCGACGATGTTGACCACCAGACCGGCGAACAGCAGGATGCCGAACACCCGCCAGAACTTGCCCCTCACCAGCCGCCAGGAACGCTTCAGCGAACCCCAGATCCCCACCCTGACAGGGATGTAGAGGCCGATGTCGGGTGCGTGCCGGCCCTCCATCAGTACGACGGTTCCGGCCAGCACCAGGCGGATGCCGAAGATCAGCACGAGCACAGCGCCGACCAGCACCAGCACCACGGCCACCGCACCGGCCACGTCGGAGGAGATTGCCGCGTCCGTACCGGCGCCGATGCCGAACACCGCCAGACCCCAACCGGCGATCAGGATGACGAACGAGAGCGACTGGATCAGCCCGACAGCCGCCAGAGCGGGCAGTGAGGGCCGGACCAGCCGCAGCAGCTCGCGCGGGCCGACCCGATGTGCGAGCTGGCTCCGCACGGCAGCGAGGGCGATGATCCCAGCCATCGTGCTCGACACCACCGTGAACAGCACCAGCTGGACGCCGTACGTGAGCAGCAACGCCGCACCGGCCTGCTGGAACGGGTCATCGGACCCGAAGAACCCGCCCAGACCCCCAGGTACGGCGACCTCCGTCAGCACGGCCTGGACGGCGATCAGTGCGATCGCCGCGAGGACCGGGAGGCCCAGCATGATCGTCTTGTTGTCGGAGATGGTCCGGGCCGCGTTGTCGAGCAGGTCCGCGGGCAGCCACGGTCGCAGCGGCTCCGTCGCCGTACCCTCGTGCAGCGTGATATCGCCGGCCGTCTGCTTGGCCACCGTCCACCTCCCGTCCCCGCTGAACCATCGGCCGCACACCGACGTGTGATTATCCAGAAGCTTCGCCCTGGAGTTGTCCCTGGAGTTGTCTTGGACACCCGCAGTGCACCATGATCACAGCCCAACTCGGGGTCACACGGCGATCCGGCGTGTGCACTACCGGGGGAATGGGACACTATCCGTAGTGCGTACGGTCAGCATCCGCTGGGCGCACAACGATCGGACGGCAAGGAGCAGGGCGTGGCAGAAGGCAACCGGACGATGAGAGGCAGAGTTCTTATCGTCGACGACGACACCGCGTTGTCGGAGATGCTCAGCATCGTGCTGCGCAATGAGGGTTACGACACCTATCTGTGCGCAACCGGTGACAAAGCGGTACCAGGGTTCCGGGAGTTCAAACCGGACCTGGTGCTGCTCGACCTGATGCTGCCGGGCATGGACGGGATCGACGTCTGCCGGGCGATCCGGGCCGAGTCCGGCGTACCGATCGTGATGCTGACGGCCAAGAGCGACACCGTCGACGTCGTGCTGGGCCTGGAGTCCGGTGCCGACGACTACGTGGTCAAGCCGTTCAAGCCGAAGGAGCTGGTGGCCCGGATCCGGGCCCGGCTGCGCCGGATGGACGAGCCCGGGCCGGAGTCGCTGACCATCGGCGACCTCACCATCGACGTGGCCGGGCACTCGGTGAAGCGGGCCGGGGAGACCATCCAGCTGACTCCACTGGAGTTCGACCTGCTGGTCTGCCTGGCCTCCAAGCCCTGGCAGGTGTTCACCCGCGAGGTGCTGCTGGAGCAGGTCTGGGGCTACCGGCACGCGGCCGACACCCGGCTGGTCAACGTGCACGTGCAGCGGCTGCGCTCCAAGATCGAGAAGGACCCTGAGCACCCGGAGATCGTGGTCACGGTCCGCGGTGTCGGCTACAAGGCGGGTGCGGACTGATCGAGTACGGACGCGACCCGGAGTCGCAGGCTGTCGCCAACGCCCCGGCTACGACGCTGGGGCCGGAGCAGCAGCCGGCCCTGCCCGAGCAGGACAGGGCCGAGACCCGCGGGACGGAGCTGGAGCTGACCGCCGCCGCGGCTGATTGGCCTGCCTACCCGCAGCCGCTGTGGCGGACGCATCCCAAGCACTGGCCGGACATCTGGCGCCGGTCCATCCAGGCCCGGATCGTCACCGGCACCCTGCTGATGTCGACCGTAGTACTGCTCCTGGTCGGCTGGGTGATGATGAGCCAGGTCACCGACGGTGTGCTGGAGTCCCGTCGTGGCAGCGCGCAGGCGGAGGCGCGGGCGCAGCTGACCTCGCTGTCCAACACCATCAACGCCGCCGACCCCACCACGATCAACCAGCAGCTGTCCGCGCTGGTCCTCGGCACCAACCGCCCCGGCCTGTACGACGTCCTGCTCGTGCCGACCGACACGGCCACCTCGAACGCGATCCGCTACACCGGACTGGTCGACAGCGACTCCATCCCGCCGGCGCTGGCGTCCTCGGTGATGAGCGACGACTCCAAGCTGTGGGACACCTACACGCTGATCAACTACCGCGACGGGCCCAGCGTCCCCGGTCTGGTGATGGGGTCGCAGCTCCGGGTGAACTCCACCGGCGACCGGTACTCCGTCTACTTCCTCTTCCCGCTCACCGCGCAGCAGGAAACGCTTGACGTCGTCCAGCGAGCGCTGGTCACCGCCGGCCTGCTGCTGGTCGTGCTGCTCGGTGCGGTGGCGTGGCTGGTCACTCGTCAGGTCGTCACCCCGGTCCGGATGGCGCGGCGGATCGCGGAGCGGCTGGCCGCGGGCAAGCTCGAGGAGCGGATGCAGGTCCGCGGCACCGACGACCTGGCCCGGCTGGCGGTCTCCTTCAACAAGATGGCGAGCAACCTGCAGCGGCAGATCCGGCGGCTCGAGGAGCTGTCCCGGCTGCAGCGCCGGTTCGTGTCCGACGTCTCGCACGAGCTGCGGACCCCGCTGACCACGGTCCGGATGGCCGCCGACCTGCTGCACGAGAGCCGGGACCAGTTCGACCCGATCAGCCGCCGCTCGGTCGAACTGCTGCAGAACGAGCTCAACCGGTTCGAGGAGCTGCTCGCGGACCTGCTGGAGATCAGCAGGTTCGACGCCGGGGCGGCCGCCTTGGACCTGGAGGACGTGGACCTGCGCGACATCGTCAACCGGGTGCTCGAGAACCACGAGACCCTGCTCCGTCGCAAGGGCTGCGAGGTGCAGCTGGACATGCCGGAGCCGTGCCGCGCGCAGGTGGACGCCCGCCGGATCGAGCGGATCCTTCGGAACCTGATCGGCAACGCCATCGAGCACAGCGAGGGCCTGCCGATCCGGATCAGCACCGCGCACGACGAGGACTCGGCCGCTGTCGCGGTCCGCGACCACGGTGTCGGTTTCCGGGCCGAAGAGGCCGAGATGGTGTTCAGCCGGTTCTGGCGGGCCGACCCGGCCCGGGCCCGGACCACCGGCGGGACCGGCCTCGGTCTGTCGATCGCGCTGGAGGACGCGCGGCTGCACGGTGGCCGGCTGGACGCCTGGGGTTCACCGGGCGAAGGCGCCTACTTCCGCCTCACCCTGCCGCGCCGGCCCGACGTGACGCTGTCCGGATCGCCGCTGCCGGCCCGCCCCGCCGACGCCAGCCGGGTGGTCTCCGACAAGTCGCTGGTCGACGTCGGAGCGCCGTACCAGAAGCTGACGGGTGGTGAGGAGCGGTGAGGCGCAGACTGCTCGGGGCCGTGCTGGCGCTGACGTTGCTGGTCACCGGGTGCGCGACCGTCCCGACCCAGGGGAACATCCGCCAGGGCAGCCGGGAGGGGTTGACGCAGGGCGGGATCGGGGTCGGCGTCGAGGCGAAGCCGCCGCGGGACAACCTGACCGAGCTGGAGCTGGTGAACGGGTTCCTGGAGGCGATGTCGGACACACGGGCCTTTGACGTCGCCCGGCAGTACATGACGGCCGACGCGGCCGCGGCCTGGAAGCCCGAGACGCAGACGATCGTCTACGACCAGCGCCCCGGATCGCTGTCGCCGCAACCAGGCGGTGGTGTGAAGCTGACCGCCCGGAAGATCGCGACCGTCGATGAACGGGGCGAGTGGATCCCGGCGGCGCCGGGCGCCGACCGGGCCGACTTCTTGTTCAAGGTCGCGAAGGTCGACGGCCAGCTGCGGGTCGCTTCGGTGCCGCCCGGGGTCTACCTGGGCAGCAACCAGGTGGACCTCAAACTGGCCCCGCGCGATCTGTACTTCTTCAACCCCGGCCGGGAGTTGCTGGTCCCGGACCCGGTCTACCTGTCGGTGAACCAGTCCCAGGGCCAGGCCGCGACCCAGCTGATCCAGGAGCTGTTGAAGGGCCCGACCAAGAGCCTCGGCAACGGCGTCGTGTCGCTGGCCCCGCCGGGCACCGAGGTGCAGGTGTCCGTCCCGGTCGAGTTCGGCGTCGCCACGGTGGCGCTGAACGACACGGCGGCCGCGCTGCGGGACCAGGACCGCCGGCTGCTCGCCGCCCAGATCGTCTGGACGCTCAACCAGATCAACCTCCGGACCCGGATCACGGTCGGCGGCGCACCGCTGCTTCCGGACGATCCCGACGTACTGCCGTTCAGCAACTTCAGCCAGTACGACCCCTCCATCCCCGGGGGCGCGATGACCACGCTGTACGGCTTGCGGCAGGGCCGGGTGCAGCGGGTCGAAGGGCTGGACGGAGCGTCCGACATCGCCGCCCGGCCACTGGACTCCAGCCTGCTCCACGGGCAGATCGCCGAGTCGTTCGCAGTGAACCTGCGTGGCGACTCCGGCGCCATCGTGACCACCATCGACGGCGAGAAGGTGGTCGCCTACGGTCCGCTGGACAACACCAACAACAGCGACAAGACCGACGACCTTCTCCGCATCAAGACCCTGGGCACGGTGCTGCGGCCGAGCTACGACAACAACGACAACCTGTGGATCCTGGACCGGGCCGACAAGGCGACGCCGCGGCTGCGGGTCCGCAACCGGGACGGGAAGCTCACCGCCGTGACGGTCAGCTTCCGCGGTGACACCCCGCTGGTGCTGCGGATGGCGCCGGACGGTGTCCGGGCGCTGCTGGTGATGCGGTCCAAGGCCACCGGCAAGCCGTACGTCGAGACCGGGGCGATCCAGACCGGCCCCGACGGCAAGCAGTTGCTGCTCGGCAGCCTCCGCAAGCTCGAGCTGGCACTCACCGACATCACCGACGCGGCCTGGAACAAGCAAGGCGTCCTGGTCGCCGGGGCCTCGGGCAACGCCGACCGCGCGCCGTGGCTGGTCAACCTGGACGGTTCCAAGCTCCAGTTGCTGCCCGGTGCGTCCACCGACTTCATCACCCAGCGGCTGGCCTCGAACCCGAACAAGGACACGCTCCCCGCGGTCGAGGACGTCGACGGGCACGTGCACTGGCAGACCCGCGACCTGACCTGGACCGCCATGGAGGACGACGCGAACGCCATACCGTTCATTCCGGTCTACCCGGGCTGACGGAGATATCCACAGGCCCGGGCCGGGGTGGTTGCGGTGCCGGGGCGGCGTCGCCGATCGTGGGTGCGGTGTCGGTCCGGGACGCGTTCGCCGATCTCGTGCTGGGTGGGCGCTGTGCGGGCTGCGACCGGCCCGGAGTCACTCTCTGTGGAGGTTGCCGCGAGCTACTGACCTCGCTGACTCCGTTCCGTGCCTGGCCCGACCCGCGACCCGACGGGCTGCCGCCACCCACAGCGGCAGCGCCGTACGCCGATCAGGTGCGGAAGCTGATCATCGCGCACAAGGAGGAGGCCAGGTACGCGCTGGCTCGTCCGCTCGGGCAGGTCCTGGCGACCGCCGTACTCGCGGCTCTCGGCAACCATCCGGGGGTGTGGGTCTGCCCTGTCCCGTCAGCGCCTTCGACGGTCCGGCAGCGTGGCCACGACCCGTTGACGCGGATCACCAAGGCCGCCGTGCGGGCGCTGCGGCGCGGTGGCGTCGACGCCCGGCCGGCTCCCGCGCTGTCGGTCGTACGGCGTCCTGACGACCAGGCCGGACTGTCCGCGGAACGCCGAACGGCCAACCTGGCCGGGGCTTTCGCGCTTCGTTCGCGCTGGGCTGAAACGCTGACCGATCAACCGGTCTTGCTGGTCGACGACGTGATCACCACCGGTTCCACGCTCAGCGAAGCCTGCCGCGCCTTGGAAATCGGGGGTGTTCCGGTGCTGGGCTGCGCGGTGCTGGCCGCGACCCGCCGGCACCGGCCGTCTGGTTCATGAGAACTTCCCTACCGGTTTTCGCCGAAGCCGACTAGCGTTGGCCTATGACACCCGCACGGGCTTGTCGGGCAGGGAAGTGGTGCAGGACCGGATCAGCCGGAATCCTCACCGCGGAGTCCGATGGGCGTGGAGGCGGGTGTTCTCGTTTCGGGCGCCCCAACCGCAACCGACACAGCGAGACGGAGTGGATTTCACCGGCTGGCGGGGGTCCGGAGACGTAAAAGAAGTCGCCGATCGATGGAGGTTTCCGTGGACGTCGTTGTCAAGGGTCATCACTGCGAGGTCAGTGACCGCTTCCGGCAGTACGTCGAGGAAAAACTCGAGCGGATCGAGAAGGTCGATCACCGGGTACTGCGGTGCGAGGTAGAAGTCAGCCAGGAGAAGAACCCGCGACAGCACGATCGGGCGATGCGTGTCGAGCTCACCATGTACACCAAGGGGCCGGTGGTCCGCGCCGAAGCCTGCGGCGAGACCAAGCAGGCGGCGTTCGACGTCTGCCTCGACCGGCTCCGGGCCCAGGTCCGCAAGGCGGCGGACCGGCGCCGGGTGCACCGCGGTGAGCGATCGCCGGAAGGCCTACGGCACGTGAACGCGAAGCAGCCGCTCAACGGCACACCAGCAGTGGAGGAGACAGTCGCCGACGACGAAGTGGCGACGTACAAGTTCGGATCCCTCACGGTCACCGGGGACGGTCCCCTGGTGATGCGCGAGAAGACCCACACCGCCAAGCCGATGTCCCTGGACCAGGCGCTCTACGAGCTCGAACTGGTCGGGCACGACTTCTATCTCTTCGTGGATGCGGACGAGAACCAGCCCAGCGTCGTCTACCGGCGCCGCGGCTACGACTACGGCGTGATCCGCCTGACCGTCTGATCCACCCCGCTCCGGTCGCGTGAGGCCGACCTCCGAGGTTCCGGGAGGAGCGCAACAACGAAGGGGCCGGGCTGACCAGCCCGGCCCCTCGCGCTTCCCTGCGAACGTCGGCTATCCGTCGATCTGGGACTGGAGCTCGGCGGCGTACGTCGCCACCTCCGCGTAGACGCCCGGGTTCCCGGCGTCCGCACACCCGACACCCCACGAGACCACGCCGAAGAGACGCCCGTTCAGGACCAGCGGCCCGCCCGAGTCGCCCTGGCAGGAGTCCTTGCCGCCGTCCTCGTAGCCGGCGCAGATCTCGCCGTTGGCGGTGTAGCCCTCGCTCGCGTACGCCTGCTCGCAGTACGCGTCACCCAGCACCGGCACGTCCACCTTCTGGAAGGTGTCCGCCGGTCCGGTGCCCTCGGTGTCTCCCCAGCCGTAGACCACCGACGGTGCTCCGGCCGTGTCCGCCCCCGCGTCGGTCTCCAGCGCCAGAGTGGGTACACCGTCGAACGGCGTGGCCAGCGTCATGACAGCCACGTCGTGACCGGGCGCACTGCCGTAGTCCGGGTCCACCCAGATGTTGCTGATCTTGGACTCCTTGCCGCTGGACGTATCGGTCAGCACGTCCCGGCCCTGGATCGCGGTGTAGGTGCTTGCCGACTCCTGGGCGCAGTGCGCGGCGGTCACGATCTTGTTCGCCGCGACCAGCGTCGATCCACACCATTCCTCGGTGGGATCGGGGGAGCCGCTGTTCGACAGCTGAATGGCCCACGGGGTGTCGGCGGTGTGGGCGATGGTGCCGCCGACGATCCGGGTCTTGGGTCCGTCCGGCGCTTCCGCGGCCGATGCGGAGCCGGCTACGGCCACCGCACCGAGGGACGCCGCGGCCAGCACACCGGCTGCCAGGGCAGCACGGACCAACTGCAATCTTCCTGTCATGCCTCACTCCAGGTTGATAGGGGCCACACGGGCGGCGTGGCCTCCTTGGAGCGTCCCCCGAACACCTTCTGTAGCGCACCTCCCACTTACGGTAACTTCCGAGTTATGGCCCGGGGCTCCCACTACAGTTCGGCCGTGCGCGCGCCCCGAACCAACTGGAAGACGGTCTGGCTGAAGCTGGCCGGCGCCGCCGTTCCCCTGGTGACGATCGGTCTCGGCAGTCCGATCATGTTCGGCATCCTGGCCGTCCGGCGGCGGAGTCCGCTGCTTGCCGTGTCCGCGCTGGTCTATCTGGGCACGGCCGTCGCCTTCTGGGTGCCCGGCTGGGGCGAGCCGGATCACCCGAGCCCTGACGCCGTCGTCCTCGTACTGCTGGCCAGCATGGGCGTGGCCACCATCCAGGCCGCGCTGGTCATCGGAGGCCGGAAGAACGGCGGCTTGGTCGACCTCAACGAGGCATCGGTCGAAGTGTTGTCGGCGCTGCCCGGGCTGAATCGGCAGCGCGCGACGGCCATCATGTCGAGCCGCACGCAGACGGGTCGCTTCCGGTCGGTCGACGAGCTGTGGTCCCGAGGGCTGCTGTCCGGCCCGCCGAGCAAGGATCTGGTCGACAGGCTGGTTGTCGTACCGGTCCAGGATCGGCGCTGAGCGGATTCTGTCGGTGGGGTCGGGCAGAATCTCGAACGTGACTACGCAGGTGTTGTCGACGGCACAGGCGCGGCGGGTCGCATTGGCGGCCCAAGGCTTCATGGACCCACGGCCGAAGGGAGTGCCGGATGCCCGGGCGCTGGCCCGTGTGCTCGGCCGGATCGGCCTGATCCAGATCGACTCGGTGAACGTGCTCAGCCGCGCGCAGTACCTGCCGCTCTACTCCCGGCTCGGCCCGTATCCGCGGGCGCTGCTCGACCGTGCGAGCGGCAAGGCGCCCCGGCGCCTGGTCGAGTACTGGGCGCACGAGGCGTCGCTGATCCCGGTCGAGACGCATCCGCTGATGCGCTGGCGGATGGACCGCGCGATGACCGAGGCCTGGGGCGGCCCGCGCGCGATCGCGCAGCAGCGGCCGGACCTGGTCAAGCAGGTGCTCGCCGACGTCCGCGACCACGGCCCGCTGACCGCCCGGGAGATCGACGACGACGTCGAGCGCGAGCGGGACAACTGGGGCTGGAACTGGTCCGACGTCAAGCGGGCCCTCGAGTTCCTCTTCTACGCGGGCCAGATCACGGTGGCTCGCCGCAACCAGCAGTTCGAGCGGCAGTACGACGTACCCGAGCGGGTGCTGCCGTCCGCCGTACTGGCGACGCCGACTCCGTCCGACGCGGAGGCGCACCGGGGGCTGGTGTCGATCGCGGCCAAGGCGCATGGGGTGGCGACCGCGCAGTGCCTGAGGGACTACTTCCGGACCGCGCCGGATCCGACGGCGCAGGCGATCCAGGAGCTGGTCGAGGAGGGCGAGCTGCTGCCGGTGCGGATCGACGGGTGGAAGCGGCCGGCGTACCTGCACCGGGCCGCGCGGCTGCCACGGCGGGTGAACACGCGGGCCCTGGTCAGCCCGTTCGACTCGCTGGTGTTCGAGCGGACCCGGACCGAGGTGCTGTTCGATTTCCGGTACCGGATCGAGATCTATGTGCCGGCCGAGAAACGGATCTACGGGTACTACGTCCTCCCCTTCCTGCTCGGCGACCGGCTGGTCGCGCGGGTGGACCTGAAGTCGGACCGGACGGCCGGCGTACTGCTGGTCCAGTCGGCGCACGCGGAGCCGAAGGCGCCGGTGGAGACCCCGGACGAGCTGGCCGCGGAGCTCGTCCAGCTCGCGGGTTGGCTCGGTCTCGACCAGGTCCGGGTGGTCGGTGGCGGTGACCTCTCGCCTGCGCTGAGTGACGCACTCCGCGGATTCTGAGCGCGGAGCCGGAACTTTTCGGGCTCCCTGAGCGTGGGTCGGGTAAGCCCTACGGCACGCAGCGGGCGTGGCTTGACACACCCGGCCCCGTACCATGGGTCACGCGCGCCCGCCCGTGGGTGGGACGCGCCTGTCGGCTCATGCCGCAACCCAGGCTTCAGCAGCAAGGAGAGAACTCCCCACCATGAAGGTGATCGACAAGGTCCTGCGGATCGGCGAGGGCAAGATCCTGCGTCAGCTCCAGGGCATCGCGAAGATGGTCAACTCGATCGAGGACGACTTCGTCGGCATGTCCGACGAGGAGTTGCGTGGTCAGACCGCGGAGTTCAAGCAACGGCACGAGAACGGGGAGTCGCTCGACTCGTTGCTGCCGGAGGCGTTCGCGGTGGTCCGGGAGGCGGCCAAGCGGACCCTGCACCAGCGCCCGTACGACGTCCAGGTCATGGGCGGCGCCGCGCTGCACCTGGGCAACATCGCCGAGATGAAGACCGGTGAGGGCAAGACTCTGGTCGCCACCATGCCGGTGTACCTGAATGCGCTGTCCGGCCGGGGCGTGCACGTGGTCACGGTGAACGACTACCTGGCCAAGTACCAGGCCGAGTGGATGGGCCGGGTGTACCACTTCCTCGGCCTCGACTACGGCGTGATCCTGCCGGAGATGACCCCTGCCGAGCGCCGGGTGGCCTACGCCAAGGACATCACCTACGGCACCAACAACGAGTTCGGCTTCGACTACCTGCGCGACAACATGGCCAACTCGATCGAGGACCTGGTCCAGCGCGAGCACAACTACGCGGTCGTGGACGAGGTCGACTCGATCCTGGTCGACGAGGCCCGGACCCCGCTGATCATCTCCGGCCCGGCCGAGGACTCGCAGCGCTGGTACGTCGAGATGGCGCGGATCGCCGGCACGCTGAAGCCGCGGATCGCCGACGACAAGGTGCCGGAGGAACAGCGCCCAGTCGCCGACTACGAGGTGGACGAGAAGAAGCGCACCGTCGCCATCCTCGAGCGCGGTATCGAGAAGGTCGAGGACCGGCTCGGCATCGACAACCTCTACGAGTCGGCCAACACCCCGCTGATCAGCTACCTGAACAACGCGCTGAAGGCCAAGGACCTGTTCCGCCGCGACAAGGACTACGTGGTCGTCGAGAACGAGGTGCTGATCGTCGACGAGCACACCGGCCGGACGCTGCACGGCCGCCGCTACAACGAGGGTCTGCACCAGGCGATCGAGGCGAAGGAGAACGTCGAGATCAAGGAGGAGTACCAGACCCTCGCGACGATCACGCTGCAGAACTACTTCCGCCTCTACGACAAGCTGGCCGGCATGACCGGTACGGCGATGACCGAGGCGGCCGAGTTCTCCAAGATCTACAAGCTCGGCGTGGTCCCGATCCCGACCAACAAGCCGATGATCCGCAGCGACGAGCGGGACCTGATCTTCCGCACCGAGGACGCCAAGTTCGACGCGGTGGTCCAGGACATCGTCGAGGTGCACCAGAGCGGTCAGCCGATCCTGGTCGGCACCACGAGCGTGGAGAAGTCCGAGCGGCTGTCCGCCCAGCTGCGCAAGGAGAACGTCGCGCACGAGGTGCTGAACGCCAAGCAGCACGCCCGGGAAGCGGCGATCGTGGCCGAGGCCGGCCGCAAGGGTGCGGTCACGGTGGCCACGAACATGGCCGGCCGTGGTACCGACATCATCCTCGGCGGCAACCCCGAATTCCTGGCCGACAAGGAGTTGCGCGCCCGTGGCATCGACCCGGCCGAGGCGATCGAGGAGTACGAGTCGGCGTACCCGACGATGCTGGAGCAGTTCGAGAAGCAGGTGAAGGACGAGCAGGAGGAGGTCCGCGAGGCGGGCGGCCTGTACGTGCTCGGTACCGAGCGGCACGAGTCCCGCCGGATCGACAACCAGTTGCGCGGCCGGTCCGGCCGGCAGGGCGACCCGGGCCTGTCCCGGTTCTACCTGTCGCTGGAGGACGACCTGATGCGGCTGTTCAAGCGCGAGATGGTCGACTGGGCGATGTCGCGCAACAACGACGACAGCCAGCCGCTGGAGAACAAGGTCGTCACCAAGGCGATCGCGTCGGCACAGTCCCAGGTCGAGGCGCAGAACTTCGAGACCCGGAAGAACATCCTCAAGTACGACGACGTGATGAACCGGCAGCGGCACGTCGTGTACGACGAGCGCCGCCGGGTGCTCGAGGGCGCGGACCTGCGCGAGCAGGTGCAGGACATGCTCGAGGAGACCGTCACCGGGTACGTGCAGGGCGCGACCGCCGACGGGTTCGCCGAGGACTGGGACCTGGACGCCCTGTTCACCGCGCTGAGGACGCTGTACGCGACCGAGGTGACCGAGGACGACCTGATCGAGGAGGCCGGCGGCGAGAAGGCCGGCCTGACCTCGGATTTCCTGATCGAGCGGTTCGTCCTCGACGCCAAGGAGGCGTACGAGCGGCGCGAGGCGACGCTCGGCGAGGAGTCGATGCGTGAGCTCGAGCGCCAGGTCGTGCTGAGCGTGCTGGACCGCAAGTGGCGCGAGCACCTGTACGAGATGGACTACCTGCGTGAGGGCATCGGGCTGCGCGCGATGGCGCAGCGCGACCCCCTAGTCGAGTACCAGCGCGAGGGCTACGACATGTTCGCCGCGATGATGGAGTCGATCAAGGAGGAGTCGGTCGCCTTCATCTTCAACGTCGACGTGAAGGCGATGCAGGAGCAGATGGTGCTCACCGCGGAACCGGACGAGGCCGTCGCCGAGGACGAGGACATCCTGACTCCCGGTGCGCCGGTGGCGGAGTTCCCGGGCCGGCTCCAGGACGAGATCCGCCCGCAGGACGCGCCGCGGCCGCGAGACACCCCGCGCCTGCAGGTCAAGGGCCTGAGTGAACGGCGCCCGCAGCGGCTGTCGTACTCCGCTCCGACCATCGACGGCGACGACGAGGTCTCGCTCCACCAGGACGCGGGCGACGAGGGTGGCCTGCTGTACGCCGGTACCCCGCGCAACGTCGCCTGCCCGTGTGGCTCGGGCAAGAAGTACAAGCGCTGCCATGGCGACCCGCAGTCGGACGCCTACAAGTTCTGACGCCTTCGAGTTCTGCACAGTGTGGCTCCCGCCTTGGCGGGAGCCACACTGCTGTGGTGGTGTGGACGCATGTGGCTGAGGGAGCGGTTCGGGCTGGGGGTGCCCGTGGTGGGCGCGCCGATGGCGAACGTGAGTGGCGGGAAGCTGACGGCCGCGATCTCGGCGGCCGGGGGACTCGGGATTCTGGGGGCCGGGTCGGCGGTCACCGCTGACTGGATCCGGACCGAGGGAGCCGTGGCCGCGGCGGGCGGGAACCCGTACGGGATCGGGCTGATGGCCTGGTCTGTGGACGAGCGGCCCGAGCATCTCGACGCCGTGCTCGAGCTCAAACCGGCCCTGGTGTCGCTCAGCTTCGGGGATTACACGCCGTACGTCGAGGCGCTGCAGAAGGAAGGCATCGTCGTCGCGACTCAGGCGGGGACCGTCGCGGACGCGCGGGAGGCGATCGACGCCGGCGTCGACGTGATCGTGGCGCGTGGTGCCGAGGCCGGCGGTCACGGCCGCAACGAGGTCGCCACACTCCCGCTGCTGCAGGCGATCCTGGACCTCACCGATCGCCCGGTGCTCGCGGCCGGCGGCATCTCCGGTCCGCGCGGGCTGGCCGCCGTACTCGCCGCTGGAGCCGCAGGCGGCTGGATCGGTACGGCGTTCCTCACCTGTGCCGAGGCGTTGACGTCGGAGCCGGTCCGCCGTCGGGTGATCGAGGCGGACGAGACCGACACCGTCTACGGCACGGTCTTCGACGCGGCGTCGCGCGCGGGCTGGCCGGACGAGTTCGGTGGCCGTGCCCTGCGCAACGACTTCTTCGACAGCTGGGTCGGCCGCGAGGAAGAACTGAAGACGCAGGACAGCGGTCACGCGGACTATGTCGAGGGCACCCGCGCCGCCGACCCAACCCGCGCGTCGATCTACGCGGGCCAAGGTGTCGGCGCCCTCACCGGCCAACCGACAGCCGCCGAGGTCCTCGAAGGTTTCGCCGGTTACCGCACCTACCTCCAGGCCGCGAGCAACCAGTGAACCAGGTGGCACCGGGCAGCGGGCGGACGACTCTGGCGACTGTCGCCGCTGCGGCCGGGGTGTCGACGGCGACGGTCTCGAAGGTTCTCAACGCACGCCCGGACGTCGGCCAGGAGACCCGGGTCCGGGTCGAGCGAGCGCTCGCTGACCACGGGTACGTCCCGCAACGCCAGCGGGGCGCACGGAAGAAGACGCGGATCCGAACCGTCGGGCTCGTCTGCGACGACCTGCTCTCGCCGTACACCGTCGAAGTCCTGCGCGGCGTCAGCGGCGCCGCCGCGGAGGCCGAGGTCGACGTGGTGGTCGCCCTGCTCGATGACGTCCTGGGCGGCTCGTCGTCGGATGCCTGGGTACGGCGACTGCGCGCTGCCGGGCACGAAGGGATGATCGTCGTCGCCTGTGAACTCACCGAGCTGCAGGGTGCTGCCGTCGACCGTGCCGGTCTGCCCCTGGTGGCGATCGATGCGCTGAGCCTTCCCTCGATCGAGGTGGCCACTGTTGGCGCGACCAACGGCACCGGTGCGTTGGGTGCGACCGAGCACTTGATCGGGTTGGGGCACGAGCGGATCGCCTTCGTCGGTGGGCCGGAGTCGTCGTCCTGCGGACAGGCCCGGCTGCATGGCTATCTCGCCGCGATGACGAACGCCGGTCTGCACGTCGACGCAGAGCTCATCTCGCACGGCCTGTACATCACCGCGACCGGTGTCGCGGAGGGCCGGCGCCTGCTCGGGTTGGAGCGACCGCCCACCGCCGTCCTCGCCGCCAACGATCCGATCGCCATCGGAGTGATCGAAGCGGCCCGGCTGCAGGGACTTGCGGTGCCGGCGGATCTGAGCGTCGTCGGCTTCGACGACACCTTCCTGGCCGAGTCGTCGACGCCGCCGCTGACCACCGTGCGACAGCCCCTGCAGCAGATGGGTGCCTTCGCGTTCGAGTCGCTGATGCGTCTGGTCGGCGGCCGTGCCCTGGACACGTCCCACATCGAGCTGGCGACCGAGCTCGTCGTCCGGGAATCGACCGCGCGCTTGCTCTAGGCAACCGCCGGGAAGCGGGCGGGAAGGTCCGGGGAAGGTGCTCCTCCTAGCGTCGTCGGCAGTTGTCCACGACGCCGGACATCCGGCGCGATCAGGGGAGGATTCATGACCACGACGACCGAGAAGCCACGCCGCAACGGCGTGGACACCGCGACGCTCTTCGCCACCCTCGACGCGGTCAAGGGGCAGAACGAGATCGCGAAGTTCCAGTTCAGGGCGAGCAACACCTGGCAGACCGGCACGCACAGCCGCTCCACCGCGTCGGGCTTCTTCGGTGCCATGCAGGAACTGCGGCACACGTCCGACACCGTGCTCGACTTCGACCACCCGGCGGTCCTCGTCGGCACGGACAACGGGCCGACACCGGTGGAGTACCTGCTGCACGCGATCGCCGCCTGCCTGACGGCCGGCATCGCCAACATCGCCGCGGCGCGGGGAGTCGAGCTGACCAAGGTCACCTCGACGGTCGAGGGCGACATCGATCTGCTCGGGATCCTGGGGCTGTCGGACGGGTCCGTCCGCAACGGGTACGAGCAGATCCGGGTGTCGCTCGCCATCGAGGGCGACGCCGACGACGAAACCCTGCGCGGCATCGTCGAGCAGTCCCGGCGCCGTTCGGCCGTGTACGACGTACTCGCCAACCCGACGTCCGTCGTGATCGACGTGGTCACCGGCTGACACCTCAGCCGCAGCCAGGGAGGGGAGCACGATGCGGACCATCGACACGATCGTGATCGGCGCCGGGCACGCGGGGCTCGCGGTGAGCCGGCTGCTCACCGGGGCCGGTCGCGACCACGTGGTGATCGAGCGGGGCAGGATCGCCGAGCGGTGGCGCACCGAGCGCTGGGACTCGCTCCGGCTGGTCAATCCGAACTGGATGCTCCGGCTGCCGGACTGGGAGTACGACGGCCCCGAGCCGGATGGATACCTGAGCGCCGGCCGGTTCGTTCGCCATCTGGTGCAGTACGCCGATTCGTTCGGTGCCCCGGTGGTGTCCGAAGCAACGGTGCTGGAGGTCACCCAGGCGAGCTCCGGGGGTTATCGAGTGGTCACCGATCGCGGTAGCTGGCGAGCCAGGCATGTCGTGATCGCGACCGGGCCGCACGGTGCGCCACGAGTGCCGGCCGGACTCGGCGCGGCTGAGGTCCTGACCGCGAACAACTACCGCTCGCCGGGCCTGCTCGCTCCCGGAGGCGTGCTGGTGATCGGTGCCTCGTCGTCCGGTGTGCAGATCGCCGACGAGCTCAACCGGGCCGGCCGGCAGGTACACCTGTCGGTCGGCCGGCACACCAGGATGCCTCGCTGCTACCGCGGCATGGACATCTTCTGGTGGCTGGAGAGCATCGGGCGGCTGGCCCGGACGATCGACGACGTACCCGATCGGGCGGCTGCTCGGCGGGAGCCGTCGATGCAGTTGATCGGGCACCGGCCGGGAGAGCGGCCGCGCCAGGTCGACCTGCCGACGCTGCAGGGTGCCGGGGTTCGGTTGCTCGGCCGCTTCGACGGTATGGACGGATCGCGGGCGCTGTTCCGGCTGGACTTGGCTGACAGCGCGGCGACCGCCGATCTGCGGATGCATCGGCTGCTCGACGCGGTCGACGAGTACATCGCGTGCACCGGCCTCACCAGCGAGGTCCCGCCGGCCATCCGCCCACCCAGCCTCGCTGCACCGGCGGAAAGCGTCGACCTGTCGATGGCGGGTATCGGGACCGTGCTCGTCGCTACCGGCTACCGGCCCGAGTACCCGTGGCTCCGGTTGCCGATCGTCGGTCCTGACGGCTACATCCAGCAGGACCGCGGCATCACTGCTGCTCCTGGGGTGTACGTCGTCGGGCAGCGGTTCCAGTACCGGCGTGACTCGGGCTTCATCGACGGCGCCCGTCACGACTCCCACACCGTCGTACAGCACCTGCTGACGGCCTGCACGGTGGAGTCGGCGCGATGAGCACGCCGTACGACGTCCTGGTTGTCGGCGGACGGGTGGCAGGGGCATCGACCGCCATGCTGCTCGCCCGGGCAGGTGCTCGCGTCGCTCTGGTCGAGCGTTCTGCCTATGGCAGCGACACTGTCTCCACCCATGGCCTCATGCGCGCAGGGGTTCTGCAACTGTCGAGGTGGGGCCTGCTGGACACGCTGACCGCCGCCGGCACACCACCGATCCGCGAGACGACCTTCCATTACAGCGATCGCGAGGACCAGCGGGTCACCATCCGTGCCAAGGGTGGTGTGGACGCCTTGTACGCACCTCGCCGGCAGGTGCTCGACCGGATCCTCGTCGACGCGGCCGCTGATGCCGGAGCCGACGTACGGCATCGAACCGCGGTCACGATGGTGCTGCGAGACGACAGTGGACGCGTCACTGGTGCTCACGTTCAAGATCGTGCGGGGCGTACCGCGGATCTCCACGCCAGGTTGACGATCGGCGCCGATGGCATCCGGTCCGTCGTCGCATCCGCAGTCGACGCTCCCGTCGTACTGCGAGGCGAGTCGCGCAGCGCCATCCTCTATCGGTACTACGCCGGGCTGCGGACTACCGGGTACGAGTGGGCGTACGCACCCGGTGCAGGCGCCGGTTTCCTGCCCACCAACGAGGAGCTGACCTGCGTTTTCGTTGCGACGACTCCGGTGCGGATGCGAGCCCTGCGCCGGGCCGGGGCCGAGGAAGCGTTCGTCACACTGCTCACGGAGACAGGCTTGGCCGAGCGCGTGTTCTCGGCAGAGCCGACTGGCCGCCTGCATGGTTGGGCTGGTGCCGCAGGGTTCATGCGCCAGTCGGTGGGGCCGGGCTGGGCGCTGGTCGGGGACGCGGGCTACTACAAGGACCCGATCACCACCCACGGCATGACGGACGGTCTGCGTGACGCCGAGCTCCTGACTGACGCGATCCTCCAAGGCCCGGAGGCGGTCGCGTTGACGCAATACCAGGCCACGCGGGACCGGCTCTCGCGCCGGTTCTTCGACGCCACCGAGAGCGTCGCGTCGTACGCGTGGAGTATGGACGAGGTCCGGCTTCTGCTGCGGGAGGTCAGCTCCGCGATGCGGGACGAGGTCGAACACCTGCGGTCGCTGGCAATCCCGTACTCCGTGCTGTAGCTGGGGGTCGTCCAGGCGCCTACGATCCGAGATGTGCAGGTCAGGGTTCGGCTGCTGGGCGGGTTCACCGTCGTTGTCGACGGCACGCCGATTCCCAACGGACGGTGGAGCCGCCGCCAGGCCGCCACGCTGGTCAAGCTGCTCGCGCTGGCGCCCGGCGGCAGACTGCACCGGGACCGGGTCGTGGATGCGCTGTGGCCGGAGCTCACGCTGGATGCCGCGCTTCCGCGGCTGCACAAGGCCGCCCACTATGCCCGGGCCGTCTTCGACGACCGGGACGCCGTCGTACTGAAGGACGAGGTCGTCGCGCTCTTTCCCGACGCGTCTCTCGAGGTCGATGCCGGACGGTTCGAAGCGGCCGCCAGGGATGCGCTCGCAGGCGAGCCGGCGTCGCCCGAACTGTGTGCCACTGCTCTGGACCTGGCTGGTGAGTTGCTGCCGGACGACCTGGCCGAGCCGTGGCTGGACGATCCGCGCGAGCAGCTTCGGCTGCGGGTCATGCGACTGCTGCGGTGCGCGGGTCGCTGGGAGGACCTCCTGGCGATGGACCCGGCGAACGAGGAGGCCCACGTCGAGCTCCTGCGCGAAGCGGTCGTGGCTGGTGATCGAACGAACGGGCTCCGCCGCTACGACCGGATGGAACGCGCTCTGGCCACCGAGCTCGGCATCTCGCCGGGTCCGGAAGCCGTCGTACTGCGTGAACGCCTTCTGACGTCCGTGACCCCGTCTAAGCAGACGGAGTTGGTCGCGGAACCGCACGCTTCGACCCTGGTCGAGCGGGACGCCGAGTTGGCGGAGCTCAGAGGCGCGGCCGGCGCGGCTGTCAGCGAAGGCCGCGGTGTCGTCATCCTGGTCTCGGGGGAAGCCGGCGCCGGCAAGACGGCCTTGGTTCACGCGTTCCTCGATGGGCTGGCGCCCGCGATCAACGTGGCGATCGGAGACTGTGACGACCTGCTCGCGCCACGCAGCCTCGGGCCGTTCCGCGACATGGCCGAGCATGACGCCGAGCTCGCCGCCGCGTTGTCCGCCGATCGGCCGGACGGCGCGCTGTTGCGCGTCTTCTCCGAGCGTCCCTCGGTCGTCGTGGTGGAGGACATCCACTGGGCCGACGATGCGACGCTCGACGCGATCCGCTTCCTCGCCCGCAGGTTCCCGGGCATCCCGGCCGTGCTCCTGGTGACGTTCCGGGAGACCGGGATCGATCCGGGACACCCGCTGCGGCAGCTGCTCGGCAGCCTGACCGGTTCCTCGGTACGACGGGTGACACTGCCGCCGCTGACCGTCGATGCTGTGCGGCAACTCGGGCCCGCCACCGCGAGTCAGGCCGACGAGATCCATCGGGTCACCCAGGGGAATCCGTTCTTCGTCACCGAAGTGCTCGCCGCCGGTGGGGGTGGCGACGTACCGCAGACGGTCCGCGACGCCGTACTGGCGCGCCTGGGCAAACTCTCGGCTCCGGTGCGAACGCTGGTGGAACGCCTGTCGGTCATCCCGACCCGGGCGGAACGGTGGCTGGCCGAGAGTCTCGCGGAGGGCGATCCAGCGGTACTGATCGAGGCCGAGCGTTCTGGGATGGTCATCGGAGCCGACACGACGGTCGCGTTCCGCCACGAGCTGGCCAGGCGCGTGATCGAGGCCACGCTCACTGCGGGCGAGCGGGTCCAGGCCAACCGCGTCGTGGTCGACGTACTCCTCGGGCGTCCTGTGGTGGAGCCCGCTCGGCTGGTGCACCACGCGGAGCGCGGCGGGCGGGTCGATGTCATCCTGGAGCACGGTCCGTCCGCCGCGCTCGAAGCCGCCCGACTCGGTGCCCACCGCCAGGCGGCCGGCGTATTGGACGTCGTACTGCGGCATCGGGAGCTGCTCGGCGATCACCAGGCAGCCGACCTGTTCACCCGACGGGCCTACTCGCTGTACGTCGTGAATCGATTCGAGGCCGCACTGGAGTCCGCCGAGTGCGGTGTCGGTGCCGCCGAGGCAGCCGGCGACGCAATCCTCCAGGCAGACGCGCTGATGGTGCTCGCACGGGTGGCCCTGTTCGCGAGCGGCCCGCTCCGCTCGCGGCGGGCGGCCGAGCAAGCTGCGGACCTGCTGGAGCCGACGGGTGACGACGCGCGGCTCGCGGCCGCGCTGATCGAGCAGGCCCGCGCTCACAGCAATCTGGCGACGATCGGGATTGTCGCGGAGCCTGGCGAGCGGGCTGAGGCTTACGCCGAGCGGGCGCTCGCCATCGGGCAGAGCTTGGGCCGGAGCGATCTGGAGGCACAGGCCGGGTGCTACCTCGGTGACGCCCGGCTGGCCCGGGGTGACCTGCGCGGCGACGAGGATCTGCGCCGCGCCATCTCCCTGGCCGGGGCGGACAGCCGCGTGGAGACAGTGGTGCGGTGCTACGTGAACGCCGCCGGCGGCGCCTACCGCAGCGGCCGGTTCGACGATGCGGAGAAGTACGTCGCCGGCGGTCTGCGGGCCGCGGCGGACGGTGAGTTCTTCGCCGGCCAGTACCGCCTGCGCCTCACCGCGGCTGCGGTGCAGGCGAGCAGAGGACAGTGGGACCGCGCCATCGCCGAACTCCGCGCCCTGCTGGACAGTCCGGGCGAGCCGGGGGTGATGGCAGCGCTCGCCGGCAACCTGCTGGCTCGGCTTCTCGCGCGGCGCGGAGACGGCGAAGCGGGTGATGTGCTGGCGGCGGCGCTGGCCGCCCGCCCGATCGCGGACGACGGCTACGTCGAGGGCACGCTGGCGGTCGCGCGGATCGAGCTCGGATGGCTGGATGGCTCCCTGGGCGCCTTCACCGACGACGCCCGGCTGGCGCTGACCCTCGTCAAGGAGGCGGAACACCGCACGATGCAGGCCGAGCTGTCTGCCTATCTGGTCCGAGCCGGCATCGACGTCGCTGCTCCGGCCGGAGCGCCCGGCCCCTGGGCCGCCACTCTCGCCGGACGCTGGGAGGAGGCGGCGACCGCTTGGGCCGCCTTGGGTGATCGCTACGAGCAGGCGGTCGTGCTGGCAACGGCTCCGGACCGCCGCGCACGGGCGCAGGGCCAGGTCCTGCTGCGCGACCTCGGAGCCGCCGGTACGGCGCTCGCGGTCTGAGACATACCACTCGACGATGTGGTCTTGACGAGCACCGTTTAAACCGGTTTAGATAGGCCTTAAACCGGTTTAAATCCCGCCAGACGAGGTGTCGATGAGCAAGCAGCGGCCGACGATCGCGGATGTCGCGCAGCGGGCCGGCGTGTCCAAGGGCGCGGTCTCGTTCGCGCTGAACGGGCGGCCGGGGCTGGCGCGGGCGACCGTCGACAAGATCCTCGCCGCGGCCGACGACCTCGGCTGGCGGCCGAGCAACCGCGCCCGCTCGCTGTCGGTCTCGAAGGCGTTCGCCCTCGGACTGGTGATCACCCGGGATCCGGCTGTGCTGTCCTCGGACCCGTTCTTCCCGGCCTTCATCGCCGGCGTCGAGAGCGTGCTGTCCTCGCGAGGACAGGCGCTGGTGCTGCAGGTCGTCACGGCCGGCGAGGAAGAGGAAGCCGGCTACCGGCGGCTGGCGCAGGACGCCCGGGTGGACGGGGTGTTCCTGTCCGACCTCCGGCACGACGATCCGCGGATCGCCCTGCTGACGGAGTTGGGCCTGCCCGCCGTGACGCTGAACCGGCCCGACGGGACGTCGCCGTTCCCCGCCGTCATCCTGGACGACCGGCCCGGGACCGTCGCGGTCGTCGAGCATCTGATCCACCTCGGCCACACCCGGATCGCGCACGTCGCCGGTCCGCAGGCGTTCGTGCACGCGACCGCCCGGTCCACCGCACTGCTCTCAACGCTCGCCGCCGCCGGCCTGGAGCCGGTCGCGGTGGAAACCAGCGACTTCACCGCCGCTGGTGGGATCGAAGCCACCCGGCGGCTGCTCACCCTGTCGCAGCCGCCGACCGCGATCGTCTACGCCAACGACCGGATGGCGATCGCGGGCCTGGGTGCCGCCCAGGCTGCCGGGCTCACCGTGCCCGACGACCTGAGCATCGCCGGCTTCGACGACAGCGAACTGGCCGAGTACGTCCACCCCGGCCTGACCACGGTCCGCGCCGATCCGTTCGCCTTCGGAGAGGCCGCGGCCCAAACCCTCAACCTGGTCGTCGACGGCGCCACCGACGTCCCCGACGTCGAGTTGCCACCGGCGCAGCTCGTCGTACGGCGCTCCACCGGCGCGCCACCATCACTGGGGTCCCCTTCCCCTGCCTAGCTGGAGGAACATCATGAAGTTGCAAGCTGGATTGCTGGCGCTCGTACTGGCCGGCTCGCTCGCCGCGTGTGGCGACAGTGGCGGTGGCTCTGGTGACGCCGACGCCGCTGCCTCGGCCCGCGGGCCGATCAGCATCTGGTACTCGAACAACGCCGAGGAAGTGGCCTGGGCCAAGCAGATGGTCGCGGGCTGGAACTCGGCGCACGCGGACCAGAAGGTCACCGCGCAGGAGATCCCGACCGGGAAGAGCTCCGAGGAGGTCATCGGTGCCGCGATCACGGCGGGTAACGCGCCCTGCCTGATCTTCAACACCTCGCCTGCCTCGGTCTCGCAGTTCCAGAAGCAGGGCGGGCTGGTGCCGCTGGACTCCTTCTCCGATGGCAAGTCCTACATCGAGGACCGCTCCGGTGACATCGCGCAGCAATACAAGTCGTCCGACGGCAAGTACTACCAGCTGCCGTGGAAGTCGAACCCGGTGATGATCTTCTACAACAAGAAGGCGTTCGCGAAGGCCGGGATCGACACCGCCAAGCCGCCGCTGGCGACGTACGACGAGTTCCTCGCCACGGCCCGCAAGGTGGTCGCGGCGAAGGCGGCGAAGTTCGCCATCTACCCGGCGCCGAGCAACGAGTTCTACCAGTCCTGGTTCGATTTCTACCCGTTGTTCGCGGCCGAGAGCGGCGGCAAGCAGTTGGTGGAGGACGGCAAGGCGCAGTTCAACTCCGACGAGGGTAAGAAGGTCGCGGCGTTCTGGCGGACGATGTACGCCGACAAGCTCGCCTCGCAGGAGAAGTACACCGGTGACGCGTTCGTCGATGGCACCGCCGCGATGGCCGTGGT